>NZ_QKZL01000008.1 GCF_003253995.1 Palleronia aestuarii
CATGGAAGGGTTGGCAGCCGAGGGCGCGGAACGGAAGACGATCATGATCGACGCAACTTATCTCAAGGCACATCGCACGGCTTCCAGCCTGCGGTTGAAAAAGGGGGGCGTGGCAGGCTGATCGGACGGAGTTCGAGGATCAGGAGACGATCCAGTGGATCGTTTCCCCGAGGACGGCGGGATGAACACGAAGCTTCACGCCATCACCGACAGTATCGGGCGCCCGATACGGTTCTTCATCACAGCCGGACAAGTCAGCGACTATACCGGAGCCAGGGCTTTGGTGGGTAGTTTGCCGGCGGCCGACTGGCTGCTCGGAGATCGCGGATATGACGCGGACTGGTTCCGCGAAGACCTTGTACACAAAGGAATAACCCCCTGCATCCCGGGACGGAAGTCGCGCGACAAGCCGGTCCGATATGATAAACGCCGCTACAAGCGCCGCAGCAGGATCGAGATCATGTTCGGGCGCCTAAAGGATTGGCGCCGCGTCGCCACTCGCTACGATCGGTGCCCGAAGGCTTTCTTGTCAGCGATCGCCCTCGCAGCAACCGTCTTGTTCTGGCTCTAACTTAATGAGTCTGCAGCCTAAGTCCGGCCATTGATTAAGCTTTCGACAAGGCCGACGGTGAGACGAAGCGGAAGGCCGAACAGGTCCTTCGACGTCGAGCAGGTTTGAACAGCAATGTCACTCAAGGGATTGAGGTGCCCGCGCTTGCCGGTTCCAGACGCATGCTACGCAATCTTTCGGTTGAACCAGACTACAGGGTGCCAGGTCGTCCCTGCGAGGCATCGGGCTCGGACCAGCTCGCCTCGCGGTAGCGGATGCTGTCGGCTTCAGCATGCGACCGACCTACAGGATTGTCGAACGGACTCCCTCACAACAGCACGTGCGACAAGCCAGACTTCCATGCCTGCCACCGCCTTTCTTTAAAGTAGACGCGATCCGCTCGTCCCTGAATTTGCCGTCAGCGCCAGGGCTGATGAGCGCTCCATGCCACGTCGGGGAGTACACCTTCTTCCTTGTGGAGCGCGGCGGCATGTTTCGTCGCGCTGCGCGTTTTGAGCGGTCGCCCAATTGTGGTTCTAGAGATGCGAGACGCCGCAACCCCGGGGACAATCTCGATCGCGATTCCCGCAGTACGTGCGACGTCGAGTTCCTGGCCGAGGCGATCGAGATCCGCCGGGTCGCCTGATTTCAGGCGGACGACGCGACGGCCCTTGCGGGCCTCGGCGATGACGACCGCATCGATCCGCTCCTGCGGCCAAGCACGAATGCCAACTGCCTTGCCCACGAAGACGCGCTCGGCGTCGCGGCGGGCGAGTTCCATCACGTCCGGGTCGTCGAGCCGGTCATGGAAGATCACGTCGGCTTCCTGAAGGCGCGCGACGGCGCGCAGCGTCAGCAGATCGCGGGCCCCGGGGCCCGCGCCGATATAGGCGACGGAGCCGGCAGAAAGTGCATCGGGCGCGCGGCCGGCCTCGAGAGCCTGCTTGACGAGGCGCGCGGCGTCGCGCTCCGCACCACGGATCCAGGCGGTACGCGGATCGCCCGAGAACACCCAGCGCCAGAAGGCGCGCCGGCCCTCGCGCGGCACCCGTGCCGCGACACCGGCGCGCAGGCGACCTGCGAACGCGGCGAGGCCGCCGAGAGAGGGCGGCAGCAGGCGCTCGACCTCGGTCTTGATCTGCCGGGCGAGCACGGGGGCGGTGCCTTCGGTGCCGATGGCCACGACCACGGGGTCGCGGTCCACGATCGACGGTGTCGTCAGGTCACAGAGCGCCGGCTGGTCGACCACGTTTACCGGGCAACGTGCTGCGCGGGCGAGGTCCGACAGGCTGGCGTCGAGCCCAGGGCAGCCCGTCGCGATGAAGCCCATCGCCGCGCCCTCGAAGAGGGTAGAGGTGACCGGGCCGGGCACGTGGCAGGCCCGCCCCGATTTCACCAGCGCGGCCAGTTCCGCGTCGAGAGCGGGCGCGACGAGGACGAGTTGCGCATCGGTCTTCGTCAGGAGCCGCGCCTTTTGAGCGGCCTGTTCGCCTCCGCCCGCGATCACCACGCGGCGGCCAGTGGTACGGATGAACATGGGAAAGCTCTGCATGGACGTCTCCGGTCAGGCGGCGATATGTCGATTTCGCGCGTCCCAGAGCGCGCGCGCGGTGCGGTGCGGGGCATCGACGCCCGCCGCGTCGAGGGCGAGGGCGGCGGTCGACAGGATGATGGCTTCGGCGAACGGGTGCTGAAGCGTACCGCTCCAGATCTCCGCCAGCGCCTGTGGGTCCGACGGGGCATCGGCGAGACGCCTGTGACCGGCGGTGACATGCGGCGCCGTTCCGGTCCAGCGTCGCCCGTCGCGCAGTCCGAAGAGCGCGATGTCTTTGCCGGGATGGTGCTCGAACTCGCCGCCACCGCCCTTCAGTACGCTGAGCCGGTCGAGGCCCAGCAGCGCGCCGGCATCGGCCTGAAGCTCCCGGTAGGGTGGATGGAAAACACCTTGTACCGCGGCGTGGGCGCCTCCCGGGTTCAGCATTCGGCAGACCGTGTTGATGCAGGAGCGCAGACCAAGCGTATCGCGCAGGCGGAGCAAGTTCATGAGGCCGGGCGCCAGCGCCTCGAGAGGCAGGTAGGCGATACCGTCATGGGCCAGATCCCGGGCCGCGCCCGTCGGGTCCCGGGCCACGCGCAGGCCGATCATCGGAAGGGTTGTGCGGACGGAGGCGCCGCGCGACTGGTGACTGTTCCAGCCGTGAAGCAGCACCGGTACGCCCGCGGCCGCCACCAGCCTCGCAGAGAGCAGGAACCACGGCAGGCCACGGGTGCGTCCCGCGGCGTAGCACGGCCAGTCGAGCCCGGGGCGCGTTCCGACCCATTCACCAAGCGATGCCTTGGCGGCCGCGGCAAAGCCCGCGATCTCCTGCGCGGTTTCTCCCTTCATCCGCATCAGCATCAGGATCGCACCGATCGCCTCCGGTGCCGCATCGTGGGCAAGCATCGCCGTCATCGCGGCGCGGGCCTCGTCTTGATCGAGCGACCGCGCGCGGCCCTGCCCGCGGCCGAGGATCTGTACGAAGGGGGCGAGGGTCATTCCGCGGCCACGCGGGCTTGCGCGGCGGTGAGCAGCGCCGCGATCTCGGGGCGGCACGAGCCGCAATTCGTGCCCGCGGACAGCGCCGCGCCGACGGCTTCGACGGTGAGCAGGCCGTCCGTTTCGATCGCGGTGACGATGGTGTTCATCCCCACGCCGAAACACGAACAGAGGACCGGCCCGGGATCGGGTCGGTCGGCAGGGGCGCGGCCCGTCAGCGTGTCGGTTTCGGGCAACGTGGTCAGGTGATCGCGCATCACACCCACGGGCTGCGGCGCGATGAAGAGCGCGGCGGCGACGCGTCCCTCGACCCGCATCGCGATCCGCGCGATGCCGCGGGCCGGATCACTCATGATTTGCGCGTCGGCATCGGGAAGGGCGAAGAGGGCACGTGCGGCGGCCTCCCAGTCTGCGGGAGCGTTGCGGCCTGCGAGTTCCGCCCGCCAGCCGTTCGGGCTGCGCGCAACGGCCCAGTACTCGCAGGCAGGCGCCATCGGCCCGGCGGAGACGGCGAAGCCGTACCAGGCGGCCGCGAAGGGACGCGCCGCGCAGATCGTTGCCTTGCTTTCCGGCTGTCCCGAAATCGGATCTGTCGCCGCGGCCACCATCGCGTCGATCCGGCCCGAGGGGGCGGTCTCCGCGGACCAGTGCATCGGTGAGAAGAGCGTACCCGGCTGCACCGCGTCCGTAATCGTGGCGCGCAGGATTGCGCTTCCTGTGGGGGACGACACTTCGACCAACGTGTCCGGCGCGATGTGAAGGCGGTCCGCGTCTTCGGGATGGATCTCCACAAAGGGTTCGGCGAGGTGGGCCGAAAGCCTGGCGGAGCGGCCGGTGCGCGTCATCGTGTGCCAATGGTCGCGTACCCGCCCGGTATTCAGGCGGAATGGATAGCGCGGTTCCGTCTTGCCTACAGGCTCGGACCAATGCACGGGGATCATCCGCATCTTTCCATCCGCATGGAAGGCCAGGCCGTCGGCGAAGAAGCGACCCCCGCGGCGCGCGGCGACCGGCCACCGTGTGGGAGCGAGAGCGTCGTAATCGGCATCGGTCAGGTCCGCGAGACCGGAGATGTCGAAGTCGCGCCCGAGACCGCCGGCGATCCCCGACAATGCGGCGTGTTCGCGAAAGATTTCGGACGGACCGACATAGTCGAAGGCGTGGGCGTGACCCATGCGGGTCGCCACCTGCGCGATGTGCCACCAGTCGGGTTTCGCCTGTCCCGGCGGGGTGAGGGCCGCGCGCTGGCGCGAGATCGTCCGATCGGAATTGGTGACCGTGCCGTCCTTCTCGGCCCAGGCCGCGGCGGGCAGCAGGACGTCGGCGAGCCGCGCCGTATCGGTCGCGTTGGTCACGTCGGAAACCACCGTGAACGGGCACTCGGTGATGGCCTCGCGCACCGCATTGGCTTCGGGCAAGGTCGCGGCCGGGTTCGTGTGCATGATCCAGAGCGCCTTGACGCGCCCATCTGCCACCGCGCGGAACATGTCGACGGCCTTGAGGCCCGGAGTGGCGGCAAGGCGTGGCGCAGACCAGAAACCGGCCACGGCCGCGCGATGGGCGGGGTTCTCGATGTCGAGATGGCAGGCGAGCGTGTTCGCCAGCCCCCCGACCTCGCGCCCACCCATCGCGTTGGGCTGGCCGGTGACGCTGAACGGGCCCATGCCCGGCTTGCCGATACGGCCCGTGGCGATATGGCAGTTGAGAATGGCGCTCACCTTGTCGGTTCCGCACGTGGACTGGTTCACGCCTTGGCTGAAGACGGTGACCACGCGCTCGGTCCCGATCCACAGGCGGCAGAAGCTTTCGACGAGATCGGGAGCGAGCCCGGTAGGCGCGATGTCGGCCGAGCGCGCCGCGGCAAGCGCGGCGTCGAAGCCGGTCACGCTTGCGATGTAACCGTGATCGACCGCGTCCGCTTCGTGGATTGCCGCAAGGAGCCGATTGAAGAGCGCCACATCCGAGCCGATGGCAAGGGGCAGGTGCAGGTCCGCGCCGTTGCAGCTGGCGGTCCGACGCGGATCCACGACCACGATCTTCGTGCCGCGCGCGGCCTTGGCGGCCAGGACACGCTGATGGAGAACGGGGTGACACCACGCGAGGTTCGAACCGACCAGCACAACTAGGTCGGCGTCGTCGAGATCCTCGTAGGTACCGGGCACCGTGTCGGTGCCGAAGGCGCGTCTATGACCTGCGACCGTCGACGCCATGCAGAGCCGCGAGTTGGTATCGATATTGGCGGTGCCGACGAAGCCCTTCATGAACTTGTTGGCGAGGTAGTAATCCTCGGTCAGCATCTGCCCCGAGGCGTAGAAGGCCACGCTGTCCGGGCCGTGGGTCGCGACGGTGTCCGCGAAACGGCGCGCCACGTGGTCGAGCGCGGTTTCCCAGTCGGTCTGGCGCCCACCGATCCGCGGGGCGAGCAACCGGCCTTCGGTTCCGACCGTCTCGGCCAGCGCCGATCCCTTGGAGCAGAGCCGCCCCCGGTTGGCCGGGTGGTGCGGATCGCCGCGCACCTGCAATCCGTCCGCCCCGGGTGCAAGGATCACCCCGCAACCCACCCCGCAATAGGGACAGGTCGAGCGGACCTCGCTCATGCCGCGCTCCGCCTGTCGATGGCGTCGCCGTCGATCAGGATGCGGCCATCCTCGATCCGGACGGGATATGTCGCGATGCGCCCCTGGTCGGCACCCTGCGCCTCGCCGGTTTCGAGCGACCAGACCCAGTTGTGCAGCGGGCAGGTCACCTTGCGGTCGTGGACGATCCCCTCGCTGAGCGGTCCACCCTTGTGCGCGCATGTATTCGAGGTGGCGAAGATCTCGGTTTCGGTGGTGCGGAAGAGCGCGATGCAGCCCGCATGCGTCTTCACCAGGCGCGCGCCGCGAACCGGAACATCGCCCAATGCGCCAATGTCGATCCAGCTCATTCCGCGGCCTCCAGCGTGAGATCCGCGATGGGCGCGAAGCTCCGCGCGGTCTCGCGGGCGGTGTGCTGCGCCCAGGGGTCCGTCTGGTAGATGGTCTGGCTGAGATCGAACCGTTCCACCAACGCGCTGCGCGTCGCGGGATCGGACAGCGTGTCTATCACCCAGTCGAGTCCGACCTTAGCGAGCCACTTGTAGGGTCGGTCGAGATATTTCGCGTGCTCGCGGTAGAGCTGGACGAAGGCCACCGTCCACTCGACCGTTTCGTCCTCGGTCGCGACCTTGGCAAGGCGCTCGACTTCCCTCACATCCATGCCCGCCGCACCGCCGACGCCGATCTCGTAGCCGCTGTCGACGCAGACGATGCCCACGTCCTTGCATGTCGCCTCCGCGCAGTTGCGTGGGCAGCCCGAGACGGCGAGCTTGACCTTGTGCGGCGTCCATGACCCCCAGAGCCGTTTCTCGAGGCGGATGCCGAGACCGGTGCTGTCCTGTGTGCCGAACCTGCAATGATCGGTTCCGACACAGGTCTTCACGGTGCGCAGACCCTTGGAATAAGCATGTCCCGACACCAGACCGGCGGCGTTGAGGTCGGCCCAGATGGCGGGCAGGTCTTCTCCCTTCACCCCCAGGAGGTCGATCCGCTGCCCGCCGGTGACCTTGACCGTGGGCACGTCGTATTTCTCGGCGGCATCGGCGATGGCGCGCAGTTCGGACGCGCTCGTGATCCCGCCCCACATGCGGGGCACGACCGAAAAGGTCCCGTCCTTCTGGATGTTGGCGTGTTTGCGCTCGTTGACGAAACGGCTCTGCGGGTCGTCGTGATACTCCAGCGGCCAGTCCGCCAGCAGGTAGAAGTTCACCGCCGGGCGGCAGACGTGGCAGCCGTTCGGCGTGCGCCAGCCGAGTTCCTGCCAGACGGCAGGCTGCGACTTCAGTTCGCGGCTCTTGATGAGGCGGCGCACGTCCTCGTGGCTGAGATCGGTGCAGCCGCAGACGGGCTGGGCCGCGGTGATCGTGAACGCGTCACCCAGGGTGGCGGCGAGCACCTGTTCGACGAGGCCGGTGCAGGTGCCGCACGAGGCGCTGGCCTTGGTCGCGCCGCGCACGGCGCCGAGGTCCGTCGCGCCGCCTTCGATGGCCTCGATGATCCGACCCTTGCAGACGCCGTTGCAGCCGCAGATCTCTGCATCAGCCGGCAAGGCTGCAACGGCGGCCAAAGGGTCCTGCACGGACCCTCCCTGGTAGGCGGGCCCGAAGATCAGTGTCTCGCGCATCTCCGCGATGTCGGTCTCGTCACGGATCAGCCCGAAGAACCAATTGCCGTCCGCCGTGTCGCCGTACATCACCGCGCCGACGAGACGGTCGTCCGCCACCACCAATCGCTTGTAGATCCCGCGCGCGGGATCGCGGAAGACGATGTCCTCGCGACCCTGTCCGTCGGAGAAATCGCCGGCGCTGAACAGATCGCAACCGGTGACCTTGAGTTTGGTCGAGAGCTGTTTCGGCGTGAAGGCGGCGGGCTCGTCCAGCAGCGTCGCGGCGAGCACCTTGGCCTGATCGTAGAGCGGGGCGACCAGCCCGAAGAGCTGGCCTGCGAACTCCACGCATTCGCCCACCGCGAAGACGTTCGGGTCGGAGGTTCGCATCTGTGCGTCCACCTCGATGGCGCGACCTACCGTGAGCCCCGACGCCTGGGCGAGCTTGACCGAGGGGCGGATACCCACGGCCATGACCACGAGATCGGCCGGCAGGATCGTACCGTCCTCGAGTTCGACCGCTTCGACGCGGCCCTCGCCCCGGATGCGTGAGGTCGAGGCCTGGGTCATCACGGAAATGCCGCGTCGCTCCAGATCGGCGCGCAGCAGATACCCCGCCGCCGGGTCGAGCTGGCGATCCATCAGATGTCCGGAGAGGTGCAGGACCGTGACCTCCATCCCGCGCAGACGCAGGCCCGCCGCGGCCTCGAGACCGAGGAGGCCACCGCCGATCACCACGGCACGGGTGCCCGGCGGCTGGTCGATCATGCGGTTGGTGTCGTCGAGATCGCGGTAGGAGATCACGCCATCGAGGTCGTGTCCGGGACAGGGGATGATGAACGGATCGGAGCCGGTCGCGATCACGAGCCGGTCGTAGGGTACATCGCCAGTCGCGCCCGTGACCACCTTGCGGTCGCGATCGATGTGCTGGACGCGTTCGCCGAACCGACAGGTCACGCCATGCGCGGCGTACCAATCGTCGTCATGGGTGACGATCTCGGCATAGCTCTTTTCTCCGGAGAGGACCGGCGACAGCATGATGCGGTTGTAATTGCCGCGCGGTTCCGCGTTGAAGAGCGTGACCTCGAACCGCCCCGGCGCGGCCTCGAAAAGATGCTCGAGCAGGCGCCCCGAGGCCATGCCCGCGCCTATGACAACCAAACGTTCCATGATCCCGCTCCTCAGCAATACCAGGCGACCACGTGGGCAAGCTCGCCGCCCCTGTGGATCGGAAGCCCTACCATCATCGCATAGCCGCCGGCCGCGGCCCCGGTCTCGACCACCGGTAGTCCGGTGCCGAGAACGCGGCCCACTGGCCCTTCCCAGACATGGGCCACGCGTTCCTTCCCGGCGTTCTCCGGATCCCAAAGCGGGCCTTCGCGTTCGCAGATGCCGTCGGTCAGCCTCGCCGTCTCGCGGGGGCCGGTCCTGGCGGCGCGCGCGTCCCAGATCTCGAAGCGGCGTGCGATAGGCGTGCCCTTGGCCGAGAGCAGCGTCAGCACATAGGTCGTGCCGCCCGGCACCGGGACGGGAAGGCCGAGACCGGTGGTCAGACCCGCCCGGCCCGCGCTTTCGGATCGCACGAACCTGTAGCCGGAACCCAGATCCCGCATCAGGATCGGCGTGTTCGAGGCCCAGACACCCCCCGGAAGACCTTGGCCACGCGGGAACTGCGTGTGCTGGCTGACCCATTCGAAATGGCTTGCGGCCCCGTAATAGCCGTCGTCGAGGGTCAGGATACCGTCCGCTTCGGCCCAGACCTCGATGGCACCGGTCCGGGTCGCGTCGTCGGCACAAAGAATGACCAGCACCGCTTTCAGCTTCGACCCGGCGAAGACGGGAACCGCGACGGCACTGGTCAGGCCGGCCTCCTTCGCCGCCTCGGTGCGCTTGAAGTAGGAGCCGTCGAATTGCTTCAATACGACAGGGCGCGCCTCGGCCCAAGCCTTGCCCGGCAGACCTTCCCCCTTCGCGAAACTTTCGTCATGCGAAGCGTGCGCGAAGGTGCCATGAGCGCCGTAGACGCCGCCGGACAGTACGAGGCGGCCCTCTTCGGGCACCCAGATCTCGGCGACCTCCACGAAAGTTTTCGTCGCCTCCAGAACCGTGTCCATGGAACTCACTCCGCCGCGATGGCCGTGTCGGCCGGTTTGGGTTTGGGACGCGCGCCATGCTCGTATTCCTCCAGGAAGTTGAGCACCTGTTCGCGGTAGAGATAGTAGTCGGGGTGTTCGAGCAGCGCCTTGCGCGAGCGCGGACGCGGCAGGTCCACATCGACGATCCGCCCGATCGTCGCCTGCGGGCCGTTCGTCATCATCACGACGCGGTCGGCCAGCAGGATCGCTTCATCGACATCGTGGGTGACGCAGATCGCGGTGACCTTGGTGCGGTCCCAGACCTCCATCAGCACCTCCTGCAACTCCCAGCGGGTCAGGCTGTCGAGCATGCCGAAGGGTTCGTCGAGAAGCAGGAGCTTCGGCGACAGCGCAAAGGCGCGCGCAATGCCGACGCGCTGCTTCATCCCGTTCGAAAGCTCCGCGGCGGGCTTGTCCATCGCATCTGCGAGGCCCACCCGTTCGAGGTAGTATTCCACCACGTCCTGCCGCTCGGCGCGGGAGGAGCGGGGATACACCTTGTCGACGCCCACGGCGCAGTTCTCGCGCGCGGTGAGCCACGGAAAGAGCGACGGAGACTGGAACACCACCGCGCGCTCGGGATCCGCGCCCATCACGTGCCGCCCGTCGAGCTTGATCGCGCCCTTGGAAATGTCGTTGAGCCCGGCGGCCATGGTCAGCACCGTGGACTTGCCGCAGCCCGAATGGCCGATGAGCGAGATGAACTCGCCGCGGTTCATCTTGAGATCGAAATTCTCGACCACCGTCAGTGGCCCTTTCGGCGTGGGATAGACCTTGTGGAGCTGGCTGAAGTCGAGGAACCGCTCTTCGATCATGCCGGTCTGTGCCTCCTTCTGCGCCTTGGGTATTCCGTGGATCGGGGTGACGTTCGGCAGCGTCTTCCTTCCCTGCGCCTCGGTCTTGATGCCCACATCCATGAGGTAACCGGTGATATCGGCGCGCAGGCGCTTGAACCCCTCGTGATGGTTCATGGCGCCGCGTTCGCGGGGGCGCGGGATCGTCACGGTGAACTCCCGCCCGAGCGTGCCGTCCGGGGTCAAGGCGACGATCCGGTCGGCCAGCACGATGGCTTCGTCCACGTCGTTGGTGATGAGGACGCAGGTCTGTCTTTCTTCCTGCCAGATCGCCTCGATCTCGTCGGCGAGGTTGGCCCGCGTCAACGCATCGAGCGCCGAGAGTGGCTCGTCCAGCAGCAGCACCTGCGGGTTCATCGCCAGCGCACGCGCCACGTTCACCCGCTGCCGCATCCCTCCCGACAATTCGGCCGGGCGTCGGGTGGCGGCATGGGAAAGGCCCACCATCTTCACGTAGTGCGCAACCTTGGCGTCCTTCTCCTTGGCGGTCAGTTTCGGAAAGACGGTATCGACCGCGAGACGCACGTTTCCGGTCACGGTCAGCCACGGCATCAGGGAGTAGTTCTGGAAGATCACGCCACGCTCCGGGCCGGGTCCGGTGACGGGTTGGCCCTTGAAGGTGACACGACCCGTCGTGGGAGGCTCGAGCCCCGCCATGAGATTGATCAGCGTCGTCTTGCCCGTGCCGGAGAACCCCAGCAGGACGAGGAATTCGCCCTCGGCCACGTCGAGATCGATACCCTTCAGGACCGCGCTGTCGCCGTAGCTCTTCGAGACGTTTTCGAACGAAAGGATACCCATCCCGATCACCGCTGGTTCGTGAAGGTGAAGGCGGCCTGCACCGCGAACATCAGCCGGTCGAGCAGGAAGCCGATGATGCCGATGGTGAAGACGGCGACCATGATCCGCGCCAGGCTCGACGAGCTGCCGTTCTGAAACTCGTCCCAGACGAACTTGCCGAGGCCCGGATTCTGCGCCAGCATCTCGGCCGCGATCAGGACCATCCAGCCGACGCCGAGAGACAGGCGCAGACCGGTGAAGATCAGCGGCAGCGCCGAGGGCAGGACGAGCTTGGTGATCTTGGTCCAGGTGCCCATCTTCAGGACCTTCGAGACGTTCACCAGATCCTTGTCGATCGAAGCGACGCCGAGGGCCGTGTTGATGAGCGTGGGCCAGAGGGAGCAGAGCGTCACCGTGATCGCCGAGACGAGGAACGACTTGGCGAAAAGTCCGTCATTGGTGACGTAGACCGCCGAGACGATCATCGTCACGATGGGCAGCCAGGCGAGCGGGCTCACGGGTTTGAAGATCTGGATGATCGGGTTCAGCGCCGCGTTGGCGGTGGGCGACAGACCGGCTGCGATGCCAAGCGGAACGGCGATCGCCGTCGCGACGAGGAAGCCGAAGAACACCGTCCCGATCGACGTGCGGATCTGCTGATAGAAGGACGGCGCGCCGGTATAGGCGCGTTCCATGGCCTCCTGTCCGTTCGCGATACGACGTTCGTTCAGGGTGGCGAGCTGTTCCTGGAACCGGGCCCGCTGCTCTCCCGTACGCACGGCGTCGGCATGCAGCCCCCGTGCCTCGCTCCAGACCTGCACCGGTCCCGGGACGGCGCCGAGCGAGGTTTGGACCTGCGGCGCCAGCACGCCCCAGAGCGCCAGGAAACCGACGATGGCCAGAAGGGGCACGCCGAGGAGGCGCCAGATCTCCGAAAGTTGCGCCTTGGGGTTGTCGCCCGCAGCGGCCCGCAGGAGCGGTGTGACAAACGACAGGCCGAGGACGTTGAACCACGCGTCGGCCTTGTTGATGCGGGTGAACCAGAGGGCGCGGCGTGCCTCGCGGTGCTGTGCTTCGAGGGCGTTCGGATCGACGGCGGTCATGATGCGTTCCCGAAAAGTGCAGATGGGGTTTCGAAGGCGTCCGGGGGACGGGTGCGCGAATGTCCCGCGCACCCGATCGATCAGCCTTCGACGCCGGAGCCGGTGACGGTCTGGCCATCCTTGAGGCCGATCTCGAGGCTTTCGAGGTATCCGGTCGGATCGCGCCCGTCATAGGCCAGCCCGTCGATGACATCCTCGGCCGGGGTCGGATCCTTGTACCCGTCGGTGTCCCAGGGGAAGCCGTCCTCCGGCGCGAGGCCCTCATCCACCAGCATCCTGGCCGCCTCGAGATAGATGTCGGGGCGATAGACGCTCTCGGCGGTGTCGAAGTACCACTGATCGTCCTTGGCCTCGACGATCTGGCCCCAGCGCCGCATCTGCGTGAGGTACCACACCGCGTCGGAATAGAAGGGGTAGGTGGCGTTGTAGCGGAAGAAGACGTTGAAGTCGGGAACCTCGCGCACGTCGCCCTTCTCGTATTCGAAGGTGCCCGTCATCGAGTTCGCGATGACCTCGGCATCGGCGCCCACGTATTCGGGGCGGGAGAGGATCTCCACGGCCTCCTCGCGGTTGGCGTTGTCGTTCTCGTCGAGCCAGATCGCCGCGCGGATCAGCGCCTTGGTGAGCGCCAGCGTGGTGTTCGGGTTCTCCTCGGCAAACTCGGCGGTGATGCCGAAGACCTTCTCGGGGTTGTTCTTCCAGATCTCGTAGTCGGTGATGACCGGCACGCCGATCCCCTTGAACACCGCTTGCTGGTTCCACGGCTCGCCCACGCAGTAGCCGTGGATCGTTCCGGCCTCGAGCGTCGCCGGCATCTGCGGCGGAGGGGTCACCGACAGCAGCACGTCGGCGCCGATCTGACCGGTGGCGTCGCCATCGCCGTAGAAGCCGGGGTTGAGGCCGCCCGCCGCCAGCCAGTAGCGCAGTTCGTAATTGTGGGTGGAGACCGGGAAGACCATGCCCATCTTGAAGGCCTCGCCCTTCGCGGCGAAGGCCTCGACCACCGGGGACAGGGTCTCGGCCGAGATGGGATGCTGCGGCTTGCCGTCTGCGGACTGGGGGATGTTCGGCTTCATCATCTCCCAGACCTCGTTCGACACCGTGATGCCGTTGCCGTTCAGGTCCATCGAGAAGGGGGTGACGATATGGGCCTCGGTGCCGTATCCGATCGTCGCGGCAAGGGGCTGGCCGGCGAGCATGTGCGCCCCATCGAGCGTGCCGTCGATCACGCCGTCGAGCAGAACCTTCCAGTTGGCCTGCGCTTCGAGCGTGACGAAGAGACCCTCGTCGAGGAAGTACCCCTGCTCGTAGGCGACCGCGAGGGGCGCCATGTCGGTGAGCTTGATGAACCCGAGGGTCAGCTGGTCCTTTTCCAACTCCAGCATCTGTGCGAGGGCGGGGCTGGTGAGGCAGGTGGTGGCGGCGAGGCCGATCAGGAGGTGTTTCATGTCGTCGTTCCATCTTGGGCCGCCGTGGGGCCGGCCAAACACGAAAAAAGCCGCTGACGCACTTCGCCGTTGAGGCGAAGGGTCGAGCGGCTTTGCTCATCGTCCCGGTCGTTCGGGTGTGGGAGTGCGATCGGCCCCGTTGCCTGTCGCACCACCGTCATGCAGTCGTCCGGACGGGAAACGGAAGAGCTTTTTCGTTCGCAACCGCAGGCTGCGCTGCATTGCGGCAGCGAACGGCGCTCCTGCCGACGAAATGGGCAGTATCAGAACACCGGATCGAACGTGCGTCCGTCGAAGAAGCTGTCGCGGAACAGGACCGTATCTCCTCGGGTAGCAGCGACCGGCGAATCGCAGGCCAAGGCCCCTTCAATCCGCGACGAAGCCGCGGGCAGCTCGGCACCCGTATTCTCCAGCGCCGCGCGGTAGAGGTCGCTGCGGAACACCGCGCGGGCGGAGGCTGCGGCCTCGTCGCGGTCGAGCCCCGTACGTGCGGCGAGCTGGCCGCCGATCCACGCCGCCTGGCTGCGCCACGGGAAGTTCGCCTGCCCTGCGTGGAACGCGACGAACCGGGGGGCTGTCTGGGTCTCGCCGGTCCGGGCAAGGATCAGGCGTCCGGACAATCCACGCTCGACAAGCTCCGGCGAGATGTCGAGATGGGTTGGACGCGACAGGAGTTCGGCTGCGAGCGACCGGCCGTCGGCGGTGTCGAGCCAGCGCCCCGCGCGCCAAACCGCACGGATCAGGCGGCTGGACAGGTCCGGATTGGCCTCGGCCCAGTCGCGGCGCACCGCGAGGATCTTTTCGGGTGCGTAGGCCCAGATGGCGCTTCCGGGAAGCAATAGCTCGCCCATTCCGCTCTCGACGGCTTTCGACCCCCAGGGCTCGCCCACGCAGAACGCGTCGATCTCGCCCGCCCGGACCGCGTCGGCCATCAACGGGGGCGGCACGGTACGGACGGAGAGGCTTTGCGGGCTGGGGCGGCCCAGCGCGGAGAGCCAGTAGAAAACGAGTTCGGCATGCATGGAGAACGGGAACGGCACGCCGATCCGCAGCGGCTCGGGCGCTGCCGCGATCAGGGCCTGCCCGGCGGCACGCGCATTGGCGAAATCGAAGGCATGCCCCGCATCCCGCATCCGACGGGCGAGATCCCGACTGACACCCACGACCGTCCCGTTCATCGACAGGACCGACAGCGCGTCGAGGGGAGCTGCCCCGCCACCCAGACCGAGCGCCATGGCCACCGGGACCGGCGCCAGCATGTGGGCCGCCGTCACCTGCCCGAAGGTCAGCGCGTCGCGGGCCGAGGACCACGACGGCGCGCGGTGAAGGTTGAGCGCCAGTCCTTCCTCGGCTGCGAAACCCATTTCCTGGGCGACGAGAAGCGGGGCGGCGTCCAAGAGCGGCATGAAACCGATGTCGATGCCGGACGCCTTCATTCCAGCAATCTCGCGGCCGTGATCAGCGCTTCGGCCACATCGGCGACGCGGCGGCCCTGGTCCATCGCCGTGCGGCGCAAGAGGGCGTAGGCCTCGTCCTCGGGAAGACCACGGGCGCGCATCAGGAGACCCTTGGCCCGGTCGATCACCTTGCGCTCCTCGAGGGCGCGCTTGGTCTCGGCCAGTTCCGTACGCATTCGCGCCATCAGGCGGAACCGCGCGATGGCCGCGTCGAGCACGGGCTTCACCCGCGTGCGTGTCAGGCCGTCGACGACGTAGGCCGACAACCCCGCCTCGATCGCCGCGGTCGACAGCCCCTCCGCGCTGCGTTCGACGAAGAGCGCCACGGGCCGGTCGAGCGGTCCCGTCGCAAGGGTCAATTCCTCGATGATGTCACGGGACGGATCGGCGACGTCGATCAGCACGACGTCCGGATTGACCTTGGCGATCTGTCGCGCCAGCGCGGCGCGCTCGGCGATGATGTGAACCCGATAATCGGCGTTGTCGGTCAGGGCGTCGACGATGAAACGGGCCCGTTCGGGATCGGGTTCAACGACGACGATTGTGAGCGGTTCGAGCATGGAGCCACTTAGATCGAACGCGAGGGGCGACCGTGAGATGGTTTCGCGCGGAGAGGACGATCAATGTCCGCACTGCAATAAAAATCGCCTGCGCGGAGGAAGGGTGCCCATCCTTTGAACAAGCGAGGCGTGACGCCAATGGCCTCTGTCCGATGCGCGTTCCGCTCCTCGCTATTGCCTCACGACGTGTCGAAGAGATTTGTCGACAATCGACAGATAGCAGGTTAGGCTTTTGCGAAAGGCGTGTGGGAACCCCGCGATCGGGACCGTATGGTTGCGATGTCGAGAGTGATCGCACTCCCGGCGACGCCTTCGACCTGAACAGGGCACGACATGAGATGCTTCTATGCGGCCGCCACCGAGCGGCACGATCCGAAATTCCGCCTGACCCACGGGACGATCCTGCCGAACGCGGAGCAAGCGGAGCGGGCGCATCTGCTCCTCGCCGGGCTCGAACGGGCAGGGCTTTCCACCGAGGAGCCGCCCGAAGTACCGCGAGCGGCATTCGAGACCGTCCATTCCGCGCGCTTCCTCGACTTTCTCGAAACCGGCTGGGACGAGTGGCAGAAACTGCCCGGCGCGGGTCCCGAGATCGTTCCGAACGTATTCGCGCAGCGCGATTGGGCCGCCTATCCCGAAAGCATCGTCGCACGGGCGGGGTGGCACCTGGGCGATACGTCCGCGCCCATCGGCGCGCATAGCTGGGAGGCGTCGCGGCGCGCGGCCGATTGCGCGGTGGCGGCCGCCGATACGGTCGCCGCGGGGCAGGGGCCGGCCTATGCGCTCTGCCGTCCGCCGGGCCATCATACCGACCGGGAAACGGCGGCGGGGCATTGTCTCATGAACGTCGCGGCGATCGCGGCCGAACGCCTGCGCGAACGTCACGAGCGCGTGGCGATCCTCGACATCGATGTCCATCACGGCAACGGGACCCAGCGGATCTTCTACGACCGAAGCGACGTACTCTTCGCCTCGATCCATACCGATCCTGCCGCCTACTACCCTTTCTACCTAGGCTACGAGGCGGAGACCGGGACCGGCGACGGCACCGGCTTCAACCTGAACCTGCCGCTGCCGCAGGGGACCGGGGACGACCCCTGGCTCGCCGCGCTCGACACGGCCCTCGCGCGGATCGCGGAGTTCGATCCCGGTGCGCTCGTCGTGAGCCTCGGGCTCGACGCGCACGAGAACGACCCCTTGAAGGGCATGGCGATCACCTTCGATGGATTCCGGCGCGCCGGAAAGGCCATCGCCGCTGCAAACCTGCCCACGGCATACATCCAGGAGGGGGGATACCTCTCTCCCGATCTCATTACCTCGCTGGCGGAATTCCTGGCGGGCGCACTGGACAATGCGCCCGAGTCTGCTTCAGCCTGACATCGTCAATCGGAGACTTCCCATGAACAAGATATCGAATTCCCTCGCCATCTCGGATCAGGCCCATTCGATCCACCCCTACACGAACATGCGGGCGCATGAGCGCGACGGACCGATGATCATCACCCATGGCAAGGGCGTCCATGTCTATGACAGCGAGGGCCGGGAATATATCGAGGGGCTGGGCGGCCTCTGGTCCGTCGCCGTCGGCTTTTCCGAACCCCGGCTCAGAGAGGCGGCGATGCGTCAGATGGATGCGCTGCCCTACTACCACAGCTTCGCGCACAAGGCGCACGAGCCATCGATCAAGCTTGCCGAGAAGCTCGCGCACATGTCGCCGGGCGACCTGAACCGGGTGTTCTTCACCAATTCCGGGTCCGAGGCGAACGACACCGTCGTCAAGATGGTCTGGTTCATGAACAACGCCCTCGGCCGGCCGGAGAAGAAGAAGTTTCTCGCCCGCCTCAAGGGATATCACGGGATCACGGTCGCGGCGGGCTCGCTTACAGGACTGCCGGCGAACCACAAGGATTTCGATCTGCCGGCGATCCCGGTCACGCACCTGACCTGTCCGCATCACTGGAAGAACGGGCAGGGGGAGTCGGAGGCCGAGTTCACCGCGCGTCTGCTGAAGGAGACCGAGGACACGATCCTCGCGGAAGGTCCGGAGACGATCGCCGCCTTCATCGGCGAGCCGGTCATGGGCGCGGGCGGCGTCATCACGCCGCCGGAGGGCTACTGGCCGGGCATCGCGGCGCTCTGCAAGAAATACGACATCCTGCTCGTGGCCGACGAGGTGATCAACGGGTTCGGGCGGCTCGGTACCACGTTCGGGTGCCAACGCTACGATTTCACGCCCGACATCATGGTCGTCTCGAAGCAGCTCACCTCGTCCTACATGCCGCTGGCCGCGATCATGGTCAGCGAACAGGTCTACGACGCGATCGCCGACAACACCGAAAAGCTCGGGACGTTCGGGCACGGCTATACCGCGTCGGGTCATCCCGTAGCGACGGCCGTGGCGCTCGAGAACCTCGCGATCATCGAGGAGCGCGACCTGATCGGCAACGCCGCGCGGATGGGCGAGCTCATGCAGACGCAGCTGAAGGCGCTCGAGGGAAATCCGATCGTGGGCGAGGTACGGGGCGTCGGTCTCATCGCGGGGATCGAAGTCGGCAAGAAGGACACCGCGGAAGCCATCGGTCCGATGGGTGTCCTCGCGAAGTCGGTCTACATGAACGCCCAGGAGGAGGGCCTGATCTGCCGCAACGTCTATGACACGGTCGCGCTATGCCCGCCCCTGATCGTGACGGAGGACGACATCACCCAGATGGTGGAGCGGCTGACCCGCGCGTTCGACCGCACCGCGGAATGGGCGAAGGCAGAAGGCCACATTTGACTCTCGCGCCCGATATCGATCGATACTGGTCGACGATCGAAGCCTCGGCCCGGATCGGGCCGGGCCGGCCCGGCGGGCTCTCCCGCCTGACCCTGTCGGATGCGGATCGGGACATGCGAGATCTCTTCGTTTCCTGGTGCCGGGATGCGTCCCTGTCCGTGACGATCGACGCGTGCGGAAACATCTTCGCACGGCGGGACGGCCGCGACCCGGACGCCGCGCCCGTCATGATCGGCAGCCACCTCGACACGCAGGTCGATGGCGGCCGGTTCGACGGGATCGCGGGCGTTCTGGCGGGGCTCGAGATCGTCCGCCGTCTCGACGATCTCGACATCGCCACGCATCGCCCGATCGTGGTCGCGAACTGGACGAACGAGGAGGGGGCGCGGTTCTCTCCGCCCATGGTGGCCTCGGGCGCGTTCGTCGGCGCGCACGATCCCGGTTGGGTCCACGACCTCACGGATGACGACGGCAAGCGGTTCGGAGACGAGCTTGCCGCATCGGCTACCTCGGCGACACGCCCTGCGCCGCCGGGCTGATCGACAGCTATTTCGAACTTCATATCGAGCAGGGCCCGATCCTCGATGCCGAGCGGGCCGAGGTGGGGATCGTCACCCATGCCTATGACAGTCACGGGATCCGGGCGCGGTTCACGGGCCGGACGGCCCATACCGGCCCCACGCCCATGGAGGCGCGGCAGAACGCCCTCATCGCCGCGGCGCGTTGGCTCGTCGCGGTCGACGATCTCGGCTGGGCAGAGGCCGCGCAGGACGGCAAGGCGACCGCGGCGAGCCTTCGCGCCTGGCCCAACCGTGCGGGGATCCTGTCCGATTTCGCGGAGGCCGTCTGCGACGTGCGCCATCCCGATCCCGCCGCGGCGCGGGTCATGCGTGAGACGATGCGGCGAAGCTTGCACGCAGCCGCGGCCCATGCGGGTTGTACCGCGACGATCGAGGACGAATGGAGCTGGGGCGGGGCGATTTTCGACGCGGACCTCACGGAGCTCTGCCGTCGTCACGCCGCGCCATATCGCTGGCGCGACATCGCGAGCCAGGCGGGCCACGATGCCTATCACCTCTCCGCGCATTGTCCGACCGCGATGATCTTCACACCCTGCCGCAACGGGATCACCCACAATCACGAGGAAAGCTGCGACCCCGACGATCTCGCTCCTGGCCTCGCCGTTCTCCTGAACGCGGTGGTCGAGAGAGCCGTCGTCGCCTGATCGGGGGCAAGGCCCGAGGATCGTCGCGTCACCACCGGCATTTTCGCATTGCGGAGCGGTCGTGCATGACTAGCATCGGCCCCCATTCGCCGGCGGGCGTGATGGAATGGTAGACATATCAGACTTAAAATCTGTGGGCCGAAAGGCCGTGTGGGTTCGAGTCCCACCGCCCGCACCACGCAACTTCACCTCGTATCCGTTCTCGCGGACTTGTTGGTGCGGGGGCGAATGATCCTCAGACCCCGGGTGGCGGAATGCCGCGGAACCGCGACGGCGGGTTGCCGTTTGCCCTCCATTCCGTGGAGGGCTTAGATGGCAGACATTTCGCCGGCAGGAGGCGAGGCCATCCGGCTTCTCCGCGCCGTCAGGGATCACGAGACGAACCGGGCGATCTATGTCGCGCGAAACGCAGAACGTGCGGCGGAAATCTTCCGCTTCCTCTCCGTGATCGCGCCCGATCTCGGTGCCGTTCTTCTGCCCCGCTGGGACTGTCTCCCCTACGATTGGGCCTCCCCCGGCACCGGTATCATGGGACGCCGCCTCGCCGCGCTTCGCCGGATCGAGGAGGATGGCCCGGTCCTCGTTCTGACCTCGCCAGCAGGGCTCCTGCAGCGGGTCCTGCCTGCCGATGCGCTCGATCACCGCTCCCTGGCCTGCGGCACAACGTTCGATGTCGACGCCTTTCAGGCCTGGGCCTTGCGGAACGGGTACGCCCAGGAGGAGCGCGTCGGAGAACCGGGTGATCTGGCGATCCGCGGATCCGTCATCGACATCTTTCCCGCAGCGGCCGACGCGCCTGTCCGTTTCCATCTCGAGGACGGCAAGATCACGGAGATGAAGTCCTTCGATCCGGTGACGCAGCTCACGGTGGAGACGGTCGATGACGTGCCCGTGGATCCGGCCACCGAACTGCCTCCTCCCGAGGATGCCGAGGCGGGCTGGCCGCGCGGGGAAGAACACTGGCTGCCCGCGCATCGGGAGGGGCTCGTCCCGCTGACCGCGTATCTTCCCGACGCGCCCGTCTTCCTCGCGGAGGCGGTGATTTCCCTGGGCGACCGGTTCGTCGGCTCGCTCGCCACGGCCCGGCGAGAGAGGTCCGACGCCGAGATCGAGGCCGGTACTTCCCGGCGTCCGCTTGAGCCCGATGCGCTCTACCTCGGGCAGGAGGAATGGGAGGCGGTCCGGGATGGCGCGACGCCCGTTTCCACCGAGGGACTGGAAGCCGCGCCCGAAATCGCGGCGGAAAGGCGGCCCCGCGCGGCGCTGGGCGAGGCGATGAAGGAGACGCGATGCGTCCTACTGGCCGGTAGCAACCGCGACGCCAAGCGGATGGCGAGGATGGCAAAACGGTTCGCGGAGGTCGCGGAAGTTTCCGATTGGAAGGCCGCGATGGACGTGCCGGCCGGGCAGGCGGCCCTCCTGCGCGCCCCGCTTCATCGGGGGTTCCGCGACGGCGAGCTTCTTGCCCTGACGTCGCGCGATCTTCTTGGGCACGCCGCGGAAGAGGCCGGTCAAGCGACCGTGGTGCCGCCCTGGCTCGCGGATGCGCAGGACCTGCATCACGGTGATCTGGTCGTCCACGAGGACGAGGGGCTTGGCCGGTTCGAGGGGCTCGAGCCCATCGAGGCGGGCGAGGCGCTGCGGCTCGTCTATGCCGACGACAAGTCCTGTCTCGTGCCGCTGCGTGAAGCGGGGCTCGTCTGGCGCTACGGCCACGATACCGGGGACGTGTCGCTCGACAATCTCGGAAGCGAAAGCTGGAACAAGCGACGGGCACGCTTCGCCCGCAGCGTCCAGAAGACCGCGGCGGCCCTTGCGGAGCGTGCGGAGGCCCGTGCCCGGGAGACGGCGCCCAAGCTCTCTCCCGAGACGCGGGAAATGAAACCCGTCGCCGACAGCTTCCCCCATGCGGAGACGGCCGATCAGAGTGCCGCCATCCGCGCCGTTCTCGACGATCTCGGTTCGGGCAGGCCGATGGACCGCCTCCTCGTCGGCGATGTCGGCTTCGGCAAGACGGAGGTCGCGATCCGCGCGGCGGCCGCTGCGGCGCTGAGCGGTCACCAGGTTGCGATCATCGCCCCCACGACGGTTCTCGCGCGGCAGCATGCCACGACGTTTTCGCGGCGGCTCGGCATGGCCGGGCTGAAGATCGCCTCGCTCTCCCGTCTCTCCAGCAAGTCGGAGGCTGATAAGGTGCGCACGTGCCTCGCGGACGGAACTGTCGATGTCGTGGTCGGCACCCACGCGATCCTCAAGAAAGGAACGGAATTCGCGCGTCTCGGCCTTGTCGTGATCGACGAGGAACAGCGCTTCGGCAAGGCCCACAAGAAGGCGCTGCGCGACCTCGCGAGCGGCGTCCATGTCCTGTCGATGACGGCCACGCCGATCCCGCGCAGCTTGCAGGGGGCGATCGCGGGTCTGCAGGAGTTGAGCCTGCTGACGATCGCGCCCGCGCGACGCCGCCCCGTCCACACCATCGTGACGGAGCGGGCCGACGGGTTGATCCGGGACGCCCTGTCACGCGAGCATCGCCGCGGCGGACAGAGTTTCGTGGTCGTCCCCCGGATAGAGGATATCGAGGCGACCGTCGCGTCCCTGAAAGACCTCGTTCCCAACCTCGACATCCGCATCGCCCACGGCAAGCTCCCGGCCCGCGAGATCGACGAGACGATGACGGGGTTCGCCGAAGGGCGGGGCGACGTGCTTCTGGCCACGAGCCTTATCGAATCCGGGCTCGACGTGCCGCGCGCCAACACGATGGTGGTGCTCCGTCCCGATCTTCTCGGCCTTGCCCAACTCCATCAGCTCCGGGGGCGTGTGGGCCGCAGCGAGCGGCAGGCGCATTGCTGGCTGCTCGTCGATCCCGACGAGGAGGTGACGGAGGAAACCCGTTCTCGGCTCGAGACCTTCGAGGCGGAGGACGGGCTCGGGGCGGGCTTCGCTCTGTCGGTGGCCGATCTCGACCGGCGCGGCGCGGGCGATCTCTTCGGCGATGCGCAAAGTGGGCATGAGGCCCGGATCGGTCCGGCGCTCCATGCGGAGATGCTGGCCTCGGCGCTGCGGCAGGCGCGTGGCGAAGACGATCCGCGTCCGCCGGACCTGACGCTGCCGGACGTGGCCCGTCTGCCCGCCGAGTACGTCCCGCGGGAGGACGTTCGCGCAAGCCTCTATGTGAGGATCGCCCGCGCGCGGACGTCGGACGAGGCGGATCGGCTCGCCGACGAGATCGAAGACCGGTTCGGGCCGTTGCCGAAGGAGGCGGCGATCCTGCTCGAACATGCCGCGATCCGCATCCGCGCGTCTGCGCTCGGCGTCTCGGCAATTTCGGCCGGACCGAAAGCCGTGGCGCTGGACTATGCCGAGAGCAGACGACCCGAGAGCGTGCCGAAGGGTTTCGAGGTCTCTGGCGACCGGGTCGTCGTTCCGGTCGAAGGCGACGACGAGGATGCGCTTTCCCGCATGTCGAGCGCCCTCGAGGGCCTCGATCCGGATTGAGACCTCCGCCGAGCTTTCAGGCGGAGATTGCGAGCGCGTTCGGTGCCGCCACCTCCGCTGCGGCGCGCTGGCCCGAGCGGATCGCGCCCTCGACATACCCCGTCCAGACATCGGACGTTTCCGTCCCCGCCCAGTGGATGGGCCCCACCGGGGCGCTTAGATGCGCCCCGTAGGACGAGAGCACCCCGGGTGGCGCAAAGGCGCCGTAGCACCCCCGCGACCATTCTTCCGCACGCCAGTCCTGATCGAGATAGGCGAGCGGCGTCCGCGCCTGCTCCCCCAGGTGTGCCACGAGGACGTCGATCACGATGCGGCTGCGCTCGCGGCGCGTCATGTCGGCATGGCGGATCGCCTCGTCCCCGTCGAAGAACCCGACGAGAAGGCCCCGCTTCTGTCCGGGAGGAGAGACGTCCATGATCGGCGTCGCTGGCGCCTCGTCACTCAGGATCGTGCCGTTGAGCCCGGCCTCGCGCCAGAACGGGCGGTCGTACATGACCCAGAACTTCAGGGCCGATCCCATCACCAGACGGTCATGCAGCGCCATCTTCGCGCGGGGAAGCTCGGGGGTGAAGGTGATCGTGTCGAGCATCGTGGGCGGAACGGTGACGATCGCGTTGCGCGCGGTCCAGGATCGCGCGCCACTCCGGGCCGTTACGTGGCCGGGGCCCCATTCGATCGCATCGATGGGTGACCTCAGGTGCACGCGCTGACCGAGATCGGCCGCCATCATCCGGCTGAGCTGATGAAGCCCGCCGTGGAAGAGGAGGTTCTGCGCACCTCCCTCGTCGGCGGAGATGAGCACATCGAGCCCTCCCGCCGATTTCAGGTAGTGCAGGAAGAAGAGGAGCGAGATCTGCGAGGGTTCCGCACAGAAGAGCGTCGCCGTGACCGTACGGAACGCGCTCCGCAGCAGGCGATTGCCGATATTCTCGCGGATCCAGCTGTCCACCGTGGTTGCATCGAGCCGCGCCGCATCGGGGTGCGCCCAGGGCCTTGCACAATCCAGAGGCTCCATGAGGCGCCCGAGATGACGCCGCGCGAGGAGATAGCCGATGCCGCCCCGAAGACCGAGAAGCGGGCCCAGTTCCTCGCGCTGACCAAGGCGCTGGCGTCCGCCGAACTGGAAGATCGCCTTGCCGTCGAGATACGTGGGATACGTGCGAACGCGGCGGGTTTCGGCGAGCCGGGCGAGTTCGGTCTGGGACGGCGCCATCCACATGCCGCCGAGATCGACAGGCAGGTCGCCGAGCATTCCGCGCTTTGTCCGCCCACCCACGCGATCACGCGCCTCGAGCACGACGAATGAGCCATCGCCGCGTTTCTCGAGCGTCTCCGCGGCGGACAGTCCGGCAAATCCGGCGCCGATGATCAGCGTTCCGAGCATGATGCCTCCTCCATCGTTGCCGGGCGCCGGACCGGCCCCTTGGGTGCGATCGCCTCGCGGGAGCTGCCGTATCCGCGAAACCCCTAGTATATCGCGCCTTTGGGACATCCGCCCCGCCGTGTCGAGATCCGATCGGGCCCCGAATCGTGGCGCTCTCGAAAGGCTATTCTAATAGAGCCCGCAAGGATTCGGACGTCGCATGCCGAAAGGCGGCGTCGGATTGCCAATTTCCCTTCGCTGACCGCACATTCGGGCGCCATGTTGCGTGAAGTTTGGACCGATCAAGCCGGATCCCGCGGGCCTGCCCCTTCCCCGAGCGGTACGCTCCACGCCGTTCGCCCCGCTGCACGGAAGATTACAGCGAGCGAGGCGGATTGCGAAGGATAACGGAATCGGCCGATCCTGCCGTGCGACCGGGATCGGCAGACCGGTCGGATGAAAGATGACAACCGGCCCCGGACAAGTCGGCGGGACACACTACTTGCCGTTTCAGGACCGGCCGCGGCCCTGCGGCGCAAAATGACGGAACGAAGAATGACACCGAGCGACACCGATCTGCAGACATCCGGGAACGAGGCGACCGCGGAGGCGGGCGGCGAGCAGAGGGAACACCTTCCCGCCTGGGGCGCCGTTCCGCTCGACGGGGGAAAGGTGAGGTTCCGCCTCTGGGCGCCGGACATCGCGGCCGCCGGAGGGACGCTGAAACTTCGTCTCAACGACAGCACGCTCGACATGGAGGCGGAGGAGGGGGGCTGGTTCTCCCTTGCCACCGATGCCGCACCCGGGGATGCCTACCAGTATCTCCTCCCTGGCGAAACCGACGGGGACGGGCTGGCGGTCCCCGATCCGGCGTCCCGCGCACAGGCGGGCGACGTGCACGGTCCCTCCATCGTGACGGCTCCCGGGCGATACGAGTGGCGTGCCGAATGGTCGGGTCGCCCCTGGGAAGAAGCGGTCATCTACGAGTTCCACATCGGCACCTTCACCGACGAGGGGACGTTCCGCGCGGCGATCGAACGGCTCGACCACGTCGCGGCCGCAGGCTTCACCGCCATCGAGATCATGCCGGTGGCACAGTTCGCCGGAACGCGCGGCTGGGGCTACGACGGCGTGCTCCTCTATGCACCGCACTCGGCCTATGGTCGTCCCGACGATCTTCGCGCGCTCGTGGACGCGGCGCATGAGCGGGGGCTCATGGTTCTACTCGACGTCGTCTACAATCATTTCGGCCCGTCCGGGAATTACCTCAACGCCTACGCCACGGACTTCTTCCATTCGGAGCGGCAGACGCCCTGGGGCGACGCGATCGCCTACGACCGGCCTGCCGTCCGGCGGTTCGTGATCGACAACGTCCTCTACTGGCTCGAGGAATTCCGCCTCGACGGCCTGCGGTTCGACGCCATCGACCACGTCGACGATCCGTCCGACCCGGAAATCCTCGTCGAGGCGGCACGGGAGGTCCGGGCGCGCATCACGGATCGCCCGATTCACCTGACGACGGAGGACAATCGCAACATCACGCGGCTTCACGAGCGTGGCCCCGACAATTCCGTCCCGCTCTTCACCGGCGAATGGAACGACGACCTGCACAACGTGGCCCATGTCGTCGCGACGAACGAATCCGAAGGGTATTACGTTGATTTCGCCTCGCACCGTTGGGAGTATCTCGCGCGGGCGCTGGCCGAAGGTTTCGCCTATACCGGGCAGGTTTCGCCCCAGACGGGCGAGGAACGTGGCGTTCCTTCTGCGCATCTCCCGCCGGTGGCCTTCGTCGATTTCCTCCAGAACCACGACCAGATCGGAAACCGCGCTTTCGGAGAGCGTCTGCCGGCGCTCGCGAGCGAATGGCGCGTCGAACTCCTCACGTCCATGCTGCTTCTTTCCCCGCATATTCCGCTGATGTTCATGGGCGAGGAATACGGGGAGGAACGGCCGTTCTGTTTCTTCGCCGATTTCGAGGGGGAACTCGCGGAGAGCGTAACCGAGGGGCGCCGTCGCGAATTCGCCGATTTCGACGCGTTCTCCTCGACCGGGATTCATCACGTCCCCGATCCGATCTCGCCCTCGACCTTCGAGGCGTCGAAGCTCGACTGGTCCCGCGTCGGGACCGAGGATGGACGCGCCGTGCTCGACCGGGTCGGCAGGCTGCTCGATCTGAGACGCACCCATATCTTGCCGCATCTCGCGGCAACCGGGGGAAATTGCGGACGCATCCTGCGCATGGAGAACGGCGCCATTGCCATCGACTGGCACCTCGGAAAGGATGCCGCGGTCATCCTGCAGCTGCGCGCCAACTTCTCCGACGAGCCGGTCGACTTGCCCGCGGCGGAAGGCGAGCTCATCCACCGCGTGCAGGATCAGGAGCACGGCGTCGGCGACACGATCGGCTCCCCGCATTCGGCGCTGCATTTCGTGAAGAACCAGCATATGACCTGATGCCCCATGTCGAGCCGAGCGATCCCGCCACGGGCGGGGTCGCATCGCGGATCGTCGGGGTAAGGCTCCAGTACAATCCGTCGGTTACCGAGATCCGAGAAGCAAGATTATGTTGAATTTATCCGTGATGTCTTGAGCTTCACTCTTCCGGGATTTGCAGGGTCGCGTTGATCATGTGGGCGTGCATCATTGCTGCCGCACCCTCCGCATCGCCCTCGACCATGGATCGGAAGATCTCGTCATGCTCCTTCCAGACGCGCAGTGTCGCGCCCGGAACGTTCAGCACCTCGATCATGGCACGTTGCAGATGGCGCCAGTTCAGGCTCATCGTATCGGAGATGATGAGGTTGCCGCTCAGCGTATAGATCAGGTTGTGGAACTCGATATCGCAGCGTAGCGCGGCCGATCGTTCGCCGGCCTGGACCTGACGCTTTCCGCGCTCGATCACGTCTCGTCCGAGCGTGATGGCATCTCGCGTCAGTCGCCCGGTCGCGAGGCGCACCGCCAGAGGCTCGACCGCGGTCCTGAACGTGTAGATCGACTCGAAGATCGTGCGGTCGATCGGGGCCACGACCACGCCGCGCCGGCCGGTATCGTTCACGAAACGCTGCGCCTTCAGCATCGCGATCGCGCTGTTGACCGGCTGCCGCGAGACGGAAAGCCGCGCCGCGATCTCGTCCTGATTGAGGCGCTCTCCGGCCTTGATGCTCCCGGTGCAGATCGCCTCGAGCAGTGCCTCGTAGGTCTGATCCAGCAACGTCTTGTTCTGCGTCAACGCCCGCATCGGCTCTTCCTTCCCATCGAAAGACCACGACAGCCTTGACATGTCCCGCGGTCTCACATTTCGTATACGACATTCGATCCGAGGGAGGAGAATTATTATGGCCGCACCCATTCGCGTGCTTCTGGCGAAGATCGGTCTCGACGGCCACGACCGCGGCGTGAAGGTCGTCGCACGGACCTTGCGCGATGCCGGGATGGACGTGATCTATTCCGGTCTGCACCGTACGCCCGAGGAAGTCGTCTCGGCCGCCGTACAGGAAGACGTGGATGTGCTCGGCGTCTCTCTCCTTTCCGGCGTTCAGATGACCGTCTTTCCCAAGATCTTCAAGCTCCTGGAGGAGAACCGCGCCAAGGACATGATCATCATCGCGGGTGGCGTGATGCCCGACGAGGATGTGGAGGAGCTCAAGAAGATGGGCGTCGCGGAAGTGATGCTGCAGGACACCCCGCCCCAGAAGATCGTCGATACGCTCAGGGAGCTGGTCGAGGCGCGGGGCGTCCGCTGATGACCGCCCGGATGGAGCAATGGTCGTTCCCGCCGAAATTCGATGACGGCTATCTCCCCGATCCGGACAGCCGCTACTGGTTTTCGCACCGGGAGACGATGCCGGCTGCCGACCGGGACGCGGCGATCCTCGTCAGGCTACAGGAGATCTGCGCTTATGCCTATGACCACGCGCCCTTCTATCGTAGCAAATGGGACGAGGCAGGGTTTCATCCATCTCAATTGAAATCCCTCGAGGATTTCGAGGAACGCGTGCCGGTGATCCGGAAGGCGGATCTGCGTAGCTCGCAATCCTCCGCCCCGCCCTTTGGCGATTACCTCTGCGTGCCCGAAGGCGAGGTCCACCACATCCACGGGACGAGCGGGACGACGGGGCGGCCCACGGCCTTCGCGATCTCGCGCGAGGATTGGCGGGCGATCGCGAACGCCCATGCCCGGATCATGTGGGCCATGGGAATGCGGCCGGGCGACACGATCTGCGTGGCGGCGATCTTCAGCCTCTACATGGGCAGCTGGGGCGCGCTCGCGGGTGCGGAGCGGCTCGGGGCCAAGGCGTTCCCGTTCGGTGCCGGCGCCTCCGGCATGTCCTCGCGCTGCGCGCAATGGCTCGACATGCTGAAGCCTGCAGGCTTCTACGGTACGCCCACCTACGCCATCCATCTCGCGGAGACGGCGATCAAGGACGGGCTCGATCCGCGCAAGTTCGGCCTTCGCTACATGTTCTTCTCGGGCGAGCCCGGCGCCTCCATTCCGGCGGTGCGCGAGCGGATCGAGGATCTCTATGGCGCGTCCGTCTTCGATTGCGGCTCGATGGGAGAGATGACGCCCTGGATGCATCTGGGCGGCGCGCGGGGCACGCCCGGTATGCTGAGCTGGCAGGACATCGTCTATACCGAGGTCTGCGATCCCGAGACCCACTCCCGCGTGCCCTACGGCTCCCGGGGAACGCCGGTCTACACGCATCTCGAGCGGATGTCGCAGCCGATGATCCGGCTGGAATCGGGCGATCTCACGATCTGGGAAGACGGCCCGACACCGTGCGGGCGGACCTATCCGCACCTGCCCATGGGCATCATCGGACGGATCGACGACATGATCACGATCCGCGGCGAGAACGTCTATCCGAGCGAGATCGAGGCCGCGCTGAGCAAGACGGACGGCTATGGCGGCGAGCACCGGGTCTTCGTCACGCGCGAGGGAACGATGGACGAGATGATGATCTCCGTCGAACTCGACGACGCGGGCTGGCAGCAGGGAGACGAGCGGCGCAAGGCTTTCCATGCGCAGGTTTCGCGACAACTCCACGACATGCTGGGGCTCAGGGCGGCGGTCGAAGTCGTGGCGCCGAACAGCCACGAGCGCACCGATTTCAAGGCCAAGCGCGTGATCGACGACCGCGAGGCCTTCGCGGAGATGCGGCGACGTCAGGAAGGAGGATCGTCGTGATGGCAGATTACATCCCCTCCATGGACCTGATCGAACCGGCCTCGAAGGGAGAGACCTGGGCTGTGGCCCGCCTCATTTCCCGTGCGGAGGCGAACATGTCGGAGGTGCGCGAGGCCATCGGCGAGATCTACCGCCGTGCGGGCAACGCGCACGTGATCGGGCTGACCGGCGTTCCGGGCTCGGGCAAGTCGACGATGGTCGCGAAACTCGTGCACAAGCTGCGCGCCGCCGGCCGCCGCGTCGCGGTGGTGGCGATCGATCCGTCGAGCCCCTATTCCGGCGGATCGATCCTGGGCGACCGCATCCGCATGTCCGACCTGGCGCTGGACCGCGACGTCTTCATCCGCTCGATGGCGACGCATGGCTCGGTGGGCGGCATGGCCCATGCGGCGCTCGACGTGGTCGACATCCTCGACATCGCCGGCTTCGACAAGATCATCATCGAGACGGTCGGCGTCGGACAGGACGAGGTGGAGATCGCGAACGCCTCCCATACCACGGTGGTCGTCTCCGCGCCGGGCCTGGGCGACGAGGTGCAGGCGATCAAGGCCGGCATCCTCGAGATCGCCGATATCCATGTCGTCTCGAAATGCGACCGCTCGGATTCGAACAAGACGATGACCGATCTCAAGTCCATGCTTAGGGACGGCATCGGCCACGGCGTGCAGCCCAACTGGCGCGCACCCGTCATCGGTTCGAGTTCGTTCCAGGAGGAAGGGTTCGACGAGCTCGTCGCCGCCTTCGACAAGCACCTCGAAAGTCTCGAGGGCGAGCCCGGGCGGGCACGGCGCGAACAGATCTCGTCCTTTCGCCTGCGCAAGGCGGCGGAGGCCCTCATGCTTGAGCGTTTCGAGGCCCAGAGCGACTTCGACGGCGCCGCGACGGATGTCGCCGCACGGACCGTCGATCCCTACAGCGCGGCCGAAACGCTCGTGCGCAACTTTTCAAGCGAGGCAAGTTCATGACTGCAAGCATTTCCCAGATGTCGCCCGATCAGATCCGCGAAACCGTCGCGAAATGGGAGCAGGAGGAAGTCGCGGGGTTCCTCAAGCGCGCGCCCGAGCGCCGGGAGGAATTCTACACACTCGGTGACTTCCCGGTGAAGCGCACCTATACCGCCGCCGATATCGCCGACACGCCGGCGGAGGATATCGGTCTGCCGGGCAAGTATCCCTTCACCCGCGGCCCCTACCCCACCATGTACCGCGGCCGGAACTGGACAATGCGCCAGATTGCGGGCTTCGGCACCGGCGAGGACACGAACAAGCGCTTCAAGTTCCTGATCCAGCAGGGTCAAACCGGCATCTCCACCGATTTCGACATGCCGACGCTGATGGGTTACGACAGCGATCATCCAATGTCGGATGGCGAGGTGGGCCGCGAGGGCGTGGCCATCGACACGCTCGCCGATATGGAGGCGCTTCTGGAGGGCATCGATCTGGAGGAGATCTCGGTCTCCCTGACGATCAATCCCACCGCCTGGATCCTGCTCGCCATGTACATCGCGCTCGCGGAGAAGCGCGGCTACGATCTCGACAAGCTCTCGGGCACGGTGCAGGCCGACATCCTCAAGGAATACATGGCGCAGAAGGAGTTCATCTACCCGATCACGCCATCGGTCCGGATCGTGCGCGACATCATCTCCTACTCGGCGAAGACGATGAAGCGCTACAACCCGATCAACATCTCGGGCTACCACATCTCCGAAGCCGGTTCCTCGCCGCTCCACGAGGCCGCCTTCACGCTCGCGAACCTCACCGTCTATGTCGACGAGGTGCTGAAGACCGGCGTCGACATCGACGATTTCGCGCCGCGGCTTGCCTTCTTCTTCGTCTGCCAGGCCGATTTCTTCGAGGAGATCGCGAAGTTCCGCGCGCTGCGCCGCTGCTACGCCAAGATCATGAAGGAGCGCTACGGCGCGAAGAAGCCGGAATCGATGCGTCTGCGCTTCCATTGCCAGACCGCCGCGGCCTCTCTGACGAAACCGCAATACATGGTCAACGTCATGCGCACGACGACGCAGGCGCTGGCCGCGGTTCTGGGCGGTGCGCAATCGCTGCACACGAACGGTTACGACGAGGCCTTCGCGATCCCGACGGAGCACGCCATGCAGCTCGCGCTCCGCACGCAGCAGGTGATCGCGGACGAGACCGGCGTGACGCAGGTCGTCGACCCGCTGGGCGGCTCCTATTATGTGGAGTCGCTCACCAACGAGTACGAGAAGAAGATCTTCGAGATCCTCGACGAGGTAGAAGAACGCGGCGGCACGATCAAGCTGATCGAGGAAGGCTGGTTCCAGAAACACATTGCCGATTTCGCCTACGAGACGGCTCTGAAGAAGCAGTCCGGCGAGAAGCCCGTAATCGGCGTCAATCGCTACGTAAGCGAGGAGGCCGACCCGAAGATCGAGGTTCACCCCTACGATGCCACCACAGCGGAGCGGCAGATCAACCGCACGAGAAGCGTTCGGGAGAACCGCGACGAGGCGAAGGTGCAGTCTCTCCTCGACGAACTCGTCGCCACCGCGAAGGACGAGAACGCCAATATCATGCCGGTCACGATCAAGCTGGTGAAGGAGGGGGCAACGATGGGCGACATCGTCGAGAAGCTGAAGGAAATCTGGGGCATCTACCGCGAGACGCCGGTCTTCTGATATCCGGCTCACACCGGCGCCGGTCCCCGATCCACCTCCGTCAGCGGGTCGGGTCCGGCCGTCGGACCGGCTTGCCCGGAACCATACCGCTCACCACGCCTTCGCCGCTATATGGGGCGGTGAAGGCCGGCGCCCCGGCGAAACCGCCGACCGGAGGAGAACATTCATGCCGAACGACCCGATGTCGATCCTGACCCCCTATCACGGGACCAAGCCCGAATTCGCGGGGCCGCCCGCCTATGCGGGGGCCGGAGCGGCCGTGCTCGGCCGGGCACGGATCGGGCGCGATGCCTGGCTCGGCCCCTGCAGCGTCATCCGCGCCGATGGTCATTGCGTCGAGATCGGGGACGACTTCTTCCTCTCCGAGCATGCGACGGTCCATATCGCGCACGACGTCCTGCCCACCCATATCGCCCATCACGTGACCGCCGGGCCGCGCAGCGTCATCCATGCCTGTGACGTGGCCTCCGACTGCGTGGTCGAGCGCGAGGCTGTGATCCTCGACGGCGCCAGGATCGGCCCCGGCGCCGTGATCTCCGCGCGCTCCGTCGTCTTTCCCAGGACCGAGCTCGAGGGAGGCTGGATCTATGCGGGCGTGCCCGCCAAGCCCGTAGAGCGGATCGATGCCGCCGGTCTCGAGGCACGTCACCAGAAACTCCGCGCCGAGCAGCGAACCGGCGATGCAGTCGCTATGAGGCAGGAAGCCCCCGCTTTCTTCCTCGCCCCCTCCGCCACGACGATCGGGGAGATTTCGTGCGGAATCGAAGTCGGAATCTGGTACGGCTGCGAACTCGATGCCGGTACCGGAAGCATCACGATAGGCGACGGCACGAACGTACAGGACAATTCGCTCCTGCGCTGCGGATCGGGCAAGATCGAGATCGCGGGCGACGTCACGATCGGCCATAACGTCACGCTCGCGGAATGCCGCGTGGAGACACGCAGCCTGGTCGGCATCGGTGCCGTTATCGCGCCCGGCACGGTCGTCGAGAAGGACGTGCTCGTCGCTGCGGGTGCCGAGACCGAGCCGGGGCAAGTCCTGACGTCGGGCAAGGTCTGGGCCGGGCGGCCTGCAAAGCCGATCGGGGACATGAACGAGGCGCGCCGCAAGATGCTGTCGGAGACGCTGCCGACCTACCGCGGCTACGCCGCTCATTTCCGCGACGCGGATGTCGCGCCGATCCCGACTCGCCAATCCGAGTGAGGATTGCGTTTTCAATTCTTTGGCGTACGGATCGACCAGATCCGGCCACCTAAACTTCTCGATTTGACCCCGCGCGCATCTTAGAGTTGCAATTTTCGAAAAAATCACGTACGCATCTAACTGTTGCGTGTGTGAGGCGCCGAGTTATGAGCGCAATTCCCCGGAATGAAGTTCGATTATCATCCGACCCTCACGCGTCGGATACCCAACAGCATGGCACGGACGAAAAACCGGGCTACTGGGACGAAATCGGATACGCGCTCGCCCGTACGATCATTCTTATCGCGAGCGGAAGCGCGACAGTGGCGTTTTACGTCTGGATCGCATCGCTGTTTCTGCCGTCAATCGCTCCGGCGATCGCCATCGGCTTGATCGTCTTCGGCGGTTTGGTCGGAGGGATGTGCAGTCTAATTCTCGGTGGTCGACGCTAGCCGGACGTCCTGCGTCCCTTCCGCAAACATTTCTGCGACGGCGAGATGGACTGATCTGCCTTGTGCCCCATGAGGTTGTGCTGCTTCCAGGGCTTTGCGATCCCGGGGCCTCGCCGACATGCAGATAGCTTGCCTCAACCTACCTCTTTAGGCGGAACATGGCGACAGCAGCCTGACCGAAGGGCGACAGAAGCTCTGCCGTCCCGCCTTCACGCCCAGCCGCGCCGGGGCTAGGCGGCGGACGGCATCGGCGGGGCCCTCCGCGTCGAGGACGACGATATCGGCAGGCGCGCCGGGCTCGATCCTCAAGGCCGGGCGGTTCATGAGCGCGCGCGCGTCCTCCGATACGAGGGAGAAGCAGCGCGCGAGCCCTTCCGCATCGCCGATCCGGGCCACGTGCGCATAGAGATGGGCGATCCGAAGCGCGGAGCCGTCGCCGAAGGGGGTGAACGGATTGAGCACGTTGTTCGTCGAAAGCGAGCAGCGGCAGCCCTTCGCCGCGTGGACCGGGGCCACGCCGCGGGGCACGAGATGCTCTGCGCCCTGCCCCATCAGGAAAAGATCGGTCGAGGGCAGCGCGGTGAGCCCGATCCCCGCCGCCGCGAGCCGGTCCGTCATCCCCTCGCGCGCTTCCCGCGCCACGGCGGAAAGGCGGTTGACGTGACCCACGACCACGCGCCCCTGCCAGCTGGCGGCCTCGGTCCGTTCGATCACCGCGTGAAGCGTCGAGAGATCGGGATCGAGGTCGAAGTCGAGATGCATATCGAGATCGACATCATGCTCCACCGCCATGTCGAAGAGGATGTCGAGCTGCGCCATCGGGTCGTCGTCGGTGTAGGGACAGGCCCCGAGCACCGTCGCCCCCGCGGCCAGCCCCTCGCGCAGCAGCGTCTCCGTTCCGGGCAGGTTCGTCAGACCGTCCTGCGGAAAGACGCAGATCTCCGTCTCGATCCCCCAGGCGCGCGCGGAAGCAGCCTCCATCACGCCCTCGAGGCCGGTGAGCCCCACGACGGGATCGACCTCGACCTGCGTCCGCAACAGCGTCGTGCCCTGGGCGATCATCATGTCGAGCACCCGGCCCGCCCGGGCCGCGACATCGTCGCGGGTGAAATCGGCCTTGGCCTCCTTCACCGCCGCGATCGCGGCCTTCGGATCGCCGCCCGCCTGCGTCCGGTCGAGAAGACAGGCCTTGTCGAGGTGCACGTGGCTTTCGACGAAGCCCGGGAAGGCGTATCCACCGGCGCCGTCGAGCGTCTTCGTTTCCGCCTTCGTCGCGAGGCGCGGCGCGATCTCCACGATCCGCCCGTCCGCGACGCCCAGATCGACCGGAGCCGCGCCCGGGGCGAGGATGACATTGCGGACGATCAGCTCCAAGATGCCGCTCCGTCCTCGCGTATGCGCGTCCGGGAGGCCGCCCGCACCGCGCGGACGCGCCGCAGGAAGGCCACGAGGAAGATCGCCGTGAGGATCAGGACGATGGTCGGCGCGGGCGCGCTGTCGAGGAAGAAGCTCGCATAGACCCCCGCGAGCATCGCGACCATGCAGGTCACGACGGCGACGGCGAGCATCTTCCCGAAGCTCCTGACGGACAGGAACGCGATCGCTCCGGGCGCGATGAGGAGCGCCACGGCGAGGATCAGTCCCGTGGCCGACAGCGTCGCCACGATGGTTAGCGACAGGATCGAGAGAAGCCCGTAATGGAGCAGGCCCGTCCGGAGCCCGCTCGCCCGCGCCTGTGCCGGGTCGAAGGCATGGAGAAGCAGGTCCTTCCATTTCAGGAGCAGGGCTGCGGAGACCGGCGCCGCGATAAGCCCCGTGGTCCAGAGATCGCCCGTGCCGACACCCAGCATGTTGCCGAAGAGCACGTGGTCGAGATGCTCGTTCGTATGGATCGATGTGTAGAGGATGAGGCCCAGGCCGAACATGCCGGAGAAGACTACGCCCATCACCGTGTCGTGCTTCACCCGGCTGTTCTCGCTCAGATAGCCCGTGGCCACCGCGCAGGTCATGCCGGCCGCGAAGGCGCCCAGGATCAGCGGCAATCCGGTGATCCAGGCAAGCACGATGCCGGGCAGGACAGCGTGGCTCACCGCATCGCCCATCAGCGCCCAACCCTTGAGGACGAGGAAGCACGACAGGAGCGCCGTCGGAACGGAGACGAGGATCGCGATTGCGAACGCGTTCTGCATGAACGGGAATTGCAGCGGCAGGAGCAGTGTCTCGAGGTTCATCTCAGGCTTCCCCGGGCGCGTTCGGAACGACCGCCGCGGCTTTTCCAGCCTTCCGGCGCGCGGCGAGAAGCCCGTGCTTCGGCGCGAGGACGAAGGCCGCGAGGAAGATCGCCGTCTGCAGCACGACGATCACGCCGCCCGTTGCCCCGTCGAGAAAATAGCTTGCATAGGCCCCGAGAAAACTCGTCGCCGACCCGATCGCGACCGCGACGACGAGAAGGCGCGGAAAGCGGTCGCAAAGCAGGTAGGCCGTGGCGCCCGGCGTCACCACCATCGCGATGACGAGGAATGCGCCCACTGTCTGCATCGCCGCGACGACGGCGGCCGACAGCAACACGAAGAACATGGCCTTCAGAAGCCCGGGCCTGAGGCCGATGGACCGCGCATGGGTCTCGTCGAAGAAGACGACCATCAGGTCCTTCCACTTCAGAAGCAGGACCGCGAGCGAGACCACGCCGATGAGGGCGAGCTGCAGCGTGTCGCCGGGCGTGATGGCGAGGATGTTGCCCATGGTGATGGTCTGGATCGACACCGCGACCGGGTTCAGCGACACCATGAAGAGGCCGAGCCCGAAGAAGGCGGTGAAGATCAGCCCGATCACGACGTCGACCTTGAGACCGGAGCGGTCCGACAGGAACAGCATCGCGCCCGCCGCGAGCCCGCCCGCGAGGAACGCGCCGAGCGCGAAGGGCAGTCCCAGCATGTAGGCACCCGCGACCCCCGGCACGACGGAATGCGACAGCGCGTCGCCGATCAGGCTCCAACCCTTCAGCATGAGATAGCACGACAGGAAGCCGCACAGCCCGCCCACGAGTGCGGAGACCCACATCGCGTTCGTCATGTAGCCATAGGAGAACGGCTCGAGCAGGATCCCCATCATTCCCGCTCTCCCCGGACCTGCGCGCGGTCGCCGTAATGGACGAGCGGCCGTTCGTCGTCGGTGAAGATGGAGATCTGGCGCGCATCGTCGGCATGGTCGTCATGCAGGTCCGCGCCCCCCAGCGTAAAGTGGCGCAGCACACCGCCGAAGGCACGCTCGAGATTGGCGCGGGTGAAGGTCGTCTCCGTCGGGCCATAGGCGAGCACGGTGCCCTTCACGAGAACGGTGCGGTCGCAGAACTCCGGCACGGAGCCGAGATTGTGCGTGGAGACGAGCATCACGCGCCCCTCGTCCTTCAACTCGCGCAGGAGCGTCACGATCTGCTCCTCGGTCTGGACATCGACGCCGGTGAAGGGTTCGTCGAGAAGGATAACCTGACCGTCCTGCGCGAGCGCGCGGGCGAGGAAGACGCGCTTGCGCTGCCCGCCCGAGAGCTCGCCGATCTGGCGCTGGCGATACTCGCTCATGCCGACGCGGGCGAGCGCCTGCGCCACGGCCTCCCGGTCGGTCGCCGAGGCGCGGCGGAGAAAGCCCATATGCCCGTAGCGGCCCATCATGACGACGTCCTCGACGAGCACCGGGAAGGCCCAGTCCACCTCCTCGGATTGCGGGACATAGGCCACGAGGTTCTCGCGCAGGGCGTCGCGCACGCTGCGCCCGAGAAGCCGGATCTCGCCCTGCGACGCGGGCACGAACCCCATGATCGCCTTGAAGAGCGTCGACTTGCCGGCGCCGTTCACGCCCACGAGCGCGGTCACGGTGCCGCGCGGGATCTCGAAGCTCGCCCGCGTGAGCGCGGTATGGCCATTACGATAGGTCACGGTCAGGTCCCGCGCGAGGATGCCGCCCCCCGGCCCGTCCGCCGAGATCCGTGCCTCGAGAGGCTCCGTGGGGATCATCGCGTCCCCGCCCCGAGCCCGTCCGCGATTGTCTCCGACGTCACGCGCAGCAGGTCGAGATAGGTGGGCACCGGGCCGTCCGGCTCTGACAGGCTGTCGACATAGAGGACGCCGCCGTAATCGGCGCCCGTCTCCCGCGCGACCTGTTCGGCCGGAGAGGTGTTCACGGTACTCTCGCAGAAGACGGCCGGGACTTCGTGCTCTCGCACCCCGTCGATCACCGCGCGCACCTGCTGCGGCGTGCCGGTCTGATCGGCGTTCATCGGCCAGAGATAGAGTTCCTGCATCCCGTAATCGCGCGCGAGATAGGAGAAGGCGCCCTCGCAGGTGACGAGCCACCGCTGCGCCTCGGGGATCGCCGCGATCCGGTCGCGCACGGGGCCGATCGTTTCGCGGATCCGCGCCTTGTAGGCTCCGGCATTGGCCGCATAGAGGTCCGCGTTCTCCGGATCGGCTTCGGCGAAGGCCGCGGCGATGTTGTCGACGTAGATCTCCGCGTTCTCGAGCCCCATCCAGGCATGGGGGTTCGACTGCCCCTCGTAGGCGCCCTCGGCGATCGGGATCGGGTCGATCCCATCGGTCAGCGTGGCCGAGGGCAGGTCGCCGAGATTGGCGAGGAACTGCTCGAACCAGCGTTCGAGGTTCAGCCCGTTCCACAATATCAGGTCCGCGCCATGCGCCCGCACGATGTCCTGCGGCGTCGGCTCGTAGCCGTGGATCTCCGCGCCCGGCCGGGTGACTGAAACGACCTCCGCCGCCTCCCCGCCAACGTTCTGCGCCATGTCGGCGAGCACCGTGAAGGTCGTCACCACCTTGAGCGGCCCGCCTTCCTGCGCCGTGGCACCTGCCGCCAGACAGGTCAGCGCCACGCCGGCAATCAACACGCGCATGAAATCTCTCCAATGAAGTCCCGCACCTGATAATGCAATTCATTCGCAAAAGTCAATGTCCGCACCCTGCTTGCCTCCCTGTGCATCATCACGTTGCAAGGAGCGGCGTGCTCGCCGCGATCGCCCAGGCAAGGCAGACCCCGAGGGCAAGCGCCGTACCTGTCCGGCCGCCTCGTGCGCCGATCCAGCGCGCCGCAGTGCCGTAGACCAGCCAGAAGAGACCGAGGACCGGCAGGACCGTGAACGCCACCCCGAGCCGCGGTGCCGCGATCATGCAAAGAAGCAAGGTCGCGATCGGCACGACACGGAGCGCGATCCTGGGACCTAGACCGCGTCCCGCGACGAGCGCCGCGTCGGCAAGACAGAAGGCGATCGTTCCCGGCAGCAGCAGCGCCATCATCCAGAGCCGCGGCCCGGTCGGAACGAAGGCCGCCCCGTAGCGGTCGAGCGCCGGCGCGAAGAGGCAGAGCCCCCAGAAGAGGAGCATGGCCGCACCGGCGGCCCGGATCCGCGCAGGCAGAACTCCGGCGCGCCAGAGGATCGCGAGTTGTACGCCGCCCCAAGCCAGGAAGAACGCGGCAAGCGGTCCGAACGCCGCGATCCCCACGAGCCCCTCGGGAACCGCGAGCGCCGCGATCGCGGCGGGCAGAACCGGGAGGACGAGCGCGCGGCGCATCAGCCCGGTGGAGCGCGGACCGGGCGCTTCGGGTGGGCCCAGGAGGCGCGACAGCGGGAGGGCGAGCGCCAGAACGCTGCCGAGAAGAAGGAGGAGCGGCAGGCCGGTCCGAGGCAGCGCGCCCGCGGGCGCGATCCCCGCGGCGGTGGCGAGCCAATCGCGAACTTCCCGCAGCGTCGTGGCGCTGTAGAGGACGCCCACATGCCCCACGAGGGGCGCGACCGCCGCGCGGCGGAGGACATCGCCCGCCCGCACGATCTCGCCCTCCTCGGCGTCGGGCGCCACAAGGCGCGCCCGATCGAGGGCGACCTCTCTGAGCCGTCCCTCGAACGCGCCCGATACGATCAGGAGGCGCGGGGGCGATGTGGGGGAAACCGCGTCGGAATACATCGAGATCGCGACGACTGCCGCGACATCGTCCGCTTCGCCCGCGGCGCGGATCACGATGTCGGTCGCCATCGAATGACCGAGGAGCGAGACCGAACCGCCGATCCCCTCCCGGCCTTCGAGCGCCGCCCGGACCTCCCGCGTCTGCGTCACCAGATCGGCCGTCGCGCCGTCGAGGCGGGTGACGTCGCCCCGCATGGGCAGCGGATTGCGTCCGTGGCCGTGAAAGTCGAACGCGGCGGCCGCGAAGCCCGACCGCGCGAGCGTCGCGGCGATGGTCTGCATGAATTGCCGCGACCCGCCGTAGCCGTGCGCCACGACGACGAGCGGATGCGGCCCCGCGGTCGCGGGTTGCCAGAGCGTCACCGGTGTCGATCCGACGGCGAAGCTGTCCACGCGGAGTCCCGCGCGCACCGCCTCGAGCCGCCAGATGCAGGCGAGAGACAGCGCCGTCAGGCCGACGGCCAGCAGGTATGGCCAGAGGCGCGGCAACCGGGTCATGCCGGGGAGCTAGCGCCATCGGCTTCAAGGGCGCAACGCGCCATCTGCCGCAAGCGCGCGCTCTTCGCCCCTCGCCTCAGCCCGGATCCCCCGGCGTCGCCGCCGCGACGGCGGCGTCCTTGATCGCCTGCATCGCCACGAAGGTGGAGGTCTGGGCAACGTGTGGCAGGACAGAGATCCGCGTTCCGAGGATTTCGCGGTAGGTTGTCATGTCGGAGGTGCGGACCTTCAGGAGGTAATCGAAATCGCCCGCGATCATGTGGCATTGCTCGATCTCGGGCACGCGCCTGACGGCGGCGTTGAAGGCCGCGAGCGCGGCTTCCCGGGTATCGCCGAGTTTGACCTCGACGAAGGCCACGTGTTCGCGGTTGAGCCGCACCGGATCGATGAGCGCGCGATAGCCGGTGATGACCCCGGTCTGCTCGAGCCGTTTCAGCCGAGCCTGAACGGGAGATTTCGACAGGCCCACGCGGGAGGCGAGTTCGGTCACGCTGATCCGTCCCTCGACCCCCAGCACGTCGAGAATGGCGAGATCGAAGGTGTCGAGGTCGGATCTTTTCAAATGCACGGACAATGCCTCACAAAGCGGGCGGATCGTCTGTCGATCGACATCAATTCGGTCAGGTCGCCCGCGGGAACGGGGCTATACTATGATGTGACGAAGGAGATTGCCATGCCCCGCGACACGACCCTGCCCCCATCCGTCCTGCCCCTCTCGCCCTATCCCGATCCCGACGCGGTGCTGGAACGGCTCGTCTCCGAGGCGGCGCTCGCCGCGGGCGACCGCGCGCGCATCCGCAAGGCCGCCGCAGGCCTCGTGCGCCACATCCGGGAGGACAGCCGGCCCGGCATGATGGAGGTGTTCCTGGCCGAGTACGGGCTTTCTACCGAGGAGGGGATCGCGCTCATGTGCCTGTCGGAGGCGCTCCTGCGGGTGCCCGACGCGCCCACGATCGACGCGCTCATCGAGGACAAGATCGCGCCGGGCGACTGGGGCACGCATCTGGGCAAGTCCACCTCGCCGCTCGTCAACGCCTCGACTTGGGCGCTGATGCTGACGGGCCGCGTCCTCGACGAGAAGCGCGCCTCCCCCGCGAAGGCGCTCCGCGGTGCCGTCAAGCGGCTGGGCGAGCCGGTGATCCGCACCGCGACGGGCCGCGCGATGCGGGAGATGGGCCGCCAGTTCGTCCTGGGCGAGGACATGGGAAAGGCCATGGAGCGCGCGAAGAAGCAGGAGGCGAAGGGCTACACCTATTCCTACGACATGCTGGGCGAGGCGGCGCGCACGATGGCCGACGCCGATCGCTACTACCGCTCCTACGACGACGCGATCGCGAAGATCTCCCGCGGCGCCAAGCACGACAGCATCGCGAAGAACCCCGGCATCTCCGTCAAGCTCTCCGCGCTCCATCCCCGCTACGAGGTGGCGCAGCGCGACCGCGTGCTCGACGAGCTCGTCCCCCGCGTCCGCGACCTCGCCGCCAAGGCGGCGGAACTCGGCATTGGCTTCAACATCGACGCGGAGGAGGCCGACCGCCTGACCCTCTCGCTCGAGATCATCGCGCGCGTGCTCGAGGATCCCCGGCTCGAGGGCTGGGACGGCTTCGGCATCGTCGTGCAGGCCTATGGGCCGCGGGCGGGCGCGGTGATCGACTGGATCGCGGAGACGGCGTCGAAGCTCGACCGCAAGCTCATGGTCCGCCTCGTCAAGGGCGCCTACTGGGACACGGAGATCAAGCGCGCGCAGGTCGAGGGGCTGGAGCGCTTCCCCGTCTTCTCCCGCAAGCCCGCGACCGACGTGAGCTATATCGCCAACGCCCGCAAGCTTCTAGAGAACCGCGCGCGGATCTACCCGCAATTCGCTACGCACAACGCCCATACGGTCGCGGCCGTCCTCGACATCGCGGACAGCCTCGACGCGCGCGTGGACGAATACGAGTTCCAGCGCCTTCACGGCATGGGCGAGGCCCTCCACGACGTGGTGATGGACCGCCACGACACGCGCTGCCGCATCTACGCCCCCGTGGGCGCGCATCGCGATCTCCTGGCCTACCTCGTCCGCCGCCTGCTCGAGAACGGCGCGAACTCCTCCTTCGTGAACCAGATCGTGGACGAGACCGTTCCCGCCGAAGAGGTCGCCGCCGATCCCTTCGCCGCGCTGGGCTACACCGCCCCGGTGACGCCCGGGACCGACATCTTCCTGCCCGAGCGGAAGAACAGCCAGGGCTGGGATCTCGCCTGCGCCGACCATCTCGACCGGATCGAGGCCGCGCGCGCGCCCTTCCGCGACGCGCGCTTTGAGGCCGGACCGCTACTCGCGGTCGATCCGGCCCCCGACGCCGCGGCCTCCGTAAAGAACCCCGCCGATCCCGGCGACACGGTCGGGGAGGTTCGCGCCGCGAGTGCCGAGGATGCGAAGGTGGCTCTCGACGCGGCAGAAACCTGGGACGCCACGCCCGAGGAGCGGGCGCGGATGCTGAACGCGGCGGCCGATCTCTACGAGGAGAACTTCGGGCAGATCTTCGCCATCCTCGCGCGCGAAGGCGGCAAGACGCTCCGCGACGGCGTGGCGGAGCTGCGCGAGGCGGTGGACTTCCTGCGCTACTACGCCGCCCGGATCGCGGATCTCGACGCCGCCCCCCTGGGCCGCGTCACCTGCATCTCGCCCTGGAACTTCCCGCTCGCGATCTTCACGGGCCAGGTCGCGGCCGCTCTCGCCGCCGGCAACGCGGTGCTGGCCAAGCCCGCGGAGCAGACGCCCCTCATCGCCCATCTCGCCACCACGCTGCTGCACGAGGCGGGCGTGCCGCGTGGCGCGCTCCAGCTTCTGCCGGGCGGCGGAGAGGTCGGCGCGGCGCTCACCTCCGATGCCCGTGTCGATGGCGTGGCCTTCACCGGATCGACCGCCACCGCGCGCAAGATCAAGCAGGCGATGGCCGAGCATTGCGCCCCCGGCGCGCCCCTCATCGCGGAGACGGGGGGCCTGAACGCGATGATCGTCGATTCGACCGCGCTCCCCGAGCAGGCGGTCCGCGACATCGTGCAATCCTCGTTCCAGTCGGCGGGCCAGCGCTGCTCCGCGCTTCGCTGCCTCTACGTGCAGGAGGACATCGCGGAGGATTTCCTCGAGATGCTGACGGGCGCGATGGACGAGTTCCGCCTCGAGGATCCCTGGCACCTCGCCTCCGACAGCGGCCCGCTCATCGACGGCGCGGCGCACGAGCAGATCGCGTCCTACGTGACGAAGGCGCGCGAGGCGGGCCGCGTGATCCACGAGGCGCAGGCCCCCGGCACCGGCCACTTCCTCGCCCCCACCCTCATCCGCGTGTCCTCCATCGCGGATCTGGAACGCGAGGTATTCGGCCCCGTCCTCCACGTCGCGACCTACAAGGCGCGTGACATCGACCGGGTGATCGACGCGATCAACGCCACGGGCTACGGCCTGACCTTCGGGCTCCACACCCGCATCGACGACCGCGTGCAGCACGTTACCGACCGGATCGAGGCCGGCAACCTCTACGTCAACCGCAACCAGATCGGCGCCATCGTGGGCTCCCAACCCTTCGGCGGCGAGGGCCTCTCGGGGACCGGTCCGAAGGCCGGCGGGCCGTTCTACCTGCCCCGCTTCGCCCAAGCGCGGGAGAGCGAGCGGCCCGAGATGGTCCGCGAGATGCCGGGCCCCACGGGAGAATCGAACCGGCTCCACCTCGTGCCCCGCCCGCCGGTGCTCTGCCTCGGGCCCACGGACGCGGATCGCCGCGCGCAGGTGGCGGAGGTCGAACGTCTGGGCGGCGTGGCCAGGCCGCTCTCGATCCTGCCCGATCTGGAGCACGAGGACGCCTTCGGCGCGGCCATCTGGTGGGGCGACGAAGAGAGCGCCCGGTCCCTCGCGGGCCAGCTCGCCCGCCGCGACGGCCCGCTCCTGCGGCTCGTCACCGGCCCCGTGACCGTGCCCGACGTGATGCACGAGCGTCATCTCTGCGTCGATACCACCGCCTCGGGCGGCAATGCCGCCCTCCTCGCGCAGGTGGCCGACGACGATCCGCACCGCAAGACCGGCGTGGCCTGAAACGAGCGGCGGTGCGCGGGGTCGCGGCCCCGCCCCCCGCGTGCGGACCTTGACCGTCCCGCGCCACTTGGGCACGAGGGACCATGTTCCCGATCCGCGACCACAATCCCTCGCAATCCGTGCCGTGGGTCACCTACGCGCTCATCGCCGCGAACGTCGCCGTCTTCTTTGCCACCGCGCCCGCCTTCGCCGACCCGCGCGCGCTCGCGGCCCTTCTGGAGCGCTGGGCCCTCGTGCCCGCGATCTCCTCGCCGGTGACGTTCCTCAGCTCGCAATTCCTGCATGGCGGGCTCATGCACCTGCTGGGCAACATGTGGTTCCTCTGGCTCTTCGGCGACAACATCGAAGAGGAGATGGGGCCGCTTCCGTTCCTCCTCTTCTACCTCGCCGCGGGCGTTGCGGCGGCGATCGGACAGACGCTCCCCGACCCCGGCTCGACCGTGCCGATGGTCGGCGCCTCGGGCGCGATCGCGGGCGTGATGGGCGGCTATCTCCTGCTCTTCCCGCGGGCCCGCGTGGACATCCTCGTCATTCTCCTGATCTTCTTCCGGATCATTCCCGTACCCGCCTGGATCGTGCTCGGCATCTGGTTCGCGCTGCAGATCCTCTCGGGCGCCAATACGCCCGCGGGCGCGGGCGGCGTGGCCTATTGGGCGCATGCGGGCGGTTTCGTGGCCGGCATCGCGCTCACCCTGCCGCTTTTCCTGCGCCGCGGCGGCCCGCGCTACTGGCGCCGCACGAGCGGCCACCCCCCTCACGCCCCCGCGCGTTACGCGACGCGGGCGAGCACCATTCCCAAAGTAGGACGCAAGAGATGAACGACGTGACCCTGACCTGCCATTGCGGCGCCGTGGAACTCCACGCGATCCTCGCGGACGGGATGGAATCGATCCGCCGCTGCGACTGCTCGTTCTGCTCGCGCCGGGGGGCGGCCACGGTCTCCGCGCGGCTCGAGGACGTGGAAGTGGTGCGCGGTGAGGCGGACCTCACGCTCTACACCTTCGGGACCGGCACGGCGCAGCATTACTTCTGCCGCCATTGCGGGATCTACACCCATCACCGCCGCCGCTCCGACCCCACGCAATACGGGCTCAACGCGGCCTGCATCCGCGGCGTGGACGTGCGGCTGCTCGATCCGATCCCGTGGACGGACGGCCGCAACCATCCCTCCGACGCCTGAGATCACTCGGCGCGCACGACCTGGGCGAAGGTCTCGAAGATCGCGGCGTTCGTCGCGATCACGTGCCCGCTCTCGAGGATGCTCTCTCCCTCGACGATGGGCGCCACGAGACCGCCAGCCTCGCGTACGAGGATGAGCCCCGCGGCCATGTCCCAGGGGTAGATGCCGCGCTCCCAGAAGCCGTCGTAGCGGCCCGCCGCGACATAGGCGAGATCGAGCGCGGCGGCCCCGAACCGCCGCACGCCCGCCGTCGCCGGCAGGATGCGGCCCAGATCCTTCAGGCTCCGCGGCAATTGCCGGCTGCCGCCGAAGGGCAGGCCGGTCGCGAAGATGCACTCGATCATCTTGTGGCGGCCCGAGACGCGGAGCCGGGTCTCGTTCATGAACGCCCCCTGCCCCTTCTCGGCCACGTAGAGCTCGTCCTTGGCCGCGTCGAAGACGACGCCCGCCACGATCTCGCCCTTGTGCTCGAGCGCGATGGAGACGGCCCAATGCGGCAGCCCGTGGAGATAGTTCGTCGTTCCGTCGAGCGGATCGACGATCCAGCGCCGCGTCGGATCCTTGCCCGGCACGGGATCGCTCTCCTCGCCGAGCCAGCCGTAATTCGGACGCTCCTTGGTGAGGATCTCGCGCACGATGCGCTCGGCCTCGAGATCGGCGCGGGAGACGAAGTCGCCCGGCCCCTTGGAGGAGACCTGCAGGTTCTCCACTTCCCGGAAATCCTTGACGAGCGAACGGCCCGCGGCCCGCGCGGCCTTGATCATCACGTTGAGATTTGCACTGGCCATGCGTCGCTCCTTCGGTCCGAACCCGGCCTATAAGGTCCGCACGCGGCAAAGCCAAGCCGAACCGGCGGGTCTGGCTGCTTGCCTCTCCCCATATCCTGCCGCAAGAGCGGGGGAGACAGTGAACCCGTCCTCGCGCGGTGCCCCCGTCCGGCTCGGACCGGGACATGCCCCGAGGCTCCGACCGGAGGCCGCCATCCGCACGCTGCTCAGCGCGACCGCCTCGCCGCTCTCCTCCATCTTCGGGAGCGGATTCCTGGTCATCGTGCCGATCCTCGCCGCGGCGGTGGGCTCCTTCTCGCCCCTCGCGATGGCGGTGGTCTGCGCCGTGGCCTATCTCCTCGGCGCCGCGATCCGCTTCAACATCCGTTACGCGGAACCGGCGCTCGCGGCAACGCCGGGCCGCCTTCTCCTCGGGATCGAACGAGCGTCCGACGTGGCGCTGATCCTGGCCTACGTGATCTCCGTCTGCCTCTACATCCACATCCTCTCCTCGTTCCTCCTCGGCGGGTTCGGGGTCGAGGCGGAGGCTACGCTGCGCTGGCTCACCACCGCGATCATCGCCGCCATCGCGCTCGTCGGCGTGACGCGGGGCCTCGGCGCGCTCGACCGGCTGGAGATGCTGGGCCTGGCCGTGACACTTCTCATCGTGGTGCTTCTCGGGGCGGGTTTCGCGGTCTACGACGCCTCGGTCCTCTCCGGGCCGGGCTTCACGCCCCCCGCGACCGAGGATCACACGCCCTGGGAGGTCGCGACCATCGTCGCCGGCACGCTGATCGTGGTGCAGGGCTTCGAGACGCCGCGCTATCTCGGTGCGAGCTACGACATGGAAACGCGGATCCGCGCCTCGCGCCTGTCGCAATGGATCGCGGCCACCGTCTACATCCTCTTCGTCGCACTCGCCCTGCCCGCGCTCCATACGCTCGGCGGTGCATATGACGACAACAGCCTCATCGACCTCGTCGCGGCGGCCGCCCCGCTCCTCGCCCTCCCTCTCGTCGTGGCGGCGGTGCTGAGCCAGTTCTCCGCGGCCGTCGCCGATACCCATGCCGCGACCGGGAACATGGCGGAGCTCACGCGTGGCTGGCTCGACGATCGGCGCGGATGCCTCCTCGTCGCGGCGGGCGCCATCCTGCTGACCTGGTTCGCCGACACGCTGCAGATCCTCGCCATCGCGTCGCGGGCCTTCGCCGTCTACTACGCGCTGCAATGCGCCGTCACGTTCATTGTCGCGCAAAGCCTTGCCGTCCGGATCGCCGCGGGCGCGCTCGTCGCGCTCTGCACGTTCGTGGCCCTCTTCGCCGTACCCGCGGGCTGAGCCTCAGGCGGAGGCCTTGGCGCGCTGGAGTTTCACGGGTTCCGTCCGGGCGAGGCGCAGGAAATGCGCCATGAAGGGCTCCGTCGTCTCGCCGCCCCGCGTCGCCGCATAGAGCCTGCGCGTGAGCCCCCCCTTCGTGATCGGCCGCGTGACGTAGTCCGAATGCCGCGCCACGTCCCGCACCACCCAATCGGGCAGGACCGCGACCCCCCTCTGCGACGCCACGAGAAGCAGGATCACCGCCGTCAGCTCCACCTGCCGGACGGCGCCGGGCTCCACCCCCGCGGGGGTCAGCAATTCGGTGAACACGTCGAGCCGGGCGCGCTCCACCGGGTAGGTGATGAGCGTCTCGCCCACGAAATCCTCGGCCACGACGAAGGGTTTCTCGGCGAGCGGATGCCGGGCTGAAGCGACGAAGACCGGCTCGTAGTCGAAGAGCGGCGTGAAATCGACATCCTCGATCCTCTCGGGATCGGACGTGACGACGAGGTCCACCGTCTCGCGCACCAGCGCGGGCAGCGCCTGGAAGGCGAGGCCGGGGCGGATGTCCACGTCCACCTCCGGCCAGGCATGGCGGAACTTCTCGAGCACCGGCATGAGCCATTCGAAACAGGCGTGACATTCGATCGCGATATGGAGCCGCCCGGACCGCCCGGCCTCGAGCGCCGCGAATTCCGCCTCGAGCGCGGCCATCTCGGGCAGGATCCGCTCCGCCGCGCGCAGCACCTTCATTCCCGCCGCCGAGAGCCGCATGGGCTTCGCGCGGCGCACGAAGAGCTCGGCCCCGGTCTGCTCCTCAAGCGCCTTGACCTGATGGCTGAGCGCGCTCTGTGTGATGTTGAGCATGTCCGCCGCGCGGGCGAGCCCGCCGGCATCGTGGATCGCCTTGATCGTTCGCAGGTGACGGAACTCGATGCGCAACTTGCACGTACCTCATAGTCTTGTTGAGCGTTATGAATTTGTCTCACGGGCGCCGCAATGCGACAAGCACTCATCAGCGAAGGACGCCAGACATGACCCGCCCCGCCATCTCGTTCGAATTCTTCCCGCCGAAATCCCTCGAGGCGTCGTTCCGTCTCTGGGACACGATCCACGCGCTCGCGCCCCTCGCGCCCGACTTCGTCTCCGTCACCTACGGTGCCGGCGGCACCACGCGGGAGCTGACGCACGAGGCGGTGACGACCATCGGCAAGCTCACCGGGCTCAAGGTCGCGGCCCACCTTACCTGTGTCGATGCAAGCCGGGCGGAGACGCTCGAGATCGCGCGCAGCTATGCGGAGGCCGGGATCACCGACATCGTGGCGCTCAGGGGCGACATGCCCGGCGGCAAGCCCTTCGCGCCCCATCCCGAGGGCTTCGCCAATTCGGTCGAGCTGATCGCGGCGCTGAAGGAGACGGGCGATTTCACCCTGCGCGTCGGCGCCTATCCCGATCCGCATCCCGAGGCGTCGGACCCGGACGCGGACGTGGCCTATCTGAAGCGCAAGGTCGATGCGGGCGCGGACGCCGCGATCACGCAGTTCTTCTTCGATGCGGAGACGTTCTTCCGCTTCCGCGACCGCTGCGTGGCCGCCGGCATCGACGTGCCGATCATTCCCGGCATCCTGCCGATCGAGAACTGGAAGGGCGTCAAGAAGTTCGCGAAGTCCTGCGGCACGCCGATCCCCGAAGAGCTCGACCGCGCCTTCGAGGCCGCGGCCCGCGACGACCGCTCCGATCTCCTCGCGACCGCGCTCTGCTCGGAGCTTTGCTCCGATCTCCTCGAGGGCGGCGTGGAGAACCTGCATTTCTACACGCTGAACAAGCCGCAGCTCACCCGCGACGTGGTCCACGCCCTGGGCCTCGCGCCCGAAGCCGCGCTCCAGAAGGTCGCCTGAAGCCGGGTCCGGCCGCATCCGGGGAAGGATGCGCCTGGTGAGACGAGGGCGACGAAGAACGATCCGGGCGGTGGCAGGAGGCCGCCGCCTTTTCTTTATCGAGCGAGCGACCGGTTCCGCCATCAAAAGGGTCCACCGTCGAAACCGCCCTTGCGGGCTCGAAGATGACCCGGGAAACCAAACCGCTTCAGAGGTGTTCGGCATCGTTGTTCGTGTTGGGACATCGTAGCAAGGGTAATACCGAGAAATGCCGCTCCTGAGAATTGAGATGATCGAAGGACGTTCGGACGAAGAGCTCCGGCACCTCCTCGATACCATCCAGAATTGCGTCGTGGAGGCTTTCGGCGTCCCCGAAACCGACCGCTATCAGATCGTCCACGAACACAAGCCAGGCCGCATGGTGTTCCTCGACACTGGCCTCGGCTTCTCCCGGAGCGACCGGATGATCTCGATCCAGTTCTTCACCAGCCCGCGGACGCATGTCGAGAAGAAGAAGGTATACCGGCTTCTCTCGGAAAACCTCGAAAAGGAATGCGGTCTCGATCCGAACGACCTTCTGATCTCGGTCTTCACGAACCGGGAGGAAGACTGGAGTTTCGCCCAGGGCGAAGCACAATACGTGACCGGACGCCTGCCTTGAGCGAGGATACCGCTTCCCGTCGGGAGGCAAGGACGTAGTCGACGATCCGTCGATTGCGCGAGGTCCGCGTCGCCCCGCATCACCTGTGCCGGCAGTCTCAATCGCAGAAAACGGTCCCGCAGGTTTCGCCCCTCGACGTCGAACCCGGACGGGATCGGCCGGCCTCCGCTCCTACCTCCTTCGCGCGGCCGCCGCGCTCGAAACCAGTCCGCGGAGCGCCTCGTCGAGCATCTTCGGCGGATGGCGCGCCGCATCGAGCGCGGCGTCCACGTCCCGGCCCTCCAGCGCCGCCGCGTTGAGGCGGGCGAGCGCGAAGGTCTCGACCCGCACGACACCCCTCAACGCAGCGCGCGCGAGGCCGTGGACCGCCAGCGCGTCGGGATGGGTGGAAAGCAGCCCCGCGCCCGGCGCGGCGCCGCCCTCGGCATTGATCCGGCACGCTTCCGCGTCGCTGGAGAGATAGGCGCGGCAGAGGCCGGGCCGTTCGTCGTAGGCGCGACAGGTCCGCGTTTCGGGATCGAGCGCGGGACAGGCGGCGGGATGCCAGTCGCGTCCGTCGGGCCGTCCCGCGAGGGGTGCGAGCGCCCCATGCATCCGCCGTGCCTCCACCTCCGTGATCGTGCCCCCGTCCGGCCCGTCGAGGATGCAGCAGAAGGCGCAGCCCGCCCGGCAGGCCGCGTCGCGCAGCACGGGCGGCGGGTTGCGGGAAATTTCCGTCTCGAGCGCGCCGCGAAGCTGCTCCGCCGCACTGCCGTTGCCGAGCCCCCGCACGATGTCGCGGAGCGACGCGCCATGCGCCGCCGCCGTTCCGATCCATGCCGAGAGAAGCCGCCGCGCCCGCTCCGCCCGGTCGGCCGGTCCGGGGATGGCGGCGCGCGCCACGCGGGCGCGCAGCCCGTCGAGGTCGAGCGGCGCGTCGCGGGCGGCCCGCGCATCGCGCCGCCGCGCGGCCCGTCCCGCGGGCTTGCCCGTTCGCGCCATGAGATGCGGCTCCGGGCGGACCTATTCCGCCGCGACCGCCGGCCGGGCCTCGTTCAGCATCGCCCAGACCCGAGCGGGCGTGAAGGGCAGGTCCACCTGCCGCACGCCCTCGTCCCAGAGCGCGTCCTGCATGGCGTTGGCCACGGCCGCGAGCGCGCCCACGGTTCCGGCCTCGCCGCAGCCCTTCATCCCGAGCGGATTGGCCGTCGAGGGAACGGGATGCGTGTCGAAGGAGATGAACGGCATCTCCGCCGCGCGCGGCATCCCGTAATCCATGAAGCTCGCGGTCAGAAGCTGCCCGTCCGCGTCGTAGACGACCCGCTCGCTCATCGCCTGCCCGATGCCCTGCACGACGCCGCCATGCACCTGGCCCTCGGCCAGCATCGGATTGATGAGGTTGCCGAAATCGTCGACAACCGAGTAGCGCACGACATGGGCTTCCCCGGTCTCGGGATCGACCTCGACCTCCGCCACGTGGGCGCCGTTCGGATAGGACCGTCCGGGCAGCGTCTCCTCGCCGGCGAAGGTCAGCAGGTCCTCGCGTCCCGCCTCCCGCGCCATCGCGGCCGCCTCGAGCATGGTGGGCGTCTCGTTCGAGCCTTCGATCCGGAACCGCTCGTCGTCGAAGGTGACGGCCTCCTCGGTCGCGTCGAATTTCTCGGCGAGGAAGGCCGAGAAATCGGCGATCATCTTCCGCGCCGTGCCGAGCGTCGCGTTGTTCTGCGTCGTGACGGAGCGCGAGCCGCCGGTGCCGCCGCCCGAAGCGATCAGGTCCGAATCGCCCTGCACGACATTGATCCGGTCCGCCGGGATCCCGGTGTGATCGGAGAGGAACTGCGCGAAGACGGTCTCGTGCCCCTGCCCGTTCGACTGCGTGCCGACATAGATCGACGCGGTATCGTCGTCGTGAATCTCCACCTTCACGTTCTCCGTGGGCGAGCCCAGGATCGATTCGATGTAGTAGCAGAGCCCGATGCCCCTGAGCCGCCCGCGCGCACGGCTTTCCTCCCGCCGCTTGGCGAAGCCCTCGCGATCCGCCGTCGCGGCCACCCGCGAGAGCACCGCGGCGAAATCGCCGACGTCGTAGGTCTCCCCGGTCGCGGAGGTATAGGGGAAGGCGTCTGGCGCGATGAAGTTCTTGCGCCGAAGCTCCCACGGATCGACGCCGAGCTCGCGCGCGGCATGTTCCATCACCCGCTCGAGCGCGAAGATCGCCTCCGGCCGCCCCGCACCGCGATAGGCATCGACCGGCGCGGTGTTGGTGAAGACCCCCCGCGTCCGCAGCCACGTCGTCTGCACGTCGTAGGTTCCCATCAGCACGCGGCTGAAGAGCTGCGTCTGGATCATCTGCCCGAAGGTTGAGTTGTAGGCCCCGAGATTGCAGAGATTCTCGATCCGGTAGGCGGTGATCCGGTAATCCGCGTCGAAGGCCAGTTCCGCGTCGTGGACGAGGTCGCGTCCGCCATTGTCCGACAGCATCGCCTCGCCGCGCTCCGACATCCAGCGCACCGGCCGGCCGAGCTTCATCGCCGCCGCCGCGACGGCCAGGTATTCGGGATAGACGAACCCCTTCATCCCGAAGCCGCCGCCCACGTCGGGGTTGGTGGTCCGCACGTTGGCCTCGTCGAGCCCGAACATCCGCACCAGCTCGCCCTTCATCCCCCAGACGCCCTGCCCGCCGAAGCAGACATGCAGCCGCCCGCCCTCGTATTCGGCATAGGCGCCGCGCGGCTCCATCGACGACACCATGATGCGGTTGTCCTCGATGCGGAGCTTCACGACATGCGCGGCCTCGGCGAACGCCTTCTCGGTGGCCGCCTCGTCGCCGAGCCCGAAATCGAAGGCGAGGTTCTCGGGCGCTTCCGCGTGGATCGCCTCGCCGCCCACCACCGGCTCCACATGGGCGGGCAGGTCGGTGAGGTCGAGCTCCACGAGCTCGGCGGCCTCCCGCGCGGCGGCGAGCGTCTCGGCCACCACGAGCGCGACCGGCTCGCCGATGAAGCGCACCCGGCCCTCGGCGAGGAACGGCCGCTTCGGGCTCGCCCCGGTGCTCTCGTCGCGATTCGTCACCGCGGAATAGGCCATGCCCGTCTCGAGCCCCATCTGAGCGCAATCGGCGGCCGTGAGCACCAGCGCCACGCCCTCGACCTCCATCGCGGCCTCGGTGTCGATGCCGCCGATCTCGGCATGACCAACGGGAGAGCGGACGAACACCCCGTGGAGCGCACCCTCGGGCGCGATGTCGTCCACGTAGCGGCCCTCGCCGGTGAGGAACCGAACGTCCTCCTTGCGCACCACCGGTTGGCTCTTGCCGAAAGTCTGCATCGCGTCCTCCGTCTGACGTTCCGGACGCACCCTAGCCATCCTGCGGCGCGATGCCAGTGGCGAATGCGCACGGGCGGCGCGGAGCGGCGGCGGCCCTTTCCCTCGGCCCGGCCTTTGGCTATCCCGGCCCGGACCGCGCGAGGAGGCTCCGATGCCCATGGAAAAGACGTTTCAATTCACCGAGGCCGAGCCGCGCCTTTACGCCTCCTGGGAGGAAGCCGGATGCTTCCGTGCCGGGGCCGGCGCCGCAGCGGGGGCGGAGACGTTCTCGATCATGATCCCGCCGCCGAACGTGACGGGCGCGCTCCATATGGGCCACGCCTTCAACAACACGCTGCAGGACATCCTCGTGCGCTGGCACCGGATGCGCGGGCACGACACGCTCTGGCAGCCCGGCACCGACCATGCCGGCATCGCCACGCAGATGGTGACGGAGCGCGAGCTCGCGAAGGACCCGTCGAACCCCACCCGCGCGGAGATGGGACGCGAGGCGTTCCTCGGCCATGTCTGGGAGCAGAAGCGGCGTTCGCGCGGCAACATCATCGGGCAGTTGAAGCGCCTCGGCGCGTCCTGCGACTGGAGCCGCGAGGCCTTCACCATGTCGGGCGCCCCCGGCGCGCCCGAGGGCGAGGAGGGCAATTTCCACGACGCCGTCATCAAGGTCTTCGTGGAGATGTACGAGAAGGGCCTGATCTACCGCGGCAAGCGGCTGGTGAACTGGGATCCGCATTTCGAGACGGCGATCTCCGATCTCGAGGTCGAGAACGTGGAGGTGCCGGGCGCGATGTGGCACTTCCGCTACCCGCTCGCGGGCGGGGCCAGCTACACCTACGTGGAGAAGGACGCGGACGGGAACACCCTCTTCGAGGAGGAGCGCGACTGGATCTCCATCGCCACCACCCGTCCCGAGACGATGCTGGGCGACGGCGCGGTCGCGGTCCATCCCTCCGACACCCGCTACGCCCCCCTCGTGGGCCAGCTCTGCGAGATCCCGGTGGGTCCGAAAGAGCACCGCCGCCTGATCCCGATCATCACCGACGAATATCCCGACCCAGATTTCGGATCGGGCGCGGTCAAGATCACCGGCGCGCACGATTTCAACGACTACGCGGTGGCGAAGCGCGGAAACATCCCCTGCTACCGGCTCATGGACACCAAGGGCGCGCTCCGCGCCGACGGCGCACCTTACGCGGAGGAGGCGGAGAAGGCCCGCGCCTTCGTCGAGGGTGCGGACTGGACGGAGGCGGAGATCGACGCGATCAACCTCGTCCCCGACGCCTATCGCGGCCTCGACCGGATGGCCGCGCGCGACCGGATCGTGGCCGACATCACCGCCGAGGGTCTCGCGGTCATGGTCCCGGCCACCGATCCCCGTCTGGGGCAGGCCCCGGGTCAGGCCCGGGGCGCGTCGGGGAAATCCGCAAGCAACGCCGCCCCGGCCCCCGAGCCGGGGCCTCTCGCCCCCGAGGAAGGCGGCGAGGCGCGGACGGAGCCCGACGCCCTCGTCCCCCTCGTCGAGCGCAAGCCGATCGTGCAGCCCTTCGGCGACCGCTCCAAGGTCGTGATCGAGCCGATGCTGACCGACCAGTGGTTCGTCGACGCGGAGAAGATCGTCGGCCCCGCCCTCGACGCGGTCAGAAACGGCCAGACCCGCATCCTGCCCGAGCGCGACGCCAAGGTCTATTTTCACTGGCTCGAGAACATCGAGCCCTGGTGCATCTCCCGGCAACTCTGGTGGGGGCACCGGGTCCCGGTCTGGTACGGCCCCTATCTCCGCGAGGACGGCACGCGGCCCCACGCGGCCCACGAGATCACGGCCCCGGTCGATGCCGGCGTGATGATGCAGGGCGGGCAATGGACGATCGCCTTCTGCGGCGAAAGCGCGGAGGCCGTCCGCGAGGAGGCCGAGGCCTGGTATCGCGCCCGCATGGGCAGCCGCGTCACGGTGCGCTTCGCCGAGGAGGATGCGGACGCCGTGCCGCCCCATGCGGAAGAGCCCGGCGCGGAGATCGTCACGTTGCGCCAGGACGAGGACGTCCTCGACACCTGGTTCTCCTCCGGCCTCTGGCCGCTCGGCACCCTCGGCTGGCCCGAGGAGACCGACGAGCTGAAACGCTACTTCCCGACCTCCACCCTCGTCACCGGCTTCGACATCATCTTCTTCTGGGTCGCGCGGATGATGATGATGCAGACGGCGGTGCTCGCGGACGAGAAGCCCGATCTCGCGGACCGCGTGCCGTTCCGAGACGTCTACGTCCACGCCCTCGTCCGCGACGCCAAGGGCAAGAAGATGTCGAAGTCGCTCGGCAACGTCATGGACCCGCTCGACCTCATCGACGCCTACGGCGCCGACGCGGTGCGCTTCACGCTCGCCGCGATGGCCGCGATGGGCCGCGACCTCAAGCTCTCCGAAGAGCGCATCGCGGGCTACCGCAATTTCGGCACGAAGCTCTGGAACGCCTTCCGTTTCGCGGAAATGAACGGCGCGCTCGCCCCCGGTGCACGCGCGGTGCACGATGTGCAGACATCCGGTGCACGCGGGACGCACGATGTCGGCACAACGGATGCACGCGGATCCGACGTCCCGTGTACAGGTGCTGCACGCCCCGTGCACGCGAGTCAGACAGTCAATCTCTGGATCATGGGCGAAGTCGCCCGTACCCGCGAGGAGGTCGACGCCGCGCTCGCGGGCTACCGCTTCAACGACGCCGCCACCGCCCTCTACGGCTTCGTCTGGGGCCGCGTCTGCGACTGGTACCTGGAGCTCTCGAAGCCCCTCTTCGCCTCGGAAGACACGGAAATCGTTGAGGAAACCCGCGCCACGATGGCCTGGGTCCTCGACCAGTGCCTGATCCTGCTGCACCCGATCATGCCCTTCGTCACCGAAGAGCTGTGGCAGGGCGAGGGCAAGCTCATGCTGGCCCCGTGGCCGGAGTACCAAGCCGCTGATCTCGTTGACGAAAAGGCCGACGCGGAGATGTCCTGGGTGATCTCCCTCATCGAGGCCATCCGCTCCGTCCGCGGCGAGATGAACGTCCCCGCGGGCCTCCAGGTGCCGTTGCTGCAGCTCGATCTCGACGAAGCGGGCCACGCCGCGTGGGAGAAGAATGCCGCGTTGATTCAAAGGCTTGCCCGGATCGAGAGCCTGCGCGAAGTGACCGAGCCGCCGAAAGGCGCGCTCACCGTCTCCGTTCCGGGCGGCACCTTCGCCCTGCCGCTCGCCGACATCATCGACGTGGAGGCCGAAAAGGCACGTCTCGCCAAGGCCCTGGCAAAGCTCGAGAAGGATCTGGCGGGCCTCAACGGGCGCCTGAAGAACCCCAAGTTCCTCGCCTCCGCCCCCGAGGAGGTCGTGACCGAAACGCAGGAGCTCATGGCCGAGAAAACCGAGGAAAAGGAACGGCTTGAGGCCGCCCTCGCGCGTCTGGAAGAGCTGTGAGCGGCCCCCGTCTGACGCCGCTCGCGACCTCCCTGCCCGCGACGATCCCCTTCGTCGGCCCCGAAACGATGGAGCGTCTCCGCGGCGCCCCCTTCACCGCCCGCCTCGGCGCCAACGAAAGCCCCTTCGGCCCCAGCCCCCGCGCCATCGCCGCTATGTGCGATGCCGTGACGGAGGCTTGGATGTATCCCGACCCGGAGAACCACGACCTCCGCCAAGCCCTTGCGGACTATCACGAAATTGGGCTCGATCATATCGTCGTCGGCGAGGGGATCGACGGCCTCCTGGGCGTCGTCGTCCGCCTCCTCGTGGCCCCCGGCGACGCCGTCGTGACCTCGGACGGCGCCTACCCGACCTTCAATTACCACGTGGCCGGGTTCGGCGGGACGCTCCACAAGGTCCCCTACCGTGACGACCGCGAGGATCCGCAAGCGCTCCTCGATCGCGCCCGCGAGACCGGGGCGAAGCTCCTCTACCTCTCAAATCCCGACAACCCCATGGGATCATGGCACGATCCCGCGACGATCGAGGCGATGATCGGCAATCTGCCCGACGGCTGCCTTCTCGTCCTCGACGAGGCCTATGCGGGATGCAGCGACATACCCACCGCGCCGCCGCTCGATGTCGACGATCCCCGCGTCATCCGGATGCGGACCTTCTCGAAAGCCCACGGCCTCGCCGGCGCGCGGGTCGGCTACGCCATCGGGGCCGCCCCGCTCGTCGCGTCCTTCGGCCTCGTGCGGAACCATTTCGGCGTCTCCCGCCTGTCGCAGACGGCCGCGCTCGCGGCGCTGTCGGACACGGATTGGCCCGTTGAGGTGCGGCGCCGCATCGCCGAAAGCGCGAGCGCGATCAACGACATCGCCACCGACGCCGGGCTCGTCGCCCTGCCCACCGCCACCAATTTCGTCACCATCGATTGCGGTCGCGATGGCGCCTTTGCCCGCAAGGTTCTGGACGGGCTGCTTCGTCGCGGCATCTTCGTGCGGATGCCCGGCGTGGCCCCGCTCGACCGGTGCATCCGCGTGAGCTGCGGTCCCGCGCCGGACATGGAACGGCTTGCGCAGGCGTTGCCCGGAGCCGTCGCGGAGGCAAGCTAGGCCTCCGCGCAGACCGACGCCGCGGCGTCGAGCCCGCCCGGCCCGTGCGGAATGTCGAGCGCCTTCAGCCCGGCCTGGATCACCCCCAGAAGCCCCATCGTCATATGCGCGTTGATGTGCCCCATATGGCCCACGCGGAAGAACCCGCCGGCCTCTGGGCTGCCCGGAGGTGCCATGCCGAGGCCGATGCCGAGCGTGACGCCCGCCTTCTGTTCGCACCACGCGCGGAGCCGGTCGCCGTTGTCGCCGCCGATCCGGATCGCGGTCACCGCGTGGCTGCGATACGCGGGGTCGGCCATGTTGATCTCGATCGGCCCCTCCGCCCCCCAGCCGTCGAAGGCGGCCCAGAGCGCGCGGGCAAGGATCGCGTGGCGGCGCATCACCTGCTCGAGGCCCTCCTCGCGGATCATGTCGAGCGCGGCGCGCAGGGCGAAGAGGTGATGCGTGGGCGCCGTGCCGTCGAAATGGCGGTAGAAGTCGACGGGATCGGTGCGCGGCCGCCAATCCCAGTAATGCGTGACGCAACGCGCGTTCTCCCGCACCCGGTCTGCCTTGTCGTTGTAGAAGACGAAGGCGAGGCCCGGCGGCGTCATCAGGCCCTTCTGGCTGCCGGTGATCGCCACATCGACGCCCCAGGCATCCATCTCGAACCGGTCGCAGCCCATGCAGGCGATGCAATCAGCCACGAGGAGAGCCGGATGGCCGGTCTCGTCGAGCACGCGCCGCAGCGCCTCGAGATCGTTCCGGATACCCGTGGACGTGTCGACATAGACGGTAAGGACGGCCTTGATCCGGTGCTCGCGGTCCTCGACGAGGGCCTCGCGCACCCGCTCCGCGTCGATCGGGCTTCTGAGGCCGAAATCGATGATCCGGTTCTCCACCCCGAGCGCCGCCGACATGTCGCTCCAGGTATGGCCGAACCGTCCCGTGGCCGGGATCAGAACCGCGTCGCCGGGGCTCAGCATGTTGGCGAGCGCCGCCTCCCAGCCGCCATGGCCGTTGGCGATGTAGATCGCGCAATGCTGCTCGGTCTGCGCGACGTATTTCAGATCGGCCACGAGCTCCGGCATCATCTCGTGCAGCTCGCCGGTATAGATGTTGGGCGCCGCCCTGTGCATGGCCCGGAGCACGGCGTCGGGAATGACCGACGGGCCGGGAATTGCGAGATAGGGACGTCCGTTGGCGAGACTCATGGCGGGCACTCGAATGGTGGTGGTCGTTTTGGCCCTATGCGCCTGAGGGGGTAAGGTCAATCGACGCGGAAGGCGACGCGGCGGCGCTTTCCCCCGGCGGGGATCCGCGCTAGGCCTCCGGCCGATGTCCTCGTCCGCCTCATCCCCGAAGGCCGCCGCCTTCTCGCCGAGCTCTCGCGCCCTGATGATGCGGCTCTGGCACGATTACGTGTCGACCCATTGGCGCTGGCTCCTCGTCGCGACGCTCCTGATGATCGTCGAGGGCAGTACGCTCGGGGTTCTGAGCTGGATGCTGCAGCCGATGTTCGACCGCGTCTTCGTCGCCGGCAACACGTCGGCGATGTGGTGGGTCGGCGGGACGATCTTCGCCCTCTTCGTGATCCGCGCGGTCACCGGGGTCGCGGAGAAGGTGATCCTGACGCGCGTGGCGCAGCTTACCTCCACGGCGATGCAGACGGACCTGCTCGCGCACATGATGACCCTCGACAGCACTTATTTCCAGACCAACGCGCCCGGATCGCTGATCGAACGGGTCCAGGGTGACACGCTCGCCGTGCAGAACGTCTGGCAGGTCATCATCTCTGGGCTCGGCCGCGATGTCGTGGCGCTGATTTCGCTCACGGTCGTGGCGCTCTCGATCGATGTCGGCTGGACGCTCACCGCGGTAATCGGCATCCCGCTCCTCATCCTGCCGTCGGTGACGCTGCAACGTTACGTCCGGCGGAAGACCCGGGAGATGCGGTTCTCCTCCATGAGCCGCGCCACCCGCCTCGACGAGATCTTCCACGGGATCAACGCGATTAAGCTCAACGGCATGGAGGCCTATCAGCTTGGCCGATTCCGTCGCGTCGTCGACCGGATCGTGCGCAACCAGGTCCGCAAGGAGGCCGGGCGCGCCATGCTGCCGGGCCTGATCGACGTGGTTACGGGTCTCGGCTTCTTCGGCGTGCTGATCCTCGGAGGGCGGGAGATCATCGCAGGCGATAAGAGCGTGGGCCAGTTCATGTCGTTCTTCACCGCGATGGCATTGGCCTTCCAGCCGCTCCGGCGTCTCGGTGGCGTCGCGGGCGTGTTCCAGATCGCCGCGGCCTCGCTCGAGAACATCTACACCGTCTTCGCGCTCCACCCGTCCATCGTTTCGGGCCCGGGCGCTGGCGTGCGAGACGTGTCGCGGCCCGAGATCGTGGTGGAGGGCGCGCGCTTCGCCTACGGGGACGCCAACGTGCTCGATGGCGTCGATCTCGTCGCCCGTGCGGGCGAGACCACGGCCCTCGTCGGTCCGTCGGGCGCGGGCAAAAGCACGCTCTTCAACCTCCTGACGCGGCTGGTGGAGCCGCAATCGGGTTGGGTGACCATCGACGGACGCGACATCCGCGACATGCCGCTTGCGGACCTGCGCGGCCTCTTCTCCGTGGTCACGCAGGACGCACTCCTCTTCGACGAGACGATCCGGGAGAACATCCTCCTCGGCCGGACCGATATTCCCGAAGCGCGGCTCCGTGCGGCGGTGGAGGATGCTCATGTCGCGGATTTCGCGGACGACCTGCCGCTGGGACTCGAAACGCTCGCGGGTCCGCGCGGCTCGAACCTCTCGGGCGGGCAGCGCCAACGCGTGGCGATCGCCCGGGCGCTCCTGCGCGACACGCCGATCCTGCTCCTCGACGAGGCGACCTCGGCGCTCGATGCCCGGTCGGAGGCGGTGATCCAGTCGGCGCTCGACAGGTTGAGCGCGGGGCGCACGACCCTCGTCATCGCCCACAGGCTCGCGACCGTGCGCGGCGCGGACCGGATCGTGGTGATGCGCGGCGGACGGGTTGTCGAGGAAGGCAGGCATGACGATCTGTTGCAGGGCGACGGCACCTATGCCGAGCTTTACCGCCTGCAATTCGCCGAAACCGCGCCTGACGGAGGTTCCGAATGACGAACGACCGCACCATCCTGTCGATCGAGGGGCGCGACCGCGTGGCGTTCCTGCAGGATCTCGTGACGAACGACATCACCCATCCGGAGCGGATGACCTATGCTGCGCTCCTGACGCCGCAGGGCAAGTACCTTGCCGATTTCTTCGTCGTCCATGACGGCGGGCGGCTGCTCCTGGATGTCGCCACCGCCCTCGCCCCGGCACTCGCACAGCGCCTCTCGATGTACCGCCTGCGCCGCGACGTGAAGATCACGGAAACGGATCTCCGTTCCTCGCGCGGGACAGGCGAGCCGCCCGCAGGCGCCTTCCCCGATCCGCGCCACCCCGAGCTTGGCTGGCGCCGCATATCGGAGAGCGGAGAGGTGGACGATACCGACTGGGACGCCCTCCGCGTCGCGCATTGCATTCCGGAAGCCGGGCACGAACTCGTCGTGGGCGAGAGCTACCCGCTGGAAATGGGGTTCGACCGACTGAACGGCGTGGATTTCCGCAAGGGATGCTATGTCGGACAGGAAGTCACTGCGCGGATGAAGCACAAGACCGAGCTGAAGAAGGGCCTCGCGGCCGTCGCCCTATCCGCCCCCGTCCCGCCCGGAACCGAGATCACGTCGGGCGGGCGCACGGTCGGAACCGTGCATACGCAATCCGGGGGACGCGCGCTCGCCTATCTTCGCTTCGGCCGCGCCGGAACGGAACCGCTTGAGGCCGGGGGAGCCGAGGTGACGCTCGCCTGACGGGCCTTAAGCCCGCTCGGCGTATTCCATCGTTTCGGTATTGACGACGATCTCCTCGTCCTGACCGACGAAGGGCGGGACCATCACCTTCACGCCGTTCTCGAGGATCGCGGGCTTGAAGCTGTTGGCCGCGGTCTGACCTTTCACCACCGGCTCCGTCTCCGCGATCTTGCAGACCACCTTCTGCGGCAGCGTCGCGTTCAGCGCCTCGGCCTCGTAATACTCGATCTGGATCGTCATTCCGTCCTGCAGGAACGGCCGGCGTTCGCCGAGGATCTCCGCGGGCAGCTCGATCTGTTCATAGGTCTCGCTGTCCATGAAGGTCAGCATGCCGTCGGATTCGAACAGGAATTGCTGGTCCTTCTGCTCGAGCCGGACGCGCTCGACCTTGTCCGCGGACCGGAAGCGTTCGTTCAGCTTGGAGCCGTTGCGGAGGTTGCGCAGTTCGACCTGCGCGAACGCACCGCCCTTGCCGGGCTTCACGTGGTCGACCTTCACCGCGGCCCAGAGGCCGTTATTGTGCTCCAGCACGTTGCCGGGCCGGATCTCGTTACCATTAATCTTGGGCATGCGCGGGCCAAACCTTGCAAATTGGTTGATGAGCGGATTTCGGACCCTATATCCCTCCCTTGCAAGCCGCGCAACACGGCCCGCAACCTATGGATCCACGACTTGGAGCTATGCATCTTCCGCAAGGGTGCCATTCCGAAACAGGGACCCTGCGCTGGATCAAAGCGTCCATAAGGGGCGCCACGCTAACCAAGACAAGAATAAGAGCAAGGAAGACGAATGTCCGACTTCGTTGATGGAACCGCTTTCAATCACGAGCAAGGCAACCGGGCGCGCAAGCTGTTTGCCGCCGTGGTCCTCGCCGCGCTCGATGATGCCATCGCGGACGACAAGAAATACGGCAATGGTCCCGAGCAAATTGCGCGGTGGGCGCGGTCGCGCGATGGGCGCGAAGTGCTGAGCTGCGCCGGAATCGACCCGAACGAGCGGGTCGTGACCGGGCTGATGGAATTTGTCTCGAAGGGTATCCGCACCTCCGTCGCGCTGAGCCGCGAGGAGAGCGAACGCCGCCACGCCGCGCAGGCCGAGGCCGAGGCCGCCTGATCCCGACCGGTATGCTTCCGACGACGCCGTGGGCTCCGCCTGCGGCGTCGTCGTTTTCTACCCCGGGCCTTTGCCCCGGATGACACGACGCGTTTGGGGGCCGCCGCGACATTGACCCGTGCCGTGATGATCCAGGGGGCAGGCTCCAACGTCGGCAAGTCCATGCTGGTCGCGGGTATCGCCCGGGCCTGCCTCCGCCGCGGCCTTTCGGTCGCGCCGTTCAAGCCGCAGAACATGTCGAACAATGCCGCTGTCACCGAGGATGGCGGTGAGATCGGACGTGCGCAGGCGCTCCAGGCTCGCGCCGCGGGACGTGCGCCGCTGACGGACATGAACCCCGTGCTTTTGAAGCCCGAGAGCGACGAGGGCGCGCAGGTCATCGTGCAGGGCGCGCGGATGGGCACGTTGCGCGCCCGCGATTACGGCACTCAGAAGGCCACCCTCCTGCCTCGCGTCGTCGAGAGCTTCCACCGCCTTTCCCGCACCGCCGATCTCATCCTCGTCGAGGGCGCGGGAAGTCCAGCAGAGATCAACCTGCGCGTTGGCGATATCGCGAACATGGGCTTCGCGGAGGCCCTCGACATCCCCGTGATCCTCGTGGGCGACATCGACCGCGGCGGGGTCATCGCGCAATGCGTCGGGACGCATGCCGTGCTGCCGGCCGATGACCGGGACCGCATTCGGGGTTTCGCGATCAACAAGTTCCGTGGCGATCCGGCGCTCTTCGCCGCGGGAATGGACGCGATCGCCGTGCGGACCGGATGGTGCGCGCTGGGGCTCGTGCCGTGGTTCGAGGATGCCTGGCGCCTGCCGGCCGAGGACATCCTCGATCTGTCCGCTCCCGCCCGCCGGGAGGGGATTCGGATCGCGGTGCCGAAACTCGGGCGGATCGCAAATTTCGACGATCTCGATCCGCTTTCCGCCGAACCCGGCGTGGCGCTCGACATCGTGACGGAGGGTCGCCCGTTGCCCGGCGACGCCGATCTCATCCTCCTGCCGGGCTCAAAATCGACGATCGCCGATCTGGCGAGGTTTCGTGCCCAGGGCTGGGACATCGATCTCGCCGCGCATGTCCGTCGCGGCGGCCATGTCTTGGGGATCTGCGGTGGCTACCAGATGCTCGGGAAGGAAATCGTCGACGCGGACGGCGTCGAAGGCCCTCCGGGGCGCGTGCCGGGCCTCGGGCATCTCGACGTGGTCACCCATATGCGACCGGCAAAGCGGCTTGCCCTGACACACACGCGTCACCTCGGGACCGATCTGCCGGTTGCGGGATACGAAATTCACATGGGCGAAACATCGGGGCCCGATTGCGAGCGGCCATGGCTCGGCATCGCAGGACGACCCGAAGGCGCGAGTTCGACGTCGGGGCGCATCGCCGGGTGCTATCTCCACGGGCTTTTCTCGGGTGATGAGTTCCGCCACTGGTACCTAGGCCAGCTCGGAGATATGGGACCGGCCGCACTCTATGAGGAGAGCGTGGAGCGGACGCTCGATGATCTGGCGGACCACCTCGAGGCCCATTTCGATCTCGACATGCTTCTCGAGATTGCCGCGCCTATTCGCTGTCCCTGAAAGCGAGGCTGCGCCGGACTTCGCGCTGAACCATCTGACGCAGATTACGCGTCAGACGTTCGCCCATGATACCGCGCAATTCCTGCCGGACGATGTCCGCGATCATTTGCTCAAGGGCGGGATCCTCTTCGCGGCGCAGCGGCGCGGTCCCGGATTCTCCCGCGCTCGTCGGGGATACTGTCACGGGATACGCAACGTGGGAAGGTTCACTCGTCACATTGTCCTGCGGTGCGGCGTCGATAGCCGCCTGCAGTCGCGCGACACGATCATCCAGCGAAGGGACGCCATTCTTCGAGGGCATGAGGCGAAGCGGTCCGGCTTCCGTGGCGCGAGTGGCTTCGATCCGATTGTCGGGCTCGAGTCGCAGGGGGGTCGCACCACCCGACATGGCCGCTCCGCCACCGGATGCGTCAGGCCGCGCTCCGTTTTCCTCTTTGTCGGATCCGGACATGCCGAAATCCCCCATTCACGCGCCGATCAGTTCTTGCCGAGCGCGCGGAGAAGCGAGTCCATCTTTTCCCCGCGCGGGCTGACCTTGCGGGACGGCGCGTTACGGACGGCGTTGTAATAGACGGACGGGTCGTAGGTGACGATCCCGAGGTTCAGATGCTCGACCGTCATCAGCCCCATCGCCACAAGGAGCTGGAACGACGCCAGGACTTCCGACGTCTGGGCGGAGATGAGATTGGCCCGTGCGTCGGAGAGGTTCTGTTCCGCGTCGAGCACGTCGAGCGTGGTCCGCGCGCCGAGCGTCGCCTCCTCCTGAAGGCCGCGGAACGCGACCTGCGCCGCACGAACCTCGAGTTGGCTCGCATCGATCCTCGCGCGCGACACCGCGAGCTGTGCCCAGGCCTGCGCGACCTGGAGGAGGACGTCGTCGACGGTGATGTGAAGATCGGCGCGGGTCTCGTCGCGGTTGGCAATGGCCTGACGGTAGATCGAGGTGATCTCGCCGCCGCGATAGATCGGACCCGACATCTCGAGACCGATCGACCCGGTTTCCTCGAAATCCTGCCCGATCGTGAAGGAGGATCGGGCCCGAATCGTCGGCTTCACGGCCCGTTCCGCACGCTCCACGTTCAGCTCCGCGACGGTGATGGAGCGCATGTCCCGGCGGATCGTGGGATGGGTCTGCCGGGCGATCGCCTGAGCCGCCTCGAGCGTGGCGGCCGTCTGCGGCAGGGCGCTCGTCGGAGCGAGGTTTCCGGGCGGCTGGCCGACCGCCTCGACGTACTGGGCGCGGGCGAGATCGAGATCGCCCTGCGACGTGGCGAGCAGCGAACGCGCGGAGGCGAGCGCAGCCTCGGCGACCGCGACATCGGTGCGCGTGACTTCGCCCACCTCGAACCGATCCCGCGCCGCCTGCAATTCACGGCTCAGAAGCTGAAGGTTGCTCTGTCTCAGTTCGACGAAGGCCTGTGCGTCGAGGACCCCGAGATAAGCCTGCGCCGCATCCCAGAGGATCTGCTGCTCCACCGCGGTCAGCGCTTCCCGGGTCACGAGAACGAGTTCTCTAGCGGCATCGACAGCGAGCGCGGTCTGCCGGCCGTCCCAGAGCAGCAGGTCGGCCGAGATCGAGAAGGAGGCGGAATTGAAGCTGTCGTCGCTGTTCCTCTGGCCCGGGATCAGGGGCGAGATACTTTCGGAAGTGCCGTCGTTCGGGAACTGGTACTGGCGCGCGGCGCTTGCGGTGTAGGAGATGATCGGCCTAAGCGTCGCGATGGCCTGTGCCACGTCCTCGTCGGCCGCGCGGAGCACCGCGCGGTTCTTCTCCAGAAGACCGCTGTGGCGATAGGCAAGGATCAGGGCGTCGGTCAGGGTTTCCGCCCTGGAGGGCAAAGCCGGCAAACAGAGAAGGCCGGTCAGGGCGAGGGCGCCGAAACGCCGCAGGATCGTCATAGGGAGAACTCCCGCTTGCCCGCAAAGCCGGGAAGGACCGGCGCGCTGGCGTTGAAGGCATAGCGCCAGTTGATCCGACCGTCGATCTTGATGCCAAGCCGGCAGACGCCGAGCGCGCGTTCCATGAAAATGCAAGCGACGCGTCCGCCTTCGGCGAGCTGATCGGCGAGCGCGGACGGGAACACGTCGACCGCGCCCTCGATGGCGATGACGTCATAGGGGCCGTATTTCGCGAGACCGTCCTCGAGCGGTCCGCGATGGATCGCGACATTGTCGATCCCCGCTTCCGAAAGAGCGGCTTCCGCCTCGCTCGCCATCATCTCGTCGGGCTCCACCGCAACGACCGCTTCGGCGAGGTAGGCCAGGACGGCGGCGGAATAGCCCATGCCGGGGCCGAGATCGAGGACCAGGTCCGTGGGCGAGACGTCGAGCGCGTCGAGCATCTTCGCCATGGTCCGGGGTTCGAGGATCACCCGATCCCGCGCGAGAGGGAGGTTCTCGCCGAGATAGGCAGCCTCCTTCAACCGCAACGGCACGAACAATTCGCGCTTGATACGCGACATCGCATCGATGACGGGAAATTTCGTGACATCGGATGGACGTACCTGGGTATCGACCATCATCCTGCGTCGCAGCGCGTAATCGGCCATCGAACACCCCGCTCCTATCTTTCGGGCTCGTCCCCCGATTGCCACAGTAGGTCCGGGTCGGCAACGGCAGATGCGGTTTGCGGTCCACCGCGTGGCGAAGCGACGACACCCGACGGGGGAAGCCGCAATCCACCATCCCGGTCGCCCCGCCCCTTGCGGTCGGAATTGCGCCGACATAGAACCACGCCACCACAGGGCTTTCGGCGAGTTGGCGGAGTGGTTACGCAGCGGATTGCAAATCCGTGTACACCGGTTCGATTCCGGTACTCGCCTCCACCCCTGACCTCACGACATGTTCATGCCCTTATGCGGGCGGCGGCATCGTCCGAATGGTCGACGGCCCCGGCTTCCGCACGTCGCGAGGTCCGCTTCTTCGACAGTGCCAGCGGAGTGACCACCGCGAGAACGGGCGTGGTGCCGCTTGAACTCGCACCACCGCCTGCTATCACCGGTCTGTCTATCGGCTCAATGGAGGATCGTTCGTGGATATCGCCAACATCATGGCCCGGAACACCGATCACTGGTCCCGTGCGGCCGCAATCCGGATGCTCGCGATGGACGGCGTCGCGGCGGCGAATTCCGGGCATACGGGAATGCCGATGGGGATGGCCGACGTCGCTACGGTGCTTTTCTCGAAGCATCTCAAGTTCGACGCGAGCCACCCCGACTGGGCCGATCGCGACCGGTTCGTCCTCTCGGCGGGCCACGGCTCGATGCTGCTCTACGCGCTGCTCTATCTGACGGGATACGAGGACATGACGCTGGAGCAGGTGCGCGATTTCCGCCAGCTCGGCGCGATCACCGCGGGTCATCCCGAATACGGTCACGCCAAGGGCGTGGAGACGACGACCGGCCCGCTCGGACAGGGTCTGGGCTCGGCCGTCGGCATGGCGATCGCGGAGGAATCGCTCCGCGCCCGGTTCGGCTCCAAGATCGTCGATCACCGGACCTGGACCTTCGCGGGGGACGGATGCCTGATGGAGGGTGTTAGCCAGGAGGTCATCGCACTGGCCGGCCACCTCCGCCTCGGCCACCTGACCGTGTTCTGGGACAACAACGACATCACGATCGACGGCAAGGTCAGCATCGCGGACAGCACCGACCAGGTTAAGCGGTTCGAGGCGTCGGGCTGGCATGTGCAGAGCTGCGACGGCCATGATCCGGACGCGATCGACGCCGCGATCGAAGCAGCCAAGTCCGATCCCCGCCCGTCGATGATCGCGTGCAAGACCCATATCGCGCTCGGAAGCTCCGCGCAGGACACGGCGAAGGGGCACGGGGCGCTCACTGACGCCAAGCTCATCTCCGACACGCGCGAGGTCTATGGCTGGGAACATGCGCCGTTCGACATCCCGTCGCAGATCAAGTGCTGGTGGGAGGAAGTCGGACAGCGCGGCAACCAGGCCCGCCGCGACTGGGAAGAGCGGGTGGAGGCACTCGGCACGGGGAAGCGAAAGCTCTTCGACCGCGTGATGCGGAGCGAGACGCCGGGCAAGCTCGCCTCCACGCTGCGTGCCCTGAAGAAGCAGATCTCGGAGAGCCAGCCGAAGGTCGCGACGCGGAAATCGTCCGAGATGGTGCTCGAGGTCATCAACCCGATCATGCCCGAAATGCTGGGCGGGTCCGCCGACCTCACGGGTTCGAACAACACGCTCACCCCCGATCTCGGCGTCTTCTCCGCCGAGAACCGGAAGGGCCGCTATATCCATTACGGGATCCGCGAGCACGGCATGGCCGCGGCGATGAACGGTCTCGCCGTCCATGGCGGCGTGCGGCCCTATGGCGGCACGTTCATGTGCTTTGCCGATTACGCGCGCGGGGCCATGCGTCTTTCCGCGCTGATGGGGGCGCCCGCGATCTATGTCATGACGCATGACAGCATCGGCCTCGGCGAGGACGGCCCGACGCACCAGCCGGTGGAGCATCTGGCCATGCTGCGCGCGACGCCGAACCTGCAGGTCTTCCGACCCGCCGACACGGTCGAGACGATCGAGGCGTGGGAACTGGCGCTTACCGCTACCGACAGGCCTTCGGTGCTCGCCCTGAGCCGGCAGGGCCTGCCCGCGATGCGGCTGGAGCACAAGTCGAAGAACCTCTCGGCGCAGGGTGCCTACGTGCTGCGGGAGGCCGACGGCAAGCGGCAGGCGGTGCTCATGGCGACCGGTTCAGAGGTTTCGATCGCCGTCACCGCGCGAGATATCCTGCAGGCGGAGGGGATCGGCACGCGTGTCGTCTCGATGCCCTGCTGGGAGCTCTTCGAGGCACAGGACGAGGCCTATCGCCGGCGGGTCCTGCCCGCGGGTGCGGTCCGCGTCGGGATCGAGGCGGCCTCTCGTTTCGGCTGGGATCGCTGGCTGCTCGGCGAACGCGGCCGGGAGGCGAAGGCGGGCTTCGTGGGCATGGAGGGCTTCGGCGCCTCCGCCCCGGCCGAGGAACTTTACGCGCATTTCGGGATCACCGCGGAAGCGGTGGCCGAGAAAGTGAAGGCGCTGCTCTAGACGGATCCTCTTGCGCCCCGCGTGGATAGGCATTCAATCGCCTGGGTTCCGCGCGGGGCTGTTCGCTGCGTAGCGCCGATGGCGGCATCATGGGAAGCGGCTGCTCGACGGCAACAGATCGCGTCCTGCGGCAGGGCGTCTCGATCCGTAACCCGACACTTTTGGCGTTCGACGATCAGGCGCCGAACGTGACGTGACCTTCGCCGTCGATCGGCCAGGCGGGGTTCCACGCGATCTCCCAGGCATGGCCGTCGGGATCGGCGACGTAGCCGCGAAACCCGCCATGGGGCGGTGCATCGGCGGGACGCAGGAGCCGTCCGCCCGCCTTCAGAAGCCGCTCCATGAGGGGGACGACCTCGTTCTCGGTCGCGACGTTGTGGGCCATGGCGACACCGCCAGGTCCGCTCCCGACCTCGAGATTGGCATCCTCCTCGAAATCGGGCAGGCGGTAGAGCCCGAGGACGAACCCGTTCATCTGGTAGAAGATGATGCCCGGCGCCTCGAAGACGGGGACCCAGCCGAAGCCGTCCGCATAGAAGTCGCGCGACCGCGATGGATCGACTACTGCAAGGGTCAGGGCCGCCATCTGCTGCCCCGCCGCCATCATTCCCGATGTGCTCGCAGCCAGGAGACGAGGGTAAGGGTCGACGCGTCCTTGTCCTCAGCATCCTCCTCCCCCGTCACGACGGGTTCGAGCGCCTTGGCAAGCTCCTTGCCAAGCTCGACGCCCCATTGATCGAAGGAATTGATGCCGAGGCAGACGCCCTCCACGAAGACCCGGTGTTCGTAGAGCGCCACGATCTGGCCCAGGACTTCCGGCGTAAGCTTGGGATAGAGGAGCATCGTCGAAGGCCGGTTGCCGGGAAAGACGCGGTGGCGCGCCTGCCGCTCGAGCTCCGCGCCGTCGAACTTCGCGCCGAGAAGGCCCTTGGCCTCCTCGAAACTGCGTCCGCGCATCAGGGCCTCCGCCTGGGCAAGGCAATTGGCGATGAGGAGCGCGTGCTGGTGGCGCAGATCCTCCTCGTGCCCTTCGGCGCCCACCATGAACTCGCAAGGGATCACCCGCGTCCCCTGGTGGATAAGCTGGTAGAAGGCATGCTGCCCGTTCGTCCCGGGCTCGCCCCAGACGACCGGGCCGGACGGAACGGGGAGCGTGGTCCCGTCCATCGCCACGCGCTTGCCGTTCGATTCCATCTCGAGTTGCTGAAGATAGGCCGGAAGCCGGGCCAACCGCTGTTCGTAGGGCAGAACGGCGCGGGTGGCATGTCCGCAACCCTGGTTGTGCCAGAGCCCGACGAGCGCCAGCATCACCGGCATGTTCTCGAGCGGCTCGGCGGACCGGAAATGACGGTCCATCGCCTCCGCGCCCCGCAAGAAGGCGCGGAACGCCTCCGGCCCTATGGCGATCATCAACGACAGCCCGATCGGCCCCCACATCGAATAGCGTCCGCCGACCCAGTCGGCGAAACCGAAGACGCGATCCTCGGGGATGCCGAACTCTGCGGTCTTGGCTTTCGCGGTCGAGAGCGCGGCGAACTGCTCTCCCGGGGCATGGACGACCTCGGCCATCCAGGCCTTCGCCGTTGCCGCGTTCGTCATCGTCTCGATCGTGGTGAAGGTCTTGGAGGCGACGATGACCAGCGTCGTCTCCGGGTCGAGCGGCCGCAGGATGTCGGCCACATGCGCCGCATCGACGTTGGAAACGAAATGGCAGCGTGGTCCGTCGTGGTAGGGCGCGAGCGCCTGCACCGCCATGGCGGGCCCGAGATCGGAGCCGCCGATGCCTATGTTGACGACATCGGTGATCCGCCCGCCCTGCCCCGCGGCGCTGCCGTCGCGCACCGCCGTCGCGAAGGCCTCCATCAACGAGAGCGTTTCGAGCACTTCGGGCATGACGTCGACGCCACCCACCTCTACCGGATCGCCCGAGAGATTGCGCAGCGCCGTGTGAAGAACGGCACGTCCCTCTGTCTCGTTGATGGGCTTTCCCGTGAACATGGCATCACGCCGCGCCGGAAGATCGGCGGCCTCGCAGATCCCGAGAAGGATCTCGCGCGCTTCGGCATCGAGCGTCGTCTTGGAATAGTCGAAGCGCAGACCGCAGGCCTCGACGGCGAAGTCCCGCACGCGATCCGCATATAGGAGATCCGCGATGCGCAGGCCTTCCGATGCCTCCGCCCTGGCCTTCAATGCATCCCACATCACCTTCACTCCTTCGCCCAGTGCACGTCAGCTTCCCCCAGTATCGCCGCGATCGGCGCTTCCGCCGGATCGAGGCGGCGGGCGCGTTCGAGCGCCTCGCGCTTCTCGTCTCCGATGATGACCACATGGGTCGAGAGCGCGCCGCGCAGGACCGGTCCCGTCAGCGTGATCCGCGGCTCCAGCCCCCCGGGGGCGTCGATCTGCATCAGCGGCGGCGCGTCCGTGGCGAGCGCGGCCGCGAGTTGCGGGGAACCGGGAAAGAGCGATGCGGTATGCATGTCCGACCCCATTCCGAGGAGCAGGATCGAGAGCGGCAGTTCGGGCGCCAGCCGCGCCTCGAGCGTCTCCATGTCCGTCTCAGCATCGGGCACGAGCCGGACGAATGTCGCGGCGTCCGCCTTGTCGCGCAGCAGGTGGGACCTGAGGAGCCGTTCGTTCGAGCGCTCATGATCGGGGGGCACCATCCTCTCGTCGGTGAGCAGGATGTGAACGCGGTCCCATTTCAGATCGGCGCCCGAAAGCGTGTCGAAGACCGGCCCGGGGGTGGAGCCGCCGGGCACGGCGATCGAGACGTGATCGTGCGAGCTGAAACTCTTCGAGATTTCGCTGGCAAGCTTGTCCGCAAGCATCACCATCATCATTTCCGCGTCGGAATATTCTATCAGTTCCATCGCCGGTTCCTTGTCTGTCGCGACTCAACGTCGCCGGACGCCGTCCGGATCCGCAAACTGCCGCATCGTCCGGGCCTAGTCGCGGATCGCGCGCCAGCGGCGATTCTCGCGGTGAAGCAGCATGGCCGATTCCTCCGGTCCTGCCGTCCCGGGCTCGTAGGGCTTGGGCCGCATGTCGCGCATCTGCCAGCCTTCGATTATCGGATCGGTCCAGGCCCAGGCGGCCTCCACCTCGTCGCCGCGCATGAAGAGCGTCTGGTTGCCGCGGATCACGTCCATGACCAGTCGTTCGTAGGCATCGGTCACGTCGTCGTTGTCGGGACCGAGAGCATCCGCGAAGGTCATGTCGAGCGGCACGTCGATGAGCCGCATACCGCCCGGCCCCGGCTCCTTGATCGTGACGCCGAGGGTCATGCCCTCGTTGGGCTGGAGCCGGATCGTCAGGATGTTGCGGTGCCGCCCCGCCTCTTCCCCGAAGATCGAATGGGGGGCGTCCTTGAAGACGACCGCGATCTCCGATTGCCGGGCGCGCAGCCGCTTGCCGGTGCGCACGTAGAAGGGCGTGCCCGCCCACCGCCAGTTCGAGACGTGGAGCTTCATTGCGATGAAGCTTTCCGTCCGGCTCTGCTCGTCCTCGACATCTTCGAGGTAGGAGGCAGAATTGCTGCCGCGCTGGTACTGCCCGCGGACGATGTCGCGCGATTCGACCGGCTCGAGCGCCCGGATGACCTTCAGCTTCTCGTCGCGCACCGCATCGGGATCAAAGCGCGACGGCGGCTCCATCGCGATCAGGCACAAAAGCTGCATCAGGTGGTTCTGAACCATGTCCCGCATCGCGCCGGACTTGTCGTAATACCCGCCGCGTCCGCCGACGCCGACGGTCTCGGCCACCGTGATCTGGATATGGTCGACATATTGCGCGTTCCAGAGCGGCTCGAAGAGGACGTTGCCGAAACGCACAGCCATCAGGTTCTGCACCGTCTCCTTCCCGAGGTAATGGTCGATGCGGTAGATCTGCGTCTCCTCGAAATGCTCCGCCAGCGTCTGGTTCAACTGGCGGGCAGAGGCGAGGTCGCGGCCGAAGGGCTTCTCCACCACGATGCGCGAATCCGCGTCTGCTATGCGGTGCATATGCAGACGTTCCGCCAGCGCGCCGAAAAGGCTCGGTGCGACGGAGAAGTAGAAGGCCCGCACGACATTCTCGCGCATCAGGTCAGCAAGCTCGGACCAGCCCGCCTCACCCGTCGCGTCGATCGCGACGTAGTGGAGGCGATCGAGGAAGGCCGCGACCCGGTCGTCGTCGAGCTTGTCCTTCGCGATGAACTCGACGAGCGCGTCGCGCACCTCGTTGCGATAGCCGGCGTCGTCGAATTCCGAACGCGCCGCCCCGATCACCCGCGCCTCCGGCGGCATCTGGCCCGAGACGAAACGGCGGTAGAGGCCAGGCAGGATTTTGCGGCGCGCGAGATCGCCGGTGCCGCCGAAGATGACGAGGTCGAACGGTTCGACCGGAATGACGCGCGAGACCATGACGTACCCTTTCCCAGATAGTTCCGGGGATCGCCCGGCGTCCCGAGGAGGTCAAGAGAGATGTGACCGCTAACGCGGGGTCTCGTCACCCATGAGGCACAGCAATTCGAAGAGGACCGACGCGCCGAGCCAGGCGGTGATCCCGCCATTGTCGAACGGCGGCGAGACCTCGACGAGGTCGGCCCCGACAAGTTCGAGCCCGGAGAGCGCCCGAAGGAGCCGCAGCGCTTCGGCCGATGTCGGTCCGCCCACTTCGGGCGTTCCGGTGCCCGGCGCGAAGGCCGGATCGATGAAGTCGATATCGAAGGAGAGATAGGCAGGCCCCCCGCCGGCGATGTCGCGCGCCTCCTCCGCGACGTCAGCGATCCCGCGCTCCTCAAGTTCGTCCATCGGCACGACGCGGATCCCGGCATCGCGCGCGAAGAGGCGGTCTTCGTCATTGTACCGCGTCCCCCGCATCCCAATCATGATGCTGCGGGCCGGATCGATCAGCCTCTCCTCCACCGCCACCCGGAACGGGTTGCCGTGGGTCAGAGTCGAGCCGCCGAAATAGAGCGGATAGAGGTCGGTATGACTGTCGAGAAGCACGAGCCCGGGCGGTTCCGCAGATTTCAGACCGCGCAGCACCGGGAGCGTGCAGAGGTGATCGCCCGCAACGCCGAGCGGCCGCGCCCGGCCGCGGACGATATCGCCGACGAATGCCGTGATCGCGTCGAGCGTCTCGTCCTGATCCACCGGATTGACCGCCACGTCGCCGAGATCGGCGCAGGCCATCGCCTCGAAAGGCCGGAAGCCGGTCACGCCGTGTTCTGCGCGCACCATGGTGGACGCGTCGCGCAGGGCACGTGGTCCGTGCCGGGCGCCGGGGCGGTTCGACGTGCCCCCGTCCCACGGCATGCCGAAAAGGGCGACCTCCACTTCCGCGCGCCGCGGATGATCGGGGGCAAGATGGGGAAGCCGCATGAAGCTCGGCACGCCCGCGAAGCGTGGCAGGACCGCACCGGAGACGGGGTGGAAGAACGGATCGCTCCTCACGCCTCGAGCTCCGCATCCCAGTAGAGGAAATCGGTCCAGGTTTCGTGGAGGTGGTTGGGCGGGAAGCGACGTCCCATGTTCTTCAGCTCCTCCGCGCCCGGCTGACGGGGCGGCTTGCGCAGGGACATGCCCGTCTCCATCAGCCCCTTCGCGCCCTTCGAGAGGTTGCAGCGCGCGCAAGCCGCGACCACGTTCTCCCAGCTCGTCCGCCCACCACGGGAGCGCGGCACGACGTGATCGAAGGTCAGATCCCCGTGCGAGCCGCAATACTGGCAGCAGAATTCATCCCTCAGAAAAAGATTGAAGCGCGTGAAGGCCACGCGCTTCTGAGGTTTCACGTAATCTTTGAGGACGACGACCGAGGGTATTCGGATCTCGGTCGTGGGAGAGCGGACCACGCTGTCGTATTCCGCGACGATCTGCACCCGGTCGAGAAACGCCGCCTTCACCGCCTCTTGCCAGGGCCAGAGCGACAGGGGGTAATAGCTCAAGGGGCGGTAATCCGCGTTCAGCACCAGGGCCGGATGATGTTTGAGATTGTTCGGCTCGCGGACGAAACTCGTCCTGAAATCACCTTGCATCGTCGAAACTCGCTCCTGCCCTGCGACTCGTATCCCGAAGCCCAGGGCGGGGAGTCCCGCCCCGACGTCAACGCGACTATATCTGGCGTCCGCGCGTGTACAAGCCCCACGAAATAGCGCACGCCGCCCGGTTGCCTCCTAGCGCGGCGAAGTGACGGTCTTGTGACGATCAGCGACCGCGATCAGGCGGGCTCCTCGATCACGCACCGAAGCGACGGCAGGTCGTCGATCGTGGCATCGAGGCGGTCTCCGGGCACGACAGCACCCACACCCGCCGGCGTTCCCGTCATGATCAGATCGCCCGGCTGCAGGGTGTAGAACTTCGACAGGTCGGCGACGATTTCGGGCAGCGACCAGACCATGTCCGAGATCCTGCCTTCCTGGCGCAGCGCGCGATTGACGGTGAGTGCGATACGCGCAGTCTCGATCGAGATGTCCCGCGCGGGACGCATCGTCCCGAGGATCGCCGACCCCTCGAAATCTTTTCCCAGGTCCCAGGGCCGGCGCTTTTCCTTCGCACGGGCCTGCAGGTCGCGGCGCGTCATGTCGAGCCCGACGCCATAGGCAATGATCTCCGCGCTCTCCCCGAGGGCCGCGACGAGCTCCACTTCGTGATGCAGGTCCTGGGTACCCGGCGGATAGGGAATGGGTCCCTCGCGCGTGATCGCCGAATGGGCGGACTTCAGAAAATAGAAGGGCGCTTCGCGATCCACCTCTCCTCCCATTTCCGCCGCATGCTCGGCATAATTGCGACCGACGCAGAATATCCGGTGGATGGGCAATTGCCCCATGCCGCGGATGTCGACGGACGGCGCCTCGGCGCGCGGGAATAGCAGGGACATGGCGGGTCCTGACCTGGTTGCGATCCACGCCTTATGGCGCGGCACGCCCCTGTTGGCCAGAGCAGGTCACGGGCGGGCTGCCCCGTCGCACCGGAACGATATTTGTACGCCCTCCCGGATCACGGGGCTTGATCCCGTGCGGTGATGAGCGTATTCGGCCACCTCAATCCTTAAGAGGGCCAGTGGCCCCGTTCACGATGGGCGTCGGGAAACGCCCTCCAACCCGAAGGTCACATCATGGCTGTCCCCCAGAACAGAGTCACCAAGTCGCGCCGCAACATGCGCCGCGCCCATGACGCGCTGACCGCCGCCAATCCGCACGAATGTCAGAATTGCGGCGAGTTGAAGCGTCCGCACCACGTCTGTGGCTCCTGCGGCCACTATGCCGAGCGCGAGATCGTGGTACAGGCCGACGAGATCGACCTCGACGACGACGCGGCCTGAACCGCTTGCCCGGCGCCATGCCGTCAGGTTCGCCGTCCACGCCGCATCGCCCCCCTACCGGCCGTGTCACGCTCTCCATCGATGCGATGGGGGGTGACGGCGGTCCGTCGGCCGTTGTGGCGGGCATGTCCAAATCGGCCGACAAGAACCCCGACATCGCGTTCATCCTGCACGGTCGGGAAGCCGAGCTCGCTCCGCTGATCGCCCGGGCCAAGCTCGACGACCGGGTCGAGCTTCGCGATGCGTCGGATGTCGTCACGATGGAAGAGAAGCCGAGCCACGTCGTGCGCCACGGCAAGTCGACGTCGATGTGGTCGGCGATCGAGGCTGTGCGCAACGGAGAGGCGGAGGTGGCCGTGAGCTGCGGGAATACCGGCGCGCTCATGGCAATCTCGATGATCCGGCTGCGCAAGCTCGACGGGGTGAGCCGGCCCGCGATCGCCTGTCTCTGGCCCTCGCGCAACCCGGCGGGGTTCAACGTGATGCTCGACGTGGGCGCCGATATCCGTGCCGACCCCGACGAGCTTCTGCAGTTCTCGTTGATGGGCGCCTCCTACGCGCGCAACGGCCTCGATCTGGAGCGGCCCCGGATCGGGCTGCTCAATGTCGGGACGGAAGAACACAAGGGCCGGTCCGAGCTGAAGCAGGCCCACGACCTCATCGCCGCGGCGGCCAAGCGCGCCTCATTCGATTTCGTGGGTTACGTCGAAGGCGGCGATATTCCGTCCGATCGCGTCGATGTCGTGGTGACCGACGGCTTCACCGGGAATGTGGCCCTGAAGACCGGCGAGGGAACGGCATCGCTGATCCGCGATTCCCTGCGCGAGGCCTTCAGCTACAGCATCCTGTCGCGGACCGCGGCGCTCTTGGCGCTGACCTCGTTGAAGAGGCTCCAGAAGCGTATCGATCCGCGCCGCGTCAATGGCGGCGTGTTCCTCGGTCTCAACGGCACGGTGGTCAAGAGCCACGGGGCGGCCGATGCGACGGGCATCTCGGCCGCGATCAAGCTCGCCTTTCGCTTGGCGCAGTCGGGGTTCAACGAGCGTCTGGCAGCCCGGCTCGCCGATGCGGAGGTCTTGCGGAGCAACGACGATCTCCGTGGCAGGGACCCGGCATGACACTCGTGCGCGCGCAGGTCCGCGGGGTCGGCCATTACCTGCCCGAACGGGTGGTCGAAAATCACGAATTTGAAGCGACGCTCGAGACAACCGACGAATGGATCCGGTCCCGCTCGGGAATCGAGCGACGGCATTTCTGCGCGGAAGGCCAGACGACGTCGGACCTCGCGACCAACGCCGCGATCGCGGCGCTGGCCGATTCCGACATGGAGGCTGGAGATCTCGACGCCATCATCGTCGCCACCTCCACGCCCGACCTCATCTTTCCCTCGGTCGCGACGATGGTCCAGAACGCCCTCGCCATGGAGCGCGGTTTCGCCTTCGACGTCCAGGCGGTCTGCGCGGGCTTCGTCTATGCGCTTGCGACGGCCAATTCGATGATCATGTCGGGTCAGGCCGAGCGCGTGATGGTGATTGGCGCCGAGACCTTCAGCCGGATCATGGACTGGACCGACCGGACGACCTGCGTGCTTTTCGGCGACGGCGCCGGCGCTCTGGTCCTCGAGGCGGCCGTAGAAGCGGGCACCAATGCGGACCGGGGCATCCTTGCCGCCGATCTGCATTCCGACGGACGACACCGCGACATCCTATACGTCGACGGCGGCGTCTCGACCGATACGGTCGGACACCTGCGCATGGAGGGGAAAGAAGTCTTCCGCCATGCCGTCGAGAAGCTCGCCGACACTGCCCATGCCTCCCTCGCCAAGGCCGGTCTCTCGCCCGACGATGTCGACTGGGTCGTTCCTCACCAGGCCAACCTGCGGATCATCCGCGCGACGGCGCAGCGCATGGGCGTGTCCCTCGACCGTGTCGTCGTGACCGTACAGGATCACGGCAACACGTCCGCCGCGTCGATCCCCCTGGCACTCAGCGTCGCCAATGCGGACGGCCGCTTGCGCCGGGGCCAGGTCATCGTCACGGAAGCGATCGGCGGCGGTCTCGCTTGGGGTTCCGTCACGCTGAGATGGTAGTGCACCGCACGCGTCCCCGTTAACCACGGGTTAAAATTTTCCCCCTCGTCCAGCGCGAAAATATTGCCCGAACCGGACAGGCTCTTCTAGCTTGGGCGCACCGCGCAATTCGGGTGCGGCGCGTTTGTTGTCCGGTTCGTGTGCCATGCTGTATTTCCGTCTTCTCGCGCTCGCCGTTGCGGCGCTCTACGCCCTCATCTCGCATGCTCTCGAGGCGCAGCCCTCGGATCGGATGCCCGGCGCGTCGCGTCCTTCGATTGCCGAAAACGCGGTCGAAAGTTGCGAGCTGGAGGCGGGTGTTTGCGATGGCCGCTGAAACGGAGGATCCGGGCCTTCCTGCAACCGCTTGTTATTGACTTTGAATCCTCGTGAACCCATTGTCGCCCAAACCGAGCCGGGGGGTCTGATGGGCGAGAAGACATTGACGCGGATGGATCTGAGTGAGGCGGTGTTCCGCGAAGTGGGGCTCAGCCGGAACGAATCGGCGCAGCTCGTGGAGTCGGTCCTCGGGCATATGTCGGATGCGCTCGCTTCCGGGGAAACCGTCAAAATTTCGTCCTTCGGCACGTTCTCCGTCCGCTCCAAGGCCGCGCGCATCGGGCGCAATCCGAAGACCGGGAAGGAAGTGCCGATCCTGCCCCGCCGCGTCCTGACCTTCCGGCCGTCGCACCTGATGAAGGACCGGGTCGCTGCCGGCAACAAGCGATAGCGCCATGTCTAAATCCCCGGACGCCTTCAGGACCATCAGCGAGGTCGCGACGTGGCTCGAAGTGCCGACCCATGTTCTGAGGTTCTGGGAATCCCGCTTCAGCCAGGTAAAGCCGATCAAGCGTGCCGGGGGGCGCCGTTACTACCGCCCGGCCGACATGCGGCTGCTCGGTGGCATCAAGCAATTGCTGCACGATGACGGGTTGACGATACGGGGCGCGCAGAAGCTTCTGCGCGAGCAGGGCGTGCACCACGTCTGCAGCCTCTCCCGGCCCCTCGACCCCGGCTTGGAGAGAGCTCCGTCAGAACCTGATCGGGACGACGTGCAGGAGAACGAGTACTTCGCCTTTGTCGAGGACTGCGATGCGGTCCCGCCCGAGACGGAACCGACGTTGGAGGCGGAGCACGCTGTGGATGAAGACATGCCCACCTCCGACGAAGAGCACGGATCCGACCCCGAAGAAGAAACACGACCGCACGCCACGGCAGTAGGAAGCGAGTCGGACGCATCTTTCGAGGAGTCGTATCCCGAACGAGATGACTGGGCGTCGATCCTGCCAATCCATGCTCCTCCGTCCCACCATCACGTGGCCGGATTCGCGGAAGCTCCGGGGCCGGACCAGCCTTTCGTAGCTGATGAATCTGCTGGCGGGGAAACCTTGCCCCCGCTCCTGCTCGCAAAGCTCATGGCCCTCGATCCCCAAGCGCTTTCGCGACGTTCGGAGCGTCTCGGCCCCCTCCTCGACCGGGCGCGGGAGCTTGCACGGCGCATGGATCGCGAGGATGTCTAATCCGGACTTGCGCCGACCGCCAAGCCCTGTAAAAGGCCTCGAAGTCGGGCTATGGCGCAGCCTGGTAGCGCGTCCGTCTGGGGGACGGAAGGTCGCAGGTTCGAACCCTGCTAGCCCGACCATTTCATTCCGCTACCTATCGGGGCAGATCGCCCATCCGTCCCGGTGAGCCCGGGCATCCTTCCGATGCAGGCGCTCCGCGGCCTCGTCGCGGAAGGCGTGATACACGCCGTACCGGAGATCGCACGAGATCAGGTTCAGCCCGCGTCGATCGACCTGCGGCTCGGGACGCGGGCCTTCCGCATCCGTGCTTCCTTCCTGCCGGGAGAGACGCATCGGGTCGCGGAACGGCTCGACGAATTTGCGATGCACGAGATCGACCTGCGGCCGGGAGCGGTGCTCGAGAAAGGGTGCGTGTACCTCGTCCCGCTCATGGAATCGCTTCGGCTTCCAACCGGGATCCGTGCGGTCGCCAATGCCAAGAGCTCGACCGGGCGGCTCGACCTGCTGACGCGGGTGATCACCGATGGAGGAACCGAGTTCGACCGGGTTTCCGAAGGATATGACGGCCCACTTTACGCGGAGATTTGTCCGCGATCCTTCTCGGTTCTCGTGCGACCGGGCATGCGGCTTACGCAGATCCGCTTCCGCCGTGGCCAGGCGAGGCTCGACGATGCGGCGCTGTCGCGCCTGCACGACAGCGAAGGGCTCGTCGACGGTCCCGCGGTGATCGGCGACGGCCTCGGCTTCTCCGTCGATCTCATGCCCGAGAGCGGCGATCTCGTGGGCTACCGCGCCAAGCCACATACCGGCATCGTCGATCTCGACCTGATCGGGCATTACCCGATCGCGGATTTCTGGGAAGACGTGCGCGCGCGGGCTGGCCGGATCATCCTCGATCCGGGTGCCTTCTACATCCTCGTCAGCCGGGAAGCGGTGACGATCCCGCCCGCCTACGCCGCGGAGATGGCGCCCTATCTCGCCATGGTGGGTGAGTTCCGGGTCCATTACGCGGGGTTCTTCGATCCCGGGTTTGGCCATGACACGGCCGGCGGACGGGGCGCGCGCGGCGTGCTCGAGGTTCGCTGCCACGAGGCCCCCTTCGCGCTCGAGCACGGACAGATCGTGGGCCGCCTTGTCTACGAGCGGATGGCGGAACTACCCGAACGCCTCTACGGTCAGGAGATCGCCTCGAACTACCAGGGACAGGGGCTGAAGCTCTCGAAGCACTTCCGCTGAAAGCGTGCCGGATCACCCGGCGTCGTCATTCCCTTCCGCATCGAACATATCGACCTGGGTATCCGTCTCTGTCGCCCCGTCCGACGGCTCCGGCAAGGTGCTCTCGAGCAGGCCCGCCTCGCGCAGATCCTTCAATCCCGGCAGATCACGGGCGGTCTCGAGCCCGAAATGGTCGAGAAACGCCTCCGTCACCATGAAGGTCACGGGACGTCCGGGCGTCTCGCGTCGGCGGCCGAAACGGATCCATTCGAGTTCGAGAAGCTGGTCGAGCGTGCCGCGGCTCACGCTCACACCCCTGATCTCCTCGATCTCCGCGCGCGTGGCGGGCTGGTGGTAGGCGATGATCGCCAGCGTCTCGATCGCCGCGCGTCCGAGTTTCCGGCTCTCGGCGATCTCGCGCCGCATGAGAAAGGCGAGGTCGGGTGCGGTCCGCATCGCCCAGGCCTCGCCAACCTTCACTAGCCGCACGCCGCGCCCCTCGTAGCGGCGGCGCAGGAGGGCAAGCGCCGTCGCCGCGTCACAGCCATGCGGCATGCGCGCGTTCATGTCCGCCACGCTGATGGGCTCCGCGGTCGCGAATAGGATCGCCTCGACCATCCGCTCCTGGGCATCGAGAGGGGGCGGATCGAAGAGCGGGCGGCTCGCATCGTCACTCATCGCGGCGTGCGCGGATCTCGATCGGCGAGAAGAGCGCCCCCTGACGAATGTCGATCCGCCCCTCCTTGACGAGTTCGAGAGAGGCCGCGAAATGGCTCGCCATCGCCGAGCGGCGTCTCTCCGCATCCTCGCTCCAGCCGTCCGGCATGTAGCCCGCGAGATCCGTCCAGTCGCCGGAATAGCCGATGAGCCCCCGCATTCTGTCGAGCGCCTCCTCCATGCTCATCACCGCGTGGCGATCGAGGACGAAGGGCCGGAATTCGTCACGGGTCCGCACGCGCGCATAGGCCTGCATGAGGTCCACGAGGGTGGCCGTATAGCGGATCGAGCGGACCCGCTCCACGGTTTCGGGCAGGCCACGGGCGAAGATCTCGCGCCCCAGACGGTCGCGCGCCATCAGCTTTGCAGCGGCCTCGCGCATCGCCTCGAGCCGTTCGAGCTGGAAAGCGAGATGGGCCGCCATCTCTTCGCCGGATGGACCCTCCTCGTCCGGGTCAGGCGGCAGGAGCAGGCGGGACTTCAGGAAAGCGAGCCACGCGGCCATGACGAGATAATCGGCGGCAAGCTCGATCCTGAGGGTCCGCGCGCGTTCCACGAAGGCAAGATATTGGCGCGCGAGCGCGAGAACGGAAATCTGACGCAGATCGACCTTCTGCGTGCGGGACAGCATCAGGAGAAGGTCGAGCGGCCCCTCGAAACCGTCCACGTCGACGATCAGCGCCTCCGCCGCCACCCGTTCGGCAACGGCGTCCGCCTCCTCCTGCGGTTCAGGCATAGACGGGGCCGTCCATGAGCGCCGCGAGTTCCGCCTCGAGTGCGTCGAGATCGGCCGGCTCGGGCGGAGTGCGTTTGGAGAGAGCGGCCTCCGCACGACGCGTGGCCTCTGCCGTCATCGGCCCGGCCGCGGCGGCGCAGGCCTCTTTCTCCGACCTGTCCCCATGACCGGCAAGCGCGATGTCGCAACCCGCGCCGATCGCGGCCGCCGTGCGCTCCGCGAGGGTGCCGCCGAGCGCCTCCATCGACAGATCGTCGCTCATCAGAAGACCGTCGAAGCCAATCCTCTCCCGGATCAGCGTGATCAGCGCTGGATCCTGCGTGGCCGGATGTTTCCCGAACGCGCTGACCACAATATGCGCCGTCATTCCCATCGGCAGGTCTGCGAGGGCCCTGAAGGGGGCGAAATCCTCTTCCAGCGCCTCCGCCGGAGCGTCGATCACGGGCAGGTCGTAATGGCTGTCGGCCCGGCCCCGCCCGTGTCCGGGCATGTGCTTCATAACCGGCAGGATACCACCTGCGAGAAGGCCCTGCGCCGTCGCTCGCCCGAGGGCCGCCACGCGATCGGGATCGGTGCCGTAGCAACGGTTCCTCAGGAACGGATGGGTCTCTTCCCGCGCCACGTCCGCGGTCGGGATACAATTGACGTCGATCCCGACCTCATGAAGTTCGGCCGCGATGAGCCGTGCCCGGATCCATATCGCGCGTTCCGGATCGGAAGATTTCGCCACGTGATCGAGCGGCGGTTGCCATGCCCTCCAATGCGGCGCGGCAAGCCGTTGCACGCGCCCGCCCTCCTGATCGACGAGGATCGGTACGTCGCGGCCCAGGGCGTCGCGCAGGTCGCCCGTCAGGCGGCGTAAGCGGTCGGGCGTGGAGATGTTCCGCGCGAAGAGGATGATGCCGAAGGGATCGATCCCGGCGAGAAAGGCCGCCTCGTCGGGGGAGAGGTCGACCCCCTCGCACCCGAGGATCGCGGCCTGCGTCACCGAAATTCGACCGGGATGCATTCCGCGTTGCCGGCCGCGAGGGCGGAGCAGAAGCGCCGGGCCTCCGCGAGATCGGCAAATCCTTCCGCGCGCAGGCGATAGAAGGTCCGACCGCCGGTCGTGACTTCCTGCACGACACGACGCTTGCCGCCGAAATATTCGGCGAAGCTCTCGCCGATCCGGTTCCATTCCGCGCGTGCCATCCGCGCGTCGGGATAGGCGCCAAGCTGGGCAAGCCGCGTCCCGGGCGCGATCGAGGCAGCCGCGATCTCGGGCGCCTCGGACGGATCGACGCGGGGCTGAGCGATGGACGGTGACGGCACCGACGCCTGTTGGGAACCCGGGCGGGGCTCCGGGCGCGGCGAAATCGCACCGCCGAGGGAGGCGTTTGTGACGACGGCCTCCGGTTCAAACGCACCGGCGAGCGCTTCGGCCACGGCCATATCGGTCGGGGACGCGTCGCCGGGCGTATCGTCGATGATGATCCCGGATTCGGCGACAGTCTCGGCCTCCGGCAACGTCTCCGTTCGGTCAGTTGCAGAATCGGACAGAGCCGCGGTTTCCGCACGCGCAATCTCCGCGACAGCCTCGGCCTCGCGCGCCATCTCGGCACGCAGATCGGCTGCGGGGCGATCCTCGGAGGCGAGATCGACGGGCGGCGGCGCGAGCGTCACGGTATCCGCGGGACCGGTCGCCCCGCCTTCCGCCGCGATCTCGTTGACCGCAAGCCCCTGATGCGGCGTGTTCATTCCACCCGGCTCTTCGGGAGCGATGCGGAACGCGCCTTCCATCGCCTGGATGACCGGCACGCCCGTCACGTCGCGCACGAGCAAATTGTAGCCCCAGGTGCCGAGCCCCGCGATCAGCGCTACGGAAACGAGCGCCCCCGAGACATTCGCGAGTCTCTGAAATGCCAAGCCATGCCCGACCGGATAGCCGTTCAGTCCAATCTCGTGATGTGTCATGCCTGCCTCTTTGTGCGGAGGGCATCCTGTATCGCCCGCCACGTCACTGCCACTCGCCTCGTTCCAGGTACCGCCGCGTCGCCGTTTTAAGATCAGCGCATTTCTTCGGCAGGTACCACGCCTAAGATACCAAGCCCGGCGGAAATCACAATCGCAACAGCCATCGGCAGCGCAATTTTGCCCGCTGTCGCTTGCCGGTCACTGTCTTGCACGAAGCGCAGCGAAGGATCGTCGTTCCCGCGGTTCCAGAGGGCGTGGAACGCGCTCGCGAGATCGTAGAGGTAGAACGCGATCCGGTGCGGTTCGTGCCCGCGTGCCGCGATCTCCACCAGGCGTGGCCATTCGGCGAGCTTGCGAGCAACCTCGATCTCCGCGGGATCGGAGAGGATGGCCGGACCCGCCGCGATCCCCTCCGCCTCGGCCTTACGCAGGACGGAGCGGCAGCGGGCATGGGCGTACTGAACATAAAAGACAGGGTTGTCCTTTGACTGCTCGACCGCCTTGGCGAAATCGAAATCGAGCGGGGCGTCGTTCTTCCGCGTGAGCATCGTGAAGCGCGTGACGTCCGGGCCGACCTCGTCGACCACGTCGCGCAGCGTGACAAAGGTGCCGGCGCGCTTCGACATCTTGTAGGGCTCGCCGTTCTTGAAGAGCTTGACGAGCTGCACGAGCTTGATGTCGAGGGGCACCTGCCCGTCCGACAGCGCGCTCACCGCGGCCTTCATACGCTTGACGTAGCCGCCGTGATCGGCGCCGAAGACGTCTATGAGCGCGTCGTAGCCGCGGTCGATCTTGTCGTAGTGATAGGCGATGTCAGGGGCGAAATAAGTCCAGCCGCCGTCGGATTTCTTCACCGGGCGGTCCACGTCGTCACCATGCGCGGTGGAGCGGAAGAGCGTCTGCTCGCGCGCCTCCCAATCCTCCGGCAGCTTGCCCTTGGGCGGCTCGAGCGTGCCCTGGTAGATCAAGCCCTTGCCGTCGAGATCGTCGAGCGCGGCCTCGATCCGGCCGGTCCCGTAGAGCGACTTTTCCGAATAGAACCGGTCCATCCGTACGCCGAGCGCGAGGAGGTCCTCGCGGATCATCCGCATCATCTCCTCCGTCGCGAAGGAGCGGACCTCGTCGAGCCAGACCTGTTCGCCCGTATCCACGAAGGCGTCGCCGTGCAGGTCCTTGAGCCGCTCTCCGACCGCGATCAGATAATCGCCGGGATACGTCCCGTCGGGGAAGGCGACCTTCTGCCCGTGCGCCTCGAGATAGCGCAGGTACACCGAGCGGGCGAGCACGTCGACCTGCGCGCCGCCGTCGTTGATGTAATACTCGCGCGTCACGTCCCAGCCCGCATAGGCGAGAAGCGAGGCCAGGGCATCGCCGAACACCGCGCCCCGCGTATGGCCGACATGAAGCGGACCGGTCGGGTTGGCGGAGACGTATTCGACGTTGACCCGCCGCCCCTGCCCCATTCCGGAACGTCCGTAGTCGGGATCCGAAAGGATGGTGGCGATCGTTTCCTGCCAGACCGACGGGGCAAGGCGGAGGTTCAGGAAACCCGGTCCCGCCACATCCGCGGCGACGATGTCGTCCCGCGCGGCGAGGCGCCCGGCGAGCGCATCGGCGATGTCGCGCGGCTTCATCCCGGCGGGCTTGGCGAGGACCATCGCGGCGTTCGTCGCCATGTCGCCATGGGCGGGATCGCGCGGGGGCTCCACGGTCACCGCGTCCGTCGCCAGTCCACCGGGGAGGATACCGTCCGCGGACATCGCGTCGAGGCTCGCGATCACGTCGTCGCGCATCCTGGCAAAAAGGTTCATGATGGCCATCCAATCAGGGTCGCGGGCGTCATAACATGCCGCCCTGCCGCGTCAACGACGCGCGCCGCGGGTCTCAGGCGGCTTCCGACCGGTCCGCCTCGCCGGGCGGCAGCATGGAGAGCAGCTTGACGCCGGGCGCGGGGGTCACGTCATCGTCCTCGCTGATGAAGAAGATCTCGCCTTCGGTGTCGATCCAGGCGAGCAGCTTCGCCTCCGGGCGCTCCGCACGCCATTCCTCGATCCCGTACTCCTCGGACAGGCCGGTCAGGCGGAAGGTCCAGTCCTCCCACATCAGACGGTTGAGCTCGTTGTAGGTCGCCTCGTCCGCGAACTTCCTCCCGCCCAGCGTTGAGGGCAGCGCGTGGCGCGCATAGGCCGCCTTCTCGCGCGTGACCTGGTAAACGTTCTCGCGGCCGAAGCTCGGCCCCAGATCGGTGGCGACGAGCGTGTTGTAGGCGTCGTTGTCGGTCGCCGCGACCACGGTCTTGTAGCCCGCGAGCTCGATGCGCATCTCCGCCGCCTCGCTCAGGATGTCGCCGAAGAAGGTATCGATCCCCGCTTCCCGTGCCCGGCGCAGGTGGCCGCGGTTGGGATCGGTCACGAGCACGGGCACGTCCGCCTTCCGCAAGGCTTCCGCGAGGCCCGTGGTCCAGTAGGAGCCACCGACAAGGATCACGCCCGGCGTTTCCGACGCAGTGAGGCCCAGCAGCCGCGCCACGGGTTTGAGCGTGAAGCCGTGGACGACGACGGACGCCGCGACCAGGATGAAGGCCAGGGGACCGATGATGGCCCCGTCGTCGATCCCCAGGGAAACGAGCCGCTCCCCGAAAAGGCCCGCTACCGCCACGAGAACGACGCCCCGCGGCCCGGTCGTGGCGACGAGGATCTTCTCCTTCATCGGCAGCTTGGTGAAGGCGAGCGCGACGAAGACGGTGACCGGACGGGCAACTGAGAGAACGACGAGGACGAAGACCGCCGCGCGCCAGTCGAGCTGCGCGAGCGCGCCGAAATCGAGGCTCGCGGCGAGCAGGATGAAGACACCCGAGACAAGGAGGATCGTGGCGTGCTCCTTGAACCGGCGCAACTCCTCGTAGGAGGCGAGATTCGCGTTGGCGATGACGACCCCCATCAGGGTGACGGCAACGAGGCCGGATTCGTGCAAGACCGCGTTCGAAAGCGCAAAGACCGCGAGGAGAACCACGAAAAGGACCGGGACCTTCATGTATTCCGGCACCTTGGCGCGGCGGAAGGCCCAGCAGAGTCCGTAACCGGCAGCCGCGCCCACAGCGACGGAGAAGGCGATGCCGAAGGCGAGCGACCAGACGGCCTCCCCGACCCGCTCCGCCGTGCGCATCACGAGCACGACCTCGAAGGCCAGCACGGCCGCGATGGCGCCGACGGGGTCGTTGAGGATCGCCTCCCATTGGAGAAGCGCCGCGGGCCTGCGGCTTAGCCGGGCGGATCGCAGCAGCGGCGCGATGACCGTAGGGCCGGTCACGATCATGATCCCGCCGAACACCGCCGCCGATTCCCAGCTCGTCCCCGCGCCATAGCGCAGCGCCAGCGTGCTGAGCAGCCAGCCGAGCGGCGCGCCGATGAAGACCAGTCGCTTGACCCCCTCGGCCGCGTCGCGCAGCGTATGGAAATTGAGCGTCAGACCGCCCTCGAAGAGGATGATCGCGACCGCGATCGCGACGAGCGAGGAATAGAGCGGACCGATATCGCGCGCCGGATCGAAGACCCCCAGGACCGGGCCCGCGATCACGCCGGCGGCGAGCATCAGGACGATGGCCGGCATCCGGAGTGCCCAGGCCAGCCACTGGCTTCCCACCCCGAGCGCGCCCACGATCGCGATTGCCGCGACGGGAGAAAGCGCGCCTTCCACGGTTTCGACGGCCATCCGGTCTTCCTTCATTTTTGGCGCTGCAGCATCGCCAATCCACGTCAACGGCGCAAGCCTGCTATGCCTTGCAGCGTTCCCCGGCGTTCGCTAGCCCTCGACCGGTGGCTGCAAGGATGAGGCGAGCGCGATGGATGACAAGGGCTTCGTCTGGTGGAAGCGGGGGATCGTCTACCAGATCTATCCCAGATCGTTTCAGGACACGACCGGCAACGGCATCGGCGACCTGAACGGGATCCGCAAACGACTGGGCCATGTCGCCGATCTCGGGGTCGACGCGATCTGGATCTCGCCCATCTATCCGTCGCCGATGAAGGACGCGGGCTACGATATCAGCGATTACACGGGCATCGAACCGATCTTCGGAACGCTCGCTGATTTCGAGACGCTGGTTCAGGCGGTCCACGATCACGGGCTCAAGCTGCTTCTCGACTTCGTGCCCTCGCATTCGTCGGACCGGCATCCCTGGTTCCAGGCTGCGCGGTCTTCCCGCGACGATCCGAAGCGGGACTGGTACATCTGGCGCGACCCGCGCGCGGACGGCCGGCCGCCCAACAACTGGCTCAGCGAGTTCGGAGGTCCGGCCTGGACGCTCAACGAGGCGACGGGGCAGTATTACCTCCACATCTATGCGCGCGGGCAGCCGGCGCTGAACTGGCGCAATCCGGAGGTCCGGGCTGCGATGTACGATGCGATGCGCATCTGGTTCGAACGCGGCGTCGACGGGTTCCGCGTCGATGCGGCCGAACACCTGACGCCCGACGACCAGCTCCGCGACAATCCGCCTCGCAAGGACTGGAAGTTCGAGGACGGGCCGGCGCAGTCGCTTCATCGCACCTATTCGTCCCACCAACCCGAAGGTCTGAAGATCGTGCGGGAGATGCGCGCCGTGGCCGAGGAATACGGCGGCCGTCTCCTCATCGGGGAGGCTTACGGAGAGCTCGACGAGGTGATGATGTATTACGGCACGGCCCTCGACGGGTTTCAACTGCCGTTCAACTTCAAACTGATCGAGGCACCCTGGGATCCGAGCGCGATCGCCGATTACATCGACATCTACGAAGCGGCGCTACCGGAAGGGGCCTGGCCCAACTGGGTCCTCGGCAATCACGACCGCAACCGTATCGCCACCCGCGTCGGCGCGGCGCAGGCCCGCGTGGCCGCAATGCTCCTTCTCACGTTGCGCGGCACGCCCACGATCTTCCAGGGCGACGAGCTCGGCATGGTGAACGAGATGATACCCGAAGACATGCTCCAGGACCCCTGGGCAATCAACAATCCCGGAACCGGGCTCGGCCGCGATCCGGTCCGCGTGCCCATCCCCTGGGACGACGGTCCCGGGACGGGCTTCACCACCGGCACGCCCTGGCTTCCCCTGTCCTCCACGACGCCGGTGACCGTTCAGGCGAACGATCCGGGATCGATGCTGACGTTCCAGCGCGGGCTCATCGCGATGCGGCGTTCGGAGCCCGCCCTGACCATCGGCGGCTATACGCGGCTGCATGCGGATGCGGGCGTCCTCGCCTATGCCCGGCGCCACGGCGACCGAACGATCAACGTGGCACTCAATTTTACCGATCGACCGCAACCCCTGCCCTGCAACGGCACACCGCTCGTCTCGACGCATGGGGATTTCGCGGCCGATGGCGAATTGCGGCCCGACGAGGGGCTGATCCTCGGCGCCTGACGCGCACTTACCTCGGTACGAACGGCCCCGATCCGTGGCAAAGCCGTCCGTGCTCCTGCAGCGCGAAGCGATCGGTCATGCCGGCGATGTAGTCGGCGACGATCCGGGCAAGCGCGGTCTCGCCCTCGGCCTCCTCCACGTCCTTTCGCCATTGTTTCGGCAGCAGGTCGGTCCGCTCCATGAAGAGCGGGAAGAGGTCGTGGACGACCTCCGTCACCTCGCGCCGCATCGCGACCACGCCCGGTGCGCGGTACATCCGCTCGAACAGAAAGCGACGGATCACCTGCAGGTCGCGCCAGACCGGATCCGAAAACCGGATGATCCCCCGTCCCGCATGCCGTACCTCTTCCGACGAGATCGGATCGAGCGCCGCAAGCCGGATCCGCGCCTCCGCGATGACGTCCTCGACAAGCACGCCGAAGAAGCGGCGCAGCGCCTCGTGCCGACGGCGATAATAGTTCAAGTCGGGATAGATCCGATCCACCTCCGCGAAGCAACCGTCGAGGAGCGGCAGGTCCGCCAGCTCATCGGTGGAGAAGAGTTCGGCCCGCAGGCCGTCATGCAAATCGTGATGGTTGTAGGCCACGTCGTCGGCGAGCGCCGCGACCTGCGCCTCCGCGCTCGCGAAGGTGGAAAGCTCCAGATCGTGCCGGGCGTCGTACTCTGCGAGCGCATAGGGTACGGGCGCGTCTACGGGACCGTTATGCTTCGCGATCCCCTCGAGCGTTTCCCAAGTGAGATTGAGCCCGTCGAATTCCGCGTAATGCCGCTCGAGCGAGGTCACGATGCGGATCGCCTGCGCGTTGTGATCGAACCCACCATGCGGCGCCATCAGGGCCGAGAGCGCCTCCTCCCCGGTATGGCCGAAGGGTGGATGGCCCAGGTCATGGGCGAGCGCCACGGCCTCGGTCAGCTCCGAATTGAGGCCCAGGACGCCGGCGATCGTGCGCGCGACCTGCGCGACTTCGATCGAATGGGTGAGACGCGTGCGGAAGTAGTCGCCTTCGTGCTCGATGAAGACCTGCGTCTTGTGTTTCAGTCTCCGGAAAGCGGAGGCATGGATGATCCGGTCGCGATCGCGCTGGAAACACGAACGGAAGGTACTCTCTTCCTCGGGATAGAGGCGGCCGCGACTTTCCTCGGGCCGCGCCGCGAAACGCGCCTGCATGCTTCACCCACCTTGTTGATGCCAACACCCCTCCTTATATTCCGATCGCATCCGGGCCGCATGTGGAACACAAGATGAACCTGCCTCCGAAAGTCACCGATCGCGCCTTCGACCGCCTCGCGGAGATCGGGGCAGCTGCCGATGGCCAGGCCCTGCGCGTCGCCGTCGAGGGCGGCGGTTGCTCTGGCTTCCAGTACGAGATCAAGCTCGACGCTCCGGCGGAGGACGATCTCGTGCTCGAGAAGAACGGAGAGAAAGTGTTAGTCGATAGCGTGTCACTCCCGTTCCTCGCGGGCGCCGTGATCGATTTCAGCGAAGAACTGATCGGGGCGCGCTTCGTGATCGACAACCCGAACGCCACCTCCTCCTGCGGCTGCGGGACCTCTTTCTCGCTCTAGCCAGCCCTGCTTTATCCAAGTCGTTCGGACTTGCTGCGAGGACGGTATGACACCCTTTGCCAGCGTGAGATGAATGAAGGACCTGGCGGCGTACATATGGCTCCGCGATGCTTGTAAGCCCCCTGCACCTGCGACAGAAGGGCGGTTCGGAGGTGCGACGGATGAAGATCGCGACATTCAACATCAATGGGGTCAAGGCGCGCCTCGACACGCTGTGCGGCTGGCTGCGTGACGCCGCGCCCGACGTGGCGCTCCTGCAGGAGATAAAGTCGACGGACGAGACCTTCCCCAGGGAGCAGCTCGAGGATCTAGGCTACACCGTCGAGACCCATGGTCAGAAGGGGTTCAACGGGGTCGCGATCCTGTCGAAGCTTCCGCTCGAGGACGTGGTCAGGGGGCTTCCCGGCGACGAGGACGACGCGCAGGCGCGCTATATCGAGGCGACGGTGACGGGTACGCGCTCCGTACGCGTCTGCGGCATTTATCTGCCGAACGGCAATCCCGCGCCGGGGCCGAAATACGAGTACAAGCTTGCCTGGCTCGACCGGTTGGAGGTCAGAATGAGGGACGTGCTCCGGCTCGAGGAGCCGGCCGTCTTTTCGGGCGACTACAACGTAATACCGCAAGACGAAGACGCCGCTCGCCCAGAGGCATGGCGCGAAGACGCGCTTGCGTTGCCGCAAAGCCGTGCGGCCTTCCGAAGGCTCCTCGCGCTTGGGTTCACCGACGCCCTCCGGGCGGAAACGCAGAGGCCGGGCCTCTATACGTTCTGGGATTATCAGGCCGGCGCTTGGGATCGCGATCTCGGCATCCGGATCGATCACCACCTCCTCACCCCTCAGGCAGCCGACCTGGCGCGATCGGCATGGGTGGAGAAGGACATCCGCGGTCGGGAAAAGCCGTCCGACCATGTACCTGTCTGGATCGAACTCGACGTCTGAACGGCAGGCGACGACGTTTCGTCAGTCTATACATAGGGTTGACCGAGAACGCTCACATGTGAAATTAATGCAAACCTTTTATAACGATTGCCCGGAGCTTTGTTCGCTCATGACCAATACCGCCTTTTCCCCCGACCGTTCACCTTCGAAAGGATTCTCCGCCATCGCTTGGTATCGCAGCGCGCCGGTACATCTTCAGTTTGCCGGCGTCACTACCTGTCTGATCGCACTCGTGATGATTGCCTCGACCACGACGCTCGTAATCCATCGCGAGGTCGGTACGCATGCGACTGCGTTGCTGCACAAGGCATTCTGGGTCGATCAGGAAACGAACATCGCGACGCTCTTCGCTTTCAGCCTCCTTGCAATGGCAAGCCTACTGACCAGCGTCCTGGCATTCTTCAAGGTCATGACGGGTGAGCGGTGGCGTTTCTACTGGGTCGCACTTGGCGCAATTCTTCTCTTCATGGCCTATGACGAGGCTGCTCAGGTACATGAGAAGTTGGGGCCGCCGATTCGGCAACTCACCGGCGCGAGCGGAGCGCTCTATTTCGCCTGGGTCATCCCCGGCATGATCGGCGTACTCGGGATCGCGGGGATCTATTTGAGGATGGTGCTGTCGCTCCCCGCATATCAGCGAAACCTGATCTTGGTCTCCGGTGCTGTCTTCGTCTTCGGTGCCATCGGGATGGAGATGGTTGGCAGCTTTATTTTCGACGGGATCGGGCGCTACACCGTCGCCTACGCCATCGCCACGACGCTGGAAGAAACATTCGAGATGCTCGGCGTGATGATTTTCTGCACTGCGATCCTGAGCCTGATCGAAGCGACCCCGCTCGCCCAATCGTTCAGGCGGCGTCCCACCTGACCGGCCGTGAAAAGGTGCGGCGGATCATTCCGCCGCGACCTTGCGGGCATCCAGCATCGGCTTGAGATATCGACCGGTGTGGCTTTCGGCGACTTCGGCGACTGCCTCGGGTGAACCCGTCGCGACGACGCGGCCGCCGCCGTCGCCGCCTTCCGGCCCGATATCGATGAGCCAGTCGGCGGTCTTAATGACATCCAGGTTGTGTTCGATCACCACCACGGAATTGCCCTGTTCGACGAGCTCGTGCAGCACCTCAAGCAGCTTCCTGACATCCTCGAAGTGCAGCCCCGTCGTCGGTTCATCGAGGATGTAGAGCGTCCGGCCCGTGGAACGCTTCGCGAGTTCCTTAGACAGTTTCACGCGCTGCGCTTCCCCGCCCGAGAGCGTCGTCGCCTGCTGACCCACTCGGATATACCCCAGGCCCACGCGAACGAGCGCATCCATCTTCTCCCGTATCGACGGAACCGCCTTGAAGAAACCCTGCGCATCCTCGACCGTCATATCAAGAACTTCGGCGATGCTCTTGCCCTTAAACCGAATTTCCAAAGTTTCGCGGTTGTAGCGTGCCCCGCCGCAGGTCTCGCAGGTGACGTAGACGTCCGGCAGAAAGTGCATCTCGATCTTGATGACGCCATCGCCCTCGCAGGCCTCGCACCGGCCGCCCTTCACGTTGAAACTGAACCGTCCCGGCTTGTAGCCTCGCGCCTTCGCCTCCGGCAGCCCGGCGAACCAGTCGCGGATCGGTGTGAAGGCCCCGGTATAGGTCGCTGGGTTCGAGCGCGGCGTGCGTCCGATCGGACGCTGGTCGATGTCGATGACCTTATCGAGATGTTCGAGCCCCTTGATCGTTTCGCAAGGCGCGGGCGTCTGCCGCGCGCCGTTGAGCCGCATGGAGGCGGTCTTGAAGAGCGTCTCGATCGTGAGCGTCGACTTTCCTCCTCCGGAAACGCCTGTCACGCAGACGAACTTGCCCAACGGAAAATCGACGGTGAGCCCGTTGAGATTGTTGCCGGTGGCTTTTACCACGGTGATCTTCTTCTTGGTGCCCTTGCGCCGCGTCGCAGGCACTGCGATCTCCCGTCTCCCGGCGAGGTAATCGCCGGTCAGGCTCTGCGGCTGGTCCATGATCTCTTCGGGCGTTCCGTGTGCCACGACCGCGCCGCCATGGACGCCCGCGCCGGGGCCGAAATCGAAGACGTAATCGGCTTCCCGTATCGCCTCCTCATCGTGTTCCACCACGATCACGGTATTGCCCTGGTCGCGCAGGTTCTTCAGCGTCGTGAGGAGGCGGTCGTTATCGCGCTGATGCAGGCCGATGGACGGTTCGTCGAGCACGTAGAGCACGCCGGTCAGACCCGACCCGATTTGCGACGCGAGTCGGATCCGCTGGCTTTCGCCGCCCGAGAGCGTTCCGGCATTGCGGGATAGCGTAAGATATTCAAGGCCCACATTGTTGAGGAAGCCTAGGCGCTCCCGGATCTCCTTCAGGATCGCGCGGGCGATCTCGTTCTTCTGCCGGCTGAGCGATGCGGGCACGGTCTCGCACCAATCGGCGGCTTCGCGGATCGACATCTGCACTACCTGGCCGACGTGGAGGCCCGCGATCTTCACCGCTAGCGCTTCGGGGCGAAGGCGGTAGCCGTCGCAGGCGCCGCAGGGGCGGTTGTTCTGGTAGCGTTCGAATTCTTCGCGGATCCAGGCTGAATCCGTCTCCCGGTAACGCCGTTCCATGTTGGGGATTACCCCCTCGAAAGGACGCGAAACGTTGTAGACCCGCCCCCCCTCGTCGTAGCGGAAGGCGATCTCTTCCTTGCCCGATCCGTGAAGGAAGACCTGCTGCGCGGTCTCGGGAACATCCTTCCAGCGGGCGGAGGCCGGAAAGCCGTAATGCTTTGCGATCGCCTCGATCGTCTGGGTGAAATAGGGCGACTTGCCCTTCCGCCACGGCGCGAGCGCCCCGTCGCCGAGCTTCAGGTTCTGGTCCGGCACCACGAGACGTTCGTCGAAGAAGAGTTCCACACCCAGCCCGTCGCAGACCGGGCAGGCCCCAAAGGGCGCGTTGAACGAAAAGAGCCTCGGCTCGATCTCCGGAATGGTGAAGCCGGAAACGGGGCAGGCGAAATTCTCCGAGAACGTGATCCGCTCGGGCTCCCCCTCCTTCGGCGCCGTCTCGAGGATGGCGATCCCGTCGGCGAGGTCGAGCGCGGTGCGGAACGAGTCGGCGAGACGCGTCTCCACCCCTTCGCGCACGACGATCCGGTCAACCACCACGTCGATGTCGTGGCGGAACTTCTTGTCGAGCGTAGGCGGCTGGTCGAGTTCGTGGAACTGCCCGTCGACCTTCACCCGCTGGAATCCCTGCTTGCGAAGCTCCAGGAACTCCTTGCGGTACTCGCCCTTCCGGTCGCGAATGATGGGCGCGAGGAGATAGCCGCGCGTCCCCTCCTCCATCGCCATGACCCGGTCGACCATGTCCTGCACCTGCTGCGCCTCGATGGGCAGCCCGGTCGCGGGAGAATAAGGCGTGCCGACCCGGGCGAAGAGGAGGCGGAGATAGTCGTAGATCTCCGTCACGGTGCCGACCGTGGAGCGCGGGTTCTTCGAGGTGGTCTTCTGCTCGATGGAAATCGCAGGGGAAAGGCCCGAGATGTGATCCACGTCGGGCTTCTGCATCATGTCGAGGAACTGACGGGCATAGGCCGAGAGCGATTCCACATAGCGGCGCTGGCCCTCGGCATATATCGTATCGAAGGCGAGAGACGACTTTCCCGAACCCGAGAGGCCCGTAATCACGACCAACTGGTCGCGCGGAATGTCGACGTCTATGCCCTTGAGGTTATGCTCCCGCGCCCCGCGGATTTCGATGAACTTCTGTTCCGGCATGACCCCGCCTTCCGTCGATTCCGGGAAGGCTCTCGTATAGACGCCGGTGCGGGGAATGCCAAACGCGATCGCCTAGCGCTTGGTGGTGGTCGCAGCCTTGGCAGGAACGGTCCGCGACCCCGCCCGCGGCTCCTGCGACACCGCGCCGCGCGACTGCATCCGCGCATGTGCCCACGCCGCGAGCCAGAGCGACGCCGTCGCGGCGACGAGCACGAGGGAGCGGACAAATTCCGTCATGTCCGTATGCTCCACGAGGATCCCCATCGCGTAGAAGACGAGCAGGTGGAACGAGAAGACATGGAGTGAATGCTGTCCGAGAAACACCAGCGCAGGACGGGAGAAGAGCCAGCGGATCGCGCCGGAAAGCCCCCTGACCCAGGCGGCACGATCGGTCACGCCCGCGTTGAGAAGCCAGACAATAACGAAGGCATCGAGCGCGAAGGCCGCGACATAGATCGTCGAGAGCGTGGAGCGCTCGTTCAGATTCCGCACGAGGTCTCTGGTGAAGAAATCGGCGGGGAATACGCCGTTTCCGAGCGACAGCTTGTAGATCGCGAGCAGGATGATCCCGGTACCGGCGATAAGAAAGGCGAGGCGATAGCCGGGCGCGGACAGGACAGACAGGTCCAGCCGCCCCTGTGCCATCCGGAACCCGAAGAAGAGGCCGACGAAGAACAGGACCTGCCAGCCGAGAAGATTGAAGTAGATGCCGAAGGTGACGGGCACGCCGGCCACCCGCAGGCCGTTCTGCGCCAGGTTCATGAGAAATCCCGCGAGCGCCGTCTGCGCGGCGAGCCAGCAGACACCGACGAGTGCCCAGAAGGCGGGGTCCTTGCCCTCGTGAAGCCAGCGGAAGGCCAGCGGAACGAAGACCATGAACCCGATATACATGGGCAGGATGCCCATATGCATCGACGACGAGGTGAAGACGAGGCTGGTCATCGTGAAGACGATCGGCTCTCGCGCGTAGGGTGCAAGGACGTTCGGAACCGCCGCGCCGAGAAGCAGTGCGGAGGCAAGGAAGATGAAGATCAGCCCGGCATGATGGGAGTAGATCGTCCGGATCCGCGCCCAGATCGCACGCGTCGCGGTGGAGGGATCGTCCGACCTGAGGAACTTCTTGCCGTAGACGAGGCCCACGACCATCCCGGAGATGAAGACGAAGCCCTGCGCATCCTCGACCCAGCCCACGACATGGTGGTTGTAGCGGCCGATCGTCGTGCCGAGGATCCCGTTGAAATGGACGATCCCCATGAAGAGGAGGAAGAAGCCCCTAAAGCCGTCGATAATGTAAAGCCGCCCCATGGGCATCCTCCGATACATGCGCATGGACGCGGCATTCACTTAGGTCATACGCCAGAGGCGCGGCAAGCCCTCCCGAGCGGATCCTGCCGTTCATTCCCTGTCGCAACCGTCAAACTGCTGTGACGTGGAACCGCTACTAACGTCTCGGACGAGATAGACGTCGTCCCGCTCTCGTTATACGTGAATATCGGATCCGCTTACCCGCTGCCGCGCCGTTCCCGAAACCTCGAACGGTTCAGGCCGCCGTGCGAACCGCTTTGACAGTCGCGCCGTAGCCGCCCTGATCCATAAAATCCTGTTCCGCCTTCTGCGTCTTGCGCCCCAGCGCGTCGTTGCGGTACGGGAACCGCCCGAACTCGCGGATGACCTCGCGATGCGCCTTTGCGTGGAGAAGGTTCGACTCCCCCGTCTCGGGCATGCGGCTGTGAAAAAGACGTACGGAGCGGTCCTGATCGCTCAGGTTTTCGGAATGCATCAGCGGAAGATAGAAGAATTGCCGCGCGGGCTCGTTTATCCTCGTGTCCCAATTGCGCGCGATCGCCATCTTCGCCGCCGCGAGCGCGATCGGGTCGAGCGCGAAGGCCTTCGCGTCGCCACGGAACATGTTGCGCGGAAACTGGTCCGTGACGACGAGATAGGCCAACGTGCCCGTCGGATAGGTCAGCCACAGCGAAAGCCCTCCCTCCGACGCCCTGCGCCAGACCGGCTCGAACCGCTCCGTGATCGTGGCATCGAGCGCGTCGTCGCGATCGTACCATCCGGAGGGACCGACCTCGTCGATCCAGAAGGCCAGAACCTCTTCCGGCGTGGACATCTGCCTGCTCCCATCCTGCTCCCGTTGAGCGAACGTGACGCAAGGCGCGCAGGCTGGCAAGTGCCTCCTACGATCACCGGGCGGTAAAATCCCTGCGTTCGGACGCAAATTGCGGGGAAATCCGCGTGCGGGGCCTTGTCAGGCGCGCGGGTTACCGCCGCGCGGCAGAAGGAGCGACGCGTCGCCGTAGCTGTAGAAGCGGTATGCCCCTGCGATGGCATGGGCGTAGACCGCGCGGATCTCCTCTACACCCAGAAAGGCCGAGACCAGCATCATCAAGGTCGATTTCGGCAAATGGAAATTGGTGACGAGCCCGTCCGCGACGGCGAAGCGGAAGCCCGGCGTGATGAAGATGTCGGTCGCGCCCTCCCAAGGCTCGATCGCACCCGTCTTCTGAGCTGCGGTCTCGATCAGGCGCAAGGCCGTCGTGCCCACCGCGATGACCCGTCCGCCGTCCGCCCGCGTCGCCGCGATTTCCGCGGCCGCCTCGGCCGTCACGAGGCCGCGTTCGGCATGCATCCGGTGCTCTAAGATGTCGTCGACCTTCACCGGAAGGAACGTCCCCGCTCCGACATGGAGCGTGACATAGGTCAGCTCGACGCCCCGCTCCCTGAGGGCCTTCATCAGCGCATCGTCGAAATGCAGCGATGCGGTCGGCGCGGCCACCGCGCCCGTATGCCTGGCCCAGATCGTCTGATAATCCTGCATGTCCTGCGCGTCGGCGGGCCGGCGAGCGGCGATATAGGGCGGCAGCGGCATCAGCCCGGCCTCCGCCAGCGCGGCGTCGAACGCCTCTCCCTCGAGGTTGAACCGTAGCGACACCATTCCGTCGCCGCGCCGGAAGAGCTGCGCGCGGAGCCCCGCGTCGAACGCGATCTCCTCTCCGTCCTCGATCTTTCGCAAATGCTTGACGAGGGCGGTCCACCTACCGTCGGGCTCGGGTTCGAGAAGCGTCGCCTCTACCTTCGCCACGTGACCGTCACGCGTCCGGGTTCCGGCGAGGCGGGCCGGGATCACCCGCGTGTCGTTCAGAACCAGCCTGTCGCCGGGCCGTAGCCAGTCCGGCAAGTCGGAAACCTGCGCATCGGTGATCGCCGCACCCTGGGCCACGAGCATCCGCGCGCTCGACCGGGGTCGCGCCGGGCGGGTCGCGATGAACTCGTCGGGCAGTTCGAAATCGAATTCGCTCAGTTTCATGGTCCGTGCCCCTTGTCTCGCGGATGGGGCTTAGCGCCATTCGGAGGCGAGGCGAAGGGTCAGCGGGCCGGGCGACGCGGCGGATCGCGCCGAAAGATGTCGCGAAACGCCCCCGGTGTGAGGAGTGAAAGCGGATTGACCCCGACCGCAGGTTGCGCCACCGGCCCGCGGAGCGTGAAGGTCACGCCGAAAAGCCCCTCTCCCCTCCGCGTGAAGAGCGAACCGATGCGATTGACGACGTAGAGGGGCGAGAGCACGCCCTGCATGTCCATGGTACGCGCCACCGGGTCGTAGACGCCATCCATGGAGATCCCCATCGACGCCCCCGTGGCCGAAGAATTGTAGAGCGTGATCCGCGAGGGGGTCAGGCGAAAATCGGCCTCGACCTCGTCGAAAACGATCCCCTGTCCCTGAAGCTGCTCGACGAGGCCCACGACGCTCGCCGCCGACAGGATCTCGGCGATGGCCGGCGCGTCGCGCAGCCGCGTGTTCGAGACACGCAGCCGCCCGTCATAGCTGCCCCGATCGCCCGTGGGGGTGAGGGTGAGCGCCAGCGCGCCCCCCTCCACGCGGCGCACGAGGCCCGCATCGCGCAGGAGCGCCCCGGCATTGCCGCTGCCGAGGCTGATCGTGGCGCCCCGCGGCCCGCCCTCGATCCGGCCGGTGACGGTTTGCCCGCCGTTCACCCGGCCCTCGAAACGGCCCGCCAAGGTTCGTCCGGGCGCGAGATCGACCGCGAAGTTCGACAGCGCCACGGTATCGGTCACGACGAGCCTGTCGAGCCGGAGCGCCACCGGACCGCGGGTGCCGCCGCCCGCCGATCCGCCTCCGGCACCGAGCCGGGCGGTTCGGATGTCGATCTCTCCGCCCCGCACGGTGATCGCAGGTGCCGCGCCCCGGCCGCGCGCGCTGATCGTGACGCCCGCATCGAGCCAGGAGCCGAGAACCACCCGGTCGAGCGCCAGCGCCTCGAACCGCGGACCCGGTCCGAGCTCCACGCGGCCTTGCGCCGAAAGACCCGGCGCCTCCAGGCGAAGGGTGTCGATATCGGGTACCGCGCCCAGCGTTCCGCCAACGGTGAGGGAGGCGGGCGTCGCCGCCGCCTTCGACCAGTCGACGGCCGCGATGCGGAGGGCGACGCCGCGCAGATCGGTCGTGAGCGTCAGGCGCGGCGGCACATCCGGCGCGAGGTCGAGCGAGAGATCGCCCTCCCCCGAACCGCTCACGTAGCCATCGGGCAGCGCGACACCGAACCTCGCCAGTCCCTCGGGCGACAGCGCGACTCGCCCCTCGACCGATCCCTGCCCCCGATCGTCGCCGCGCAGGACCTGCTGCCACGATCCGTCGAACGCGACCCCGTCGAGGGTCGCGGCACCCTCGGCCCGGATAAGGTCCAGATCGGCGGTGATCGCCATCTCCTCTGCCCGCAATTCCCGCCCCGCGACGACCGTGTCGGACGCCAGATCACGAACGGTGCCACGGGCCGAGACGGCGATGTCGTCGGGCGTCAGGCCAGGCTTCAGGGGCAATTCGAGGTCCGTGCGCAGCGTGACCTCGCCCGTACCAAGATCGGGATCGCGCCCCACGCGATTGAGGAGCTTGAAGGGGTCCGCGTCGAGGACGGCAAGCAGAGCGGGAAGCGATCCGGTCGTGCGCAGGTCGAACCGCGCAGGGCTCGGCTTGATCCGCGTGTCTGGGATCGTCATCGTCGTCCCCGCGAGGTCGAGCGGGGCGCGGCCCGGCATCGTCACCACCCCGGCGTCGAGAGCGACCGCGAAGCGGTTCTCGCCGATCGACCCGAACCCGGCCATGCCGGTGAGGGGCGGGAGCGTGCGCAGGATCCGCGCGCGCGTCTCGGCAAAGGCGAAGCTCGCCGAAAGCCGTGGCTTCTCGTCGCCGGGCACGAAGCGCAGCGCAAGACGCGGCCCGTCGATCCGGCCCTCCTTCAGGTTCTCCGCCACCCATCGTCGCGGTCCCGGCGCGACTGGCAGCGGCCAGAGCGCGCGCAGGCGCTCCACGGAGAGCCGTTCCGTCGCGAGATCGACGCCCACGCGCCATCCCTCGGCGGAGGCGGAGATGCGGCCGGAGGCGCGCAGATGCCGTTCGCGCCGACCCTCGGGATCGGGCAGGACCAGCTCGCCGATCTCGACCTCGAACGGATCGAGCCTGAGCCGCATATCGAGCGACCCGTCCTGCGCCCGGACCGCGTTCTCGAAAAGGTCTGGCGCTTCGATCGCGACGTCCTCGATCGCGAATTGCCCGACCAGGGAGGCCGGCACGCCGGTATCTCCGAAATCGCCCAGATCGGCATGCCCCGAGAGCCGCAGCGCACCGAGCGAGGAGCGCGCCGAGATCTCCGCAAAGGTCAGGCGCGCGGTCGCGGCGTCGTAGTCGAGCGCGGCCCGCGCAGATTCGAAGGGGATAGGACGCGTCGCCCGGCGCGGTTGGATCGCGCCCGCTCCGATTTCGAGGCTCCCCGAGAGATCGGCGAGCGCGCCCTGCGCGTCGAGATGCGCCGCCAGGCGTCCGGAAAGCGGTGCGTCGAGGACGGAAAGGAAGCCGAGAACCGGAGCCTGCGCCGCGATGCTTTCCGCCGTGACGTCGTCGAGGCGCGCGGACAGCGTGGCGCCGCTATCCGCTCGGCGCGTCGCGAGGGCGAGATCGACGCGCGAGGCGGTGTCGTTCCCCTCGAAGAGATCCGCGGCGAGGGTGAGCCGTGTCCCCTCCGGTGTCCGCGCCAGCGCGATCCGCGTGTCCACGGCCTGCAAAACCTGCGCGGCGCGCGCATCCTCGAGCGTCACGGTGCCCCCGTCGATCCGCACCGCTTCAAGCCGGTCGAAGGGCGCCGCTTCCATGGCCGCGTCGACCGTGTCGAGAAGCGCCCCGAGCCCGCCATCGCGGGGTCCGCCCTCGAGCGCGAAGGGCAATTCGAACGCGCCCTCGGCATCGCGCCTGAGCGAGAGCGTAACCCCCTCCCCCGCGAGATCGCGCGGCGCCACGCGACCCCGGATCGCCGCGGCCGGATCGAAGGCAGCCCCAATCTCGCGGACCTCTAGGAGAGGCAGGCCCTCCGCGGTCCGGATCGCGACGTTCTCGAGCCAGAGACGCGGCAGGATATGACGGTCGAGCCCGACGGAGATGCGGCCCATCGAGACCGCGACGGGCGCGAGCGCCTCATCGACGCGCGCCTCGATCCGATCGGTCAGCGTCTCGGGCAACGCGATCCGCCGTTCAGTCACGGCGAGGACCGCGATGCAGAGTAGGAGCGAGAAGAGGAGCGCGCTCGCGATCCCCCAGCTACGCCTGTGGATCCGCCGCAGGTGCTGTCTCCGCCGGCCTTTTCGGGTCCTGTTGTCCGGATTGCCGCTCATCGGGCCCTTATCCCTCCACCTGCCGTCATTCGCCACCGGGGCGGGCCTCTTTCCGCTCACGATCGCGGCAGGAAGGGGGGCAGGTTTTCATTCCCCGCAATCGGCCTAGAAAGATCCGGCGCCCTGTTTCGAGGAGAGAATGATGGACCTGACGAACGAACCTGCCCCGGGCTTCACCCTGCCGCGCGACGGCGACGGCACCGTTACGCTTTCGGAGATCGACGGCCCGGTGATCCTCTACTTCTACCCGCGCGACGACACGTCGGGCTGCACCGCGGAAGCGCTCGATTTCACCGCCCGGGCCGCGGAGTTCGAAGCGGCGGGGGCGACGATCCTCGGGATCTCGAAGGACAGCGTGGCGCAGCACGACAAGTTCCGCGACAAGCACGGCCTCGGCATCGCGCTCCTGTCGGACGCGGCCGGCGATGTCTGCGAGCGGTACGGCGTCTGGGTCGAGAAGAAGATGTACGGCAAGACTCATATGGGGATCGAGCGATCGACCTTCCTCGTCGACGGTTCGGGCCGGGTCGAGCGCGAATGGCGCAAGGTCAAGGTTCCGGGGCACGTGGAAGAGGTGCTCGAGGCGGTGAAGGCTCTCTGACATGTGGTTTTGCTGGGGTTCCCGGCAAATCATCCGGCCTCGGTCGCGATCGGCGAATTCATGCCGATTCGCGGCTGGAACGGCTTTCTTACGATTCAGTTAACCATAATTTCTTGCTCCGCACAGCTTGCCCCGGTACGCAATACGCAGGTAGCAAAAACCATACCAGTGCTGCACCAAGACAGCAGAGGGGCAGAGACCAAGTGAGCAACGGACGCCTTCCGGGCGGCGCGATCGCGCGCGCCTTTCCCGAGAAACGACTTTTCCTGAGAACCGATACGGAGACGCGCTTCGTGCGCCTTTCCCCCGCCACGCAGTTCCTTGCCCTGTCGGGCATGGCGCTCGTCGTCGGCTGGACGATCGTCGCGACCTCCATGATCCTCGTCGACGGGATCGGGACCGATCATCTCCGCGATCAGACTCAGCGCGAGCGCGCGCTTTTCGAGGAGCGGCTTAACGGCATATCTGGGGAACGCGACCAGGCGCTCGCGGATGCGCGGGCGGCACAGGAACGCTTCACCGCCGCGCTCGAGCAAGTCAGCGAGATGCAGACGCAGCTCCTGGTTTCCGAGACCCGGCGCGAGGAACTGACACGCGGCCTCGATGCGACGCATGGCACGCTGCGCACGGCCATCGCCGAACGCGATGCCGCGATGACCGAGGCGGAGGAACTCTCCGTCGCGCTGAACGGAGACGGAAAATCCGGCACCGAGATCGCCCGGATCGACGACGTCGAGACGACCGTCGACGTACTCGCCTCCGCCCTGAACGCGACGGCCGGGCAGCGCGACGCCCTTGCCGACGAGGCCCGTGACGCGGAGGATTTCGCAGAGGAGCTTATCCTGGAGGCGAAGCTCGCCGAGGATCGCAACGCGAAGATCTTCTCGCAGCTCGAGGACGCGCTCAGCATCTCCGTGGAGCCGCTCGACAAGATGTTCACCGCCGCGGGTCTTTCGACCGACGATCTCCTGAACACGGTGCGCGCGGGCTATTCCGGTCAGGGCGGACCGCTCACGCCGATGAGCTTCTCTACGAAGGGTTCCGGCCCGGACGAGGACAGCCTGCGGGCGAATTCGATCCTGGAGCGGCTCGACCGGATGAACCTCTACCGGATCGCCGCGCAGAAGGCGCCCTTCGCGCTGCCGATCCAGGCTGCCTTCCGCTTCACCTCGGGCTTCGGGCCGCGATGGGGCCGCATGCACGAGGGCACAGATTTCGCCGCGGCGCATGGCACGCCGATCTATTCCACGGCGGACGGCGTCGTGATCTTCGCCGGGCGGCAATCGGGCTACGGCAACCTCGTGAAGATCCAGCACGAATTCGGCATAGAGACACGATACGCACACATGTCGAAGGTTCGCGTGAACGTGGGCCAAAGGGTATCGCGCGGGGACCGCATCGGTGATATGGGCAATACAGGCCGCTCGACCGGCACGCATCTCCACTACGAGATCCGCGTGGTGGGCAAGCCCGTCAACCCGATGACCTACATCAAGGCCGCGCAGGATGTTTTCTAAGAGCAAGATCAACGAGCCTGGTCCGAAGCAGATGGGCGAAACGGCCCCCGGCGCCGATCCCGATCCCGCGCTTGCCCCCTCCCGCTTGGGAAACGACATGCCCGTACCCGCGCCGAAATCGAAGCCCGCCGCGTCGGTCCTGTCGTCGGACCTGATCATCAAGGGCAACCTCAAGACCACCGGTGACATCCAGATCGAGGGTCAGGTCGAAGGCGACATCCGGGCGCACCTGCTCACCGTGGGCGAGGCCGCGACGATCAAGGGCGAGGTGATGGCAGACGATGTCGTGGTCAACGGCCGCGTCGTCGGCTGCGTGCGCGGATTGAAGGTCCGCCTGACCTCCACCGCGCGGGTGGAAGGCGACATCATCCATAAGACCATCGCCATCGAATCCGGCGCGCATTTCGAGGGATCGGTTGCCCGGCGCGACGATCCGCTCAACACGAAATCCCCCACCTCCTCCGGCACGTCCCAATCCCCGTCGCGCGGAACGGCGATCGTCACCGCGGACGCACAGGGCTAGACGCCGGAAACGCCGTCCGGACGCGATCCCTCCCGCGCGATGCAGGCCGATCACGCTCATCCGGCGGCGCCGAGCTTTGCCGGCCATGTCGATGTCGGCGATGGCCATTCCCTCTATGTGGAGGTTTCGGGCCCCGAGGACGGGCTTGCCGCCATCGTCCTGCATGGCGGACCGGGCAGCGGATCGCATCCGGGCTTCCGTCAGCTCTTCGACACGCAGCGCTACCGCGTCGTGCTCTTCGACCAGCGCGGCGCGGGGCGGAGTCGGCCCCGGGGCGGGCGGGAGCACAACACCACCGCCCACCTGATCGCCGATATCGAACGGCTTCGTACGCGCTTCGGCATCGCGGACTGGCTCGTCGTCGGCGGCTCCTGGGGGGCGACGCTCGCCCTCGCCTACGCCGAACGCCATCCGGAGCACGTTCGCGGGCTCGTCCTGCGCTCCGTGTTCCTCGGCACCCGCGCGGAGATCGAGACGGCCTTCTGCGAGACGTTGCCCCGCTTCCATCCGGAGCTGCACGAGGACTTCCTGGCGGAGCTTCCGCCCGGTGAGCGTTCCCGCCCGCTCGATGCCTACTGGGCGCGGATCCTCGATCCCGATCCGGCCGTGCATCGACGTGCGGCTCGCGCCTGGTACGCCACGGAACGCATCCTGTCGGAGTTTCAACCCCGGACGACACGGCTTTCCCCCGACGCCCTGGCCGACACCCCCGGCCCGCTGCCCGTAAGCCCGTTTCTGGAGGCTCATTATTTCAGCCACGACTGCTTCCTCGAACCGAACGAGATCCTGCACCGCGCACAACGGCTCGAGGGCCTTCCGGGAACGCTGATCCAGCCCCGCTACGACCTCCTCTGCCCTCCCGCGACGGCGCATGCGCTCGCGCGGGCCTGGCCGACGGCGCGGATCGTCGGCATTCCGCAGGCCGGGCATACGATGAGCGACGGCGGCACCGTCGATGCCCTGCGCCGCGCGGTCGCCAGGCACGCGCGCGACGGGGACCGGTAGATCGCTTCACTGGCGCTTCGCAGGCGCCGGTCGGGGAGTGCCGGACGGATCGCGGACAGGCGTCGGCATTGAACCCGCCGCCCGAAGGCTGCATTGGGAGGAGGACGCCCAGAACGGAGGCCGCCATGCCCGTCTTCATCGACAGCCTTGCCGGGATCGGGCGCGTCGCGCTCCTGTGCCTCTTCGCCTACGCGGCCGTGGTCGTGATGATCCGCATCTCGGGCAAACGCACGCTCGCAAAACTCAACGCCTTCGACTTCATCGTGACCGTGGCGCTCGGGTCGACGCTCGCCTCCACGATCCTGTCGAAATCGACTCCGCTGATCGAGGGTCTCGCGGCGTTCGCCACGCTCATCGCGCTGCAATGGCTCGTGGCGTACGCCTCGGTCCGGTCCCGCGCGATCGACCGACTGGTACGATCCGAATCGACGCTCCTCATGCATCGGGGCGAGGTGCTGCACGCGGCACTCCGGCGCGAGCGGGTGACGGAGGGAGAGCTCATGACCGTGATCCGGACGAGCCCCGCCAACACGCCCGAGAACGTCGAGGCGGTGATCCTCGAGACCGACGGCGCCTTCAGCGTGATTACCCGCGACGGCCCCGGCGACCGGACCCCCTACACGACGCAGAGCGTGGCGAACGTCTGACAGCGGGCGCGGCGGCGGCCGCGCCCATCCACGCGCCCGGATCCCCGGCGCAATTACCCAAGGGAGGAAACAAGATGAGCGATCTGGCGAAGGGTTTCGACACGCTGCAAATCCATGCGGGCGCAGGGCCCGATCCGACGACGGGGGCACGGCAGGTTCCGATCTACCAATCGACCGCCTTCGTCTTTCGCGACGCCGATCATGCCGCACGCCTCTTCAATCTCGAGGAGGTGGGCTACATCTACTCGCGGCTGACGAACCCCACGGTGGGGGCGTTGCAGCAGCGCGTGGCAGCACTCGAGGGCGGCGTGGGGGCGATCGGCTGTTCCTCCGGACACGCCGCGCAGATCATGGCGCTCTTCCCCCTGATGGCCCCGGGCCGGAACGTCGTCGTGTCGACCCGTCTCTATGGTGGAACGGTCACGCAGATGACGCAGACCATCCGGCGCTTCGGCTGGTCGGCGACCTTCGTCGATTTCGACGACCTCGACGCGATCCGTGCGGCCATCGACGACGACACCCGCGCGGTCTTCTGCGAGAGCATCGCCAATCCCGGCGGCTACATCACCGATCTCGACGCCGTGGCGGAGGTAGCGCGGGAGGCGGGGCTGCCGCTCATCGTGGACAACACCTCCGCCACGCCCTGGCTTTGCCGCCCGTTCGAGCATGGCGCGACGCTCGTCGTCCACTCTACGACGAAGTATCTCACCGGCAACGGCACAGTGACCGGCGGCGTGGTCGTCGACAGCGGCACGTTCGACTGGTCGGCCTCCGGCAAGTTCCCGTCGCTCTCGGAGCCGGAGCCCGCCTACCACGGCCTCAAGTTCCACGAGACCTTCGGCAAGATGGCCTTCACCTTCCACGGCGTGGCGATCGGGCTGCGCGATCTCGGCATGACGATGAACCCGCAGGCCGCGCATTACACCCTCATGGGGATCGAGACGCTGAGCCTGCGGATGGCGCGGCACGTGGAGAACGCCGTGAAGATCGCGAACTGGCTGGAGAAGGACCCCCGCGTCGATTACGTCACCTATGCGGGCCTCCCCTCCTCGCCCTATCATTCGCGGGTGGAGAAGATCTGCCCGCGCGGCGCCGGGGCGCTCTTCACCTTCGCGGTCAAGGGCGGCTACGATTCCTGCGTGAAGCTCATCGACGCGGTGGAGATCTTCAGCCACGTGGCCAATCTCGGCGATGCGAAGAGCCTGATCATCCATTCCGCCTCCACCACGCATCGCCAGCTCGATGCGAACCAGCAGGTTGCGGCCGGGGCACCGCCGGAGGTCGTCCGCGTCTCGATCGGGATCGAGGATGCGGACGACCTCATCGCGGATCTCGATCAGGCGCTCGCGAAGGCCACCGCCTGAGGGCGTTCAGGATCCGATGGCGAAGCGGATCGTGACGGTGGCGCGGCGTTCGATCACGCCCGCCGCGATCGGCATGGCGCTGGCACGCATCTCCATCATCGGGCCGGGGCCGCCATCCGGCCCGGCTTCCCGGATCTCGAGAATGGCGCCGAGCGACTGGCCCGCCGCGTCGGCCACCGCTTCCGCCTTGCGCCGGGCATCCCCGACCGCGCCTTGCAACGCCGCGTCGGCGAGGGCCGCGTCGTCTGTGATGTCGAGGCGGAACCCGCCGACCCGGTTCGCCCCCGCCGCGATCGCCGCATCGAGAAGCGCCCCCACGGTGTCGAGGTCGCGCAGGACCGCGGACAGGTCGCTCGACGCCTCGTAGGAGGCGATCCGCGGCGCGGTCTGTTCATCGGGGCCCGGCGCGGAATAGACGGGGACGACCGAGATACCCGTCGTCTGCAAATCCGCCTCCGCGATACCTCCGTCCCGCAACGCGGCAAGGACGGGGGAAAGGTTCTCGGACACGCCCGCGACCGCATCGGCGGCCGTCTCTCCCTCGGCCACCACGCCGAGCGACAGGAGCGCCATGTCAGGCGCGGCCGTCGCCCGGCCCTCTCCGGTGACCACGATCACCGCGCCGCCATTCTCCTGCGCGGTCGCGGCCAGCGGCGCTGCGAGCAACGCCCCCGTCGCGACGATCCTCAGAAGCCTTCTCATCCCGCTCTTCTCCTCTTGCCCGGCCGTGGCCGAAATGCCCGCATGGGCGGAAGCTGCGCCCCGAACTTGCTGGCCGGGAACGCCGTCAGTACCATGATCAAGAGATTGCGTTCACGGCAAATCACGTCTCACGGTAAAAGCCTGACATGAAGACGACATTCCTGCTCGACCTGACCCATGACGGGATCCGGCTGCGCCAGCGCGGCGCGGACGGGGAGGCCGTGATGGGAGAGATCGCCCTCGACGCGCCCGATTTCGAGTCGCGCCTCGATGCCCTGCGCCGCGATGCGGAGGCACGGGCCGGCGGCCCGGTCGAGACGATCGTGACGATCCCGGCCTCCGAAGTGCTCTACACGCGCATCGAGGGCACCGATGCGGCGACGATCGGCGCGGCGCTCGACGGGCTCACGCCCTATGCGCTCGACGATCTCGTCTTCGACTGGCACCCCGGCGAGGCGGGGCAGTCCCACGTCGCGGCCGTCGCGCGGGAGACGCTGGCCGAGGCGGAAAGCTTCGCGCGCGCCCACGGCTTCGATCCGCGCGGTTTCGCCGGGGAGCCGCAGCCGGGGCTCTTCGACACGGCCCCCGATTTCGGTTCCGCATCGGGGCGGCCCGCTGCGCCGGACGGGGTCGGACCGGCAACTCCTCCGCAAACGGGAGAGCAGACGCCGCTTCCGACCGCGACACCGGTCCTTCCGGTCGGCACCGAAACCGGCGCGGGGCATTTCGCGGAGGAGCCCGCGCCCTTCGTTCCAGCACCGCGCGGCCCCGCCGGTCCCGGTTCCGGGGAGCACGCGGGGAAAAAGCCCGATCGCGCCATCCCGCGCCCGTCGCCCCGCGCCATCCCCGCCGCCAACGCCTCGCGCGGCGGGCGGAAGAGCGCGTCGAGCCGGACATCCGGCCTCGCCCTGCCCGCGATCGCCGCCCTGATCCTGTTCGGATTCCTCGCCTGGTCGTTCTTCCTCGCCGCGCCGCCGGAGCCGGAAGTGATCGCCACCGAGGATGCGCCCCTGCCGTCATCCGACACGGCTCGATCCGTCCCGGTCGAAGAGCCGACCGCACCAACCGGCACCGAGCCGGTCGAGGCGCCGCCCGCAGAGGCTCCGCCCGATCCGGAACGGATCGCGCCCAACGATCCGCTGAACCGACCCGGGGGCGCGCCCGACACGGGACGCTACGCCGCGACCGGCGTGGAGGATGCCGTTCCGGGACGACCAGACATACCCGGCGACGACAATCCGGGCGAGGTGGGCGACGGAATGCGCGACCCGGTCCTGCGCACCGATCCCGTCACCCTGTCGCTCGCCGCACCGGAAGCGTCCCCCGCCCAGCCCGGCGCACTCCTCTCCCCGCCGCCGCAGGAGCGCCCTAAATCCGATGCGGAGGATCGCGGCAATCCCGAGGGAACGGTGGAGCCCCCGGCATCCGCCGAGGGCGTCGCGCAGCCGGACCAGGCTCCGCCTCCGCGCGATACCGCCGCGGTGCCGGAAGACGAGAGCGCCGTCGCTGCGGCGCTCGACGACGCCCTGCCGGAGGAAACGAGAGAGCCGGATGCGCCCGAGACCGAGACGTCGGGCCCTAGCCCGGACGGCGCTCCTGCACCGGCGGCGCCTGCCGAGACCGAGATCGTCGTGACCGATGGCCCCCCTCCGGTTCGCCCGCCGCCCGCACCGCGCCGCGATGCGGCCGCGCCGGTTCCTGCCGCGATCCCAGTAATCGAAGGCGCGCCTCCGGTCACGCCGCCCGCGCGACCGCAAGGTCCCGCCACGCGCGACGAGACGGCGCTCGACCCCGATCCCGCGGGGCCGGCGGGAACCGATGCCGCGCCACTTACGCTGACGGCTCCGGACAGCCCGGTGATCGTGGAGAACGCGCCTCCCGCGCGTCCGGCCCGGCGGCCCGCGGAGATGTCGGCGTTACCCGAACCCTCGACCGACAGCGATGCGGTATCGGCCGCGATCGCCGCGGCGATCGCCACGCCCGAACCACCGGCGGAGATCGATCCGACGGGCGCCATCGCCCGCTCGCTCGCGCCGCGCGGCCGGCCGGGCGACCTCGTGATCTCTCCGCCCGCCACGACCCCCGACAGGTCGAGCCGCGATCTCGCGATGACCGCGCCCGCGCTCGTCCGGGGCGGGGCGAGCCTCATCGGCGTCTTCGGCTCGCCCTCGAACCGGCGCGCGCTGGTGCAGCTGCCCAACGGGAGGTTCGAGAAGGTCAGCGTCGGCGATCGGATCGATGGCGGGCAAGTGAGCGAGATCGGGAGCGAGAGCCTGACCTATGTCCGCGACGGGATGGCGATCCCCCTGCAATTGCCCGGCGGATAGCGCGACAGGCTTGCATGACCACGGTCCAGTACGCATTCTGGACGCCACATCTTACAATCGAGAGTTGAAATGGAATCCTTCCTGTTCCAGGCCACGGTCTATCTCGCCGCGGCGGTGATCGCGGTTCCGCTGGCCGCTCGGCTCGGCCTCGGCTCCGTGCTCGGCTATCTCGCCGCCGGCATCCTGATCGGCCCGGTCTTCGGCCTCGTCGGCTCGGAGACGGAGGATCTGAAGCATTTCGCGGAATTCGGCGTCGTGATGATGCTGTTCCTCATCGGCCTCGAGCTCGAGCCGAAGGCGCTCTGGGACATGCGCCATCGTCTGATCGGGCTGGGCGGGAGCCAGGTCGTGCTCACCATGGCGCTCGTCGCGGGCGCGGCGCTCGTTCTGGGACAGGATCTGAATTCGGCCATCGCGATCAGCATGATCTTCGCGCTGAGCTCCACCGCCATCGTGCTCCAGACTCTCAACGAGAAGCGGCTGATGCGGACGGCGGGCGGGCGATCCTCCTTCTCCGTCCTGCTCACGCAGGATATCGCGGTCATTCCGATGCTGGCGCTTCTGCCGCTTCTCGCGGTGGGCGGTCATTCCGCCGCGACCGGAGGGCACGGCGCGGAGGATATTCCCGACACGACCGCCGGCAACCATGCGGAGGCCGCCGTCTCGCTTCTCGATTCGATGCCGGGCTGGGCGCTGACCCTCATCACGATCGGGGCGATCGGGGCGATCATCGTGGCGGGGATCTTCGGCACGCGCCCGGTCTTTCGCTACATCCACCGCGCGCGGCTCCGCGAACTCTACACCGCCCTGGCGCTCCTGATCGTGATCTCCATCGCCTTCGTCATGAGCATCGTCGGCCTCTCCCCCGCGCTCGGCACCTTCCTCGCGGGCGTCGTCCTCGCCAACTCGGAATTCCGCCACGAGCTCGAATCGGACATCGAGCCCTTCAAGGGGCTGCTCCTCGGGCTCTTCTTCATCACCGTCGGCGCGGGCATCTCCTTCACGACGCTCTGGAGCGCACCGGTCTCGATCCTCGCCCTCACGCTCGGGATGATGCTCGTGAAGGGCATCGTGCTCTACTGCCTCGCCATCCTCTTCAAACTCGACACGCGCGATCGCTGGCTCTTCACGCTCGGCCTCGCGCAGGCTGGCGAATTCGGCTTCGTGCTCGTCTCCTTCTCGCTGCAGACCAACGTGCTGGGGCAGGAGCTCGCGGAACTGCTGCTGCTCGTCGTCGCACTCTCGATGCTGATCACGCCGCTCTTCTTCATCGTCTTCGAGCAGATCTCGAAGCGCGTCACCGAGCCCGAAAAGGAGCAGCCGCCTGCCGACGAGATCGACGAGCAGGCGCCCGTCATCATCGCCGGGATCGGCCGCTTCGGCCAGGTCGTGAACCGGATGCTACAGCTCGCGGGCTTCGACACGACCGTGCTCGACCACGACCTCGACACGATCCAGCTCATGCGGAAGTTCGGCTTCAAGGGCTTCTTCGGCGACCCGACCCGTCCGGAACTGCTCCATGCCGCGGGGCTCGATACCGCCAAGGTTCTCGTCGTCGCGATGGATCAGCCGAAGAACGTCACGGCGCTCGTGGAATATGCCCGCAAGACCCGCCCGGACCTGCACATCATCGCCCGCGCCTACGACCGCAACCACGTCTATGCCCTCTACCGCGCCGGGGCCGACGACATCGTGCGGGAGGTCTTCGACAGCTCGCTCCGGGCCGGTCGCTACGTGCTCGAGAATATCGGGCTCAGCGAGTTCGAGGCGGCGGAGCTCGAGAAGGCGTTCTTCCGGGTCGACCGCTCCGCCCTGCGCGAACTCGCGGAACTCTGGCAGCCCGGCGTTCCGATCTCGCGCAACGCGGCCTACATGGAACGGGCGAAGGCGCTCGACAACGACCTCGAAAGCGCGCTCTCCGCGAAATACGACGAAATGCGTCGCGGCGGGAATGACGATGACGACGACGAGACGGAGAGTGCGGCCTGACGAGAGAGCCCGTCAGCCGTCCGTTACCCCGGCCTCCGCGAAGGTGGCCATGCCCGAATGGCAGGCGAGCGCGCCTTGCAGGACACCGACCGCGAGCGCCGCGCCCGACCCCTCGCCGAGCCTCAGCCCGAGCGAAAGGAGGGGCGGCTTGCCGATCGCGGCGAGCAGCCTGCCATGCCCCCCTTCCGCGGAAAGATGGCCCGCGACGCAGTGATCGAGCGCGCCGGGACGCGCCTTTTCCCAGACCGAGGCCGCGGCGGTGCAGATGAACCCGTCGAGGATCACGGGGATCCGCGCGTGCCGCGCGCGCAGGATCGCGCCCGCCATCGCCGCGAGCTCCCGTCCCCCGACCGCGCGGAGGGCGCCCATGGGATCGCCCAGGAGCGTCGCGTTCCGCTCCAGCCCGCGGCTCACGATCCCGGCCTTGGCCGAGAGCGCGGTATCGTCGAGCCCGGTGCCGCGCCCGGTCCAGTCCGCCGCCGCACCCCCCCAGAGCGCGCAGGCGAGCGCCGCGGCGGACGTGGTGTTGCCGATCCCCATCTCGCCCACGACGAGAAGATCGGCATCGTCCGCCACAGCCGCCCAGCCCGTAGAGAGCGCGGCAAGACATTCCTGCTCGCTCATCGCCGGGCCTTGGGTGAAATCCGCCGTGGGCCGGTCGAGGTCGAGCGGATGCACGTCGAGCGACGCGCCGAAGGTCCGGGCGAGCTGGTTGATCGCGGCGCCCCCGGCCGCGAAATTCGCAACCATCTGCGCCGTCACCTCGGCCGGGAAGGCCGACACGCCCTGCCCGACAATACCGTGATTGCCCGCGAAGACGACGATCTGCGGACGCGCGAGACCCGGCCGCGGATCGCCGCGCCACGCGGCGTACCAGATCGCGAGCTCCTCCAGTCGGCCGAGTGCGCCGGGCGGTTTCGTCAGGACCGCATCGCGCGCCCGTGCCGCAGCCTCTGCCTGCCCGTCGGGTTCCTGCAGATCCGCCAAGGCGTCTGCGACATCCTCCACCGAACCGAACCGCGCCTCAGACATCGCCATCCCCCGTCATCTCGACCCTTCATGACGGCTTGCGGCGTCGGGCGAAACCCCGAGAATGGGGCCCATGCCCCGCCTTGCCGCCGACATCCCCGCCGCCCTCTCGCTCCTGACGCGCCTGCCCATGCGGCACGCCGATTTCGGCCGCGGGGCCGCCGCCGCCTGGGCCTGGCCCGTCGCCGGGCTGGTCCTGGGCGGCCTCGGCGCCGTCGCGATCGCCATCGCGGCCGCATCCGGTCTTCCCGCGGCCGCGTCGGCGGGGATCGGCCTCGCCGTCGTCACGTTCCTGAGCGGTGCGATGCACGAGGATGGCCTTGCCGATACCGCGGACGGGCTCTGGGGAGGGTGGACGCGGGAACGGCGGCTGGAGATCATGCGCGACAGCCGCATTGGCAGCTACGGCGTGCTCGCCCTCGTCTTCGTCACGGGATTGCGCTGGGTCGCGCTCACGGCCCTCGTCACCGCCGGGGTCGGCGGTCCGGCGCTGATCGCGGCCGCCACGCTTTCGCGCGCGACGATGGCGCCCATTGCCCGACTGCCGCAGGCCCGCACGGACGGGCTCTCGGCCGGAACGGGGCGCCCGACGCCTAGTGCCTGCCTCGCGGGCCTCGTCCTGGCGCTCTGCACGGCGATCCTGCTCTTCGGACCGCCTGGCCTCGTACCCGCCCTCGCCGCCGTCACCGCAGCCATGGCTCTCGGCTTTCTCGCCCATGTGAAGATCGGCGGCCAGACAGGCGACATCCTCGGTGCGACGCAGCAGATGGCGGAGGTCGCGGCCTTCCTCGCCCTCGCTGCGATGCTCGGCTGAGACGGCAACGAGAAAAGGCCGCGCCCGGATGGACGCGGCCCTCATCACTACCGGCGGTCGGAGGTCTCAGGCGGCGGCCTGGCGCCCCATCAGTACGGAATCGATCTGCTTCTGCGCCGCGACCTCGTCGTCTCCCGACACGGCCGCGATCTCCCGAGTCAGACGCTCGAGCGCCGCCTCGTAGAGCTGGCGCTCCGAATAGCTCTGCTCGCGCTGATCGTCGGTCCGGTGCAGGTCACGCACGACTTCGGCGATGGCGATGAGATCGCCCGAGTTGATCTTCTGCTCGTATTCCTGCGCCCGGCGCGACCACATCGCCTTCTTGACCTTGGCCTTGCCCTTCAGGGTCGTCATCGCCTTCGTCACGATGTCGGGCGAGCTCAGCGCACGCATCCCGACTTCGCTTGCCTTGTGGGTGGGCACGCGGAGGGTCATCTTGTCCTTCTCGAACGAGATGACGAAAAGTTCGAGCTCGAGCCCCGCGATTTCCTGCTTCTCGATGTTGACGATCTGCCCGACCCCATGGGCGGGATAGACGACATAATCGTTCGCGCGGAATTCGGGCTTCTTCGTCTTGCTCATCAGGAACGCTTCCTTTGCGGTCTCACGGGTGGCCGGGCCGACCTGTCACGCGACCCTCCGCCTCGCATGCCTCGTACCCGGGATGCCGACGAATAACGCAACCTCTACGGGTGCTCGCCTACATCTTGTTCAATCTGGGAATATATAACACAAATTCGACGCCGAAGGAAGCAGGCGCCGAAAATAATGCTGCACCGCCGCGCGGGCGAAATGAACGATCCGGGCCGGCTGCCTCAGCCGCCTTCGCCGGCCGCTTCGGAGAAGAGCTCCATCTTGCCCTCCTTGCCGTCCATCTCTTCCGCATTTGGAAGAGGGTCCTTCTTTGTCACGATGACCGGCCAGAGCTCCGAATACTTCCGGTTGAACTCCACCCATTTCTCCGCCTCCGGCTCCGTGTCCGGAAGGATCGCCTCCGCCGGGCATTCCGGTTCGCAGACGCCGCAATCGATGCATTCGTCGGGATGGATCACGAGCATGTTCTCGCCCTCGTAGAAACAATCCACGGGGCAAACCTCGACGCAATCGGTGTATTTGCAGGCGATGCAATTGTCGTTGACGATGTAGGTCATGGGAAGCGTCCGGTCTGTTACGCCGCTGACCTAGACCAGCCGCGTGCATCATTCAAGCGACCGCGACACGCGGTCCCGGCCCCCCTTACTCGACGTCCGGTCCGCGTGGGGGAAGCGCGCGGCGGTCCTTCTTCGTCGGCCGTCCGCCACCGTCGAAACGCGGCGCGGGCGGCGCCGCGGGCGGGGGCGGCGGAGACCTGTCGGCGTAGAGCGCCTGCGCCTCCGGTGCGGGGCCGCGACGGGTGCCGGTCTCGACGATCTCGACGATGCGGATCGCCCGGCCCTGGGCAAAGGTGAGGACGTCGCCCGCCCGGACGGAGGCCGAGATCTTGGTCGTCCGGGTCCCGTTGACGCGGACACCCCCCGCCTCGATCACCTTGGCCGCGAGCGAGCGCGTCTTGAAGAAGCGCGCGAAGAACAACCACTTGTCGAGGCGGATCCGATCCGCGGGCACCGCCTCTGCGGTCAAGACTTGTTCCGAAGTCCCATCAGCGCCGCGGCGAACGGATTGTCGGGATCGATGGCCTTTTCACGCCGCTGCGGCTTGGCCTGTTGCTCGCGGCGCGGTGCGGCGGGTTTCGCTGCCTCCTTGCGCTTCGCCTGCTTGCCGCCCGGCCGCTGGCCCTGGCCGCGCGGACGCGACCGTTGGTTCTCCCGGCGATTCCCGCGCCAGGTGAAGGTATAGAAGACCTCCATCTCGGGCGCGGCCTCGGGACCCGCCGTCATCGAGGGCACGTCGCCGGGAACGGGATCGGTGTCGGGCGCTTCCGTGGGGGGCGCGGGCGGTCCCTCGTCGGGGGCCTCGCCCGGCCGCTCATCGGGCGTCGAGGGCGGCGTTTCCGTGGGTACGTCGGCCGGCACGTCGGCGGGGCCCGGCCCCGGTACCTCCTCGGGGCCGCCCGGCATCGGCGGCTCGGGCATGTCGGGCCCGGGCGCGGGTCCGCCCGGCGTGCCGGGGGTCGCGGGATCGGGCACGTCCGCGGCGCGCACCTTCGGCCGCTCGCCCTTCTCCGCGCGGTAGCCCAGCCCCGTCATCAGCCCCGCGAAAAGCTCGAGCGACAATCCCGTGATCGAAAGCATGTCGGGCTTCGCCTCGAATCCCCCGCGCGTATCCTGGCCTCTCACCATGTCCGCCAACCTCTCCAACATGTCGATCCGGATCGCCCGGTCACCGGCCGGACGATAGCCCGACATGAGGTAAGTGCCCTCGGGCAGGCCCCGTTCCACGGGGATCGTCACGAGACCGGGAGGCGGGCTCTCGGGAAAGGTGTCGAACCCCTTCTCGAGCGACCAGAGAACGAGGCGCAGCCGCGTCGGCGCGGGCTTCAGAAGCAAGGGCAGGAAGATCGTGAACTGCCCGAACCGCACGCCGTGCTTTCGCAGCGCACCGCGCGCCTCCTGGTCGAGCTCCTTGACCTCGCCGGCCACGCGGTCGCGCTCGATCAGGCCCATCGCCTCGACGAGACGGAAAGCGAAGCCGCGCGCGAGGCCGCTCAGCGATTCGTCCCCGCGGAGCGCCAGAATCGGCTCGAACGCCGCCGCGATCTTGCGGTCGATGAAGTGCTGCAGCCTCCGGCGCACCTTCTCGGCCACGTCGGGGCCCGCTTCCTCGTCGACGAAGGCCACCACGCCGGGCTTCAGCGGATCGTCGCCCTTCGTGAGCCGACCCACCGCCTGCGCGCCCCACATGAGGCCGCCCTGCTCGGTGAAATCCATCTCCGTGTCCGGCGCGTTGTAGAAGCGGTCGGCCCGCAGATGGAATTGCGGCGCGAGCGCGGCGGTCGCCGCCTGTCGCAGGGTCTTGGCCTCGTCGGGACTGGAGGATTGATCCTGACGGAAACGGAATCCCTCGATCCGCCCGACGAATTGCCCCTCGACGCTGACATCGCCCTTGTCGTTCACCTCGGCCAAAAGGCTCTCCTTCTGCTTCAGCCTGCGCATCAGGACGCTGGTGCGCCGATCCACGAATCTCTGGGTCAGCGCTCCGTGAAGCGCGTCCGACAACCGGTCTTCTACAGCCCGGGTCGCCCCGCGCCAATGCTTTTCGTCGTCGACCCAGCCCTTGCGCTGCGCCACGTAGGTCCATGTGCGAATATAGGCCAACCGCTTCGACAGCGCGTCGATATCGCCGTCGGTCCGGTCGATGCGCTTGACCTGGCGGGCCAGCCAATCGTCAGGGACGCGTCCCCACTCCTTCAGGAAGCCGAAGATCCGCTCGAGCATGTTCGCGTGCTCGCCCGCGCTGATGCCCCGGAAATCGGGGATTCGGCACACATCCCAGAGGAGCTTCACCGCGGGTGCCGAGGTGCAGGCATGGCGGATTTCCGGGATCGCCGCGAGCGTCTTCAGCGCCGCGAGATCGTCGGCCTCCCGCGCGCGCATCAGCCGCTCGTGATCGGAGCGCGCCTCGAGCGAGGCCACGAGCGCGTCGGGCGTGCCGAATTGAAGCGCGGCGTTGCGCCATTGCAGCGTTTTGAGGGGCGTGAAGCGATGCGACGTGATCGCCTCGACCACGCCGTCGTCGAGCGGCGGCGCCTCCCCCGTCACCCCGAACGTCCCGTCGGACATGTAGCGCCCGGCCCGGCCCGCGATCTGCGCAAGCTCGTTCGGGGCGAGGTGCCGCATCCGCCGCCCGTCGAACTTCGTGAGCGACGAGAACGCCACGTGGTCGATATCGAGGTTGAGCCCCATCCCGATCGCGTCGGTGGCGACGAGGTAATCGACGTCGCCGTTCTGATACATCTCCACCTGCGCGTTGCGCGTGCGGGGCGAGAGCGCCCCCATGACCACGGCCGCGCCGCCCTTCTGGCGGCGGATGAGTTCCGCGATGGCATAGACGTTGTCGACGGAGAAGCCGACGATGGCCGATCGGGGCCGCATCCGCGAGATCTTCCGGCTGCCCGCATAGATCAGCGTCGAGAATCGCTCCCGGCGCAGGAAATGCGCCCCCGGCACCAGCGCCGCGATCGCGCCCCGCATCGTTTCCGCCCCGAGAAGCAGCGTCTCGTGCGTGCCCCGCGCGCGCAGCAGCCGGTCGGTGAAGACGTGTCCGCGTTCGGGATCGGCGCAAAGCTGGATCTCGTCCACGGCAAGGAAGTCGGTGCCCATTCCCTCCGGCATCGCCTCCACGGTGCAGACCCAGTACTGCGTCCGCTCCGGCACGATCCGTTCCTCGCCGGTGACGAGTGCCACGACCGAGGGGCCCCTGATCGCCACGATCCGGTCATAGACCTCGCGCGCGAGAAGGCGCAGCGGCAGGCCGATCACCCCCGTCCGGTATCCCAGCATCCGCTCGATCGCGTAATGCGTCTTGCCGGTATTGGTGGGCCCGAGAACCGCGGTGATCCGGCCGGTATCGCTGGACAATGATCCGTCCTGAAAGTTCGTGGCCCCTCCTAGATGGCGGGGCCGGACGCCGAGGGCAACCCCCGGGGTTGTATCAGAGCCCCGGGATCAGCTCGAGGAGGCCGCGCCGCTCGAAGGTCGCACCGCGCGCGGCGCCGAAGCGGTAGGAGGCCGTGACGCCGAAAAAGGCGTCGTTCGCCTCGAACCCGTCGTAATCGGTCTCGGACGTCCCGAGTTCGGCGGCGATGCGCACGGTGTCGGTCACGTCGTAATCGGCCGTCAGGGCGATCTGGGAAACCGACAGATCGTCGCCCCCGATATGGTCGAAGCCCGCGCCGAGGCTGAATTGCGGCGTGACGGCATAGGCCCCCTTGAGGCCGAAGACCGCGTCGCCATCCGCGTCGCCATCGACGAGCGCGAGGTAGAGTTCCGTGTCGATCGCACCGAGCGCGCTGCCCGCCTCGATCCCGAAAAGGTCGTTATCCGCCGAATCGAGTGATTCGGTGACGAGGAAGACGCCGATCGACGAGGTCGGATTGGCATGGAAGATCGCATGGAGGCCGAGCGACGTGCCGGTTTCTCCGATGAACTGGAAATCGTGGAAACCGAGATCGCCCTGCAGGCTGAACTCGCGGTTGATGCCGATCTCCGCGCTGCCCGCGAGGCTCCGCCTCGACAGGGTCTCGTCGTCGCCGAATGAGACCTCCTGTTCCTCGGCGTAGCGCGAATAGGTCAGCGAGACCTCGCCGCCGGTGACCTGCTGCGCGGCCGCCGAGACGGACGACAGGACGAGCGCGGCCACGGCCGCGGTATGGATGACGTTCATGGCAACTGCTCCTCGGCGCCGGACCTCCCCTCTTCCGGGGGAGCAGGGCCGAGTCTAGGCGATACGCGGCCCCGCCGGAACGGAAATCGGCCGGCCTGCGCGGGGTGATGCCGAAACGCCGCGGCCCCTCAGAGCGTGCTGCCCTCCACCTCCGCCTCGAGCGTGGGGAGGATCGCGGCGGCCTGCGGACTGTCGGGGTAGAGCTCCAGCACCTTCCGCCAGACCTCGAGCGCCTGTCCGGGCCGCTCGATCTGGCCCAGGATCACGGCGAGACCCGTCATCGCGCCGAAATGTCGCGGGTTCAGATCCAGCGTGTGGCGGATGTCGTCGATCGCCAGCCCGTACTCCCCGTCCGCGAAGAACGCCGTCGCACGCGCGTTGTAGCCTTCGGCGAAGTCGGGCGCATGATCGACGAGCGCACCGAAATGCTCGATCGCCCGGTCGGTATCGCCCGCCTCGAGCGCGTCGCGCCCCCTTTGGAGCAGCATATCCATGGCGGGCGAGCCCGATTTCGACCATTCGGCCACGATCTTCTCGACGATCCGGTCCGCGTCGGCGCCTTCCGCCGTGCCGAGCGCGGTGAAGAGATCGTCCATGCCCCGCGCATCCTGGGCGATGGCGGGCGCCGCGAGGATCAGTGTCGCAGCTGCCACGAGAGGTTTGAGTATCGCCACGTTCACCTCCATATACGAACCCGACCTTAACGCGTTCGGTGCAGGATGCATCCCGCCGGATGTCACAAATCGAGGAGACGACCATATGAGCGCAGTGATCGACGAGGCCGTGAAGGAGCTCAACGCCAAGTTGGGCCCGAGCGGGTTCGACGGGTCGGCCAAGTTCGTGATCGACGGCGAGGGCGCGATCGTGATGGACGAGGCCGGCGCCCGGCCCGCCGATACGGAAACGGACGTGACGCTCACCGCGAACGCGGACACGTTCAAGGAGATCCTCGACGGGGAGCTGAACCCCACCGCCGCCTTCATGACCGGTCGCCTCAAGGTCGACGGGGACATGGGCCAGGCGATGAAACTCGCGACCATCCTTTAAATCTTGGAAGCCGCCCCGCTCTTCGAGGATGTCGCGGGCGGTCCGCCCGACGGCGTCGCGCATTGGTGTCGCGCGCCCGACGGGCTGCGGCTCAGGATCGCCCACTGGCGGCCCGAGACCGCGCGCGGCACGATCCTCCTCTTCCCCGGCCGTACCGAATACGTGGAGAAGTACGGGCCCGCCGCCGATATCCTCGCGCGCGCGGGCCTCGCCACGATCGCCATCGACTGGCGCGGACAGGGCCTGTCGGACCGGCTGCTGGATGACCGTCTCGGCGGGCACGTGATGGCCTTCAGCGATTACCAGATGGACGTGGACGCGCTTCTCGCGGCCGCGTCCGAGCTTGACCTGCCGCGACCCTATTTTCTCCTCGGCCATTCGATGGGCGGCGCGATCGGGCTGCGCGCGCTCCACGCAGGGCTCGATGTCGCGGCCTGCGCCTTCTCCTCGCCGATGTGGGGTATCTCGCTCTCGGCCACGCTACGCCCGCTCGCCTGGACGCTGAGCTGGTCAGCGCGGCGCATTGGGCTCGGCCACCGCTACGCGCCCGGCACGTCGCGCGGCTCCTATCCCAACACCGTGCCGTTCGCGGAGAACCTGCTGACCGACGATCCCGATCAGCTGGCCTGGCTCGCGCGCCAGACGGAACTGCATCCCGACCTCGCGCTCGGTGGCCCGTCGCTGCGCTGGCTGCACGAGGCGCTGTCGGAGACGCGGGCGCTCGACCGCATCCCCTCGCCGGACCTTCCCTGCCTCACCTTCTTCGGCACCGACGAGAAGATCGTCGATCTCGACCGGATCGAGCGGCGCATGGCGCGCTGGACGGGGGGCGAGTTGCTGCGGATCGAGGGCGGGCGGCACGAGACGCTCTTCGAGACGCCCGACAGGCGCCGCCGCGCCTTCGACGCGCTGACCGCGCATTTCGAGGCCTACCTACCCGCGGTCTAGATCTCGATCTCGACGAAGGCGTCGCGGAGCGCCTTCGACCAGGCAACGCTCATCGCCTGGAAGACCTCGTCCTCGGCCTCGATCCGCCGCTGGCGCGAGACGCGCTGCGTGCCCGCCTCGATCACCGCGAGATCGAGCGGCATCCCCACGCTGAGATTGGAGCGCAGCGTCGAATCCATCGACAGGAGCGCGGCCTTCTGCCCGTCGCCGAGGCTCGTCTCGGGCGTCACCACCCGGTCGAGGATCGGCTTGCCGTACTTGTGCTCGCCGATCTGCAGGAACGGGGTATCGCGCGTGGCCTCGATGTAATTGCCTTCGGGATAGACGAGGAACATCCGCGCCGCGCCGCCCTGCCGTTGCCCCGCGACGATCATCGAGGCCCGCGCGCTCGCGGCCTTGTCGCCGAGCTTGCCCGAGATCGAGCGCGTCACCTCCGCGAGCACCGTGCCGACCATCTCCGCGACCTGCAGCATCGTCGGCGCGGACATGATCGATTCGCTGTCGGGATGCTCGATATCCTCCTCGAGCCGCGCGATCGTGGTCTGCGTGGAGCTGAGCGAGCCTGCGGTGAGGATCGCGATCACCCGTTCCCCCGGCTCCTCGAAGAGGAACATCTTGCGGTAGGTCGAGATGTTGTCGATCCCGGCATTGGTGCGCGTGTCGGAGAGCAGAACCATCCCGGCATCGAGCAGAAGTCCCACGCAATAGGTCATTGGATCTCCATCTCCGTCCCGCGGCCGACGCTAGGGAGGCGCCGACCGGGGCGCAAGGGCAGACCAACTTGCCGTCGCGGAGCCCTATTGCTGCTGGCCCGCGCCCTCGATCACGCTCACATCGACCGACAGCGTCTCCTCGCCCGCGCCCCGGGCAAGGCCCCGGATCGGCGCCGCGCCGATCGAGTCGAGCCCCGACCCGATCCGCACGTAGCGTTCGTCGGGGCAGCAGGCATTGGCCGCGTCGAACCCGACCCAGCCCAGGCCCTCGACCCAGAGCTCGGCCCAGGCATGGCTGGCCTGGTGTGCCTGGCCGTCCGACGAGGAATGGAGGTAGCCCACGACGTAGCGTCCCGGCATGTCGGCCGCCCGCGCGATGGCGATGAGCGCATGGGCCTGGTCTTGGCAGACGCCGCGACCCTGCTCGAGCGCCTGCGCGGCGGTCGTATCGCTTTCCGTGGAGCCGGGCGTGTAGGGGATCGCCCGTCCGACCGCGCGGGCGAGCGCATGGGCCCGGTCGAGCGGATCGGAAAGCTCTCCGACGGCCTCCGCCGACAGCGCCCGCAGCCCCTCGTTCAGCCGCGTCATCGGCGACGGGCGGAGATAGGCGATGGGCGGCACCTTCTCGCGAAGCCCCTTCACGAACCCGGTCAGGTCGACGGTCTCGACCTCGCCCTCGACCGCGATGGTGACGTCGCTGACATGGCGCATCGCCACCGTCTCCACCCAGTCGCCGGCGCCGTCGCGGAAGGCCGCGCCGCGCTCGGCCGGATGACCCTCGACATCGACGCTCCAGCGCCGGACGGTCTGCCCCTCGAAATCGGTGGGCCAGAGCCTGAGGCTCTGGACGAGCCGCGCCATCGGCTGGTCGAACCGGTATCGCGTGCGGTGCGTGACCGTCAGTCTCATCGCGATTCTCCGCTGAGATAGGTGGCGTGGACGGCAAGACCCAGATCGGAGACCTCGCCGATGACGCTGCGCAGGAACTGGTGCAGACCGATGTCGAAGATCTCCTCCGTACCGATCCGGTCGAGCCGGGCGACGAGCGCGCGGGCCTTCGTCTGCGCCTCCGTCTCGCGGCCATAGGCACGGGCGAGACGCTCGATGTGATGGAGCGCGCCGTCCGCCGAGGAGACGAGCGAGCGCGGGGCCTGCCGGTTCAGCACCAGGAAATCGACGATCTTCGACGCGGTGACGTCGCCGCCATAGACCCAGTTGAAGGCCCGGCTCGCATTCATCGCCCTAAGGATCGTGCGCCACTGGTAATTGTCGAGCCCCGAGCCGACGAAGCCCACATCGGGCAGCAGCACGAAGTACTTGACGTCGAGCAGGCGCGCCGTGCTGTCGGCGCGTTCGAGGAAATGGCCGATATTGGTGAAATCGTAGCCGTCGTTGCGGAGCTGCGTAGCGAGCCCCGCGCCGCGTATGAGCGCCGTGGTCTTGAGCGTCCACTCGATCAGGTCGGTCGTCGAGAGGCTCGAGCGTTCCTGCCGCGCGATGTCGCCCACTTCCGCGAAGGCAGAGTTGAGCGCTTCCCAGACCTGCGTGGTGAGCGCCGTGCGGACGATCCGCCCGTTCTCCCGCGCGGCCGAGAGGCAGGAAGCGACCGAGGAGGGATTGTCGCGGTCGAAGAAGAGATGCGTCTCGACGTTGCGCTCGACGGCGTCGCCGTACTTGGCGTCGAAGGCGCTCTTCGTGCCCGAGGCCAGCAGCACCGATTCCCATTCGTTGCGGTTGCCGCCCGACGTGTCGGGCAGGAGCGCGTTGCGCGCGCCCACCTCGAGCAGCCGTGCATTCGTCTCCGCCCGCTCGATGTAGCGCGCGGTCCAGTAGAGGTTCTCCGCCGTCCGGCTCAGCATCGCTCGCCTCCTGTCGTCCCGCACACCGCCGCGACCGCGCCACTTTGCCCCGCGAGGTCCCGGGTCGAGCCCGGGACGGCGTTCATCCCGATTTCGCCCCTCATTGCGCCATCACCCACGTATCCTTCACGCCGCCCCCTTGGGAGGAATTGACCACGAGCGAGCCCTCCTTGAGCGCCACCCGCGTGAGCCCGCCCGGCACGAGGTTCACGTCCCGTCCGACGAGGCAGTAGGGCCTGAGATCCACGTGCCGCGGCGCCACCCCCTCCTCCACGAAGGTCGGGCAGGTCGAGAGCGCGAGCGTCGGCTGCGCGATGTAGTTCTCGGGCGCCTCGCGGATCTTCGCGGCGAAGAGTTCGACCTCGCCCTTGGTCGCGCGCGGACCCACCAGCATCCCGTAGCCGCCCGAGCCATGCACCTCCTTGACGACCAGCTCCGCGAGGTTCTCGAGCACGTACTTGCACTCGTCGGGCTTGGCGCATTGCCAGGTCGGCACGTTCTCGAGGATCGGCTCCTCGCCCAGATAGAACCGCACCATGTCCGGCACGTAGGTGTAGATCGCCTTGTCGTCGGCCACGCCCGCGCCCGGCGCCGAGGCGATCGAGACACCGCCCGAGCGGTAGACGTTCATCAGCCCCGCGATCCCCAGCATCGAATCGGGGCGGAAGCAGATCGGGTCGATGAACGGGTCGTCGAGCCGGCGGTAGATCACGTCCACCCGCTTCGGCCCCTCGGTCGTCTTCATCCAGACGAAATCGCCCTCGACGAAGAGATCCTGACCCTCCACGAGCTCCACCCCCATCATGTCGGCGAGGAAGGAATGCTCGTAATAGGCCGAATTGAAATGCCCCGGCGTCAGGATCACCACGCGCGGCTCCCCCTCGCATTTCTTGGGCGCGACGGAGCCGAGCGTGCGCTTCAGAAGCCCCGGATAGGTCTCCACCGGCGCGATGCGGTTCTCGCGGAAGAGCTGCGGGAACATCCGCATCATGATCTCGCGGTTCTCGAGCATGTAGGAGACGCCCGACGGCGTGCGGCAATTGTCCTCGAGCACGTAGAACTGGTCGGGCCCCGTCCGCACAAGGTCGATGCCGACGATGTGGGAGAAGACGCCGCCCGGCGGCGTGAAGCCGCAGACCGCGACCTCATAGGCGTCGTTCTGATAGACCAGATGGGCGGGGATCCGTCCCGCGCGCACGATCTCGCCGCGATTGTAGACGTCGGCGAGGAACGCGTTGAGTGCCATCGCGCGCTGCTTGATCCCGCGCTCGAGCCGGGCCCATTCCTGCGCGGCGAAGACCCGCGGAAACATGTCGAACGGGATGAGCCGGTCGGGAGAGCCGCCCTCGCCGTAGACCGCGAAGGTGATGCCGATGCGGCGGAAGAGCTGCTCGGCCTCGTGCTGCTTCATTCCCCTCAGGTCGACCGGCATGTCGCGGGCCCAGGCCTCGAGGCCCTGATAGGGCGGACGAACGCCGCCTCCCTCGAACATCTCGTTGAAATATGTCTCGGACATCGTCGCGGGCATCCCCTTCCTGGCTTGGCGCACCCTATCCCGCGGGAGATCCGCTCTGCAACCGCAGCAGGGGAGAAGTCTGGCACGGAAGTGGCGAGGGCCGCGCCGCGCGGAGGCGTTAACCGGACGGGAACGCCAATCTGGCATCGTTGGACAGTTCCATCCGGGAGGCCCTCATGCCGAGACAGATCCTCTATACCAGCCGGGCGATGTCGAACCGCTTCGATCGCGACATCCCCGAGATCCTGCGCTGCTCGCGCCGCAACAATCCCGAGCTCGGCCTGACCGGGATCCTCGTCTTCACCGGATCGACCTTCATCCAGATCCTCGAGGGATCGCCGGAGCATATCGATCCCGTGCTAGACATCATCTCGGGCGATACGCGCCATGCCGATATCCGCGTCCTCCTCGACCGGATGGTGGAGAAACGGGCCTGCGGCGACTGGACGATGGGCTTCGGCCTCATCGACAGGCATCCGGGCGGCCGCATCGGCTTTCTCGAGCGCATGGCGCATCTTTCGCGCGACGGCTCACCCGCCGCTCTCGACGAACTCGTCGCGATGATGGCCGCCCTCGGATCGGAACGCGTCCGCGAATACGCCTGATCTGGCCGCGGCGCCCTGCCGCGCTAGGATCGGCCTCATGGCCGAGCCGCTGCTGACCTTCACGGATCGGGGCATCCACTGCCCGGAGGGCGATTTCCACATCGACCCGTGGCGCCCCGTGGACCGCGCGCTCATCACCCATGGCCATGCCGATCACGCCCGTGACGGCATGGCGCGCTATCTCGCGACCGAGGCCGCGGCCCCCGTCATGCGCCACCGCCTGGGCGACATCGCGCTCGAGACGATCCGCTACGGAGAGCGCCGCCGGATCGGCGGGGTCGACGTGTCCTTCCACCCCGCGGGCCACGTGCCGGGCTCGGCGCAGATCCGTATTGAGCGGGGCGGCGAGGTCTGGGTCGTCTCCGGCGATTACAAGGTAGCGCCCGACGGTTTTTCCGAGCCTTTCGAGCCGGTTGCCTGCCACGCTTTCATCACCGAATCGACCTTCGGACTGCCGGTCTTCAAGTGGCGCGCGCAGGCGGAGGTGACGGCGGAGATCGACGCCTGGTGGCGGGCGAACAGCCAAGCGGGACGCACCACGATCCTCGGCGCCTACGCGCTCGGCAAGGCGCAGCGCATTCTCGCCAACGTGGACGCCTCCATCGGTCCGATCCTGACCCACGGCGCGGTGGAAAACACCAACGAGGTTCTCCGCGCGCAGGGTCTGAACCTGCCCGACACGATCCGCGTGACGCCGGAGATGAACCCCAAGGATCATCCGGGCGCTCTCGTCCTCGCCACGCCGTCGGCGCTCGGCACCCCTTGGGCGCGGCGATTCGGGGCCGCCTCGACGGGCTTTGCCAGCGGCTGGATGGCGCTCAGGGGCGTGCGGCGGCGGCGCGCGGCCGACCGGGGATTCGTCATGTCCGATCACGCCGATTGGGACGGGCTCAACGCCGCGATCGCCGAGACCGGCGCGGAGCGCGTCTTCGTCACCCACGGCTACACGCAGATCTTCCGCCGCTGGCTCGAGAGCCAGGGCTACGACGCCGCCATTGTCGAGACCGCCTGGGAAGGCGAAAGTCTCGATACCGCCGACGACGCGGAACAGCAGGGAGAGACGTCATGACAAAGAAAAAGAAGATCTCCGACGCGGCCTACGAAGCGGCACTCGCACGGCTTCAGACGGAGCTCGTGACGATGCAGGAATGGGTGCGCATCAAGGGCCACCGGATGGTCGTGATATTCGAGGGCCGCGACGCCGCGGGCAAGGGCGGCACGATCAAGCGCATCACGGAGCCGATGAACCCGCGCATCTGTTCCGTCGTGGCCCTGCCCGCGCCGACGGAGCGGGAGAAGACGCAATGGTACTTCCAGCGCTACGTCGCGCATCTTCCGGCGGCAGGCGAGATCGTGATCCTCGACCGCTCCTGGTACAATCGCGCGGGCGTGGAGCGGGTGATGGGGTTCTGCACCGACGCCGAATACGAGGAATTCCTGCGCGCCGCGCCGCTCTTCGAGGAGATGCTGATCAAGTCCGGCATCCAGCTCGTGAAATACTGGTTCTCCGTCTCCGATACCGAGCAGGAGAAGCGCTTCCAGAAACGCCTCGCCAATCCCGTGACCCGCTGGAAGCTCTCGCCCATGGATCTCGAGAGCCGCGCACGCTGGAACGAATATTCGCGCGCCAAGGATGCCATGTTCGCCCGCACGGACAGCGCCATCGCGCCCTGGTACGTGGTGGAGAGCGACGTAAAGAAGCACGCGCGCCTCGACTGCATCGCGCATCTTCTCTCGCTCGTGCCTTACGAGGATCTCACGCCGCCGCCGCTCGTCCTCGGTCCGCGTCCCGCGCCCGAAGCCCACGAGCGTCCGCCGATCGAGCGCCAGACCTTCGTGCCGCCCTACCACGAGACCGTCGCATGAGACGTGTCGGGGCGTTGCGCGAATTGCGGCGCGGCGCGCGCAGCCTGATGCAGGACGTGCATACACCTGCTGCACGTTCGGTGTACGATGTCGCGACGATGTCGGGACGTCCCGTGTACGGCCCGTGTACGATGTCGCGACGGGTGCGGGACGCGTCGTGTACGACTGCTGCACGGCCCGTGTACGCCCCGTGTACGCCCGGTGTACGCAGGTGAAGCGGTTCGCCGCCCTCTTCACCCGGCTCGACCAGACCACGAAGACCAATCCCAAGGTCGATGCGCTCGCGGAATATTTCACCGAAGCCCCCGAGGACGACCGCGTCTGGACCATCGCGCTTCTCTCCGGCCGCCGTCCGAAACGCACGATCACCACCGGCCTCCTGCGCGAATGGGCGGCGGAGCGCGCCGCTATCCCCTTGTGGCTCTTCGAGGAATCCTATCCCATCGTCGGCGACCTCGCGGAAACGATCGCCCTCATCCTGCCCGACCCGGAGGCGGAATCCGATCATTCGCTGAGCCACTGGATCGCCGAGGTGAAGACCCTCGCCACCCTCGACGAACCCGCCCGAAAGGCCCGCATTCTGTCGGCCTGGAACCAGCTCGACCGCACGGAACGCTTCGTTTTCAACAAGTTGATCACCGGCGGCTTCCGGATGGGCGTCTCCCAGAAACTCATGACCCGCGCCCTCTCCCGCGCAACCGGGATCGATGAGCCGGACCTCGCCCACCGCCTCATGGGAGACTGGACCCCGGAAAAGGTCAGCTTCCAGAGCCTCATCGTCGCCCACGACCCGACGACCGACCTCTCCCGCCCCTACCCGTTTTACTTGGCTTATCAACTGGATGACGGCCCATCCTCACTCGACGCGCCGCCCTTCGACTGGGCCGCGGAACGCAAGTGGGACGGCATCCGGGGCCAGCTCGTCCTGCGCGGTGGGGAGCATTTCCTCTGGTCACGGGGCGAAGACCTGATGACCGACCGCTTCCCCGAACTCGCGCAACTCCGCGACCACGTCCCCCCCGGCACCGTCATGGACGGCGAGGTCTTGGCCTGGGCCGATGATTTCCCCATGCCCTTCAACGCCTTGCAAAAACGCCTGGGCCGGAAGACCGTCCCGAAGAAGCTGCTGACGGAGGCGCCCGTCATCCTCTACGCCTACGACCTCCTCGAATGGCAGGGCGAAGACATCCGCGCCCGCCCCTTCGCCGAGCGCCGCAAGCTTCTGGAAAGTCTGGCCAATACCGTCCCGCCCGAAATGCCCCTGCGCCTCTCTCCCCTACTCGATTTTGCCGACTGGGACGCGCTCGCCGCGATCCGCGAGGACAGCCGGGAGTACGCCTCCGAAGGCATCATGCTGAAACGGAAGGATTCCCCCTACCGCGACGGCCGCAAGCGCGGCGATTGGTGGAAGTGGAAGGTCGATCCACTGACCATCGACGCGGTGATGATCTATGCGCAGCAGGGCCACGGCCGCCGCGCCAACCTCTTCACCGATTTCACCTTCGCGGTGCGCGACGGCGACGCCCTCGTTCCCTTCACGAAGGCCTATAGTGGGCTGACGGACAAGGAATTTCGCCAGATCACCGCCTGGGTCCGAAAGAACACGCTCGAACGCTACGGCCCGGTCCGGCAGGTCCGGCCGGAACATGTCTTCGAGATCGCGTTTGAGGGGATACAGGAAAGCCCCCGGCACAAGTCCGGCGTCGCCCTGCGGTTTCCGCGCATGGCCCGCTGGCGTCACGACAAACCGCCCGGCGAGGCCAATACGCTCGACGACCTCAAGGAGATGCTGTCCGCCTATGGATGACGACAAGGACCTGCCCGACGCCACACCGGATCGCGACTACGACACGCTGTCCGAACTCCCCGATGGCCAGGCGCCCGCCGAGAGGCCCAAGGTGCCGTCCACCCTGCCGCCGCCCGGCAGTTGCGACACGCACCTGCACGTGCTCGGCGGCCGTCACGATTTCGCCCTCTCCGACGACCGGACGGAGAACCCGTTCGTGGAACACGGTTTCGACGGCTGGATCGACCTTCTCCGGACCCATCTCGACACGTTGGGGATCGACCGCTGCGTCGTCGTGCAATCGACGTTCTACGGCATGGACAACGCCATCACCGTCGCCGCGCTCGAACGGCTCGGAAAGGAGGCGCGTGGCATCGCCCTCGTCCCGGACGATGCCGGTGACGACGTGCTCGACCGGCTCGCCCGGAGCCGGATCAAGGGCGTCAGGCTCAACCTCGTCGATGTCGGCGGACTTTCATGGGAGGGGGCACAGCGCCTCGCCCCGCGCCTCGCCAACCGCGACATGCATCTCCAGATTCAGCTCCGCGCGTCGAACGATCTCGACGCGATCTCCGACGGTCTGGTCAATCTGCCGGTTCCCGTGGTGATCGACCATTGCGGCCTGCCCGACATAGCCGCCGGTATCGATGCGGCCGGGTTCGACACGCTCCGCCGGCTGGTGGGTGAGGGCGCCGCATACGTGAAGCTCTCGGGCCTTTTCCGCTTTTCCGGCGGCGACTGGGACGAGGCCGATCCGTTCGTGGCCGCCCTCGCCGAGGCCAATCCGGAGCGCTCCCTCTGGGCGTCGGACTGGCCGCACGTGCGGCTGGGCGGTGCGGCAATGCCCGATGCCGGTCGCCTGCTCGACGCCTTCTTCCGCGCGGTCACCGATGCGGGGACGCGGCAGCGCATCCTTGTCGACAATCCCGCTTCGCTCTACGGCTTCTGAGCGCCGCCCTTGGCGCTTCCCGCTTGCCTGCCTATCTCGACCGTACGTTACCGGATCAACGGAAGGACCGCCCCATGACCGCGATGCCCCGCCCCGTCTTCGACGCCAATCCCCCGGCCGGAGGAAAGGACCTGGGCGCCTTGCCGGAATGGGACCTGAGCGATCTCTACACCGGCCGCGACGCGCCGGAACTCGCCGCCGACATGGATTGGCTGAAGAGGGCCTGTCAGGATTTCGAGAAAGATTACAAGGGCAAGCTGGGCGATCTCGATGCGAGGGGGATGCTCGACTGCATTCACCGCTACGAGGCCATCAACGCCAAGGCAGGGCGTATCATGTCCTTCGCGGGCTTGAGCTATTACCAGCAGACGACCGACAGCGACCGCGTGGCGTTCCTGTCCGACTGCGAAGACAAGATCACCACGTTCACCACGGCGCTCGTCTTCTTCTCGCTGGAGATCAATCGCCTCGAGGAAAGCCATCTCCAGGGGCTCCTCGACGCCGACGCGGATCTGGCCCGTTACACCCCCATCTTCGAGCGGATGCGCGCGATGCGTCCCTATCAGCTCAGCGACGAAATGGAGCAGTTCTTGCACGACCAGTCGGTGGTGGGCGACACGGCCTGGAACAAGCTCTTCGACGAAACCATCGCGGGGCTCGAATTCGAGGTACAGGGCGAGGTGATGGGGATCGAGCCCACGCTGAACTTCCTTACCGACCCCGACCGCGACAAGCGCGAAGCGGCGGCACGGGAGCTCGGACGGGTCTTCTCCGCCAATCTCCGTACCTTCGCCCGCGTCCACAACACGCTCGCGAAATCGAAGGAGGTCGAGGATCGCTGGCGGAAGATGCCGACGCCCCAGACCGGGCGGCACCTTGCCAACCACGTCGAGCCCGAGGTGGTCGAGGCGCTTCGGAATGCCGTGGTCGGAGCCTATCCGCGGCTCTCGCATCGCTACTATGAGCTGAAGCGCAAGTGGCTGGGCCTCGACCGGATGCAGGTCTGGGACCGCAACGCTCCGCTGCCGATGGAGGATCCCGCGCTCGTGGACTGGGACCGGGCGAAGGCCACGGTGCTTGACGCCTATGCGGACTTCTCTCCCGATCTGGCCGAGCTCGCGCGTCCCTTCTTCGGCTCGGGCTGGATCGATGCGGCCGTGAGGCCCGGCAAGTCTCCCGGCGCCTTCGCGCATCCGACGGTCACGGACGTCCATCCCTACGTGATGCTGAATTACCTCGGCAAACCGCGCGATGTGATGACGCTTGCCCACGAGCTCGGCCACGGCGTGCACCAGCGCCTCGCGGCAGATCAGGGCGAACTGCTCTCCTCCACGCCGCTCACGCTCGCCGAGACGGCCAGCGTCTTCGGGGAGATGCTCACCTTCCGCAAGCTTCTCGCGCAGGCCAGCGATCCCGCGCAGCGCAAGGTCCTCCTCGCCGGCAAGGTGGAGGACATGATCAACACCGTCGTGCGGCAGATCGCCTTCTACGATTTCGAGTGCAAGCTCCACGCCGCGCGCAAGGACGGCGAGATGACGCCCGACGCGATCAACGCGCTCTGGATGTCGGTGCAGGGCGAGAGCCTCGGGCCCGCGTTCGACTTCATGGACGATTATCAGGTCTACTGGGCCTATATCCCGCATTTCGTCCACTCGCCCTTCTACGTCTACGCCTATGCGTTTGGCGACGGGCTGGTGAATGCGCTTTACGCGGCCTACGAGGACGGGACACCGGACTTTCAGGCGAAGTATTTCGAGATGCTGCGGGCGGGCGGCTCGAAGCACCATTCGGAGCTTCTGAAGCCGTTCGGCCTCGACGCGTCCGACCCGGCGTTCTGGGACAAGGGGTTGTCGATGATCGAGGGGATGATCGACGAACTCGAGACGATGGAATAGCGCCCGCCACGGCCCCTCGCGGGCCCGTGAAATTCAGCCGTCCGCGAGGGCCATGTCGATCATTCGCTGCGTGCCGCGCGCATCCTCGAGCGTCCAGGCGTAGGGGGTGCCTTCGCGCGCGCTGCGGCAGAACGCCTCCACCTGCAGGACGTACTGGTTCACGCCGGGATAGCGCAGGACCGTCACCTCGTTCTGTCGCGTCTCAAGATGGATCTCCGCCTGGTCGAACGTGCCGGCGTTGAAGGGCGTGGTCAGCGTCATCACCCCATCGCGTCCGTGGAACACGACCGATTGGCGCTTGGCAAGGCGGGTCGAAACGATGGCGTGATAGTTGAAGCCCGGAAACCTGGCGGAAACATCGGCAAAAACATCGAAATCCTGCTCCATCTCGAGCCGTGCGGAAAGGACGTCCGGCTCCGCCCCGGTCGCGAACCGGACCGATCCGAAGGCATAGACGCCGATATCGCGCAATCCACCCCCGCCCATGTTCGCGAGGTTGCGGATGTTCGACGTGTCCGCGGCGTTGTTGAAGCTGAAAACGACTTCCACGTGGGCGAGTTCGCCCAGAATCCCCTCTTCGAGCAGGTCGCGGGCCTTCTGCCATTGCGGGTGATGGACGATCATGAAGCCTTCGGCGGCAAGCTTTCCCGCCGCGTCGCGCGCGGCGATCATGCGATCAAACTCTGCCTCCTCCATCGCGATCGGCTTTTCGCACAGCACGTGCTTGCCCGCCTCGAGCGCGCGGATCGTCCATTCGACGTGCAGGCTGTTGGGCAGAGGGACGTAGATCGCATCGACATCCGGCGAGGCGAGAAGCGCCTCGTAGCTGTCATGGACAGCCAGGTCGCCGTTGATGGCCTGAAATGGCGCCGCCTTCGCTACATCCCGCGTCGCGAGGGCCGAAAAGACAGAGCCTCGTGACAGGTGCAAAGCAGGCGCGAGAGAGCGTTCGGCGAAACTCGATGCTCCGAGAATGCCCCAACGGATCGGTTCTGACATGGTTTCCCCCTCGACAATCGGGGGAAGCCTAGTCCTTGCGGCGCCGATTGGCCACAGATCAGGCGGTCGCCACCATGCCCTTTTCCCGTGCGAGGTTCGTCATCTGCTTCTGCAGCTTCTCGAAGGCGCGCACCTCGATCTGGCGAATCCGCTCGCGGCTGACATCGTACTGCCCCGACAACTCTTCCAGCGTCACCGGCTGATCCTGAAGCCGACGCTGCGTGAGAATGTCCTTCTCCCGATCGTTGAGGACACTCATCGCCTCGGCAAGCAGGGCCCGTCGGGATTGCAGTTCGTCGCGCTCCTCGTAGTCGGAAGCCTGGTTCGCGTCTTCGTCCTCGAGCCAGTCCTGCCACTGCGCCGTACCTTCGCCGTCGGCGCTGATCGTCGCATTGAGCGAGGCGTCGCCGCCGGTCATGCGGCGGTTCATCGAGATGACTTCCTCCTCGGTCACGCCGAGATCCGTCGCGATCCGCTGGACGTTCTCCGGCCGCATGTCGCCATCCTCGAGGGCGCCGATCCGGTTCTTCGCCTTGCGCAGGTTGAAGAAGAGCTTCTTCTGAGCCGAGGTCGTCCCGAGCTTCACGAGGCTCCAAGACCGCAGGATGTATTCCTGGATCGATGCCCGGATCCACCACATTGCGTAGGTCGCAAGGCGGAACCCCTTCTCCGGGTCGAACCGCTTGACGGCCTGCATCAGGCCGACATTCGCCTCGGAGATCACCTCCGCCTGCGGCAGGCCGTAACCGCGATAGCCCATGGCGATCTTCGCCGCGAGGCGAAGATGAGACGTCACCATCTTGTGCGCCGCCTCAGTGTCCTGATCCTCGACCCACCGCTTGCCAAGCATGTATTCCTCTTCCGGCTCCAGCATCGGGAACCGGCGGATCTCCTGCAGATACCGGTTCAGACCCTGTTCCGGTGAGGGTGCAGGCAGGTTAGCGTAAGTCGCCATCATGACACTCCGTTCTCGCCAAAGGTTTTGCCAAAGGCCTGTCTCAGTCAGATTTAGTGAACCGATCTGTTCAGTTCAAGTCATCGAACGATCCAACGAGAAGGTGTGCGAAAGGTTGCGTTCCGGTTAACATATGCCCGTGAACACCGCGTGAGTCAGGATGCCCGCCCGCGCAGAGCGGACAAAAGCTCGGCAAGATCGGGCGGCAGGGGGCTTTCGAACCGCATTTCCGCGCCGTTGGCCGGATGGCGGAACCCGAGCTCCGCGGCGTGCAGGGCTTGCCGGCCGAACGCCTCGATCTGCGCGGCGAGCGCATCGCCGAGGGTGCCCCGGCCCGCCTTCCGCTGGCCGCCATAGACCGGATCGCCGATCAGGGGATGGCCCGCATAGCGCATATGGACGCGTATCTGGTGCGTCCGTCCCGTCTCCAACCGGCAGGACAGCAGCGCGGCGGCGCCGAAGGTCTCCCGGACCGCAAGATGGGTGACCGCGTGACGCCCCCCCGTCGTCGTCACCGCCTGTCGCTGGCGATCCGTCGGATGGCGCGCGAGATGGGTCGAGATGCGGATCGTGCCGCCGGACCCGCGGGAGATGCCGGGCAGCCCCATGAGCCGGGGATCGCCCTGGGACGGAGCGCCGTGACAGATCGCGAGATAGCGGCGATGGACGTCATGCGCCGCGAATTGTCCGGCCAGCCCGTGATGCGCACGGTCGGTCTTGGCGACGACGAGGAGGCCACTCGTCTCCTTGTCGATGCGATGAACGATGCCCGGGCGCCTGACCCCGCCCACACCCGAGAGCGCATCGCCGCAATGATGGAGGAGCGCGTTGACGAGCGTGCCACGGGGGCTTCCGGGTGCGGGGTGAACGACCATGCCCGCCGGCTTCTCCACGACGACGAGATCGGCATCCTCGTGCACGACATGAAGCGGGATGTCCTCCGGACCGATATGGCTTTCGGCCTCCGTAGGAATGGCGAGGTCGATCGCATCGCCTTCCGCGACGGCGGACTTCGCCGAGGTCAGCACCTCGCCCGCGCGCGAGACGGCCCCGGCCTCGATCAGCTTCGCGATGCGCGAGCGGCTCAGATGCGCTTCCGCTGGCACGTCGCGGGCGAGCGCCTTATCAAGACGCGAGGGCGGAGCGGCCCCGATGACGACACGAATCCGGACGGGCTGCATGAGCGATCTTCCCCCGCCCCGCGACCCGGGGCTTCAGTTCCTGAAATGGCTGGTGATCGCGCTCACCGCAACCTTGCTCGCGGGCTTCGTCGTGCTCGTGTTCCTCTTCGCGACCCGATTTCCCAACCCGCAGGCCCCGCTGCCCGCTGCGATCACGTTGCCCGACGGCGCGACGGCGCGCGCGGTGACCCGTGGCACGGACTGGATCGCGGTCGTGACCGATGCGGACGAAATCCTCATCTACGCGCCCGACGGCGAGACGATCAGGCAGCGCATCGCCATCGAATGAGAGGGGATGGTACCACCTCCCCGGCTTGAACGGGGGACCTCCTGATCCACAATCAGGCGCTCTAACCAACTGAGCTAAGGCGGCACTCGCAAGGCGTTTACCTAAGCAATCACGCGAATGCAAGGCCGCTTCGGCCGTGCGCTTGCGCCCCGCACCGGCCCGCGCTAGGCCCTCCGCGACATCGAGGAGAGACGAGATGGGCATCAACGATCCAAGCGACACGGCGGCCAACCTGCGGATCGGACCCACCGATTCCGGCATGGTGCGACTTTATCTCGAGGGCGACGGAATCGACCTGCCGCTCGACTTCGATCCCGACGAAGCCGACGAGATTGCGGAGGAAATCCGGGCCGCCGCGATGGCCGCACGGCAGACGAAGCGTCCCCGGAAATAGCGGCGATCAGGACCCCGGCGCGGCGAGCGCGAGGCCCGGATCACGCAGGAGCTGCAATCTCCGGGCCGCGTGGACCGCGAAGGTACGCAACATCGCCTTTCGCCGCGCCGGGGCAAGGCGCGTTTCATCCCCGAGCCTGAGAATCTCCGCATCGTAGCCGTCGGCGATGATGAGGCCGGTTTCGTCGGGCAGAAGCTCGGTCGGGAAATTCTCGTCCACCGCCCAGAGGAAACGGTCACACCATTCGAGATATCCGCCCCATTTCGCATCGGACGTGAAATCCGCCCGGCTCGACTTGCACTCGACGATCCAGATCTCTCCCTTCGGCCCAAGCGCCATCACGTCGACGCGGAGCCCCGGCGTGGGAACCAGTTCCTCCACCGTGACGAAGCCGTGGCCGACGAGGTGCCGACAGACGCCTCGGGCGAGGATCTGGCCGGGTTTCTGGATTGCGGCGGATGAGGCATCGTTCATGGCGGCGAATGTGAACAAAATGGAAACGGAATTCAAGTCACGGCGCCCTTGCCGGAATCACGCGGCCCGCCTATCTATGCCTCAAGGCGGGTTCTGCCCTTCCCGTGCCGGGGTCAAATTCCGGTGGCCTTAATCAATTCCGAGGGAGCTGGCTCTGGCCGGACCGTGGTTCGACTACCTGGCGCCCACCTGTGTAAACAGGTCCTCGGGAATTACGCACCCTTACGGTTGCGGTGGTCCCGCCGATAAACTTGCCGCTTTCGCCGCTCGTAATCGTCACGTGATTTGCGCCCGGGACATGCCGTCGCCAGTATAGTCGCGCCCACATCCCGAGGATGAGTTGATGAGCGATGACGACCGCGCCCCCGATCCCCGCCATGTCCGCGAACTCGAGGGGCATATCGGATGGCTCGACAGTTTTACCGGTGCGGCCCTCGGCGTGCTCGCCTGCGCCTCGGGCATCTATACCTATCTCGGTGTCTCCTCCCTGCTCGACGATAACGGTGCGCTCAGCGTCTTCGCGGCGCTCGCATATTCGATCGCGGTGAGTGTCGGTATCTTCGTGTTCTGGTCCTACCTCATGCGGCTTCTACCCGCGATGCGCAGCGCCACGTCGCGGCTCGGGCTCATGGGCACGATGGTGCTGGGCTCGCTCGCGATCATCGCCATGTCGTCGTGGCTGAACGCCGCGGCGCTCGCAGGAGCTGCGGCCGTGGAACAGCATCTCGCCCGGACCGTGCAGGATTACCAAGGCGCGCTCGAGCGTTCGCACGAGATCGCCATCTCCGGGCAGGGCCTGGAGCGCGATGTCGCCCGTGTTCGCCAAAGCTTCGAGGACCTGAGCGAGCAGGAGGCAACGGGCAACCTCTCCGGTTTCGCCGGGCGCGGCGCCGTCTTCCGCGTGCTCCGGCAGAAATCGGAAGAACTGACCGCGCTCGAGGCGCAGATCGCGGCGCAGGACCCGGCCGTGGCCGCCGCCTTCGCCGAGGGCAACGCGATACTCAGCCGGATGCGCGCGCTGACCGTGGAGCCCGGCCCGGTGGAGGCCCGCTCCGTCGAGTTCAGCGAGGCGGCAGTTCGCCTCGCGGGCATCATCAGCCAGCTTCGCCAGCTTTCCGTGGCCCCCCTCGTCGTGCGCGCGGCGCAGGATCTCGCGGCCTCCGTCGTCTTGCCCACGCTCGACGCGGGGAGCGCCGAGACGCGCGCCGGACAGCAGGCGACGATCGATTCGGTGCTGACCGTCCTCGGTCAGCGGGCGGAGACGCTGCGCAGTGCCGCGCTCGCCGTCGAGGAGATGGAGCCTCCGGCGGAGACAACGTACACGCCCATTTCGTCGGCCGACGCGGTCATCCGCTACGCGGGCAATTTCGTTCCCTCCTGGGCGGGGGCGATCGCCATCGACCTGCTGCCCGCGGTGCTCGTTCTGATCCTCATGGTCACGCATGGCGCGATCAGGTCGAGCCGGGACCGCGTCGCGATCGAGGACCACATGACCGTCGCCGAGCTCCGCGCCGCGATGCTGGCGCTAAAAGAGGTCGAGGGATCGAGATTGCCGCCGGAGACGCCGCCCGCCATGCCCGCTCCGACGCCGCTGCGCGGCCGCGCCGAATGAGGAACGGACCGCGCGGGGCGATCATTGCGATCCTCGTCCTGCAGATCGGTATCGGCACCCTTCTCGTCCTCGGCGACATTTCCGCGGGCTGGCAGGGATTTGCGTCCCGCCCGCGGGCGCCCGCGCTGGAAGAGCCGGTCCGACCCGGCGACCAGACCCGCCGCTACCGCCCGGGCGATCCGCCGCCCGCCTCTCCCGGCCAGCCGTTTCCGCCCACGGGCGACTTGCCTCCGCGCCTCGTCGTGACGGAAGTCGAGCGCGACGGCGTGCCCGCGTTGAGGCTCACCGGCACGATCGCACCGGGCGACGGGGAACGGATCGCCGAGGAGCTCGCCCCCCGTCTCGCCGTGGAGGAACGGCCTTCCATCCTCCTGCAAAGCCCTGGCGGATCGGTGACGGACGCCATCGCGCTCGGCCGCTTCTTCCGCGAGGAGAACGTCACCACAATCGTCGCGATGGGCGATGTCTGCCTCTCCGCGTGCCCCTATCTGCTCGCGGGCGGCGTCACGCGACACGCCGACGAGGGCGCGACGATCGGCGTCCATCAGCATTATTTCGGAGAGAACAGCGTCCTGCCCGCCTTCATGGCGGTCGAGGACATACAGCGCGGACAGGGCCTCGTGATGGCCTATCTAGAAGAAATGGAGATCGACCTGCGCCTGATGCAGCCTGCGCTGATGACACCTCCGGACGAGATCTACGTGCTCGTCGCAGAGGAGCTCGCGGAGTACGGCCTCGTCAACGAAGGCGAGACCTGACGTTCAGCGCGCGCGCCCCGCATCTGCGCGGAGCTTGGCATCGAGCTTGCGTTCCTCGCGACGGATGAAGAGGATGCCCGCACCCGCAAAGGCGAGCGCCCCGAGTGGTACGATGAAGGCGTAGAAGGTCATTGCGTCACTCCTTCCTCATGTACCGCAGAACATAATGCGAAAGTCCGTGCATTGCCAGTCCTGCGAGCAGCCACCAGATCGTGTCGCCCGCATTCGAGAAGGATTCCGTGAGCGGACGGACCACCGCAACGCCGATGAGACCGAGACCGATCGTGTTGACCGAGGTGGCGAGAAGCTTCACCCGTTCGTTGAACGTGGCGAGCGCGTCCCGCGCGGAACCGGTCATGCGAAGGCTTCCGGCTTCGCCTCCCGCGCCATGTGGTCGAGCACCGCGTTGACGAAGCGGAATTCCCGCCCTTCCGGATAGAACGCCTTGGCGACGTCCACGAACTCCACGATCACCACGCGGGGCGGTGCGGAGCCCGCGACGAGTTCGGCCCCCGCCGCACGAAAGAGCGCGCGAAGCGTCGGGTCGATCCGGTCGATCGGCCATTTCGCGACGAGCGCACGATCCGTCATCTGGTCGATCCGGGTCTGACGCGAGACGGCGTCCTCGAGGATCTTGCGAAACAGGTCGACGTCGCCTTCGGCCATCTCGCCCTCTTCGTAGGCGGCGCCGAAGCGGTGATCCTCGAATTCCGCGCGCACGCGGTCGATGGAGAGATCGGAATGCTCCATCTGGAAGAGGGCTTGAACTGCGTACAGCCGGGCGACGGAGCGCATCTGACGTTTATCGGCACTCATGCGAACACGGTGTCCTCGCCGCGGGGCTTGAAGCCGATCCCCTTCTCCGCCCGCGCCCATTTCCGCGACAGTGCAACGAGATGTAATGCCGCCTCGGCCGCACCGCCCCCCTTGTCCTGCTCGTCCGCGCGCGCGAGCGCCTGCGCGTGGCTTTCGACCGTCAGAATGCCGTTGCCGATGGCGCAGCCATCGAGCCCAAGTAGCATCAGCCCGCGCGAGCTGTCGTTGCAGACGGTCTCGTAATGCGTCGTCTCGCCACGGATGACGCAGCCGAGCGCGACGAACCCGTCGAAGTTCGAGGTCCGCTGCGCGATGCGGATGGCCGTCGGGATCTCGAGCGCGCCCGGAACCTCGACGGTCTCATGCGCAGCCCCTGCCCCATCGAGCGCCTTCCGGGCGCCTGCGAGAAGGTGGTCGGCGATGTCGCGGTAATAAGGCGCCACCACGATCAGCACCTTCACCGGCCGGTCGAAGTCCGGGAGCGGCGGAGTGTAGTGCGATTGTCCGGCCATCAGGCGTCCTCCGAGATGCGGCGCGTGTCCGAGATCGCGAGACCGTAGGCCTCGAGCCCTACGACCCGCGGGCGGGGCGAGTTGGTGAGAAGGACGAGATCGTGCAATCCGAGAGATGAAAGTATCTGCGCGCCGAGCCCGTACTGGCGCAGCGTCTGCGGGGAGACTTCATCCTCGGCAAGCAGTTTCATGGTCAGGTCCCGCAGGAGGACGAGCACACCCCGGCCCTCTGCGGCAATGAGTTCCATCGCGGCCCCGAATTCGTGCGCCCGCCCCGGACCGCCGATCCCTACCACGTCGAGCAGCGGATCCATCGCGTGCATCCGGACAAGTACGGGATCGTCAGTGGAGATGTCGCCCTTGATGAGGACGATATGCTCCGCGCCCTGGGTCTCGTCGGTATAGATCCGCATCGTCCAGTCGCCGCCGAATTCGCTCGTCACGACCTGTTCACGACTGACGCGGACGAGGTTGTCGTTGCGGCGGCGGTACCCGATCAGATCGCTGATCGTGCCGATCTTGAGGTTGTGGCGCTGCGCGAAGGCGACGAGATCGGGCAGACGCGCCATCGTCCCGTCCTCGTTCATGATCTCGCAGATCACGCCCGAGGGGTTCAGCCCCGCGAGACGGGAGATGTCGACGGCGGCCTCCGTATGGCCCGCGCGGACGAGGACCCCGCCTTCCCGCGCACGCAGCGGAAAGACATGCCCCGGTGTCGCGATATCGCTCGCGGTCGTGGCGCTGTCGATCGCGACGGAAATCGTCCGCGCCCGATCATGGGCGGAAATGCCGGTCGAGACGCCCTCCCGCGCTTCGATCGACACGGTGAAGTTCGTCTCGTGCCGGCTCGAATTGTGCGACGCCATGAGCGGCAGGCCGAGCGCGTCGCAGCGCTGGCCCGTCAGGCTGAGGCAGATGAGCCCCCGTCCGTACGTCGCCATGAAGTTGATCGCATCGGGCGTCGCCATCTGCGCGGGGATCACGAGATCGCCCTCGTTCTCCCGGTCCTCGTGATCGACGAGGATGAACATGCGCCCGTTGCGGGCATCCTCGAGGATCTCCTCGATCGAGGAGACGGCGTCGTGATATTCGGATGGTGCGCTCATCGCCCCTCGCTCGGTCATCGGCGCCGCAGATAGCGCAGCCCCCGGGCGATGGCCAGAGTGGGCGGTCTCAGGGATCGCCGAAATACGACGCCGCCGAAAGATATCCGGCGAGCCGACCGGCGCTCGACCATGCGGCCTCCCAGGGTGCGGCGCCGACGAGGAGCACGGCGTCGCCGGGCATCTTCCCGCGTGCGTCGTCCATCGCGCGGGCCTGCTCACGCCAGGGAGAGAACGGGGCCGGCGCATCCGCCCAGGCGTCGAGCGCATCGGGACGGCGCCAGCTTTCCGGGGCGAGGCCGATCCGCGCGGCTCCGGTGATCCCCTCGACCCGCGCCAGACGCCGTTCCGGAATCTTCGCGCCGTCGCCCAGCACGCCGAGAGCGTTCATGGAAAAGAGGAAGCCCACGATATCGCGCCCGGTCGTGGCGCGCACGGTGGCGTAGGCGGAATAGTCGAGGCCGAGCTCCTTGGCCCGCTTCACCCTCCGGCGCACGACGTTGAGCGGCAGGTGCGGCAGAAGGGCGCGTCGCGCCTCGGTCCAGCAATGGCGCCGCCAACCCCGTCCGGACAGCTCGGGCCCGCCATTGTGCCCAATCCCCGTCATCACGCCATCTCCTGCAGGCGCGCGACGTAGCGCGCCATCGTGTCGACCTCGAGATTGACCATGTCGCCGGGTTTCGCCTGCCCCCACGTCGTGGCTTCCTTCGTATGGGGGATCAGGTTCACGCCGAACAGGGCCCCGTCGACCTCGTTCACGGTCAGCGAGGTTCCGTTCAGCGCGACCGACCCTTTCGGCGCAATGAACTTAGCGAGGGCGTCCGGCGCGCGGAGCGTGTAACGCGTGCTCCCGTCCTGCGTGGTCGCGTCGACAATTTCTGCAACGCCGTCCACATGACCCGAGACGATATGTCCGCCAAGCTCGTCACCGAGCCGCAAGGAACGTTCGAGGTTGATCCGGCGCCCGACAGGCCAGCCGCAGTGACCGGCATTCGTTTTCGACGACGTCTCCGCGCTCATCTCCACCTCGAACCAGGTCCGGGGATCGGTACCGGAGGCGATTACCGTCAGGCAGATGCCGTCGCAGGCGATCGAGGCGCCCATCGCGATCCCCTCGACGTCGTACGAACAGCCGATCCTCGCCCTGAGATCGCCGTCGCGATGAACGGACAGGACTTCGCCGACGTCGCTGACAAGACCGGTGAACATCTCGACCTCCTTGGAGAAAAGTACACTGACCGGTTTCCTATCGCCCGGACGCGCGCGCGGAGCAAGGCATCGCCCTCCCGGCCGGCGTCACGCTGTCGGCACGCGACGCCAGACATGCAGGACATCGCCCCCGACGGCGCGCGTCTCGTCCAACTCGAAGCGCGGCGCGGCCACGAGGCGGTCGATGCCGAGCGCGCCGAGACCCGGTCGGCCCTCCGCCCCGAGCGCGAGCCCGGCGGTGAAGCCGGCCAGCCGATCGACGAGATCGGCCTGCAGAAGCGATGCGGCGAAGGTACCGCCGCCCTCGCAGAAGATGCGCGTCAGACCCTCCGCCCCCAGCACCGCAAGGAGCGCCGTGAGGTCGAGTTGGCCGTGCCGGACGGGTATCTCGATTAGCCGGGCTCCGGCCTCCCGCCAATGCGCCCGCCGCCGCTCCGTCGCCTCCGGTCCGTGGCAAAGCCACAGCTTTCCCTGCCGCGCGGAGGATGCGAGCCGGCCGGCCTCCGGCAGGTCGAGCTTGCGGGAGGCGATCAGTCGCACCGGCTGGCACACAGGTCCGAGCCCTCGAACGGTCAGCTCGGGATCGTCGGCCCGCGCCGTGCCGCCGCCGACAAGAATGCCGTCGTGGCGCGCACGCATCGCATGGACCGCTCGCCGCGCGTCCGGGCCGGTAATCCAGCGCGATTCCCCGCTCGCCGTCGCGATCCGACCGTCGAAGGAGGTCGCGAGCTTCAGCGTCAGCATCGGCCGGCCCTGCATGATACGCTGAAGAAAGCCCGCCTGATCGCGACGGGCCTCCGCTGCACAGATCCCCGTCGTGACCTCGATGCCCGCATCACGCAGGATCCTGTGGCCCCTGCCCGCGACACGCGGGTCGGGATCCTCCATCGACGTCACGACACGGGCAATGCCGGAAGCGACGAGCGCATCGGCGCAGGGCGGCGTCCGCCCGTGATGGGCACAGGGTTCGAGAGAGACATAGGCCGTCGCACCGCGCGCCCGCGGCCCGGCCTGCTCGAGCGCCACCGCTTCGGCATGAGGGCGCCCGCCGGGCTGGGTCGAGCCCCGGCCGACGATCCGCCCCTGGGACACGATCACGCACCCGACCGCCGGATTAGGCCAGACCTGTCCCAGGCCGCGCCGCCCGAGCGCCAGGGCATGCGCCATGTAGTCGGCGTCCCTCACTCCTCGGGCTGGGTCAGGGGACGCAGTTCGCTCACGAAGCGGTCGAAATCGTCCGCCGCCTGGAAGTTCTTGTAGACGCTGGCGAAGCGGACATAGGCCACGGCATCGATCCGCGCGAGGCTCTCCATCACGATCTCGCCGATCACCTTCGACGGGATGTCCGTCTCCCCCATGCTCTCGAGGCGGCGCACGATGCCGGAGATCATCTGGTCCATCCGCTCCGGCTCGATCGGGCGCTTCTGCAGCGCGATCCGGATCGAGCGTTCGAGCTTGTCGCGGTCGAAATCCTCCCGCCGCCCGTTGGTCTTGACCACGACGAGGTCGCGCAGCTGCACCCGTTCGTAGGTGGTGAAACGGCCACCGCAGGCCGGACAGAACCGCCGGCGCCGGATCGCCACGTGGTCTTCCGCCGGGCGTGAATCCTTCACCTGCGTGTCAGTGTTCCCGCAAAACGGACAGCGCATCGCCTCTCCCCCGGCTTCATCGGCATCGGCACTATAGGGAGGGTCGCATCCCTTGGGTAGGGCGAAAGGACGACCGCAAGATGCGGGGTCTGAACCGATGCGGCCCGACCACGTTGGCCATGCGAAACATACGACGAGAGGATCATGACATGGCCGCGAAAACTCTGTTCATCACTGGCGCGAGCAGCGGCATAGGCGAGGCGACCGCCCGTCACGCCGTCGCCGCTGGCTGGAATGTGGCGCTCTGTGCCCGGCGGGCCGAACGGCTCGAGGCTTTGAGCACGGAACTGGGGGAACAGGCCATCGCCCTGCCCGGTGATGTGACGGACCTCGCGAGCCTCGAAGCGGCAGTCGCACGGACGGTCGAGGCGTTCGGCGGTCTCGACGCGGCCTTCGCCAATGCGGGGATCGGCCTCGACACGCCCGGGACCGTCGAGGGGGATCCCGAGGAATGGCGCCGTCTCGTCGACATTAACGTGATGGGCGTGCTCCATACCGCGCGCGCCGCGATCCCGGAACTCAAGAAGCGCAAGGGAACGCTCGTCCTCACCGGGTCCGCGGCCGGCCGGCGGCATATCTCGGGCTCGATCTATGGCGCAACCAAGTGGTTCGTCCACGGCTATGCCGGGAACATGGCCGAAGAGATGCGGGAATGGGGCGGACGCTGCGCGGTCGTGGCGCCGGGCATGGTGGACACGCCCTTCTTCGACGAGGCCAAGCCCGACAAGCTTCACCCCGACGACGTGGCCGAGGCGGTCCTGCACATAATTACCGCACCGTCGCGCGCGTCCATCCGCGAGATCTATCTCATGCCGCAGAACTAGGCGAAATGCGCGGCGATCCGCCTGAGGTGCGGGGCGTCGCGATGCTCAACGAGATAGAGACCCTGCCACGTTCCAAGCCGCATCCGTCCCCCCGACACCGGCACCTGGAGGCTGACCGGAAGATGGGCGGCCTTGATATGGGCCGGCATGTCGTCCGGCCCCTCCGACCGGTGCCGCAGATACCGCATGTCCGGTGTGTCGGCCCGCGGGACTAGGCGATCGAGCCAGGCCAGCAGATCGCGTTGCACGTCCGGATCCGCGTTCTCCTGCACGAGGAGCGAGCAGGACGTGTGTCGGACGAAGAGCGTCAGAAGCCCGTCGCTCGCCCGCCCTTCGAGCCATTCCGCCGCATGGTCCGTGAACTCGTAGAGGCCGGGGCCGGTCGTTTCGACCTGAAACTCCGTCTGCATGTCAGCGATCCGAGAAGCGGCTGAACTCGCAGAAGCGACGGGCGTAAGCCGCGGTCACCGACTGCCCTCCGGCGACTCGCAAAAGCCCGGTCGGTTGGCCCCGTGCGGGGTCGAGGCCGAAGGCGATGCCCTCCCCCGACCGGCGTGGCGGAGCCGAATAGCGATAGAGCCGCGTGCCGGTGGGAAGGCCGAGGCCGCGGATCGCGAACTCCCCGGCGGCACACCAGAAGTCCGAGGCGCCGGACGCACCCGCCCAATCGACGGTGAACCCCTCCCCCGGTGCGTTGGCGACGACGTTCAAACCATTGTCTGCACGGAAAGCGGCCGCGGGCGTTGCGATCAATGCAGAGGCAACAAGAGCAAAATACAGGCGCTTCATCGGCGGCTCCGGGGTTCAGCAACAACCTTGAGAGTATCACCTGGCGCCCGACATTCCAGTCACGTCGATTGACGCGAACGTTGCGGAAGCAGGGCTTCACCAAACCGGGCCGACCCTCGATAAAGGACGGATGGATCTCGATCCTCTTCTCGTCGAGCACGGTCTGTGGCTCGTTTTCCTGGGGACCGCGATCTCCAGCGATAGTGTCGCGCTCACCGCGGGCGTGCTGGAGCAGCGTGGCGTGTTTGAACGATGGCCGACGATCATCGCCATTGCGCTCGGCGGCTGGGTTTCCGATATCGTGCTCTATCTCGCGGCCCTGCTCTTCAGTACGCGTCCCTCGGTCGCGAAAGCGCTCGACCATCCCGCAGCGGACCGGTTCGTCTCGCGCTTTCTCGGACGACCGATACTCCTCGCGGCGCTGTTCCGGTTCGTGCCGGGCAGCCGGACCTTCGTCCCCCTGGCGCTCGCCGCGGGAGGAACGATCAGTTTCCAGACCTATGCGGCGGTGACGGCGGTGACTGCCCTCGTCTGGGGTTGGCTCATGGTGGCCGTGGGCCACCAGATCGGCGATTTCATCCAGTCGATCTGGGGCACGATCCGGGAAACGGAATCGATCCTCGTCTGGCCCGCGCTCGCCATCGCCGTGTTCCTCGCAAGCATCGCGTGGCGCGTCTGGCACGTCTGGCGCAAGCCGCGATGAAAAAGGCGCCCCGCGGGGCGCCTCTAGGCTTGGGACTCATAGCCAATAGATGACGGTGGCGGCGTTTGAGCCCTTATAGTCGCTGACCTGGTCGGCGGCTATAAAGAGGCGGACAGGGCGGCCTTCGCGGTCGGTGACGACATGGAGCCTGCTATTCATCCCGCCGTCCTCGGGGAAACGATCCACCGGATCGTCTCCTGATCCTCGAACTCCGCCCGATCAGGCGGCTACGCTCCCCTTTTTGAAGGCGCAGGCTTTAGGCTGTCCGGTGCGCCTTCAGATGGGTCGTGTCGATCATGATCGTCCAGCAATCGGCCTGCCCGGCGGCGAGCCCCTCCATGATCCGCGCGAACGCGCCCATGCGGCTCCACCTGATCTGATCTTCCCCCGGTTCGGTGGAAGCGGTTAGGCCGCCCGTTCCATGGCGGCGGATGATCTGTATCCCAGCGCCGAGTGGAGGCGGTGAGTAGTGTACCAGCCCTCGGTCCAGGCGAACAGGTCGCGCCTCGCCTCGTCCCTGGTGGCGTAGCTCTGGTGGTGGACGCGCTCGGTCTTCAGAGACCCAAAGAAGCTCTCCATGGGGGCGTTGTCGAGGCAATCGCCCTTGCGGCTCATCGACGGCGTGATCTTCGCGGCCTCCAGGGCCTTGCGGTAGTCCTCGCAGGCGTACTGGATACCGCGGTCGGTGTGGCAAATCAGGCCGGGGGCCGGCCTCTGTCGCCTCACCGCCATCTCGAGCGCCTCGACGGCGATCTCGGCGTGCAGCGTCTCGCGCATGGACCATCCCACGATCTTGCGCGTGTGCAAGTCGAGGACCGCGGCCAGGAGTGTACGGGGACCGTGGCCCCGGTGGGGCCGCGACAGCCCCGGGAACCAGCCTTCGCCGGTGCGCACGTAGAGCCTGCCCCCGCGGAGGCGGGGGCCAGGTCGCCGAGCCAAATCTGGTTCGGGGCCGCTGCGGTGAAGTCCCGTCCGAGCCTGTTCGGCGCGATGGGATACCCATGCCGGCTGTCAGTTGTCCGCACGCGGCGCGGCAAGGCGGCCAGCCCACGCAGCCCGGCCTGCCGCATCAGGCGGGCCACGCGATTGCGCCCGACGGCTCGGCCCAGGCCACGTGGAACGGCATGCACACGCGGGACCCCATACGCGCCGCCGCTGTAGGCATGGATTCGACGGATCTCTTCGAGCAGAGATCGGTTGGCCTTCACCCGTGCGCTCTCGGGGCGGGAGCGCCATGCGTCGTAGCCGCTCACGGACACCCCCATCACGCGGCACATCACCGAGATCGGCCAGAGGTTCTTGTGCTCATCCACGAACCCGAACTTCATCGGGTGGCCGCCCCGAAGAGCGAGCCATGTGCGGTCGCCATGGTCGCGCCACGGGTCCGAGCGACCGTGGCGACGGTGCAAGCACACTGGCGAGCGCGGCCTTTCGCAAGATGTCGCGCTCCGTCTGGAGACGGGTGTTCTCGCGCTTGAGGCGCGCATTCTCGGCCGCCAGATCGGCGGGAGACAGACCTCCGGCGGCCGCCCTCGCGCCCGCGCGCGTCGTCGGGGCCATACCCGGCTCGCCGTAGCGCGTGATCCAGCGCCGCAGCACCGTCTCGTGCACGTCCAGTTCCTTGGCCACCGAGATGATCGTCAGACCGCTCGTGCGGACCCTCTCGACCGCCTCGCGCTTGAACGCCTCGGGAAACTCCCGCCGCTTCCGTTGCCCCGTCATCAGATGCTCCTTCCAGGTCCGAAGACCTTAGCAGAGGCCTCCACCGAACCGGGGGAAGATCAGC
>NZ_QKZL01000009.1 GCF_003253995.1 Palleronia aestuarii
ACGGGAAACGTTGCCGCGTGAACAGCCGGCGAACGGTATCCCGTCGCCGAACAATCTTGGCGCGATGAGGCATCGTTCGTAGACAGGGTCCATGATGTCCGCCCTGCCCCTGCGCCCCGTCCCGGTTCCCCGCGAGACGTTGCCCTCCTTCGTGTCACGCATGGCCGCGAAGAACTTCACCTCAGTGATGGAGTTCGCGCAGGACATGGGTTTCACCTTCAGGGCTGTCCTGCTTCTCGACCCCGCGGTGCTGGACAGCATCGCCCGACTGGGCGGTCTCGATGACGACCGGATGGCCGACCTCGTCTCGTGGACGGGGACAGCTATCGGGGACGTACGGACGACTTTCCGAAGTGAGGTCTTCGTGTCCCGCGCATTGCGGAACCCGCAGGTTCGAGGATGTCCGATCTGCCTGCGGGAGGACGCGGACGCCCATGACGGCCGGGCCGTCGAGGCCATGGCGATGCGTGGTCATTGGCAGCTGCGCCATGCGATGACCTGTGTCGCCCACGATCATCCGTTGATCCCGCTATGGCAGCGCGGTCCTGTGCCGGAGCGCTTCGACACGGTCGCGCGCCTGGCCGAGATCGAAGGCGACATCCGGTCCGGTGCCCTGGATCGTCGACGGCGGACGCCGACCGCCTACGATCTCTGGCTCGACGCGCGGCTGGCCACGGGGGACGACGGGACGTGGCTCGCTGGCCATCCGCTCTACGCGGGAACGACCTTCTGCCATCTGCTGGGCCAGGCGCTGCTACGCCTGGGCGATCACGTGGATACAGAGGAAACGGAAGCGCAATGGATCGCCCACGATCTCGGCTTCCAGGTGGCGCGTGGTGGCGAAACCGCTATCGCGAATGCGCTCGCTCACCTCGCGGCGAACACCGATCACTACAATGACCTGCCAAACAAGACCTTCAAACCGCTATACCATCGACTGTCGACCGACCTGCGGGACGACCCGGACTTCGCACCGTTCCGGGCCCTCATGCGCGACAGGATCCTCGCGACCTGGCCGATGGCAGCCGGCGATGACGTGCTCGGCGAACGGCTCGAGGTCCGGCGGCTTCATTCCCTGCGATCCGCCGCCCGCGAGATCGGCGTGGGGTCACAGTTCCTCGAGCAGTTCCTCGTCCGGCATGGCGCGATCGCGCCGGATGACGACCGGCCCGATACCCGGAAAACGTTCGACGCCGCGGCCTACGCCGATCTGCTGGCCGAGATCCCGACGCTCGTCGGGCCGAAGGAGATGCGCCGCGCCATCAGCGCAACACTGCCACAGTTCCGGGCCCTCGTCGACGCCGGCCTTCTCGTGCCACGCATCGACATTTCGACGGTCAAGTTCCCGTGGCGGCTGTCGGACGGGGCGCGCCTCCTCGACCTTCTACGCGCCGGTGCGACCCGGATCGATCCGGCCGATCGAGACTGGGAGCATATCAACCGCGCGCGGATCCGGACTGGCGTCGATCTGCGAAGGATTGTCGAGGCGATCGAGGAGAAGCGATTGCGGGTCGGGCATCGACCCGATCTTGCAGGGTATGCCGGTATCTTCGTTTGCAGGAACGACGTCGACGTCCTGAAGGACCACCGGTCTCGGCGACAAAGACCGGAGTTTCCAAGCGCGGGCGAGTTCGGCCGATCGATCGGATTGCGGAACCGGGCTGATTTCCAAAGGCTCGTGGATGATGGTCATACACCGGGCACGCCGCTCCCGAACCCGAGGACGCACCGCGTACATGTCTATATTACGGAGGAAGACGCTGCGGCATTCCATGCAAAGTTCATGACGATCTCCACGATCATCCGCGAAACCGGTCTGCACCGGAACTCCGCGAACTCCTTGATCGAGAAACGCGGTGTCGAGCGTTTCCGACCCGCCGGCGAGGATTACGGTCCGGTCTATCTCCGGGCAGATGTCGAACGGGCGCTATCCCTGCGACCTTGAGGGAATGTAGGCGGTAAGATGCCCGCCGGGAACCGCAGGTCCGCACAGTCGAACGCGGCGAATTTAGCGCCAGGACCATTGCACTCGAGTCCGTTTTTTGTCGTAAAAACGGAGAACCGTTGTCGGACGTCACACAGCAGCACGAGAACAGATTGGCGACCCCGGAAGGACTCGAACCCTCAGCCTATTGATTAGAAGTCAATTGCTCTATCCAGTTGAGCTACGGGGCCTAGGCGCTGGCGGGCCGGGCGCAGTGCCTGTCTACACGCCAGACGAAGCTCAGTTCAACATGGAACTTGGGCGGCATGCGCCGCCGATGCCCCGGAGCATTGGAACCTCGTCTTTCATTCGCCGGTTGAGGGGATGACTGAAGGAGAGGACCGTTTCATGCTTCGCATCGCCCTGCCCGTGGCTCTACTAGCCGCTTCGACGGCTTTCGCCCAACCAACACCCGAGATCGCCGCCCGCTCTGAATTGCAGAACATCGATGGGGAGAGCATCGGAACCGTGACCCTGAACTCGACGACATCCGGCCAGATCCTCGTCATCGTGGCGGCAACGGACATTCCGGAGGGCTCGCATGGCATCCACCTGCACGAGACCGGTGACTGCTCGGCGGACGATTTCTCTTCCGCGGGCGGGCATATCGCCGGTGACGCGTCGCACGGGGTCATGTCCGAGGACGGCCCGCATCCGGGCGACCTGCCCAATGCCGTCGTCTCGTCCGACGGGGCGATGAACGTGGAGGTGTTCAACAACCTTATCGAGATGGACGAGATGATCTTCGACGAGGATGGCGCGGCCTTCATCATCCACAGCGGCCCGGACGATTACGCGAGCCAGCCCTCCGGGGAATCCGGCGACCGGATCGCCTGCGGTGTCTTCGAACGGATCGAATGACGGCCGCGTCCCGACGGGAAAGCCATCGGGGCGGTGCCGATCCCTATTTCGCCGCCCCATGTCAGGTCAGGTCAGGAACCTGACCATCATGACGCCGTCGTAATAGGCTCCCTCGTGCTTGAGGGCACGCGGCTCGATCCCGCAGCGTTCGAAACCGCGTGCCTCGTAGAGCCCGATCGCGGACTGGTTTCCTCCCGTCACGATAAGGACAAGTTGCTCGACACGGTGGCGCGCCTCCGCGATCAGCGCATCGAGAAGCGATCCGCCGATCCCCAGACCCTGCCGGGTCGGATCGACGTAGAATCCCGATACGATCCCCCTGTGGCGCAGCTTGCCGCCCTCGCCTTGCGCAAAGACGATCATGCCGACGATGCACCGGTCGTCGAAGGCCGCGAAAACGCAGTTGGTCCGCAGGCGTTCGCGAAGCTCTTCCTCGGATCGCTCCGCTTCCACCTCGTAGGTCGAGCCGAAACTCGTCGGGGCCTCGCTCAGCGCTATGAGGTGAAAGGCCCGGTAGGCCTGCACGTCCGCCTCGTCGAGCACTCTGATCCGCAGCGCCGGATCGCAATCCATGTCGTGGCCGCTCCGTCCTGAATTCCGGCTCAGATTATCCGGGCGCCCGGCGGTGGCAACCGTGGGATCGATGCGATAGAGGGCAAAACTAGTTAACGCATCGCTTGCAGATCGCTTCGGGCTGCGCAGTATGGTCGCAGTTGCGGTTCTAATGCGGTCCCGCGGGAACAGTGCCGGGCCGGTGCGTCGTTTCAATCTGGTCATGGCCCTGAAGAACGGGAGGCTCGGCCCCATGAGATCGATTCACGTCCGGGCCGGCAGTCTCGCCGCGATTTCGGCCCCGGTCGCGATGTTGGGCGACCCGGCGCTGGCGGCCGGGTTCCTGCGCCCCATCGGCCCCATCGCGGAGATGCAGCTCCTCGAGTTGATCTGGGCCTCGGTGATCGTCCTGATCGCGGTCCTGCCGGTTTTCGTCGGCGTGCCGGTGATCCTGTGGCGCTACCGGCGATCGAACAACCAAGCGACCTACAGTCCACAATGGCATTTCAACACCAAGCTCGAAATCCTGATGTGGGGGGTTCCCACGGCGATCGTCGTGGCCTTCGGCATCTGGCTCGCACAAGGGGTGTTCCGGATCGACCCCTACCGGACGATCGACGCGGAGATGGCCCGCGGCATGGAGTTCGAGATTGCGGGACCGACGGTGCGGATCGACATCGTGGGCCTGGATTGGAAATGGCTCTATCTCTATCCCGACGAAGGCGTGGCGAGCGTGGGGGAGATGGTCATTCCGGTCCATCGCCCCGTCGAGATCCGGCTGACGAGCGACACGGTGATGCAAAGTTTCATGGCCCCTGCCCTCGCGGGGCAAATTTACGCCATGGCCGGGATGGAGACGCAGCTGAACCTGATCGCGAGCGAGGAGGGCGAGACGCTGGCGGAGAACACGCAATATAACGGCACCGGTTTCCCGCAGCAGCGCGGCCCCGTGCGCGCGGTCGCCGAGGATGCGTATGACGCCTGGATCGCGAGCGCCCGGACGGCCCCGCCGCTCGACGACCGGACCTACGGCCTGCTCGCCAAGAGCGGCGATCTCGCGGCGGCGCGCGACGATCTGGACCGGGAGGGGTCGGGACCCTTCGCCTTCACGCTCCCGGACGGGGCCCTCTTCGGACGCGTCCTCGCACGCTACATGACCGGAGAGCCGGTCCCACCGGAGACGCAGCCGGGCTCGCCGACCTACGATCCGGAGGCGGCCCGCCTGCCCGCGGCCCCGCACGGGGCGGGCCGGAGCGTCGCCTGCACCCCAACGGGGCCCGATGCCGACGCCGTGGAATGCCCGTTCCCGGACGATACCCACGACAATCACATGCCGGGGATGGATCATGAATAATCTTCTCGGCCGCCTCACTTGGGACGACGTGAAACTCTTCGAGGTCTTCGAGGAGTTCAGCATCGATTCCGCCGTTGCCTCCGGCGCCGCCTGGGTCGCGGTGCTGGGCCTCGTCGCCGTCCTGGCCTGGATCACCCTCGCGCGGCGGTGGGTCTGGCTCTGGCGCGAATGGCTGACCTCGGTCGATCATAAGAAGATCGGCATCATGTACATCATCCTGGGCTTCGTGATGATGGCGCGCGGCATCGCCGAAGGGGTCGTCATGCGAACCCACCAGGCGACCGCCCTCGACGGCGGGTTCCTGTCGAACCACCATTGGGCGGAACTCTTCTCCACCCATGGCACCGTCATGATCTTCTTCGTGGGCATGCCGTTCATCACCGGGTTCATGAACTACCTGATCCCGCTACAGATCGGCGCCCGGGACATGGCCTTCCCGCTTCTCAACCAGGTCAGCCTGGGGCTCACCACGACGGGCGCGATCCTCGTCATGGCCTCGCTCGTGCTGGGCGCGTTCGAGACCGGCGGCTGGACCGCCTATCCACCCTTCACGGGCGCGGATTTCGATCCCGGACCGGGCCCGGATTACTGGATCTGGGCGATCGTCCTGTCGGGCTTCGGTTCCATGTTTTCAGGGCTGAACTTCGCGGTGACGATCTACAAGATGCGCGCGCCCGGCATGCACTACCTGCGGATGCCGGTCTTCTGCTGGACCGCGCTCTGCACGTCGATCCTCCTCGTCTTCGCGCTGCCGCCGCTGACGGTCGCGGGGCTCATGCAGGCGCTCGACCGGGTCGCGGGGTTCCACTTCTTCACCAACGACCTCGGCGGCAACATGATGAACTACGCCAACCTCTTCTGGATGTTCGGCCATCCCGAGGTCTACATCCTGATCCTGCCCGCCTACGGCATCTTTTCCGAGCTCACCTCCACCTTCGCGGCCAAGCGGCTCTACGGCTATACCTCGCTGGTGCTCGCCACGATGTCGATCGCGGTGATCAGCTTCTGCGTCTGGCTCCACCACTTCTTCACGATGGGACAGTCGCCGACGATCAACGTGGCCTTCGGCATCGCCACCGCGATCATCGCCATCCCCACGGGCGTGAAGGTCTATGTCTGGATGGCCACGCTCTGGAGGGGGCGGATCCGGATGACGACGCCGATGGTCTACATGGCGGGCTTCTTCATCCTCTTCACCATCGGCGGCTTCTCCGGCATCATCCTCGCCAATCCGGCCATCAACTGGCAGGTCCACAACACCCAGTTCATCGTCGCGCATTTCCACAACGTGCTTCTGCCGGGGCTAATCTTCGGCATCTTCGCGGGCATCCACATCTGGTTCCCGAAGGCCTTCGGCTTCCGCCTCGACGAACGGGCCGGCACGATCACGGCGGTCCTCTGGATCGTCGGCTTCGCGATGACTTTCCTGCCGCTCTACGTGGTCGGGCTGATGGGCTATCCGCGGCGCTCCGCGGCCTTCGCCGATCCGGCCTTCCTGCCCTACATGATCGTCTGCCTGCTAGGCGCGTTCGTCCTGCTCGCGGCCTTCGCGGGGCTCTTCGTGACGCTCTGGATTTCGATCCGCAACCGCGAGGCGCTTCTCGTGCCGCTTGGCGATCCGTGGGACGGGCGGACGCTCGAATGGGCCACGCCCGCGCCGCCGCCGCACTGGAACTTCCCAGTGATCCCAGAGGTGAACGCGCGCGACGCTTTCGCGCGGGAGAAGGCCGAGGGCAAGCCCTACGTCGTGCCCCAGGAATACCGCGACATCCACATGCCGCCCAACACGTCCTCGGGGTTCTGGGTGATGCTGGCCACGACCGGGTTCGGCTTCGGGATGACCTGGCATATCTGGTGGCTTGCGGTGGCCTCGGTGATTTCGATCCTCGTGTGGTACTTCATCCATTCCTTCCGCGACCATCCCGAGGTCGTCATCCCCGCGGTCGAGGTCCGCCGCGTGAACCAGGCCTGGATCGAGGCGATCGACCTCGGCAAGCCGATCACACGCGACCACGAAACCGGTACGAAGAACCGCGGCTATGCCGCGACCGACATGGTTATCGCCTCATGAGCACGCAGGAGAACATCCATCCGGGGATGAACCTCGGCTACGAGGGCGAGACGCACGTGGCGGAGCTGAAGGTCTTCGGCTTCTGGGTCTTCCTGATGAGCGATCTGGTCACCTTCGGCCTCGTCTTCGCCATCTTCGGAACGATGGTGGGCGCGACGGCCGGTGGTCCGGGGCCCGAGGACGTGACGAACCTCAGGAGCGTCGCGCTCCAGACGGCGCTCCTTCTCGGCTCCTCGTTCGCCTTCTCATGGGCGAGCCTGTCGATGAAGTATCACGAGACGCGGCTCCGGACGCTCGGCTGGCTCGCCATCGCCGCGACCTCGGCGCTCTGCTTCCTGATCGTGGAGTTCCTCGATTTCCGGCATTGGCTGGAGATCGGCGCCGTGCCGCAACGCTCGGGCTATCTCAGCGCGCTCTGGGCGCTCGTGGGGCTGCACGGGCTACACGTCTTCGCGGGGCTTCTCTGGATGGCGGCGATGACGGGGCAGATCATCGTCTTCGGCCTGACCGACATCGTGAAGAGCCGGGTGACGCGGATGGGCCTCTACTGGCACTTCCTCGACATCGTCTGGGTCGGGATCTTCTCCATGGTCTTTCTCGCGGGGGTCGCATGAGACGGATCGCCGAAAAGCTGATGCTCACCTCGAAGAACGAGGAGGAGCGAGACGAACGACGGTATTACGGGATCGGCCTGATCCTCTCCGTCGTCCTGACCGTGGCGTCCTTCGCGAGCGTGATGACGGGGCTTCTGCCTCGGCCGTGGATCTTCCCCGCGCTCGTCGTGCTCGCGCTCTCGCAGATCGTCGTGCATCTGCGGATCTTCCTGCATATCGATCTGAGCCGTCAGAAGCGGGAGGACCTCCAGGTGCTGCTCTTCACGCTGCTCCTGCTCGGGATCATGGCCTTCGGGACGCTCTGGATCCTCCGCGATCTCGCCCACCGCATGATGTAGCCGCGCGGATCAGGCGGGGGTCGGACGCAAGGTCGCGCCGGGCATCCCCCGGTGCCGTGCATGGAACGCCGCGAGGCCCAGCGCCGCAATGCCTCCGAGCGCGAGCGCGGCCCCGACCCAACCGGTCGCGCGGTAGCCGTAGCCGCCCGCGAGCGCCAGCCCGGCAAGGAACGGGCCGAGCGCATTCGCGAAATTGAACGCCGCGTGGATCATCACCGCGGCAAGCGATTGCGCGTTTCCCGCCACGTCCATCATTCGCATCTGCAGCGGGATCACCAATCCCGCCGTCGCGCCCAGGAGGAACATCGCCCCCGTGACGAGCGGCCAGTGCGACAGGACGGACGCATAGAGGAGCGGCACGACAACCATGCCCACGAGGAGCACGAAGGCGCCGCCGAACTGCGACCATCCCGCGAGACGGCCGGCCAGGACATTGCCGATCGTGGCCCCAACGCCGAAGGCCGAGAGCGCCACGGGAATAGCCCAGGCGGGCGCGCCCGCGACCTCGATCATCGCGGCCGAGAGGTAGGCATAGACCGCGAAGATGCTGCCGAAGCCGATCGCGCCGACGAGAAGGGTGAGCAGGACCGCGGGATTGACGAGCGCGCCGAGCTCGCCCAGGGGGCTCGCCGCGGGATCGACGGCATCGCGCGGGGCCACGCGCCAGAGCGCCGCGCAGGACATGAGCGCGATCGCGGCGGTGATCACGAAGCACCAGCGCCAGCCGAAAGCCTGGCCGATCGCGCCCGCGACGGGCACGCCCACGACATTCGCGAGCGTGAGCCCCATCAGCACCTGTGCAACCCCGGCACTGCGCCGTTCGGGCGGCAGCATCCGTGCGGCAAGAAGCATGGCGATCCCGAGATAGGCCCCGTGAGGCAATCCCGCCAGCGCCCGCGACGCGATGAGCGTGCGGATGTCGGGCGCCATCGCCGTCAGCGCATTCGCGACCGCGAAAACACCGATCAACCCGAGCAGGATCGATTTCCGCGACAGCCGCGCACCGAGGATGGCGATGACCGGCGCACCGACCACGACGCCGAGCGCGTAGGCGCTGATCGCGTGGCCCGCCATGGGTTCGGTGACGCCCAGCCCCGCGGCGAAATAGGGCAGCAGCCCCATCGACGCGAACTCGGAAATCCCGATCGCGAAGGCCCCGAGGCCCAGCGAGAGGATGGTCAGGCGCGATCGGACGATATCTCGGTCCATTGGATGTCCTTTCGGGAAGCGCGCACGGATCTCGCCGCACTGCAGCAAAGGCATAGCAGACGAACCCGGCCCCCCGGCAATGCCCGTCGGCGCATACTGGGATTGCATCCCGCGCATGATGACGCGCGCAGGCTGGACCCGGAGGCGGCGATCTGCCACTTCCCATCGCAGACCGGAGATCACGGACGGATCCATGACGCTCTTCGACCGATTGCTGCTCCTCGGTCCGCTCGACGCGATCGGCGTCGCAGCGCTGTTCATAGGCTGGGCGGCGATCGGGTGGTGGATCGAACGGCCGGAGGCGCGGCACCCGTCGGTCACCGTCCTGATGATGGGGTACCGGCGCGACTGGATGGTCCAGATGATCACGCGCCAGCCGCGGATCTTCGACGCCGCGATCCTCGCGACGCTGCGGCAGGGGACGTCGTTCTTCGCGTCCACCTGCGTCATCGCCATCGGCGGCGTGCTGGCCCTCATCGGCAACGCGGAACGGCTCGTGGGGGTCGCCGCAGAGTTGGGAGAGATCGGCCTGCCGCCCGTCATCTGGCAGATCAAGCTCGCTTTCATCGCCCTCCTCCTCACCAATGCCTTCCTGCGCTTCGTCTGGTCGAACCGGCTTTTCGGCTATTGCGCGGTCGTCATGGCCGCGGTCCCGAACGCCCATGACGATCCGCGAACGCTGCCGCGGGCGCGCAAGGCGGCGGAGCTCAACATCCGCGCCGCGTGGAATTTCAATCGCGGATTGAGGGCGATGTATTTCGCGCTGGCCTCGCTCGCCTGGCTCGTCGGGGCCGTCCCGCTGGTCATCGCGACGCTCGCCACGCTCTGGGTGCTCTGGTCCCGCGAATTCCACTCGAAACCTCGCGAGATTCTGATCGGTTCCGACTGACCCGGGAGCCTCGTGGTGGTAATAAGGCCGGGTGAACCTGCCCTTTACCCTGACGGCCGTGATTCTCGGCTGCGCCACCCCGGCCTCAGCCGATCCCGCCGAGATCGTCGATGCCGTCGCACGGCCCGATGCCTCCGGCTGGACGATCTCCGTCACAATCCGCCACGCCGATACCGGGTGGGAAGATTTCGCCGACGGATGGCGGGTGGAGCTTGCCGACGGCACGATCCTCGCCACGCGCAAGATCCGGCATCCCCATGTCGTCGAACAGCCGTTCACGCGGTCGGAGATGGGGATCGCGATCCCACCGGACGCCGGCTCCGTCCGGATCCGGGCGCGGACCTCGCCCGAAGGCTGGGGCGGCCAGACGGTCGAGCTTCGCATCCCCGACCATTCCTAGAGTCTAGATGGCGGGTCCGCCCTAGCGGCGCCCTTCCCTTAGCCAGGCACCGATCGTCAGGGCAGCGGCAAGGATCAACCAGGCCCAGGCCGGCAGGATCGGACGCGCGGTTACGTCGGCCGTGAGGTAGGCGCCCCTGGGCGTGATCCCGATCCAGCCCCGCCCTGCCGCCGGACGCCCCTCGCGCACCTGCCGCAGATCGGGCAGGCCGTCGGAGATCGTATCGATCCCGCCCCGCCGTGCCTCCACCAGCGGCTCGAGCGCTCCACCGCTCGCGACCGTCTCCTCGAATTCGCGCGGCGCGGAGGGACCGAGCGCGATCACCGTCTCCTCGTCTCCCTCGCTCAGACGGTAGAGCCCGATCTCCGGTCCCGTGAACGCGCCCTGGAACCGCCCCGGGGAGACCTCCTCGAGCGGCACTTCGGTTACCGTACCGTCGGGGCCCGTCACCTCCACCGGGGCGACCTCGTCGCCGAGGGTCCTGCGGGTGATCGTTACCTCCTGCCCCTCCGCGCTGGCTTCGAGCGCCTCCTCCTCGAGTTCGGGCTCCTTCATCATCCAGTGCGCGAGGCGGCGCAGCAGTTCGAGCTGCGGTCCGCCGCCCTCGAAACCGCGCGACCAGAGCCAGGCGTGGTCCGAGCCCAGAAGTGCCACGCGCCCCTCGCCCACGCGGTCGAGCACCATGAGCGGGCTGTCGTTCACGCCGGTCATCACGACCTGCCCCCGCAGCGGCTCCAGCTCGATTTGGCGCAGCCACCGGCCCCAATCGGGATCCTCTCCACCGCCGCCCAGACCTTGCGTGACCGGATGCTTGCGGCCGATCTCGCTCAGGCGCGGCAGGAAGGGCTCCTCGATCACCCGGCTTGTCGGCGCGGCGGGCAGGGCATCGCCCAGGGGAGAGCGGTAGAGCGAGGCCGCGGAAGCGAAATCGGGCCCCGCGGCGATGAGCACGGCGCCGCCATCCTCGATATAGGCCCGGACGTTGTCGAGATAGAGCGCGGGCAGGATCCCGCGCCGCTGGTAGCGGTCGAAGATGATCAGGTCGAACTCTTCGATCTTGTCGAGAAACAGCTCCCGCGTCGGAAAGGCGATGAGAGAAAGCTCGTCCACGGGCACCCCGTCCTGCTTCTCCGGCGGGCGCAGGATGGTGAAATGAACGAGATCGACAGAGCTGTCGGACTTGAGAAGGTTGCGCCAGGTCCGCTCGCCCGGATGCGGCTCGCCCGAGACGAGCAGCACGCGCAGCCGGTCGCGCACGCCGTTGATCTGCACGACGGCCGCGTTGTTGCGGTCGGTAAGCTCTCCCTCGACGGCGGGAACCTCGAACTGGATCACGTTGCGCCCGGCATGGGGCAGATCCACCGGCAGCTCCAGCTCCTCTCCGACCGGCACGGTGAAACTCTGCGGCTCGCCCCCGTCGACCGCGATGGTGATCTCCACCGGGCCCTCCTCGTCCGCGGGCACATCCCCCTGGTTCTCGATCATCAACCGAAGGAGCACGGGCTCGCCCAGGATGGCGAAGGCGGGCGCGGTGGTGACGACGAGGCGGCGGTCCCAATCCTCGGGCTCACCGGTCATCAGGAGGTGGAGGGGCGCAGGCAGGGACGGCGCCCGCTCGATATCGTGGAGCCGGCCATCGCTGATGAGGACGGCCCCGGCGAGCCGGGCCTGCGGCTCCTCGGCCATCGCCTCGGCGAGCGCGGTCATCAGGAGGCTGCCCTCGTCGCCCTCCCCGTCGCCCATGCGGACGATCCGAAGCTCCGTGTTCTCGAGCGCCGCGATCTCGGCCTCGAGCCCCGCGAGCGCGGCTTCCGTCTGCTCGGGCCGTGTCGAGATCCGCTGGCTCGCGCTCTCGTCGACGATGGCGATCACGATGTCGGACAGCGGTGCGCGGTCCTCCTGACGGAAAGACGGACCCGCGAGCGCGGCTAGCAGTGCGACGCTGGCGAGCCCCCTGAGCCACCAGCCCGAGAGCCCGCGCCAGAGCGCCAGCCCCGTGGCGATCACCCCGACGACACAGAGCGCCGCGAGGATCGCAAGGGGCACGAGCGGGTCGAGGATGATGGTTCCGGTCACGCGAAACTCCTGATGTCATGCCCCGCCTGGTTCCGGCGGGGCGGTCGGCGCTACTGCCCGAGCCGGTCGAGCAACGCGGGGACGTGGACCTGGTCCGATTTGTAGTTCCCCGTCAGCACATGCATGACAAGGTTCACCCCGAAGCGCAGCGCGATCTCACGCTGTCGTTCCCCCGCATAGCCGCGCCCGATCGGAAACATCCGCCCGCCCGCCTCGTCGACGGCCCAAGCGGCAGCCCAGTCGTTGCCGCCGATCACGACCGGGGTGACGTTGTCGTTGAGGTTCCGGAACGGCATCCCCTCCATCGCCTGCGCATCGGCGGGCGCCGCCTCGACCCAGACGTCGCGGCTGTTGTAGCGGCCCGGGAAATCCTGCGTGAGATAGAAGGCGCGGGTGAGCACGTGATCCTCGGGAAGCCTTTCGAGCGGCGGAATGTCGAGCGGTGCGGCCAGTTCCTGCAGCCGCACCCCCGCGGGAGAGGCACCGCCATAGCTCGTCACGTCCGCGTCGCGCGTGTCGAAGAGGATCATGCCCCCGCTCCTGAGATAGGTATCGAGCCGGGCATAGGCCGCGTCAGACGGCGTCGGCTGGTCCGGCGTGACCGGCCAGTAGAGGAACGGGAAGAAGGCGAGCTCGTCGGTCTCGAGATCGACGCCGATCGGGTCCGTGGGCTCGACGGAGGTGCGCGCGAAGAGCGTCTGCGACAGGCCGCGCAGCCCCGCTTCCGCGACCCGGTCGACCTCCGCATCGCCCGTCAGGACATGCGCGAGCACCACGTCCATCGTGGAGGCGAGGGCGAAGGCCTCCTCTTCCGGCGTCGAGGCGCCCGTCGCCCCGTCCTGCGCGCGGGCCTCGGTGACGGGCAGGAGGAGTGCGAGCGCGAGCAGGGTCGCGACCGCCCGCGCCCCCCGGAGCCGCCCGGCGATGAGCAGCGAGGCGAGTATGTCGATGGCGAGAAGCACCACGGCCAGGCTCAGGAGCCAGCCTTTCAGATCGCGCTCCGCGGCCACCGCGAAACCCTCGACGGGGATCCGGTCGGGCCAGATCGCGGGCGCGAGGATCGTCTCGGGTCCGATCACGTTGAGCGCGACGCGGCGATCCTCCCCGGCATAGAGGCCGGGCGGGGTTTCCGCGGAGGGCACGGCCTCGGCCAGCACCTCGCCCGGAACGCCCGGGAAAGTGCCCGCCTCGTCGATCCGCCCGAACGCATCGAGAACGCTGTCGACGGTCCAGGTCGTGCCCGCGAGTTCCTCCGCCGTGGGCCGCGCGGGACGCGTCGAGACCGCGAGCCGCTCGAGCATCGACACGAAGAGGCCCGAAAGCGGCAGGTTCGACCATTCCGCGTTCGCGGTGACGTGAAAGAGGACGACCTGCCCCTGCCCCACGCGTTCACGTGTCACGAGCGGGGTGCCGTCGGCGAGCGAGGCGATGGTGCGGTCGGCAAGCGCCGGATCGGGCTCCGCCATCACTTGCGCGGAGACGCTGACGTCCAGTGGCACGGGCAGACCGTAGAATGGCGAGGTCTCCGTGAAGGTCCGCAGCGTCTTGGGTTCGCCCCAGCTCATCGCGCCGCCAATACTGCGCCCACCCGCCCTCAGGCGGACGGGCATGAGCGGATCGTCCTGGCCCTGCGCCACGTCGCTCGCCGCGACGCGCGGACCGGCGAAGCGCAGCAGGAGCCCGCCCGTCTCGACCCAGTCGCGCACCGCCTCGGCCTGCCCCGCGGGCAGCGTCGCGACATCGGCCAGGACGATGACGTCGGGATTGGCGAGGAGCACGTCCGACAGCGATCCGTCGATCAGGTCGGCCACTGGCGCCAGCGCCTGTTCGAGGTAATGGGTGGACGAGAGAAGCTCGAGCCCCTCGCGATCGTCGCGTCCCGCGATAAGGGCGACCTCGCGACGGCGGAGCGCGTCGTCGGTGAGGCTGACGGCGGCGGCCGACCGCATCCCCTCGATCTCGAACCGGGTGATCCGATTGCGCAGTTCCGGCGGCAGCGACAGCGCCAGGGGGGCCTCGGTCGCGCCGTCCTCGAACGCGATGTCCTGCCGCGCAAGCTCCCGATCCACCCCGTTCGGGTCGAGCCCGTGGGCGGTGATCGTCAGGTCCGCCAGACCGTCGTCGCGGTCGCGGATCGCCTCGAGCGCGATGGCGCCGTCCTCGAAGGCGGCCGGGCGGAGACCGCGGATCGGCCGGGGCGACTGGAAGACCCGCACCGTCCCATGTGTCTCGAGCGCCGCGAGCACGTCGTCGCGCCAGGGATGGTCGAGCCCGTCGGAGAGCCAGATCGTGTCGAACTCCCCGTCGCGCGCATCGGCCCATTCCGCGGCCCCTTCGGGCAGCCAGGCCTGCGGCGTGAGCCCGGGCAGCTGCGCGATCCAGTCGCCCGCGGCGCGGAACGGCAGGCCGTCTCCGGGCGGATCGGTGAGCGTCACGACGGCCGCGGTCCGGTCGTCGCGCGCGGCTTCGGCCAGCGCCTCCTCCGCCCGGTCGAGACGCCGCGGCCAGTCCCGCGCATCGGCCCAACCGCCATCCATGAGGACGAGAAGCGGCCCCGTCCCCGGCTCTCGCGCGTCGGGGTTCAGGACCGGCCCGGCGAAGGCCAGGATTGCCGCGGCGAGCGCGAGACAGCGCAGGAGCAGGAGCCACCAGGGCGTCCGGTCCGATTGCGCCTCGTCGTCGCGAAGCCCCAGCAGCAATGCCACGCCGGGAAAGCGGCGCCGGATCGGCGCGGGCGGCACGGCGCGCAGGATGATCCAGAGGATCGGCAGCGCAATGAGCCCGAGGAGGAGCCAGGGTGCGGTGAAGCCCAAAGGTCCGAGCACCAGCATCTAGTGATCCCGCTCGAGCGCGGAATAGCACCAGAGAAGCGCCTGCGTCGCGGCCGTATCGGTATGGTGGACGTGGTACTGCCAGCCGGTGCGCCTCGCGAGATCGGCAAGCTCCGCCTTCCGCGCGGCGAGCCGGTCGAGATAGCGCGACCTCAGATCGCCGGCCTTCAGCGTCTCGTGCCGCACGGCCCCGCCCATCGATTCGAAGATCGTCCGGCCGTCGAAGGGGAACGCTTCCTCCTGCGGGTCGAGTACCTGCAAGACGATCCCGCTCACCCCGCGATCGGCCGCGGCGGTGAGCGCGTCCCTCAGGGCCGCGATGTCGCCAAGGTAATCCGAAACGAAGACCGCGCGCGACCGTGCGGGCATCTCCCGCGCGTTGGGCGCGCCGTATTCCTCCGTCCCGTACGCGCCGAGCGCCTGGGCGATGCGCAGAAGCTGCAACTGCCCGGTCCGGGGCGGCAGATCGTGATCCGACAGCCCCACCCGCTCGCCACCGTGGTTGAGAAGGATCGCGAGAGCCAGCGCCAGCTCGCAGGCTCGATGCCGCTTCTCGGGCACGTTCCGATTGGATGCGAAGGCCATCGACCGCGACAGATCGACCCAGAGCATGACGGATTGCGCCGCCTGCCATTCCTTCTGGCGCACGAAATGCGCGTCCGACCGGCCCGAGCGGCGCCAGTCGATCGACCGGGATTCGTCGCCCGTCATCACCGGGCGGTACTGCCAGAACTCGTCGCCTTGCCCCGGGCGCCGCCGTCCGTGGCTGCCGAGAAGAACGGATTGCGCCAGGTGCTGCGCCCCTGCGAGAAGCGGCGGAAACGTCTCCGCGAGCGCCTCGGCGCGCGAGCGCAGCTGCGCCGCGTCGCGGGGGGCGGGGGTGACGCTCACGCGGCCGCCCGGGCCCGCGTCGTCCGCTCGACCACCTCGGCGATGATGGCGGGCAGCGTCTCGCCCCGCGCGCGCGCCGCGAAGTTCAGCGCCATGCGGTGGATCAGCACCGGCTCCGCCATCGCCGCGACATCCTCAGCATTGGGCGCGAGACGTCCGTCGAGAAGCGCGCGCGCCCGGACCGTCATCATCAGTGCCTGCGCGGCGCGCGGGCCGGGACCCCAGCCGACATGCTCGTTGACAGCACTGGGCGCCGCCTCGTCGCCCGGCCGGCTGGCGCGGACCAGATCGAGGATCATCTCCACCACGCTCTCGCCCACGGGCATCCGGCGCAGGAGAAGTTGCGCCGCGATGAGTTCGTGGTCGGCGAAGACGGCATGGGCCACGTCCTCCTCCGCGCCGGTGGTGGCGAGCAGGATGTCGCGCTCCGTCGCGCGGTCGGGATAGGGCACGTCGATCTGCACGAGGAACCGGTCGAGCTGTGCCTCGGGCAGCGGATAGGTGCCCTCCTGCTCGATCGGGTTCTGCGTGGCCAGAACGTGGAAGGGCGCGGCGAGCGCATGGGCCTGTCCCGCGACGGTCACCGATTTCTCCTGCATCGCCTGGAGGAGCGCCGATTGCGTCCGCGGCGAGGCGCGGTTGATCTCGTCGGCCATGAGGAGCTGGCAGAAGACCGGCCCTTCGATGAACTTGAAGGCCCGCGTGCCGTCCGCGCCGGTCTCCAGCACCTCGGAGCCGAGGATGTCGGCCGGCATCAGGTCGGGCGTGAACTGCACCCGCTTGCCGTCGAGCCCCATCACGGTCGAGAGCGTCTCGACAAGGCGCGTCTTGCCCAGGCCCGGCAGCCCGATGAGGAGCCCGTGTCCGCCGCAGAGCAGCGTCGAGAGCACCAGGTCCACGACGCGGGTCTGTCCCACGAAGCGCCGCGTGATGCTCGTGCGCGCCTCGGCGAGCTTGCCGCCCAGCGCGTCGATCTCGTCCAGGATGGCGTCGGACATGACATTGCTCCCGCTCGTGGCTATGTTGACCGATATGATGAAGACCTATCCTTCCCGGCACAAATGGCAAAAGGAGGGCCGAGACAAATGACCGTGATGCCCGACGCCCCCCGCCTCGAAGAGAGCGCGCGTGCCGCGTCGAAAGGCGGTCTGCCGCCGGTCGAGAAATGGGATCCGCCCTTCTGCGGCGATCTCGATATGGAGATCCGGCGCGACGGGACCTGGCATTATCTCGGCACGCCCATCGGACGGGCGGGGCTCGTGCGGCTCTTCTCCACCATCCTCAAGCGCGAGGGCGACGCCTATTTCCTCGTCACGCCAGTGGAAAAGGTGGGGATTCGCGTGGAGGACGCGCCCTTCGTCGCCGTCGATTTCGAGCGGAAGGGCGAGGCGCTCGTCTTCGAGACGAACGTGGGCGACCACGTGGAAGCCGGTCCCGATCACGCCATCCGCGTCGAACGGGATGCGGAGACAGGTGAGCCCTCCCCGTATCTTCACGTTCGCCGCAATCTCGAAGCGCTGATCGACCGCAAGAGCTTCTACCGTCTCGTCGAGATCGGGGAGACGCGGGAGCACGAGGGGCGCAACTGGTTCGGGCTTTCCTCGTCCGGGTCCTTCTTCCCGATCATTCCGGCCGACGAACTGCCCTGATCACCGCGGGTCCGAGGCCGTCTTCAGGTTGCCGGCTTCCTCGCGGAGCGATTTCTCAAGGACTTCGCGCAAGCGCCGCCTGTCGCGCCGCCGCGTGATCTGTTCAGTCAGGGCCATGTTGGGGACGAACCGCCTGTCGCCATCGGCCCACCCCACGATGAAGCGGCGCCGGCCGGCGACGAGCAGCATCGAATGGCCCGATCCGCAGAGCACCGTGAGATCCATCCGGTCGACCCGATCGATCTCGTCGTCACGTCCGACATGACGGAGCGCCCGTTCGAGGATCTGGTCGAAACTGCCGATATCCACGAACTCGCCGCTCCCGATCGGCCCCTGGTTGGTGCCCTCGGACGGCCTGGAAAGGGTGGTCTTGTCGACTTCCTCCCGGTCCGTGACGAAGGCCCGAAACGTCTCGTCGCCGATCCGCAGGTCCGCGATGACGGAGGTGAGGTAGATCGGCTCCCCGCCCATGTTGCAGACAAGGCATTGCGCCCCCGTCCCCACCCCCGCACCGCGGTTGATGAGGACGAGCGGGCGCCGCTGCCGGATGTAGCCCAAGACGAAGACCTGCAGGTAGGCGATCCAGATGACCGCCATCACTGCCTGCAGGACGATCCCGATCCATGCCTCGTTCTCGACCACCCATTCCATCGACGCGGCGCCCTTCCCTCAGGCGGCCTTCGTGCCGCGGGCGGGATAATCCTTCTCCGCGACGGTGTCGGCCGATTTCAGGAGCAGGCCGAGATCGGGACGCGCGAAGGGCATGTTGGCGATGTTGGAGAGATAGAGCCGCCCGTCCGGCCGGACCCAGAACACGGCCGGTTCCGCGAACGTGTCCGTCTCGCTCTCCTGGATCGAGGACGAGAGATAGAGACCCCAGGCCTTCGCCTGCTCCTCGCTCAGATCAAACCCCATCGGGATGTTGTCGAGGCCCCAATCGTCATACGCTTTCTGCGCTTTCTCCTTGCCGTCCATCGAGATCGTGATGACCGAGAAGCCCTTGGCGACGAAATCGTCGAAATGCGATTTCAGCTCCTGCAGGTAGCTCTTGCAGATCGGGCAATGCAGACCGCGATAGACCACGATCATCGTGAAAGCGTCGGGGCTCTGCGTCGAGAGTTCCCAATCGGTCCCGATGATGAGGGGGACCTTGAGGTCGGGTGCGGTTTCGTCGGGCATCGGCGTCGTGGGCATCTGCGGTCCATTCCTGGCTGCTTCCATCAAATCTGACCTTCAGCGCACCGGACGCGTCCTTGTTCCCCGACCGCGCGCTCCGGTCGCACGGGATCGACAGGACAGGTTATCCATCACCATGCGTGATGCGATCATCGCCAAACATTCGTTTTCAAAATAACCGGCTCTCACCTAGATCGCGATCAGACATACATCCGATCGGAGATCGCCATGACCTACGCCGACACGTTCCATCCAACCCCCACCGCGCCGCGGAAGTCCGCCTTCGAAGGACGGGGCGACCTCATCCGCGTCGCCCTGATCCTGATGCTGTTTCTGAACGTCAGCCTCGCCGTCATGCTCGCCGCCCGCGCGCCCGGGTCCGACTGGCAGGCGACGCCTGCCCCGGCCGTGCAATGGCACGGCAATTCGACCGGCGCGCCGTCGCGCTAGGCCCGGGGGCCGGGGCGCGCGCGGTCAGTGCGCCTCGGCCCAGCTCCGACCCTGACCCGCATCGACCTCGAGCGGCACGCTGAGATCGACGGCCGGCATCGCGGCCCCTTCCATCACTTCCCGCGCGACGGCGATCAGCGCATCCTCCGAACCCTCGTCGACCTCGAAGATCAGTTCGTCGTGGACCTGCAGAAGCATGGTCGCGGGCAGACTCGCGGTCGCCGCCTCCATCCGGATCATCGCGCGACGGATCACGTCGGCCGCCGTCCCCTGGATGGGTGCGTTGATCGCCGCGCGTCGCGCGAACCCCGCGCCCGGCCCCTTGGCGTTGATCTCGGGCGTGTTGATCTTCCGCCCGAACAGTGTCTCGACATGGCCGCGATCCTTCGCGAAGCGGATCGTGTCGTCCATGTAGCCCTTGATGCCGGGGAAGCGCTCGAAATACCGGTCGATGAAGCCCTGCGCCTCCTCGCGCGGGATCCGCAGGTTGCGCGCGAGACCGAAGCCCGAGATTCCGTAGATCACGCCGAAATTGATCGCCTTGGCCTGTCGCCGGATCTCGGGCGTCATCTCCTCCATCGGCACGCCGAACATTTCCGACGCGGTGAGCGCGTGGATATCCTGCCCCTCCCGGAAGGCCTGCTTCAGCTCCTCGATCCCCGCGATATGGGCGAGGATGCGCAACTCGATCTGGCTGTAGTCGAGCGAGACGAGCGTGCGGCCCGCGGGCGCCACGAACGCCTCCCGGATCCGCCGCCCCTCCTCCGTCCGGACGGGGATGTTCTGCAGGTTCGGATCGGTGGAGGCGAGGCGTCCGGTATTCGCCCCCGCGATGGAATAGGAGGTGTGGACCCGGCCCGTCGCGGGGTCGATCTTTTCCTGCAGCGCATCCGTATAGGTCGATTTCAGCTTGGAGACCTGCCGCCAGTCGAGCACCCGGCCCGGCAATTCGTGCTCCGTCGCCAGATCCTCGAGAATGTCCGCCCCGGTGCCGTAGGCGCCCGTCTTGCCCTTCTTGCCGCCGGGCAGGCCGAGCTTGTCGAACAGGATCTCGCCCAGTTGCTTCGGGGAGCCGACCTTGAAGTCCTCCCCCGCCAGCTCCCGGATCTCCTCCTCGAGCCCCGCCATCTTCTGCGCGAAGGCGCCCGACATGCGCGAGAGCGTCTCCCGGTCGACCTCGATCCCCGCCATCTCCATCCTGGCCAGGACCGGGATGAGTGGCCGTTCCAGCGTCTCGTAGACGGTCGTGACCCGCGCGCGGTGAAGCTGCGGCTTGAACGCCTGCCAAAGCCGGATCGTGATGTCGGCATCCTCCGCCGCGTAGTTCACCGCCTTGTCGACCGCGACGCCGTCGAAGGTGATCTGCGACTTGCCGGTCCCGATCAGCGACTTGATGGGGATCGGGACGTGCCCGAGATAGCGCTCCGACAGCACGTCCATCCCGTGCCCGTGCAGCCCCGCATGCATGGCGTAGGAGAGCAGCATCGTGTCGTCCACGGGCGCGATGTCGATGCCGTTCCGGGCGAGGATCTTGGCGTCGTACTTGATGTTCTGCCCGATCTTCAGGACCGACGGATCCTCGAGAAGCGGCTTAAGGAGCTCCAGCGCGCGCGCCATCGGGATCTGCCCCTCCGCGAGCGCGTCGGTGGCGAAGAGATCGGCCTCCGGGTTGGTCTTGTGGGCGAGCGGCACGTAGCACGCCTCCCCCGGCGCCACGGCGAGCGAGACGCCCACGAGCAGCGCCTGCATCTCGTTCAGGGCCGTCGTCTCGGTGTCGACGGCGACATAGCCACGCGCATGGGCCTTCGCGATCCAGGCTTCGAGCGCCGCCTCGTCGCGCACCCATTCGTAGGTCTCGGGGAAGTCTGCCTGCGCCTCGGGCTCGACCGTCTCCGGCGCCTCCTCGGGGATCGCGGGCGCCTCCTTTCCGAGCTCGTCGGAGACGCGGCGGACGATCGTGCGGAACTCCATCGCCGTCAGGAACGCGAGCAGGTCGTCGGCCACCGGCTCCACCACCTCGAGAGAATCGAGGTCGTAGGACAGCTCCATGTCGCAATCGAGCTGCACCAGCTTCTTCGAGAGCCGGATCTGCTCGGCATGCTCGATCAGCGTCTGCCGCCGCTTGGGCTGCGGCACGTCCTCCGCGCGCTCGAGAAGCGTCTCCAGATCGCCGAACTCGTTGATGAGGAGCGCCGCGGTCTTGATCCCGATCCCCGGCGCGCCCGGCACGTTGTCCACCGAATCGCCCGCTAGCGCCTGCACGTCCACCACCCGTTCCGGGCCGACGCCGAACTTCGCCTCGACCCCCTCCCGGTCGATGCGGACGTTCTTCATCGCGTCGAACATCTCCACGCCGCCGCCCACGAGCTGCATGAGGTCCTTGTCGGAGCTGATGATCGTCACCCGGCCGCCGGCCTCCCGCGCGCGGCAGGCGAGCGTGGCGATGATGTCGTCGGCCTCGAACCCCTCCTCCTCGAGGCAGGCGATGTTGAAGGCCCGCGTCGCCTCCCGCGTCAGCGGGATCTGCGGGCGCAGCTCCTCCGGCATCTCGTCGCGATTGGCCTTGTACTGATCGTAGAGATGGTTGCGGAACGTGATCGAGCCCTTGTCGAAGACGACCGCCGCATGGGTCGGCGCGTCCGGCCCCTTGTTGTCCTGGATCATCTTCCAGAGCATGTTGACGAAGCCCGACACCGCCCCCACCGGCAGCCCGTCCGACTTCCGCGTGAGCGGCGGCAGCGCGTGGTAGGCGCGGAAGATGAAGGCCGATCCGTCGACCAGATGCAGGTGATGGCCCTTGCCGAACGCCATGGCGCGTCTCCCCTATCTCTCCCGCCGGGTTCTTGCACGAAGCGGCGCGCGCCGCCATCCCGCTCAGCCGCAGAGACGCTCGCGGATCTCCACGTCGCCGGTGCGGTCAGGCGCGGGACGCGGCGCCTTGCGCATCTCGGGGCGTTCGTCGGGCCGGTAGCCGTAGGACTTGGGATAATCGCCGACCCGCCCGAGCTCCCGCCCCTCGAAACGCGGATCGCGGGTGGCGTAATCGCGCCGTGTCCCGTCGCCGTAGCGGCGGTAGTCGCGGAAGTCGTATCCCTCGACCTCCCGCTCCTCGGGGTCCACCGACGGGGCCTGCGGCACCCCCGCGACCACCCGCTCCTGGCAGAGGTCGAGCGCGCGGGAGGCCATGCGCCCCTCCTCGCGCAGGTCGATGAGATGGCCGGATTTCCGCGCCAGCCCCTCGACCGCGAAGGTCAGCGGCTCGGGAAAGGAGAATCGCCGCGTCTCCGCCCCGAAAAGCGTTTCCTCGTCCACCCACTCGGTCCCGGTCGCGAAATCGAGCTCGTAGGTGCCGGGCGGCACGAGGATGCGGAAGAACCGCCCGCCCTCGATATAGCCCGCGACGGCCGCCTCCCCCGTTTCCGCGTCGCGCATGACGAGGACGGTGTCGCGCCCCGGATCGGTGCGGATCTGCAGCGGAAAGACCAGCGGCAGCCCCGTGCGGTTCCACATGAGCCCATGATCGGGCGCGGCGGCGGCGGCCCCGGCGAAGAGCAGCCAGAGAAGGAGGGCGAGCCTCAATGCCCGCCGCCCGCACCCTCCGCCAGGACGAAGCGCTTGTCGCAATAGCCGCATTCGACCCAGCCCCGCTCCTCGGGGATCTGGAGCCAGACGCGGGGATGGGTCATCTCCCCGTCGCAGCTTACGCGGGTGGTCGTCACCTCGACCGTCTCGGGTTCGTCATAGGCCCCGGTGGGCGGGAGTGGACCTTGGTTGTCCACGGGCTTCTCGGACATGGGCGGGCATCCTCAGGCTTGCCCCGCCACGGGGCGGGGTCTAGGTCAGGCGCGATGATAGTGATCCGCCCTGCCGAGACAAGGGCGCGAGGAAAGGCCCCCCAATGTCCGACGCGGCAATCGAGATCGAAGGCTTGCGCAAGGTCTACGCGGCAACCGGCCGCGAGCCGGAGAAGGAAGCGCTGAAGGGAATCGATCTCGAGATCCCGCAAGGCTCCATCTTCGGATTGCTCGGCCCCAACGGCGCGGGCAAGTCGACGCTCATCAATATCCTCGCGGGCCTCGTCGTGAAGACCTCCGGGAAGGTGCGGATCTGGGGCTTCGACCAGGACGTCAATCCGCGGCAATCGCGCGCGGCCATCGGCGTCATGCCGCAGGAGCTGAACCTCGACCCGTTCTTCACCCCCCGCGCCTCCCTCGACGTGCAGGCGGGTCTCTACGGTGTGCCCCGGCGCGAGCGGCGCACCGACGAGATCCTCGAAATGATCGGGTTGTCCGACAAGGCGGAGGCCTATGCCCGCAACCTCTCCGGCGGGATGCGGCGGCGCCTTCTCCTCGGCAAGGCGCTCGTGCACGATCCGCAGATCCTCGTCCTCGACGAGCCCACCGCGGGCGTCGATATCGAGCTGCGCCAGATGCTCTGGAAGAACGTCCGCCGCCTCAACGAGGAGCGGGGAATGACCATCATCCTGACCACGCATTACCTCGAGGAGGCGGAGGCGATGTGCGACGAGATCGCCATCATCCACCACGGCGACCTTCTCGTGCGCGACACGACGCGCAACATGATCAGCCGGATCGACGCCAAGACCCTGGTGATCGAGCCGGTGGAGACGCCGCCCGCCGACATCGCCCTGCCCGACGGCGTGACGCTCGACCGGCGCGCCGACGGGCGGCTCGCGCTCAACTACGCCAAGACGAAGACCCGGCCGGGCGACATCCTCGCCGCGCTGCAGGAGGCGGGCGTCGTCATCGCCGACGTCTCCATCGAGGAGCCGCATCTTGAGGACGTGTTCCTCGACCTCACGCGGTCCGACGCCGCCTGAGCCCGCGCGGGAACTTCCTCCCGCGCCCGTGGCTTGGGAGGGGCCGGCGTGGATCCGGCCCGACGGGAGGACAGATGCGATGATGAACAGCGAAACGATCCAGCAGATCCCCACCGACAATCCCGACCTCTACGCCTTCCGCGTGACGGGCGAGGTCACGGGCGCGGACATGGAGGCGATGGCGGAATACATGAACGCCGCCTTCGATACGCACGAGAAAGTGTCGATGCTCCTCCTCTTCGAAAACTACCACGGCAGCGAGACGGGCGCGGGCCTCGACTGGGATTCGGTGAAATCGCGGTTCCGGTCGCTCTCGAAGGTCGACAAGTACGCGGTGGTGGGCGCCCCCGACGGGGCGGCGCGCATGATCGACATGATGGACAAGGTGATCCCGGTCGACGCCCGCACGTTCACCGCGGGCGAGGCGGACGCCGCCTGGCGCTTCGTGGGCGCCAGGCCCGCCTGATCTATCCGTCGATCCGCGTCATCTCGTGGATCACCGTGCTCTCGACCAGCGCGGCGTTGGCGGACTTGTGGTGGGCGATGTGGTCCGACGCGTTGTGCCGCTCCCAGAGCGCCCGGCTCTCCCATGCCTCGTGGAAGAGGAAATGGTCGGGATCGTCGTTGTCGCGGTGCAGGTCGTAATGCACGCACCCCTCCTCGCCGAGCGTCGGCGGGACGAGCGCGCGGAGCGCCGTTTCGAGCGCGTCACCCTGCCCGGGCGTGGCGCGGATGTCGGCGACGATGACGAGGTGGCTCATGGCACGCTCCTCAGGCGGGGTTCAGCATCCGGCCGAGCGGCTGCCCGCCCGTGATGTGAAGGTGATAATGCGGCACTTCCTGGCCGCCATGTGACCCCGCGTTCGAGATCACGCGGTAGCCCTGCCCCCCATCCGTGAGCGAGAGACCCGCATCCGCGATGATCCGCGCCGTGGCGCGGGCGAAGTCGGCGAGCTCGGCTTCCGAGGCCTCGGCGCAGAAATGGTCGTAGCTCGCATAGGCGCCCTTCGGGATCACAAGCACGTGGACGGCCGCCTGCGGCGTTATGTCGTTGAAGGCGAGCGTGTGCTCGGTCTCGAGCACCGTGTCGTTGGGGATCTCGCCCCGCAGGATCTTCGCGAAAATGTTCTGATTATCATAGTCGAATGGCATGCCGCCTCCCTGATCACCGCGCCCGGCCGCCGGGCCCGCAAAGCTGTCCCGATCCAGTCTAGCGACCCGCCACCGGACCTCCAGCCCCTTCGCGGCGGGCGCGGACCCGAGGGCCATTCGGAATTCGTTAGCCATTCTGGCGAAGGGGTAGAGGCTCAACACTCAGCCGGAGCCATCATGCGCCTCTACCAGTTCCTCGCCGCCCGTCCCCTGCCGAAAACGTTCATGGGCAAGATCATGCTCGTGAGCTTCGTGGGCGTGCACATACCGATCTTCGGCGCCGTGGCCTTCGTGCTCGTCTACACGGGCGAGGAGATCTCGCAGCAGCTCCCGATCCTCGCCGCCATGCTCGTGGCGACGCTCGCGGGCACGATCGCCACGATGTTCGCCATGTCGGCGCTGATGGCCCCGATCCGCACCGCCACCAACGCGCTCGAGACCTTCCTGCGCCACCGCGAGATCCCGTCCCTGCCGGTGCGCTACACCGACGAGGCGGGCATCCTGCTGCGCGGGGTGCAGGAAAGCATCACCCGCCTCGACAACGCCCTGACCACGGCCCGGCTCCAGAACGACGGGGTGGACCAGTCCGGCAAGTTCCAGGTCATCTCCGGGCTCAGCCACGACATCCGCACGCCCCTCAACCACATCCTCGGCTTCGCCCAGCTCCTGCGCGCGGAGGCGATCGGGCCGCTCGGCACGGAGAACTATTCCGAACTCGCCGACATGGTCTCGCAATCGGGCGAGGATCTTGTGTCGCTTCTGCAGACCGTCCTCGACCTCTCGGCCGCCGAGGCGGAGCAGCCGGAGGACGGCGCGCTCGACCAGCTCGACGCCGCGGCGCTCCTGCGCGACACCGTGGCGCTCGAGCATCTGCACGCGGAACTGCGCGGCGTGCACATGACCCTCGACGCGCCCGAGACGGCGGTGTTCATGGGCCGGACGGAAAGCCTGCGGCAGGCGGTCTCCTGCATGCTCCAGATCGCCATCGAGACGAGCGCCGCGGAAGAGGCGCCGGGCCCGATCGCCGTGCGGCTCGACGAGGATCTCTCCGGCCGCTTCGTCGTCAGCGTCCACGACGGCGGGCGCGCCTTGGCCGCGGGGGACATTCCGCCCGAGCTGGAGGGGCTGGCGGTCTCCGCGTCGGGCGGGGCGATCGCGCCCGAGGGCGTCCGCTCGGCCTCGCCGATCGCGCTGCGCCTGTCGCTCGTCCATACCCTCGCCCGCGTCATGGGCGGCACGCTGGAGCTGCGGACGGGAGCGGACGGGCAGAAAGAGCAGCGCCTGACGCTCGACCGCGCCCGGCCCGCCGCGACCGCCGGGCAGACGCGCGCCGCGGCGGCCTGAGCGCGCTAGACGAGGCCCTCGCGATCGAAGACGGCGAGAAGATCGGTCTCCGGGCGCGGCCCGACATGGCCGATCACCTCCGCCGCGGCCGCGACGCCCATCCGCCCGCAGGTCTCGAGCGGCGCGCCCCGCACGTAGCCGTAGAGAAAGCCCGCGGCGAACTGGTCGCCCGCACCCGTCGCGTCGACGGGCGTCACGCGGCGGACCGGCGCCTCCAGCCGCTCGCCGCCCCGCCGGAGGATCACCGCCTCGCCCGACCGGGTGCAGACCACCGTTTCCGCGGCCGACGCGGCCCGGTCGAGCGCGGTCTCGAGATCGCTCTGGTAGAGCGTCGTCCACTCCGCCTCGTTGCCGATCACCACGTCGAGCTCCTCGGCGATGAGCGCCTGGAAATCCGCGCGATGGCGCTCCGCGCAGAACGGATCGCTGAGCGTGAGCCCGGCGCGGCCGCCTGCCCGCCGCGCAAGCCGCGCGGCCTCCCGGAACGCGGTCTTCCCCTCCTCCTTGTCGAAGAGATAACCCTCGAGGAAGACGAGCCCCGCGCCCTCGAACACCGCCTCGTCCACGTCTGCGGCGGAGATGTCGACGCCTGCCCCGAGATAGGTGTTCATCGACCGCTCCCCGTCCGGCGAGACGAAGATCATGCAGCGCGACGTGGGCAGCGCGGCATCCGGAACCGGCGGGTTCGGGAAAACGATCCCGTCCGCCTCCATCCCCGCGGCATAGCTGCGGCCGAGCGCGTCGCCCTTCACCTTGCCGATGAACGCCGTCGCGAGGCCCATCTTTCCAAGCCCCGCGATCGTGTTCGCGACCGAGCCGCCCGGTGTCTGCACGCGTTCCGTCATCGCGGCATAGAGAAGCTCCGCCCGCTCGCGCTCCACGAGCTGCATGATCCCCTTCTCGATCCCCATGTGGTCGAGGAACGCGTCGTCGGCGGGCGCGATCACGTCGACGATCGCGTTGCCGATGCCGATCACGTCAAAGCTCTTCGTCATCCTGTCTCCTTCGGTGTCTCTCTGAGGGGCGAGGCCCCGGATCAAGTCCGGGGCAGGTCCCGGATCAGCTCCGGGGCCGGGCGGGCTTCGGCTCGGGCGTCTTGTCCTCGAAGGGGCAGAGATCGCGGATCAGGCAGGCGGGGCATTTGGGCTTCCGCGCCACGCAGACATAGCGGCCGTGCAGGATCAGCCAGTGATGGGCGTGGCGCTGGAACTCCGCGGGCACGTTGTCCTCGATCGCGCGCTCGACGGCCACCACGTCGCGGCCCGGCGCCACCCGCGTGCGGTTGCCGACGCGGAAGATATGGGTGTCCACGGCCTGCGCCGGATGCCCCCACCACATGTTGAGCACCACGTTCGCGGTCTTGCGCCCCACGCCGGGCAGGCTCTCGAGCGCCGCGCGCGAGGACGGCACCTCACCGCCGTATTCCTCCACGAGGATCCGCGAGAGCTTCATCACGTTGCGCGCCTTGTTGCGGTAGAGCCCGATCGACTTGATATGCGCGATCAGCCCCTCCTCGCCCAGATCCAGCATCTTCTGCGGCGTGTCGACCACGGGGAAAAGCGACGCGGTCGCCCGGTTCACCCCGGCATCCGTCGCCTGCGCCGACAACGCGACCGCCACGACCAGCGTGTAGGCGTTGGTGTGGTGCAACTCCCCCAACGGCTCCGGCTCCGCCGCCTGGAACCGGGAGAAGATCGTGCGGATCGTGTGGTAATCGAGGGCGGTCGCCATGGGCCACGGATATGGCCGATCGACCGGGGGCGGGCAAGCGCCGCGGCGCGCGATTGCGCAAAATCCGGGTCGCGGCCCGCGCCGCCGCCGCCTAGGTTCCATGGCATCCGAAGGAGGTCCGCCATGCTCGACACGCAGCGAAGCTATCACTGGCCGCTCATGGCCCGCGCCATCGAGCGGATCGACAGCGCCGAGGGGCGCGCCCTCAGCCTCGAGGAGATCGCGGCTGAGATGAACCTCTCCCCCGCCCATTTCCAGCGCCTCTTCAGCCGCTGGGTCGGGGTCTCGCCGAAGCGGTTCCAGCAATTCCTGACGCTCGGCCATGCCAAGTCGCTCCTCGCGGAGCGCTTCACGACGCTTCAAACGGCGGACGCCGTGGGCCTGTCCGGCGGCGGCCGGCTCCACGACCTGTTTCTCAGGTGGGAGGCAATGAGCCCCGGCGATTACGCTCGGCGCGGCGCGGGACTCACGCTCCGCTGGGGCTGGCACGACAGCCCCTTCGGGCCCGTCCTCATCATGTCGACGGAGACGGGCATCTGCGGGCTCGCCTTCGCGGCGGAGACGGGTCGGGAGGCGGCATACGCCGATCTCGCCGCCCGCTGGCCCGAGGCGCGCTTCGTCGAGGACGCGGCCGCGCAGGCCGGCTGGGCGGAGGCGGCCTTCGCCACCGGCGCGCACGAGACGCTCCCGCTCCACCTCATCGGGGCCCCGTTCCAGATCAAGGTCTGGGAAGCGCTCCTCGCGATCCCGTCCGGTCATGTCACGACCTACGGAGAGATCGCCTCGGCGATCGGCAAGCCCCGCGCCGTCCGGGCGGTCGGAACAGCCGTCGGACGCAATCCCGTCTCCTGGCTCATCCCCTGCCACCGCGCGCTCCGGGCCACCGGCGGCCTCGGCGGCTACCATTGGGGGTTGAGCGTCAAGCGGGCGATGCTGGCCGACGAAGCGGCCCGGCTCGACGATGCCATCGCGACACCGTGACGGGCATTTCGTACCGCATCGTGCCTTTCCTCGTGCGGGACGCGTTTCCATCGCCTAATATGTCGGCCTCCGAGATGTGCATCCACGAGACCTGCGAGGACTGACATGATTTTGAGAAGAACCCCGCTGCTGGCCGCCTCCATGGGCCTTCTGGCGCTGGGCGCCTGCGTCAATTCCCAGACGGGGCAGCGCGACAATGCCCGGACCGGTGCGCTGATCGGCGCGGGCGTCGGTGCGCTCGCCGGCGGCCTCGACGGCAGCCACGACAGCGCGCTGCGCAGCGCCGCCATCGGCGCGGCCATCGGGGCGGGCACGGGCGCCGTCGCCGGCTCGTTCCTCGACCGGCAGGCGCAGGAGCTGCGCAACGATTTCAGCCAGGAAATCGACGTCATCAACACCGGCAACGAGCTGATCGTGCGGATGCCGCAGGACATCCTCTTCGCGGTGGACAGCGCCTCCGTCGGGCCGACGCTGCAAGGCGATCTCCGCGTGCTCGGCAACAGCCTCAACCGCTATCCCTCCTCCAACATCGAGGTGCAGGGCCATACCGACAATACCGGCTCCGCGGCCTACAACCAGAACCTGAGCGAGCGCCGCGCCGAATCCGTGGCCGCGATCCTCGAGGCCAACGGCGTCTCGCCCCGCCGCGTCTCCTCCGTGGGCTACGGAGAGAACCAGCCGCTGGCCTCCAACCTGTCTCCCCAGGGCCGCGCGCAGAACCGCCGCGTGCAGATCATCATCCGCCCGACGAGCTGAGATCAGACTGCCTATAGTGAAGAAAAAGGCCCCGGACGTCACCGTCCGGGGCCTTTCTCATTCAGATGCCCTGAGGCCGCGGCGTCAGTGCAGCTTGGCGTCGACCGTGGAGATCGATTCGTCGATGAGCCGGTTCTGCCGCTCCGCGTCCATCTGCCGGATCAGCACGTCGCGCGCCGCGGCGATCGCCACGTCGACCGCCCGGTTGCGGACATCGCGCACCGCCTGTTCCTCCGCCGAAGCGATCTGCTCCTGCGCGGCGCGCTTGCGCCGCTCGAGGGCCGCTTCCATGTCGGCGAGCGCCTTGTCGGCCGAGGCCTGCGCATCCTTGCGCGCGGCCGAGACGATGCGGTCGGCCTGGTCCTGCACGTCCTTCTGCTTGCGCTCGTAGGTGGCGAGCAGCGTCTGCGCCTCCTCGCGCAGCTCCCGCGCTTCCGCGAGATCGGAGCGGATGCCCTCCGCGCGATTGTCGAGCATCTTGCCCACCGTGCCCGGCACCCGGTACCACAGCAGGATGCCGATGAAGACCAGGAAGCCCAGCAGCACGACGAAATCGGTGTTGTTGAGGCTGAAGAAGGGCCCGGTCGCGGCGAGTGCCGGACCGGGGATCAGAAGCGCTGTACCTGTCGCAAGACGTCTCATCGGCTGCGCTCCTCCATTCTCTCGTCCACCGCCGCGTTGACCGCTTCGCTGTCCGCCTGTCCGCCGAGCGCGGCGACGAGCGCCTCCGCGGTCTCCTTCGCGACCTCCTCGACATTGGCCATCGCGCTGTCGCGGATCTCCGCGATGCGCGTTTCGCTCTCGGCGACCTGTTCCGCGATCTCGCGGTCGGCCTCCTCCTGCTTCTCGTCGAGGGTGGCCTGCATCTCGGCGCGGTTCTTCTCGGCGATCCGCTGGGCTTCCGCCCGCGCATCGGCGAGCGCCTTGTCGTAGGCCTTCTCCGCGTCCGCCGCCTTGAGCTTCAGCTCTTCCGCGGCGGCGATATCGTTGGTGATCGTGCCCTGCCGTTCGGCCAGGACCGCCCCGATCCGCGGCAGCGCAACGCGCGCAAGCACGAAATAGATCGCGACGAGCGCGATGATCAGCCAGAAGATCTGGTTCGGAAAGGTCGAAAGGTCGAGCTGCGGCATGCCGGTGCCATCGGCAACGGCATCGCCCGTTCCGAGGACCGATTCTACTTCTTCGTGCTCCATCGCGCGCTCCGTCTGGGTGAGCCCGCCGCCAGGACCTGGTCCGGCGGCGGAACCGGGATCAGGCGGCGAACATCAGCAGCAGCGCGATGAGGAACGAGAAGATCCCGAGCGCTTCCGCGAAGGCGATGCCGATGAAGAGCGTCGCGGTCTGGCCGGCCGCGGCGGAGGGGTTGCGCAGCGCACCCGAGAGGAAGTTCGCGGCCACGTTGCCGACGCCGAGCGCCGCGATGCCCGCACCGAGGCCCGCGATCCCGGCCCCGATGAACTGGCCCATGCTTGCGATATCGCCTTCCATGATCTTTCTCCTTGAATTGGAAGCGTTGGTGGTCCGGTCGGCGCCGTGGCGGGACCGTCAGTGGGACGGATGCAGCGCATCCTTCAGATAGACGCAGGTCAGCATCACGAAGACGTAGGCCTGGATGAACGCGACCAGCACCTCGAGCGCGTAGATCGCCGTGATCGCGAGCACCGGCACGAAGGCGAAGAGGCCGAGCGCCCCGGCGAAGCCCGCGAAGACCTTGAGGACCGCGTGGCCGGCCATGATATTGCCCGCAAGCCGGATCGAATGGCTCACCGGCCGCACGAAATACGAGATCAGCTCGATCAGGGCCAGGACCGGCCGCAGGATCAGCGGCGCCTCCGACACCCAGAAGAGGCCGAGAAAGCCCATGCCGTGCTTGACGAAACCGAGGATCGTCACGCCGAAGAAGACGAGGAGCGCCAGAACCGCGGTCACGGCGATGTGGCTCGTCGGCGCGAAGGAGGTGGGGATCAGCGCCAGCAGGTTCGCCATCACGATGAACATGAAGAGCGTCATGACATAGGGGAAGTACTTGATCCCGTCGCGGCCCGTCACGTCGTGGACCATCTTGTAGACGAAACCGTAGGACAGCTCGGCCATCGATTGCGCGCGGGTCGGCACGACGTTGCGCCCCCGCGTGGTCACGACGAGCAGCAGGACGGTGCAGAGAACGGCGAGCGCCATCCAGACCGTGGCGTTCGTCACGGTGAACATGCCGACGGGTCCATCGGAGAAGAACGGCTGGACCACGAACTGGTCCATCGGGTGGATGTTGAACCCGCTATGCTCCACGCCGTCATGGCTCGCATAGCCCTCGGCAGTGCCTGCGGCCATCTCGGCTCCGTCCTGCGCCATCTTCAGCCCTCTTCCCTGTCGCGCGGCGCCCTCTCGGCGTCGGCCTGGATCTCCTTCGCGGTGCGCAGCATCACGTTCACGCCGGCCGCAAGGCCCAGAAGCACGAACAGCACCAGAAAGAGGGGCAGCGTCCCGAAAAGGGTATCGAGCCCGTATCCGATGCCGAGGCCGATCAGAAGACCCGCCACGAGTTCCGTCACCATCCTCCACGCCATGTTGGCCATGGAGTAATGTTCGTCAGACCGGGGCCCCGGATCCTGCGCGCGCCGCGCGGCCGCGAGGCGCTTCTCTAGCGCCTCCATCCGTGCGCGGGTCGCGTCATCGACCATGCGAAGACCCCCGATCGTTCGGCCGGACACTAGGAAGCCGGCCTGCGGGTGTCAAGCAGGCGATCCTTCCCCTCAAGCAACTGATAAGTATCGTATTTATTTGCCGAGGTGTCCGGAAAGCGCGATCCGTGATGCGCGGCGCACATTCAACCGCGAAGTTGACCATCGCGACGCTCTGTGGGACGGAAACGGGATGAACGTCACGCTCGACATGGTCTTCTCGGCGCTCGCGGACCCCACGCGACGGCGCATCCTCGCGATGCTGCTGGAGGACGACATGGCGGTGAGCGATGTGGCGGCGCCGTTCGAGATGTCGCTCGCCGCGATCTCGAAACATCTCGCGATCCTCGGCCGGGCGCGCCTGATCGTACAGGAGCGCCGCGGCCGGGTCGTATGGTGCAAGCTGGACCCGAGCGCGCTTCGCGCGGCCACGGTCTGGATGCAGGGATTCGGGCAGTTCGAACCGGTCGAACTCGATGCCTACGAGCGTTTCCTCGCGGCGGAGGCGCTCACAGGCGCGCCCGAATGATCGGCTATCAGAGAACGAAGCCGACGATGGCCACGATGATGACGACGAGGCCGACGAGATAGATGATACGATTCATGGTCTTCTCCGGGATTTGTTCGGACCAACCCGCATCGCAGGACACGGTTCCAAGATTAAAAAAAGGCGCCTGAGCGCCTCTTTCCTTCGTTCGTAACTGCCGTTCCCGACGGGTCGGGTGACGGGATCAGTTGTCCGTCGACGTCGTGGTGGAGCCGTTGTCGTCGTCGTCGTCATCGTCGGCGATCGCCGCGATGATGCCGGCCGCGGCGATGACGCCACCGATGGCCGCGACGGTTCCGAGCGTGCCGAGACCGCCGACGCCGGAGCTGCCCGGGTTGCTCGGGGCAAGGGTCACGACTGCGCATTCCGGGGCATTGGGCGTGACGTTGCAATCGACCACCGGTGCCAGACTTCCGGCCAGTGCGGTCTGCGAGAAGAGAACGACGGCGGAAGTAGCGCCAGCGATAACGTTGCGAACTTTCATTGATGCCCCCTTTGGGATGTATTCTACAAATCGATCTCTAGTCGCAGAGATCCGGCCACGCAAGCGCCCCGCGAGCCGATATGGCAGGACTACAACACTTTTTTTCGGGCATTTGTCAGTTTTCTTATCGGCGTTGGCGGCATCGCGCCGATGCTGTCATTCTGCTCATTCGACCTCGAAATTCGACCAGCCTTTCGCCTCTGACTTGAGAAATGCAAGGAAAGATTGAACCTTCGTGGTCCGGTGCAGGTCCATGTGGGTCACGAGCCAGAAGTGCGCCGTCCATTCCGGACGCGGCGCCATGACCCGCACGAGCGTCTCGCCCGGAGGCGCGTCGTGCGTCGAGATGAAACCGATTCCCGCCCCCGCCTCGACCGCATCACGCAGCACCCGGTCGTCGGTCGCCCGGAAGACGAGTCGCTCTGCGGGCACCGTCTCATGCAGCCAACGGTAGAACGGCGCGGGCGTCTCCGGGTTGTCGTGGACGATGAAATCGTGCGTCGCGAGGTCCGCGTCGCTTTCGGGCATGCCGCGGCGTTCGAGATAATCGCGCGTGGCGTACAGCGCGAAATGGGCCTCGCCGAAGGGCTGAACGACGTTGTCGGGCTCCTCGGACGCCGCGCCCGCCCGGATCGCGACGTGCGCCTCCCCGTATTGCAGCCGGTAGAGGCGCTCGCTCGTCAGCGACCGGACGACGAGGCCCGGATGGCGCGCCTGGAACTTGACCAGGATCGGCGTGAGGAGAGCCGAGAAGGTGGCAAGCGACGTGATGACGAGCTCGCCCGCGACGCTCTCCCCCGCGCCGCGGATCCGGCCCGAGAGCTGGGTGAACTGATCCTCCGTCGCCTGGGCCACGCGCAAGAGGTCCGCGCCGGCCTCCGTCGGGGTGTAGCCCCGCGCGTGCCGCTGGAAGAGCCGGACCCCCATCCGTCCCTCCAGCGCATCCACGTGCCGGATCACCGTGGAATGATGGACGCCCAGCGCCTCCGCGGCACCGCTCACCGTGCCGATCCGCGCGACGTGGAACGCCGTCCGGATCTCGTCCCAGTTCGTGATCGACATCGCCTCTCCGTCCGCCTGGCCCCCAAGCTCCGCCTGACTGTGCATCAGAACACGGTTGCCGTGCAATCGGGGACCTTTTGAGCAGCAGCGCAGGGCCTACCTGTCATCCAGACGGCGCGGCCCCGGCCCGCCACAATGAACAAGGACTTATATCATGAACCGTCTCATACTCGCCGCCACCGCCGCCGCGACCCTCGGCATGGCCCCCGCCTACGCGCAGAACCTCACGCAGGTCCCGGTCCAGTACCCGTTCCTCGCCAACAACGCCAATTCCAACGCCCCGGCGCCCAGCACGAGCGGCGCCACCGCGGCGGAGATCTCGGCCAACCAGGCGGCCGGGCAGTACTTCTCCGACGAGACCAACCTCAGCCCCCGCGCAATCGTGATCCTGCAGCGCATCGCGCTGTAGGATTGAGCGCCCCAGGGGCCGCCCGAACGGGGCGGCCCTTCTTCTAGCCGGTTCCGGTCTATGGTATGACGGCCTCCGAACGCCCATCAGGAGACCCCCATGACCCCGCTCTACCGCAATATCGCCATCGCCGCCGCGCTGATCGTCCTGCCGGCCGCGGCCACCGCCGCCGCGGGTCCCGACCGGGTCCGCGCCCTTCCCGGACGGATCGGAACGCGGGTCCGCGACTGGTGGGAGGACGACAATCTCGAAGGCAACTTCAAGCGTCTCGCCGCCCGGCTCGACGACCTGACCGACCAGATCGAGAGCTACGCGCGCCCAACGCCGGAGCCGTCGGGCATGGTCGGCCGCATCATGGCGCTCCTCGGCGTGGCCGTCCTGGTTCCCGCCGCGATCACCGCGCTCGTCGCCCCCGACCGCGTGCGCGAGGTCCGCGACCGGGCCGATGCGTGGTGGAAGGGCGACGACGAGGTCGATCCCGAGGCCGAGCTTCGCGGCCTGTCCGAACGGCTCGAATCCCTTACGGGCGATCTGGAGCGGCAGCGCCGCAACTCGTTCGACACCGTGACCGAGGCCGCCCGCAAGGCCCGCGACGACAGCTGATCCACGCCGGTTGACTTCCGGGGCGGCGCGGCGTATCCGCGCCCAGATCCGGAAGCCCGCCAGACTTCCGGTCCCGGCCTTGCGCCGGGATCGCCTCCCGCCAGCGCGTTGCGCCCGCGGGAGCGATCGTCGTTTGGCGAGGCCCATTCGGGGCATTGATGCAAGGGGACGCGGATGTTCGAGAACCTGTCAGATCGCCTGGGCGGCGTCTTCGACCGGCTGTCGAAGCAGGGCGCCCTGTCCGACGAGGACGTGAAGACTGCGCTGAGGGAAGTGCGCGTCGCGCTTCTCGAGGCCGACGTCTCCCTCCCCGTGGCCCGCGATTTCGTGAAGGCCGTGCAGGAGAAGGCGACGGGCCAGTCCGTCACCCGCTCCGTCACGCCGGGCCAGCAGGTCGTCAAGATCGTCCATGACGAGCTCGTCCATGTCCTCGGCGGCGACGACGAGACGCCGGGCGGCCTCATGATCGACCAGATCCCCGCGCCGATCCTGATGGTGGGCCTGCAGGGCTCGGGCAAGACCACGACGACGGCCAAGCTCGCCCTGCGCCTCAAGGACCGCGAGAAGAAGCGCGTCCTGATGGCCTCGCTCGACACCAACCGCCCCGCGGCGATGGAGCAGCTCGCGATCCTCGGCAAGCAGGTCGGCGTCGATACGCTGCCCATCGTCAAGGGCGAGAGCCCGGTGCAGATCGCCAGGCGCGCCAAGCAGCAGGCGACGCTCGGCGGCTACGACGTCTACATGCTCGACACTGCCGGCCGTCTCCATATCGACGCCGAGCTCATCGCGCAGGCCGCGGAGGTGCGCGACGTCGCCCAGCCGCGCGAGACGCTCCTCGTCGTCGATGGCCTGACGGGCCAGGACGCGGTCAACGTCGCAACCGAGTTCGATGAGAAGATCGGCGTCTCGGGCGTCGTTCTGACCCGGATGGACGGCGACGGCCGCGGCGGCGCGGCGCTCTCGATGCGCGCGGTGACCGGCAAGCCCATCAAGTTCGTGGGCCTCGGCGAGAAGATGGACGCGCTCGAGACCTTCGAGGCGGAGCGCATCGCCGGCCGCATCCTCGGCATGGGCGACATCGTCGCCCTCGTCGAGAAGGCCCAGGCCACGATCGAGGCCGAGCAGGCGGAGCGCATGATGAAGCGCTTCCAGAAGGGTCAGTTCAACATGAACGACCTGAAGTCCCAGCTCGAGCAGATGCTGAAGATGGGCGGCATGGAACAGATGATGGGCATGATCCCCGGCATGGGGAAGATGGCCAAGCAGGCGGAGGCGTCGGGCTTCGACGATGGCGTTCTCAAGCGCCAGATCGCCCTGATCCAGTCGATGACGAAGAAGGAGCGGGCCAATCCGCAGCTTCTCCAGGCCAGCCGCAAGAAGCGGATCGCGGCCGGTTCCGGCCTTGAGGTGCGCGATCTCAATCAGCTTTTGAAGATGCATCGGCAGATGGCCGACATGATGAAGAAGATGGGCAAGGGCGGCATGCTGAAAAAGGCGATGGGCGCCATGTTCGGCAAGGGCGGCCCGTCGGAAGAGCAGATCAAGGCCGCGCAGGCGCAGATGGGCAAGATGGGCGGCCCCGGCGGCATGGGCGGCTTTCCGGGCGGCGGCAACCCGTTCGGCGGCGGCGGCGCCCTGCCCCCCGGCCTGTCGGGATTCGGCAAGAAGCGATGAGCGACGGACGAACATCCGCCGTGCCACCCGAAGCCGGCCTGCCGACGCTTGAGACGGAGCGGCTGATCCTGCGCGGCCCGCGTCCGGAAGATTTCGGGCCGATGCGCGACTTCTTCGCGTCCGATCGGTCCCGCTTCGTCGGCGGTCCCCGATCGGAACTCGACGCATGGCGCTCCTTCGCGTCGCGCTGGGGCCATATCGCGATCAACGGCTTCGGCGTGTTCAGCGTCACCGTGAAGGGATCGGACACCTGCATCGGTCAGATCGGCCCGATCTTCATGCCCGGATGGGCGGAGCCGGAGATCGGCTGGTCGCTCTTCTCCGGCGAAGGCCACGGCTACGCGTTCGAGGCGGCGATGGCCGCGCGCGACCATGCCTACCGCGATCTCGGCTGGACCACCGCGATCAGCTATATCGACGTGGAGAACGCCCGGTCGCAGGCGCTGGCCCGGCGCATGGGCTGCGTCGAGGATCCGTCGGTGCCGCACCCCTTCGACAAGGACGTCTGCGCCTGGCGTCATCCCGCCCCGTCGGAGGCCATGTCGTGATCAATCACCTGACCACCGAAACGCTGATCCTGCGCCGGCCCGTCGCGGCCGATCTCGATCCCTACGTCGCCTTCTTCACCTCCGAGCGCTCCCGCTTCGCCGAGGGCCCGGTCACCGACGATCAGGCCTGGCGCATGTTCGGCACCGAACTCGGTCATTGGGAGCTGCGCGGCTTCGGCATGTTCACCGTGACCTCGAAGGACGATGCGGCGACGCCCCTCGGTCTCGTCGGCCCCTGGTTTCCCGCCGGCTGGCCGGAGCCCGAGATCGGCTGGCTGCTCTGGCCCGAGGCGGAGGGACGCGGCATCGGTCTCGAGGCCGGCAAGGCCGTGCGCGACCACGTGTTCCGCGATCTCGGCTGGACCACCGCCGTCAGCTATATCGAGCGCGGCAACGACCGCTCCGCGGCGCTCGCCCGCCGGCTCGGCGCCGAGATCGATCCGACCGCGAAATCGAAGAATGCCGACACGCTCGTCTACCGCCATCCCCTGCCCCGAGAGGTGGCGGCATGACGGAAGGTTGCAGGATCGGGCGAGGCGCCGGACGTTGCGGCGCACGGGGGAGATCGTATGCACGGCTGCTGCACATCGTCCGCACGTTCGGTGCACAGCGTCCGCACGGGCGATGCACGCGCGGTGCACGCCGCCTGTACGCATGCTGCACGCCCCGTGTACGTCCCGTGTACGAGGTGTGCACATGAATGACGTCGTCGCCCGCGCCGCGGAACTGCTCGCCGATCACCGCGAAAGCATCGACCGGCTGGACGCGATCCTCATCTATACTTTGGGGGAGCGGTTCAAGCACACACAACAGGTTGGCCAGCTAAAGGCCGAACACGACCTTCCGCCCAGCGATCCGGACCGCGAGGCCGTCCAGATCGCCCGGCTCGAAGATTTGGCGCGGCGGGCCGATCTCGACCCCGACTTCGCCAAGAAATTCCTGGCCTTCATCATCGAGGAGGTCATCCAGCACCATAAGAAAATATCAGGAGAACAATGACATGGCTATGAAGATCCGTCTCGCCCGCGGTGGCTCGAAGAAGCGTCCGCACTATTCCATCGTCGCCGCCGACAGCCGCATGGCCCGCGACGGCCGCTTCCTCGAGAAGCTCGGCACCTACAACCCCCTCCTGCCCAAGGACAGCGAAGACCGCGTGAAGATGGACACCGCCCGCGTCCAGCACTGGCTCGACCGCGGCGCCCAGCCCACCGACCGCATCGCCCGCTTCCTCGAGGCCGCCGGCCTGCGCGACAAGACCGCCCGCAGCAACCCGCAGAAGGCCGAGCCGGGCAAGAAGGCCCAGGAGCGCGCGAAGGAGAAGGCCGACAAGGCCGCCGCCGCGACGGCAGAGGAAAATGCCGAATAATCAGACCCTTGATGCCAATATAACCGGGGCGAGTGTTGCCCCGGTGAAAGGCGGCAGTCTCTTGCGGCGGGCGACGAGATGACGGAGTTGATCTGCGTCGGTGCGATCGCGGGCGCGTTCGGCGTCCGCGGCGAGGTTCGCCTCAAGAGCTTCTGTTCCGAACCGGAGGCCATCGCCGATTACAGCCCTCTCGTCACGGAAGACGAACGCCGGTCCTTCGAAGTCGACCTGACGGGCCGGGTCAAGGGCGGCTTCACCGCGCGGCTTTCCGGCATCGACAGCAAGGAAGCCGCGGAGACCCTGCGCGGAACCACGCTCCATGCGCCGCGCGACCGACTCCCCCCCCTGCCCGACGACGAGTTCTACCATGCCGATCTGATCGGCCTCGCCGTTCTCGACACGGGCGGCGCGACGCTCGGCCATGTGCGCGAGATCCTCAATCACGGTGCGACAGACCTTCTCGAGATCGCGACGCCCGGACATTCCGACACGATACTTCTGCCGTTCACGCGGGATGCGGTGCCGACCGTGGATCTTCCGTCGAAGCGGATCATCGCGGACCCGCCGGACGGTCTCTTCCCCGATCCCGAGAGTGACCCGCGACAACGAGACGACGAGGCACCGTCGTGACCGATCCCCACGTCCCACGGTCTTGGCCTACTCGGCGGAAGGTCAGCGGCTCATGAATGACGAAGTCCCAGAGCCGCAACGCATACCGCGTTCGCATGGCCGTCTTTCGAACCGCCCGCGCGCCACGCCTAGCGCGTTGATGACGGACCGGCCGCATCTCGTGGGCGCCTGGGAGGCGCGGGTCGTCACCCTCCTGCCGCAGACGTTTCCCGGCATGCTCGGCGCGTCTCTCGTCGGGAAAGCACTGCAGGACGGGCTCTGGCGGCTCGAGCCGATCGACCTCAGGAGTTTCGGGGAAGGCCGTCACCGCAATGTGGACGACACGCCCGCAGGCGGGGGGGCCGGCATGGTTCTTCGCGCCGACATCGTCGACCGTGCGCTCGTCCATGCCGCGGAGGGAACACCAGCCGACCGCGCGCGCTGGCCAGTCGTTCACCTTTCCCCGCGTGGTCGCCGCTTCGACCAGCAGATGGCACAGAGATGGTCGCAGACGGACGGGATCACGCTGCTCTGCGGTCGGTTCGAGGGCGTAGACCAGCGCGTTCTCGATGCGCATGCCGTGGAGGAGGTGAGCCTTGGCGATTTTGTCATGACCGGCGGGGAGATCGCGGCGCAGGCGATGATCGATTCCACGGTGCGCCTCCTGCCCGGCGTGCTCGGCAACGCCGCGTCGACCGTCGAGGAAAGCCATTCCGACGGCCTGCTCGAGCATCCGCACTACACCCGGCCCGCTGAATGGCTCGGCATGGCTATCCCGGATGTCCTGCTCTCCGGAAACCATGCCGCGATCGCGGCGTGGCGGCGGGACCGTGCGGAAGAACTGACGCGCGAACGGCGCCCCGATCTCTGGCACGCCCATGAGACGCGGGCGCTGCACGAAGAGGAGTAATCCTAGGCACTTGCCCCGTCCCGCTTGACGGTCTATAGGGTCGCCACCGGTGCTTTCGCGAGTCGACCGGGACCTCTGCCATGTCCATCGGACCGCCGGTTCTTCGCCGCGGCAGACGGCATCGCGGACGGCGTCGAAGAACGGACCACCTGATCTCTGGCGGGCGCGATCGAGCGAACCCGGACGAAGACCGAGAGCTCTGAGGCGGCATCATCAGGATCGCGGACCAACCGCGGACGAACATGGAGTGGATCGGATGAACCTGATCGCGCAACTGGAAGCCGAGCAAGTCGCTGAACTTGCCAAGGACATTCCGGATTTCAAGGCCGGCGACACGATTCGCGTCGGCTACAAGGTGACCGAGGGTACGCGGACCCGCGTGCAGAACTACGAAGGCGTTTGCATCAGCCGCAAGAACGGCGCGGGCATCGCGGGCAGCTTCACCGTGCGGAAAATTTCCTTCGGCGAAGGCGTTGAGCGGGTCTTTCCGCTGCATTCGACCAACATCGACTCGATCACGGTCGTGCGGCGCGGCAAGGTTCGCCGGGCGAAGCTCTACTACCTCCGCGCCCGCCGCGGCAAGTCTGCCCGGATTGCGGAAGTCACGAATTACCGCGCGCCCAAGACCAAAAGCGTCGAAGCCTGAGGAGCGGATCAGATGAAGAAAGACACCCATCCCGATTACCACGTCATCGACGTCAAGATGACCAATGGCGACGTGGTCCAAATGCGCTCGACCTGGGGATCCGAAGGGGACCAGCTCGCCCTCGACATCGACCCGAGCGTTCACCCGGCCTGGACTGGCGGCTCGACCCGTCTCATGGATACCGGCGGTCGCGTCTCGAAATTCAAGAAGAAGTACGAAGGTCTGGGCTTCTGAAGCCCACCCCGACGTCTCGAACGCCGCCCCAGAGGGCGGCGTTTTCGTTTCTGCAAAGTGCAGCGTCGTCTGCTATTCGTTTCTACCCGATCGGATGATTACGTCTGCTCACCGGCGAAACAGGATGACTGGCGGAACAAGAACCCCGAACGTCATGCTTATGCCGGGTACGGACAGAACGCAGCGTACCCACAACTCACCAAAATGCTTTTGCAATGACGCCGTGATGACCGCTCTTGGACGGCGCACCGGCTGACCCATCGCTCCGGGTGATCAGGGCAATTCGAGCGCTGAAAGGTATTTTCGAGCCCGCTTACGCGTCCCGACCCGTAGCAAGACGACATGGGCAAGCCTACGCCCAACAATAAATCAATCTGCCAAGCAGTATGCGTTCGGCGGGCGCATTCCGCGTCCGCCGCAAAGTGACGCCTAGAGCGACGGCTCTTTCGGCGAGAGGCCGATATGCGTTCCCATCGCCATCATGTCCGAGAGGAGCTTGGCGGCGTCGTCGACCGGACCGGGCTTGTTCTCGAACTCGTCCTTGGCCTGCTTGTGGGCACGCGCCGCCTCCTCGATCATGCGATCGAGATGTTCCTGGCTCATCTCCTCGCGGGAGAGGCTTTCCTCGGCCAGAACGGATACGCCTTCCGGGTTAATTTCCGCAAAACCGCCCGTGACGACGAACTCTCGGACCCCGTCGGTTCCCTCGACGTGCAGAACGCCGGGACGCAGGGTGGTGATCGTCGGGACGTGGTCAGGCATCGCGGTCAGGTCGCCTTCCGTCCCCGGTATCCGGACCGCGCGGGCCTCGAACGAGGCGACGAGCCGTTCCGGGCTCACCAGGTCGAATTTCATCGTGTCGGCCATCGTAATACTCCCAGAGCGGGGCCACGCGCGGCGTGGCCCGCGGGCTTCCTCAGGCGTCGGACGCCATCTTCTCGGCCTTGGCCTTCACGTCCTCGATGCCGCCCACCATGTAGAAGGCACCCTCGGGCAGATGGTCGTACTCGCCGGCCACGACCGCCTTGAAGGAGGAGATCGTCTCTTCGAGCGGCACCTGGACGCCGGGCGAACCGGTGAAGACCTGAGCCACGTCGAACGGCTGGGACAGGAAGCGCTGGATCTTCCGCGCCCGCTGCACCGTCATCTTGTCCTCTTCGGAAAGCTCGTCCATGCCGAGGATCGCGATGATGTCCTGAAGCTGCTTGTAGCGCTGCAGGATCCCCTGCACGTCGCGCGCCACCTTGTAATGCTCTTCACCAAGGATCTGCGGATCCATCAGGCGCGACGTGGAATCGAGCGGATCGACGGCCGGATAAATACCGAGTTCGGAGATCGAACGGCTGAGGTTCGTCGTCGCGTCGAGGTGGGCGAAGGTCGTCGCGGGCGCCGGGTCGGTCAGGTCGTCCGCGGGCACGTAGACGGCCTGAATGGACGTGATCGAGCCCGATTTCGTCGAGGTGATCCGCTCCTGCATCTGCCCCATGTCTGTCGCGAGCGTCGGTTGGTAGCCCACGGCCGAGGGGATCCGGCCCAGAAGTGCCGACACCTCGGAGCCTGCCTGGGTGAAGCGGAAGATGTTGTCGACGAAGAACAGGACGTCCGTGCCGGACTGGTCGCGGAACTGTTCCGCCAGCGTCAGACCCGAAAGCGCGACGCGCATCCGCGCACCCGGCGGCTCGTTCATCTGGCCGTAGACGAGCGCCACCTGGCTCTCCGACAGATTGTCGGGCTTGATGACGTTCGACTCGATCATCTCGTGGTAGAGGTCGTTGCCCTCCCGCGTCCGCTCACCGACGCCGGCGAAGACGGAATAGCCCGAATGCACCTTCGCGATGTTGTTGATGAGCTCCATGATCAGGACCGTTTTGCCGACGCCCGCGCCGCCGAAGAGGCCGATCTTGCCGCCTTTGGAGTAGGGTGCAAGCAGGTCGATCACCTTGATACCGGTCACGAGGATTTCCGAGCTCGTCGATTGCGAGGCAAAATCCGGTGCGGATTGGTGGATGGCACGATACTCGTCGGTCTTAATCGGCTCGCCCTCGTCGATCGGCTCGCCGATGACGTTGAGGATGCGCCCGAGAGTCGCGTCGCCCACGGGCATCATGATCGGGCTTCCGGTATCCGTGACGGCGGCCCCGCGCACGAGACCCTCCGTCGCGTCCATCGCGATCGTGCGCACCGTATTCTCGCCCAGGTGCTGCGCGACTTCGAGGACGAGGCGCTTGTCGTTGTTGTAGACCTCGAGGGCGTTCAGGATTTCGGGCAGATGGTCGTCGAACTGCACGTCCACGACGGCGCCGATGACCTGAGTCACTTTGCCTTTAGCGTTGGCCATTCTCGTCTCTCTCCGGTTCGTCCTAGAGCGCCTCGGCGCCCGAAATGATTTCGATCAGCTCGTTAGTGATCACGGCCTGACGGGTACGGTTGTACTCGATGGTCAGGTCGTCGATCATCTCGCCCGCGTTGCGGGTCGCGTTCTCCATCGCCGTCATCCGCGCACCCTGCTCCGACGCGCCATTCTCGAGAAGCGCCGCGAAGATCTGCGTGGCGACGCCGCGCGGCAGCAGGTCCTCGAGGATCTCCTCCTCGCTCGGCTCGTAATCGTAGAGCGTCTGCGATTCGGGGGCGTCTTCGTCCTTCTCGTAGGTGGCCGGGATGATCTGCTGCTCACGCGGATGCTGCGTCACGACGTTCTCGAATTCGCCGTAATAGATGTAGGCCACGTCGAATTCGCCCGCGTCGAAACGGTCGAGCACATTCTGCGCGATCTTCTGCGCGTCGCCGTAGCCCACGCGCTTCACCTCGCTCAGGTCGACATGGTCGATCATCTGGTCGCGATAGGTCCGGCGCAGGATGTCGCGACCCTTCTTGCCGACGGTGAGGATCTTCACCTCCTTGCCCTCGCGCTTCAGTTCGCGAATCCGGGCGACCGCCTTCTTGACGATGTTGCTGTTGAACCCGCCGCAGAGGCCCTTCTCCGCCGTCATGACGACGAGGAGATAGGTCTCCTCCTTACCGGTACCGGTAAGGAGCAACGGCGCGTTCGGGCTGTCGCCCACCGACGCCGCGAGCTGGCCCATGACCGCGTCGAACCGCTCCGCATAGGGGCGTGCGTTCTCGGCCGCCTCCTGCGCGCGGCGCAGCTTGGCAGAGGCGACCATCTGCATGGCCTTGGTGATCTTCCGGGTCGACTTGACGGAGTCGATCCGGTTCTTCAGGTCCTTCAGGCTGGGCATAGGCTCGCTCCTTTCGGACGATCAAGAGAAATCGGCGGCATACTCGTCCAGCGCGGATTTGAGACGGTCGGCGGCGTCGCCCTTGATCTTCGGATCCTCGTTGGTGATCCAGTCGAGCACGTCGCGCTTGTTCGTCCGCATGTGATTGATGAGCCCCTCCTCGAAACGGCCTACATCGTTGACCGGCACGTCGTCGAGATAGCCTTCCGTCCCCGCGAAGATGACGCAGACGATTTCCGCGTTGGTAAGCGGCGAATATTGCGGCTGCTTCATCAGTTCGGTCAGGCGCTTGCCGCGATTGAGCTGGCGCTGCGTCGCCTGATCGAGGTCGGACCCGAACTGCGCGAAGCTTTCCATCTCGCGGTACTGCGCGAGTTCGAGCTTGACGGGGCCCGCAACGGACTTCATCGCGTTCGTTTGCGCGGACGACCCCACGCGGCTGACCGAGAGGCCGGTGTTCACGGCCGGACGGATGCCTTGGTAGAACAAGTCGGTCTCGAGGAAGATCTGCCCGTCGGTGATCGAGATCACGTTGGTCGGAATGAAGGCGGAGACGTCGCCGCCCTGGGTCTCGATGATCGGCAGCGCCGTCAGCGAACCGGCCCCGAAATCCTCGTTCAGCTTCGCGGACCGCTCGAGCAGCCGGGAATGGAGATAGAACACGTCGCCGGGATAGGCTTCGCGCCCGGGCGGACGGCGCAGGAGCAGCGACATCTGGCGGTAGGCCACGGCCTGCTTCGACAGGTCATCGTAGATGATGAGCGCGTGACGGCCGTTGTCGCGGTAATGCTCCGCGATGGAGGTCGCGCAATAGGGCGCGAGGTACTGCATCGGCGCGGGCTCGGACGCGGTGGCCGAGACCACGGTCGTGTATTCGATCGCACCGGTCTCCTCGAGCTTCTTGACGAGCTGCGCCACGGTCGAGCGCTTCTGCCCGATCGCCACGTAGATGCAGTAGAGCTTCTTGCTCTCGTCGTCGCCGGCGGCGTCGTTGTAGCTCTTCTGGTTCAGAATCGTGTCGAGCGCCACGGCGGTCTTGCCGGTCTGGCGGTCGCCGATGATGAGCTCGCGCTGGCCGCGACCGATCGGGATCATGGCGTCGATGGCCTTGAGACCCGTGGGCATCGGCTCGTGGACGGATTTACGCGGGATGATGCCAGGCGCCTTAACGTCTGCCACCCGGGTTTCCGTCGTCTCGATCGCGCCCTTGCCATCGATCGGCACGGCGAGACCGTTCACAACCCGGCCGAGCAGCGCGTCGCCCACCGGCACGGAGACGATGGAATTAGTGCGCTTGACCGTATCGCCTTCCTTGATCTCGCGGTCGGAGCCGAAGATCACGACGCCCACGTTGTCGGTCTCGAGGTTGAGCGCCATTCCCTGGATGCCGCCCGGGAACTCGACCATCTCGCCGGCCTGGACGTTGTCGAGCCCGTAGACGCGGGCGATCCCGTCGCCCACGCTGAGAACGCGGCCGACCTCGGCCACCTCCGCTTCCTGACCGAAATTCTTGATCTGGTCCTTCAGGATCGCTGAAATCTCGGAAGCTTGGATGCCCATTATCCGACCTCTCTCATGGTGTTCTGGAGTGCGTTCAGCTTCGAGCGGATCGAGGTGTCGATCATCTTCGAGCCGACCTTGACGACGAGACCGCCGATGAGACTCTCATCGACGCTCAGATTGATGTTCACGTCCCGACCGACCGAGGATTTCAGCGTCTCGGCGAGCTTGCGGCGCTGCTCGTCGGTCAGTTCCGTGGCGGCGGTCACGTCGGCGGTGATCTCGCCCTTCTCCTCGGTGATCCGGCGGCGCAGGTCGCGCACGAGTTCGGGGAGCACGAAGAGCCTGCGCTTCGACGCCATCAGGCGGAGCGTGTTGGCCATGTAGGACGACAATTCCATCCGCTCGGCGATCGCAGAGATCGCGGCCTGCTGCTCGTCGCGCGCATAGAGCGGCGAGTGGATCAGGTCGCGGAAATCCTCGCTGTCGTTCAGAGACGAGGAGATCGTGTCGGTATCGGCGCGAAGCTGATCGAGCGACCCGTCCTCCTTGGCCAGCTCGAAGATGGCAATGGCATAGCGCGAAGCGATGCCAGTCGAGATTGATGCCGGTTCGGACACGTCCACCCTTTCGATCGTCTTGCCGCCCCGACTGCCCTGCGGGGCTGAACAAGGCGAATTGGTCCCGTGCCGAGGGCACGCGTCAAAATCGAAGTTGCTCTAGCAGAGGCATTAAGACCCCGCAACCGCCTAAGCCCGCTTGAGCGGAACCACCCCGCCGGACATCGATCTGGCCTGCCCCGGCACCGGCTGGGTCGCGGCATCGAGAACCTTGAGCGGACGACGCGCCGCATTGCGCAGTCCGCCGGACCGCGCCGGGACCTGTTTCGCGGCCTCTACGATGAGCACGCCGCCGGCGAACCGCCCCGTGATCGAGCGACCGGTCCGCTCCAGAAGCCCGCCCGTTCGCATCCAGAAGGGCTGCTCGGACGGCGGCTGGAAAAGGGCGGCCGCATGACCATCGGGGTTGAAATCATGCTCTCGCAGCAAGGTTTCCAGCTGCGTGAGCGAATAGGGCCGGCCGAAACCGAAGGGCGTGCGGTCGTGGCGCGACCAGAGACCGGCCCGGTTCGGCACGATGAAGAGCGCCCGCCCCCCGGGCCCGAGCGTGCGGTAGCATTCGGCGAGGAGCGCCGAGGGGTTCTGCGAGGTTTCGAGCCCGTGCAGGAGGACGAGCCGGTCGATCTGCCCGGTCTGGATCGGCCAGAGCGTTTCCTCGCAAAGCACGGAGACATTGGGGCGGCCCGGCGGCCAGGGCATGACGCCCTGCTGCCCGGGCATCAGCGCGATCACCCGGCGCGCGTCGGCAAGAAAGGGTCTGAGCAGCGGCGCGGCGAAGCCGAACCCCGCGACCGTCTGGCCCCGCGCATCCGGCCAGAAGCGCACCACCTGATCACGGATCGCCCTCTGCGCCGCACGGCCCAGGCGCGTGCGGTAATAGAACGTCCTCAGATCAAGCACGTCGAGATGCATTGCCGGCTCCCCCCGGTGCCTTAGTCTCTAGGGAGATACTAGGGACGAACGAGGCCGATCACCATGCCCATCGAGATCGTGACGATACCGTGTCGAACGGACAATTATGCGTTCCTCCTCCATGCCGGGGGCCGCACCGCACTCGTCGACGCGCCGGAGGCCGCGCCGGTGCTCTCGGCCCTCGACGAACGGGGCTGGTCGCTCGACGAGGTCTGGATCACCCACCATCACGGCGATCACGTGGAGGGATTGCCGGGCCTGAAGGACGCGCATCCCGACCTGATCGTCCTCGGGGCCGCCGCCGATGCGGGGCGGCTCCCGCCTCTCGATCGGGAACTCGCCCCCGGGGAGCCCTTCGATTTCGCGGGGCATCGCGTGGACGTGATCGACGTTCCCGGCCACACGGTCGGGCATGTGGCCTTTCACGTCCCTGACGCGAACGCCGCCTTCACGGCCGACAGCCTGATGGCGCTCGGCTGCGGACGTCTTTTCGAGGGCACGCCTGCGATGATGTGGGACAGCCTGCAGCGGATTGCCGCGCTTCCCGACGAAACGATGATCCATTCCGGGCACGAATATACCGAGACGAATGCACGTTTCGCCCTGACGATCGAGCCGGAGAACCCCAATCTCGTCAGGCGTGCGCGCGAGGTCGAGGAGGCGCGGGCGGCGGGTCGCGCGACCGTTCCCTCTTCGCTCGCCGAGGAAAAGGCCACCAACCCGTTCCTCAGGGCCCACTTGCGGGAGCTGAAGTCCGCCATATCTATGGAAAAAGCCGAGGACGAGGAGGTCTTCGCGGAGGTTCGCTCGCGAAGGGACAGTTTCTGATCGGCTGGAAGTTTCATCACTTCCACGACGCTTCGTCACGCTTGCACGAATTGTGACCGGATCGGGGCAGAAATCTCTTGAAGGCACGTTGCAAACAACGAACCTTTAACCCTGAGAGACCACGGTGGAGTTGCTTAAAGGAGCATCCGCCAAACATAGAGGAGCGCGCCCGTGCCTTCATTCTCCACGACGCTCGAACAAGCAATTCATGCCGCGCTCGCCCTGGCGAATTCGCGACGCCATGAACTTGCCACCCTGGAACATCTCCTGCTGGCCCTGACGGACGAGCCCGACGCGGCGAAGGTGATGCGAGCCTGTTCGGTGGACCTGGGGGATCTGAAGCAGACGCTTGTCGATTTCATCGATGACGATCTGTCGACGCTCGTGACCGAGGTCGACGGATCGGAGGCGGTGCCCACGGCCGCATTCCAGCGCGTGATCCAGCGCGCCGCAATCCACGTCCAGTCCTCTGGACGGACGGAGGTGACCGGTGCCAACGTGCTCGTCGCGATCTTCGCGGAACGCGAATCGAACGCAGCCTACTTCCTGCAGGAGCAGGACATGACCCGGTACGACGCGGTGAACTTCATCGCCCACGGCGTCGCGAAGGATTCCAGCCATGCCGAGCCGCGTCCGATTTCGGGCGCCTCGGACTCTGAAGAGGAATCGGTGCAGGTGGAAGAGGGTGACGGAAAGGAATCGGCGCTGGCCAAGTACTGCGTCGATCTGAACGCGAAATCGGCCAAGGGTGACGTCGACCCGCTGATCGGTCGCGAACACGAGGTCGAGCGCTGCGTCCAGGTTCTCTGCCGACGGCGCAAGAACAATCCGCTGCTCGTGGGTGATCCCGGCGTCGGCAAGACCGCCATCGCCGAGGGGCTCGCGCGCAAGATCACCCAGGGCGAGACGCCGGAGGTGCTCTCGAACACCACGATCTACTCCCTCGACATGGGCGCGCTTCTGGCGGGCACCCGCTATCGCGGCGATTTCGAGGAGCGGTTGAAGGCCGTGATGTCGGAGATGGAGGAGCACGAGGACGCGGTCCTCTTCATCGACGAGATCCATACCGTGATCGGCGCCGGAGCCACCTCCGGCGGCGCGATGGACGCGTCGAACCTCCTGAAGCCCGCGCTGCAAGGCGGCAAGCTGCGCTGCATGGGCTCGACCACCTACAAGGAGTTCCGGCAGCATTTCGAGAAGGACCGCGCGCTCAGCCGCCGGTTCCAGAAGATCGACGTGAACGAGCCGTCGGTGGAAGATAGCGTGAAGATCCTCAAGGGCCTGAAGCCCTATTTCGAGGATCACCACGACATCAAGTACACCCACGACGCGATCCGCACGGCGGTGGAGCTTTCGGCGCGTTACATCAACGACCGCAAGCTGCCCGACAAGGCGATCGACGTGATCGACGAGGCCGGCGCGGCCCAGCATCTCGTGGCGGAATCGAAGCGCCGCAAGACGATCGGCACGCGCGAGATCGAAGCCGTGGTGGCAAAGATCGCCCGCATCCCGCCGAAAAACGTCTCCAAGGACGATGCGGAGGTGCTGAAGGATCTCGAGAGCACGCTGAAGCGCGTGGTCTTCGGGCAGGACGCGGCGATCACCGCGCTCTCCTCGGCGATCAAGCTCGCCCGTGCCGGTCTCAGGGAGCCGGAGAAGCCCATCGGCAACTACCTCTTCGCCGGGCCCACGGGCGTCGGCAAGACGGAGGTGGCCAAGCAGCTTTCCGACAGCCTCGGCGTCGAACTCCTGCGCTTCGACATGTCGGAGTACATGGAGAAGCACGCCGTTTCCCGCCTCATCGGCGCGCCTCCGGGCTATGTCGGTTTCGACCAGGGCGGGATGCTCACCGACGGGGTGGACCAGCATCCGCATTGCGTGCTGCTTCTCGACGAGATCGAGAAGGCGCATCCGGACGTGTTCAACATCCTTCTGCAGGTGATGGACCACGGCAAGCTCACCGATCATAACGGTCGGTCCGTCGATTTCCGCAACGTGATCCTGATCATGACCTCTAATGCGGGGGCGTCCGACATGGCGCGGGAAGCGATCGGTTTCGGCCGCGACAAGCGCGAGGGCGAGGACACGGCAGCCATCGAGCGGCTCTTCACGCCGGAATTCCGCAACCGGCTCGATGCGGTGATCAGTTTCGGCGCCCTGCCGAAGGAGGTCATCCTGCAGGTTGTCGAGAAGTTCGTCCTGCAGCTCGAGGCGCAGCTCATGGACCGCAACGTCCATATCGAGCTCACCCCCGCCGCTGCCGAATGGCTGGCCGACAAGGGCTACGACGACAAGATGGGCGCCCGCCCGCTCGGTCGCGTGATCCAGGAGAACATCAAGAAGCCGCTCGCGGAGGAGCTTCTCTTCGGCAGGCTTGCCAAGGGTGGCATGGTGCTCGTCGCGGTGAAGGACGGGGAGATCGAACTGCAGATCGACCCGCCCGAGACGAAGCGACTTTCGTCGAAGAAGCCGCCTCTCCTAACGGCCGAATGACGTCGCCGCGCCCCTTGTGGGGTGCGGCACCGAGCTCGAGATGACCGAACCGCCCCGCGATCCCCGTCGTGGGGCGGTTGCTCGTTCGGCGTTCGAGAAGTTTCACCCTCGGCGCGGACGGGCCTAGCGCTCCGTCAACTTCATCTCGATCCGCCGGTTCTGCGCCCGCGCTTCCGGCGAGGACCCTTCGGCGACCGGGCGGTAGGCACCGAAGCCCGTTGGGGCGAGGCGACGGGCGGGAAACCCCAGATCGTCGGACATGAAGCGGACGACCGACAGCGCGCGGGCCTGACTCAATTCCCAATTGTCGGCGTAACGGCCATTCCCGGAAATCGGCACGTCGTCGGTATGCCCGTCCACGCGGATCACCCAGTCGATACCCGGCGGGATGTCGTCCGAAATCTCCTCGAGGATCGATGCCACCCGGCGCACCTGATCGCGTCCCTCGTCGGACAGCCGCGCGGAGCCCGACGGGAACAGCACCTCGCTGTCGAAGACGAAACGGTCGCCGGAAACCGCGATCCCCTCCCGATCCCCGACAACCTCCCGGAGCTTGCCGAAGAATTCGGAGCGGTACGTCTCCAGACGCTCCCGCTCCGCCTCCTCGAGTTCCGCGCGGCGCCGCTGTTCGGCCGCCTCCCGCGCCAGGGCCGCATTGAGCTGGTTTCCGAGGGATTCGATCTCGAGATCCTGCTCCGAGCCCGCGCTCTGCTCGGCGTCGAGGAGTGTCTGCATCGCGGAGAGCTCTTCGCGCAACCGCCCGACCTGCGCATTGAGGAGCGCCACTTCGCGGCGTGCCTCTGCCGACACCTCTTCCTCGTCCGCCAGGGCCGAGCGCGCCTGTGACAGCAGTACGGCGCGGGTCTCCGCCTCGGACAATCGCGTCTCCGCCGCCTCCTCCGCCGCAAGGCGCTCGGCCAGTGCGGCTTCGAGCCTGTCGCGGAGCGTGGCAAGCTCGGTCTCCCGCGCCCCGATCCGCTCGGCGGCGGCCTCGCGTTCGGTCTCCCTCTCCTCCGACAGGGCGGTAATGCGCTCGTCGAGCCGATCTCGTTCGGCCGCCAGATCGGCGCGCGTCGCAAGCGCCGCGGCAAGCCGGGTCCGTTCCGCGTCGAGCGTCGCGGCGAGTTCGGCGCCATCCGATCGCGCCCCGGCGAGATCCGCCTCCAGGTCTTCCTGCGCGAGAAGCGCCGCGGCGAGCCGGGCGTCGAGATCGGCTTCCGCGCTCCGCGCCGCCGCGAGTAGCGTCAGTGTCTCCTCCGCCCGTGCGCGTTCGGCATCGAGTGCGAGGGCAGCGGCCGAAAGCTCGGTTTCCGAGGCCTCGAGACGTGCGCGCAGGACCTCCGCCGCAGCCGCCTCTGTGAGCCGCGCGGCCTCGCTCTCCGACAGGTTGGCGGTCAGGGTCTCCACCTCCTCCCCGCGCGCCGAGAGATCCTCGCGCAGATCGGCCGTCAGTGCCTCGAGCGCATCGGCGCGCGCGGCGGCGAGGCGCGCACGCTCCGCTTCCTCGTCGATTTCGTCGCGGGCGGCGGAGAGTGCGCTGGCGAGACGGTCCCCCTCGGCAGACAGCTCGGCGCCGCGCGTCTCGAGACCGGAGATGCGCGCCCTGTCTCGCTCCCGCTCTGCCATGAGCGCGTCCATCCTCTCCTCGAAGCCCGCGATCCGGCCCGCCTGGTCGGCTGTCGTGGCCTCAAGCGCGTCAATCCGTTGCGAGCGGTCGTCTAGAACAGCAAGCAGGTCGTCGCGCTCCCCCTCCAGCGCCTCGGTCCGCGCGGTCGCGAGCCCCAGCGCCTCCGTGAGGCCCGCGACCTCCTCGGACAGCGTGCCGAGGCGGGTCTGCTGCCCCGAGATTTCCTCGCGCAGGACGAACTGCACGACCATGAAGATCGTCAGGAGGAACATCATCACGAGGAGGAGCGCGGTCATCGCATCGACGAAGCCCGGCCAGATCGAGGCCGTCACGCGATGGGTCGATCGCCGCATGAGCGCCATCGGCTATCCCTGACGTTCCGTGAGATCGGCACGCGCCGGCGGGCGGGTCAGCATCCGGCCGAGCGTACGGATCTCCTGGCCAAGCTCCGCCGTCATTTCCTGCCGCCCGGCGGATATCTCCTCGAGAAGCCGCAGCATCTGCACGTCGATGGACCGCAGGCGCATCCGGCTCTCCGCATCGATCCCGCCCGCCTCGTTCACCGCCTCGAAGCTCGCGGCCAGCCGCTCCTGACCGTCGGCGACACGCATCAGCGCGTGCCCGAGCGCAGTGTCGCGGTCGATCCGCTCCGCGATCCTCTCGAGATTGCCCGCGAGGATGCCGAGCTGATCGTCCACCGCCGCGCGCGCCTGGTCGGAGGCGGCGAACATGTCCTGCAGCCGGTCGATCTGGCTCGACATGTGCTCCATGATTAGGACGGCGTTGGCCTCCTCCGACCCGCTGTCGTCCCCGGCCGCGAGCCCGATCCGGGTAATCGAGCTCAGCCATTCCTCGAGTTCGCGGAAAAAGCGGTTCTGTCCGTGTCCCGCGAAGAGTTCCAGGAGGCCCACGACCAGCGATCCGGCGAGGCCGAGCAGCGAGGAAGCGAAGGCCACGCCCATCCCGCCCAATTGCCGCTCGAGCCCGCTCATCAGTCGCCCGAACACCTCGAGACCGTCCTCGCCTTCCGTGGGGGCGAGGGTACGGATCGTGTCGACAATCGCGGGAACCGTGGTGGCCAAGCCGTAGAACGTGCCGAGAAGACCGAGGAAGATGAGCAGGTTGACGATGTAGCGGGTGATGTCCCGCGCCTCGTCGATCCGCGTCGCGACGCTGTCGAGGATGGAACGCGACGCGGTCGCCCCGATCTCCCGCCGCCGCCCGCGCGACCGCAAGAGCGTGGCCAGCGGCGCGAGAAGCCGCGGCGCGCTGGAGAATTGCGGATCGGGCCGGTCGGAGGCGTAATCCTCGAGCCAGCGGACCGACTGGATGATTTGGAATTCCTGCCAGAAGCAGGAGAGGATCCCGATGACGAAGACGAGCGCGATGAACCCGTTCAGGAGAGGATTGGCGAGGAAGACCGGCGCGACGCTTGGATAGGCCAGCCAGCCGCCGATCCCGACGAGGACGAGGACCCCGAGCATGAGCAGGATCTGTCGCGTCGGTTGCGTGAAGATCCGTCCTGCCCTGCGCTCCCTCGGGGCCGCCATGCGCCTCACCTGTTGTCGTGCGTCAAGCCTCGTTAGTAACGGAAGCGGCGGTATACGCCAAGACTTTCACTCCATTGTGGTTTTCAGTTCCCGGACACGCGCGGTCAGCCATTCGAGATCGGGATCGGCGATGCCGAGTTCGGCCAGATGCGCGGTCGTGTTGTAGAGGTACTCGTCGTTCGGACCGCGATCCCCGGTCGCGGTTGCAATGATCTGCGCCTGTTCCTCGAGCGCAAGACCGCTGCAATACTGCGCATGGTCCGGATCGATGACATAGGCGAGCGCGCGGATGCTCTGCCCGTTCTCATCCATCAGGCTCACGTGCCGCTCCAGATAAGCCGAGGAGATCAGCTCTCGTTCGCGCAGAGCCGCGAGGGTCGCCTCCTCCGCGCCCTCCGCGACACGGATCGCCACGCCCTTGCAAGCGGTGCCCGGATCGGCATCGAGCGCGAGGACAAGACCCGGCTCCGCGACCGATCCGCGATGATGGATCGAGCGCATGCAGAAGCTTCGCGCATAGTCCGGCAAGGTGGCGATCCGCCGCTCGGCCACCGGAAATCCCGGATTCCAGACAAGCGATCCGTATCCGAAGACCCACATTCCGTCCGCTGCCATCGCTGGTCCTTTCATGCCGGCGCCTGTAGACACCAGACATGGATATGATGGAAGGCCCACAGCGGGCTGCTACGCCATGATCCGGATCGTCTGGATCGTCCTTGCAGCGGCGATCGCATGGTCCGTCTGGTGGTTCGTCGGATCGACCGCGCTGGAACGCCAGTTGCGGTCGGGGATCGAGGAAATGCGGGCGGCGGGCTGGGAGATCGCGCTCGACGATCTGTCGGTCCGGGGCTTTCCCAACCGCTTCGACACGACGTTCGACACCATCCGCGCGACCGATCCGGATCGAAACGTCACTTGGGAAGCGCCGTTCTTCCAGATCCTTGCGCTGAGCTACCGACCGAACAGGATCATCGCCATCCTGCCCGACACCCAGAGGATCGAGGGTGATTTTGGCACGGTCGATGTCGCGACGGATCGCGCGCGCGGATCGGTCCTTTTCCGGCCCAATACCGCCCTCACCCTCGATCATAGCGAGTTCGTCATCGAGGAGCTCGACCTCGCGGGGCCGGAAGGGCGGTACACGATGGAGGAGCTGCTTTTCGCGACCCGACTGCCCGTGGGCTCCGACGACGGCAGCGTGCAGAATGTCGGCCTCACGATCCGAAATCTCGATCTCTCCGGCGGGTTGGAAGAGACACCGGGGCCCGCGCGGATCGACTACGCGACCCTCAATGCCGATATCTCGCTCGATGCGCCCCTCGACCGGCACGCATTCTCGGAACCGCCCCGGATCACGGGCATGGAACTTACCACGTTCCGGATCGACTGGGGCGAGGTGCGGCTCACCGCCGAGGGTTCGGTCGAGATCGGCGCGGATGGACGACCCGAGGGCGTCATCGATGTCGAACTGGAAAACTGGGAGGCGGCACTCGACCGCGCGGCGGCGCTGGGTCTCGTCGAGCAGGACGACGTGGCCGGGATCCGGCAGGCCGCGGGGCTTCTTTCCGGGTTCGGAGGCGGCGGGGAGACCATGGCGCTGCCGCTGACCTTTCGCGATGGACAGATGACCTTCGGTCCCGTGCCGCTCGGCCCCGCACCGCGCCTGCCGCCTAGCTGAACTGCTCCCGGATCAAGCGCTCCTCGAGCCCGTGACCGGGATCGAAGAGGATCGAATGCACGATGCTGGGCTCGCTCCGGACCTCGACGGAGACCACGTCGCGGACCGACCGTCCGTCCGCATCGGCCATGACCGGACGCTTCTCCCCCTCGAGCGCGTCGAACCGGACGACGGCGTTCTTCGGCAGAAGCGCACCGCGCCAGCGCCGCGGGCGAAAGGCGGCCATCGCGGTAAGCGCGAGCACATCCGCGCCGATGGGCAGGATCGGCCCGTGCGCGGAGTAATTGTAGGCGGTGGACCCTGCCGGCGTCGAGACGAGCGCCCCGTCGCAGACGAGTTCGTCGAGGCGGACACGGCCATCGACGCTGATCCGGAGCTTGGCCGCCTGCGGACCCGCGCGCAGAAGCGAGACCTCATTGATCGCGAGCGCCTCGCGCACCGTCCCGTCCACCCGCGTGGCCCGCATGGAGAGCGGGTTGATCGTCTCGAGCTGTGCCGCATCGAGCCGCTCCATCAAGTCTTCCTCGTGGAACTCGTTCATCAGGAAGCCGATGGTGCCGCAATTCATCCCGTAGACAGGCGCGTCGAGCGTCCGCGTGTCGTGCAGCGTCCGCAGCATGTGTCCGTCGCCGCCGAGCGCGACGATGACCTCCGCTTCCGGGAGCGGGACGGTGCCGTAGCGCGTCTCGAGCCGGGCGAGCGCGTCCTGCGCCGCATCGGCGTCGCTGGCCAGGATGGCGATGGTTTTCGGCATGTGGTGTTCCCGCGTCCTCCGCCGCGGCACGGTGACGGCCCGCGGCACGGATGACAAGGCTCGCCTCCCCGTTCCCCTTACGGAAATCTCTTTTGCACTAGGCCGATTTGGTGTACGCGCGGCGCACCATCCGCCCGAAGGAGCTCGCCCATGAATGCCCCGCACCGCGACGACGGCTTTTTCACCAAGAGCCTTGCCGAAATCGATCCCGATCTCGCCGCCGCGATGGGCGACGAACTTACCCGGCAGCGCGACGAGATCGAGCTCATCGCGTCGGAGAACATTACCTCCCTCGCGGTCCTGCAGGCGCAGGGCAGCGTGCTGACGAACAAGTACGCCGAGGGCTATCCCGGTCGGCGCTACTACGGCGGCTGCCAGCATGTCGACGTGGTCGAGGATCTGGCGATCTCCCGCGCGACGAAGCTCTTCGGCTGCGGCTATGCCAACGTACAGCCCAATTCCGGCTCCCAGGCGAACCAGGGCGTCTTCACCGCGCTTCTGCAGCCCGGCGACACGATCCTCGGTATGAGCCTCGACGCGGGCGGGCACCTGACCCACGGGGCGAAGCCCAATCAGTCGGGCAAGTGGTTCAACGCCGTCCAGTACGGCGTGACCCGCGATACGCTCCTGCCCGATTATGAGCAGATCGAGGCGCTGGCGCAGGAACACCAACCGAAGATGATCATCGCAGGCGGCTCCGCCATCCCGCGGGTGATCGATTTCGCCCGGATGCGCGAGATCGCGGATGCGGTCGGCGCCTATCTCCTCGTCGACATGGCTCATTTCGCGGGCCTCGTGGCGGCGGGCGAGTACCCCTCGCCGTTCCCCCATGCCCATGTCGCGACGACGACCACCCACAAGACGCTGCGCGGACCGCGCGGCGGCATGATCCTGACCGACGACGAGGCGCTGGCGAAGAAGTTCAACTCCGCGATCTTCCCGGGCATTCAGGGCGGTCCGCTCATGCACGTGATCGCGGGCAAGGCCGTGGCCTTCGGCGAGGCGCTCGAGCCCGGTTTCAAGTCCTACCAGCAGCAGGTGATCCGCAACGCCCAGGCGCTCGCCGACCAGCTCGTGAAGGGCGGGCTCGACATCGTCACGGGCGGGACCGACAGCCACCTTCTCCTCGTCGACCTGCGCCCCAAGGGCGTGAAGGGCAATGCCACCGAGACCGCGCTCGGCCGTGCCCATATCACCTGCAACAAGAACGGCATCCCCTTCGACGACGAGAAACCTACGGTGACGTCGGGCATCCGCCTCGGGTCGCCGGCCGGGACGACGCGCGGCTTCGGCGAGCCCGAATTCCGCCAGATCGCCGACTGGATCGTCGCGGTGGTGGACGGTCTCGCGGCCAATGGTGCCGACGGCAATTCGGAGATCGAGACGCGTGTCCGGAACGAAGTGACGGAGCTTTGCGCCCGTTTCCCCATCTATCCCGGCCTCTGACTGTCCGGGACCGATCGACGCGATGCTGAACACGCTCGTCAGCGGCGATGAGGGCGCGCCCCCTCTCCTCATCGCCCATGGCCTCTTCGGGTCGGCCCGGAACTGGGGCGCGGTCCAGAAGCGGCTGTCCGACACGTACCGCGTCACGGCGGCCGACATGCGCAACCATGGCGACTCGCCCTGGGAAGACGCGCACGACTATCCCAGCATGGCCGACGATCTGGCCGCGCTCCTCGATGCGCCGAGCTTCGTTCTCGGTCACTCGATGGGCGGCAAGGCCGCGATGGCGCTCGCGCTGCGTCACCCCGACCTCGTCGCCGGGCTGATCGTCGCGGATATCGCGCCGGTCACGTACGAGCATACGCAGACGCATCTGATCGACGCGATGCGAACGCTCGACCTGTCCGCGATCGAAAGCCGCCGCGAGGCGGATGCCCAACTCTCCGCGCAGATCGACGAGCCGGGCGTGCGCGCGTTCCTCCTCCAGTCCCTCGACGTGCCCGGCAAACGCTGGAAGCTGAACCTCGACGTGCTCGAGCGCGAGATGCCGAAGATAATCGGCTGGCCGGAGATCGACGCACAATTCGACGGACCGACCCTCTTTCTTTCCGGCGCGAAGAGCGACTACGTCCTACCGGAGTATCGCGAGCGGGCCCGCGCACTCTTTCCGAACGCGCGTTTTGCCGAGATCAAGGATGCGGGCCACTGGCTCCATGCAGAGAAGCCCCGCGACGTCGAGACGACGGTCCGCGGCTTTTTCGGCGACATCACGCGTATGCCGTCCGACCACCGAGTTTGAGTGGGGAAGCGGAGGAACATCTTTTCGGTGGCCGCGGTTGGTGTCCGTTCATGACCAAAGGAGAACCCGGTATGACCCTCACGACCCGCATCCTCGCCATCCTCGGCCTTTTCGTCCTTGGAGCATGCGAAACCGTTGGAGGCGCCGGCCAGGACATCCAGACGGCCGGGCAAGCCATCGAGCGGGAAAGCAACGAGGTCCAGTACTGAGCACGGATGCGGAGGGGCGGAACCGCCCCTTCGCTTTTCACGTCAGGTGGAGGGCGCTCTTCCGGCCATGCGGCGGAGGACACCGTCGCCCTTGGAGACGTGCCAGAGGGCGCCTGCGACGTGGGCCGCGATGAGGACGAGCAGAACGGTCCAGGCATTGCCGTGGAGCCACGCGGCGGTCTCCGACAGCGTCAGGGCGGCGTAGAGGCCGGCGAGCGGCATCGCGATCAGGACGGCGTAGAAGAGGAAGTGATTGGCCCGCGAGATCCACTGGATGGCCGACGGTTCGGTGTCGGGCGGGGGCGGGGCGCCGCGGGTGGAGCGCAGGTAGAGACGGAAGAGCATGGTGAGCAGGATGGTCGTGCCGATCATCCCGTGGACGTAGGCGGTGCCGGTCCAGGACCCGCCGGACTCGGCGACCGCGTCGAAGGCATGTTCCATGCCGCTGCCGGTAAAATACTGAAATATGACGAGAAATAGGACCAGCCAGTGCGCGCCGCGCTGGGCTGAACTGTAGGTTTGTTGTGCCATCGCGATGTCCTTCCAACGATGACGGATCAACGGGACGTGAGGCCGATCGTTCCTGATGCGGCATTCGGGCGCAGATCGGGGAACATCGGGCGCCGAGGCGGCGTTGGCCCGCTGTTGGAACCGCGAAGACGCGGATCCCGTATCCCCCGGAGAAACAGATGAAAAACCCTTGGATGAGCGCCTATCTTTCGGCGGCGAACCAGATGACGTCCGCCGCGCGCGGGCAGGTCGGGGCGGAGATGAGCCGGCAGCAGACGGAAATGATGCGCGCCTGGACGGAGATGTGGATGGGGATGATGTTCCCCTGGATGAGCCAGTCCAACCGCCGCCGCTGACGTACACCGGCCGTACACCGGGCGTCGGGCTTACGTACACGGGACGTACCTCCCGCGTGCAGCGCCCGTGCGGCACGGGTACGGCTTGCGTACACGGCACGTACCGACGACGTGCACCGGACGTACACAGGCGGCGTACGCACGATTAACCACGGTTGAAGCCGCGCGCGCCACAAGGGGGAACCGCAACCCGGAGAACCCCGATGAGCCGTCCCACCGACAAAGACCGTGAGCTCGCCGCCCTTCTGGGAAAGTCCCAGACCGAGGTGCGGGCGAGCCTGCCCCATGCCTGGGACGCGATCCCGACCTTTCACCAGCCGGGCAAGTCGCGGATCACGATCCGCGTGGATCAGGACGTGGTGGCGTTCTTTCGCGCCATGGGGATGGGCTGGCAGTCCCGCGCGAACGCGGTGCTGCGCGCCTTCGTGCTGAGCCGGCAGGGCGGCATGGCGGAGGCCCCGGCACCGCCGCCCGCCCCCGCCCCTGCCCCGGCGCAGGCGGCGCCCGATGGCGGGGTGCAGGGGTTCCTCGCCCGCTGCCGCCGGGTGCGCGAGGTCCTGCGCGTCGAGGGGATCGAGGCGGATACGGAGCTGGTGGGCAAGATCGTCAAGGCCGCGGAGGGGTGAGGCCCCGCTTCGCGCTGTTAACTTCCGCGGGACCCGCGCTATGTGGTTCGCGCACATGGAGGGATCAGAATGATCACCACACGAAACGTCGTCCTCGCCGCGATCGCGGGCATCGTCGGCTGCATCGCCAATTCCATCGCCATCACCGCCGCGCTCGGCGCGCCACTTATGCCGCTCATCCTGAGCCCGGGGCGGGAATTCTTCTCCATCCTCTTCGCGATGCTCCTGATCCCGATCTTCGCGCGGATGCAGGGGGCCGCGGCCTGGATCACCGGCATCGTCGTGCTCGACGCGATCGCGTCGCTGTCGGCGAAGCTCGTCTTCGGGGCGGGCGCGCCCTGGAGCCTCGTCCTGATCTTCAACGGGATCTACGCGATCGCGGCGGTCGCGGTCTATGCGTTCGGACGCGAGCGCACGCATACAGCGCGGGCTTGAGCAGGGTGCGCGGAGGGGATAGTTTCCTCCGCGAACCGTCCAAGGAGACCTGCCGATGTTCGTCCGTTCCGTCCTGATCCTGGGCCTCCTGGCCCTCACCGCCTGCGAGACCGTCGGAGGCGCCGGGCGCGACATCCAGAGCGCGGGTCGGGTGCTCGAGCGGGAGAGCTACGAGGCGCAGCGGTATTGAGCGGGACGGTTGGTGGGGGTGCGTGGAGGCGCGCCCCTGCGGGTTTAGCAGATTTATGACGTATTATGAATTGCCTAACATAGGCGTATATCACGTGATTTTAATGTGATTTGTTGCTGACGAGTTTGAGAATTTTGCTGCGGAGCGGCAGATACATCGGAATATCCACATATTCGTGATCTACCGATAACAGTATTTCTCCCTTACTATGTCGTAGCTTTACAACTAATTCGAGACGGTATTCAAATTGATGCGAATGATCTGGCGGCTTGATGAAGGAGCAATCTCTGAAGTCGTTTAGGAGGGTCGCATGCTCGAGATCAGATTCCTTAGATACGTTATATAACTTTTCCCTATACTCTATTTTATCGTAACGTTTTTCACAAAATATCTCTGGATTTGAAAGCTTCTTATCTGGATATTCTTCAAAATATGCCCCCTCGTCATTCCACCTCAATAACCCAAACAGACGATGCCTGAGCCGTAATGTCTTTGAGATATTGCATATCTCCTCTTCGAGGATATTGAGAAGCTTATAGACATTCTGGTCATTGATTTCCCAGCAGGCATCATAGCCGGAAACGAACTCTTTGGTAGTCATACAAAAAATAAAAGTATTGTCAGCATAAAAATGCTGAATTGCATCTCCGCTAAGCAAAAGACGGCCACGCTGGATATGCCTTTGGCTGAAATGGTATGCATTAAAGACAACATACCCTCCAATCCCAGAACGATCCATATCGGTTCGATTCGAACTACCCTGCATAAAGAGGTTCACACTTCCCAATACGTGAGAGGGCGGGTTAGTCAAAAACAAAGTGTTATTTACCCAATCCTCCGATACCTCCACCAGATCCTCGAAGCTAATTATATAATCGAATTTTCCCTCGTATACATCCTGCATTTCACCGTGCTCTTTCCTTCTGTACCAATGCAATGTACCTATTCGAAGGGATTGGGCGCGATCAATTAAGTGCTCTACTCTACAGTATTTGCGAATCATGTGATTGCTTCAGAGTGTAACAAATGGCGCCCTAAAATCATCTCAACTCGTCGCATAACGGAATGCCGCAATCTTAATTTTTTCAGTCGCCTAAAAAACGCCACCTCCGTCTGCGCGGTCTTAGACTTTCGGTGCTTCGATCGGTTTACCAAAGCATCCGTTGCAAACGTCATTCATCCCGCGCGCTGCCCATCCACTCTACATCATCACATTAACTCGCCCAACCGGGTGCTGCACGCAATTGTCTGCGCCAATCGCTTTCGCCCACTCGCCCTTAAGATGGACAGTTAGCTGTCCATCTTAAGGGCGTTGATAAACGCCTCCTGCGGAATCTCGACCTTCCCGAACTGGCGCATCTTCTTCTTGCCGGCCTTCTGCTTCTCCAGAAGCTTCTTCTTCCGCGTGGCGTCGCCGCCGTAGCACTTGGCGGTCACGTCCTTGCGCATGGCCGAGAGCGTCTCCCGCGCGATGACGCGGCCGCCGATGGCGGCCTGGATCGGGATCTTGAACATGTGGCGGGGGATCAGGTCCTTGAGCTTCTCGCACATGGCGCGGCCCCGCCCCTCCGCCCGGTCGCGGTGGACCATCATCGAGAGCGCGTCCACCGGCTCGTCGTTGACGAGGATCTGCATCTTGACGAGGTGGTCCTGCCGGTAGCCGATCATCTGATAATCGAAGCTGGCGTAGCCCTTCGTCACCGATTTGAGCCGGTCGTAGAAGTCGAAGACGACCTCGTTCAGCGGCAGGTCGTAGACGACCATCGCGCGGGTGCCCGCATAGGTCAGGTCCATCTGGATGCCCCGGCGGTCCTGGCAGAGCTTCAGCACGTCGCCCAAGTACTCGTCCGGCACGAGGATCGTGGCCTTGATCCGCGGCTCCTCGATATGGTCGATATTGGCGGGATCGGGCATGTCGGCGGGGTTGTGCAGCTCCATCATCTCGCCGTCGCGCAGGTGGATGCGGTAGATCACCGAGGGCGCGGTGGTGATGAGGTCGATGTCGTACTCGCGCTCCAGCCGGTCGCGGATCACCTCGAGGTGCAGAAGCCCGAGGAAGCCGCAGCGGAAGCCGAAGCCCAGCGCGGCGGAGGTCTCCATCTCGAAGGTGAAGGAGGCGTCGTTCAGCGCGAGCTTCTCGATCGCGTCGCGCATGTCCTCGAAATCGTTGGTATCGACGGGGAAGAGGCCGCAGAAGACGACCGGCACCGACGGCTTGAAGCCCGGCAGGGCGTTTTGCGTGGGGTGCTTCTCCGTCGTGATCGTGTCGCCGACGCGGGTGTCGCGGACCTGCTTGATCGAGGCGTTGAGATAGCCGATCTCTCCGGGCCCGAGCTCTCCGGTGGAGGTCATGGCGGGGCGGTAGACGCCCACGTCGTCCACGTCGTATGTGCCGCCGGTCTTCATCATGCGGATGCGGTCGCCCTTGCGCAGCACGCCGTCGATGATGCGGACGATGACGATGACGCCGAGATACTGGTCGTATTTCGAGTCGACGAGCATGGCCTTCAGCGGCGCGTCGCGGTCGCCCTCGTGGGGCGGCGGCAGGCGGGTGACGATGGCCTCCAGCACGTCGGGGATCCCGAGGCCGGTCTTGGCGGAGATCTCCACCGCGTCGTGCGCCTCGATCCCGATCACGTCCTCGATCTGGGTCTTCACGCGGTCGGGCTCTGCGGCGGGCAGGTCGACCTTGTTGAGGACCGGCACGATCTCGTGGTCGGCCTCGATCGCGGTATAGACGTTGGCGAGCGTCTGCGCCTCAACCCCTTGGCTCGCGTCCACGACGAGGAGCGAGCCCTCCACGGCCTGCATGGAGCGGGAGACCTCGTAGGCGAAGTCCACGTGGCCGGGCGTGTCGATGAGGTTCAGGACATAGGTATGGCCGTCCTTCGCGGGATACTCGATGCGGACGGTGTTGGCCTTGATGGTGATGCCGCGCTCGCGCTCGATATCCATCGCGTCGAGGAGCTGCTCCTTCATGTCGCGCTCCGCCACCGTCCCGGTGAGCTGGATCAGCCGGTCGGCGAGGGTCGACTTGCCGTGGTCGATATGGGCCACGATGGAGAAGTTGCGGATGCGGGAAAGCTCGGTCATGGGGTCAGGATATGCCGCCGAACCGGGGACTTGTCGAGAGACGATGCATGCGGCCATCGCGCCCCCGACCGGCGACGGCGAGGAGACGGGACGAACCACGCGGGGCGTGACGCGAGGGGATGTCGGGCCGGGTTCGCGAGGCGGAAGATTTCAGTCGGGAGTGGGTCGCGCCGCGACCGGGGAGGAAGGGACGAGAGGCTGTCCTCAGCCGCCCTGTCGCGCGGCGATCCAGACGGTGTGGCGCGCGCCGCGTTTCGTGCGGCCGGCGCGGACGGCATGCGCGCGGACCTCGAACCCGGCCTGGGTGAGCCGCTTCGTGAAGGCCGCGTCCGGGGCGGCGGACCAGATCGCGAGGATGCCGCGCGGCGAGAGCGCCCGATGCGCCGAGCGCAGCCCCTCCTCCATGTAGAGCGCATCGTTGTCGGCCCGGGTGAGCCCGTCGGGGCCGTTATCCACGTCGAGCAGGATGGCGTCGAACGCGCCCTCGGCGCCACGTATCTCGGAGAGGACGTCGCCCGGCCTCACCTCCACGCGGGGATCGGCGAGGCAATCGCCGAAGACCGCCGCCATGTGGAGACCGGCCCAATCGACGAGGTCCGGCACGATCTCGGACACGATCAGGCGGGCATCGGGCGGCGCGGCCTTCTGCGCCGCGCGCAGGGTGAAGCCCATGCCGAGGCCGCCGATCAGCACGCGTGGCGCGGGACGACCCGACAGGCGATCCAGGGCGAGCGTGGCGAGCGCCTCCTCCGACCCGCTCAGCCGGCTGTTCATCAGCTCGTTCCCGCGCTCCAGGCGGATGGAGAACTCGTCGCCCCGGCGCAGGAGCCTGAGCCTGTCCCCGCCCGGCGCGGCGGCGGTCGCGAGATGTATCCAAGGCAGCACGACGGCCTCCTGTCCGCAGGGTATTCCCTTCGCCTATCCGCTCGCGGAAGCCGGCGGAAGGGTGGAGCGATGCCGGTGTTCCCCGCCCCGTGCGACGATGAGCCGGTGTGACCCGGTCCTCTCCGAACGGCCTGCCGCCGCCCCGTCTCTGGACAACGCCCGGTGCGCGCCGCCATATCGCGGCATGGACATTCACGACCTCGCCCGGCGCCTCCAGGACGGCGATCGACGGGCGCTTTCCCGCGCGATCACGCTCGTCGAGAGCAGCCGCGCCGATCACCGAAAGGCCGCGGCGGAGCTTCTCGGCCGTCTCGCCGATCCCCGGCGGGACACGATCCGCATCGGGCTGTCGGGGACGCCCGGCGTCGGCAAGTCCACCTTCATCGAACGCCTGGGCCTCGCGCTCACGGGGGCGGGACACCGTGTCGCGGTGCTCGCCGTCGATCCCTCCTCCACCCGTTCGGGCGGCTCGATCCTCGGCGACAAGACGCGGATGGAGCGGCTCGCCCGCGATCCCGCGGCCTTCATCCGCCCCTCGCCTTCGCAGACGGAACTCGGCGGCGTGGCGCGGCGGACGCGGGAGGCGATCGCACTGGTCGAGGCCGCGGGGTTTCGTACGGTGATCGTGGAAACGGTCGGCGTCGGGCAGTCGGAGACGCTCGTCTCCCGGATGACCGACATCTTCGCGCTGCTCCTCGCGCCCGGCGGCGGCGACAGCCTGCAGGGCGTCAAGCGCGGCATCATGGAGATCGCGGACCTGATCCTCGTCAACAAGGCCGACGGCGCGATGAAGGAGCAGGCGGAGGCGACGCGGACGGATTACGCGGGCGCGCTGCGCCTGATGCGCGGGCGCGAGGGCGACGCGCCGGGCTTCCCCAAGGCGCTCACCGTCTCCGCCCTCGCCGAGACCGGCATCGCGGAGGCGTGGGAGGAGATCGCGGCGCTCGACCGTCACCGGCGGACAAGCGGGGCGCGGGACCGCATCCGCGCGGGCCAGAACCGTCACTGGTTCGAGGAGGCCGTGCGCCACGGCCTGATGGCGCACCTGACCTCCGACCCCGCGACCGCCGCGCGGATGGAGGCGCTGGGAGATGCCGTGGCGGAGGGGACGGAGGCGCCCGCCGCGGCGGCCGAGCGGCTTCTCCGGGACCTCCTGTCGCCGGGGGAGGAGGCGCGATGAGCGGCGCCACCGCGACCTTCCTCCTCTCCACCGGACGCACCTCCACGCAGAGCCTCGCCGCGATGCTCGCCGCGGCGCGCCCCGACGCGGTGGTCGAGCACGAGCCGCTCCACGCGGAGCATCATTCGCGCGACGTCTTCCGCCGCCCCGAGCGGTTCGCGGCCCGCCTCGATCGGACGCCCGCGATCGAGGCGAAGTTCGCCGAAATCGAGGCCCATCTCGCCGCCGGGCGCAGCTACATCGACACGGGCTGGCCGGTCTATGCCTGGCTGCCCTATCTCGCGAAGCGGCTCGGCCCCGCCTTCCGATTCGCCCACCTGGTGCGCAATCCCTATTCCGTCGCGGCCTCCTTCCTCACCCACGGGTTCTTCGCCTACGACGTGCCGCGGGGCTTCCAGCTCAAGGCCGCGATCCATGCGGGCGATCCGGCGCTCGCCCATCCCGAGCTCGCCGCGGAGGCAGAGCGATTCACCCCCTATGAGCACAACCTCTTTCACTGGCTGGAGCTCAACGCCTTCGCGCTGGAGTGCCACGCGCTGCCGGGCTTCGCGGGGCTCTTTCGCTACGAGACGCTCTACGAGGGGGAGGTCCCGGCGCTTCCCGCCCTCCTCGAGAGCCTCGGCGGCCCCGCCGCGCGGGCCGCGCCGCCGCTCCATGTCGACCGTCACCGCCAGCCGCTCGAACGGGGGCTCCGGCTTCGCTCCGCGCCTTTGGACCGTGCGGTCCGCGACCTCGCGGAGCGGCTCGGCTACGATCCCGCCGGGCTCGCGCGCCTTGCCGATCCGGAGGCGCTGTCGCGCAATTACAGCCGCGCGCCGGGATGAGGCGGGGCGCGATCACGGCTTGACTGTCGGGCGCGCTTTGCCTAGATCGCCCCGACACGCGCCCGGGGACCGCTTTGGGCGCGGCACCCGCTATTTCCGTCCGCCACCGCGCGCGGGCCATTCAGACGAAGGATCGATGCCATGTCGCGCGTATGCGAACTGACCGGAAAAGGGCCGATGACCGGCAACAACGTCAGCCACGCCCACAACAAGACCCGCCGCCGCTTCCTGCCGAACCTCAACGACGTGTCGCTGATGTCGGAGACGCTCGGCCGCACGTTCAAGCTGCGCATTTCCGCCGCCGCCCTCCGGACGGTCGATCATCGTGGCGGGCTCGACGCGTTCCTCGACAAGGCGAAGACGGCGGAGCTTTCCTCCTCCGCGCAGCGCATCAAGCGTGACATCGCGAAGGCGCGCGCCTCCGCCTGATCCGGCCGCGCGCCGCCCGGACCCGACCCCGCCCCGCCGATCGCGCGGGGCGGGGTCGTCGTCGTTTCAGGCAAGCAGCCCGTCCACCCAGCCCGGCACGATCTCGCTCGCGGGCCCGTAGCGCCCGTCGTCGAAGCGCCCGCCAGAGGGCTCGAGGTTCAGCTCCAGCGTCGGCGTGCCCGCGGCCCGCGCCATCTCAACGAAGCCCGCCGCCGGATAGACGGTGCCGGACGTGCCGAGCGCGACGAAGAGCGTGGCCCGCGCGAGCCCCGCGTCGATCTCGTCGAGCCCCGTGGGCATCTCCCCGAACCAGACCACGTCGGGCCGTGTCGCCGCCGCCCCGCATTCGGGGCAGGGATCGTCGGGGGACATGACGAGCGGCGCCTCCCACCGGGCCCCGCAATCCGCGCAGAGTGCGCCGCCGAGCCGCCCGTGCATGTGGAGCACGTCCCGCGCGCCCGCCCGCTCGAGAAGGTCGTCGACGTTCTGCGTGACGAGCATCACCTCCCGCGCGGCCTGGAGCCGGGCGAGCGCATGGTGGGCGGCGTTGGGGGCGGCCCCGGCCGCATTGGCCCGCCGCGCGTTGTAGAAATCGTGGACGAGGTGCGGGTTGGCGGCGAAACCCCGGGGCGTCGCCACCTCCTCGAGATCGTAGCGCGACCAGAGGCCGCCCGCGTCGCGAAACGTGCCGAGCCCGCTTTCGGCCGAGAGGCCCGCGCCGGTCAGCACGAAGATCATCGCGTCCTCAGTTGCAATAGCTCTCGGCGTTGCTGCCGAAGCTCGAATACTTGCGCCAGAACGTCTCGTCGCGGGTGCTGTCGGAGGTGCGGATCTCCTGCGCGCGATGCGGGTCCTCGAAGAAGGTCGCGGCGAGCTTCTGGTCGCGGCGGTCGAGCGTCATGTCGGCCACGTGCTGGATGCAGTCGCAGACCTGCCGGTTGGTGTTCGCGCGTTCCGAGGAAAGGCAGGCACGTTCGATCACGCCCGCCTGTCCGCACCCGGCCGCGACCCCGGCCAGAACGGCCATCGTCAGGAATTTCTTCATGGGGATACTGCCTCTCGTTTCGCGGCCGTTTCGCCGGGGTTGATCCCCGATCCGACCGTCCTCTGCCATGCGCGCGATGGTACCAGAGGCGGGCGGGCGATGCCAATTCCCCATCATCGGCGAATGGCGAAACCGTCTCCGACAGGCTCGTCCGATGGCGTGCGGGTCACACCCTCGACGCGGGAGGCGGGCGGCCCCTTCCTGAGCCGCGCCTCGAACGCGTCGAGATCGCCGTCCGCCAGCGCCTCCACGCTTCCGTCCGCGCGGTTGCGCACCCAGCCGCGGATCCCGATCTCCTCGGCGACGTCCTTCGTGAAGGCACGAAACCCCACGCCCTGGACGCGGCCGGTGATGGTGAAAAGCTGGGGCATGGGGATGCGGACCTCTCGGCAGGGTACGGGCCTCAGGGTTTCATATTCGGTTCGCGGTGTGAATGGGCCGCATCGCGCGGACGGAGCTCTGGCGTGGCGCGACGGGAAATTTGCGCAGGGCGCGGTTCCGCGTGGGCGGCGACCCGGTCGCTTGAGGCTGGGCAAGACCGCGCCGCGGGGCTAGGCCAAGGCGCATGAGCCTGCCCATCGAAGACGTGCTCGACGCGCTGACCGGCGCGATCCTGCAAGACGGCCGCGCGGTGCTGCAGGCCCCGCCCGGCGCGGGCAAGACGACGCGCGTGCCGCTCGCGCTCCTGCCGCACGTGACGGGACGAATCGTGATGCTGGAACCGCGCCGCCTCGCCGCTCGCGCGGCGGCGGAACGGATGGCCGAGACCCTGGGCGAGCCGGTGGGGCGGACCGTGGGCTACCGCATCCGCGGGGAGGCGAAGGTCACGGACGCGACGCGGATCGAGGTGGTCACCGAAGGCATCCTCACCCGCCGGCTGCAGACCGATCCGGAGCTGACCGGGATCGGCTGCGTGATCTTCGACGAGTTCCACGAACGATCCCTGACGGCCGATCTCGGCCTCGCGCTGACGCTCGAGGTCCGGGAGGCACTCCGGCCCGATCTGGCGCTCCTCGTCATGTCGGCGACGCTCGATGCAGGGCCGGTCGCGGCGCTGATGGGGGACGCCCCGGTCGTCACGAGCGCGGGGCGCGCGCATCCCGTGGAGAGCCGCTGGCTCGACGTGCCGGTGCCGAAGGGGCAGCGCTTCGAGGCGGCGATGGCGGACCTCGTGGCCCGCGCCGTGAAGGAGAGCGCGGGAGGCGTGCTGGCCTTCCTGCCGGGAGAGGCGGAGATCCGGCGCGTGGCGGGGATGCTCGACCTGCCCCATTGCGAGATCCGCCCGCTCTACGGCGCCCTGCCCTTCGCCGAGCAGCGGGCGGCGATCGCGCCCTCGCCGGGCCGCAAGGTGGTGCTCGCCACCTCCATCGCGGAGACCTCGCTCACCATCGAGGACGTGCGCGTGGTCGTCGACGGGGGCCTCGCGCGGCGGGCGCGGTTCGATCCCGGCTCCGGCATGACGCGGCTCGTGACCGAGCGGGCGAGCCGGGCGGAGGCGGCGCAGCGCGCGGGCCGGGCCGGCCGCGTCGCGCCGGGCGTGGCCTGGAAGCTCTGGACGAAGGGCGCCGACGGCGCGCTGCCCGCCCATCCGCCCGCCGAGATCGAGGCCGCCGACCTGACGGGCCTCGCCCTCGAACTGGCGCTCTGGGGCGATCCAGAGGGGCAGGCCCTGCCCTTCCTGACGCCGCCGCCCGCGGGCGCGCTCGAGGAGGCGCGCGACCTGCTGCACGGCTTGGGCGCGCTCGAGGACGGGGGGATCACGGGCCACGGGCGACGGCTCGCCGCGATGCCGCTGCATCCGCGGCTCGCGCACATGCTCGCGGTCGCGGGACGGGAGGCCGCGACGCTCGCGGCGCTCCTCGCCGATCGCGACATCCTGCGCGGGCGCGGCGCGGATCTGACCCTCAGGGTGCGGGCGCTGGCCGATCCGGCGGCCTTTGGGCTCGGGCGCGGCGCGGTGGCGCGGGTGAGCCAGGAGGCCCGACGGCTGCGGCGGATCGCGGGCGACGACCTGCGCCTCACCCCGGCGCAGCACGCGGCGCTCGCCTATCCCGACCGGGTCGGATTGCGGAGGACGGGCGACGCGCCGCGCTGGCTTCTCTCGGGCGGCAAGGGCGCGAAGATGGACGAGGCCGACGCGCTGGCCGGAGAACGGCTCCTCGTCGTCACCGATACCGACGGGCATCCGCGCGAGGCGACGATCCGTCAGGCGATCGCGATCTCGGAGGCGGAGCTGCGCGCGATCCATGGAAACTGGATCGGCTGGGTCGATCTCTGCGCCTGGTCGCGGCGGGAGGGGCGCGTGCGCCTGCGCCGACAGGAACGGTTCGGCGCGATCGTCCTCGACGACCGGATCTGGGCCGATGCGCCGGAAGGGCCGGTGGCGCGGGCCATGCTCGACGGCGTGCGGGAGCTGGGCCTGCGTCCCTCCGCGGAGGCGGCGCGGTTCCTCGCCCGCGTGCGGCTTCTGGGGCTTTTCGACACCGACGAGGCGGCGCTTCTGGACAGCGCGGAGACGTGGCTGCTGCCGTTTCTGGGCGGGATCCGCTCGGCGGAGGAATGGCGGCGCTTCGACCTCCTGCCCGCGCTGCGCGCGCGGCTCGACTATTCCGAGGCGCAGCGGCTCGACACGGAGGCGCCGGGGGCCTTCCTCACGCCGCTGGGGCGCAAGATACCCATCGACTACGCGAGCGAGCAGCCCGAGATCTCGGTCCGGGTGCAGGAGATGTTCGGGGTCACGCGCCATCCCGCCGTGGCGGGCCGACCGCTCAAGGTCACGCTCCTGTCGCCGGCCGGGCGGCCGGTGCAGGTGACCGACGATCTGCCGGGCTTCTGGGCCGGCTCCTACGCCGATGTGCGCCGCGACATGCGCGCGCGCTACCCAAAGCATCCCTGGCCCGAGGATCCGCGCGAGGCCGATCCGACGCTCCGCCGCAAATCGCGGAAATGACGCAAAAGCGATTGCGGCGTTGCATCACCTCCCGATTTCGTTACCTTCGCTTGGATCAGCAAAATAGAAACGAACCGGAGGCGCGAGATGCGTAACCACATCGAGCAATCTTCCCTCCTGATCTTTCCGAAGGTCAACCGGACGGTCTTTCTCTGGTCGGCCCTCCTGATCCTCGGCTTCATCGCCTTCGGCGTGCTCTTCACCGAGACCGCGGGCACTGTGTTCAACGGGCTGCAATCGTTCCTGACCACCTATTTCGGCTGGGTACTGATCGTGGAGGTGAACCTGCTGGTCATCTTCGTGGCCTTCGTGGCGCTCGGGCCCTTCGGCGATATCCGCCTCGGGCGGATGGACGAGGATCCCGAATACGACCTCTTCAGCTGGGTGGCGATGCTGTTCTCCGCGGGGATCGGGATCGGCCTCATCTACTGGGGCGTCGCGGAGCCGATGTACCACTTTTTCTCGCCGCCCATCGCGGAGGCCGAGACCGAGGCCGCGGCGAAGCAGGCCATGGTGCTGAGCTTCATGCACTGGGGTTTCCATGCCTGGGCGGTCTATGCCGTGGTGGCGCTGGCGCTCGCGTATTTCCACTTCCGCAAGGGCCTGCCGCTCACGATCCGCTCGGCGCTCTATCCGATCCTGGGCGACCGCATCTACGGACGCTGGGGCGATCTCGTGGACATCCTCGCCGTCTTCGGGACGATGTTCGGCATCGTCACCTCGCTGGGCCTCGGCGCCATGCAGGTGAATTCGGGGCTGAACTACGTCTTCGGCGTCCCCGAATCGAGCCTCGTGCAGATCCTCGTCATCGCGGCGATCACGGCGGCGGCGACGCTCTCGGTCGTGGCGGGGCTCGACGGGGGGATCAAGCGGCTCTCGACCATCAACATCGTCCTCAGCCTCGTCTTCCTCGTCTTCATGGTCGCGGTCGGGCCCACGCTCTTCATCTTCGACACCTATGTCGAGAATTACGGCAACTACCTGTCGGAGTTCGTCTCCCTCGGCCTCTGGACCGAAGGCTGGTCGGACGGATCGTGGCAGAACAGCTGGACGATCTTCTACTGGGCCTGGTGGGTGAGCTGGGCGCCCTTCGTCGGCATCTTCATCGCCCGGATCAGCCGCGGCCGGACGATCCGCGAATTCCTCGCGGGCGTGATGCTGATCCCCTGCTCGATCATGTTCTTCTGGTTCACGGCCTTCGGCGGCACGGCGATCCAGATCTCGCTCGGGGGCGATCCGGCGCTGATCGAGGCGACGAAGGAAGCCTACGGCAACACGATGTTCGCGTTGCTCGAATACTTCCCGTTCACGGCGCTCACCTCGATCTTCGCGACCGTGCTGATCGTCATGTGGTTCGTCACGTCGTCGGATTCGGGCTCCTTCGTCATCGACATGCTGACGGCGGGCGGCGATCCCGATCCGCCGAAGGTGCAGCGGGTCTTCTGGGCCGTGGCCGAAGGCGCCGTGGCGGCCGTGCTGCTGCTCATGGGCGGGCTCAACGCGCTGCAGGCCGCGGCGGTCGTGGCGGGCTTTCCCTTCGCCATCGTCGTCCTGCTGATCGCCTTCGGCCTCTGGCGCTCGCTCAGATGGGACGCGCTCATGGTCCACCGCCACCGCGTCCGCTACCGCAGCGACTCCGAGGCGGAACACAACATGCCGCCCGCGCCCGCCGGCGAAGGCGACCGCGCCGACGGACCAGCCGCACCCTCTCCGCGCGGCGAGCCGTCGCCGGCGGAGTGAGGCTCCACCGCGTCTAGAACAGGGTGTCCCGGGCTTGACCCGGGACCTCGCGGGGGCGGGCGACAGGCGCGGATGTCACGAGGCCCCGGGTCGAGCCCGGGGCGGCGAAGGACGGGAGGTCAGCCGCGCTCCGCGAGCCGCTTCTCGATCGCCTCGAGCCGGGCGAGCACCTCGTCGCGATAGGCGTCGGTCGCGGCGACGCTTTCCTCTTCATGGGCGGTCTGCATCGAATTGACGACGAGGCCCACGATCAGGTTCACCACCGCGAAGGTGGTGATCATGATGAACGGCACGAAGAAGGCCCAAGCATAGGGATAGATCTCCATGACCGGGCGCACGATGCCCATCGACCAGCTTTCGAGCGTCATGATCTGGAAGAGCGAATAGGCCGAGAGGGCGAGATCGCCGAACCAGTCCGGGAAGGACGCGCCGAAGAGCTTCGTCGCCATCACCGAGGCGATGTAGAAGATGAGCGCCATCAGGAGGAACACCGATCCCATGCCCGGCAGCGCGTAGAGGAACCCCTCCACCACGCGGCGGAGCGACGGGATCACGGTCACGACGCGGAGGATCCGGATCACCCGCAGCGCGCGGAGGACCGAAAGGCCATGCGCGGCGGGAACGAGCGCGATGCCCACCACGACGAAGTCGAAGACGTTCCAGCCGTCGCGGAAGAAACGCGGGCCCTGGGCCACGAGCTTGAGCGCGATCTCCGCCACGAAGATCGCGAGGCAGACCCAGTCGAGCGCGACGATGAGCGGTCCCGCCTCCTCCATCAGCGTCTGCGACGTCTCCATGCCGAGGATGATCGCGTTGATCACGATCACCGTGGTGATCGCGTTGCGGAAGCTGCGGGTCTCGACGGTCGCGCCGATACGGTCTCGGAAGGTCATGGTCTCAGGGGTCCGGCTCTGGTCTCGGCCGGTGATTGGACCAGCTTCGGGGCTCCGTCAACGCGGCTGCGCGATGCCCCGGCGTCAGACGCCGAGACAGTGGCGGAGGATCGCCTTCTGCGCGTGGAGACGGTTCTCCGCCTCGTCGAAGATGACCGAGGCCGGGCCGTCCATGACCTCCGACGTCACCTCGTCCTCGCGATGGGCGGGCAGGCAATGCATGAAGAGCGCGTCGGGCTTGGCGCGCGCCATCAGCTCCGCGTTGACCTGGTAGCCGCGAAGCTGGTTGTGCCGCCGCTCGCGCGCCGATTGCGGATCGTGCATGGAGACCCAGGTATCGGTGACGACGAGATCCGCGCTCTCCACCGCCTTGGCGGGGTCGCGTTCGGTCCGGTAGAGCCCGTCGAGCGCGCGTTCGGGATCAAGCGGCTCCGGCCCGGTGAAGGTGAGGTCGAAATCGAGCTGCCCCGCCGCATGGGCGAAGGAGGCGAAGACGTTGTTGCCGTCGCCGGACCAGACGACCTTCCTGCCAGTGATGGGCCCGCGATGTTCCTCGTAGGTCATCACGTCGGCCATGATCTGGCAGGGATGGGAGCGGTTGGTGAGCCCGTTGATCACCGGCACCGTCGCATGCTCCGCCATCTCGAGCAGCGTCGCCTCCTCGAAGGTCCGGATCATGATGAGATCGACGTAGCGCGACATGACGCGGGCGGTGTCGGCGATCGTCTCGCCATGGCCGAGCTGCATGTCGGCGCCCGAGAGCACCATCGTCTCGCCCCCCATCTGCCGCACGCCCACGTCGAAGGAGACGCGGGTCCGCGTCGAGGGCTTCTCGAAGATCAGCGCGACCATGCGGCCCGCGAGCGGCTGCTCCGCATCGGGCGTGCCCTTGGGCACCCCGTCCCGCGCCTCCTTCATCGCGCGGGCGGAGGCCACGATCCCCCTGAGCGCGTCGGGGTCGGTCTTGTGGATGTCAAGGAAGTGCGGCATCGGACGGGATCCTCTCTGACGGATCGCGGGGCATGGCCCCGGTCCGGTCGGGTCAATCGGCAAGGCGGATGGGGTCAGGCGGCGTCGCGCACGAGGGCCGTGGCGGCACGATCGAGGCGGGAGACCGCCTCCGCGATCTCCGCCTCGCTCACGGTGAGCGGCGGCAGCAGGCGCACCACGTTGTCGGCCGCGGGCACGGTCAGGAGCGCCTCCGCGTAGCCCGCCGCGACCAGGTCGGGCGCCGGGACGCGGCACTTGATGCCCAGCATCAGGCCCGCGCCGCGGACATGGTCGAAGACCTGCGGGTGGCTGTCCACGAGCCCCTCGAGCGACTGGCGCAGCATCCCGGCCTTGCGGCCGACCTCGGGCAGGAAGTCGGACTCCGTCATGATCTCCACGACCTTCGCGCCGACCGCGCAGGCGAGCGGGTTGCCGCCGTAGGTGGAGCCGTGGGTGCCCGCGACCATCGCGGCGCCGGCCTTCTCGGTGGCGAGCACGGCGCCGAGCGGGAAGCCGCCGCCGATTCCCTTCGCGACCATCATTACGTCGGGCGCGATCCCGGCCCATTCATGCGCGAAGAGACGCCCCGTCCGGCCCATGCCGCATTGCACCTCGTCGAGGATCAGGAGGATCCCGTGCCGGTCGCAGAGCTCCCGCAGGCCCTTGAGGCAGGCGTCGGGCATCGGGCGGATGCCGCCTTCGCCCTGCACCGGCTCCACGATCACCGCGGCGACGGTGTCGTCGAGCGTCGCCTCGAGCGCGTCGTGGTCGCCCCAGCGCAGGATGGTGAAGCCCGGCAGGAGCGGGCCGAAGCCCTTGGTCATCTTCTCCGAGCCCGACGCGGCGATGGCGGCCGAGGAGCGGCCGTGGAAATTGCCCTCGAAGGTCACGATCCGGGTCCGGTCCTCGTCCTTCGCCGCGAAGTGCTTGCGCGCCATCTTCACCGCGAGCTCGCAGGCCTCGGTCCCGGAATTGGTGAAGAAGACCGTGTCGGCGAAGGTATGCTCGACGAGGAGATCGGCGAGCCGCTCCTGCGCGGGGATGCGGTAGAGGTTCGAGACGTGCCAGAGCTTGCCCGCCTGCGCGGTCAGCGCCTCGACCAGCGCGGGATGGGCGTGGCCCAGCGCATTGACCGCGATCCCGGCCCCGAAATCGAGGTATCGCGTCCCGTCCTCCGCCAGAAGCCAGCTCCCGGTGCCTTCGGTGAAGGCCATGGGTGTCCGGTTATAGGTCGGAAGGATCGAGGGAATCATGTCGAGGTGTCCTCAGATGGGGCGCATGACCCGGAAAGGTCTGTCGGCGGAATGTGGAGGGGTGAAAAGGGATCGGTGCGGCGCGCGGGACGCGCCGCCGGGACGCGCATCAGCGTCGGCGTCGAAGCGTTCCGAGGAGGGCGATCGTCCGGTCCATGACGGCAGCGTTACCCGATGCCGACCGGCCCTGTCCAGTCCCGATCTCAGCGCACGGCCACGGCCCGGCGGTAGAGATGCCAGGTCGCGTGTCCGAGGATCGGCATCACGACGACGAGCCCCAGGAGCAACGGGATGGACCCGACGGCGAGCGAGATGGCGACGATGGCGCCCCAGAGCCCGATCGGACCGGGATTGGCCGCGGCGACGCGGATCGAGGTCACGATCGCGGTGACGAGGCCCACGTCGCGGTCGATGAGAAGCGGGAAGGAGACGACGCTGATCGCAAGCACGAAGGCCGCGAAGACGAAGCCCACCGCGAAGCCCACGACGATCATCGCCCAGCCCGCCCCGGTGCCGAACGTCCGGGTGAGAAGATCGCCCAGCCCCACGGGCGGTTCCGGTCCGAGCGTCGCGTCGTAGATCAGCGCCGCCGCGCCGATCCACGCGAGAAACGTGGCGAGCAGGATCACGCCCAGCGCCAGGATCGGGCCGATGGAGGGCGAACCGAGCACGGAGAAGCCCGCCTGCCAGCCCGTCTCCTGGCCCCGCGCGCGGCGCCTCGACATCTCGTAGAGCCCGATCGCCGCGAGCGGTCCCAGCAGCGCGAAGCCCGCGAGGAGCGGGAAGAGAAGAGGCAGGAGATTGCGGTCGAAGGCGACCCAGGCGAGGACGATGCCCACGATCGGGTAGAGCAGGCAGGCGAAGAGAACGTCGCTGCGGAACGCGGAGAAATCCCCCACCCCGTCCGCGAGCGCGTCGCGGATATCCTCGAACGTGATGCGGTGGAGTTCGGGCACGGCGCCGTGCGATCCGCTCATTCGTCGAAGGATGCGCGGTACCACGCCGAAAATGGCGCCGATCGTGCCGATCGCCACGCTGCCGGGATTGCCGATCGTCTTGGTCATGAGCGCGTTCTCCCCTCGCACAGGGCCGCGCCGCATGGGCGCGGTCTGCCCGAGCCTAGCACGATCCGGATTGATTCGCGCGCTCGGATTGGAGGGGGCGGGTCAGGACTTCATCCGGTAGCCCGCGCGGAACCAGCGCCAGGCGAGCGCGCAGAGCGCGAGCGTCGCGGCGGAGCAGACCGCGAGGCCCAGCACCGGGGACGTGTCGGAGACGCCGAGCGTGCCGTACCGCGCGCCGTCGATGAGGTAGAAGAACGGATCGATGTGGGCCACGGCCTGCAGCGGTTCGGGCAGCGCCTCGATCGAGTAGAAGGTGCCCGAGAGAAACGAGAGCGGCGTGATGATGAAGTTCGTGATCGCCGACATCTGGTCGAACTTCGACGCGTAGATCCCCGCGAGGATGCCGAGCGCGCCCATGAAGAGCGCCCCCATGACCACGAAGGCGAGGAACCAGAGCGGATGCGCCATGCCGGTGCCGATGACCACGATCATCACCGCCGCGATCACCACCGCGACGAGGAGCCCGCGCGCGAGGGCACCCGCGAGATAGCCCAGGAGCATCTCGACCGGCGAGAGCGGCGGCATGAGCGTGTCGATGATGTTGCCCTGCACCTTGGCCGCGAGGAGCGAGGAGGAGGTGTTGGCGAAGGCGTTCTGGATCACCGTCATCATCAGGAGGCCCGGGGCGATGAACTCCACGTAGGACACGCCCATCACGTCGCCGCGAGTGGGGCCGATGGCGATGGCGAAGACCGCGAGGAGCAGACCCGCGTTGATGAGCGGACCCATCACCGTCTGCGACCAGATCGACATGAACCGGCGGCACTCGCGCTCCGCCAGCGTGGCGAGCCCGAGCGTGTTCCAGCGCCCGAAGCGGCGCACTCCCATGTCTTTCGCGCGATCCATGACCCATCCACTTCTGCCTGCCGCCTTGTATCGGCGGCGCGGCTGATTAGAATAGGGCCTTGGCGAAAAACTCAAGCGGCGCGGCGCCCGGCTGCGCGCAATCCCTGACGCCCGCCCAACCTGACGAGGAAGAACATGTCCTGGACCGACGAACGTGTCGAGCTTCTCAAGAAGATGTGGAACGACGGACAGTCGGCGAGCCAGATCGCGAAGGAACTCGGCAACGTCACCCGCAACGCGGTGATCGGCAAGGTCCATCGCCTTGGCCTGAGCAACCGCGCGGGCCTCGCGCCCGTCGCCGGGGAAGAGGACGAGCCGGAGGCACAGGCGCCCGCGCCCGCACCCGAGCCCGTGGAGGTCCCCCCCGCGCCGGAGCCCGAGATCGAGGAGCCGTCGACGCAATCCGCGGCGCCGCCCGCCTCGAACCGGCGCGCGATCATCCCGGCCGGACAGCCGCTGCCGCCGCAGCCTTCGGCCAACGAGATCAGCCCCGAGGCGCTCGCCTCCGTGCGCGAGGTCGAGAAATCGGCGAAGCGGATCGGGCTCATGGAACTCACCGAGCGGACCTGCAAATGGCCGATCGGAGATCCCGCGACGGAGCAGTTCTGGTTCTGCGGCCTGCCCGTGCAATCGGGCAAGCCCTATTGCGAGGCGCATGTGGGCGTGGCGTTCCAGCCCATGTCCTCGCGTCGCGACCGCAAGCGCTAGGTCAGGTGGCGGGCGGCGCGCCGAGCGCGTTGTAGAGATCCCAGTACATCCGGAGCGCCGTGATCATCAGGAAGATCCCGAACGAGAGCCGGAGCGCGCGGCGCGGGATGGCGTGTGCGAGCCGCACGCCCACCCGCGCGAAGCTCGCCGAGAGCGGGATGATGACCACCGCGAGGAGCAGGTTGACGTAGCCGAGCGAGAACGGCGGCAGCCCCTCCTGGCCGAGGCCCGTCAGCGCGTAGATCACCGCGCCCGGCACGCCGATGATGAACCCGATCGCCGCCGAGGTGCCGACCGCGCGGCGGATGTCGTAGCCCAGGAAATTGAGGAGCGGCACGCAGACCGTGCCCCCGCCGATCCCCATCATCGCCGAGATGCCGCCCGCGATCACGCCGAAGAACGCCCAGACGGGCTTCGAGAAGCTGCGCGGGCTGTCGCTGTCCGCGCCCTTCCTCAGGATCATGTCGGCGGCGACGAAGATCGCCACGGTCGCGAAGACACCGACGAGCGCCAGTCCCGAGACGACCCCGCCCAGCACCGCGCCGATCACCACGCCGACGAGGATCGAGGGCGCCCAGAGCTTCAGGAGGTCGGTGTCGATCGCGCCCTTCTTGTAATGGCCGTAGCCGGAACTGAGCGCCGTGAAGACGATGGTGGCGAGCGACGTGCCCACCGCCACCTGCATGATGAGCGCGGTGTTCATGCCGGTGAGCGAGAGCGAGAGATAGAGGGCGGGGACGATGACGATGCCGCCGCCGACGCCCAGAAGGCCCGCGAGGATGCCCCCCACGATGCCGGCGGCGGCGGCGACGCCCGCGAGGGTCAGGAGGGTCTGGGGATCTAGGCCGCCCATGGGCTCTTCCTTTCGGTCAGTGACGCATCGTCATCGACCGCAGGAGAGCCGAGGTCAAGGCAGGCTCAGCCCCCGAAGCCGCGCGCCCCGCCCGTGCTGCCGAAGCCCCCGCGCGACGCGGCGGCGGCCCGGCTCATCGGCGCCTGCCCCATCGTGGTGGCCGGACGGGCGAATTGCGCGGAACTCATCCGCGCCTTGCCGGTGTTCGACGAGAAGACGCTCGAGCGCCCGGCATCGGTGAACCGGCCGTCGGGCGTGCGGTAGAGCGGTTGCGCGCGGGCCATGCCGCGTCCGCCCAGCATGTTGCCGATGAGATAGCCCGCGAGGAGCGGCATGAAGATGCCGGACCCGCCGGTGCCCGCCACCTGCTCCTCGCTTCCGCAATTGCCCTCCCCGTGCTGCTCCTCGCAGACGGCGATGCTGTCGTAGCGCGGGGCGGCCTCGACATGCAGGTCCCGCGCCTCCGCGAAGGCCTCCGCGCATTCGTCGGAGGAGAGAAGGCCGTCGCGGGCGGCCGCGTCCTCACAGCTCTGCAGGTCGGGATAGGCCTGCGCCTCCACCTGCTCCTCCCGGCACCCGGCGAGGGAGAAGGCGGCGGCGCCGACGATGCAGAGCGCGACCCGGCGTGATCGTTTTCTCATGTAGGGCTCCCTTGGCTCAATCTTCGATATAGTGCGGCTTGAAGCGGGACAAATCACGGGTAATCCGCCCGCGATCTTCCCTCAGCCCCATCCCGGCACAGCTCTCGCCGACGATCCAGGCGCCGATCACCGGTTGGAACTCGCCCATGACCGGCAGGGGCGCGTAGCCCTGCACGACCCGCGGATGGGCGCCGTAGGCGTCGTCGGGCGCGCTCTCGGTCGTCTCGCCCCCCTCCACGATCCGCACCGCCGCGCCCTCGCGCGAGAAGATCGGCTTGGTGACATGACCCACGGCAAGCGTGTCGCGGGCCCGTTCGAAGGCGTCGGCCACCTCCGCCGCGGGCGCACCGAGACCGGCGAGGGCATCCGCGACGTCGGCTTCGAAGAAGGCGGGGAGCAGGTTCGGATGCCCCTCGAACATCTGCCAGAGCACCGGCAGGAGTCCCTTGTTCGACAGGACCGACTTCCACGCGGGCTCCAGCATCAGGCAGCCCGACCCGGCGACCTTGGCGCCATATTCGTCGCGGAAGAGATCCTCCCACGGATAGAGCTTGAAGAGCGTGCCGATCACCCGGTCCTCGTCGTCGAGGAACTGCCCGTCCTTGCTCAGCGCGATCTTCTCCAGATCGACGTAATGGGCGCCGAGCCCCGCCTCCCGCGCGGCCCAGCCCATGCATTCGACGGTGCTGTAATCCTCCGGGTTGCCCCCGGCGGCGGTGAAATGCATCTCCTCGCCATCCGGAAAGAGCGCCCGGAAACGCTCCACCATCGCTTCGTGGATGCCGTTGAACTGATCGCTCTCGGGGCCGAGCACGCCGCGCTCGCGCTGCGTCTCGAACCACGACCACTGGAACGACGCGCTCTCGTAGAGGGAGGTGGGCGTGTCGGCGTTGTATTCGAGCAGCTTCGCGGGGCCCGAACCGTCATAGGCGAAATCGAAGCGGCCGTAGATCTCGGGCTCGCCCCTGCGCCAGCTGTCGGCGACGAGATCGCGATGCGCCTCCGGGATGCCGAGCCGCTCCATCAGCGCCTCGTCCGCGATGATCGCGGCGGCGGCCTCCCGGCACATGGCGTGCAACTCCGTCGCCGGATCCTCGATGTCCTGCTCGACTTGCTTCAGGGTGAAACGATAGGCGGAGGTCTCGTCCCAGTAGGGCTCGCCATGCATGTCGGCGAAGGTGAAGCCCACCCGTTCCGCCTCTTCCCGCCAGTCGGGCCGTTCGCCCAGCTCGATCCGCTCCACGCCTGTCCCTCCGTTCTCTCGCAGGACAGGTAGCTACGGGGCGCGCGGAATACCATGCGACATCGTCGGGGCGCGGGGCCTCAGGATGTCCCCGGAAGCGACGGCGTCTCGCTCGACTGCAGATCCTCGAAGTCGAAATTGTCGAGGCGGTGGGCCCGTTTGCCCGCCCGCGCGGTGGCGGTGAGAAGGCCGTTCACGTCCTCGCCCGCCTGGCGGAAATGTGTCTCGAGCTTGCCCGCGCGCTCGCCGATGATCTCCACGTCGCGGTGGAGTTGCCGGATGGCCTTGCGGATCTCGCCCGCCTGCTCGCGCATCCGCGCGTCCTTCAAAATCGCGCGCATCGTGTTGAGCGTCGCCATGCAGGTCGTGGGCGACACGATCCAGACCCGCGCCGCGAACCCCTCGCGCACCACCTCGGGCAGCCGCGCGTGGAGCTCCGCATAGATCGCCTCCGACGGCAGGAACAGGATCGCGCCGTCCGCCGTCTCCCCCTCGATGATGTACTTCTCCGAGATCGCCTTGATATGGACCCGTGTGGCCTGACCCAGCGCCCGCAGCGCACGGGTCTGCTCCTCCTTCGTTTCCGCTGCGGCGAGCGACTCGAACGCCTCGAAGGGGAATTTGGCGTCGATCACGATGGGTCCCGGCGGGTTCGGCAGGTGGACGAGGCAATCGGCGCGCTTGCCGTTCGAGAGCGTGTGCTGGAGCGTGAAGCCATCGGCGGGCAACGCCTTCGACACGATGTCGGTGAGCTGGATCTCCCCGAACATGCCGCGACGCTGCTTGTTCGACAGGATGTCCTGCAGGCTCAGCACGTCACCCGAGAGCTTGGTGATGTTGTCCTGCGCGCGGTCGATCGTCGCGAGCCGTTCCTGAAGCTGCGTGAGGGAGGTGGTCGTGCGCGTGGTCTGGCCGTGCAGGACCTCCTTCATCCGCTCCTGCATCTCCGTCATCGCGCGCTGCGAGCGTGCGGCGTTGTCAGCAAGGCGGTCGTTCATGTGCTGCTGCACCGCGCCGAGCCGCGCCTCCACGGTCTGCACGACGCTCACTTGCGCACGGGCCTGGGTATCGCTCACCGTCTGCAAGTTGCCCGCGAGGCGCTGTTGCCCGCCCGCCAGCGCCTCCACGTCGCCGCCCATCCGCGCGAGCTGCTGCGCGAGCCGTTCCGTCATCCGGGCGGACCGTCCGGCGCGGCCGACCGCGACGAGGCAGAGGATCAGGATGAGCAGGAGCGCCGCGAAGGCGGCCAGGGCCGCGAGGACGACCGGATCGCCCCACGCAATCTGCGCAGCCCCCTCCATCACGTGCGGCCAAAGAGCCGTTCGATGTCGGTGAGCTTCAGTTCCACGTAGGTCGGGCGGCCGTGGTTGCACTGTCCCGAATGGGGCGTCGCCTCCATCCGGCGCAGAAGCGCGTTCATCTCCTCGCCGGACATCCGCCGGCCCGACCGGACGGAGCCGTGGCAGGCCATCCGGCTCAGCACCGCCTCGATCCGCGCGCGAACCGAGAGGCTCTCGCCCAGATCGTCGATCTCGTCGAGGATGTCGCGCAGCATGGCCGCGCCATCGATCGGACCGAGGATCGCCGGTGTCTCGCGGATCGCGACCGCGCCGCCGCCGAAGGCCTCGATCCCGAGGCCGAGCCGTTCGAGTTCCGGGGCAAGCTCGAGCAGCCGCGCCGCGTCGGCCTCGGGCAGCTCCACGATCTCGGGGATGAGGAGCGCCTGCGCGGGCACGCCCGCCTCGTCCATCTGCCGCTTCAGCGTTTCGTAGACGAGCCGTTCGTGCGCGGCGTGTTGATCCACGATCACCATTCCGTCCGCGGTCTGCGCGATGATGTAGTTCTCGTGGACCTGACCGCGGGCCGCGCCGAGGGGGCAATGTTCCTGCGGGCGGGCATCGGGTTCGGGACCCGCGGGTTCGGTACGGGCGGACGGTTGGTCCGTCTCCGCGAAGCCCGGCGCCTGGGCCTCTGCCGACGCGCGGAGGGCGCGTGGGGAGGGGCGGTCCATCTGGTAGACGCGCGCGCCCTGCGGCTCCGCTCGCATCGCGCCGAGCGTGGCGTGCCCGATCGTCGACGACGCCCGATGGCCCGCCTCCGCCAGTGCATGCCGCAGCGACGACACGATCAGCCCGCGCACCGTTCCGGGATCGCGGAACCTCACCTCCGTCTTGGCGGGATGGACGTTCTGATCCACCGCCGAGGGGTCGCATTCCACGTAGAGCGCGGCCACGGGATGGCGGTCGCGGGAGAGGAAATCGGCGTAGGCTGCGCGAAGCGCCCCATAGAGGAGCTTGTCGCGCACGGGCCGGCCGTTGACGAAGAGGTACTGCGTCACCGCGGAGCCGCGCGAATAGGTCGGCAGTGCCGCGAGGCCCGAGAGGCCGATCCCGTCGCGCTCCGCCCCGATCCTGAGGGCGTTCGCGGTGAACTCCGTCCCGAGCACACGGCCGAGCCGCCCGAGAAGCGCGTCGAAGAGATCGCCCGTCCCCGCCTGCGCCTCGAACACCACGCGGCCCTCACCCCCGCCGGAGACGTCGCGGAGGGTGAAGGCCACCTGCGGCTCCGCCATGGCGAGGCGCTTCACGACATCGCCGATCGCCTGCGCCTCCGCCCGGTCCGAGCGCAGGAACTTCAGCCGCGCGGGCGTGGCGTAGAAGAGGTCGCGCAACTCAACGATCGTGCCCTTGCGGATCGCGGCGGGCCGCACCGGCTCCGCCCGGCCACCCGAGACGTGGAGGCAATGCCCGTCCCCGTCATGCAGCCGCGAGGTCAGCGACAGCCGCCCGACCGCGGCGAGCGACGGCAGCGCCTCTCCCCGGAAACCGAACGAGCGGATGTTGACGAGATCGGTGCCGTCGATCTTGGAGGTCGCGTGCCGCGTGAGCGCGAGGGGCAGGTCGTCGGGCCCCATCCCGCAGCCGTCGTCCGCGACGCGGATGAGCGTCTTGCCGCCGTCGGCGAAGGCCACCTCAATGCGGGTGGCCCCGGCATCGACGGCGTTCTCCACGAGTTCCTTCACGGCGGAGGCGGGACGTTCGACGACCTCGCCCGCCGCGATGCGATTGACGGCGGATTCGTCGAGACGACGAATTGTAGGGCGTTCTACCCGGATATAGGCGTCGAGCGCGGACATACCCCTAGGGATAGCATGTCCGCCAGCCCTTTCGCCACCGCGAAATGGCTCGTCGACTCAGTTCGTCGTCGACAGGCCGTCCGGCTGGCCAACGACCACGAAGCCCAGATCCTCTTCGCGATAAAGGCGATCAGCTACGCGCGCGATGTCGTCGAGCGTGATCGCCTCGATCTCGTCGTTGCGGGTCGCGACGTAGTCGATGGGCAGGTCGTCCATCTGCATGCCGACGAGGATATCCGCGATGGTGGAATTGCCATCGAACCGCAGCGGATAGGCCCCCGTGAGGTAGGTCTTGGCCGCGTCCAGTTCCTCCTGCGTCACGCCGTCGGCGATGCGCGCCCATTCGTCCTTCACGACCTCGACGGTCTCCGCCGCAGAGGCGTTCGCGGTCGAGGCCTGCCCCATCAGGAGAGCCGCGTGATCCTTGGGGACGAGATAGGAGCCGATGCCGTAGGTGAGGCCCCGCTGCACCCGCACCTCTTCCATGAGGCGCGATTCGAACCCGCCGCCGCCGAAGATCTCGTTGGCCACGTAGGCCGCGAAGAAGTCCGGATCGTCGCGCGCCAGCCCCTCTTGGCCGAAGAGGATGACGGATTGCGGGACCGGATACTCGATGATCTCCACCCCGGGCTCGAGGGCGTAATCTGCCTCCTCGGGCAACGGCGCCCCCGTTTCGGGCAGGTCGCCCAGCAGATCGTCGAGCAGGGTTCCGAGCGCCTCGGGCGTGATGTCTCCCACGGCCGCGACATAGACGCGGTCGCGCGCGACCGCGTCCTCATGCGCCGCGACCACGTCGTCGCGGGTCAGCGCCTCGACCGACTCCGTCGTCCCGTCGCCGGACGTGCCGTAGGGGTGGTCGGGGAAGGCGCGCGCGTCGAAGGCACGGCTTGCGATCGCGCCCGGATCGGTGGCGTCGCCCGCAATGATCGACAGGACCTGGTTGCGCACGCGCGCCACGGCATCCTCGTCGAAGCGCGGCTCCACCAGGGCCTCTCGCAAAAGGTCCACCGCCTCATCGCGGTTCTCCGTGAGGAACCGGGCGGAGACGGAGACCGCGTCATCGTAGGCGTCGAACCCGAAGGAGGCCGCGAGCTCGTCGCGCGCGAGCGCAAAGCCCTGCGCGTCGAGATCGCCCGCGCCTTCCTCGATGAGGCCAGTCATCAGGTTCACGGCGCCCCGCTTGCCCTCCCGGTCGAGCGAGGTGCCGCCGCGGAAACGTATCTCAAGCGCCGTGAAGGGCAGCGAATGCTCCTCCACGAGCCAAGCGGTGATGCCGCCCGGAGAGGTGACCTCCTCGATATCGACCGCCGCGCGGGCGGGGCTCGCGAGGGCCAGGGCTGCGGCGCAGGCGAGAACGACGCGGATCATTGGCTGACCTCCTCGGCCGCGGGAAGGGATGTGGGCGTCGGCGTCGCCTCCGGCTGCGCGCCCTCGGGCGCCGTGAGATAGCCCGTCACGGCGCGGTCGCGGTCGAGCACCTCGCGCGCGGCGGCGACGATCTCCTCGCCGGTGATCGATTGCAGAAGGTCCGGCCACGCCTCGATATCCTCGATCGTGAGCCCGGTCGCGAGACCGGCGCCATAACGGCGCGCCTTCGACTGGACGCTGTCGTCCTCGTAGATCTCGCCCGCGCGCATCTGCATCTTGATCCGTTCCAGCTGTTCGGGATCGACCCCGTCCTCGAGGAACGCCGCCACTTCCCGGTCGAGTGCCGCCTCCGCATCCTCGAGCGAGGTACCGGGCGCGGGCACGATGACGAGGCCGAAGGTCGTGTCGTCGACCGAGGTGCCGCTGTAGAAGGCGGAGGTGTAGAGCGCCTCCCGCGTGCCGAATTGCAGGCGACGCGCCAGTTCCGAGGTCTGCCCCTGCCCCAGCACGTCGGCGAGCAGCGTGAGCGCCGCGGCCTTGCGCTGGTCTCCCGGATCGCGCTCGGGGGCGAGATAGGTGCGTACCACGTAGGGCTGCGCCACGCGCGGATCCTCGAAGGTCAGGCGTCGCTCAGCGAGTTGCGGCGGCTCCTGCGGGCGCAGGCGCTCGGGCAGATCGTCGCTCGGCTCGAGCCCGCCGTAATGCTCTTCGGCGAGTGCGCGCACGTCTTCCGGCTCGACATCGCCCGCGACGACGAGGACGGCATTGTTGGGCGCGTAATACGTCCGGTAGAAATCCACCGCATCGTCGAGTTCCAGCGCCTCGACCTCGTGCATCCAGCCGATCACGGGGATGCCGTAGGGATGGTTGAGATATTGCGCCGCATCGCGCTGCTCGGAGAAGAGCGCGCCGGGATCGTTCTCGGTGCGCTGGTTGCGCTCCTCCTGCACGACGCGCAGCTCCGTCGCGATGTCGCGGTCGTCGAGACGGAGGTCGCGCATCCGGTCGGCCTCCATCTCCATCATCAGGCCGAGACGGTCGGCGGCCACGCGCTGGAAGTAGGCGGTGTAATCCTGGCTCGTGAAGGCGTTGTCGGTGCCGCCGTTCTCCGCCACCACGCGGCTGAATTCGCCCGGCGCCAGATCGTCGGTGCCCTTGAACATCAGGTGCTCGAGGTAATGCGCGATGCCGGACTTGCCCGCCGGCTCGTCCGCCGCGCCGACCTTGTACCAGACCATCTGCACGACGGCGGGCGCGCGGTGATCCTCGATCACGACGACGTCGAGGCCGTTATCGAGGGTGAAGGAGGATACCTCCGACGCGCGGAGCGGCAATGCGCCGAACAATCCGAGGGCGAGGAGGACGAGGGGCAGGCGCGGCATGGAAGAACCTTCCGTTTGTGCGGCTGCGCGGCAATGTAGTGATGCGTATGAAAGCTGCAACGATCCCTACGGGGATGTGAGCGTCACCGTTCGGGCGGCGGGGCGGCGGGCGTGCGCACGCCCCTCGCACGCATCCGCTCGAGTTCCGCATAGGGATCGAGCGCGAGGGGGCCGTAGGCCTGCGTATAGGTGTCCGTGCCGAAGACACGCTCGAGAAGCAGGCCCGGACGTTCCCTCCGGTATTCGAGATCGGCCGCTGCAAGCGTGCCGCGGATGCCGGGCTCGACCCCGTAGCGGCGGGCATAGGTAACGAGGTCGGGGCCGCGCACGCCCCCGCCCGGAACCGCTGCCGGATTGCCGCCGAGGGCCGCGACGGCGTCGGCGACGGGGGTCTGGTCGCTGCGGTTCGCGCCGCCGGGCGTCGGCACCGGCAATGCGGAGAGATCGGGCGGCGTCTCGAGCGGCCGGTTCGGCAGGACCGCGAACTCGTCGGGCCCGGGCTGCGTCGATCTGAGCGTCACGAGATCGGGCGTTCCGCCGCCGCACGCGGAAAGCCCCGCGACGAGGATCGCCGCCATGCCGAATTTCGCCATCGGGCCCGTCATCGCCGCCTCCGTTCCTGGCGCCTTCCTAGCGCACTCGCGGCGCGCCGTCATCGGGCTTTTTCCCGTCCGGTGAAGAGGATGAGCCCGACGGCGCCCGCGAAGATCGAGATGTCGGCCACGTTGAAGGCGTAAGGGTTGTCGATCCCGCAGCACGACATGTTGAGGAAATCGGCGACCGCCCCGTAGATCAGGCGGTCGACAACGTTGCCGATCGCGCCGCCCACGAGGAGCCCGCCCGAGACCAGCGCCCACCGCCCCGCGCGATCCCGCCGGAGCCAGATCAACACCCAGGCGGAGATCGCCAGGGCCACCGCGATGAGAATCCACCGCGTGAGATCGCCGTCGCCCGCGAGGAGGCCGAAATTGACCCCCTGGTTCCAGGCCATGCGGAAATTGAGCCAGGGCGGCAGCACGTCGATGGAGCCACGGTAGGCGAGGCCTGCGACCTGGACCACCAGCACCTTGGTGATCTGGTCGAGCGCGAAGACCGCGAGCGCCGTGATCCAGAGCGTCCGCATCAGTGGCGGAAATGGCGCCGGCCGGTGAAGACCATGGCGAGACCGGCATCGTCGGCGGCCGCGATCACGTCGGCATCGCGCATCGCGCCGCCGGGCTGGATCACCGCCCGCGCCCCGGCCTCCGCCGCCGCGATGAGCCCGTCGGGGAAGGGGAAGAAGGCGTCGGAGGCCACGACCGAGCCTTCGGTGGGGGCCGCGTCGAGCCCGATGGCCGCCGCCATGTCGAGGGCTTTCCGCGCGGCGATCCGCGTGCTGTCAACGCGGCTCATCTGGCCCGCGCCGATGCCCACGGTGGCGCCGTCCTTGACGTAGACGATGGCATTCGACTTCACGTGCTTGCCCACGGTCCAGGCGAAGAGGAGGTCGGCCATCTCCGCCTCGCTCGGTCGACGCTTGGTCACGATCTGCAGGCTCGCGGGATCGAGGCGGCCGGCATCGCGGTCCTGCACGAGATAGCCCCCCGAGACCTGCCGCCAGACGAGGCCCGGAGCCTCCGCATCGCCGAGCCCCGCGGTCGTCAGGAGCCGCAGGTTCTTCTTGCCCGCGAAGATCTCGCGCGCCGCGTCGTCGGCGCCGGGCGCGATCACGACTTCGGTGAAGATGCCGGTGATCGCCTCCGCCGTCGCGCGGTCGAGCGGACGGTTGAGCGCCACGATCCCCCCGAAGGCGGAGACGCGGTCGCAGTCGAAGGCGCGTCCATAGGCCTCGGCCAGGCTCTCGCCCTGCGCCACGCCGCAGGGATTCGCGTGCTTGACGATGACGCAGGTGGGCGGGGCGTCGGCGAATTCGCTCACGAGTTCGAAGGCCGCGTCGGTGTCGTTGATGTTGTTGTAGCTCAGCGCCTTGCCCTGGTGCTGCTGGGCGGTGGCCACGCCGGGGCGGTTCGATCCGTCAGTATAGAATGCCGCACCCTGGTGCGGGTTCTCGCCGTAGCGCATGGTCTGGGCGAGCGTCCCCGCGACCGCCCGACGGCGCGGCGCCGGCTCCCCGATCGCGCCCGCCATCCAGGTCGAGACCGCAGCGTCGTAGGCGGCCGTTCGCCCGTAGGCCCGCTGCGCCATCGTGCGGCGGAATGCTTCCGACGTCCGTCCCTCGTGGGTGTCGAGCTCGACGAGGAGCGCCGCGTAATCCTCCACGTCGACGACCGTGGTGACGAAACCGTGGTTCTTGGCCGCCGCGCGGATCATCGCGGGGCCGCCGATGTCGATGTTCTCGATCACCTCGTCCCATTCCGCGCCGCGCGCGACCGTGGCCTCGAACGGGTAGAGGTTGACCACGAGAAGGTCGATGCCCGCGATCCCGTGCGCCTCCATCGCGGCCAGATGCGCGGGATCGTCGCGAAGCGCGAGGAGGCCGCCATGGATCACCGGGTGCAGGGTCTTCACGCGGCCGTCCATCATCTCCGGAAAGCCCGTCGCTTCCGCCACGTCCGTCACCGCGAGCCCCGCCTCCCGCAACGCCTTGGCCGACCCCCCGGTCGAGAGAAGCTCCACGCCGCGATCCGCGAGCGCCCGGCCGAGTTCGGTGAGGCCGGTCTTGTCGGAAACGGAGATCAGGGCGCGGGAGAGCGGGACGAGATCGGGCAATTCGGGCTCCTTGGGTCGGGTCAGGCCAGGATCGGCGCGTCGTCGTGGACGAGATCGCGTATCGCATCGGGCGTTTGCCGGGCTTTTGCAAGGGTCCAGCTCACCCGAGTGGCGTATTCGTCCGCCTGCCCCGAGAGCACGATCTGCCGGGCTTCCTGCGGCGCGGGCGTCTCCGCATCGAGATAGACGGACGGCTCCAGGGCGAGCGTCGCGGCCCCGTCCTGCCGGAAACGCCAGAGTTCGCCGCTTCTCAGCATCAGCGAGATCGCGCCGTCCTCGTCGGGGGCGGCAAGCACGTCGGGATGGAGGTGGAAGCGCACGCGGAATTGCACGCCCGCGGGACCGGACGCGGCGCGCATGGCATCGAAGGTTGCCCGGTCCTCGCGCTCCACGACGGCGAGCACGTCCTCCCCGCGCAGGCTCCGCCCGTCGGTGTCGAGATGAAGCTGTCGGATATGGGTGAGCCCATGCGTGGCGACGTAACCGTCATGGGCGATCACGATCCCGCTGGAGCGTTCGGTGCGCCGCCATTCGGACCGGACCTCCTTCGGCGGACCGGACGCATCCGACGCGTCGAGCTCCAGCGTCGAATGGGACGGCGTCCGCCGGGCGGCCTCGGCCCAATCCGTACCGAAGGCATGGCCCGGGCCGACGCTCACGACGAGCGGACGCCGCCCGGAGGTGAGCTCGAAGGCGAGGGCGGAGGCGTGGGGCCGCGCGCCCGGTCCAACGGGCGGCGCCGCCGCATCGAGAAGGATCGTGACGCGGCGATGGGCAAGCCGCGCGAAACCCATCGCCCCCTCCCCCGGCGCCGCCGCGGGCGTGCCAGAGAGCGCGAGGACCTGCTCCGCCCGTCCCGCGTGACCCGCGCCCCCGCCGTGGAAACGCGGCAGGCCGCCATCGGCGTGGCGCAGGGTGCGCAGGGCCGACGCCATTACCGCCACCGCACGTCGAAGAGTGCGCGGCGGCTCTTGGCCTGCTGCCTCGATGCGGCCCTGCGCGGCGGAGAGGAGCCGCAGGATCTCCATCATCTCCTCGGGATTGCGACTCGCGATCTCGCCTGCGGGACCGATCCGCGCGGCGCATTCGGCATCGAGCCAGCCCGCCGCCCGAGCCGCGTGACGCTCCATTCCCTCGAGCGCCATCGCACCGTGGAGAAGACCCGCGAGCGCGTCGAACCGCCCTCTGTCTGGCGCGGCATCGCGCCAGCACCGCGCGAGATAGCGGGTCTGGTGCGCGAGCGACCGGCGGAACGCCCGGACGAAATCGCCGGGCGCCCCGTCGAGGATCATCGCACCGTGCTCCGTCCAGGAGAGGAGCCGCCGGCCCGTGATCGCCGCGTCCCAGCCGCCCCCGCCCCTCGCGCCGGGGAGCCACAGCCAATCCCGCGTCCAGTCCCGCGCACAGGTCCAGGCGCGCCGATCCCCAAGCGCGGCCAGATCGTCAAGCCAGCCGAAGGCATGGAGATCGGCCCGTGCCTCCCGATCGTCGGGATGAAGGTCCCAGATCGTCCCGGGTGTTCTGGTCATTCCATCGCCCCGGCGAGGCGCGAGCGTCTCGACCATCCGGCGGCCCTGACCGGCGCGTCCGGTCCAGCGCGGCTCCTGCGCGAGGTGGAGCGCACCGCCGCGGCGTCCGAACCGCGCGAGCCAGACATGGCGGCGGAGCGGACGGACGGGGCGGGACAAGGTGCCGAACATATCGGTCACGGCGTGCCCGCCGTGCCACCCTCCGCGGGCACGCGCAGCGACACCATGTAGAACCCGTCCATTCCGCCCAAGTCGGGCCAGGCGTCGGGGCGAACGCGAAGCCCCCCTTCCGCGCCGATTGAATCCGGGGCGAGGCCCGGCAGCTCGGCCGCGGCGCGATCGACGGTCAGCCCCGGATGCCGGGCAAGGGCATCGCGGACCTGTTCCTCCCCCTCGTCGACGAGCAGCGAACAGGTGCAGAAGACCAGCCGCCCGCCGGGCCGCAGACAGGCGAGCGCGCGGTCGATCAGGCGCTCCTGAAGGCCGAAGAGGGCCGGAAATTCTTCCCCCGTCTTGGCGTAAGGGAGATCCGGATGACGCCGGATCGTGCCGGTCGCCGAACAGGGCGCGTCGAGCAGGACCGCGTCATAGGCCCGGTCCGGCCGGTAGTCGAGCGCGTCCGCGACGACAAGCTCCGCCCGGAGGTTGCAGCGGTCGAGGTTCTCCCTGACCCGGCCCATCCGCCCCTCCGAGATGTCGAGCGCCGTAACCTCCGCTCCGGCCGCGGCGAGTTGCAGCGTCTTGCCGCCCGGCGCCGCGCAGAAGTCGAGCACCCGCTCTCCGGGCGCGGGGGCGAGGAGGCGAACGGGAAGCGCGGCCGCGGCATCCTGCACCCACCATCGCCCGTCCACGTAACCCGGCAGCGCGGTAACCTGCGGCGCGCCCGGCAGACGCACGCTGCCCGTGGGCAGCACCTGCCCGCCGAGGCGTTCCGCCCATCCCTCCGGATCCGATTTCACGGTAAGATCGATGGGCGCGCCGCGGGCGAAGGCCGCCTCCATCGCGGCGACCGTGTCCTTGCCGTAATCCGCGACGAGCGGCTTGCGCAGCCATTTGGGCAAGCGCGGCAGCGGTAGCGCCTCCCAGTCGCCTTTGCGGATCACGTTCCTGAGCACCCCGTTCGCGAGCCCCGCCTGGCTCTGTCCGCGCTCCATCGTGCGCACGAGATCGACAGCGGCACTCACCGCGCCGTGGGGCGCGGCGCCGTCGACGTAAATCTCGTAGAGCGCGAGGCGCAGCGCGTTGTGCACGCCGGGCCAGGGTTTCATCCGCAGGAACGGGCCGAGCGCCCGGTCGGCACGGTCCATCCAGCGCAGCGTGCCCGTGGCGAGCCGCTGCGCCCGCGCGCGGTCGGGTGGGTCGAGGGGCGCCACGATGCGGGCGGTGACCTCCGGCAGGAGCCGCCGCTCCTCCAGCACCTCCCAGAGGAGGCGCAGCGCCGCGGCGCGCACGGGATCGGCGGTCTGCGACATGGGGAAGCGTCCTCTCGGCGATGCGCGGCCCTTGAGCCGATGCGAGCGCGGCGTATATCGAATGGACGTCCCAGACAAGCACGCGAGCCCGCCATGCCCGAGAGATCCGACCTGCCCCCTGCCGCTCTGCGTGCCCTTGAGGAGGCAGAGGAGCGGCGACGGAAAGCCAAAGCCCTCGACCTCGCGCCGGAACTCGGCGGGCGCGACGGACCGGAACCCGTCCGCTACGGCGATTGGGAGAAGAAAGGCATCGCCATCGACTTCTGACGCGGGATCAGCCGATCCCGAGCACGTCGAGCATGTCGTAGCGCCCCGCGGGCCTGTCCTGCGCCCAGAGCGCGGCCCGGACCGCGCCACGGGCGAAGAGCGAGCGATCGGTCGCCATGTGGCTCAGGGTGACGATCTCCCCCGGCCCCGCGAAGACGACGTCGTGCATTCCCACGATGTCGCCGCCGCGGATCGCGGCAAACCCGATATCGCCCGCACGGCGCGGACCGGTAATACCGTCCCGCCCCCGGTCGGAGACATCCCCGATTGCGACCCCGCGCCCTTCCGCCGCCGCCTCCCCGAGCATCAGCGCGGTGCCGGACGGCGCATCGACCTTGTGGCGGTGATGGCGCTCCACGATCTCAATGTCGAATTCCTCGCCGAGCGCTGCGGCGACCTGACGCACGAGCTGCGTGAGGAGGTTCACGCCGAGGCTCATGTTGCCGGCCCGCACGGTGACGTTGCGCGCCTCTCCCGCCTCGAGCGTCGCGATCTGGTCCGCGTCGAACCCGGTCGTGCCGATCACATGCGCCACGCCACGCCGCGCGGCCTCCTGCGCGTAGGCCAGCGTCGCATCGGGCGCGGTGAAGTCGATGAGGGCGTCGGCGGACCCGAGCGCCGCCCCGGCATCCCCGGTGACGATCACGCCCCGCTCCGCCCCGCCGAGCGCCCGGCCCAGATCGTGCCCGACCCAGTCATGCCCCGGGCGGACGAGCGCTGCCGCGACGTCCACCCCCTCGGCCGCGTCGGCGGCGGCGACGAGCATTCGGCCCATCCGGCCCGACACCCCTGCGATGACAAGTTTCATGAGCAATCCCCATCCGATCCCGCGCGAGGGGGCTAGCCCGGCGGGGCACGGCGCGCAACGGGGCTGTTGCGGAGACGCGGCCCAGGGCCTAGATGCTGCGGCATGGCCAAGAACCGTTTCTCCGAGGGCTCCGGCCCGTCGCAGCGGCAGCTCCGCGTGGGCGAGCTCATCCGCCGGACGCTCTCCGACGTGCTGAACCGGGCCGAGATCCACGACCCCGAGCTGAACCGGCTCTCGATCACCGTGGCCGAAGTCCGGACCTCGCCCGATCTGAAGATCGCGACCGCCTATGTCATGCCGCTCGGCGGCGAGAAGCGGGAAGAGGCGATCGCCGCGCTGGCGCGGAACAAGTCCGAACTGCGCCGGGCGCTGGCGAAGGAGACGACGCTCAAGTTCACGCCGGACCTGCGGTTTCTCATCGACGAGACCTTCGACCGGATGGACGCCACGCGACGCCTTCTCGCGCAGGACGACGTGCGCCGCGACCTCGACCGCGACGACTGAACCATGTGGAAGGCCCTGCTGATGCTCCTCATGGCGCCCGCGGCGGCACAGGCGGCGGAATGCCGGTCGATGGTCTTCGACGGCGCGAGCTTCACCGCCTGCCCCGTCGATCTCGAGACGGAGGAGTTGCGGCTCTGGCGCGCCGATGCGTCCGGCGCGCCCTATGGCAGCTTCCGGTCCGTCGACCGGGCCCTCGATAGCGAGGGTGCCCGTCTCGGTGTCGCGATGAATGCCGGGATGTACCATGCCGACCGCTCCCCCGTCGGCCTCTATACCGAGGACGGGGTGGAAGAGGCCGGGATCGTCACGTCCGAAGGGCCCGGTAATTTCGGGATGCTCCCGAACGGCGTTCTCTGCCTCCAAGGCGATCGCGCCCGGATCGTCGAGAGTCGGGCCTTCGCGGCCGACCCGCCCGCCTGCCGCTACGCCACGCAATCGGGGCCGATGCTCGTCATCGGTGGCGCGCTGCATCCGCGCTTCCTGCCCGACGGCACCTCCACCTATGTCCGCAACGGCGCGGGCGTGAGCGCGGATGGCCGAACGCTCTGGCTCGTCATCTCCGACGCCCGGGTGACGTTCCACCACTTCGCCCGCTTTTTCCGCGACGCGCTCGGCACGCCCGACGCGCTCTATCTCGACGGCAACGTCTCCCGCCTCTACGATTCGCACAGCGGTCGCCACGATGCAGGCATGCCGATGGGTCCCATCATCGGAACCGTGGAGCGGCATTGATGGGACGGCGCAAATCGGGACGCGACGTCACCGGTTGGGTGATCATCGACAAGCCTGCGGGCATCGGCTCCACCGATGTCGTGGGCAAGGTCCGCTGGGCGTTCCAGGCGAAGAAGGCCGGTCATGCCGGGACGCTCGATCCGGATGCGACGGGGCTCCTCGCCGTGGCGCTCGGGGAGGCGACGAAGACGGTCTCGCTTCTGACCGACGCGCTGAAGGCCTACGAGTTCACGATGCGTTTCGGGGCCTCCACCACGACCGACGACGCCTCGGGTGACGTGATCGCCACGAGCGACGCGCGGCCGGGAGATGCGGAGATCCGCGCGGCGCTGCCGGACTTCACCGGCGATATCATGCAGGTGCCCCCCGACGTCTCCGCTGTGAAGGTCGACGGCCAGCGCGCCTACGACCTCGCGCGGGAAGGGGTGGCGCTGGAACTCGAGGCCCGTCCCCTTCACGTCGAGAGCCTCGACCTCGTCGCGCGGCCCTCCGCGGACGAGGCCGTGCTGCGCATGGTATGCGGCAAGGGCGGCTATGTCCGGGCCATCGCGCGCGATCTCGGTGCGGCGCTGGGTTCTCCCGCGCATGTCGTATCGCTGCGCCGGATCTGGTCCGGGCCATTCGACGTGGAGGACGCGGTCACGCTCGAACAGGTCGAGGCGCTGGCTCGGACACCGGAGATCGACACGCTTCTGAGGCCGGTCGAGGCGGGGCTCGTGGAGGTGCCCTGCGCGCGGGTCACCGCGCTCGCGGCCGAACGCCTCGCCCATGGCAATCCGGCGGAAGTGACGAGTACCGACGCGGAATACGGCGACATCGCCTGGGCCGCGCATGAGGGGCGTGCGCTTGCCATCGGGACGTACCGTGCGGGGCATCTGCATCCCACGCGAGTTCTGAACCGGCCGCGATGATCCGGAAAGCGCATCAGAAGGGCGACGCGGCGAGCGAGGCGCATTATTCCGACTGCCTGCGCTACCGTTTCGACCTGACCCGGATCTGGCAGCCCGACGGGAAGCGCGCGCTCTTCGTCATGCTGAACCCCTCGACCGCGACGGAGGTGCAGAACGACCCGTCGGTGGAGCGTTGCGAGCGGCGGGCACGCACGCTCGGCTTCGGCGCGTTCCGGGTCTGCAACATCTTCGCCTGGCGCGACACCGATCCGAAGAAGATGCGCGCCGCACCCGACCCCGTGGGGGCGGAGAACGACGCGGCGATCCTCGCGGGATGCGACTGGGCCGACACGATCGTCTGCGCCTGGGGCACGCATGGCGCTCATCTTGATCGTGGGCCCGAGGTCGAGCGGCTGATGCGCGGTGCGGGCAAGCCCCTCCATCATCTGGGTCTCACCAAGGACGGCCATCCGCGCCATCCGCTCTATATCCCCTACAGCGCGGTGCCGCAGGTCTGGCACTGAGCGGGCGGCGGGATCCGCCGCCCTGCCCGGTAATCTTCACATCGACAGGTCGGGCTCCACGAATTGGATCTCGTCGGCATCCCAAACGCCCATCACGGTGATCGTGTCCCCGCCGCCCTCGAGGTCGATCTGCTTGATCGGGCCCGCACCGCGGATGGCATCGATTTCGGCCCCGCCGAGGTCGATGCGATCCTCCACGGCGTCGAAATCCCAGATGATCGAGCGGTCCCGAGCCCCGTCCGTCGCGATCTCCTCGGAAAAGGCGAAGGTGTCGGCCCCGCTCCCGCCGAAGAGGGTGTCGAGACGGCCGGGGCCCGCCACGAGAATGTCGTCGCCCGCCCCGCCGTAGATCGCGTCGTTGCCGGCGCCGCCGAGAAGCAGATCGGCACCGCCCTGGCCCGACAGGATATCGTTGCCCGCCCCGCCCTCGAGACGTTCGAGCCGATCCGTCCCGGTCAGCACGTCGCGGCGCCCGGTCCCCGCGATCACGTCGTACGCGATGTCGAAGTCGAAACCGGCGAGAACCGGATCGTGATCGGAATGCCGTGCCGGTGAAGTCCCGTCGAAGAGTTGCGGATCGCGCCCGAAATCGAGGTTGTAGTCGAGCGCATCCGCCTCGTCGGCATTGATGTGCCATTCCGCGATGCCCGCGACCTCGCCGAGGAGCCCGTCATCCACCAGGACGTAGTCGAGTGTGCCGATCTGCCCGTCGAAGACATAGGAATAGGCGTCCTCGCCCAGAAGCGCGGATGCGACGTCGGTATAGCCTGCATCCTCCAGCGCCCGGATCGGATCCTCCTGCGCGTAGGAATTGAGATCGCCGAGGATCATCGTTCCCGATGCGCCCTGCCCTGTGGGATCGGAGGCGAGCCAGTCCGACAGGATCTCCGCCGCGGCTTCCCGCGTGGCGTTGTTGTTGCCCTGCCCGTCGCCCTGCGCCTCGTCCGCGTCGAGACCGGAAAGCGAGCCCTTGGATTTCAGGTGATTGACGGAGACGGTGAAGCTCTTCTGCGTCGCGATGTCCTCGAAGCTCTGCGCGATGGCGGGACGGTTGAGCGGGCGACCGGCATCGAGGGGATCGATGAAGTCGCGGCCCTCGAACTCCGTCAGGATCGCCATGTCGCCCAGGGGTGTCACCTTGTCGGCGCGGTAGATGATGGCGTTGGCGATCGCGTCGCCACCGACGAACTCCTGCCCCGGATCGACGAAGGCCCAGTCCTCCCCGTCGCTTTGCGCGTTGAGCTCCTCGACGAGCGTTTTCACCGCGAACGCGTCGCCCGCGAAATCGTTCTCGATCTCGATGAGGCCGAGGACGTCCGCCTCCATCCCGAGGATCGCGGTCACGAGCTTGTCGGTCTGGCGGTCGAGCTCGGCTTGCGTATCGGCGCCGCGCGGATCGCTGCCGTTGTCGGTGGAGACGCCCGGCGCGTCGATCGTGGTGAAGTAGTTCAGGACGTTGAGGCTCGCCACGCGGAAGGCGCCGTCGACCTCCGGCGCCGTCTCGGGACGCGGATTGGTGTTCTCCCATTCGCCCACGGGGGTCTGGATGCGGAACTCGTCGAAGCCGTAGCCGAGGACGCCCGTCACGCCGGTGAGCGTGTCGCCCATCCGGAACTCGTCGGAGGATTGCAGCACGCCGTCATTGCCGTCGATGATCCGCAGCTCGTCGGGGTTCTGCACCGACCGTCCATCGTCGATGAAGACGCTGCGCGAGGCCACATCGCGCAGATGCGCCTCGTAGCCCGCCTCGTCCGGCAGATTGTCCTGGGTGAACTGCACGGGACGTCCGCCCGCGGCCACCGTGTATTCGCCGAAGCGGTCGAGATTGAAAAGCTCGCTCACCGTCACGTTCTGCGCGAGCGTGATCCGCATTCCCTCGTAGGCCTCGAGATTGGCGACGTAGCCGCCCGATCCGTCGGCCACGGCGTCGCCGGCCTCGAGCGTGACGTCGATTGCGTCGGGAAGCTCCTGCCCGCTCGCCAGAACTTCCGCGCTCAGCGCCTCGATCTGGGTCTGGCTCCGGAACTCGCCCACGGTGCCGGTAATCCGAACGAGATCGCCCACGGCGAAATCTTCTACAGGCTCGAACCCCTCGAAGACGAAGACGCCTTCGGAGGTGGTGGCGTCCGCGTCCCAGTCCGCACGCTCCTCCTGCACGAAGAACCCGCCGAGATCGCGCATCGAGCCGAGCCCGTTCGACTGGTAATCGGCGGTGATCACCGCCTCGATCGTCACAAGTTGCCCGTCGAGCGGCGAGATGTCGTCGGCCCCGATCGTGTAGTCCGCACCGCCAAAGGTCGATCCCTGCACCTCGGAGACGAGGGTGACGGTCTCGGGCAGAACGTCGCCGCCCGTCTCGCTCGCTCCGGTGCCGGGGGTCGGGGTGCCGGCGACGAAACCGTCCCCGACCCGCGAGAGCGATTGCGTGTCCTTCTCCCCGTTCGCGTCCTCGTTCCACTGCACGCTCTGCCCCAGCGCCGCGAGCATCTCCGCGTCGTCCGCGTCGTTCGTGTCGTAGACCACGGCGTCGAGGAGGTTCTCCTGCGTTGCCGCCTCGCCCACCGCCGGCGCGGCCCCTGCATAGAGCGCCACGGCATCCGCGCCGTTCTGAAGACCGTCCGAGGTGAAGGCCGCGAGACCCACATTCGCGACCGCCTCCGATCCGACGACGAAGTACCCCCCCGCGTTCGTCACCTGCCCGTCGAGGGAGATCGCGTCGTAGGCCGTGTCGCCATTGCCGTTGAAGAGAACGAGCGTGAGGCCGTCGAGGGACGTGCCGCCCGCACCACCGTCGAAGATCTCCACGAATTCCGCCATATCGGTACCGGGCGTGTCCGCGTCGATCTCGCTGATGACGAACGAGCCAGGCTCGTCCCCCGGTGTCTCGCCCGCGTCGTCCCCGCGCACGTAGCCGCCGATGGGCATCGGCGCGGCCGCGGTCGCGTTCGTCGTCGCGCCATCGAGCGCATCGTCACCGGAGAAGGTCCAGTCGGCGGGATCGAAGACCGTGCTCGGCCCGGTGCCGTCGTTCCGGACCGCCCAGCCGTCGGCATAGGACCAGACCGGGTCGGCCTCATTCGGCCCGACGGTGCCGAAGACGTCGACGATGCTCCCCGCCTCGTAGAGCACGATGGCGTCGTCGCCGTTGACCGACGCCTCGCCCACATTCGGATAGGTCGGATCGAAGCCGAAATAGGAGGCAAAGCCCTCGGCCTCCGCGGAAAGATAGAGATACTCCCCGGCAAGGATGGAGCCCGAGAGCTGGTAGCCGCCGCCGGAGGCGTCATTGTCGTTATTCGCCGATTCCACCTCGTAAATGGAAAGATCGGCTACATCCGACAGGGCAAAGAGTTCGATCGCCTTCGGGACGCCTCCGGTCAGGGGGCCATCGACGATTCCGGTGATAACGAGAGACATTCGGTTTCCTCACTCGACGCATTCTGCGGGTCGCGGTTGAGTTACAGGCCGAATACGACGGCCGTGCAACGCGGCGCTGCAGGTGTCGTTACGTCATTCGATCGTTCGGGGTCTCTCGCGGCGAATGTTGCGGCATCGGACCGAAGGTTCTTTCAAATTTTCCCCGCCAACCTATTCTGCACGGATGGCTCCACGTTCGCGGAGCAGGCAGGAAAGGACGTTATGACATGAGCGGGCTCGTCGCTCTTCTCGACGACGTGGCGGCGATCGCCAAGGTGGCCGCGGCCTCCGTCGACGACGTCATGGGGCAGGCCGTGAAAGCCTCGTCGAAGGCCGCGGGCGCGGTGATCGACGACGCGGCGGTGACGCCGAAATACGTCCACGGCTTTTCCGCCGACCGCGAATTGCCGATCGTCTGGAAAATCGCGCGCGGATCGTTCTTTAACAAGCTGGTGATCCTGCTGCCCGTGGCGCTCCTGCTTGCGGCCTTCGCACCGTGGGCGATCCCGCCGCTCCTCATGCTCGGCGGCCTCTACCTGTGCTTCGAGGGGGCGGAGAAGATCTGGCACAAGCTCCACCCGTCCCATTCCCATTCCGAGGACCTGGTCCAGGAGAAGCTTTCCGGCGCGCAGCTCGAGCAGAAGAAGGTCGCGGGCGCGGTCAAGACCGACTTTATCCTGTCGGCCGAGATCATGACCATCGTGCTGAATTCCCTGCCTGGCGATGGGCCATTCTGGATGACGGCGCTGAGCCTCGCGCTCGCGGGGATCATCATCACGATCGCGGTCTACGGCACCGTGGCCCTGATCGTGAAGGCCGACGATTTCGGCCTGCACCTGGCCTCGAGCGGCCGGTCGAACGCGGTGCGGGCTGCGGGGCGTTTCATCGTGAAGGCGATGCCGACCTTCATGACGCTCCTCGTCGTCGTCGGGACGGCCGCGATGATCTGGGTGGGCGGCTCGATCATCGTCCATTCGCTGCACGAACTGGGCTGGCACCTGCCCTACGAGACGATCCACCATGTCGCGGTCGCCGCCGCCCACGCCGTACCGGCCGCCGAGGGGGCGGTGGAATGGGTGGTGACCGCCGCGCTCGACGGCGTAGTGGGAATCATCCTCGGCCTCGCGATGATCCCCGTTGCGCAGTACGTGATCGCCCCGCTCCTCGCCGCCGTTCGGCCGGGCTCGAAGACCGCATCGGAGCCCTGACGCGGGAGGGCGCGGTTGCCTCGGGGTCCACTCGCCCCTAGCTTTTCTCCACGGCTCCGGATCGCGGGCTGATGGCATTGGGAGGTTTCGTGCGCGACGACCGCGACATCTCGATCACCGCGATCGCCGAGAACGGCAGGCGCTTTCCCATCGACAAGCTTGTCGCACATCAGGATGGCGGCACGCTGCATCTCGCGATTTCCGTCTTCCTCTATTCGGAACGCGGCGTCTTGCTGCAGCAGCGCGCGGCGGACAAGTATCACAGCGGCGGGCTCTGGGCGAATTCCGTCTGCTCGCATCCCGATTGGGGCGAGGACATCGCCGATTGCGCGCGGCGCCGCTGCCGGGAAGAGCTCCATATAGAGGCGCCGCTCGAAGCGCTGGGCGTCATCGACTACCGCGCCGACGTGGGTGGCGGGCTGACCGAGCACGAGCGCGCACATATCTTCGCCGGCCGCGTGCCCGTGGAGGCCGCCGAGATCTCCCCCAACCCGGTGGAGGCAGCGGCGACGCGCTGGATCGACAGGGAGACACTGCACACGGAGATGGCGGAGCATCCCGACCGTTTCACGCCGTGGTTCCGACAGTACATGTCCCGCGACGACCCGGCCCTGCGTGCCATGCGCGAACTTGTCTGGTCGCGGATCCCCTGACCCCGCGGACGATTGCGCGCGCGCCCCGTTCCGCGCTAGGACCGCAGCATTCGAGGAACGGAGCATTCGATGGCCAACCACCTGCATTCCGGGGATCTCCCCGACGGGCTGGATCTCGGGACCGAGGTCGCCATAGATTGCGAGACGATGGGGCTCAATCCGCATCGCGACCGCCTTTGTGTCGTGCAGCTTTCGGGCGGAGACGGCGACGCGCATCTCGTTCAGGTCGCGCCCGGCCAGAAATCCGCGCCGAACCTCGCGCGGCTCCTGACCGATCCGACCGTCCTGAAGCTCTTTCACTTCGGCCGCTTCGACATCGCCGCGATGCTGAACGCCTTCGGGGCGCTCGCTGCGCCCGTCTATTGCACGAAGATCGCCTCGAAGCTCGTGCGGACCTATACCGATCGCCACGGGCTGAAGCAGCTTCTGCAGGAACTCGTCGACGTGGACGTCTCGAAATACCAGCAGCAGAGCGATTGGGGGGCGGCAACGCTCAGCGACGCGCAGATCGCCTATGCCGCGTCCGACGTGCTCCATCTCCACCGGCTGAAGCGCGTCCTCGATCAGCGGCTCGAGCGGGAGGGGCGGACGGATCTCGCGCAGGCCTGCTTCGACTTCCTCCCCACGCGCGCGCGGCTCGACCTCGAGGGCTGGCCCGAGATCGACATCTTTGCGCATTGACCTGACGACCGGCGCGCGACGCGCCGGGCAGACGAGATGACGAAAGCCCGGACCGGCGACCCAGATGGCCACATTCGATAACCGGCACAGTCGCCAGGTCGCGCTTCTGAAGGTCGCGCTTCCCCTCATCGCCCTCGCGATCCTCTCGACCCTTTTCCTCCTGGCCGACCGACGCGGCAGCGGCGACAGAATTCCCTACAGCCAGCTCGAGCTTGACCGGATCGTGGCCGAGCAGCGGATTTCCAACCCGAACTACTCTGGCGTCACCCCCGAAGGCGATGCCGTCACGCTCGCCTCCGGATCGGTGCGTCCCGACCCCGAATCCCCCGAGGAGATGATCGCCTCCGACCTGATCGGAACGATCGAGACGCCGAAGGGCGAGCGCATCCTGCTTTCCGCCGAGACGGGCAGCTTTCGCAGCGGGTCCGACGTGAACCTCACGGGCGATGTCAGGCTGCGCAGCTCTGCCGGTTACCGCGTCGAAAGCGACGGCATGGTGCTCGACGCCGAGACCGGGACGGTGAGTTCGGACGGTGCGATCACGGCCATCGTACCGCCCGGGCGCATAGATGCGGCCGCGATGACGCTCACCCGGGGCGCGGACGGGTTCGTTCTGCGCTTCACCGGGGGCACCAAACTCCTCTATTATCCCGATGCCGGTAAGGGAGATTGATGTGCCGCACCCCATGTCGCGCGTGATCGCGCTCCTCGTCGCGGCGATGATCGCCGCCCCGGTTTCTGCGCAGGAGACGGCGATCGATTTCGGCGGGCTCCGTCAGGATACCACGCAGCCCGTCGAGGTCGCCTCCGATGCGCTCGAGGTGAACCAGTCCGACGGCACCGCGACGTTCAGCGGCAACGTCGTGGTGAGCCAGGGCGCCATGCGCCTCTCGGCCGGTCGGATCACCGCGATCTACGCGGGCGAGGCCTCCGCGGGCCGAATCCGGGAGTTGCGCGCCGAGGAGGGTGTCACCCTCGTCGCGGGCGAGGATGCGGCGGAGGCGCAATCCGCCGTCTACGACATCGATGAGGGTTCTGTCGTGATGACCGGCGACGTCCTCCTGACGCAGGGGCCGACCGCCTTGTCCTCCGAACGGCTGGTGATCGACCTCGTCAATGGCACGGGATCGCTCGAAGGACGCGTCCGGACGATTTTCGAGACAGGGGAACGATGACGTCCGCACCGCCCCGCCTGATCGCCTCCGGCGACGGCAGCGGCCTGCGCGTGGAACAGCTGCGCAAGAGCTATCGCAAGCGCCCGGTGATCCGTGACGTCAGCATGGAGCTCCGCCGGGGCGAGGTCGTGGCCCTTCTCGGGCCCAACGGGTCGGGCAAGACGACCTGCTTCTACGCCATTGCGGGCCTCGTGGTGCCCGAAGGCGGCCGCGTGACGATCGACGGGCGGGACGTGACCGCGCTGCCGATGTATCGCCGTGCCCGGCTGGGAATCGGGTATCTGCCGCAGGAGGTCTCGATATTCCGCGGCCTCACCGTTGAGGAGAATATCCTCGCAATCCTCGAATTGTCGCTGCCGAGTCGCAAGAAACGGCACGCGCGGCTCGATGAACTCTTGGCCGAATTTTCTATCACGCATCTGCGCAAGACCCCCTCCCCAGCGCTTTCCGGCGGCGAGAGACGGCGTCTGGAGATCGCCCGATGCCTCGCGGCCGACCCGAAATACCTGCTTCTCGACGAGCCCTTCGCGGGCGTCGATCCGATCGCCGTGGGCGACATCCGGACCCTCGTCTCCGGCCTGACGGCCCGCGGCATCGGCGTTCTTATTACCGATCATAACGTCCGCGAAACGCTCGGGATCGTCGATCGCGCCTACATCCTGCATGACGGAACCGTCCTGATGAGCGGAACGAGCGCGGAGGTCGTGGAGGACGAGAACGTGCGCCGTGTCTACCTTGGCCAGGGGTTCCGGCTGACGTGAAGCTTACCGCGGTTCTGTCCGGAACCCATTGACAGTAACGCCAATCTTCGCGCCAAATGCGTCCATGGCTTCCGCATCCGCCTCCGACAGGTCCCGTCCGCGCGACAGGGCCGGGGGCTGCGCCTCAAACGGGCGCCGGAACCAGGGGGCCGAACGCCCCGCATCCCGGACTGAACAGGAAGAGGCGTCGCACGGGGCCGGGCCCGGGCCAGCCAGAGGAGACGACATGCGCTATCAGATCAGTGGAAAGCAGATCGACATCGGTGAAGCGCTGCAGACACATGTCAGGAGCGAGGTCGAGGAAATGGTCGGAAAGTATCCCGGCCGTCCGACCGATGTTCTGGTCGTCTTTTCGAAGGAAGCGCACGAATTCGCCTGTGAAACCGTCATCCATCTTTCGACCGGCCTGACGGTGCAGGCGAGCGCGAAGGAAACCGATATCTACGCGGCCTTCGACTCCGCCAACGCGAAGATGGAGAAGCAGCTCCGGCGCTACAAGCGGCGGCTGAAAGACCATCACCGCGAACGCGCTCAACCCGTTGAACTCTCCGACGCGGCCTCGTATATCCTCGCCGGCGCAGGCGATTCCGAGCTCGAAGAGCCGGAAACGCTCCAGCCCATGATCGTGGCGGAGATGCAGACGCGGATTCCGTCGCTCTCCGTCGGTGAGGCGGTCATGCAGATGGAGCTCGCGGGGGCACCGGTTCTGGTGTTCCGGAACGAAAAACAGGCAACGGGCGTCAATGTCGTCTACCGTCGCGACGACGGAAATATCGGCTGGATCGACCCGAACACGGCAACCTGACGCGACTTGGGGTCGCGCGAAAGCTAGGGCTTCATGATCGGAACGGAACTACTCCCGCTCGAGGCGGTTCGTGTCATTTCGTCGGTCACGAGCAAGAAGCGGCTCTTCATCACGCTCGGGGACATCGCGACGGAGGTGTATCACCTCAAGTCCGACCGGGTGGCCGAAGCGCTGCTCGAGCGGGAGAATCTGGGCCCCACCGGTGTCGGGCACGGGGTTGCACTGCCCCATGCCCGCCTCGAAAATCTGTCCGGCGTGCGTGGGATCTTCCTGCGCGTCGAACGTCCGCTCGATTTCGGGGCCGTCGACAGGCAGCCGGTCGATCTCGTCTTCGCGCTCTTCGCGCCGTCCTGCGCGGGGGTCGAGCATCTCAAGGCGCTGGCCGCCGTCTCCCGCACGTTGCGCAATCCTGATATCTGTACCAAGCTCAGAGCCAACGACGATCCCGTGACGCTGCATGCCGTCCTGACGGACCGCAGCGCCAATCGCGCCGCGTAGCCCTACCAGCGCGAGAGCGCCGCTTCGTCCTCGGCCTTGGCGTCCACCCAATCCGCACCGTCGGTGCGGACCTCCTTCTTCCAGAAAGGGGCGCGGGATTTGAGATAGTCCATCAGGAAATCCGCCGCGGCGAACGCGCCGGCGCGATGGCGCGCTGCAGTCGCGACCATCATGATCGCCTCTCCCGGGGCGAGCGCGCCATGGCGATGGATGACGAGCACCGCGTCGAGCGACCAGCGCGCCACGGCTTCCCCGGCGATCGCCTTGATCGAGCTGGCCGTCATGCCGGGATAATGCTCGATCTCCAGATGACGCAGCGTTCCGGCCTCGGTGTCACGCACGATGCCGGTGAAGGTGACCACGGCCCCTGATCCGCGGCTCGCCGCGGTGAACGCATTCGCCTCCGCACCCGGATCGAAGGTCGCCGGCTGAACGCGGATATCCACTCAGCCCCCCGTCATCGGCGGAAAGACGGCGATTTCGCGGACCCCGGTCAGCGGCGCATCGAGGCTGCTCAGCTCCTGATCGACGGCCACGCGAAGCGCGGAGAGATCGGAAAAGGCCAGCGCGTAACGCTCCTCCCGCGCGGCGAGCTCGGTGATGAGTTCTCCGACGGTCGCGGCGTCGGTGTCGACCCTCTCCCGGGGCAGGCCGATCCGCTCCCGGACCCAGGCGAAGTAAAGCAGATCGACGGTCATGCAGGGTCCCGCAGGTAAGGAAGCGCCTTGCGCAGGTAGTCCCAACCGGTCGCGAGCGTCAGCGCAGCGGCCACCCAGAGCAGGACCAGGCCCAGATCGCCCGCGAGATCGTAGAGCCAGGCAAGCCAGGGCAGTGCGCCTTCTTCGGGGATCCGTGCGGCGAGCATCTTTTCGAAGGACGCCGTGTCCGTCTCGATGCTCCGCTCGACGATGTGATAGAGGAAGATATCACGGGAAAAGAGGACCGCGATGGCGATCATCTGCGCCGTCGTCTTCCACTTGGCGAGCTTCGTCACCGCAAGACGCCGGGCATCGCTGCCGAGGAACTCCCGCAAACCGGAGACGAAGACCTCACGAAACACGATGAAGGTCGCGGGAAGCACGAGCCAGGGCGACATCGACGAATACCCGACGATCACGAGAAGCGCCACGATCACCATGGCCTTGTCGGCGATCGGGTCGAGCATCGCGCCGAACCGGCTTTCCTGCTTCCAAGTCCGCGCGAGGTAGCCGTCGAACCAGTCCGTGATCGCCGCACCGAGGAAAAGCAGGAGCGCGAACCAGTCCGCCCATGGCCGGTTGAAATAGAGGAACATGATCGCGACCCCGGGTGCCGCGATGAGCCGCAGCACCGTCAGGATATTGGGCAGGGTCCACTTCATGCGACACAGATAGCGATCCCGTCGCTCGCTGGAAAGGGCGCGCGGACGAGGATCTCACGCCTGCGACCAGACCGCCAGAACCGGGGCCCCGACAGACAGCACATGCCAGTCAAGATCGTAAATAAATGGTTAATGGTCTTTCGGCTTTGTCCGAATTATCTCTCAAAGTGGACACGATAAGAGCGGAAGCAAGAAATGCTCAGCAACAGAATCGCTCGAACGGATGCGTTCTCCTTTCTTCCTCGACTGACCGCCATGAAGAGAAAACATCCCGAGACCGAACATCTCCAGATTGCATTAAACGCGACGGCACGCCTGGTTCCGCGTTTCGCCAAGCGGATTGAATCGGGCGATATCTCCGAAAAGGAATTGGCCGAACAGGAACACGCGACGCTGGCCCATTATCTGCAAAGGTGGATGCAGAGCGGCGATCCCGTCTGGAGGGCTCTTTATCTCGGCGAACGGGCCAAGATGGCCTATGATCCCGCTCATAGGGATGACGAACGCGATCGGGCGATCGCCGGGCTTGTCGCCAGCGACAGGCACATTCTCGAAACTTTCCATGGGCATAACGGCGGGAATTCGGCCGCGAACGTGCTGGACGAACTCTCCGCGATCGTCGCGCGTCTCAACGATCCCGCGCGACAGTCGCTCGACGTTCTTTTTGTCGGGGATTGCCTATTCCTGGATACGACTGCGTTCCTCGTCGATGGCATGTCGGACATCGGAGTTTCGATCAGACCCGTTTTCGTCACGGACAAGAACCCGGCCGGAATTGCGACCACGATCCGCACGCTTTCGCAAAAGCAATTCGACGCCGTCTTCTATTCACCGTTCACCTACGAAAACGGCCTCGTCACGGCGACATTGCTCAATCCCCGGGCGGCAATCGGAACGCGCCTGCGTCGCGACGAGATCGTCGGCGCGATGCTCGCCGAAGCCGGCATGGTGACACGGGCGCTGGCCGAAACCTTCGAGGCGCCGATCTTCGTCCATAATACCGCTCTGATCCGTCGGCATACGGGGCGATCGCAGGATGCACTGGCCAGAGGCCTGACCGCCGGTCTGCGTCGTTCAGTTCGCGACGCGGTCGACACCGGTCTCGACAACCTGATCGCCGGGATCAACGCGGATACGTTCCCGCACGTGCACAAGTTCGACGAGCTCCGTTTCCTCAAGGACGAATCGGAACGATCGTTGGGACTGTACTACCACCATCATGGCGGCCAGCACCCCGCGAGGTTCGGCGCCCTCGTCGCCGAGGCCTATGCCCTCATCCTGAAGACCATCGCGTTTCTGAGAAAGAAGAAGCTGATCGTCTGCGATCTCGACAACACGCTCTGGGACGGCGTGATCGGTGACGGGGACGTACAGCATTTCGTCGACCGGCAAGAACGGCTGAAGCGTCTGAAGGAGAAGGGCGTCCTCCTCGCCATTGCATCGAAGAACGATCCTCGGAACGTCCATTGGGAGGGGGGAGTGCTCGGCGAGGGTGACTTCGTCCACAGCTCCATCAGCTGGCGCCCCAAGGTCGTCGCCTTTCCGGAAATTGAGCGATCGCTGAATCTCAAGCGAAAGGATTTCGTCTTCCTCGACGATCGCGCGGATGAACGGGCCCTTGTCGAGGAAGCTTATCCAGATGTTCGGACCCTCGATCCGGTCGATCCGCGAACGTGGCAGATGATGGCGATCTGGGACGAACTGCTGGGAGACGGGTCGGACATCGACCGGACCCGGATGTATCTCGACCGCGCCGCGCGTCAGCACGCGCAGGATGTCGCTGCAGAGGAACACGATCGGGGGTCGCTCTTTGCGACGCTGGGTCTGGAAGTCACGATCAGACCGGCCGGACGGTCGGACATCAAGCGTGCGGCGGAGCTCGTCAATCGCACGAACCAGTTCAACATGACGGCAGCCCGGACCACCTTCGCCGAGATGAAGGGCTGGTCGGAAAGCGATTCGCACGCGATCTACCTCGCCTCGATGCGCGACCGCTTCGGCGACATGGGCGTTATCGCGGTTCTCGTCGCATCATACGACGACCGGGGAGCCTCGATCCCCGTTTTCGTGCTCTCCTGCCGGGTTTTCGGCTACGACGTCGAGACCGTTTTGTTGAACACGGTCAAGCAGGACGCATTGGCTCGCGGATGCGGCTTGGTCGCCGGATGGCATGTCGAGACGATGGTCAACGCGCCTTGCCGCGACACCTACGCCCAAAACGGGTTCGTCGAGACCGGTGGGCAGTGGGTCTGGACGGAGGCCTGCCCCAGGATCGACGATCCGAAGTGGCTCGACGTTCGCAGCGCGGCCTGAGAGAGGCGGTCAACCGCGTTCGTGGAAGAAGGCGTAGATCTTCTCCGCGAGTCCGTCGCTGACCCCCTCGACCGCCTGCAGATCCTTCAGATCGGCACGAGCGACCGCCTTCGCGCTTCCAAAATGGGCAAGCAATGCCCGTTTCCGGCTAGCTCCCACACCCGGAACCTCGTCGAGCGGCGTGGCGCCCACCGATTTCGACCGTTTCGCACGATGCGCGCCGATGGCGAAGCGGTGCGCCTCGTCCCGGAGCCGCTGGACGAAGTAGAGAACGGGATCGTTGTGCCGCAGGGCGAAGGCCGTCTTGCCGGGGCGGTGGAATTCTTCCTTGCCGGCATCCCGGTCGATCCCCTTGGCGACACCGATCATCGGCAGGTCGTCGACGCCCATCTCCCTCATGATCTCGTCGACCGCGCTCACTTGCCCGGCACCACCGTCGATCAGGAGGAGATCAGGCCAAGTCCCCAGCTCGCGATCCGGGTCCTCCTTCATCAGGCGCCGGAACCGCCGGGTCAGAACCTCCTTCATCATGCCGAAATCGTCGCCCGGTGTCAGCGCGTCGCCGCGGATGTTGAACTTGCGGTACTGATTGCGCATGAACCCGTCCGGCCCGGCGACGATCATTCCGCCGACCGCATTCGTCCCCTGGATATGGGAGTTGTCGTAGACCTCGATCCGTTGCGGCGGACCGGGCAGGTCGAACGCCTCCGCGAGACCATCGAGAAGGCGGGCCTGCGTTGCCGTCTCCGACATTTTCCGCGCGAGGCTCTCCCGCGCGTTGCGCAGCGCGCCCAGGACGAGGTCGCGCTTTTCTCCCCGCTGCGGACAGAGGACCTGCACGCGACGTCCACATCGCTCCGACAGTGCATCCGAGAGAAGCCCCGCATCCTCGATCTCGTCGCTGAGAAGGATCTGTCGCGGTGGATCCTTGCCGTCGTAGAATTGCCCGACGAAGGCCTGCAGTACCTCCGCGGCCTCCGCGCCCGAACCCGTGCGGGGATAGAAGTCGCGGTTGCCCCAGTTCTGGTTCGCCCGAATGAAGAAGACCTGCACGCAGGCCTGCCCCCCTTCCATGTGGAGCGCGATCACGTCGGCCTCCGGCACGCCGGCGGGATTGATGCCCTGCCCCCCCTGCACGTGGGTGAGCGCGCGAATCCGGTCGCGCAAAGCTGCCGCGCGTTCGAACTCCATCTCGGCACTCGCCTCCTCCATCTCGCGGGCGAGCTGCGATTGCACCTTGGTGGTCTTGCCGCGCAGGAACTGCTCCGCATCGGCGACGAGGGCCGCGTAATCCGCTTCGGAAATCTTGCCGACACAAGGGGCGCTGCACCGCTTGATCTGATGCAGGAGGCACGGCCGCGTCCGGCTCTCGAACATCGCGTCGGAGCAGTTACGCAGCAGAAACACCTTCTGGAGCTGCGTGAGCGTCCGGTTGACCGCTCCGGCGCTCGCGAAGGGACCGTAATAGTCGCCCTTCTCCTTCTTGGCACCGCGATGCTTCTTGATCTGCGCGAAGGGATGATCGCCGGTCACGAGGATGTTCGGGAAGCTCTTGTCGTCGCGCAGCAGCACGTTGAACTTTGGCTTGAGCTGCTTGATGAGGTTCTGCTCGAGAAGCAGCGCCTCCGTCTCCGTCCGCGTCGTGAGAAACATCATCGACGCCGTCTCCCGGATCATCCGGGCGATCCGGGGAGAATGACCCGACATCTTGGCGTAGTTCGCGACCCGTTTCTTCAGATTGCGCGCCTTGCCGACATAGAGGACCGCCTGACGGGCATCGAGCATCCGGTAGACGCCAGGCGAGGTGTCGAGCGTCCTGACGTAGGACTGGATCAGTGGGGCGCCCGTCGCGGGTTTGTCAGTCTGCGTCGAAGAAGACATGATTCCACCTCAGGCTGCAAAATCTGACGCGAGGTGCAACCGCAAATACATCCACCGGACCTGTGGATAAATCTGGGGGCAAGCCTCGGGCATTCGGACATTTTCGTTTCGTTTTATGGACTTCATCAGATTGCACGCTTTTTAGCCCAAACCGCAAGTGATTGAATTTATGTCACATATTTCTAGGTAGCCCGGTAAATTGCTGAAACTGTTACGGAATGCGACAGAACGCTGACGCGACGATCGCGACGTGCATAAGTCAACCCGCAACCGTCACTCCCAGCCCACAATATCGGGTGTTTTCCAACCCGCATGCTGACCCCCATCGACGCAAAGGAGTTGGCCCGTCACCGCCGGGGCATCGAGCAGATAATCCAGCGCCGCGAGGATGTCATCGGGGCTCGCCCCGCGCTCGAGGATGTTGCCCGCCCGCTGCGCCGCGAAATGCTCGGGTGTCTGTCGCACCCCCCGCATCGTCGATCCCGGGCCGATCGCGTTGACCCTGATCCCGGGCGCCAGCGCGCGGGCGGCGGTCTGCGTGAAGGCCCAGAGACCCATCTTCGCGATCGTGTAGGACATGAAGTCCGGCGTCGGCTTCGCCACCCGCTGGTCCAGCATGTTGACGACGACGCCGTTGGCGCGCGTCTCGCCCCGCGCGTCCGTCGAGGGCGCAGGGCATTGCGCGGCGAAGGCCTGGGTCAGCACGACGGGCGCCCGCAGGTTCGATTCCACATGCCGGTCCCACGATTGCCGCGTCATCGTGCCGATGCGATCGCGTTCGAAGATCGACGCGTTATTGACGAGGATGTCGATCGGCCCGCCGAGCGCATCTGCCGCACACCCGACGAGATCGGATACCTGGTCCTCGTCGAGGAAATCGGCGCGCAGCTTTTCGGCCCGCCCCCCGAAGGCACGAATGGCGTCCAGAACGTCTCCGGCCTCTTTCTCGGAGGAATTGTAGTGGACGGCGACGGCCACATTGCGCCGCGCGAGATGCAGGGAAATCTCCCGGCCGAGCCGTTTGGCGCCGCCGGTAACGAGAGCGCGGCGCATCATGTCACGAGGAGCGCCAGATAGCCGACATAGAGCGCGCAGAAAGCGATGCCCACGAGGCGTGAGAGCGACCAGCCGAGAAAGACGAACGGCGCGAGCAGCAGGGCCGCGCCCAGCATCACCCAGAAATCGAGTTGCAGGAAGGCCGGATCTACCGTGACGGGCCCGATCAGGGACGTGATCCCGATGATCGCGAGAAGATTGAAGATGTTGGAGCCGATGACGTTGCCCATCACCACGTCGCTCTGCTTGCGGATCGCCGCCATGACGGTGGTGGCAAGCTCCGGCAGCGAGGTGCCGATCGCGACGAGGGTGAGGCCGATCACCGCGTCGGAGATCCCGAAATCGCGCGCGATCGTGGTCGCGCCGCGGATCAGGAGGTCCGCCCCGAGCGGCAAGCCGAGCAGACCGAGCACGAGGAACATGGTGACCTTCCAGCCCGGCATGGTCGGATCCGCACCTTCCGGCTCCTCCTCGGACGTTTCGCGACCCTTCCGGCGATCGGCCAGCGCGCCGCGGGCCTGATCGAAGAGGACGAGAGCGAGACATGCGAGCAGGATCAGCCCGTGGGTCCAAGTGATCGGGCCCCAGAACGCGAGGGCCACGAAGAGGACCGAGACCGTCAGCATCATGACGTAGCTGCGCCGCGTGTCGTTGTCCCGCATCGCGATGCCGGAGATGATCGCGGGCACGCCGAGGACGAGCAGGATGTTGGCGATGTTCGACCCCACGACATTGCCGAGCGCGATGCCGGAGGATCCGTCGAGGATCGCTCCGATCGAAATGATGAGTTCGGGGGCCGAGGTGCCGAAGGCCACGATCGTCAGGCTGACGATCAGTGCCGGAATGCCGATCCTGAGGGCGAGATTGACCGCGCCGCGAACGAGCGCATCGCCGGCAAGGAGCAGGATCGCGAGGCCCACGACGGAAAGGACGAACTCCATGTCAGCCCCGACCCCGGCCGCATGAGCACGGCCCCTTGCCGATGCGGTATCGCCCGCACCCGTCGCAACGCAGCGATTGCAGGCGTTTCTGGCCCGGAAAACGCAGCCGTCCGAACATGGCGAGGACGAGCATGCCGATGAGAAAGAGGCTGACGACCTTGATCACGGGATCAGAGGCCGAACCGGGCATAGGCGACCCGCTCCTCGAGCGACCCGATCGCCGCGCCACCCAGGGCGGCGCCGAAGCGCGACAGGAACGGACGGCGCTGCTTGTAGGTAACGAAGCGCGTCTTCTCTCCAAAGCGGGCCTTCATCACCGGGACCATGTGGCCGATCCCGTCGACGAGGCCGATGGCCTTCGCCCGCTCGCCGACCCAGAATTCCCCGGTGAAGAGGTCCTCGTCGTCGGACAGCTTGGCGCCCCGGCGAGCCTTTACCTGGTCGATGAAGCTCGCATGGATCTGGTCCTGCAACTGGCGCAGCCGCGCGACGTCCTCGGGATTCTCGGGCTTGAACGGATCGAGCATGCTCTTTGAGCGCCCCGCGGTATAGACACGCCGCTCCACCCCCTGTCTGGCGATGAACTCGTCGAAACCGAATCCCGCGGAGATGACCCCGATGGAGCCGACGATGGAATTGCCGTCGGCATAAATCTCGTCGGCCGCGCTGGCCAGCCAGTAGCCACCCGACGCCGCGACATCCTCGACGAAGGCCACGACCGGGATCTTGCGCTCGTCCGCGAGCCGCCGGATCCGCGCCGCGATGAGCGAGGATTGTACGGGACTGCCGCCGGGTGAATTCAGGATCAACGCCACGGCCTTGGGCTTGCCGCGTCGGAACGCCTTCTCGATCAGGGGCGCGAGCCCCGCATCGCTGAGCCGGGCGCCCGCCCCGCCGCTTGCGATGATTCCCTGGAGCCTCAGGACGGCGACCACGGGATCGGACGACAGGAACGGGATAAAACGCTTCATGCCACGCGATGTAGGCCGGGCGCCGCGACGCAACAACCCCGCTCAGCTGCGAATGCGCCAGCCCGTGCGGAAGATCCAGCCGATGATCGCGATGCAGATCGCGGTGAAGGCCACGATCGCGAGCAGGCTCCAGCCGATCGCCACGTCGGCCAGACCGAAGAACGACCAACGGAAGCCCGAGACGAGGTAGACGACGGGGTTGAAGAGCGTGATCGTCTGCCACACGGGCGGCAGCATCGTGACCGAGTAGAACGAGCCGCCGAGGAAGATCAGCGGCGTGATGATGAGGAGCGGCACGAGCTGCAACTGCTCGAAATTCTGCGCCCAGATACCGATGATGAACCCAAGCAAGCTGAACGAGAGGCAGGTGAGGACGAGGAAGGCGAGCATCCAGATCGGATGCTGTATGGTGATATCGACGAAGAGGAAGGCCGTCGCCAGGATGATGAGCCCGATCGCGAAGGATTTCGTCGCGGCCGCGAGCACGTAGCCCGCGGTGATCTCGAGGAAGGAGGCGGGTGCGGACAGAAGCTCGTAGATCGTGCCGATGAATTTCGGGAAGTAGATGCCGAAGGCCGCGTTCGTGACCGATTGCGTCACGACCGACAGCATGATGAGGCCCGGCACGATGAAGGCGCCGTAGCTCACGCCCTCGACCTGGTCGATCCGGCTGCCGATCGCCGCGCCGAAGACCACGAAATAGAGCGAGGTCGACAGGACGGGCGAAACGACGGATTGCAGCAGCGTCCGGAATGTCCGGGCCATCTCGAAGCGGTAGATCGCGGCGATCGCGGTAAGGTTCACGACGCGTCCTCGTGAACGAGGCCCACGAAGATATCCTCGAGGCTCGATTGCTCGGTCCGGATGTCCTTGAGCTGCAGCCCCGCGGCGGAGAGATCGGTGAGAAGCCGCGTGATCCCCGTCCGCTCCTTCCGCGAATCGTAGGTATAGGTCAGCTCGCAGCCATCCGCGCTGCGTGCGAGGTCGTAGGGCTCGAGGGCAGCGGGCACGGCGGCGGTCGGCGCGTTGAGTTCGATCACCAGGCGCTTCTTGCCGAGCTCCCGCATCAGATCCGCCTTCTCCCGTACGAGCCGGATCTCGCCCCGCGCGATGATCCCGATCCTGTCGGCCATCGCCTCCGCCTCCTCGATATAGTGGGTGGTCAGGATGATCGTGACACCGTGCGATTTCAGATCGGCCACGGTGTTCCACATGTCGCGCCTGAGCTCCACGTCGACCCCTGCGGTCGGCTCGTCGAGGAAGAGGACGCGCGGCTCGTGGCTCAGCGCCTTGGCGATCAGCACCCGCCGCTTCATGCCGCCCGAGAGCGACTTGATCTGCGTGTCGCGCTTGTCCCACAGGCTAAGCCGGCGCAGCACCTCCTCGAGATGGGCATCGTTGCGGGGCTTGCCGAAGAGCCCTCGGGAGAAACGCACGGTGTTCATCACCGTCTCGAACGGCTCGAGATTGATTTCCTGCGGCACCAGCCCGATCAGGCGCCGCGCGTCGCGATAGGCATCGACGACATCGTGACCGCCGACGGCCACGTGGCCCGACGTAGCGGTCGAGATGCCGCAGATGACGGAAATGAGGGTCGTCTTGCCCGCGCCGTTGGGACCAAGAAGAGCGAGAATCTCCCCCTCCTCGATCTCCAGCGAAACCGACTTCAGTGCCTCGAACCCTCCGTCATAGGTCTTTGACAGGTTCGAGACCGACACGATTGCGGCCATGAGATCCTCGGACAATGCGCAGCGCAAGATAGCCGTCGCGGCGGGGATCGCAAGACTGACCGGTCCGACTACAAGACGAACGCGGGACGCTTGGGCCAAGGCCGGGAATAATCATCACGACACCCGGAGCCCGTTCAAAAAAGAGTCGCATTACGCGGCATCCTTACCTAGCATCGATTTCGTATACGAACGGGCCAGGGAACCCGGCCGTGTTCGAAAGGGAGGAAAGTAATGAATAACAAGGTGATTACCCGTCGCCGTGCGCTCGGTGGCCTTGGCGTGGCCGGTGCTGCCACGCTTGCCGCGCCTCACATCGCGGGCGCGCAGGCAAACGGGACGACGTGGCGGATCCAGACGAGCTGGCCCGGCGGCGCCGGCCTGACGATCTTCCGCGAATGGTGCAATTCGATCGTCGAGAAGACCGGGGGCGAGCTTGCCTTCCAGCCCTTCGGCGCGAACGACGTGGTTGGCGACTTCCAGCTCTTCGACGCCGTGAAGAACGGTGTGCTCGACGCGGTGAACCCGTTCACCATCTACGCGCAAGGCATCATTCCGGCCGCGACGTTCCTGACGTCCTACCCGCTCGGCCTGCGCAATCCGCATGAATACGACACGTTCTACTACGGTCTCGGCGGGCTCGATATCGCGCGCGAGCTCTACGCGGCGCAGGGCATGTACTTCGTGGGGCCGGTCCAGCACGACGCGAACCTCATCCACTCCAAGGTGCCGATCCGTTCCATCGACGATTTCCGCGGCCGCAAGATGCGGATGCCCGGCGGCATGGTTTCCGAACTCTTCAGCCAGCTCGGCGCGGAAACGACGGTCCTTCCGGGCTCGGAAATCTTCCCGGCGCTCGAGCGGGGGACGATCGACGTCGCCGACTATACCGGTGCCGCGGTGAACTACGCGCTCGGCTTCAGCCAGGTGACCGATTACATCGTGATGGGCCCGCCGGGCTTCACCTCCGTCTACCAGCCGGTCGACATCATGGATATCACGGCAAGCCAGCAATCCTGGGATGCCCTGTCCGACGAGATGAAACAGTTCATCGAGATGGAAACGCATGTCTATTCGGACATGCACCACGCCGCGATCCAGGCCGCCGACATCGATGCCTTCGAGAAGTTCAGGGAAGACGGCGTGGAGATCACCCGGCTGACCACCGACGACGTCGAACTCCTGACCGAGCTCGTGGTCCCGATCTGGTACGAATATGCGAACCGCGATCCGAACTCCGCGCGCATTTTCGACATCCAGCTCCGCTACATGCAGTCGGGCGCGCTGGGTTATGTCGATCCGGCACTGACCGAGGGCATGGAACTTAAGCTCTGAGGCCATCGCGCTTCACGGCAGGCCGCCCGCGACGTCGTGGGCGGCCTTCTCCTTGCAGTTTTGCGCGATCACGGCGGAGGCGTCATGCCGACACTCGATTTCACCCTGCCGCACTGGGCCTATTGGGTGGGGCTCATCATCTTTCCACTCGTGGCCATGGTGCTGGCACGACGCGGCAGAGCGGTCGAGCGCCGCTATTCCCTGACCCTGGGGTATCTGATCTGGGCGACGGGCGGCCTCATCGGATTGCACCGCTTCTATCTGCGCAACCTCCTGGGCTTCGTCTATCTGCCGATCTTCCTGGTGATCCTCGTGTCCAACAGCCAGGGAACCACGGCACGGTCCATCCTGTCGGACGTCAACAACGAGGTCCGCGTGGCCGAGCGCAGTCTCGCCCGTGAGGAGCAGCGGCTGGAGAGCGATCTCGCCGCCCTGCCCGAGCTACGCGCCGAACTGGACGCGGCCGATCCCGAATCCTTCTCCCGCCGCGCCATCGAGTTGCGGATCGACCGCGCGGAACGCAATGTCGAGACCAGCCGTGAGCGGATTGCCGAGAACGAGACGCTTCTGACCGAAAGCCGGCCGCGAGCCGAGCAGGCCGCGGCCGACCGCGCCTACTGGAATTCCGTGGGGAAGTACGCCCTTTGGGTCATCCTGGCGCTGATGCTGATCGATGCGGTGCTCCTGCCGGGGCTCGTGCGGCGGGCGAACGCCGCCGTCGCCGACGAGCCGGGCCCGGATCACGACCTCTCCTCGGCCGCGCCCGGAGAGGACGTCACCGACGACCGCGCGCTCGCCACGAACTGGATCGACCGGCTGTCGCTCTTCGCGGGCGAGTTCGTGGCCTACTGGGCGGTGATCGCGGTCTTCGTCTATTACTACGAGGTGATCGCGCGGTACGTCTTCAATTCGCCAACGAACTGGGCGCACGAGGCGATGTACCTGATGTTCGGGATGCAGTACCTGATCGCGGGCGCCTACGCGATGCTGACCGAGAGCCATGTCCGCGTCGACATCTTCTACGCGCCGCTGCACCGGCGGAACAAGGCATGGGTCGATCTCGCGACGAGCGTGTTCTTCTTCATTTTCGCGGGCACGCTTCTCTACACGTCTTACACGTTCGCGATGGACGCGATCGCGGTGCCGTCGGGCAATGCCGTCGTCTCCGACTGGGCGCGCGGCGAGATCGGGCTCGGCGACATGCTGGGTGGGTTCGACACCGCGCAGTGGACGAACCCCGGCATCCGCTGGGGCGAGATCAGCCTGAGCGAATGGGAAGTACCGCTCTGGCCGATGAAATGGGTCATGGTGGTCGGCGGCCTTCTTCTCGTCCTGCAGGGGATCTCAAAGGTTTCCAAGGACATCCGCGCCATCGCAAGGGGGGAATAGATGGGCCTCGACATCTCCATCGAGCTTCTGACGCTCATCATGTTCGGCTCGTTGCTGGTCCTGCTGATGGCGGGGCTGCCCCTCGCCTTCGTGACCGGCGGCCTCGCCTGCGTGTTCCTCTTCGTCCTGGGCGACGAACGGGCGCTCAACATCGTGCCCTCGCGGATCTTCCCGCTGATGACGAATTACCAGCTCTCGGCCATCCCGCTCTTCATCTTCATGGCGGCGATGCTCGAACGCGCGGGCATCATCAACGAGATGTTCGACGTCATCTACAAGGTCCTCGGCGGGTTGAAGGGCGGTCTCGCCTCAGCGACCGTCATCGCCTCTACGATCCTCGCCGCGATGGTGGGCGTGATCGGCGCCGCGGTGGTAACGATGGGCATCATCGCGCTGCCCGCCATGCTTGCGCGCAAGTACGATCCGAAGATCGCAATGGGATCGATCATGGCGGGCGGCACGCTCGGCATCCTCATCCCGCCCTCGATCCTCGCGATCATCTACGCCGTCGTGGCGGAACAATCGGTGGGCGAGCTTTTCATCGGCGCGGTCATCCCCGGCCTGATGCTGTCGGGTCTCTATATCGGCTACGTCTCGCTGCGCTGCTTCATCAATCCGCAGATGGGCCCGCCGATCCCGATGGAGGAGCGGATCTCAACCCGCGAGAAGATCGGCCTGATGGGCAACATGGCCGCGCCCCTCATCCTCATCGCGGTGGTGCTCGGCATCATCTTCAGCGGCGTCGCCACCCCCGTGGAGGCCGCCGGGATCGGGACCTTCGGCGCGTTCATCGTCGCTGCCATCCACCGCAAGCTCGACTGGCCGACGATCCGGGAAGCCTGCCTCACCACGCTGAAGGCCAGCGCCATGGTGATCTGGATCATGTTCGGGGCCACGATCTTCGTGGGTCTCTACGTCCTCGAAGGGGGGCAGCAATTCGTGCAGGAAGCGCTCGCCGCGACAGGTCTCGGGCCGTGGGGCATCCTGATCCTGATGCAGATCATCCTCGTCGTCCTCGGCATGTTCCTCGACTGGGTCGGCATCCTGCTCCTCTGCGTGCCGATCTTCGTGCCGATCATCCGGGCGCTCGGCGCGCAGGCCTTCGGGCTTGGCGATCCCGACGATCTGGTGCTCTGGTTCGGCGTGCTCTATCTCGTCAACATGCAGATGTCGTTCCTCTCCCCACCCTTCGGCTATGCGCTTTTCTACCTGCGCGGGGTGGCCCCGGACTCGATCCCGATGACCGACATCTTCAAGGCGGCACTTCCGTTCCTCGGCCTGCAAGTCCTCGGGCTTGCCCTTTGCATGGTCTTCCCGCAGATCATCACGTGGTTGCCGCGCCTGGTCTACGGATAGGTTCGGGGGAACATGCCGCCATCGCCGCGCGACGAGACGCCCGATGCCCTCGTGATCGGCGCGGGCCCCGCAGGGCTGATGGCGGCGGAGGAGCTGGCGCGCGCGGGCCGCTCGGTCGTGATCGCCGATGCGATGCCGTCGCCGGCCCGGAAGTTCCTGATGGCCGGGAAATCCGGGCTGAACCTGACGAAGGTGGAAGACCCGGACAGGTTCCGCGCGGCCTACGGAGAGGGTGCGGGGCCGGTTCCGGCGCTCGTCGAAGCCTTCGGGCCAGCGGAGATCGCGTCCTGGGCCGAAGGGCTGGACCAGCCCCTCTTCACCGGATCGACGGGCCGCGTGTTCCCGGTGGCGATGAAGGCGTCGCCGCTCCTGCGGGCCTGGCTCGCCCGGCTCGACAAGGCGGGCGTGATCCTGCGCCGTCGCTGGCGCTGGACGGGCTGGCACGAAGGTACCTGCTTCGAGACACCCGAGGGGGCCAGAACCCTCCATCCGCATGTGACGATCCTGGCGCTCGGCGGCGCGTCGTGGCGACGCCTCGGATCGGACGGCGCCTGGGTGCCTTGGCTGCGCGAGGCGGGAGTGACGGTCCACGCGTTCCGCCCGGCAAATGCGGGCCTCGGGATCGACTGGTCGCCCCACATGGCGCCCCATCACGGCACCCCGGTCAAGGGCGTCGCGCTCGACGCAGGCGGCACCCGGCACCGGGGCGAATTCGTCGTCTCCGCCACCGGGCTCGAGGGCGGCGGGATCTATGCCGTGAGCCGCGCGGTCCGCGATGGCGCGGACCTCTATCTCGACCTCAAACCGGATTGGCCTGTGGAGAGGGTGGAAGAGCGGCTCGCCACGGCGCGCGGCGCCATCGGCAACCGGCTGCGCAAGGGTCTGCGCCTCGATCCGGTCGCCACGGCACTCCTCATGGAGTTCGGTCGCCCCGTGCCGCGAGGCTCCGGGCTCGCTGCCCTCGTCAAGCGCCTGCCCGTGCGCCATGCCGGTCTCGCCCCGCTCGATGCCGCGATCTCATCCGCGGGAGGCGTCGCCTGGGAAAGTGTCGATCCGTCCCTGATGCTCCGCGCGCGGCCGGGCGCCTTCGTGGCGGGGGAGATGCTCGACTGGGAGGCGCCCACGGGCGGCTATCTCCTGACCGCCTGCCTTGCGACGGGGCGTCATGCCGGGCGTGCCGCGGCGGCCTATCTCGAGGCGCAAAAGGCCGCCCGGAAGGATCCGCGATCCCTGGAACAGTCGGCTTTCCCGGAGGTTGACCCCCAGATCATCACGAGGAGACACGCCATGCACGAGACCCTGCGCGCGGCCATCGACAAGCTGGACGCCGGCGATTGGGAAGCGGCCCACGAGGCATCACAGGCGGATCCGGGGCCGGAGGCCGCATGGCTCCATGCCCATCTTCACCGCGTCGAGGGCGACGAGGCCAATGCCGCCTACTGGTATCGCCGCGCCGGCCGCGATCCGTTTCCCGGCACCGTGGAGGAGGAACGCGCCGCGCTGCGCGACGCCGTTTCGGCCTGAGGAAACCACGTCGACGGAACGGCCCTTCCCTCCCCGATCGGGGCCGCGTATCCCCGGCCGCATGACGACTTTCTCAGACCTCTACTCCCGCAAGATTTCCGACGGCGCGCTGCAAAAAGACCCCGCCCAGCAGGCGGTGCTGCCGGAATTCGAACGAATTTCCAGGGAACTCGCAGAGCAGAAGCCGAAGCGCGGCTGGTTCTCCCGGTCCACGCCGGAGCCCGCGACGGGCCTCTATCTCTGGGGCGGGGTCGGACGCGGCAAGTCGATGCTCATGGATCTGTTCTTCGAGCACGTGGAGGTCGAGGGAAAGCGCCGTGTGCATTTCCACGCTTTCATGCAGGAGGTCCATGCGGGCATCAAGGCGGCGCGCAAGCGCGGTGTCGACGACGCCCTCGCCCCCGTGGCCGACGGGATCGCCGAGGATTTGAGGCTCCTCTGCTTCGACGAGATGCAGATCGGCGACATCACCGACGCGATGATCGTGGGTCGCCTCTTCGAACGGCTCTTTGCGGCGGGCGTCACCGTGGTCGCGACCTCTAACCGGGTGCCCGACGACCTCTACAAGGACGGTCTCAACCGCGAACTGTTCCTGCCCTTCATCGACCACATCAAGAAGCGCATGAAGGTGGTCGAACTCGCCTCGCCCAAGGATTGGCGGGAGGAGCGCATCGCCGGTGCGGAGGTCTATTTCACCCCCGCCGATGCGGATGCGCGCCAGGCGATGGACGCTCTCTGGGACGGGCTCGCGAACGGGCCGGGCGAGCCGCTGATCCTCGAGGTGAGCGGACGCAAGGTCGAGGTGCCGCGCTTCTTGAACGGGGTCGGCCGCGCGAGCTTCTGGGAGCTTTGCGCAAAGCCCCTCGGCGCCGCCGACTACCTCGCGCTCGCGAAGCGGCTCCGGGTGCTTCTCCTCGAGGATGTGCCGCGTCTCGGTTCGGAGAACTACAACGAGGCGAAACGGTTCGTGACGCTCATCGATGCGCTCTACGAGGCCCGCGTGCGCATCGCGATCTCGGCCGCCGACCGGCCCCGGAACCTCTACGTCGAGGGCACCGGGTCGTTCGAGTTCGAACGGACCGTCTCCCGTCTCGCAGAGATGCGGAGCGAGGGTTGGGGAAAGGCGGCGTGACCGCTCTTCAGCCGTTCTCGCGCAAAATGTGGCCCGCGAGATAGAGAGATCCGCACAGGAGGATGCGTGCGTGAGGGTTCCCACGCGCGATCTCCCTCACCGCGCTTTCCGCGTCGGACGCGGTCGCGGCGCGGAAGCCCGCGTCCCGTGCGACCTCCGCGGTCGTCTCCGCGGGTAGCGTGTTCGCCTCTCCGGGGATCGACAGCGCGGTCAGGCTTGCCGCATGCGGGGCGAGCGGCCGGAGATAGCCTGCCACGTCCTTCGTGTTGAGCATCCCGCAAACGAGATGCGTCGGGCGCCGTGACATCCGCGACAGCGTTTCCGCGAGCGCCTCGCCTGCCGACGGATTGTGCCCGCCATCAAGCCAGATCTCCGCGTCCGGAGCAGCCTCGACGAGCGGCCCCCGGCGCACACGTTGCATCCGGGCGGGCCATTCGGCGCGCGTCATCGCCCCCTCGCAGCCGGCCTCCCCGATCCCGAGCGCACGCAGGGCTGCGAGCGCAATGCCGGCATTCTCGATCTGGTGCGGACCCGCAAGGACGGGCGGCGGCAGGTCGAGCAACCCGGTCTCGTCCTGAAACACGAGCCGCCCGTGCTCGAGGCCGACATGCCAGTGCTCGCCCCGCACGAAAAGCGGCGCGCGAAGCCGTGCCGCCCGTCTCTCGATCACCTCGAGCGCCTCCGGCTCCTGATGACCGATCACCGCCGGCACACCCGCCTTCAGGATGCCTGCTTTTTCACCCGCGATCTCGGGCAGCGTCTCGCCCAGGTAGGATTGGTGATCGAGGGAGACGGGCGTGATGATCGTAAGGCGCGGGTCTGCAACGACATTTGTCGCGTCGAGCCGTCCGCCGAGACCGGTTTCGAGTAACGTGAAGTCGGCCGGGTTTCGCGCGAAAGCCAGCAACGCCGAGCAGGTCGTGATCTCGAAGAAGGTGATCGGTGTCTCCCCGTTCGCCGCCTCGCATTCGTCGAGCAGCGCCGCCAGGTCCGCCTCCCCGATCAGCTCCCCACCGAGGCGGATGCGTTCGTGAAACCGTGCGAGATGCGGAGAGGTATAGACGTGAACGCGATGCCCCGCCGCCTCGAGCCCGGCGCGGATCATCGCGAGGGTCGATCCCTTCCCGTTTGTCCCCGCGACATGGATGACGGGAGGAAGATCGGCCTCCGGATGGCCGAGCGTCTCCAGAAGGCGCCACATCCGGTCGAGCGTCAGGTCGATGAGCTTCGGATGCAGCCGCATGAGCCGCGCCAGGATCGCGTCCGTACCGTCCATCGTCATGTCCGAGTATCGATGATCTTGAGGAAGGTGAGGCCGAGAACCACGTCGAAGCTGAAATCGAACCAGAGCCATGGCGGCGTGGCCTCGCCCAGCTTGAGTATGAAGCTGAGCCCGAGAGCGGCATGGGCCATGACCGCGTACGCGATGAGCCGCGGCGCGAAGAGATAGCCTGCGATGGCCACCGCGACGAACACCCCGAAGATGGCGAGATGCAGCGGGAAGGAAGGCGTGCCCGAGGCGATGGCGAAGACGGGTTGGACCGAGGCCACGACGACGATCGACATCGCGGCCGCGCCGCGATCCCGAAGCAGATCGGCGAGGGAAAGCACGAATATGAAAAGCACTGCGGCCGCGACGCCAACGAGGATCCCGATGATCATGCCGGCATCAGTCCGCCCGCGCCGGTTCCGGATCGCGCGTGGCCGGCGTGGTCTCCACCTGCGGGCCTTCGCCGGGCGGCGGCAGCTCCCCGTGGATCGCAGGAGGCATGTTGCACAGCATTCTCAGGATGGTGATGAGCTCGGACCGCATCTCGCGTCGATCCGTGACGCGGTCGAGCATGCCATGATCGAGAAGGTACTCCGCGCGCTGGAATCCCTCCGGGAGCTTTTCCCTGATCGTCTGCTCGATGACACGCGGCCCGGCGAAACAGATCAGCGCGTTCGGCTCGGCGATATGCACGTCTCCGAGCATGGCATAGGAGGCCGTGACACCCCCCGTCGTCGGATGCGTGAGGACGACCACGTAGGGCAGACCCGCCTCCTTGAGCATCTCCACCGCGACGGTCGTGCGCGGCATCTGCATGAGCGACAGGATCCCTTCCTGCATCCGCGCGCCGCCGGCCGCCGCGAAAAGGACGAGGGGGCGCTTCAATTCGACAGCGCGCTCGGCCGCCGCGAGGATGGCGTTGCCCACATGCATGCCCATGGAGCCCGCCATGAAGCCGAAATCCTGCGCCGCGGCGATGATCGGCGTCCGGCCGATCTCGCCCTCGGCGACGAGCATGGCCTCGCGTTCACCGGTCTGTTTCTGAGCCGATCGAAGCCGGTCGGGATATTTCTTCTGATCGCGGAAATGCAGCGGATCCGCCACCGGTGCGGGAATGGCCACTTCCACGAAGCCGCCCCCGTCGAAGAGCGCGGTGAACCGCGCCCGCGGCGTGATCGGCATGTGATGGCCGCACTTCGAGCAGACGTTCAGGTTCTCCGAGAGATCGCGGTGAAACAGCATCGTCCCGCAGGCATCGCACTTGGTCCACAGGTTCTCAGGAACTTCCCGTCGGGAGAAGAGCGAATTGATCTTCGGACGGACGTAATTCGAGATCCAGTTCATCGCACCGTCCTCGGCAAGTGTTTCGGCCCGTTACATAATCCGCACGGACTCCAAATGCAATCAGCGGCGAAGCAGCGTACGCAGCACCACCCACAGAAGAATGATGAGGATCATGTCGGTCATCAGGAGCGGCCCGGTGATCTCGACATCGCTGGCGTCGTAGGGCGTGAGATAGATGGCGAGCCCCGTGATCGTCCCCTTCGTGGAGATCACCAGGATCGCCAGGACATTGTTGGCGAAATGAAGTCCCCAGGCCGCGCCGATGGATCCGGTAGCAACCGTCAGGTCGGCCGCGATCAGTCCGAAGAACGCGGTGGAGCCCACGACTGCCCAGGCATTCGATCCCATCGTGACAGGATCGTAATGCAGTATTCCAAAGGCCAGCGACGGCACCAGCATGTAAATGAGCGCGGAGCGGAACCGCGCGGCGAGCTGTTGCATGAGGTAGCCGCGGAAGAGCAGCTCCTCGGCCGCGGTCTGCACGAGCACGCCGAGAAGCGCGAAGGGCAGGAAGGCGAACCAGAGGCGCGGCGGAAGATTAGGCTCCGCATCGAAATTCTGCGACCAGAGGAGGAGCGATCCGCCGTAGATCACGGCAAGGCAAATCACCGCCACGCAGAAATGGACCACCACCTTCCGCCTGGGCCCGAAGAGGGAGGCCGCACCGCGGCGATGCAGCAGCCGGGCCGCGACGATCGGCGCGAGCGCCATGCCCACGAACGTCGTGAGAAGCAGGAGCGTGCGTCCCGGCGTGACCGGATCGGTCAATCCCTGCATCCGCTGCGCGGCCTCTTCCATTCCGTCGGAGAAGGACAGCACGGCGAAGATCAGCGCGAGCCACGCCACGAAGACGATCACGCAGACGACGATACCGAGAAGGAGGCGCCATATCTGGGGATATCGGCGGGCCGGCGCGATGAAGGCAACGAAGGGCGGCGCGGTGGCCATGAAGGAAGAACGCTCCGTTCACTGGAGGGTCCAAGTTAACGAGGGTGACAGATGGGCGCAATTCGGCTTTTGGACGCCCATCCCGAACGCCCCGCGGACTTGTGCCCGGATGGGCGCTCGCCTATCCCTCGGCCGACGGAGCTTCGCCAGGGAGAGAGAGCCATGTTGCGCAACAAGCCGGACAAATCGAAGCTGCCTTCGCGGCATGTGACCGAAGGCCCGGCCAGGGCGCCGCACCGCTCCTACTACTATGCGATGGACCTGACGCAGGAGCAGATCGACCAGCCCTTCGTGGGCGTCGCCACCTGCTGGAACGAGGCCGCGCCCTGCAACATCGCGCTCAACTGGCAAGCGCAGTCGGTCAAGACCGGCGTGCTCTCGGCGGGCGGAACGCCGCGCGAATTCACCACGATCACCGTGACCGACGGCATCGCGATGGGCCACGAGGGGATGCGCTCCTCCCTCGCCTCGCGGGAGGCCATCGCCGATACGGTCGAGCTGACGATGCGCGGGCATTGCTACGACGCGATCGTCGGCCTCGCGGGCTGCGATAAGTCGCTGCCGGGCATGATGATGGCGATGATCCGGCTGAACACGCCGTCGGTCTTCATGTATGGCGGCTCGATCCTGCCCGGAAAGGTGCCCGAGGGCGCCGACGTGCCGGCCGATTTCGCCTCCCGCGACCTGACGGTTCAGGACATGTTCGAGGCCGTCGGCCGCTACCAGGCGGGCGACGTGACGGATGCGCAGCTCGCCGTGCTCGAACGCGTGGCCTGCCCGTCGGCCGGGGCCTGCGGCGGGCAGTTCACCGCCAATACGATGGCCTGCGTGTCGGAGGCGATCGGGCTCGCACTGCCGAACTCGTCGGGAATGCCCGCGCCCTACCAGGACCGTACCCAGTACGGCGAGGCGTCGGGCGCCGCGGTGATGAACCTCATCGAGAAGAACATCCGCGCCCGCGACATCGTCACCCGCAAGAGCCTCGAGAACGCGGCGCGCGTCGTGGCCTGCACCGGGGGCTCGACCAACGCCGGCCTTCACCTGCCCGCGATGGCGCACGAGGCGGGGATCGACTTCTTCCTCGGCGATGTCTGCGACATCTTCCACGACACCCCCTACTTCGTCGACCTGAAGCCCGGCGGGCAATACGTCGCCAAGGACCTCTACGAGGCGGGCGGCGTGCCCGTGGTGATGAAGGAGCTGCGCAAGGCCGGGCTCATCCACGAGGATTGCATGACGGCGACCGGCCGGACGATCGGCGAGGAGATCGACCGCTGCACGTCGGAAGCCGACGGCCGCGTCGTCTATCCGGTGGAAACGCCCCTGAGCAAGACCGGCGGCGTCGTGGGCCTGAAGGGCAACCTCGCGCCCGAGGGCGCGATCGTGAAGGTCGCGGGAATGCCCGACGCGGATCGCGTCTTCACCGGTCCCGCACGGGTCTTCGAATGCGAGGAGGATGCGTTCGAGGCCGTGAAGGCCCGCTCTTACAAGGAAGGCGAGGTGATCGTCATCCGCAACGAGGGGCCGGCCGGTGGGCCGGGCATGCGCGAGATGCTCGCGACCACCGCCGCGCTGTCGGGACAGGGCATGGGCAAGAAAGTCGCGCTCATCACCGATGGCCGCTTCTCCGGCGCGACGCGCGGCTTCTGCGTCGGCCATGTCGGGCCCGAGGCCGCGCAGGGCGGCCCGATCGCGCTCATCGAGAGTGGCGACATGATCACCATCGACGCGATCAAGGGCGAGATCTCCGTGGCCCTCGACGACGAGGAGATGGATCGCCGCCGCCAGGCCTGGGCCGGTCCGAAGGAGACGATCTACGCCTCCGGCGCGCTCTGGAAATACGCTCAGCTCGTGGGACCGACCTACAAGGGCGCCGTCACGCATCCGGGCGGCGTCGCGGAACGCCACGTCTACATGGATCTCTAAGCGGGGCCTGACGCCGCGTCGGGGATGACACCCTCCCCGCGCGGCGGCACTCTCTCGCCGACGAGGGAGGCCGCCCGCATGACATCCTATCCCCACCTCTTCGCGCCGCTCGATCTGGGCTTCGTGACGCTGCCGAATCGCGTCCTCATGGGCTCGATGCATACCGGGCTTGAGGAAACGGGCGATTGGGGCCGGGTCGCGGCCTTCTACGCCGCGCGGGCACGTGGCGGCGCGGGGCTCATGGTGACGGGCGGCATGGCGCCCAACGCGGAGGGCGGCGTCTTTCCCGGTGCGGCGGGGCTCCACACGCCCGCCGACATCGCCAACCACCGCAGCGTGACCGACGCCGTCCACGCCGACGGGGGCCGGATCGCGATGCAGATCCTCCATGCCGGGCGCTACGCCTATTCGCCGGACTGCGTCGCCCCGTCGGCGATCCGCTCGCCGATCTCACCTTTCGCGCCCCGCGAGCTCGACACGGCCGGGATCGAGAAGCAGATCGCCGACATCGCCACCGCAGCCGCACGGGCGCGCGAGGCCGGCTATGACGGGGTCGAGGTGATGGGGTCGGAAGGCTACTTCCTCAACCAGTTCCTCGTGCGCCATACGAACAGACGAGAGGACGCGTGGGGCGGCTCCTACGCCAACCGGATGCGCCTGCCCGTGGAGGTCGTCTCCCGCGTGCGGGAAGCGGTCGGAACGGATTTCATCCTCATCTACCGGCTGAGCCTCATCGATCTCGTCCCCGACGGCTCCTCGTGGGAGGAGGTCGTCACGCTCGCCCGCGCGGTGGAGGCCGCAGGCGCCACGATCCTCAATACCGGGATCGGCTGGCACGAGGCGCGGATCCCCACGATCGCCACGTCCGTCCCGCGTGGCGCCTTCACCTGGGTGACGCGCAAGCTGATGGGAGAGGTCGGGATCCCCGTCATCACCTCGAACCGGATCAACACGCCCGAGGTCGCGGAAGAGGTGCTCGCGGATGGCTGCGCCGACATGGTAAGCCTCGCGCGCCCCTTTCTCGCCGATCCCGACTTCGTGGCCAAAGCCGCGCGGGGTCGCGCGGAGACGATCGCCCCCTGCATTGCCTGCAACCAGGCCTGCCTCGACCATACGTTCGGCGGTAAGCTCTCCTCCTGTCTCGTCAACCCGCGCGCTTGCCACGAGACCGAGCTCGTCGTTTCCGCCGCCAAGACGCCCCGTGCGATCGCCGTGGTGGGCGCCGGTCCGGCCGGGCTCGCCGCCGCGCTGACCGCCGCAGAGCGGGGCCACCGCGTGACCCTTTTCGAGCGATCGGGCCGGATCGGCGGGCAGCTCAACCTCGCCAAGGTCGTTCCGGGCAAGGAGGAGTTCCTGGGTCTCGTCGACTGGTACGAGCGCATGGTGGCGGAGCGCGGCATCGACCTCCGGCTCGACACGGCGCCGGAGGCCGGGGACCTCGCGTCCTTCGATGAGGTGATCCTCGCGACCGGCGTGCGCCCGCGCGATCCGGGCATACCGGGTCAGGAGGGCTCGAACGTCGCGGGCTATGCCGACATCCTGACAGGCCGCGCCGCGGCCGGTCCGCGCGTGGCCGTGATCGGCGCGGGCGGCATCGGCTTCGACGTTTCGGACTTCCTCGTCTCGGCAGAGAGCACGACGCTCGACCTGCCCGCGTGGCTTGCCGAATGGGGCATCGCCGATCCCGAGGACGCGCGCGGCGGCCTCGCACCGGAAGGTCCGCGACCGCCCGCCCCCGCCCGGCAGGTCCACCTCCTGCAGCGCAAGGCGGAGAAGCTCGGGCGATCCCTGGGCAAGACCACGGGCTGGATCCATCGCGCGGGCCTCGCCATGCGCGGCGTGCAGATGCGGGGCGGCGTCACCTACGAGCGTATCGATGCGGACGGCCTCCACGTGACCGTGGACGGCAAACCGGATCACGTCGAGGTGGATACGATCGTGCTCTGCGCCGGGCAGGAGCCGGAGCGGACGCTTTCCGTCAAGCTCGACGCGGCGGGGATCCGTCATCACCTCATCGGCGGGGCGGATGTCGCGGCCGAACTCGACGCGAAACGTGCCATCGACCAGGGCACGCGGCTCGCCGCGCGGCTCTAGCCGGCAGGCTCCTCCCAGATCGCCGCACCCCAGGGGGCGAGTTCCGTCCCGTCCCAGCCGGAAGCGACGTCGGGCGCCTGTCCCTGTCGCGACGGCACCGGCAGCACCGCATCGGGGGAGAAGTTGTAGACCGCGTTCCACGTCCGCGCCCCGACCCGGATCGTCAGCGACAACACCGTGTCGCTCGAATCCCAGGCGACGTCGTCGGGCGTGCCGATCCCCGTCTCTCGCCGCCAATGCAGGACCTCGCGATAGAGGGCCAGCACGCTGTCGCTCCGCTCCGACTGCGCCGCCACGGAGATCCCCTCCGGCCAGCGCATGGGCAACCAAGGCGTCCCGTCCGTGAAGCCGCGTGGGTGACGTCCCGGGGGGTGGTGTAGCTGGCGGTGGCCATCGGGTTTCTCGGTAGGGTCGGGTTGCTGACACCAACCTGAACCGAGGGATGTTCCCGATGACTAAACCGATGATGGACTTCCGCGCGCTCGTGGAGAAGAGCGGCGACGCGGACCTGCTCCGCGAGATGATCGGCTTCGCCGCCGAGCGGCTGATGGAGCTGGAGGTCGGCACGAAGACCGGTGCCGACTACGGAGAGAAAAGCGGAGAGCGCCTTGCACAGCGCAACGGCTACCGCGATCGGGACTGGCAGACCCGAGCAGGGAACGTCGAGCTGCGCATTCCGAAGCTGCGCACGGGGAGCTATTTCCCGTCCTTCCTCGAACCGCGACGCTCGGTGGAGAAGGCGCTGACGGCCGTCATTCAGGAGGCCTACGTCCATGGCGTCTCGACACGGTCCATGGACGACCTCGTGCAGGCCATGGGGGGCACCGGCATTTCGAAAAGCCAGGTCAGCCGGTTGTGCGAGGAGATCGACGAGCGGGTGGACGCGTTCCTGACGCGGCCCATCGAGGGCGAATGGCCCTACCTCTGGATCGACGCGACTTATCTCAAGGTTCGTCAGGGCGGGCGCATCGTCTCCGCGGCCGTGACCATCGCAGTGGGCGTGAACACCGACGGGCGGCGCGAGGTCCTGGGCATGGCGATCGGAGCGTCCGAGGCCGAACCCTTCTGGACCGAGTTCCTGCGCAATCTCGTGCGCCGCGGGCTGGGCGGCGTGAAGCTGGTGGTCAGCGACGCCCATGAGGGGATCAAGGCCGCCACGGCCCGGGTGCTTTCCACTACCTGGCAGCGCTGCCGTGTCCATTTCCAGCGCAATGCGCTTGCCCATGCCGGAAAGAGCAGCCGTAGGGTGGTTTCCGCCTTCATCGCCACCGCCTTCGCCCAGCCGGACCACGCCACGGCCAAGGCTCAGTGGCGGCTGGTGGCCGATCAGATGCGCTCGAAGCTGCCGAAGCTCGCCAAGCTCATTGACACGGCGGAAGAGGATGTGCTCGCCTACATGACCTTCCCCGCCCAGCATCGCGCCAAGCTTCACAGCACGAACCCGATCGAGCGCCTGAACGGCGAGATCAAGCGGCGCACCGATGTCGTCGGCATCTTCCCGAACGAGAGCTCGATACGCAGGCTCGTCGGCGCGATCCTGATGGAGCAGACCGAGGAATGGACCGTTCAACGTGGCCGCTACCTCACGCTGGAAACGCTCGCACCGGTCTGCGATGATGCCATAGTCAGCCTGCCTGCTGCGCAGCGCGACTGACCAGCTCGGCCCGCCTCTGAGCGCGAGGCCCGCCACCAGCTACACCACGAGCTGGGACATCATC
>NZ_QKZL01000010.1 GCF_003253995.1 Palleronia aestuarii
ATTTCTCTGACCGGGACGGTTCCACGAGCGGCTGCACATCTCGACCGGTTAGTATGCCCGCCTCGTCCGGGGCTGGGTTACCTCGATCGGATTGGAGCCGAGCTCTTACGGTACCCATTCCATGCGCCGGACCAAGGTTGCGCAGAACTACCGCAAGATCGGTGACCTTCACGCCGTCCAGCTTCTGCTTGGGCACACGAAGATGGACAGCACCGTTCGATACCTCGGCGTCGGGCTGGAGGATGCCCTTGCCATCTCGGAAGCGGTCGAGATTTGATCGTCTGGGCCGCCCTTTTCGCGGGCGGCCCACAGCTGCCGTTCATCGTGGCGGTCGGTTGCTGCAGTGCAGCCCACCAAACCAGATGGGGTGGATGGCTCCCGCTCCCCGGCGTCGCAATGCGCCATAGTGCAGGTGTCAGAATCTTCGATCGAGAGGAGCCACCCCATGCAGGTTACCACTGTCGGCCTCGACCTGGCCAAGAACATCTTTCACGTTCATGGCGTGACGGAAGGCGGCGAAGTGGCTTTCAACCGACCTTTGCGCCGGGCGCAGGTGCTGGCGTTCTTCGAACGCCTGTCACCCTGCCTTATCGGCGTTGAGGCCTGCGCATCGAGCCACCACTGGGGTCGCGAGCTTTCGAAGCTGGGCCATACCGTCCGGCTGATGCCACCGATGTACGTCAAACCGTACGTGAAGCGGGGCAAGTCCGACGCGGTCGATGCAGAAGCCATTTGCGAAGCCGTGACGCGGCCCACGATGCGCTTCGTCGAGATCAAATCCCAGAACCAGCAGGCGCTCTTGTCTCTGCACCGCGCACGGGACTTCGTGGTTCGCCAGCGCACCCAGCGGATCAACATGCTCCGGAGCCTGGCCGCGGAGTTCGGGATCACCATCGCTCGGGGCGTCGCCCGGGCCATCGACTTTGCGAAAGGGATCATCGACGACAAACAGTCCGGGTTACCCGAGCTCGCCCAGGACGTCCTGCGAGTCCTCAGCCGCCAGCTGGTCGATCTGCACAACCGCCTTGGCTGGTACGAAATCACGATGCGCATTCAGGCCCGTCTCAGCCGCCAGGCGCAACTCTTGCAGACCATTCCCGGCGTGGGGCCGGTGACGGCCTCGGCCGTAGCCGCGATGATCGGGGCGGGTCACCAGTTCAGGAGCGGGCGGGAGTTCGCGGCGTGGCTTGGTCTGACACCGCGCAACCACTCCAGCGGTGGCAAGGAGCGGTTGGGGAAGATCACCAAGATGGGAGATCGGTACCTGCGCCAACTCATCGTGGTCGGAATGACATCCCGCGTGCGGCAGGTCTCCAACCATCCAGAGCGCGCTGATCCATGGCTGACGAAGCTGTTGCAGAGAAAGCCGGCCCGGCTCGCGACCGTCGCCATGGCGAACAAGACGGCACGGATCATGTGGGCCGTCCTGACCAGAGACGAGCCATACAAGCCGCACGCGGCGTAGCCCGCCGAGTGCTCGAGAGATAGCAAGACCAACGATGTGATGGTGTACCCTTCAGCCGCAACGATCAGGACGCTCCGCCGAATGTCCCGGGCGCCATTGCCCGCAAAGCAGATAGGAACCTGATCTGCGGATCCCATCAGGGCCGGCGGTGTGAACCGCGCAAACAGGCCGGACACAAGACCGCTTCTGAAAAGGTACATGAGATCATTTACGACTTGCTATGCGGGAGCCATCCACACAGGACATTCGCCTCAAAGGACGACGAGCCTTCTATATAGCCTTCGCTTTCGCACACCTGAGGCAAACACTCCAACAGATCGTTAGAGGCTGGTGTCTCGCAGTTCTTTTGTCCATACTCTAATTTCAGGGTTTTGGGCGAGCAGAGCTTTATGAAAATCAGTGAAGTTATTCTTGAGCGAATAAAACATAGCCACGCACTAGACGCATATGTGAAAGGCGCAGTGTCGAAAATATCCGAGTATATATTATCGAATTCGATGATTTTCTTTCCTGAGTACACAGATCACGATATCACGCACTTCGAAGCTGTATTGGAAACAGCTATCGACCTTGCAACTGACAAGTCCTTGGAACTCATGTCTGACGTTGACTTAGCCATTCTTACAACGTCGGTCATGCTGCATGACTTAGGTATGCACCTGAGCAAAGATGGCTTTGAAACGTTGATTGACCCGGAGGGTCCGATGAAGTCAATCGACGGTTTCTCAGATCCGCCTTGGAACAAGCTTTGGCTAGCATTTCTCGCTGAAGCACGGCGATTTGATGCAAAGAAGCTAGAAGACCTGTTTGGTCCGAGCTTTCGACCAGTCACCGATTTCCCTTCCTTTGAAGAACCTTGGGACGAGTTCGACGTCCTAGTTGTTGGAGAGTTTCTTAGACGCCACCATCCGCGTCTAGCACACGAGATCGCTCTTCAAGGCATGCCTTCCAAAGATGGTAAGGTTGTTCAATTTTGCGGTTTTGGCTCTGAGCAAGAAGAGTTTCTGAGTGACATGAGCGGACTTGTGGCACGAAGCCATGGAATCGCACTCAGACAGACCTTTTCATACATCGAACAAAAATATGGTCACAGGATTGAGACGCGTTCCGCACACCCCGTGTACTTGATGACGTTATTGCGCATTGCGGATTACCTTCAAATCCAAAGTGCAAGAGCGCCCTCCGCGCGGACAGATGTCACAAAATTCAAAAGCCCGGTTTCGACCCGGGAATGGTCAGTGCATCAATGCGTAACAGATATCACCAACTTAACCGATCCAGAGTCGATTGACATCACGGCCAGGCCGGACAATATCGAGACCTTTCTAAGGTTGAAAGACTGGATCACCGACCTCCAAAGAGAGCTAGACTTGTCATGGGCGGTCTTGGGGGAAGTCTACGGGCTACAAGCGCACAGTGGATTAAACAAACTCGGGCTTCGAATTCGTCGACTTAGATCGAACATTGATGTAGCAAGAGAGTTTTCCAAGGCTGTCGACTATATCCCGAAGAAAATTGCGTTTACGGCTGCAGGTAGTGAACTGCTGAAGCTTTTGGTCGGCCCACTTTACGCCAATGAAGTGTCAGTTGGCCTGCGTGAACTTATACAGAATGCTACCGACGCAGTAAAAGAACTAGATAGTCTGGTTGACCAAGGCTCTATTGAGCGACCCGATCCCAGAACCGATGTCGCGGCCGATGTCCAAGTCGACTTTATGATCGACGAAGGCGACCAAAATAGCTGGAAAAGAAAAGTTAAATCCGTCATAATCACAGATCGCGGGGTAGGAATGACCCCGGACATCTTACAGAACTACTTTCTCAGGGCTGGCGCGTCGTACAGAAGTTCGTCGGCTTGGAGGGAGAGTTTCGAGAAGCCTGATGGTTCAAACCGGGTCCAACGAAGCGGTAGGTTCGGCGTCGGCGCACTGGCGGCCTTCTTACTTGGGGATGAAATTCGCGTTGAGACACGGCACTATTCGGAACCCTGTGAGAACGGACTCGAGTTTGCTGCAAGTATTGAGACCTCTTCAATAAACGTTGTCCGACGGCAGTGTGAAGTAGGCACCAAGATCAGCATTGAGATACCCGAAAAGCTTTAGGGAGAAGTTGGAGACCTTCTCCCCAGTCGATACTCACCCGAAGTGGATCGCCATCATCCGATTGGTAACTACTTCGGACGATACCCGGCGCTTATCTATACAGTTAACGGTTCTGATTTACCTTGGAACCAAGAATGTTTATTACCAACACGACAAGCAAGATTTGAAGATCCATGGAACTACTTTGAAACTGATGAGTTTGAAGTTAATTGGACGTACGCAAGCAATATGGTGGGGCTTGCGGTCAACCAAATAAACATCTCCGGCACAAGCTCATTCGGCCCAAGCCGCGCCAGCAACGCAGGAGTATCAATCCGCTCCTCCATCTTTTCCGAACCGTCACTATCAATCGGTGACAATTCTGGAGCATTCGAACTGAATTTGCAGCGTAGCTCTTACGCAGCTTCTGAACTTCCCTTTCGTGACGAACTGTTACGCGAGATAACTGACGAGTTTCTTCATTCTTGCCTATGGCAACTGACGAGAAATAGATCGCGTAGCTTTCCAAAATACGAGGGTTTAGAGAAAAGAGTTTATGGCAAGTATGAGCCAAAGTGGCTTGATTGTTCAGATGGAATTATTCTGAATGAGCCACGGTTTTTGAAACGATACGATCCGACTTTCTGCCTCAATCGCTACGGCGGCGGCTCCGAACCAACTTTTTTCCAAAGTATGGTAGGAGCGTTGCCTGACAGGTCGATCTACTTCCACGACGCAAATGATGAGTTTACTGGTCGAAGTTTTAATATGAAGGGTAAACTGGCGAGAGTACTCCGGGGCGAAGCCCTGAAATTTGTCAAGGAGACGACAAAGAGCCAGTTGGTTTTCGTACCTGCCGCTTTCGTTGATCTGATCCTGAAGGATATGAAGCCTGGTAAGGATATCAGGAAAACACTCGAGGGCTTGAGCACGGATACCGTTTCTGGCTGGATGCATCAATCAAGCGAAAAAATTTCAGAATCTGTTGAAATTCGAGATTGGCGGAAAGGTTTAGACAAAAACGGGAAAGACACCTGTGTTATCAGCCTCCACAGCCTCTCGACCCAGAGCTTTGAACCCAATGACAGTAAGGATGATGTTGTCTTCGATCGATGGATGGATCTTTTGGGGCAACCTTTTCTTCCCCGGACCGCCAACGATCTGTCACAACTTCAGCGTCGCTTGTCCGACAGACTTGAATCAAAGTATGAGATTTTTGAAGAACGAGCGAAGCAAGCGCAAAAAAAGCAAGAATCTGAGGCAAAGAAAAAAGCAGCTAAATCTGAATATTAGCGACACAGATGTTAGCAAACTCGGAGCGTGCTCGATAGATTTGCGAGCGCAGCGAATGTCCGTTCCCCGCCCTTCCTTACTCCGAGGAACGTCTACGATACGACGCTCCCCGAATGCCGACTTCGCGTCACATCAATGCAGCGTCGGCATCGTCGCGAGGGTCTCGATCCGATCGATCAGGCGTCGAACGCTGCGCAGGCTCAGTCCCGCGGCGGCCGGTGGGGCCGTGGCGAGGCAGTCCATGACGGCCTCGATCGCCGGCTCGGGCAGGCCCCGGTTCTCGCAGTCCCGCCGGGCGTAGCGCATCAGGTCGGCCCGCGGCACCGGACCGAGCGGCACGGGCGGGCAGCGGCTGAGGAGCGGCTCCGGCAGGCCATTGAGGCTGTTAGCCGTCAGCACCCACGCGATCCACGACATGTCGAACCGGACGCGGAAGTAGGGACAGTTCCAGTCCCTCGCCGTGGCGGGCTCGAGCAGAGGCAGGATCCCGTCGGTCAGGGTGAACCGGGCGCCGCGCGTGGACGTGGTTACGCCCGCCTTCTCGATCTCGTCGACGATGACGACGGGGCTCGCGCAGCGCTCCCGCAGGATCGTCTGCAGGACCCGGCCGGGCTGCGTGTTCGACCAGCCTCGCTGCGCGCCGACGAGCACAAAACTCGCCGGCTCGTTCGTCGCGTCGATGGCCGTGACCGGTCCCTCGATCAGCGTCCCGAGCCGCCGCGCCCAGTGGGACTTGCCGATCCCCGGCGGCCCGAGCAGCAGGAGTGGCGGCAGTGGCAACCCCGGAGAGCCCGTCCGCACCGCGCGGCGCATGGCGTGCCAGACCCGTTCCGTGGCTGGCCCCATCCACGGCATGTCCTCGTGCAGCGCCGAGGCGATGACGTCCGCCTCGTGCTCGGTGCCGAGCCGGGTGATCCAAGCGCCGTCGCGCAGGGCCGCGAGGCGGTCGCGGTCGTCGTCCTGCAGGTGCGCCAGGCCCGTGGCGGCGTCGCGGCGCTCGAGGTACCGTTTCGCCCGGCGATAAATGCGATGGCGGTCTCGCGTGGTGGTCCGGTCGCGACTGTTGCGGTCTTTGGGGGATCGATCCGGCTCCGGCCCTGCCTTCCCGGCCCGGATGCGGTTAAGAAAGCCCTTCAGCCGTTCTTCCACCTCCCAGCGCGGCGGCGGGTCGTCGCCGAGGTTCGCCTGAGCAAAGGGAATGATCGTCCGTGTCGGCATAGCCAACGTCCTTTCGACATGCTCGACGCCGGCCCGGGGGCCAAGCGCCGCACCCGCAGACGCGCGGCGCCTGGCGGATCAAGGAATGTGAAAGGGTCCGGACCCCGTGCAGGGGAGCGTCGGCTTGAAGGCCGGCGCAAGTCAACGGTTGGGGGCTCGCGGCGTTTGGATCGGCGTCAATGCAAGCGGCGCGAGGACCGATGACGCAATTTACTAATACGAAACGACATTATTCCGGACCAGTTTCCAGTGGCGATTAATCGCCGCGCAAAATGGCTTTTAACCCCCCATAATGGCGTTTTGAGAACGGCTTCTACACACAGTAACCTCATCCGAGATCTTACCCGCAATTGGAGTGGCCGCAGGCGGCGCAGATTGTGCAGCCTTCGGCCATGGAAAGTTCTTGCCTGGTTTCGAAGGAACATGTCGTCGCAGATGACGGGTCTAAGGCAAGGATGTGCACCGGTTCCGCAACTCAAGAACTCCCCGACATTAAGGAACGCCACGGGAAAGAATTCGTAGGCCATATCTCGGCGAGTAAGCTGATCAGATGGGTCCCGATGGGAACGCGGGACGTACCGGCGGCTGCTCGAATCCAACAGGAGAACCAAGGTAAGTTGCTTTGCATGCGGCGAAGCGAAAGGGATTGCGGTAAGCCACCGCAAAGTCAGAGAATTTTCCGCCGTCTGAAAGGGACTGGGCCTGATACGGCCGAAACCTTACCCCCAGATAGCCGAAACTTTGATCGGAGTTACAATACCTCAGTGGGTCCAGGCGCCGCGCCGCTTGGTTGCGAAGTTCTCTCCGTAGCCGCCGGGGCGGACGTTTGCGCCCCGTTTCTTGGGCTGGGTGACGATCGCGTCGATGCCGTTCGCCTTGGCGTAGTCGAGCGCCTCTTCCTTCGTGTCGAAACGCAATCTCACTTGCGATTGTGTATCTGCGGAAGAGGTCCACCCCATGAGCGGGTCGACCGTACGCGCCTCCTCGGCGGTGAATTCGAGGACCCACTTCTTCGTCCGGGCATAACCCGAGGACATCGCGGTCCGGGCGGGCTGATAGATCCTCGCTGTCATCTGGGCGCTCCTCAAGACCTGGTTCCGGGTGATCGCAAGACTTATCGGATCACGGGGGCAATATCGTCCACCATGAGACCCCGTGCAAGACCAGGCATTCAGCGCGCGCACCGGCCGGATCACTCGAAATTGGGGAAGCAGCGATCCGGCCGGACGGGTCTTCGGCTTGCAGTTACCATCTAGGCGACCCTTGAAGCGATTCGCAAGCTGACAACATTCGTTAAGGTTGTAATTTTGCGAACCTCGTCGTCCGACCGAGCAACGTCTGGCGTCCAATCCGCCTCCCTTGCCTCGCCGCGCTTGAAGATCCGGGGCGGTCGCGCATCTATGACAGGTATCCCAGACAGGTCCGCTCCATGCACAACAACGCGCCAGACCAGATGCCCGTGCTGCTCCATGCCTCGCCGCCGGACGCGGCCCGGCGGGAAAAGCTTGAAGGCGGCATCGCCTTCCGCATGAACACGGAATTCCTGCCTGCGGGCGATCAGCCCACGGCGATCGCCGAATTGTCCCAGGCGATCCGCGACGGGGAACGCGATCAGGTGCTGCTCGGCGCGACGGGGACCGGCAAGACCTACACGATGGCCAAGATCATCGAGGAGACGCAACGCCCCGCGATCATCCTCGCCCCTAACAAGACACTGGCCGCACAGCTCTATGGCGAGTTCAAGGGGTTCTTCCCCGACAACGCGGTCGAGTACTTCGTCAGCTACTACGATTACTACCAGCCGGAGGCCTACGTCCCGCGGTCGGATACCTTCATCGAGAAGGAAAGCCAGATCAACGAGCAGATCGACCGGATGCGCCACTCCGCCACCCGGGCTCTCTTGGAGCGCGACGACGTCATCATCGTGGCTTCCGTCTCCTGCATCTACGGCATCGGCTCGGTGGAAACCTACGGGGCGATGACGCTCGATCTGCATACCGGGCGCGAATACGAGCAGCGCAAGGTGATCGCGGATCTGGTGGCGCAGCAATACCGGCGCAACGATCAGGCCTTCCAGCGCGGCTCGTTCCGCGTCCGGGGCGATTCGCTCGAGATCTTCCCCGCACACCTCGAGGATCGGGCCTGGCGGCTGTCGTTCTTCGGGGAAGAGCTGGAATCGATCGTGGAGTTCGATCCTCTCACCGGAGAGAAGACCGCCGAATTCGACAGGATTCGGGTCTACGCCAATTCCCACTACGTCACGCCGCGCCCGACGATGAAGCAGGCGGTGGTGCAGATCAAGAAGGAGCTCAAACAACGCCTCGACCAGCTCGTGGGCGACGGCAAGCTCCTGGAGGCGCAGCGGTTGGAGCAGCGCACGAATTTCGACATCGAGATGCTGGAGGCCACCGGCGTCTGCAACGGTATCGAGAACTATTCGCGCTATCTTACCGGCCGCGCGCCCGGCGAGCCGCCCCCAACGCTTTTCGAGTTCATCCCCGACAACGCCATCGTCTTCGCCGACGAAAGCCACGTCTCCGTGCCGCAGATCGGCGGCATGTACCGGGGCGACTATCGCCGCAAGTTCACGCTCGCCGAGCATGGTTTCCGCCTGCCCTCCTGCATGGACAACCGTCCGCTCAAGTTCGAGGAGTGGGACGCGATGCGGCCGCAATCGGTCTTCGTCTCCGCCACCCCCGCCGCGTGGGAGCTGGAACAGACCGGCGGCGTCTTCACCGAACAGGTGATCCGCCCCACCGGGCTTCTCGACCCGCAGGTGGAGATCCGTCCGGTGGAGATGCAGGTCGACGACCTCCTCGACGAGGTGCGGCGAGTGAGTGCGGCGGGTTACCGCACGCTTTGCACCGTGCTGACGAAGCGGATGGCCGAGGATCTGACGGAGTACATGCATGAGCAGGGGATCAAGGTTCGCTACATGCATTCCGACATCGACACGATCGAAAGGATCGAGATCCTGCGCGACCTTCGCCTCGGGGCCTTCGACGTGCTGATCGGCATCAACCTCCTGCGCGAGGGGCTCGACATCCCGGAATGCGGGCTCGTGGCCATCCTCGACGCCGACAAGGAGGGGTTCCTGCGCTCGGAGACCTCACTCGTGCAGACGATCGGTCGCGCGGCACGCAACGTGGACGGACGGGTCATCATGTATGCCGACCGCATCACCGGCTCCATGGAGCGCGCGATGGCCGAGACCGACCGGCGTCGCGAAAAGCAGATGGCCTATAACGAGGAGCACGGGATCACGCCCGCGACGGTCAAGAAGAACGTCGAGGACATCCTTGCCGGGCTCTATCAGGGTGACGTGGACATGAACCGCGTGACGGCGAAGATCGAGCCGGAACGGTCGGGCTCGAACCTGCAGGCGGTGCTCGAGGGGTTGCGGACCGACATGCGCAAGGCCGCGGAAAACCTCGAATTCGAGGAAGCGGCCCGGCTCCGCGACGAGGTAAAGCGGCTCGAGGCCGTCGATCTCGCCGTGGCCGACGATCCGCTCGCCCGCCAGCAAGCCGTAGAGAAGGCGTCCGAGACCGCGACGAAGGCCTCGGGGCGATCCACCGCGGGGCGTCCGGGCCAGCGGGGCGGCAACGTCCAGCGCCGCAAGAAGCGCTGATCCCGGCTTCGCGAGACCGTTAGCGTTTCGTTAACCGCCACCGCGGAATGTCGCGCCATGCGGTGCGTCCCTCTCTGCGTCTTCCTGTGGATCGCGGCGTCCGGGATGGTCGCTGCGGGCGCCTGGCCGCGCGGTGAGGGCAAGGCGTTTCTTTCGTTCGAGACGACGCTGACCACGCCGCGATACTCGATCGCGTCGGAGCCCTGCCCGTTCCTGCCGACGATCGAGGAGCGCGCGACGCGCGCTGTTTGCCGGTACGACGAAAACGGCATCGGCATTCCGGGCCGTTTCACCTACCTGCCCCTCGTTGCCACGATCTATTCCACGTTCTTCGCCGAATACGGGCTGACGGAACGGGTGACGCTCGGCCTCGATGCGGGCTACGATTGGGAAAGCGACAGCTGGACGACGCTTGGCTTCGTTCGGCGCTCGTTCAACACGGATGGCCCGAATGTCTGGGCGGTGGAGCTCGCCGCGGGTCCGGCGCGGTCCTGGAACGGAGAGGCGGCGCGCGTCCTGCGCCCGGGCCTCCATTGGGGGCGCGGAACGGCTTGGGGCTGGCTCAGCGCGGAGAGCTATGCCGTCTTTCGCTCCGATCTCGACCGGCCGGCCTGGAAACTCGACCTGACGGCGGGCTGGAACTGGTCGGAAAAGGCAAGCTGGGTCCTGCAGGTGCAGAACGCCGCCTATCCCGGCGCCGATCCGACGGTCCGGCTCGCCCCGTCCTATGTTCGGGAGGTGCGCGACAATGTCCGGGTGAAGCTCGGCGCGGTGGCCGACGTGACGGGGCGCGAAGATATCGGCGTCTCGCTCGCCACCTGGATCGAGTTCTAGTCGCGCCCCGTGATCGCGCGCACGATCGCCAGCACGATGACGGCCCCGATCGCCGAGATGACGAGAAGCAGAAGCAACCCGCCCGCCGCGATGATCCCGATGCCCAGTGCCGCGAGGATGAACGGCAGCGCCACCGCACCGGCAATCCCCGCGAGGATGTAGACCGGCATACGGCGACCGGCGATCTTGCCCGCGATCGCCCCGGCGACCGCGCCGATCACGACGAGGAGAACGAGCGCCGTTGCGCCGATCACGTCCAGTAACTGCTCCACGTCGCTCTCCTCGGTCCGGCGATCACTCCGGGCGGGAGCTATCCGGTTCGAGGACCTCGCGCAAGCCGCGCCGCCTCTGTCAGACGCCGACCTGTGCGGCCTCGAGGACCCGGACTCCGTTGATCCGCCACGCCCCGTCGCGCTCCGTCATCTCGTATTCGAGCATGTGGAAGCCGCCCTGCATATCGCGGATCATGACCTTCTGGCGAACCGCACCGCCGTCCTCGACCTGCTCCACGAAGCGCAGCTCGTCGGGCCGGTAGACCATGGGATAGCCCTGGCGGACCATCTGCCCGAACCGTTCCGCCGTGCCGAACATTCCCTGGATAGAAGGCGAGGCATAGGTGAAGGCCCGGTCGAAATCGTCGGCGCGGAACGCATCGATCTGACTGGCGATGACGCCTTCGATCCCGCGCGCATCGCTGGTGTTCTGCGCCCCGGCGGGGAGCGCGATGCAGAAGATAAGGCTGAGGGCGGCGAATATCCGAAGCATGATCGACCCTTTCGCGAGCTGTCCTGCCTTCAGATACGTGGCACGCGACCCCCGAGTTTCAAACCGGTGCGCTGTCTTCCGTCGTCGCGAGCGTGCCGGCGAGCGCCCGTTCGATCAGGGCCCGCGTCTCCTCGATCCCGTAGAGGGCGATGAACCCGCCGAACCGGGGGCCCTGCGATGCACCGAGCAGGACCTCGTAGAGCGCCTTGAACCAGTCGCGCAGCGGTTCGAACCCGTGTGCCTTGCCGACCGCGAAGACCTCCGTCTGCAGCGCATCGGGATCGGCGGGACCCGACCAGGCATCGAGCCGCGCCGCAAGCTCCTCGAGCGCGGCCCTCTCACGCGCATCGGGCGCGCGGTAGACCTTGTGCGGCTTCACGAAATCCTCGTAGTAGCGCACCGCGAACAGGGCGGCCGCGTCGAGGCCGGGATGCGTTTCCGGCTCCGCCTCGGGCGCGTAGCGGCGAATGAAGCCCCAAAGCGTCGCCGCATCCTCCGCACCGGACGCGGAGGCGAGGTTCAGGAGCATGGCGAAGGGGACCACCATGTCGGAAGTGGGCACATCTCGGCCGTGGATGTGGAAGACCGGGTTGGCGAGCCGCTGCGGCGCGTCTTGATCGCCATGGGCGCGAAGCTGCTGATGGTACTCGTCCACCGCCTTCGGGATCACGTCGAAATAGAGCCGCTTCGCCGTCTTCGGCTTCTGGTACATGAAGTAGGCGAGGCTTTCGGGCGCGGCGTAGCGCAGCCATTCCTCCATCGAGAGGCCGTTGCCCTTCGACTTGGAGATCTTCTGACCCTGCTCGTCGTTGAAGAGTTCGTAGGTCAGCGTCTCCGGCCCGGGCGCGCCGAGCGCGCGGCAGATCCGGCGCGCCTGTGTCACGGAATCGATCAGATCCTTGCCCGACATCTCGTAATCGACGCCGAGCGCGTACCAGCGCATCGCCCAGTCAGGTTTCCATTGCATCTTGACCCGGCCGCCCGTGACGGGGATCTCCACTCGCTCCCCGTCGGGCTCGGCATAGACGATCGTGCCGCGGCTCGCGTTGCGCTCGAGAACGGGGACCTGCAGGACGTGCCCGGTCTTGGGGCTCACCGGCAGGAAGGGCGAATAAGTCGCGCGCCGCTCCTCCCCGAGCGTGGGGAGCATGATCTCCATGATCTCGTCGTAGACCTCGAGGACCCGCAGAAGCGCCGCGTCGAACCGGCCTGACGTGTAGTATTCCGTCGAGGAGGCGAACTCGTACTCGAACCCGAAACTATCGAGAAAGGCCCTGAGCCGCGCGTTGTTGTGCGCCCCGAAACTCTCGTGCGTGCCGAAGGGATCGCGCACGCGGCTGAGCGGCAGGTGCAGGTCCGCCTCCATCTCGGCGCGGTTCGGCACGTTGCCCGGAACTTTTCTGAGCCCGTCCATGTCGTCGGAGAAGCAGAGAAGCTTCGTCGGAATATCCGAGATCGTCTCGAAGGCGCGGCGCACCATCGTGGTGCGCGCGACCTCTCCGAACGTGCCGATATGCGGCAGGCCCGAGGGACCATAGCCCGTTTCGAAAAGCGCGTATCCCTTCTTCGGCGGGGCCTTCTCGAACCGCTTGACGAGACGACGCGCCTCCTCGAACGGCCAGGCCTTCGACGCAAGGGCTGTTTCGCGCAGATCGGTCATCGTCACGTCTCCTCGGGGCCCGGCCGGATCGCACGGGGCCGGGCCTGCCTATTGCCGGGACAGGGCTACGTCAATAATCTGGCCGGGACATAGAACAAGGCCAGAACATGACCGAAATCAGCCATTCGCTGACGCCGCCGGATTGCCTCGTGGCGATGATGATCGCCGTCTCCGCCTCGGACGAGAACCTCCGAACGACCGAACTCGTGACGATCGAGCGGATCGTGAACCACCTGCCCGTCTTCCAGAACTACGACCAGGACCGCATCCGGACCACCGCCGAAATCGTCTTCGATCTCTTCTCGGAAGAGGACGGGCTCGACGCGCTCTTTGGTCTCGTACGGGACAATCTGCCTCCTCACCTCTACGAGACGGCCTATGCGATGGCCTGCGACGTGGCGGCTGCGGACGGGACGATCCGGGAAAGCGAACTCAGGCTTCTCGAGGAAATGCGCTACGAACTCGACATTTCCCGGCTTCACGCGGCGGCGATCGAGCGTGGGGCGCGCGCACGCCACCTCACCATTACCGAAACCTGATCCACCGACGAAGCGTTGGCCTCCGAACTGGATATTGGAGAACCTTCGGATGGAATTCATTTTCGGCATCATCGTCCTGATCGCGGACGTCTATGCCCTCTACAACATCATCACCAGCGGCGCCTCGACGCTTTCCAAGATCATCTGGTGCCTCGTCGTGCTGATCCTGCCGGTACTCGGCTTCATCGCATGGCTGATCGCCGGACCGCGGAGCGGCGGCGCGCGCGTCTGATCAACCCGTGTAGACGGTACCCCACCGCGCGAGGAGGCCTCTCTGGAGGGTTCTCGCGCGGTTGAGCCAGACCTGCCCACCGGGCGGCTGCTCGCGCTCTTCCATGGCGAGCGAATCGCGCCGCTCGATATCCGCGCATAAGATCGCGAAGGCGAGGGGCGGACGCCCCTGCCCTCCGATGAACCCCGTCAGGGCGGATACGAAATTCAGCGTTCCGGTCTTCGCGGCCACGTCAAGGCCGGGACGGTCGGCGACGGGATACGGTTTCAGAAGGCCCGAGAGCAGGCCGTCAGAACCCGCGACGACCATCGCGCGGACCATGTCCTGTGCGCTGATCCGGCTGTCGTCACCCAAGCCCGAATGATCGATCAGTTGCGGATCGGCGAGTTGCAGGTCGCTGCGAAGCCAGTTGGACATCCGCGCGCCGGACGCGGAGAAGCCCGCGACCGGACCCGAAACGGACGACGCGGATAGACCAACGGCTTCCGCCGTAAGATTGGTCGAGAACTTCAGCATGTCGCGCAGGATCGTGGTCAGCGGTGCGCTGTGGTGACGGACGAGCACCTCGCCCTCCACCGACTGCACAGGTGTCGTTCCGCCCGCGATCTCGATCCCTTCGGATCGGGCCAGCACCTCGAAGACTTCGCCGGTATAGGTATCGGGATGCCGCACCGGCAGCCAACGCGCCCCCTCCGATCCGAGCGCCCATCGCGCGACGCTCCAGCTCTCGCGCTCTTCCTCGTAGGCGTAGGAGAAGACGGGGGTGCGCCGATCGACCACCTCCATCTGCGCCATCGTCACGCCGGGCCGACGGGACGCGGAACGCCCCTGCATCGCGACGCGATAGGTCTCGCCCTGACGTTCCCATTCGAAATAGACGCGATTGTAGTTCAGGTTGAGCCCGCCCACCGACGGGTTGTAGCCGACATGGTCGGGCTGCTCGGGGTCGATCTCCTCGGCCTGTGGCAGCGCCCCGCCCCAGATCCTGAGCCCGCCCGTCACCTCCCGCACACCACGGTCCTTCAGATCCGAGGCCATCTGAGCGAGATCGTCCGTGTCGAGCGTCGGATCGCCCCCGCCCGCGAGGATCAGATCACCGTCGATGCGACCGTCCTCGATCGGAGCTGTGGCCAGAAGGCGGGTCTCGAACCGGTGCTCCGGCCCCAGCCGATCGAGCGCATAGAGCGAGGTCAGGGCCTTGGCGGTACTCGCGGGCGGCAGCCGAACCTCCGGATTGTAGGATTCGAGGATCTGGCCCGTCTCTGCATCGGCGACCGCGAAACCGACCCGCCCGCTCAATTGCGACCGGGCCACCATGGCCGCACCGCCGGGGACCGTGCGGATCGCGAAATCTCCCGCCCGGGGGCGTGGCCGGAGAGAGCCCAGGGGCGCCTCCGCCCAGGCGGCGGTCGATCCCGCCGAGGCGAGCCCTGCCAGCACTGTCCGTCTCGTCAGACGCATGGCCGCAATCTCCCAAAGACCCCGACGGGATAGGACGTCGCCGCTCTCCGCATCAACCCGCGGAGGAACCCGGTTCAATCAAATCCCCGTTGATAGATGCGCCGCCGTCACGCCGGAACGGAGACGGTCCACTCGCCCGCGGCGCGCAACGCGCTCGAATTGTCCGCCCGCATCGGGATGTTCACGAAGGCCCATGCGGGCGGCGGCATCCGGCCGAGACCGCGCACCGCCCCCCCGCGCAGCCGGGCCCGCGCGAAGAGCCGGGCCGCGGGAGACATCCGTGCCGAGATCCGCTGCCCGGGCCGCGCCAGGACGCCCACGGGCACGCGATTCACGATCTCCTGCCAATCGTCCCACAGGTGCAGCGACGCGAGATTGTCCGCGCCCATGAGCCAGACGAAGCGCACGCCGGGATAGCGGCGCTGCAGGGCGCGGATCGTGTCCGCCGTGTACCGGGTGCCGAGCGCGGTCTCGAGCGCGGTCACCTCCGCCCGCGGATGGTCCATGACCTCGCGGGCACGCGCGAGACGGCGGTCGAGCGGGGCCGGACCCTGTTTTTTCAAAGGATTGCCGGGGCTCACCAGCCACCAGACGCGATCGAGCCCGAAGAGCCGCAGCGCCTCGCGGGTCACGTGCGCATGACCGGCATGGGCGGGATCGAAGGATCCCCCCAGAAGGCCGATCACCTCCCCGCTCCGCGCCACAGGCCATCCCGGACCGTGCATCATGTTCCGCCCGCTTCCATGGCCCGAACGTAGACTATGGGCGGGATCGACGCGCAACACGGCAATCGCAGGGACGGCGGGCAACTGCGAAGCGCGGACACGACGCGACACTTTTTCCCGCTTTCCACGTGGCGTTGTCATTGTGCGAGATACCGCGTCGCATTAGAACGCTCGCGAGAGCGCCGGCGCAACGCGCCCGCGGACCTACTGCGGCAATCGAGGAGGCACCATATGGCCGACGCAGCCACCCACGGCCACGAGGGCCATGACGACCGGGGCTTCTTCACCCGCTGGTTCATGTCGACGAACCACAAGGACATCGGCATCCTCTATCTCTTCACGGCCGGCCTGACCGGCTTCATCTCTGTGGCCTTCACAGTCTACATGCGGATGGAGCTGATGGAGCCGGGCGTCCAGTTCATGTGCATGGAAGGCGCGCGGCTCATCCCGACCGCGACCGAGAATTGCACGCCGAACGGCCATCTCTGGAACGTGATGATCACGGCGCACGGCATCCTGATGATGTTCTTCGTCGTCATCCCGGCGCTCTTCGGGGGATTCGGCAACTACCTGATGCCGCTGCAGATCGGTGCGCCGGACATGGCGTTCCCGCGGATGAACAACCTGAGCTACTGGCTCTTCGTGGCGGGCTCCACCCTCGCCATCTGCTCGGTATTCGCGCCCGGCGGAAACGGGCAGATGGGTTCGGGCATCGGCTGGGTGCTCTATCCGCCGCTTTCGACGACGGAAGGCGGGTATTCGACGGACCTCGCCATCTTCGCCGTCCACGTTTCCGGCGCATCCTCGATCCTCGGCGCGATCAACATGATCACGACCTTTCTCAACATGCGCGCGCCGGGCATGACGCTCTTCAAGGTGCCGCTCTTCTCGTGGTCGATCTTCGTCACCGCGTGGCTGATCCTGCTGTCGCTGCCGGTCCTCGCGGGCGCGATCACGATGCTGCTTACCGACCGCAACTTCGGCACGACCTTCTTCGACCCCGCGGGCGGCGGTGATCCGGTTCTCTACCAGCACATCCTGTGGTTCTTCGGTCATCCGGAAGTGTACATCGTGATCCTGCCGGGCTTCGGCATCATCTCTCACGTGATCGCGACCTTCTCGCGCAAGCCGATCTTCGGCTACCTGCCGATGGTCTGGGCGCTGATCGCGATCGGGGTGCTGGGCTTCGTCGTCTGGGCGCATCACATGTACACGGTGGGCATGTCGCTCACCCAGCAGAGCTACTTCATGCTCGCCACGATGGTCATCGCGGTGCCCACGGGGATCAAGATCTTCTCGTGGATCGCGACGATGTGGGGCGGGTCGGTGCAGCTCAAGGTCCCGATGCTCTGGGCCTTCGGCTTCCTCGTCCTCTTCACCGCGGGCGGCGTGACGGGCATCGTTCTGTCGCAGGCGGCTATCGACCGGGTCTATCACGACACCTACTACGTCGTGGCACACTTCCACTACGTGATGAGCCTCGGCGCCGTCTTCGCGATCTTCGCGGGCATCTACTTCTACTTCCCGAAATTCACGGGCAAGATGATCCCCGAATGGATCGGTCAGACGCATTTCTGGGCGATGTTCATCGGCTCCAACCTGACGTTCTTCCCGCAGCACTTCCTCGGGCGCCAAGGGATGCCGCGGAGATACATCGACTATCCGGAAGCGTTCTCGCTCTGGCATGCCGTGTCGTCCTGGGGGGCCTTCCTGAGCTTCGCGTCGTTCGTGTTCTTCATCGTCGCGATCTTCTGGGTGCTCATCAAGGTGCCGCGCACGGTCGGCGCCAACCCCTGGAACGAGCATGCCGACACGCTCGAGTGGACCCTGCCCTCTCCCCCGCCGGAGCACACGTTCGAGACGCTGCCCAAGCGGTCGGATTGGGATACGATCCCCACGCACTGACACGATGCCGGTCGCCTGGAACAATGCGGCCGAGAGGGCCCCGGCGGGAACCGGGGCCTTCTGCCACGCGGCGGGAGGCCCGCCCTACGCCAGCGCCCGCCTCTGGCCGCACCGCTCGCTTCCCGCCAGGGGCTTCGCCGCTTTCATCGCGGCCTTCGCCTGCATGATCCTGATCCCGGTCGTTCCGCTTCTCGGGACACCGGTCTTCTGGGGGCTGCTGCCGTTCGGGGCGGGCGCCGTGCTGGCTCTCTTCTATTCCCTGCAGCGATCCTACAGCGACGGCGACCTCGTGGAGGAGTTGACGCTCTGGTCCGATCGCGTGGAGCTCGTCCGCCACGACCCCAGGCAACCGGACCGTTCATGGAACGCCAATCCGCATTGGATTCGCGTGTCGATCCGCAACGGCACGCGCCCGGTCGAGAATTACCTAACCTTGAGCGGGAACGGGCGGGAAGTCGAACTCGGCGCGTTCCTCAGCCCCGAAGAACGCCTTGTGCTCGAAGACGAACTTCGTCTGCGCCTCGCAAGGCTCGCGCAGTTGTAGATCCGGGCACGGGCGGTCGCGCAACCAGCCACCGCGACCTGACGAAACTGCCGGGAAGCTTCGCGGCGACGAAGCCTCAGGCCAGTCGGTCCTTGACGCGGGGGCCGACCGCGCCGAAATCCATCTGCCCAGCGTGGCGCGACTTCAGGTCGCTCATGACGCGCCCCATGTCGCGGATCGAACTGGCCGAATTTCGCGCGATGGCCTCGTCGATGGCGCGGTCCGTCTCCGCCTCGCTCAATTGCCGGGGCAGAAACTCCGTGATGATCTCGATTTCCTCGCGTTCGCGGTCGGCGAGCTCGAGCCGCCCCCCCTCCTCGTAGGCTCGGACGCTTTCCTGACGCTGCTTGACCATGCGGCCGAGGATCTGGCGCACGGCCTCGTCGCTGACCCCGCCCGGGGCGTCATCCTCGGTCCCCCGCGCCGCGATGTCGCGGTCCTTGATCGCCGCGTTGATCAGACGGAGTGTGGACAGGCGACCGGCCTGCTTCTCCTTCATCGCGGTCTTGAGGGCGGCGTTAATGCGGTCTCTCGTCTTCATGGGATCGATCCGAACCTGAAAAGAGCTTCGGGATACTGCGAAACGGCCAGCCACGCAACGCGGAGCAGGGCTTGACCGGCCCTGCCGCCCTCCATAGGTTGCCGCAGATTTGCCCGCCCCCTCGAGACAGGAGAGCTGCCCGATGCCGCGCCCGACGCCAACCGCATGTCTTGCCCTTGCCGACGGGACGATCTTCTACGGCCGCGGCTTCGGTGCCACGGGCGACACGACCGCGGAGCTTTGTTTCAACACCGCGATGACCGGCTATCAGGAGATCATGACCGATCCGTCCTATGCCGGGCAGATCGTGACCTTCACCTTTCCCCATATCGGCAATACCGGCGTCACGCCCGAGGACGACGAGACCGCCTCGCCGTTTGCGGACGGAATGGTGGTCAAATGGGACCCGACGGAGCCCAGCAACTGGCGGGCAACGGATCGGCTGGGCGCCTGGCTCGAGCGGCATGGCCGGATCGGGATCGGGGGGATCGACACGCGGCGGCTGACCCGCGCGATCCGGCAGCAGGGGGCGCCGCATGTCGCCCTGTCGCACGACCCCGAGGGACGTTTCGACATCGGCAAGCTCGTCGCCGCCGCGCGGGGGTTCGACGGTCTCGTCGGGCGCGATCTCGCGCGCGACGTGACCTGCGCGCAATCCTATCGCTGGGACGAGATGCGGTGGGCCTGGCCCGATGGTTTCGTCCGCCGCGAAGCGCCGGGGCGCCGGGTCGTGGCGATCGATTACGGCGCCAAGCGCAATATCCTGCGCTGCCTCGCCTCCGCGGGCTGCGACGTGACCGTCCTGCCGGCGACGACGACGGCGGACGAAGTGATGGCCCACGATCCGCAAGGCCTGTTCCTGTCGAACGGCCCGGGCGACCCGGCGGCGACCGGTACCTACGCGGTCCCGATGCTGCAGGAGATCATGCAGGCCACGTCGATGCCGATTTTCGGTATCTGTCTCGGCCATCAGCTCCTTGCCCTCGCGCTCGGGGCGGAGACGATCAAGATGAGCCACGGACATCACGGCGCGAACCACCCGGTGAAAGACGTCGAGACGGGAAAGGTCGAGATCACCTCGATGAATCACGGCTTCACCGTCGACAGCCAGTCGCTGCCCGACCGCGTGATGGAGACGCATATCTCGCTTTTCGACGGTTCGAATTGCGGTATCCGCCTTGCCGACCGTCCGATCTGGTCGGTCCAGCATCACCCGGAGGCCAGCCCGGGACCACAGGACAGTTTCTACCTCTTCGAGCGCTTCTCCCGCGCGATGGATGCCGCCACGTAAGAGGCGGGGCTTAAGAGCCGGTTAAGCGAATCGCGCGAGTTTGACGGAACCGTACCTCTGAGGTTCCGTTCGACGTGCCGCAGCCGATATTCCTCGCCGCAATTCCCCATGATGCGTCCCGCGCCGCGCGTCCGAGGATCGGGGATCAGCTCGTCGAGGCGGGTGATATCGATAACGACACGCTCGACTGGGCCCTGATGCGCCAACGCGGCAGCCTCGCGACCTTCGGCGAGATACTCGAGCGCAACGGACATATCACGGAGGAGCGGCTCTACGCGATGCTTGCGGAGCAGTTCCAGACAGAGCTTGTCAGATTTCCCGGGGAACGGATCGCGCCCGACCTCCTCGATCGGCTCGGCCCGTCGCGCTGCGCCACGGATCGGATCGCCCCGCTCGGACGCAGGGGCGGTGTGACGCTCGTCGCGACGAGCCGACCCAACCGTTTCGACGGGATCCGTCCCGACCTCGAAGCGGTGCTCGGCCCCGTCGCCATGGTCGTGGCGCTTCAAAGCGAGCTTGGGGAGGCCTTGTCGCGAATGCGCCGGCATCACCTCGTTCGACAGGCCGAAACGCGAGCACCGGGGCCGCACTCCGCCAGGACCTTGTACGGATCTCGCCGGTGGACCTTTGCCGCGATCTTCGCGGCGGTCTTCCTCGTTCCGGCGATCATGATGCCGATGGCGACCTTCATGGCGCTGTCGATGGTCGCCTTCGCCACCCTGATCGTGAACACCGCGCTCCTCGTCGTCGCCACGCATCTCGACCGCGTGAGAGGGCCCGACGAACGCGGTGAGACGATCCCGACCCTGGCGCGCATGCCGAAGGTCACGCTGCTGGTCCCGCTCTTTCGCGAAACCGAGATCGCGGGAGACCTGCTCGCGCGCCTCGATCTGCTCGATTATCCGCGAGAATTGCTCGATATCTGCCTCGTGACGGAGAGTTGCGACCGGGTGACCGCCGCGACGCTCGCCCGGACCACCCTGCCCTCATGGATCCGGATCGTTTCCGTCGCACCCGGCAGCATCCAGACGAAGCCACGCGCCATGAATTACGCGCTCGATTTCTGCGACGGCTCGATCATCGGAGTCTACGACGCCGAGGATCAGCCGGCCCCGGATCAAATCCTGCGCGTCGTACGCCATTTCGCGGCCTCGACACCCGAGATCGCGTGTCTTCAGGGACGTCTGAACTTCTACAATGCCCGCGATAGCTGGATTTCGCGCTGCTTCTGTATCGAGTACTCGACCTGGTTCTCGATGACGCTGCCCGCGCTTCGCAAGCTCGGCTGGGCGCTGCCCTTGGGTGGGACCACGGTCTTCTTCCGCCGTGCGGCCCTCGAGGCCGTCGGCGCGTGGGACGCGCACAACGTGACGGAGGATGCCGATCTGGGAATGCGGCTCGCCCGGCACGGATACCGGACGGAACTTCTCAATTCCACGACCGAGGAGGAAGCGACGACCTCCGCCTGGAAATGGATCCGCCAGCGTTCCCGGTGGCTCAAGGGCTACGCGATCACCTATGCCGTCCATATGCGCAATCCGCTTCAGCTGGCGCGCGACCTGGGACCCTGGGGTTTCGTGGGCTTCCAGGTGCTGTTCCTGTCGAGCCTTCTCAGCACGCTGCTCGCGCCGATCCTGTGGTCCTTCGCCCTTTTGTCGTTCGACATTCCGCATCCGCTACGAGGCGAGATCCCGGCCAACCTGTCTCTCTGGCTCATGGTCGGCATGAGCTTCACGGCGATCTGCAACTGGGCCGCGAGCGCGTCCGCCCTGATCCGAATGGGCAAGCCCGAGCTGATCCCGTGGATCCCGGTCCAGTATCTCTATTATCCGCTCGCCACCGTCGCGATCCTCAAATCGCTCGTGGAACTGCTCGTCTGCCCGACCTTCTGGGACAAGACGGAACATGGCGTCTCGAAGCCCGACGCCGTCGCGGGCCGGGCCTAGAGCCGCGGATCGTTCGCCGAATCGTGCTTCAGGCGCGTCTCGAACGCCTTCGAGATATGCTCCGCCAGTGCCGCATAGGCGGCATCGCCATCCCCCGCTTCGATCGCCGCGACGATCCGTTCGTGCTCGACCAGGGCATCTGCCCCGCGGCCCTCGATCGCGAGCGACGTATTGGCCAGAAGCGCCATCGACCTGTGGACGAGGTCGAGTTGCTGGACGAGGTAGCGATTGTGCGAGGCCAGGTGAATCTGCTTATGAAAGCGACGGTTCGCGCGGTTGAGCGCGGCGGGGTCGCCGAGCCTTTCGTGATCCTCGGCGACCATCTGGCGCAGCACACGCACCTCTTCCGCAGCCGCATGACGCGCCGCGAGCCGCGCGGCCAACCCCTCGAGCTCGGTACGCACAACGTAGAGCTCGGCCAGCTGGTTGTGATCCAGCGAGGCCACGATCAGGCTGCGACCGTCGCGCATAAGCAGCGATTGCGTCTCGAGCCGCTGCAGGGCCTCGCGGACGGGGGTACGAGAGACCCCGAACCGCTCTGCCAGTTCGTTCTCGACCAGCCGGTCGCCGGGGCGGTAGACGCCGAGGTCGATCGCGTCGAGGATCATCGCATAGGCATCGCGCTGCACCGGTTTCGTGTCCGTCATGACGGGTCTCCGTTCGGATCGGGCGATCCTAGACCGCGGGGCCGCAAGGGGAAACCCGCGGTCCGGCGCGCGGAGCTGCATGCGTGCCCGTTCCCTTCCGCGGCCGGACACCTAGATTGCTCCTCATGGAACGACAACGCATCGAGACGGAAACAGATATCGTGATCTCCGGCGCCGGGATCGCCGGGATGGTGCTCGCGGCGCTTCTGGCCCGCCGCGGCTGGCGCGTCGTGATCTGCGATCCGGCGCCGCCGCCCGAAGCCGCCGATGCCGCGGGGTCCGACCTGCGCTCGACGGCCTATCTCGCCCCCTCCGTGGAGCTCTTGAAGACCGCCGGTCTCTGGACGGCGCTGTCCCCCCATGCCACCGATCTGGGCGCCCTGCGGGTGGTCGATACGAAGGGCTGGCCGCCACGGCTGACCGAAGAGCGGACATTCCGGCCCAACGAACTCGATCTCGAGGCGTTCGGAAAGAACGTGCCGAACTGGCGCGCGCGCCATCTCATCGCCCAGACATTGGAGCGTGATGACAGGATCGACCTACGTCTCGGGGTGGGCTTTGCCTCCATGCTCGCCCGCGACGACGCCGTGCTCGTCCGCCTGAGCGACGGGTCCCGAATCCGCGCCCGGCTTCTGGTCGGTGCGGATGGCCGGGCCTCGCCGGTGCGGGACGCCGCCGGGATCGACGCCACGATCCGGCGTTACGGTCAGAAGGCGTTCGCCTTCGCCGTCCGTCACGACCGGCCCCACGAGAACGTCTCGACCGAGATCTACAATGCGGGCGGGGCCTTCACGACCGTGCCGCTCGCCGATCACGAGGGCGGCCCGGCCTCCGCCATCGTCTGGATGAACGACGGGCGGCGCGGCCTCGACCTCATGGAGATGGGAGAAGAGGATTTCGCGCGGGAGCTGAACCTGCGTGCCCTCGGGCTTCTCGGGCGGATGACGAAGATCACGGAGATCCGGCTCTGGCCGGTCATAACGCAGACCGCGCGCCGGCTCACCGCCCGACGCGTCGCGCTGGTGGCGGAGGCGGCGCATGTCCTCCCGCCCATTGGGGCGCAGGGGCTCAACACGTCGCTCGCCGACATCGCCGCGCTCGATGCCGCCCTGGCGGACGGCGATCCCGGTGCGCCGCAGGGCCTCGACCGCTACGCAGCCGCACGCGAGCGGGACGTGGCGGTGCGGGCGCGGGTGATCGACGCCTTCAACCGTATCTGCCAATCCGACGGGGAAGCTCTGCAATCGCTGCGGCTGACGGGATTGCGCGCGGTCCACGACATCGCTCCGATCCGGCGCCGTGTGATGGGCGCGGGTCTTCGCCCCATGGGGACGGCACTCTAGAGCGGTCCGGGGCGACGTTCCTCGCTGAGGAGCACGTTCGCCTCGACGTTGCCGACCCCCGGTAGCGCAAGGATGCGGCGACGCAGGACACGTTCGAAATCGGCGAGGTCACGCGCGATGACGCGGAGACGGTAATCGTAGAGACCAAGGACGTGCTCGACCGTCTGCACCTCCGGGATGGCGGTGATCGCTCGCTCGAAATCGGTCAGGCTGACGCGACCACGGGTCGCGAGCTTCACGCCGAGAAAGACCGTTACACCGAAGCCCAGTGCCTCGAGATCGAGATCGAGACGGCGGCCCGCGAGAATCCCCGCCTCCTCGAGCCGCCGCACGCGCCGCCACGTCACCGGCTGGCTCAACCCGATCCGCGCCGCGAGGGCAGGTGAGGACAGCGTTGCATCCTCCACGAGAGCGTGCAGGATCGCGCGGTCTTGCGCATCGAGCTCGATCACAGCGGCAGACGCTCCGCGGTCTTCAGGGTGGCCACATGCATGAGGGATTCGATATCCGCGATATGGGGCAGCGTGACGATCCGGGAGCGGTAGATCTCGTGGTAATGCGGCAGCGTGCGCGCGATGACGCCGAGCCGGACATCCACGCGGCCCAGGAACGTCTGGATCTCGACAACCTCCGGCACCTCCCGTGCCGCCGCGATGAAACTGTCGAACGCGTCAGGCGCGGTCTTTTCCAGCGTGAAACGCAGGCTGACCTCCACGCTGTAGCCCATCGCCCGCCAGTCGATCCGCGCCCGCTGGCCCCGCAGGATGCCCTCGCCGCGCATTCGATCGAACCGGCGTGCAGCGAGCCGGGCGCTCACGCCCGCGCGCGCGGCGAGCGCCTGGACGGTCGCCACCGGATCGTTCTGAAGCTGGCGCAACAGGCGCCGGTCAGTATCGTCAAGCATCGAACCAGCTCCAATACGACTATCGGCGAATAAGAATTACCATACTCCTGCGAATACCTGTAAGGAACCCGTCTTTCTCTGTCGATCAACGCTCATATGATGCGCAGCGAAACGAAAGAGGGAACCTGATCATGCGCGTCTATTACGATCGCGATTGCGACATCAATCTCATCAAGGACAAGAAGGTGGCGATCCTCGGCTATGGCAGCCAGGGCCATGCCCACGCGCTGAACCTGCGCGATTCGGGCGCCAAGAACCTCGCCGTGGCACTCCGCGAGGGATCGCCGTCGCGGGCCAAGGCCGAGGGCGAGGGCCTGCAGGTCATGGGCATCGAGGAAGCGGCCGCCTGGTGCGACCTGATGATGTTCACGATGCCGGACGAATTGCAGGGCGCGACCTATCGCAACCATGTCCACGACCACCTGAAGGAAGGTTCCGCCATCGCCTTCGCGCACGGGCTGAACGTCCATTTCGGCCTGATCGAACCCAAGCCGGGCGTCGACGTCATCATGATGGCGCCGAAGGGACCGGGCCACACGGTGCGGAGCGAGTACGTGAAGGGTGGCGGTGTCCCGTGCCTCGTTGCGGTGGACAAGGACGCGTCCGGGCGCGCGATGGAGATCGGGCTCAGCTATTGCTCGGCCATCGGCGGGGGGCGTTCCGGCATCATCGAGACGAACTTCCGGCAGGAATGCGAGACCGACCTCTTCGGGGAGCAGGCGGTCCTCTGCGGCGGTCTCGTCGAACTGATCCGCATGGGCTTCGAGACCCTGGTCGAGGCGGGCTACGAGCCGGAAATGGCCTATTTCGAGTGCCTTCACGAGGTAAAGCTGATCGTGGACCTGATCTACGAGGGCGGCATCGCGAACATGAACTACTCGATCTCGAACACGGCGGAATACGGCGAATACGTCTCGGGGCCGCGGATCCTTCCCTACGAAGAGACCAAGGCCCGCATGAAAGAGGTCCTGCATGACATCCAGACCGGGAAGTTCGTGCGCGACTTCATGCAGGAAAACGCCGTGGGCCAACCGATGTTCAAGGCCACACGCAGGCTCAACGACGAGCACCAGATCGAGCAGGTGGGCGAGAAGCTTCGCGGCATGATGCCCTGGATCTCCGCCGGCCGCATGGTCGACAAGTCGAAGAACTGAGCCGTTAAGACGGACGCCCGGCGTACACAGGACGTACACCGGGCGTACATTTCCCGTACACGGAACGTGCAGCCGGCGTACAGCTCACGCGCAGCAGCTGTGCCGACATCGTATGCCGGACGTACACGGGATGTGCGGACATCGTACACGGGACGCAGGACCGTCCCGCCGAACCGGGGACGGCGCGCGCCCGGTTCAGGCCACCCGGGCGATCCGGTCGGCGAGCCCGTCCACGACCTCGCTCAGCAGGTCGGCATCCTCGCATTCGGCCATGACGCGGATCAGCGGCTCGGTCCCGGACTTGCGGATCAGGAGCCGTCCCTGCCCGTTCAGACGATCCTCCGCCGCCGTGATCTCCGCCCGCACGTCTGCATCCGCAAGCGGGTCGGCGCCGGCGGCGTAGCGGACGTTCTTGAGGAGTTGCGGCACCGTGTCGAACTGCACGCTGAGCTCGGAGGCGCGGCGTCCCGTCTCGATCATCGCGGAGAGAAATTGCAGCCCTGCGACAAGCCCGTCGCCGGTAGTGGCGTGGTCGGTCATCACGATATGGCCCGATTGCTCGCCACCGAGGTTGAAGCCCCCCGCCCGCATCGCCTCAACAACATAGCGGTCGCCCACGGAGGTGCGGTGGAGGTGCAGACCGTGACCGTCGAGATACCGCTCGAGCCCGAGGTTACTCATCACGGTCGCAACGAGGGTGCCGCCGTTGAGCCGCCCCGACGCCGCCCAGGAGCGGGCGAAGAGCGCCATGATGTGATCGCCATCGGCCACGCGGCCCTTCTCGTCGATGATCATCACACGGTCGGCGTCGCCGTCGAGACAGATGCCGAGATCGGCACCCTCGGCCACGACACGCTCTGCCGCCGCCTGCGGGCAGGTCGAGCCGCAGCCGTCGTTGATGTTGGTGCCGTCGGGCGAGACGCCCATCGCGACGACTTCGGCGCCGAGCTCCCAGAGCACCTCCGGCGCGACGCGGTGCGCGGCGCCGTTGGCGCAATCGATCACGACCTTCACCCCGCCGAGATCCTGGCCCGCCGGAAGGGTGGCCTTGACCCGCTCGGCATACCGGAACCGTCCGTCGTCCACCCGCTTGGCACGACCGATATTCTCGGGCCGTGCGGGATCGACGCCCGTGCCGACCATCGTCTCGATCTTCTGCTCGGCCTCGTCGGAGAGCTTGAAGCCGTCGGGGCCGAAGAACTTGATACCGTTGTCCTGGTGCGGATTGTGGCTCGCGGAGATCATGATCCCTGCATCGGCGCGCATCGACTTCGTGAGCATGCCCACCGCGGGCGTCGGGACCGGCCCGAAGAGGAGGACGTTCATCCCCACGGAGGTCAGACCCGCCGTCATCGCGGTCTCGAACATGTAGCCAGAGAGCCGCGTATCCTTGCCGATCACCACGCGGTGGACGCCCGTCCCCTCGCGACGGAAATACCGGCCCGCCGCCGCCCCGAGGCGCATGGCGAGTTCCGCCGTCATCGGATGGGTATTGGCCGTGCCGCGGACGCCGTCCGTGCCGAAGAGGCTGCGGGTCATCTTGCATCTCCCTCCATCGCCGCGCCCCAGAGGGCGAGGGCCTGTCGCGTCTCGGCCATATCATGGACCCTCACGATCTGCACGCCCTGGGCTACGGCCGCCAGCGCCACGGCCACGGAACCCGGCATCCTGTCGCGCGGCTCGGGCGCGCCGCCGATCCGTCCGATGAAGGTCTTGCGCGAGGCGCCGAGGAGGAGCGGGACGCCCAGCGCGTGGAAGAGCGACAGGTTCGCAAGGATCGCGAGGTTGTGCGCCTGGGTCTTGCCGAAGCCGATACCGGGATCGGCGACCAGCCGCTCGCGGGGAATACCGGTGGCTTCGGCCGCATCGAGCCGGGAGTCGAGCGCGTCGTAGACGTCGAGCACGACATCCTCGTAGCGCGGATCCCGTTGCATCACCTGCGGTTCGCCCTGCGCATGCATGAGGCAGATCGCGTGACCCGACGCCGCGGCGGCGGCGGGCATGTCCGGGTCGAACGTCATGGCGGACACGTCGTTAAGCATCGTCGCGCCGGCGGCGAAGGCAGCCTGCGCCACCCGCGCCTTCCGCGTGTCGATGGAGATCGGAACGGGGCTTTCGGAGCGGATCCGCGCGATGACCGGGGCGGTCCGGTCGATCTCGACCGTCTCGTCGACGGTCTCCGCGCCCGGTCGCGTGCTCTCTCCGCCGATGTCGAGGATGTCGGCCCCCTCGGCCACAAGGCGCCGCGCGTGATCCGAGGCGGCCTCCCGCGTGTGGTGGAGGCCCCCGTCGGAAAAGCTGTCGGGCGTAGCGTTGAGGATCGCCATGATCCGCGGACGGTCGAGGCCGAGCCCCGCGATGGCGGGGCGCCCGGCGACGAGCCGGTCGCGGATCGCATCCGGAATGTCGGAGGCCGGGACGATCCGAGGCGCGCCCGACCGCGAGAGTTGCGCTGCGTGCGTGAACCAGGCCCAGCCCCCGGCCAGGCTCAGCGCCTCCGTCGGGCGGTGGGGGCCGATCTGTGGCAAAGGGCGGAAATAACTCACGCGAGAACCACGCGTTCACGAGGCGCCGTGGGCGTCATCGGTCTTCGCTGACGATTGAGGTCTCCGGATTCCATCTTCGCCCCCGCGTTGTCCGCGGCCGCAATACCGGGTTCGCAGGGCGAGCAAAAGGGCGGCGGATCAGCTCTGGGCGTAGAAGTGATGCGCCCCGATGGTGACGGTCCGGTCGAAGACCCGCGACCAGTAGGGCGAGACGGCCCGCGTGTGATAGTAGAGCGCGCCTTCGGTCAGCGGGCGCGACCCGCCATCGAGCATCAGCCGGGCGATCTTGCCGACCTGTCGCCAGGCCCACTTCTCGCGAACATTCTCGGGGATGCCGTCGCAGGTATAGGTGAACTGGCAGGCGAACTTGCGCCCCGTTCCCTGATTGACCACGCGGCAGACGCTGGACGGAAACCGGGCGGAGTCGACGCGGTTCAGGATCACTTCGGCCACGGCGAAGATGCCACGGATCGATTCCCCCCGCGCCTCGAAATAGAGCGCCTCCGTGAGGCAGTTCCACTGCGCGTCGCCCGTGGCCGTGGGCAGGCTGTCGACGAAGGACGCGGAGTAGTCGATCCGCTGCGTGGCCCCGAACGGCACGGTGTCGAGCAACATGTCGCTGACGACACCGCCACGCGACGGTTCGATCGACGGCGCGAAAGGTCCGAGAAGGCTCGCGAGGTTGGGGCCGAGCTGGATCCTCGGATCGTTCTTGAAGCCGATCATCTCGTCGGCATGCACGGCAGGCGACACGAATGCCATGACCAGTGCGCAGACGTACAGCGCCTGTTTCAGCAAGATCCGCATAGAGCCGGTTCCGTCCTGAGGGAGGCGGATCCCGATCCCCATCGGTCGCCACCTCGGTGCAAGCAACCAAGGTGCTAACCGACGTTAACGGATCCGACAAACCGTGCGCGGCGCGACCGGCGGGATTTCGCCTATCGCTCGGGGGGTGCGGTCCCGGTCGCGCCCGCTTCGCGGATCGCGAGATGCGCGGCGGCGAGGCGCGCCACCGGCACGCGGAAGGGCGAACAGGAGATGTAGTCGAAGCCGGAAGACCGGCAGAAGGCGATCGCCTCCGGATCGCCGCCATGCTCGCCGCAGATCGACAGCGTGATGTCCGCGCGCCCGGCCCGGCCGCGCTGCGCCCCGATGGTCAGGAGCTCGCCCACGCCGTCGAGATCGAGGCGGAGGAACGGATCTTCCGGAAAGACCCCCTGCCGCACGTAGTCTGGCATGAAGCGGCTCGCGTCGTCGCGCGAGAGACCATAGGTCATCTGCGTCAGGTCATTGGTCCCGAAGCTGAGGAAACCGGCATATTCCGCGATCTCGTCGGCCCGTAGCGCGGCGCGCGGCGTCTCCACCATGACGCCGAGGCGATACTCGAAGGCGATGCCCGTCTCGATGCGGACCTGTGCCGCGACCGCGTCGATGCGGGCACTGACGAGTTCGACCTCCCTGCGGGCGGAGACGAGCGGGATCATCACCTCGGGCGTGACCCGGGGCGCCACGTCGACCGCGGCCTCGAAGATGGCGCGGGCCTGCATGTCGTAGATTTCCGGCATCGCGATCCCGAGGCGGACCCCCCGGAGGCCGAGCATCGGGTTGATCTCCCGCAGGGCCGCGATCCGCCGTTCCACCGCCGATGCCGGCATGGCGAGCGCCTCGGCGAGCGCGCGTATCTCGTCGGGATCCTCCGGCAGGAATTCGTGCAGGGGCGGATCGAGGAGACGGATGCAGACTGGGCGGCCGGCCATGATGCGGAAGAGCTCGGTGAAATCCGCCCGCTGCATCGGCAGAAGCCGTTCCAGCGCGGCCAGGCGATCACCGGGGCGCTCCGCCAGGATCATCTTCCGCATCACGGTGAGACGATCGGCGTCGAAGAACATGTGCTCCGTCCGGCAAAGACCGATCCCCTCGGCGAGGAACCGGTCGGCGATGGCGGCTTCGGCAGGCGTGTCGCAATTGGCCCTTATGCCGATGTCGCGCCGTTCGTCGGCCCAGTCGAGAAGCGTGCGGAAGGCGCCGTCGAGCGCCGGCTCGATGAGAGGAGCGGCCCCGGCCATGACCCGCCCCGTGGAGCCGTCGAGGGTCACGAGATCGCCTTCGCGGAGGCACACGCCATCCCGGGCGGTCAGCGTGCGCGCCTCGGGGTCGATGGCGAGGTCCGTCACGCCGACGACGCAGGGCAGTCCGAAGCCGCGCGCGATGACGGCCGCGTGGCTCGAGACGCCGCCACGGCCCGTCAGGATCCCCACCGACGCGTGCATCCCCTGGACATCGCCCGACGTCGTCTCGCGGCGTACGAGGATCGCGGGGATGCCGTCCGAGGCCGATCTCTGCGCCACGGCGGCGTCGAAGACGAGCCGACCGGTCGCGGCGCCGGGGCTCGCGGCGATGCCCTCCCCGATCACCGGCGTGGCGGCCTTCGCATCGACCTGCGGGTGCAGCAGATCGAGGAGGGCCCGCGGCTCGACCCGCAGGACGGCCTCCGCCTCGGGGATGGTGCCGTCAGCGGCGAGCGCCACCGCGATCTGAACCGCCGCGCGGGCGCTGCGTTTCACGCGCACCGCATCGAGGACGTGGAGCGCGCCATGCTCGATCGTGAACTCGATCTGCATCTCCTCGCGCAGCCGCTGGCGGCAGAGCGCGCCGTAATCCTGCAGCTGGGCGAACAGATCGGGACAGAGCGCCTCGAGCGACGGGCCGCGCGGATCGCGGGTGAGATAGAGCGCGGGCACATCGGCGAGAAGCGCCTCCCGCCCCTGGCTCTGCCGCAGATAGCGGCCGGTGATCTGCGGCTGACCGTCCACGGGGCTGACGAACTGGATCACGCCCGACCCGGATTCGGCCTGGCCCGGATCGCCGACACCGAGCGCCATCTGCTGGACGACGAGGCCCAGTCCGGCATCGTCGGGCGCATTGCGGGCCTGGCGGAGAAGGCGCGCGGTCGGTCTGTTCCACGCGCGCGCCATCGCGCCGAGCACACGGGCGAGCTGCTCCGCCGGATCCTGCGGAAAGCCCTCCCCCGCCGCGAGCTCGAAATTCCGAAGCAGGGTGGAAATGTCGCCGGTCCCGATCCGGTCGGGATCGAGGCCCGCGACATGGGTCGCATAGGCCCGGATGAACCTCGCATAGAGCGCATCCGCGCCCTCCGCCCCGATCTGCGCGACGAGGTCCGCGTGCCGGTCGTCGTTCATCCCGACATTCAGGATCGTCGCCGGTCCGCCCCAATCCGCAGCGCCCGAGGAGGGCCGGACGGAGACGAGCGCGCCCGCGGGAAACTGCGCGAGGATCCCGCGCGTATCGATGCTGCCGCCATCCGCGATCCGCGCGACGGTCGCGAAATCGAGCGCCTCCGTCTGCGGAACGGGCAAGCCCAGGCGGATCAGGCGCTGCAGGCATTTCGCACGGCCCCCATGCGCGTTGACCCGGATGTTCGCGACAGGCGCGATCCGGGTAACGCCGGCCACGGCGATGAAATGTTTCTGCGATGCAGCATCGTTCATGCTGCGCAATGTAGGGTGCCTGCCGCAATGCGGCAAGTTTGCCTACCCCTCGATCCGTGTAAGGTCGGCCACGTCGAGGCAGAGCCTTCGTATGCGGCTGAGGAGATTCAACCGGTTGCGGCGGACCACCTGGACATCGCTGTTGATCTGCACGGCCTCGAAGAAGACGTCGATTGGCGCCCGTAGGCGTGCCAATCCCGCCATCGCGGCGGTAAAGTCCTCCGATTTCATCGCCGCCTCGATCCCCGGCTCTTCCGAATCGAGCGCGGCGAAGAGGGCGCGCTCCGCCTCCGTCTCGGCGAATTTCAGGTCGGCGCCGTAGCTGTACTCGACCCCGTCCTGCTCCTCCGCCTGGCTGAGGATGTTGTTCGCGCGGCGGAAACCCTGGAGCAGGTTCTCCCCGTCATCGGTCTTCAGGAACTCCGACAGCGCCCGCGCGCGGCGGACGAGGAGGGTGAGGTCGTCGTTGCCGTGCATGGCGAGGCAGGCGTCGATCACGTCGTGCCGGATGCCTTCGTCGCGGAGATGGACCTTCAGGCGGTCGTGGAGGAAGGCGAGGAGGTCCGGGCCGTATTCCTCGGGTTTCGGACCGACGAGCCCGGCTTCGTTCTCCGCATGAGAGAAATCGGCCTTCGAGAAGACCCGGTCCCCGATGAGGTTCAGTCGCAGGTCGTTCGTGAGCAGAAGCCGGATCACGCCCAGAGCCGCGCGCCTCAGCGCATAGGGATCCTTCGAGCCCGTGGGCTTTTCCTCGATGGCCCAGAAGCCCGTCAGCTTGTCGATCTTCTCTGCGAGCGAGACGGCGATGGAAACGGGTGCGGTGGGCACGGTGTCGGAGGGGCCGAGCGGCGCGTAATGCTCGGCAACGGCCTGCGCGACCTCGTCCGGAAAGCCCGCATCCGTGGCGTAGTAGCGGCCCATGATGCCCTGCAATTCGGGAAACTCGTAGACCATCTCCGAGGTGAGGTCGGCCTTGGCGAGCCGCGCGGCCTCCTCCGCCATGTCGGGATCGGCGCCGACCGACGGCGCCATCTCCCGCGCGAGGGCGGCGATGCGCGCCACCCGGTCCGCCTCGGAGCCGAGCTTCGCATGGAAGGTCACGGAGCCGAGCGCGTCAAGCCAGGGCCGCATCTTCTCCTCCCGCGCCACGCGCAGGTCGTTTTGCCAGAAGAACGCCGCATCGGCGAGGCGAGCGGCGAGCACGCGCTGGTTGCCCGCGAGAATCGTCGCGCCGTCATCCGCCGTCTCCCGGTTGGCGACGGTGACGAAGCGGGTGATCCGGCCCGACGTCTCGCGGACGGAGAAGAACTTCTGATGCTCCCGCATGGAGGTCTGGAGCACCTCGGGCGGCAGGTCGAGGAACGCCTCCCCGATCCGGCCCATGAGCACCACGGGCCATTCGACGAGGCCCGCGACCTCGCGCAGGAGCCCCTCGTCCTCCACCACCTCGAGCCCCGTCGCGAAGGCGAGGCCAGCCGCGTCGTGGCGGATGATCTCCGCCCGCTCGGCCGGGTCGAGGATCACCTTCGCGCGTTTGAGCTTCGCCGCGTAATCCTCGAACCCCGTCACCCGGATCTCGGAAGGCGCCATGAAGCGATGACCCTCCGTCACGTCGGACGCCGCGATTCCGTCGATCTCCAGCGGCACGATCTCGTGCCCGTCCTCGCGCGTCAGGATGCACAGGATGCGGTGAAGCGGGCGGACCCAGCGCAGGCTCCCCGTCCCCCAGCGCATGGATTTGGGCCACGGAAAGCCGCGGATCGTCCGCTCCAGCACCTCGGCCACGATCTCCGCGGCCGGGCGTCCCGCGCGGTGGATGGTGGCGACGTAGACCTGGCCCTTCTTCTCGTCGCGGATCTCCAGCGCCTCGCGCGCGACGCCCGCGCCGCGCAGGAACCCCTCGACGGCCTTCTCCGGCGCACCGACCTTGGGGCCTCGCCGCTCTTCCCGCGTATCGGGGGACCGCTCCATCACCCCCTCGAGCGCGAGGGCAAGCCGGCGCGGCGTGGCGAAGGCACCCGCATGGGCATAGGTGAGCCCCGCCTCGACCAGGCCGTCGGTGACGAGCTTGCGCAGATCCTCGGCCGCGCGGGCCTGCATCCGGGCGGGGATTTCCTCGGAGAAGAGTTCGATCAGGAGATCGGGCATTACTGGACATCCTCGCGCGGCGGGCAGGCTTCGGTGGTGGGGGTGCCGGTGTAGTCGACGTCGCCGCAATTGTTGAGCTGGTGCCAGACGTAGCCATGGCCGTCCTCGGTGAGGGCCACGATGCGGTCGACGCCGTAGGCGTAGTTCCGTTCCCCCAGGAAGGCGGTCGCGCGCCCGTCGAGGAGCGCCGAACCGATCGCGGCGGCGTCGAAGCAGTCGAACCAGCCCGGCGCGTTCAGCGGCTCCGCGTCCTCGTAGGGCCTATAGGTCTCGCGCGCCGCGTCCGGCGTCAGGTCGGTCCGGAAGCAGGCGCGGAAGCGGATGGGGGAACTCTCGGCGTCGATCGCCTCGATCTTCGTAGCGGGGATCGCAACGGGCTCGTCGCGGCCCAGGGGCGTCAGGCGTACGTCCTCTGCCGACATCTCGGGCTCCTCGTAGAAGTAGTAGACCTGCAGGTAGTAGACCGACCCGGCGGTCAGAAGCCCGAGGACGACGAGGAAGATCGCGATGAGCTTGCCGATCATGCCGCCCGGCCGCCCGGCACGGTCGCGAGGAACGCGTCCGCGCAGGCCCGCGTCAGCGCCCGGACGCGCCCGATATAGGCCTGCCGCTCCGTCACGGAGATCACGCCGCGCGCATCGAGGAGATTGAAGAGGTGCGAGGCCTTGATCGCCTGGTCGTAGGCGGGCTGCGCCATGACGATCACCCGCCCGGTCTTCGGATCGGTCTCGGGCTCGGCCAGGATGCGGGCGCATTCGGCTTCGGCGTCGCGGAAATGCGCGAGCAGCATGTCGGTGTCGGCGGTGTCGAAGTTCCAGCGCGCATATTGCGCCTCCGCGTCGCGGAAGACGTCGCCGTAGGTCAGCGGGATCGGGGCGTCGGGGGCGTTGAACGGCATCTCGTTGCCGTCGTCGTGCCCGAGCACGTACATCGCGAGCCGTTCGAGGCCGTAAGTCAGTTCCCCGGAGACGGGGCGGCAATCATGCCCGCCGACCTGTTGGAAATATGTGAACTGTGACACTTCCATCCCGTCGCACCAGACCTCCCAGCCGAGGCCCCAGGCGCCGAGCGTAGGGCTTTCCCAATCGTCCTCCACGAAGCGGATGTCGTGCAGCTCCATGTCGATCCCGATCGCCTCGAGGCTGCCGAGATAGAGCGCCTGGAGGTCGGGGGGCGACGGCTTGATGATGACCTGGAACTGGTAATAGTGCTGCCAGCGGTTCGGGCTGTCGCCGTAGCGCCCGTCCGTCGGACGGCGGGAGGGCTGGACATAGGCCGCGGCCCAGGGGTTCGGCCCCAGGGCGCGCAACGTGGTCGCGGGATGGAACGTGCCCGCGCCCACTTCCATGTCGTAGGGTTGCAGCACCGCGCAGCCCGCTTCGGCCCAGTAGCTCTGCAACGTGAGGATGATATCCTGGAAGGATCTGGGGCGGTGGCGCGGCATCGGACGGGATCCCTCAAGCGGGCGGACAGGATGCCCCGAAGGGCGGCCTCTCCATAGGCAGACGGGCAACAGGCGTCAATCGGACGCCCCCGGCGCTGCCCGGCTTTCTTGACGTCGCCGGTGTTTTCTTACTCACTGCGTCCTGATCCGGAGAACGGTCCGGACCGAAGACGGGACTCCCATGAGACATCTGATCGTCGCCACGCTGGCCTGCATCCTGGCCATCGCCTCCCAACCGGCGGCCGCGCAGGACAACTACTGGTTGCAGATCGCCGCGCGACCGAGCGCGGCGGAGGCGACGCGCGACGCGGAGAACTACGCCGCGCGGCTCGACGGGGTCCGAGGCTTCCGGATCGGTTCGGGGCGGTGGCACGCGATCGTCATCGGCCCGTTCGGGCGGGCCGAGGCGGAGCGGCGCCGGCGCGATCTGATCACCCGCGGCCTCGTGCCCCGCGATGCTTTCGTGACCGACGGGGAGTCCTTCCGCGCTTCGTTCTTTTCCTCGGGTTCGGACCGGCCGAGCCCGGCGGTGATCGAGCCGCCCCGGCGGAATGCGACGGAGCCCGGAACGCAGACACCGGCCGAAGCGCGCCGCGCCGAGCGGGCCCTGTCGTCCGAAGCGCGGCGGGAGGTGCAGGCCGCTCTTCGATCGGCGGGCTTCTATGATGGTGCGATCGACGGGGCATTCGGACCCGGCACGCGGCGCGCGATGGCGGCCTGGCAGCGTGCGAATGACCATGCCGAGACCGGTGTTCTCACGACGACGGAGCGCACGGCCCTCCTCAGGGCGCATCGCGCGATCCTCGAGGGGCTCGGCATGGCGCGGATACGCGACGATGAAGCCGGGATCGCGCTCGACATGCCGACCGAGCGGCTGGCCTTCGAGCGGTACGAGGCGCCGTTTGCCCATTATCCCGCCAGAGCCGAGGACGACACCGCCCGGCTTCTCCTCATCAGCCGGCCGGGGGACCGCACGACCTTGCGCGGTCTCTACGACGTGCTGCAATCGCTTGAGATCGTCCCGCCCGACGGCGCGCGGTCCCTGCGCGGCGACGCCTTCACCATCGAGGGGCGGAGCGCGCAGATTCTCTCGCATACGGAGGCCCGCCTCGCGGATGGCGCGATAAAGGGGTTCACCCTGGTCTGGCCCGCCGACGAGGAGACGCAGTGGCGGCGGGTCGTGGCGGAGATGCAGGCGAGCTTTTCGGCGATCCCGGGCGTCGTCCTGGCAGAGGATGCCGGCTTCGCCGGGGAGGCGCAGAGCATCGACCTGCTCGCCGGGCTGGCGATCCGGCAACCCGACATCGAACGCACGGGGTTCTACGTGACCGCGGACGGGCGCGTCCTGACCAGCGCCGATGCGGTTGCTGGCTGTCGTCGCATCACGCTCGACGATGGTGTCGAAGCCCGGGCCGAGGCGGTCGATCCGGGCGCGGGCCTGGCACTCCTCTCGCCGCTGGAGCCGCTCGCGCCGCGGGCCCGGGCGGCATTCCGGCGGAGCGTTCCGCGCCTCGGGACGGAGATCCTCGCCGCGGGCTTCCCGTTCGGCGGCGCGCTCCCGGCCCCGTCCCTGACCGAGGGGCGGCTAGCCGATCTGCGCGGCCTGGACGGGGAGGAGGATGTCCATCGCTTCGATCTCGGCATCCGGCCGGGCGATGCGGGCGGACCGATCCTCGACCCGGCGGGCGCGGTGCTCGGCGTCCTTCTGCCCCGCCCCGGCGCGGCGGAGCGGCGCCTGCCGCCGGGTGTCGCCTTCGCGGCGGATGTCGGCGCGATCGAGGCCTTCCTGACGGCGAACGGCGTGCAGGCGCAGCAGGCGACGGCGACCGCCCCCCTGCCCGCCGCGCAGATCGAGACCCTTGCCGCCGACCTTGCCACGCCCGTCGGTTGCTGGAAGTGATCGTGACCGCCGTCAGGCGCGGGTAAGCCCCCGAAACCGGTGCGTCGCGTGGGGCCTCGGCGACCGCGCGCGTGCGGGCTCGAAGCTCGCTTGGATGCAATATCGGGGGAACCCTGCCCCGCCCCGGCCGGTTGTCCAATCGATTCCACGAAACACCTTGAGGGAGGCACCATGCGCGATACCACCGATCTTCGTTCGCTGCTCGACGATCCCGAGCTTCTCCAGACGAAAGCCTATATCGCCGGTACGTGGTCGGACGCCACGAACGGCGCGACCTTCGACGTCACCAACCCGGCCCGCGGCGATCTTCTCGGGAAGGTCGCCGATCTCGACCGCAAGGACGTTGCCCGCGCCATCGACGAGGCCGAGCGTGCCCAGAAGGATTGGGCGAAACGGACGGCCAAGGACCGCGCCACGATCCTGCGCAAATGGTACGACCTGATGGTTGCCCATGCCGACGACCTCGCCACGATCCTGACCGCCGAGCAGGGCAAGCCCCTCACCGAGGCGAAGGGCGAGATCATCTACGGTGCGAGCTTCATCGAGTGGTTCGCCGAGGAAGCGCAGCGTATCTACGGCGAGATCATTCCCGGCCACGCCCCCGACAAGCGCATCCACGTGTTGCGCCAGCCCATCGGCGTCGTTGCGGCGATCACCCCCTGGAACTTCCCGAACGCGATGATCACGCGCAAGGCCGGACCGGCGCTCGCAGCCGGCTGCAGTTTCGTCGTCCGCCCGCCGAAGCTCACACCGCTCTCCGCGCTGGCACTCGGCGTCCTCGCCGACCGCGCCGGGATCCCCGCGGGCGTGCTGTCGATCGTGCCCTCCACCGCTTCCTCCGAGATCGGGAAGGAATTCTGCGAGAACCCGATCGTCCGCAAGCTCACCTTCACGGGCTCCACGGAGGTCGGACGCATGCTCCTCGCGCAGGCGGCGGATCAGGTGATGAAGTGCTCGATGGAGCTTGGCGGCAACGCGCCGTTCCTCGTCTTCGACGACGCCGATCTCGATGCCGCGGTCGAAGGGGCGATCGCCTCCAAGTACCGCAACGCCGGACAGACCTGCGTCTGCGCCAACCGCATCTACGTGCAATCGGGTGTCTACGATGAATTCGCCGAAAAGCTGCGCGCGAAGGTCGCGGAGATGACGACGGGTGACGGCCTCGTGGAGGGGACGGATTTCGGCCCGCTCATCGACGAGGATGCGGTCAAGAAGGTCGAGGACCACGTCGCGGATGCGACCGGCAAAGGCGCGGAAGTGATCCTCGGCGGCAGCCGCCACGAACTGGGCGGCACATGGTTCGAGCCCACGATCCTGAAGAATGCCACGCAGGACATGGCCTTCGCCACCGAAGAGACCTTCGGCCCGCTCGCCCCGCTCTTCCGTTTCGAGACGGAGGACGAGGCGATCGCGCTCGCCAACGACACGATCTTCGGCCTCGCGAGCTACTTCTATTCCAAGGATCTGAGCCGCGTGACGCGGGTCAGCGAGGCGCTCGAATACGGGATCGTCGGGGTGAATACCGGCATCATCTCCACCGCCGTCGCGCCGTTCGGAGGCGTCAAGCAATCCGGGCTCGGCCGGGAAGGTAGCAAGCACGGCATCGACGAGTTCGTCGAGATGAAATACGTCTGCCTCAGCGTCTGACGCGCAGGCGATCGAACGAAAAAAGGCCGCGCGATTGCGCGGCCTTCAACATTCAACCGTCCGATTTGGATCAGGCGGCGTTGCGATTCTCGACCGCTGAGCCGTTGAGCGTATCGCCGCTAGCAATCTCGATGCGGCGCGGCTTGAGCGCTTCCGGAACCTCGCGGACGAGGTCGATCTGCAACATGCCGTTGACGTGGCTCGCGCCGGAGACGCGGACGTGGTCGGCAAGGTGGAAACGACGCTCGAAGGCCCGTGTCGCGATGCCGCGGTGGAGATACTTCCGGTCGGCGGCGTCATCGGCCTTACGGGCGGCGACGATGAGCGCGTTCTCGCGCTGCTCGACGTTCAGTTCCTCATCGGTAAAGCCTGCGACGGCAATCTCGATCGACCAGGATTCGTCACCGGTCTTCTCGATATTGTAGGGCGGATAGGTCTGCGCCCCGGTCTGATCGGACATCACGCGGTCCAGGAGATCGGCCATCTGGTCAAAGCCGACGGTGGCGCGATAGAGGGGGGCAAGATCGAAGCTACGCATAGTGAGTCATCCTTTTTCTCAAGCGACAACATATGTTTGGATCCTCCCTCGTGGGACGGACCCGGAACGTCGGACCCGATCCCGGCGTCCAACGAGAGCGATGTGGTGAGCCCAGACGCGGGGGTCAATATTCCATCGCGGAAATTTTTCGACCGGCGACCGGCCCTGTCACGGGCGGAGAAACTTCGCTCCGCCGAGCGACACGGCCTCGTCGCGGGAGAGCTGGCGGATCCCGCCCGCCTCCGCCGGCCGGACGCGTTTGGAGCCGGAGAGCTGGGCCTTGAGAGCCGGCAATTGATCGTCGAGCCCGATCGCGACGGCGAGCTTCCGATCCCCCATCCACGTCATGGCCGAGATCACCGAGACGACCTCCGGCCCGTCCGGTCCGAAGCGCAGCACCGGGGCACCCGAGGCGCCGCGGTCGACATCGCAGACCAGGACGATCCGTGCCTCGCGCCGGTCGATCACCGGGCAGTTCTCCTCGATCGAGGCGTATTCCGATCGTCCTTCGGCGTAGGAGACCACGCCCACCGTCTCCCGCTTCTCGGGATCGGCCCCGATGCGCAGGCCAACGATGCGATGACGCTCTATCGGGTCCGAAAGCTGCACGAGGGCGATATCGTTCCTCTGCCCAGCCGCGCCGGCCTGCCCGATATCGTAATCAGGCGGTATCGCGATCCGGCGACCGTAACGGAGCGCCTCGGCGCCGCCGTTCCGCCAGCCCGCGAGAAACAGGATGTCATCTGCCGCGATGGGCCGGTTCGCCCGATCGACGACGCAATGCGCGGCCGTCAGGACGAGCTCCGGCGCGATCAACGTTCCCGTGCACATCCTGTCGCCCTCGATCTGCAGGCGGCCGACGGCGGAGAAGATCCGCCTTTCCGCATCGGCAAGCGACCGCAACCCGTCCCCGGCCGCGAGCGGCGCGGACAGGGATACGAGGCAGAGGAGGAGGGAGAGGGAATTTCGGACGAGGGACATCGGGCGCGCTCCGTTCGGCGTGCGCGCCCTATCCTCCTTCCGGGGCGATCCCATGGCGAAAATCTAGCTCGCGCGCGGCATGTCTTCGACGCCGAAATCGGCGGACCCGAGCTTGGAGGGGCGCGGGCCACCCGTGGCCCAGTCGATGAGTTCAACCGTATGGACCACCGGGATCGACGTCCCTGAGGCGATCTGCACCATGCAACCGATATTGCCTGCCGCGATGATCTGCGGGGACTTCGCCTCCAGCGTCTCCAACTTGCGGGCCTTCAGCTTGGCGGAGATCTCGGGCTGCATGAGATTGTACGTCCCCGCGGAGCCGCAGCAGAGATGCGGGTCCTTCGGCTCCACCACCTCGAACCCCGCACGCTTCAGAAGCGCTTTCGGATGCGCGGTGACCTTCTGTCCGTGCTGAAGCGAGCAGGCGGAGTGATAGGCCACCCGGACGGGGCCATCGGACGATTCCTCCACATGGGCTGCGTCGATGCCGGCGATGTCCTCGGCCGCCTCGTTCAGGTGCCCGATCGGGTCGGTTCCGGGCAGCAGTTCCGCCAGGAGTTCGGTCACGTCGACGGTCAACTCGCTGATCCGGCGGGCGTCTTCCGCGAGCCTGTCATCGGTGCGGAACATGTGCCCGTAATCCTTGACGGTGGTTCCGCAGCCGGAGGTGTTGATGACGATCGCGTCGAGGCCCCCGTCGCGCTCGACAGCACGCCAGGCGGAGATGTTCTTCGCGGCCGCCGCATGGCTCTCGTCCGTCTGCCCCATGTGGTGGACGAGCGCCCCGCAGCAGCCCATTTCCTGCGGGATCACGATCTCGCATCCGAGACGGGTGAGGAGCCGGATCGTGGCCGCGTTGATGTCCTGGTCGAGCACGCGCTGCGCGCAGCCCGTCATCAGGACAACGCGCTTCTTCCGCTCACCTTCGGCGGGGATGATGCCGGGCGCGTCCTTGCCGCCGACCTTCGGCACCGTCGCCGGCGCCATGGCGAGCATGGCGCGAAGCCGCGGATCGGGCATCAGCCGCGCGAAAGGCCGTCCGAGCTTCGCGCCCATCAATGCGAGGCGGAAGCGCCCCGGATAGGGCAGGATCCGCGCCAGCGTCCAGCGCAGCGCCCGGTCCATGAAGGGCCGGCGGTAGGTCTGCTCGATATGGGCGCGGGCGTGGTCGACCAGATGCTGGTAATGCACCCCCGAGGGACAGGTCGTCATGCAGGCGAGGCACGAGAGGCACCGGTCGATATGCTTGACGGTCTTCTCGTCGGCGGGCCGGTCGTTCTCCAGCATGTCCTTGATGAGATAGATCCGTCCCCGGGGGGAATCGAGTTCGTCGCCCAGGACCTGATAGGTCGGACAGGTCGCCGTGCAGAACCCGCAATGCACGCAGGCGCGCAGGATCTCGTTCGAGCGGGCCGTGTCGGGATCGGCAAGCTGGGCGTCGGTGAAATTGGTCTGCATGTGGCTCCCTCAGGCGTGCTCCGGCGCGGCCATGAGCCCGGTGTTCAGGATGTTTCGCGGGTCGAACTTCGCGCGCAGTCCGGCGGTCAGGCGCGCGACGGGCTCGGGCTCCGGGGGGAAGGTGCCGAGACGCGCATGGGTCTCGGGCGCGGCACGCACGAGGGTCGCATGGCCCGGGATCCCCTTGAGCCGCGCGCGCAGGTCGGTGCCCTGCGCGACCTGCGCCCAGACGAGACCGCCGCCCCAATCCATCACCAGTCGCGCCTCGCCCAGCGCCTTCGCCACGCGCGGGCCATGCGATGGGCGGACGGATATCCGCCAGACATCGGCGGGCGCGCCCGCGAGGATCGACGCATCGCGGATGTCGCGCCAGAGCCGGGCGCTCTTCTCGGAATCGTCCTCGATCCGCACCTCGCCGAGTTCCGTGCGCAGCTTGTCGGCGCGGTAGGCGACGGACGCCTCGAACCCCTCGAGGCGGATCGCCGTCATGGGCACCCCGTCGGGCCCCTCGGGCACGTAGGCCGCGCCGGTCACCTCGAACGGCGAGCGCAGCGCGCGCGCCAGCGTCTTGATCGCCGCGTCGGGTGTCTGCCAATCGAGAAGGAGGGTCGCTTCCGACGCGACGCCCGGCAGGACCTTGAACGAGACCTCGGTCAGAACACCGAGCGTCCCCCACGAGCCTGCCATCAGCTTTACCAGATCGTAGCCGGTGACGTTCTTCATCACCCGCCCGCCATTCTTGACGATCGTACCGGCGCCATCGACGAAACGCACGCCGATCAAGCTGTCGCGACAGGCTCCGGCGGCAATCCGGCGCGGTCCCGACGCGTTCGTGGCCACGGCCCCGCCGATCGTCGGCTCGCCCTTCGTTCCGAGAAGGCGGCGATGGTCGATGGGCTCGAAGGGGAGGCGCTGGTTCTCCGCGGCGAGCGTTTCGGTGATCTCAGAAAGCGGCGTCCCGGCTTTCGCGACCAGCGTGAGCGCACCCGGCTCGTAGAGGGTGATCCCCGTCAACGATGCCGTGGAGAGGACCTCGCCCCGCGCCACGCCCACCCCTCGTGTTCCGCCGCCCTGCACACGCACCGGCGTCTCCGCCGCGCGCAGGATGTCGGCAAGTTCGACCTCGCTCTTTGGGGTCAGCATCTGCGCCCTCCCTGGCCTGGCCTCGCGACGTTCACTCCGCAGCGATGGCGCGGCGCGGCTCCGTCACCGAAAGCGGGAACACCTTTGCGGGGTTGAGGAGCCATTTTGGATCGAACACGTCCTTGACCCGCATCTGCGCCTCGAGATCGTCGGGCGCGAACTGCGTCTCCATCAGATCGCGCTTCTCGATCCCGACGCCGTGCTCGCCCGTCAGGCACCCGCCGACCTCGACGCAGAGGCGCAGGATGTCCGCACCCATCGCCTCACATTTCTCGAGCTGGCCTTCCTCGTTGGCGTTGAAGAGGATGAGGGGATGCATGTTGCCGTCGCCCGCGTGGAATACATTCGCGACGTCGAGGCCGTACTGATCCGAGAGCTCGCGGATGCGCCCCAAGACCTTCGGCAGCTCGGTCACGGGGATCGTCCCGTCGAGGCACATGTAGTCGTTGATCTGGCCCATCGCGCCGAAGGCCGATTTCCGGCCAAGCCAGATCCGGGCCGATTCCTCCGCCGACTGGCTCTCGCGGATCTCCACGGGATCGTGGCCGCGCGCGATCTGGCCGATGACCCCGAGCTGTTCGTCGATCTCCGCATCGGACCCCTCGACCTCGACGATGAGAAGGGCCTCGCAATCGGGATACCCCGCCCCCGCGAAGGCCTCCGTCGCACGGATGCAGGGACGATCCATGAACTCGATCGCGACGGGCAGGACGCCCGCCTTGATGATGTCGCTCACGCACTGACCCGCGACCTCGTTCGAGGAGAACCCGATCAGCACCGGACGGGCGCCCTCGGGCTTGGGCAGGATGCGCAGCGTCGCTTCCGTCACGACCCCGAGCTGGCCTTCGGAACCGCAGACGAGGCCCAGGAGGTCGAGCCCGCCCGCATCCATGTGGGCACCGCCGATCTCGACCACGGTGCCGTCCATCTGTACGAGCGTCACACCGAGGAGGTTGTTCGTCGTCACCCCGTATTTGAGGCAATGCGCCCCGCCCGAATTCATCGCGATGTTGCCCGCGATGGCGCAGGCAAGCTGCGACGAGGGGTCCGGCGCGTAGAAGAAGCCGTCCTCCTCCACAGCGCCGGTCACGGAAAGGTTCGTGCGTCCGGTCTGGACCCGGATGAAGCGGTCGTCATACGACGTCTCGATCACCTCGTTCATCCGCGCCACGCCGAGGATCACGCTGTCCGCGGAGGGCAGCGAGCCGCCGGCGAGCGAGGTGCCCGCGCCGCGTGGCACGACCGGAACGCCCTCTTCGTGGCAGATCGCAAGGACTGCCGCGACCTCCTCCGTCGTGCGGGGCAGTACGGCGGCGAGGGGCGGACACTTGTAGGCCGTGAGCGCATCGCATTCGTAGGCGCGCAGCTCGTTCTCCTCGTGGATCACCGAATCGTCGTCGAGAACACCCTGCAATCGGCGCACGACACTCGACTTTCGCGACAGGATCGCGGCACTGGGATCTGGCATCTGCATGGCGTCTTCCTCCGCTGAGGGTAAGGTAGGCCCGAACCCACGTCGCGGCAAGGCATCTGAAGCCGCCACAAGGCAATGGACGCCCCGTCGGACGCGCAGCCGTGCGCCATGCAGGTCGGTCAATCCGGGGCGGCGACGATATCGCCCGGCGATACCCGACCCGGCTCGACGACGCTCGCGTAATAGCCGCCATGTCCGCGGATCGCGGAATAGCCGCCGGGGCCGAATTCCCCCTCCATCCGCGAACAGGGCGGGCATGGCCCCTCGATGCGCAGGATCGCGCCCCCGATCCGGAGCGGCGCATGGCGGAACGCCGCGAGATTGATGGCCGAGACGACGATGTTGCGCCGGAGCCGGGCCGGCTCCACCGCCTCGATCCCCAGGAGCGACGCCACCACGGCAAAATGCTCGGCCTGAACGAGCGTCACCGCCCGCTTGCCGGCGCGCCCGTGATCGCCTCGGAGGCCGTCTTCGGCGATCTCGGCGACCTCCACGGCGGAGACAGGCTCGCGCCGTGCCGGGCGCAGGCCGATCCAGTCCACGCGGCCGTCCCGCGCGTGCCGCGCCATCATTTCCCTCAACTCCGCCATGGCCGTTCCTCTGGACAAGATGCTGCGCGCCCTAGCTCTGCACTCAAACGACGCGAACCGGAAGCCGCCCGACGAGGGTTGGTGGACCGATCCGCAAGGCCAGGAGGACGACATGACGAAGACATTACTACGCGACGCACAGCGTCACTACGTGAACGATATCCGCGTGACCGCGCTCTCGGATGGGCCGTTGCCCCTTGGATACGACAACCTGCTGGGCCTGGAGGAGAGCGAATACGGCCGCATTCTCCATGACCGGCACCGCGATCCCGAGACGTTCCGCGCCGGGCTCAACGCCTTCCTGATCGAGACCGATGGGGTCAAGGTCCTCGTCGATTCCGGCTGCGGGGGGGCGATGGGGCCCGAGACGGGCCGCGTGCCGAACAACCTGGCTGCGACCGGCGTGACGCCCGAGGAGATCGACGTGATCTACTGCACGCACATGCATGGCGACCATATCGGCGGGCTGATCGCGCAAGGCGGAGAGGCCGTCTTCCCGAAGGCCGCCCTGCGGGTGCATGAGGACGATGTCGCGCATTTCTCCGACGAGGCCAATGCGACGGACACGACCCGCAAGGTCCTCGAGGCCTATGGCGACCGGATGGAGACGTTCACGGGTCAGGCGCAGATCGCGCCCGGGCTCACCGCGCGCCCCCTGCCCGGCCACACGCCGGGCCATAGCGGTCTGCATGTCTCCTCAGGCAGCGAGAGCCTCCTGATCTGGACCGACATCGTCCACATCGCTCCGATCCAGCTCGCACGACCCGAGATCGGCGTGGGCTTCGATGTCGATCCCGACGCGGCGCAGGAGACGCGGAAAGCGATCCTCGAGGAGGTCGCGACCGACCGGCAACTCATCGCCGGTTCGCATATCGGCTTTCCCGGCATCGGCTGGATCGCGCGGGAGATGGAGGGCTACCGCTTCGAGCCCGTCCCCTACACCCATGACCGCAGCGGCGACTGAGGCGTCAGCTCGGAAAGAGCCGCGCCATCTCCTCGTCGAAGCGCGCCCAGGCCATGGTTGCCTTGTTGCCGGCATAGCCGTGGTAATGCGACCTGCCCGAGGAATTGGGCAGGCCCGCCCAGATCTTCGCGAGATTGTTCATGAAGCTGTGACGGTGGATGCCGCCGGACTTGGCTTCCTGGAACCCGGCTTCGTCGAGGAGCAGGTCGGCGAGCGCGTCCTGTACCCATGGCGAGAACACCTCGCGGCGGCTAAGCCCGAGCGTGTCCACGAGACGGCGCAGGGTCGAGGGGATGAACTGGTAGCGCCCGATAGCATGGGGCTGGCCCGGCGTCGCCTCGATCCAGTCGTAGATCTCGCCGATCGTCATCTCCGTCGGCCGTTTGGAGGGGCGCACCCGTGCGCCGTGCTGGACCGCGTCGTAGCCGTCCTTGCCGGCCTCGGCGGACGCGATCAGATGACGGATCTGCGCGGCCGGCCCGCCACCGCCCGGCCCTGTGAGCATCGGTCCACCCTGGAAGGACGACCCGACGCTCCGCTGCGGGGAACTTTCCCGCTCGAGCATCGGCGCGAAGAAGCTCCGCTCCGCCTGCCCCGCGAAGAGCGATCCGCCAGACCCCGTCGGTGCGGGGATCTCGGCGCGCGCCTGGATTAGCGATCCGCGGCTCGGCCCGAAGGAAGCCTCGCCCAGAAGGGAGAAGCCCTGCGCCATCGCCGCACCACGCGGCAGCGTCGACAAGATCACGGAAAGGGCGGCCAGGATCGCGATCCGTAAAAGCATTCATACCTCGTTCTGAGATTGGGAACGTGGCAGCGTCATCGCGTGACGAGGTTGAGATTCCGTTTCGCGCCGCGCCGGTTTCTCCCGCCGCGAGCGTTGACCATGCGTCAGATCGGAGGTTCACTGGAGCGTCAACGACAGGAGCCCTCGCCATGCCGATCCGCGCGAAGACCACCTTCCTCTTGATCCTGACCGCCCTTCCGGTCGCTGCGCAGGATGTGGCCGACACCACGGCACCCGAGGCGGCAACGTCGGGAGGCCCCGGCGAGGAGTACGGGCCGGAGATCACTGCCGCTCTGGAGGCCAAGGCAGCCGGCCGCCCCGTGGAAGCCACGGACTGGATGGTCGCCGCCGCAAATCCGCTCGCGGTCGAGGCGGGCGCAAAGGTTCTGCGCGCGGGCGGCACCGCGGCCGACGCGATGGTCGCCGTGCAGACCGTCCTCGGTCTCGTCGAGCCGCAGAGCTCTGGCCTCGGCGGCGGCGCTTTCCTCGTCTGGTACGACGCGGCGAGCGGCGAACTCACCACCCTCGACGGACGCGAGACCGCGCCGCTCTCGGTCACGCCGCAACTCTTCCAGAACGAGGCGGGCGAGGCGCTCGAATTCTACGACGCCGTCGTCGGTGGCCGGTCCGTCGGCACGCCGGGCACGCCGAGATTGATGGAGATGGCGCACGAGAAGTGGGGAACAGCCGAGTGGCCGAGCCTTTTCGAAGACGCGATCATGCTCGCTCGCGAGGGCTTCACCGTCTCTCCGCGCCTCGCCGAACTCGTTGCCGAGGATCCCGAGCGGCTCGGCCGGTTCGAGGCGACGGCCGCCTATTTCATGCCCGGCGGCACCGCCATCGCGGCGGGCGACACGCTTACGAACGCGGCCTATGCCGACACGCTCGAGACCATCGCCGAAGAGGGCGCGGAAGCGTTCTACACGGGCGAGATCGCGCAGGGCATCGTCGAGACGGTTCAGAACGCACCAGGCAATCCCGGCACGCTCTCGATGACCGATCTCGCAATCTACGACGTCGTCGAACGCGAGGCGGTCTGCGCGGACTATCGCGACACGCAGATCTGCGGCATGGGTCCGCCCTCCTCGGGCGCGCTCACCGTGGGGCAGATCCTCGGGATGCTCGATGCCTATCCGCTCGGCGAGATGGGGATCGAGGATCCGGAGGCATGGCGGCTCATCGGCGACGCCTCCCGCCTCGCCTTCGCCGATCGCGGCCGGTACATGGCCGATATCGACTACGTTCCGATGCCGCTCGAAGGGCTGGTCGATCCTGCCTACCTGGAAAGCCGCGCGCGACTGCTCGACCGCGACGACGCCCTGCCGGACGTGTCCGCCGGGGATCCGGACTGGAGCCATGCCGCGATCTGGGGCGACGACGCGTCGATCGAGCTGCCCTCGACCTCCCACATCTCGATCGTCGATGCGGCGGGCAACGCCCTTTCGATGACGACCACGATCGAGAACGGCTTCGGGTCGCGCCTTTTCGCACCGGGCGGGTTCCTGCTCAACAACGAACTGACCGATTTCAGCTTCGAGACGCACGAGGACGGCTATCCGATCGCCAACCGCGTGGAGCCGGGCAAGCGTCCGCGCTCCTCCATGGCGCCCACGATCGTGATGCGGGATGGCGCGCCGATCCTCGTCGTGGGCTCGCCCGGCGGATCGCGGATCATCGGCTACGTCGCGCAGGCCGTCGTGAACCATATCGATTGGGGCATGGATGCGCAGGCGGCCCTCTCCGCGCCACACGCCGTCAATCGCTTCGGTACCTTCGATCTCGAGGAGGGGACGCCGCTCGCGGACCTCGCGGGCCCGCTGCAGGAGTTGGGATACGAGACGGAGGTGCGGGACCTCAATTCCGGGCTGCACATGATCGCGGTGGGCGAGACGCTCACCGGCGGCGCCGATCCGCGCCGCGAGGGGATCGCATTGGGCGAATAGGCCGGGCGGGGCCTTCGGTTCGGCAATTTTCTTCGGTCGACTGGCGAACTCTCAGAACGTGCCCGACGCGGCGACCTTCGTTTGCCGCGGCGCCCCGACCATCCGGGACTTGTACCAGGCGATATAGGGACGCTCGACCCAGACGGTCAGCGCCATCGCCGTTGCGACGAGGCCTGCCACGGTCAGAAGCATCGCAGCCTCGCTCGCATAGATGTCGACGCCCAAGGCCCGCGCCGCGGCCACGGCGGTGATCGAGAAAAGAAGCGGGTGTATCAGATAGAGGATATAGGAGCTTTCCCCGGCGAGAAGACCGAAGGACGGGACACGCCAGCGCAATCCCACGGCACCATAGACGAGAAGCGCCGCCGGAAGTCCGAATTCGATTTCACGCCCGAGCCCGATCCGTTCAGTCGTGAGGACAAGAACAACCCCGGCCACTCCCGCGAGAGCCGCGAGCGGAGCGAAGATGACCGCGTTCCTCTGATAGAGAATTCCAATCACGACACCGAACAGGAATTCGAGCACCACCGAATGGAGGAACCAGATCATGGGCCCGTCCGGATCGTGCAGATAAAGCGAATAGGTCTTTGCCGCCATATACCAAGCCAGCAATGCGAATATGACGCCACGAATACCGCCTGCCCGAAATGCGAGACAGAAGATCCCGTAGAATACGATTTCCAACGTCAGGGTCCACGCGATCGGATATATCTGCGGCGATAACGGCAGCAGCAAGGCCGAAACGGTCAGCGACTCGATGGATAACGCATTGTAAGTCTGACTGGTGCCCCCAATGGCGGATTGCATGCAGGCGATCAGGACCGCGAGGCAAAGAACGGCGATGTAGGGAGGATAAATCCGCCAGAACCGTTTCGAGGCGAATTCCCCGATTAGTAATTTGTCCTTCGACGCGGAAACGAGATAAATGACGACCCCGCTGATTACGAAGAAGATATCGACGCCGACGCTACCACGCTCGAAAAGCGACAGGATCGTCAATTCGCCCCGAGCGACCGGGAGTTGGATATGATAGAGGGCGACCATGAGAGCTGCGACAAATCGGAGAACCTGTATGTTTCCGATCATTCGAGTTTAAAGCAAGCATGTACTGACGACATCAGGCACCCCTTACAAAACCGATCAAGAACTCCCCGTCAAATTCGCCGCATGCGGGATATTAACCAAGGTTAACGCCCGATTGTTTCTGTTAAAGTGCTAATATGGCATCTGACTTTTTGTTGATCCACCCGGATCGAGCCTTGCAGGCACCGTTCCCCCAGCGGGAAGCAGGCGCGACTCGCAATGCGAGCGCCTTAGAACGCGGACGCGCGCATCCAAGATGTCAAAAGGAAGGACGCCGGCGCCGTCAGGGTCGCCCGGGACCGGCCTTCAGAGCGTGAGCGCCTTGGCAATGAGGCCGGCCGAAAGGGTGAAGAGCATCACCTTGATGACCTGCATGTAGGTCGCGTCGGGAAGCAGTTCGACGATCCACCGGCCGAGGATCGTGCCGCAGACCCCCGCCACGATCAGGATTGCGGTCAGTCGCCATTCGAGACCGACAAGCGCACCCGTCACCCAGTAGCCGGGAAGCTTCGCGAGGTTCCCGATCGCGAAGGCGATGGCGATCGTCCCGGCGAATTCGAGCTTCGGCAGGCGCTGCGGCAGGAGATAGGCCTGCGAGGGCGGCGCGCCTGAATGGGTGATGAAGCTCGTGATCCCGGTGATCGTCCCCCAGAAGAGCCCCGGCAGGATTGCGGCCTCCGCGGGCTCCGGGGGTGTGCGGCGGAGCCATGTCCGCGCGCAGAACCAGATGCCGATGAGCCCCGTCACGACGAGCAGTACCGGCTCGGGCGTATAGGGCGTGACGATCGTGGCGATGACGATGCCGAAGATCATCGCGGGCACGAGGATCACGAGGTTCCGACGAGAGAAATTGCGCCGGTAGAACCAGACCCCGACCCAATCGGTGACGAGATAGACGGGCAGCAGCGTCGCCGCGGCCGCGATCGGGTTCATGACGAGCGACAGCATCGGGACAGCGATCGCCGCCGCGGTCGCGAGACCGCCCTTCGACATGCCGACCACCACGGCCGCGACGACGAGCAACACCGGATGATCCACACAAGGTCCCCCTGGAAACGAGGACCGGATACCGCCCCCCGGGGGGCCATCCAGGCCCCCGCCTCCATTCCAGTACCCTCTGGCACCGGAGGTAAAGCCTTTCAACTTTGCAAACGAGGTATCGCTGGTATACCAATTCTGGGAGGAAATGGCCCGAACGGACAGGCTCCGGTCGCGGGTGGGGGGACGATCACGCCGGCATCGCGCGGACTTGGCACAAGCCGGCTGCGTCGAGGTTCGCCACGTCATCCGCGACACCCGCGACGAAGGGCCAGGACGGGGCCTTACCGTGACGGCTTGATCGCGAGGGAGACGACATGCATGTGATGATAACCGGTGCCGGCGGAATGATCGGCCGAAAATTCGCCGAATCCATCGCCAACGACGACAGGATCGGCGACCGGACAGTCGAGACGCTGACCCTCGTCGACATCGTCCCGCCCGACGTCGCCACGGATTTCACGGGCACGCGGAACGTGGTCGAGGCCGACCTGTCGAACGAGGGTGTCGCTGCGGACCTCGTGGCCCGGCAACCGGACGTGCTCGTTCATCTCGCAGCCATCGTCTCGGGCGAGGCGGAGGCCGATCTCGAGAAGGGTTATCGGATCAATCTCGACGGCACCCGGGCGCTTCTCGACGCCATCCGCGCGGCGCACGAGACCGATGGCTACACGCCCCGCGTGGTCTATGCCTCTTCCCTCGCGGTCTTCGGCGCGCCATTTCCCGACAAGATCGGGGACGACTTCTTCCTCACGCCGCTCACGAGCTACGGGACGCAGAAGGCGATGGGGGAATTGCTGCTCGACGATTATTCCCGCCGCGGTTTCCTCGACGGAGTGGGCATCCGCTTTCCCACGATCTGCATCCGCCCCGGCAAGCCCAACAAGGCTGCCTCAGGCTTCTTCTCTGGCATCCTGCGCGAGCCCCTCGAAGGCAAGGAAGCGGTTCTGCCCGTCGATGACGACGTGCGCCACTACCACGCGAGTCCCCGCTCCGCCGTGGGCTTCCTGCGCCATGCCGCGGCGCTCGACACCCAAATGCTCGGCTCGCGGCGCAACATGACGATGCCGGGCGTCTCCGCCACCGTCGCCGATCAGATCGAGGCGCTCAGGAACGTCGCGGGCGACGAGACCGTGGCGCTCATCCGGCGGGAGCCCGATCCGACGATCGAAAAAATCGTTTCAGGATGGCCGCGGGACTTCGATGTCCGTCGCGCCCGCGAGGCCGGCTTCACGGCGGAGGACAGCTTCGAAGAGATCATCCGCGTCTATATCGAGGACGAGATGGAGGGACGCGCACCGCGCGCGTAGGCCCCGGACGGGGTCGATCATTAGGGAGGAGAGACCATGCACGTCTACAGGACTACGGCGCTCTGCGCCGCACTGGCCTTCGGCACCGCGACGGTGGCAGGGGCCCAATCCGTCACGGTGCGCATCCAGAACCACCAATCGCCGGAATCGACCTCGGGCCGCCTGATCGCGGATTTCGTCGAGAACGTCGAGACGATGTCGGGCGGCGATATCGACGTGGAGATGTTCTACTCCGCCTCGGTGGTGAAATCGGCCGAAACGTTCGACGCCGCGGCCTCGGGCATCATCGATTGCGACATGACGAACGGCAGCTACCAGACCGGGAAGAACCCGGCCTACCAGTTCGTTGCGGACACGATGGGGGGATACGACACGCCGCTGCAATTCCAGTCCTGGATCGAGTATGGCGGCGGGCGGGAGGAGATCAACGGCCTTTACAATACGAACGGGATGACCTTCGTCGGTGCCCATATCGGCGGTCAGGAATCGCTCGTCTCAACCAGCCCGATCGCGGGGCCGGACGACCTCAAGAACTGGAAGTTCCGCTCCCCGCCCGGGATGGAGAGCGAGATCTTCGCCTCCCTCGGCGCCTCTCCGGTGGTGATGGACTTCACCGAGATCTTCACGGCGCTCGAGACCGGGATCATCGACGGCGCAGACGCCTCGTGGCTGTCGAACAATGTCGGGTCCGGGCTCTACGACATCGCCAAGCACACGACGTTCCCGGGCTTCCACTCTATGTCGTCGGACCATCTCGCCTGCCGGACCGATTTCTGGGAAGGCCTGACCGATGCGCAGCGGGCGATCATCACCTCGGCGGAGAAGAACCTCGGCTACGAACTGATGCTCGCGACGGTGGTGGAGAACGGCGAGGCGCTGGTGGCCCTGCCCGAAGAGGGCGTCACGATCTACGACTGGTCGCAGGAGGACCGCGCGGCGTTCCGGCAAGCGGCCTTCGGGGCCTGGGACGAATGGGCACAGAAGACGCCCGAGACGGCGGAGATCGTCCAGAGCCACCGCGACTTCATCGAGCGGATCGGGCTCGACGCGCCGGCATCGAACTGAGTTCGTCGCCCCGGCCTCCGAGCCGGGGCGGTGTTCTCCCACGGGAGCCTCGCCCCCGAGGCCGGGCTCAGGCGACGGGGGTGGGCAGCGGGTCGCCCTTGAGATGGGCGCGCAGGTTGCGCACGACCAGATCGCCCATCGCCGCGCGGGTCTTGTGCGTCGCGCTGCCCACATGCGGGAGCAGGACCACGTTGTCGAGCTTGCGAAGCGCCTCCGGCACGTGCGGCTCCTGTGCGAAGACGTCGAGCGCGGCGCCCGCGATGCCGCCCGAGGACAGCATCTCGATCAGGACCTCCTCATCGACGAGATCGCCGCGAGCCACGTTGACGAGCCGCCCTTCGGGGCCGAGCGCCTCCAGCACGTCGCGATTGACGATTCCCTGCGTCTCGGGCGTGCTCGGCGCGATGACGAGGAGCCAGTCGACGTCGCGCGCCATCGTTTTCGGATCGGAATAATACGTGTAGGGCTGGTGCGGCTGCTCGGAGCGGCCGTGATAGACGACCTGCATCTGGAACGCCTGAGCGAGCCGGGCGATCGTCTTGCCGATCCGGCCGAGCCCGATGATGCCGAGCTTGCGCCCCGTGAGTTCCGCCGTGAGGGGGAACGATCCCTCGCTCTCCCACCGGCCGTCACGGAGATAGCGGTCGGCCTCGGGCAGACGGTGGGCAAGGGCGAGCATCAGGGCCATCGCCACTTCGGCCACGCAATCGTTGAGCACGTCGGGCGTGTTCGTCACCCGGACGTCGTGCTCCTTCGCTGCGTCCACGTCGACCGCATCGTAGCCCACGCCGAACGAGGAGATGATCTCGAGATCGGGGAGCGCCTCGATGATTTCCCGCGTGCAGCCGGCGCTGCCGCCGGTTGCGACGAAGCGGATCCCGGCGGGCACGTCCTTGAGGAAGGCGGACTTGTCCTCCGCGTCGCAATAGCGGTGCAGCGTGAAATCCTTCTCGAGCTGTTCGACGACGCGTGGAGTGAGGCCGGCAACGAGGAGGAGATCTGGTTTCGACATGGGTCGGAGCCTTTCTGGTTCAGGAGGGCGTGACGGAGGCGGACTTGCCGCGATTCACGAGAAGCAGGACGAGCGGGATCGACCAGATCACGAGGGTGAAGATGCCGAGACCGGCCGCGATCGGTCGCTCGAAGAAGGCAAGGAAGCTGCCCTGCGACTTGATCATCGATGTAACGAAGTTCTGCTCCAGCATCGGGCCGAGGACAAGCCCGAGGATCGCCGGGGCGATGGGAATGTCGTTCTCCTCCATCAGGAAGCCGATGATGCCGAAGACCAGCATGATGATGATGCCCGTGGGCGAATTGTTGATCGCGAAGGATCCGACGATGCAGAACATCAGGATGATCGGCATGAGGATGCGCGACGGGATCGACAGGATCGTGCCCGCGCCTTTGATCGCCAACCAGCCGAGCGGCAGCATGATGATGTTGGCGAGCAGGAAGACGATGAAGACGGCGTAGATCAACTGCGGATCGTTGATGAAGACCGTCGGGCCGGGATTGATGCCCTTGACGTAGAGCACCCCGATCACGATCGCGGTGATCGAGTCGCCGGGGATGCCGAAGACGAGGGCGGGAATCCACGCCCCGCTCATCGCGCCGTTGTTCGATGCGCCCGCCTCGACGAGCCCCTCGACATGGCCGGTACCGAACTTCTTGGGCGTTTTGGAGAACTTCTTCGAGACGGCATAGGAAATCCAGGCCGCAATATCGGCACCGGCACCGGGCAGCGCGCCGATCGCCGTGCCGAGCACGCTGCCCCTGATCGCCTGCACCGGATAGGTGACGAGGTTCTTGAACTGCTGGCGGAAGATGCTGGCGTTCCGCGTGTTCGCGACCTTCGGCGTCTCGTTACGCGCAAGGAAGGCGCGGATTACTTCGGACACCGCGAAGAGCCCGATCATCGCGGGGATGAACTGGATTCCTGCGTAGAGCTCCACGTTGCCGAACGTGTAGCGCGGCGCGCCTGCCGGATTGTCGATGCCGATCGTGGCGGCGAAGAGCCCGATGAGGAGCGAGACGAGGCCCCGTGCGGGCGATCCGGGCGAGACAAAGACGGCGCAGGAAAGCCCCAGAACCACGAGCCAGAAATACTCGAAGGACGAGAATTTGAGCGCCACCTCCGCGAGCACGGGCGAGGCGGTGATGAGAACGAGCGTGCCGAAGATCCCGCCCAGCGCGGAGAAGACGAGGGAGGCACCGAGCGCCGCCTCGGGATGTCCCGCCTTCGTCATCTCATAGCTGTCCTGGACGTAGGCCGCGCTGGCTGGCGTGCCGGGCATCCTGAGGAGCGTGCCCGGAATGTCGCCCGCGAAGATCGCCATGGCCGTGGCCGTGACGATTGCGGCGATCGCGGGGACCGGATCCATGAAGAAGGTCACGGGCACCAACAGGGCGGTGGCCATCGTCGCGGCGAGGCCCGGTATGGCGCCCACGAACATGCCGAACGCGGCGGAGCAGAAGATCACCGCCAGAACGTAGGGCTGGAAGACGAGACCGGCGGCTTCGAGGTAAATGCCCATGTCGTTGCTACCAGAGGAAGGAGAAAAGGTCGCTGCGCGGCAGCGGGACGAGCAGGAGCCGACCGAAGCTCTGCTGGATGGCAATGGTCGCGACGATGGAAATCGCGATCGCGGGAAGGGGTCGGGTACCGAGGACCAGCATTCCCGCAAGGAGCACGAAGAGCGCGGCGGGCGTGAACCCCACGAATGGGGCGGCGACGATGTAGACGACGATGAGCACGAGCGCGGTGCCGGCCCGGAAGAGCGCGCGGCCACTTCGCACCCAGTCGCGCAACTCGAAACCCAGCGAACGATCCCCCGCCATGAGCGCTTTGCCCGCGATGAAGAGCCCCACGCCGATCGTGGCAAAGGCGATGGCGCGCGGCATGGTGCCGGCGCCGTAGCTCTGTCCTGGGATCACTTCGAACCCCATGGCGGAGACATAGATGGCGATCCCGCCGAGCAGAACGAGGATGCCGAGGGTCAGGTCCGTTGCACGCATGGTGGCCTCCGGCCAGGGGCGGGCCCGGTCGGACGTCCGTCCGACCGGGCCCCTCTCAGGACATCATTCCGCCGCGAGGCCCGCCTGCCGCATGACCTCGCCGAAGGCGGCGTCGTCCTCGGCCACGATCTGCGTCGCCTCGTCGGGCCCGGCCCAGCGCAGGCCGAAGCCGCGTTCCTGCATGAAGCTCTGATACTCGTCGGAATTGTAGGCCGTCTCGATCGCGCTCACGAGCGTGTCTCGAACGTCGTCGGGCAAGCCGGCCGGACCCGCCACCGTGCGCCAGACGGCGACCGTCCAGTCGGACCCCGTCGTCTCGGCGAGCGTCGGCACGTCCGGAAACGCCTCCTGCCGCTCCGCCGACATCGTGGCGAGCGGCAGGACCCGCTCCGCATCGATCATCGAGCGCCCCTCGGCCAGCGAGGACGGAATCATGTCGACGCCGCCCGCGACCATGTCGGTGATGCCGGGCGCGGCACCCTGGCTCGGGACGAAGGTGATCTGGTCGGGCGGCAGGTCCTCGGAGAGAAGCCAACCTGCCATTCCGACATGCCAGATGCCCCCCTGCCCCGTCCCCGAGGCGGTGAAGGTGCCCTTGGGCTCGGCCTTGACCGATTCGAGGAAGGCCTCGACGCTGTCCCATCCGGAATCCGCGGAAACCATGATCCCGCCGGGATCGGTGTTCACCATCGCGAGGATTTCGAAATCCTCGTAGGTCAGATCGGTCAGGCCCTGCCAGTGCATCATGTCGATCTCGATCGTCATGATGCCGATCGTGTAGCCGTCTGGCTCTGCATTGGCGATGGCGCTGTGGCCTACCACGCCCGAGCCGCCGGTGCGGTTCACGACGTTGACGGGCACCCCGAGCTCCTGCTGGAGCTGCGTGGCGATGATGCGGCCGACGGCGTCGGTCCCCCCGCCCGCGCCCCAGGGGACGATCATCTGGATCGGGCGGTCGGGATAATCCTGCGCATAGGCGGCACCGGCAACGAGGCTGAACCCCGTTGCGATCGCGGCGAAACGGTTCGGCATGTCTTCTCCTCCCAGGTAGACGTGCGGGGGCTGTCACGGCCCCATCCGATGCCGCGAGCTTAGGTCATGTCGAATCCGAGATCAACGTTTGGTATACCAGACGGATGGAGCACCGCCGCGTCGGATCGGGGAAATCGCGACGCGGCGGCGGGGTCGCGGCGAGCGTTATTCGCCCACGACCGTGATGCGGCCATCGGTCATCGGCGTGTAGGGCGTGTTCGCCGAAAGATACTCCGCCGTCACGTCGGCGAGGTCGGGCCCGAAATCGTAGGCGTTCTGGGCATCGACGAACATCTCGTAGCCATCGCCGCCGTTGCGCACGTAATTGTTGGATACCACGCCGTAGGTCGTGGCGGTTTCGATCGGCTGGCCGCCCACCATGACGTCGCTGATCCGCGAACCCGGCTTCGCCGACGGATCGACGGTATAGCTCATGCCCGCGACCTGCGCGAAGCGCCCGCCTTCCTCCTCCATCTGGCTCGCTCCGTTCTCGAGCGCGTCGAGAAGGGTCTGTCCGCTCACCTCGAAGGTCGACAGCGTGTTCTGGAAGGGCAACACGGTCAGCACTTCCCCCATCGTGACCTCGCCCGCGTCGATGGAGGCGCGGATGCCGCCGCCGTTCTGCAGCGCGATCTCGATACCCTGATCCGCGACCCGGTCGAGCATGGCGTCGGCGATCAGGACGCCCATGGTGCATTCCCGCGCCCGGCAGACGGTGCGGTCGCCGTCGACCGCCTCCGCGGCCTCTCCGATCACCTCGTTGCGGATCTCGTCGAGCGGCTCGGCGGCCATGCTGATCCGCTCGACGGTTGCGGCGTCCTCCTCGACGGAGGCGTCGAGCAGGATCGGGGCCCCCTGTGCCTCCGTCAATTTGCCGTCATCGTCGAAGGTCACGTCGAGTTCGCCCAGGTACTTACCGTAGCCGTAGGCCTGCACGATGGCGGTCTCGTTCACCATCGTCGGATAGGGACCTTCCGCACCCTCCATGTCGCCCAGAAGCGTGTGGGAATGCCCCCCGACGATGATGTCGACACCGCTCGTCGCCTGCGCGATCCGTTCGTCGGCCTGGTAGCCCGAATGCGACAGGAGAACGATCTTGTTCACGCCCTCCCCGGTCAGACGGTCGACCTCGGCCTGCACCGCCTCCGAAGGATCGGTGAAGACGATGTTCGGTCCCGGCGAGGCCAGTTCTTCGTTGTTCTGCGGCGTGAGCCCGATGATGCCGATCCGCTCCCCATTCTTCTCGAGGATCACCGATTTCTCGATGCCCTCCCGCAGCGCCTCTTCCCCGGTCAGATCCGCGTTCGCCATCAGAAGGGGCGCCTCGAGCGCCTCCGTGAAGGTCTCGAGCACGTCCGGCCCGTCGTCGAACTCGTGGTTGCCCACCGCCATCGCGTCGTAGCCCATGGCGTTCATCATCTCGGCGGCGAGCGCACCCTTGTAGTAGGTGTAGAAGAGCGAGCCCTGGAACTGGTCGCCCGCATCCACCAGAAGGGTGTTCTCGTGCCGCTCGATCGCATCCCGGATCGCCGTGACCAGTCTGGCGGAGCCGCCGAAGCACTCGCCCGCCTCGTTGTCCTCGGGCGCGCAGGACCCGTCGGAGCTCGTGATCGGCTCGAACCGCGCGTGGAAATCGTTCGTGTGAAGGATGGTGATCTGGTAATCGGCCGCGGCCCCTCCCGCCGTAAGGGCGAGAAACGCGGCGGAACTGGCAAGTCTCGAGATCATCGTCATTTCCTCAAAAGAAGTTCGGCGTCAGACTGCGCCGCACCCGGTGTGTTGTCAAAGCCCCGCGCGCCACGGAGGACTGGCGGCGTGATGCGAGGAATGCGATGAACGCGCCCATGATGATCTACAAGGTTCTCCGCCCGGCCGAATGGTCGGAGCTTCACGAGCGCGGCGAGAGTGCGGGCGCACCCGTGGACCGCTCCGACGGGTTCGTCCATTTCTCCACCGCCGAACAGCTTCCCGAAACCCTGTCGAAACATTTCGCGGGCGCGACGGGCCTGATCCTCCTCGCTTGCGAGGCGAACGATCTCGGCGACGATCTGAAATGGGAGCCGTCGCGCGGGGGCGCGCTGTTCCCGCATCTCTACCGCGCGCTCTCGATGCGGGACGTCCAGTGGCATACCGATCTGCCCCTGGAGGGCGGGCGGCACGTCCTGCCGGAGGAACTCGAATGAGCACCGTCGAGCGGATCGGGCTCGCGGCTCTCCGGCGGTTCGATCCCGAGCGGGCCCACGCGCTGGCGCTCCGCGGGTTGCGCGCGGGCCTCGTCCCCCTGCCCGGCCCGGTCACCTCCGACAGGCTCGCCGTGACGCTAGCCGGGCTCGCGCTCCCGAACCCCGTCGGCATGGCCGCGGGCTTCGACAAGAACGCCACCGCGCTCGATGCGCTCTCCCGCGCGGGGTTCGGCTTTCTCGAACTCGGCGCCGCCACGCCGCGCCCGCAGCCCGGCAATCCCGCGCCCCGTCTCTTCCGGCTCGCGGAGGATCGCGCGGCCATCAACCGCTTCGGCTTCAACAACGAGGGGGTCGATCGGATCGCGGCCCGTCTTGCCGCGACGCCGACCGCGATCCCGCGGGGCCTCAATCTCGGCGCGAACAAGGACAGTGCGGACCGTGCCGCGGATTTCGCCGAAGTCCTGCGCCGCGCCGCGCCACATCTCGACTTCGCGACGGTCAACGTCTCCTCACCCAATACCGAGCGCCTGCGCGATCTCCAGGGCGCGGCGGCGCTCGAGGCCCTCCTCGGTGGCGTGATGGAGGCCAATGCTGCGCTCGCGCGACCGTTGCCGGTCTTTCTCAAGATCGCCCCCGATCTCGACGGTGCGGCCCTCGCCGACTTGGTCGCGGTGGCGGAGAATGCCCGCGTCTCCGCGATCGTGGCCACGAACACGACCCTCGCGCGGGACGGGCTCCAAAGCGCTCATCGCGGCGAGGCAGGCGGACTTTCCGGTGCGCCGCTCTTCGAGCGGTCGACGAGAGTTCTCGCGCGGCTGTCGCGGCTGACGAGGATCCCGCTCGTCGGCGTGGGCGGGATCGGGTCGGCGGCGGACGCACTCGCCAAGATCCGCGCCGGAGCTTCCGCCGTGCAGCTCTACACGGGCATGGTCTATAACGGGCTCTCGCTCGCCGCCCGGATCGCGGAGGGGATGGATGCGGAGCTCGGCCGGTTGCGCGCGACGACCATCACGGAACTCGTCGGCACCGACCGCGCGGCATGGTCATGACACCGAACGTTCGAGCGGGCCGTAGCGCAGACCGAGCGTCGCGCCGCGGGCGACGAAGCTGACGAGAAGCGCCATCCACAGGCCGTGATTGCCGAAGCCCGGCACCAGGGCCAGCACCGCCACGACGTAGATCGCGGCCGAAAGCACCGTCATGTTGCGCATGTCGGCGGTGCGGGTGGCGCCAATGAAGATCCCGTCGAGCATCCAGGCCGCGGTACCAAGAATCGGCGCGGCGACCATGTAGGGCAGATAGTCGCGCGTCTCCGCCCGCACCCCAGGCGCCGTCGTCATGATATCGATGATCGTCGTTCCGAAGATCGCGAATACCAGCGCCAGCAGAACGCCCGTCGCCGCCCCCCAGAGGCTCGTGACGATCGCCGCGCGGCGGAAGAGGTCGCGCCGCCCCGCGCCCAGCGCGTTGCCCACCATCGCCTCCGCCGCGAAGGCGAAGCCGTCGAGCGCATAGGCCGTGACCTCGATGAATTGCAGCAGGATCTGGTTCGCGGCGAGGGGTACGTCGCCGAATCGCGCGCCGAGGAAGAGGAAACTCACGAAGACACCCTGGAGCGCCAGCGAGCGCAGCAGGATGTCGCTGTTGACGCTGGCGAAGCGCTTAAGCCGCGCGGGATCGGTCAGCCGGGACAGGTCGCGCCAGGCGGGCGTCGCGAAGGCCGCGCGGCAAAGCCAGAGCCCGAGCGCCAGGCCCGACCATTCGGCGATGAGAGTGGCCGTGGCCACCCCCTCGACCCCCCAGCCGAGACCGAGGACGAACCAGAGATCGAGCACGATGTTGACGCCGTTCATCCAGAGCTGGATCACCAGAACGCCGCGCGTCCGCTCCGCCGCGATGAGCCAGCCGGTGATCGCGTAGAGCCCGATGAGCGCCGGCGCCGACCAGACGCGGATGCCCATGTACCCGCGCGCCAGCTCCTCCACCTCCGCCGAGGCAGGCGATACGAGGAAGGCCAGCCGGAACAGGGGCCATTGCAGCACGATGATCGCGAGACCCGCAACCGCGGCAAGCCCGAGCGCGCGGCCGAGGATCGCGGCCCCTTCGTCGAGATCGCCCCGGCCGAGCGCCTGCGCCGCAAAACCCGTCGTCCCCATCCGCAGGAAGCCGAAGATCCAGTAGAGCGCGGTCAGGATGATCGCCCCGATCCCCACGGCTCCGATCGGCGCGGCCTCCCCGAGTTGTCCCACGACGCCGGTATCGACGACGCCTAGGATCGGCACGGTGGCGTTCGAGAGCACGATCGGCAGCGCGACCGCCAGGACCCGGCGATGCGTGATCGGGCGGGGCTCAGCCATCCGGCGCTTGCGGCATCAGGAAATGCCCCGTGGCCTGCGCGAAGAGCCGGTCGCGGTTGTCCTGCCAAGCTTCCACGTGGACACTGGCGTAGCGTCGGCCGGAGCGGTTGATCCGCGCACGCGCATAGGCATCGCGCGGCAGACCCGAGCGCAGGTAGTCCACGGTGAAATCGATCGTCTTCGGCATCCGCGGCATCCGGGTGGCATCAAGGGCCTGCGGATCGATGCGTTTGGCCTCGACCTCGCTCCAGAGGCGCGACCAGCTCAACTCGATGATCGCCGTCGTCTCGAGGAAGGCCGCCGTCACCCCGCCGTGCAGCGCTGGCAGGACCGGATTGCCGATCAGCATGTCGGAATAGGGAAGCGTCGCGGTCAGCTCGTCGCCACGCCTCTCGAAGCGGATGCCGAGGAAGGCAACGTAGGGGATCCCGCCGACGAGCTTCGCGAGCGCCGCGTCGCGACGCTCCTTGATCACCTGAACGGGTTCGGGGCGCGGCCTCATTCCGGCCGTTCCGCACGTTCGAGGGTGAAGGCACCCGTGGCACTCGCGACCGGGGTGTCGGCCTCTCCGTCATGGGCCTCCGCTCGCACGAAGGCGATGGAGCGGGTGACGTGGTAGCAGGTGGCCCGGGCACGTATCGACTTTCCCGGCGCGGCCGGTCGCATGTAGTCGATCCTGAGATCGAGGGTCGCGGTTCCGGCGGGCGCGCTTGCATGCGCCATCACCGCCGCACCGCTGCAGGTATCCATCAGGGTGGAAACCGCACCGCCGTGGATCACGCCCGTCGCGGGGTCGCCGACGAGGCGCGCATCATAGGGCATTACGATCTCGGCCTCGCCCGCCCCGATCGTCTCGAGGCTCAATCGAAGCGCCCGGGCATGGGGGATCGCCTCGATGAATTGCCGCGCGATCTCCGCCAATCGCTCCGTCATGCCTGGCTCCGGTTCTGTCACGGTCCTCTATCCCGTCGGAACCGGCGCCGGACAAGTCGAAAAGAGGAATCCAGCGCGCCCTGCCCGGATACCAGCGGCGTGCCTTCGAAGACGACCGGCGGGCGACCGCCGGGTCTCGAATTCTCGGCCCGGTCGTCGGACCCGGGAGGGAACCGGGGGCTTCGATCGTCGGTTGCACCCGCATCAGGAGTAAACGCAATGGACGACGTCAAAACCTTGGCAATCTTCGGCGCGGCCGGCACGACGGGAAAGCATCTCGTGAAGCAGGCCGTGGCGGCCGGACACCGCGTCCGTGCCTTCGAGCCGAATTGGCCGGGGAATGCCGACATGCCCGCCGGTGTGGAGAAGCGAACCGCCGACATCATGAAAGGCGGTTTCGCCGATGCGCTCGACGGATGCGACGCGGTCCTGTCTGCCATTGGACTGGGCATCGGTCCGAAGACCGCGATAGCACCGCCACCGATCTATACCGAAGGGGCGGTCAACCTCGTCCGGGAAATGCAGCGCGCGCAGGTGCGGCGCCTCGTCGTGATCTCCGCGAGCTTCGTGGCAAGCCGGCGTCGCGGGCCGTTGTGGTTCCAGATGACGAGCAGCGCGGCGCTCGACCGGGTGTTCACCCAGATGGCGGAGATGGAACGCATCTTGCGGGCGGCCGACGACATCGACTGGACCGCGGTGCGTCCCGGATGGCTGATGGAGGGCGAGCTCACCGCGGACTATGTCGTAACGCCGGATGTGATCCCACCAGACCTGATCCGCACGCGGCACGCCGATCTTGCCCATTTCATGCTCGATTGCGTCGTCAGGAACATGTGGGTGAACGCCACACCCGCCATCGCGCGTGCGGAGCCCAGATCGGCCAGCACGCCCGGGCGTCTCGTTTCGGAAGTGCTGAACTCCTGAGCTGAATTTGGCTCCGGTCCGTCCGGGGCGTAGAGACGGCCGGAAAGGATGCCGACATGACCGAGGCACGCGTGTCTTTCAAGGATATGTGCGCGCGGTTCGACGTGACTCCACGCACCCTTCGCTATTACGAGTACATCGAACTGATCGCGCCCGAGCGCGAAGGCCGCGCCCGGTTCTATGGACCGCGCGAGATCGCGCGCCTGACCCTGATCCTTCGGGGGCGGCGTTGGGGCTTCAGCCTCGAAGAGATCCGGCAATGGCTGGAAATCTACGATCAGCGCGGAACGGTGGCCCAGTTGCGCGAGACGCTGACCATGGCGGATCGCCAGATCGAGCACCTGCGATCGGAAGTCCGGCAGACAGAGCGTGCGATCGCCGAGTTGCAGGAGATGCGCGACGGCGTCGCAAAGCACCTCGAAGAACACGGGGACGGCGCGGATTAACACTCTGTAAACCGCATGGCGCGAACTTACGCTACGTTCCGCTGACGCGGACGTAAGGCCATATTGAAACGCGCCCGAATGCCTTGCATGTGCTAGCGGCGCCGCAGACCGAGGTTCGTATCATGTCAGACGAGGTGATGACCATCCGCCAGATGTGCGACAGGTTCGACGTCACACCACGTACCCTGCGCTTCTACGAAGCGAAGGAACTGCTCGCTCCCATCCGGGAGGGGCAAAAACGCCTTTTCACCCGGCGCGACCGCGCGCGCCTGACCCTCATTCTCCGGGGCAAGCGTTTCGGGTTTTCCCTGGAGGAGATCCGCCAGCTCCTAGATCTCTACGAAATCGACGACCAGCAGGAGACGCAGCTCACGAGGGCGGTCGAGGTCGCGCAACGGCGCCTTGCCGATCTGAAGCAGCGCAGAATGGACCTCGACGGTGCCATCGTCGATCTCGAGGGACAGATCGCCTGGGGCGCGGATGCGCTGGAGAAGTTGCGGGGAACCCGGGCGGCCTGACACGGCCCTCACAACACGGAGGAGAGACATGCCCCATTACCGCGCGCCCGTGGATGACACGCAATTCGTGCTCCACGATGTCCTGCGCATCGCGGATAGCGGCGTTCCCGGATACGAGGATCTCGATCGCGACACGACGCGAGCGGTTCTGGAGGAAGCCGGGAAGCTGGCCGGGGATGTTCTCGCGCCGCTCAATTCCATGGGCGATGCGGAGGGATGCCGGCTCGAGAACGGCGTCGTCCGGACGCCGGAGGGGTTCAAGGCAGCCTACGACATGATGCGTGAGGGCGGCTGGATCGGGCTCGACTGCGATCCGGAATACGGTGGGCAGGGCATGCCGCATCTGCTGAATTCCGCGGTGGGGGAATACTTCGTCTCCGCCAACATGGCGTTCAACATGTATCAAGGCCTGTCGCACGGGGCTTACAACGCGATCCACACGCACGGATCCGCGGCCCAGAAAGAGACCTATCTGCCGAAGCTCGTCGAGGGGAGCTGGTCGGGCACGATGAACCTGACGGAGCCGCAATGCGGCACCGATCTCGGCCTGATCCGGACGAAGGCGGAGCCGCAGGAGGACGGAACCTACCGCATCACTGGCCAGAAGATCTGGATCTCGGCGGGCGAGCATGACCTCACCGACAACATCATCCACCTCGTCCTCGCCCGTATCCCCGGCGGTCCGGACGGCGTAAAGGGTATTTCCCTTTTCATCGTGCCCAAGTTCCTGGTGGAGGAGGATGGCACCACTGGTGCCCGCAACGCGGTCTCCTGCGGCGGGCTCGAGGAAAAGATGGGCATCCACGGCAACGCGACCTGCGTGATGAATTACGATGGCGCGACGGGCTTTCTCATCGGCGAGGCCCACAAGGGGATGCGGGCGATGTTCACGATGATGAACGAAGCCCGCCTCGGCGTCGGGGTGCAGGGCTATGCCCAGGGGTCCGTGGCGTACCAGAACGCCCTCGCCTTCGCGCGCGACCGGCTCCAGGGACGCGACCTGACCGGGCCGCAGAACGCCTCCGGGCCGGCCGACCCGATCATCGTGCATCCCGATGTGCGTCGTAACCTGCTCGATCAAAAGAGTTTCGTCGAAGGCGCGCGTGCTTTCGCCCTATGGGGCGCGTTCCTCATCGACAGGGCCGCGCGCGCGGAGGATGCAGAGGCCGAAGCCCTCGTGTCGCTCCTTACTCCGGTGCTGAAGGGGTTCCTGACCGACAAGGGGTTCGAGACGACGGTCTTCGCGCAGCAGACGCTCGGCGGGTCCGGCTTCACCCGTGAATGGGGGCTCGAGCAATTCGTCCGCGATGCGCGGATCACGATGATCTACGAGGGGACGAACGGCGTACAGTCGCTCGACCTCGTGGGCCGCAAGCTCGGTCATGCGGGCGGCAAGACGATCATGGGGTTTCTCGATCTCGTGCGCGGTTTCATGGCGAGCCACCAAGACGATGCCGCGTTGAAGGAAGAGTTTCTCGACCCTCTCGATCAGGCCACGGCAGACCTTTCGACGGCCTGCACATACTTCATGCAGAACGGGATCAGGGAGCCGATGAACGCGCTCGCCGGGTCCTACGACTTCATGCACCTCTTCGGGCATGTCTGCCTGGGCTACATGTGGGCACAAATGGCGAAAGCCGCGCAGGACGCGCTCGCGAACGGCAGTTCCGACGCGGTCTTCCACGAGACGAAGCTGTCGACCGGTCGCTATTACATGTCCCGCCAGCTTCCGGCCACGGCCATGCATCTTGCGCGAATCGAGAGCGGGGCGGAGCCCGTGATGAGCCTCGACGCCGCGAACTTCTGACGCCCCGTGCCTGGGGAAGGAGAAGGCCCCCGATTGCAGTTTCCTCCGCCGGTCCGGCTCCCTATCGTGCCATCGGAACAGGATACGAAACGGAGACGGCATGACGATTGAACTCCATTGCTTCGGCGAATCGGGCAATGCCTACAAGGCGGCGCTCGCGATGGAACTCGCCGGGCTCGACTGGCGCCCGGTCTTCGTCGACTTCTTCAACGGCGAGACGCGAACGGAAGCCTGGCGCGACGAGGTCAACGGGATGGGCGAGGTTCCCGTTATGGTCGATGGCGACCTCCGCCTCACGCAATCGGGCGTCATCCAGGATTACGTGGCCGAGCGATCGGGGCGGTTCCGCGGTGCGCCGGGTGAATGGCGCGAGGTGCTGCGCTGGATGTTCTGGGACAACCACAAGCTCAGCTCCCAGGCGGGGATGACGCGGTTTCTCATGAACTTCCTGCCCGAGGAAAAGCGGCCGGCGGAGGTCATCGACTTCATGCAGGGGCGACTGCGGTCCACCTATCAGGTGCTCGATACCCATCTTGAGGGGCGGGACGTGATCGTGGGCCGCGACGTCACACTCGCCGATCTGAGCTGCTGCGGGTATCTTTTCTACGAGGAGCCGTTCGGCTTTGATCGCGCCGAATGGCCCGCGATCGACCGGTGGCTCGGCAACATCCAGTCCCTCGACGGCTGGAAGCATCCCTACGACCTGATGCCTCGGTCGCGGGAAGGAACATGACGGCCGGCGGACGCGCCGCCCGGAGAGGAGCGATACCATGCCAGACGCCTTCATCTACGATGCGGTCCGCACCCCGCGCGGCAAGGGCCGCAAGGACGGCGCGCTCCACGAGGTGACCTCGGTCCGGCTGAGCGCGTTGGTCCTCGACGCGATCAAGGCGCGCAATGCCCTCGAAGGCCACGCCGTGGAGGACGTGATCTGGGGCAACGCCACGCAGGTCGGCGAACAGGGGGGCTGCCTCGCGCGCACGGCCGTCCTCGCCTCCTCGCTCGACGAACGGATCCCCGGGCTCAGCATCAACCGCTTCTGCGCCTCCGGCCTAGAGGCGGTGAACCTCGCGGCCAATCAGGTGAAGGGCGGCGCCGGCGACGGGTACATCGCGGGCGGCGTGGAGATGATGGGCCGCGTGGCGATGGGCTCCGACGGGGCGGCCATCGCCGTCGATCCCTCCGTCGCGATGAAGACCTATTTCGTGCCGCAGGGCATTTCCGCCGACATCATCGCGACGGAATACGGCATCACCCGCGACGACGCGGATGCCTATGCGGTGGAGAGCCAGAAGCGTGCCGCACGGGCCTGGTCGGAGAACCGCTTCGCCCGCTCGGTCATCCCGGTGACGGACATGAACGGCGTCTCGATCCTCGAGCACGACGAGCACATGCGGCCCGAGACCGACATGCAGAGCCTCGGCGCGCTCAAACCCTCCTTCAAGGAAATGGGCGAGACGATGCCGGGCTTCGACCAGATCGCGCTGATGAAGTATCCGCATCTAGAAGCGATCTCCCACATCCACCACGCCGGCAATTCCTCGGGGATCGTGGACGGTGCCGCCGCGCTGCTCGTCGGGAGCGCGGAATACGGCGAGCGCATGGGGCTGAAGCCTCGGGCGCGGATCCGCGCCACCGCCCGAATCGGCACCGACCCGACCATCATGCTGACGGGCCCCGTCCCGGCGACGGAACGCGTGCTGGCGCAGGCAGGCATGGACATCTCCGATATTGATCTCTTCGAGGTCAACGAGGCCTTCGCCTCCGTCGTCCTGCGTTTCGCGCAGAGGTTCGATGTCCACGAGGATCGGCTCAACGTGAACGGTGGCGCGATCGCGATGGGACATCCGCTCGGCGCGTCGGGCGCGATCATCCTCGGCACGCTCCTCGACGAAATGGAGCGCAGCGATCGGCAGACCGGGCTCGCCACGCTCTGCGTCGCCTCCGGCATGGGCGCGGCCACGATCATCGAACGGGTCTAGCAGTCGATGCCGGCGGTACCGTTCCAGGAATGGCTCGATAAGGTCGGGGATTGCTATCTCACCGGCGATTTCGACGCCTATTGCAGCTGCTTCGAACTCCCGATCGCCTTCATCACGGATCAGGCCCTGACCATGATCGCCGACGAGACCTCGCTCAGATCGGGGTTCGACGCCTGGCGTCGAATGCTCGAAAGCCAGCGCATGACGCACATGATTCGCATCGCGCGCGATGTCCATGTCCTCAGCGGCAGCCTCATCTCCGGGGTCTACGTCACGCACCTCATGAAGGATGCGAACCGCATCTGTCCGGAGTTCAATTCTTCCGCGACCTTGAGGCTTGTCGACGGCGAATGGCGAGCCATGGGCGTCACCTGGGGTCTCTCGAATGCCTCGTTTCCGATCGTCGTGCCCCGCGTGAAGCCCTGAACGCGCCGGCGCCACGCACATGAAATTTCCGGAGGACAACATGGCCGACTTCACGATGACGACCGACGCGAACGGGATCGCGGTGATCTCCTGGGACGCCGAGGGACGCTCGATGAACGTGCTCACGCGGGAGGCGTTCGAGGTTGTCGAGGGCCTGATCGACGCGGCGCTTTCCGACGACGCGGTCAAGGGGATCGTCATCACCTCCGCCAAGAAGGAATTCGCGGGCGGAATGGATCTGGGCGTCCTGTCGCGGATCCGCGAGGAGGCGGGGGAAGATCCTGCGCAGGCGCTCTTCGAGTTCACGATGAATGGCCATCGCATCCTCCGCAAGCTCGAACGCGCCGGGATGGACGAGCGCAACCGCGGCGGCAAGCCCGTGGCCTGCGCGATCAACGGGACCTGCGCGGGCATCGGGACGGAGATCGCGCTGGCCTGCCACCGCCGGTTCATGACCGACGCGCCGCGCGCCCGGATCGGCCTACCCGAAATCCTCGTGGGCCTGTTCCCCGGAGCGGGCGGCACAACGCGCGTCAGCCGGATGCTGGGCATCATGGCAGCTGCCCCGATCCTGCTCGAGGGCAGGATGTTCGAGCCCGCGAAGGCACGTTCCGCAGGCCTCGTGGACGAGGTCGTCCCGGCGGATGAACTCGTCGAGCGGGCGAAGGCTTGGGTGCGTGAGGCAAGCGGCTCCGATATCGTCAAGCCCTGGGACGAGAAGGGATGGAAGATGCCCGGCGGCGCCCCCTACACTCCGCAAGGTTTCATGACCTTCGTGGGCGCGAACGCGATGGTGGGCGGTAAGACGAAGGGCGTCTATCCTGCGGCGAAGGCACTCCTCTCCGCGATCTACGAAGGCGCGCTCGTCCCCTTCGACACGGCGCTACGGATCGAGGCGCGGCATTTCACTTCCGTCCTTCTAAACCCCTCCTCGGCCGCGATGATCCGGTCGCTCTTCCTGAACAAGCAGGCGCTCGAGAAGGGCGCGAACCGCCCCGACGCCCCCGATCAGGCGGTCCACCGGCTTGGGGTCCTTGGCGCGGGGATGATGGGAGCCGGTATCGCCTATGTCGCGGCCAATACCGGCATCGAGGTCGTGCTCCTTGATCGCGAGCAGGCGGCGGCGGATCGCGGCAAGGCCCATGCCGAAGGGCTTCTCGATAAAGGGATCCAGCGTCGCAAGGTGACCGAAGAAAAGAAGGCGGAGGTACTCGGACGGATCACCGCCACGACCGACACCGCGGCGCTCGACGGATGCGATCTGATCGTCGAAGCGGTGTTCGAGGATCCCGCGATCAAGGCGGAAGTCACGCAGGCGGTCCAGGAGGCCGTCGGGGCAGAGGCCGTCTTCGCGACTAATACCTCGACGCTGCCCATCGGCGATCTCGCCCGTGCAAGCGCACGGCCCGACCGGTTCATCGGCATCCACTTCTTCAGCCCGGTCGACAAGATGATGCTCGTGGAGATCATCAAGGGCGCGGAGACGGGCGATGTCGCCGTGGCCAAGGCGCTCGATTTCGTCCGGCAAATTCGCAAGACGCCCATCGTCGTCAACGATGCCCGCTTTTTCTACGCCAATCGCTGCATCATCCCTTACATTAACGAGGGCGTCCGGATGGTCGCCGAGGGGGTCGCGCCGGCGCTCGTCGAGAACGCCGCGAAGCTTCTGGGATTTCCGCTCGGGCCGTTGCAACTCATCGACGAGACATCGATCGACCTCGGCGTGAAGATCGCCAAGGCCACGCGGGCCGCGATGGGAGACAATTATCCCGATGGGGCGGTCGACGACGTGCTCTTCTGGATGGCGGACGCGGGGCGTCTTGGCCGGAAGGCGCAAGCGGGCTTCTACGCCTACGATGAGGGCGGCAAGCGGCAGGGGCTCTGGGACGGTCTCGCCGAACGTTTCCCGCGCGCGCAGGAACAGCCCGACCTCTCCCGCGTGCAGCAGCGCCTAATGATGGCACAGGTGCTTGAGGCGGTCCGCGCCTTCGAGACGGGCGTGCTCGAAGACATTCGCGAAGGCGATGTGGGCGCGATCTTGGGCTGGGGCTTCGCACCCTGGTCCGGGGGCCCGTTCGGCTGGCTCGACATGATCGGCGCTCCGCGGGCCGTCGAGATTTGCGAGACGCTCGAGACGGAATTGGGCGAACGCTTCGCCTGCCCCGAAATCCTGCGCGGGATGGCCGCGTCAGACGGAACGTTCTACGAGCGGTTCGGCGACGGGGCCGCCGCGGCCTGATGCGGACGCCATGGCTGGCGCAGTCGTGCCTCTTCCCGCCGGGAGGGATTGCCGCCTCGCGCCGGGCCTGTCGCGAGGAACTTCGAGACCGTTGAAGTTGCGTACGCACCTCCCCGGATCATCGAGAAACCTTGACCCAGGAAGGTCGCGCGATATTCAACTTGCGGATGTAGCTCCTCAGGAAATGAGTCTCATCGCGGCGAGATGACGGTTCTCGAAGAATACGATCGCCTCGAAGCGCCGGCGATCTGGCGTCGGATGACGTCGCGGGAGGACCGGGATGTCGTCGTGTCCTTCGGTGAGGCGACGCTCGCCATCCTGGACGGGAAGGATCGTCCGCTCGCGCATTGGTCCCTGCCGGCGGTGATACGCCGCAATCCGGGTTCTCACCCCGCCCGGTTCGCGCCGGGGCTCGATGCGCGGGAGGAAATCGAGATTGACGACGAGCCGATGATCGAAGCGATTTCCCGCATCCAGCGTGCTCTGTCCCGCCGCGACCGGGCAACGTCTCGACGCCGTGGGGCATTCCTGTGGATGGCGGGGGCCGCCTTGTTCGCGGCAGCCCTATGGGCACCGGCAGCGATCGAACGCTCCGCGGCCTCCTCGATCCCACCTGCCGTCAGCGACGAGCTGGGAGTGAAGCTCACGAAGGTTCTGGCGGATCGGATCGGTCCGGTCTGCGCCGCGCCTCAAGCGCGTGGACCCCTTGCACGTCTGTCGCGCCGGGCGCTCGGACAGGCCGGCGACCGGATCGTGGTTCTTGGCGGATCGTTCGACAACGTCATCACCCTTCCCGGCGGCATCACCGTCATCAGTTCCGATCTCATCGAGCAGGAAGATGATCCCGAAGTGGTCGCGGGCCATATCCTTGCAGAACGGCTCCGCATTGCCCAAACCGACCCGATCGATGCTCTCATCGATCACGCGAGTATTTGGTCCGTCACGAGATTGCTCGCCACGGGCGAGACCTCCGACGCACTCATCCGCTCCTATGTCAACGATCTTCTGTCGTCGTCACCACCGCACGGTCCGATCCGACCGTTGCTCGATGCGTTCACCGATGCCGGCCTCGGTGCCGCACCCTACGCTCTCACGATCCTGAACCGCGACCAGACATACGCGACCACGCTCCTCGAAAGCGATCCGCCCAGTTCCGATCCCGCCCGACCGGTCCTGTCGGATCGTGACTGGGTCGCCCTGCAAAGTGTCTGCGAAGGATGACGCGGGATCAGATCGTGCCGAACATGCGGTCCCCCGCATCGCCGAGACCGGGCACGATGAAGCCCTTTTCGTTCAGCCGTTCGTCGAGCGCGGCGGTCACGATCGGCACGTCGGGATGCGCTTCCCGCATCCGCGCCACGCCCTCAGGGGCGGCAAGGAGGCAAAGAAAGCGGATGTCCCTTGCCCCAGCACGCTTCAGCCGTTCCACGGCGGCGGCAGAGGAATTGCCGGTGGCGAGCATCGGATCGACCGCGATCACCACCCGCTCGGCAAGTTCCGTCGGAACCTTGAAGTAGTATTCCACCGGCTCGAGCGTCGTCTCGTCGCGATAGAGTCCCACGAAGCCCACCCGGGCGGACGGGATGAGTTCGAGCATCCCGTCCAGCAGGCCGTTCCCCGCCCTCAGGATCGAGACGAGCGCGAGCTTGCGACCGGCGAGTGCAGGTGCGTCCATCGGCATGATCGGCGTCTCGATCCGCCGCGTCGTCATCGGCAGGTTCCGCGTCACCTCGTAGGCCAGAAGCTGGCTGATTTCCCGCAGGAGTTGCCGGAAAACGGCCGTCGGCGTCTCCCGGTCGCGCATGATCGTCAGTTTGTGGCGGACCAGCGGGTGATCCACGATCGTCAGGTGCTCGCTCATGCGGTGATCCTTTTCAACAGCTTCTCCCTCGTGGCGTCGTCGCAGAAGGCCGCCCGCGCGGATGTCCGGGCAATCTCCAAAAAGATTTCGTCGTCCCACTCGAACGCCTCGGCCAATTGGTCGTATTCACGTGCCATGTCCGTGTGGAAGAAGGGCGGATCGTCGGTGGAGATCGTGACGGGCACCCCCGCGGCACGCAGCCGCTCGACCGGATGCTCCCGGAACGAGCCGTAGATCCCGAGCGCGACGTTCGATCCCGGACAAACCTCGAGCGTGATCCCGTCCTCGGCCAGTCGGTCCACGAGCGCGGGATCCTCGATCGCGCGCACCCCATGCCCGATCCGCGCGACCCCCAGCGCGACCGCGTCCCGCACCGAACTCGGCCCCTCCCATTCGCCAGCATGGGCGGTCAGCCGAAGCCCTGCCTCTCGCGCCAAGTCGAACGACCATGCGAAGTCGCGCAAAGCCCCCATACGTTCGTCGCCGGCGATGCCGAAGCCGGTGACGAAATCCCCTGCCGTCTCAGCCGCGCAAAGCGCGGCCTGCCGCGCCTTTTCCGGACCGAAATGACGGATGCAGGTGACGATGCCGCGCATCGCGATCCCCTCCTCCCGATCCGCGGCCGCGGCGGCTTCCCGGATCGCGTGCAGGTATTCCCGCCATGCCGCCACATCGCGGCCGCCGCAGAAATCGGGCGAGAGGAACATCTCCGTATAGATCACCCCGTGCGCGGCGCTCTCCGACAGGACCACCCGCGTCAGCCGCGCGAAATCCTCCGGCGTTCTCAGGATCCCGGCCGCCGCCTCGTAGACCCGGAGGAACTCGCGGAAGCCCTTGTACGAATAGCGCCCGCGCTCGTCGAAGATCCGCGAAAGATCGACGCCCTTCTCCTGCGCGAGCCCCCGGATGAAGGCTGGCGGCGCCGCCCCCTCGAGATGGAGGTGCAGCTCGATCTTCGGCATGGCGGCGAGGGTCACAGAAAGCTCCTTCCCGGGCCTGCATTCGGGACGCCCAGATGTGCGGCCACGCTTGCCGCGACATCGGCGAAGGCGCAATGCCCGATCTCTCCCGTCCCGGCGCCCGTGACGAGGACGGGCACACGCTCGCGGGTATGATCGGTGCCGCGCCAGGTCGGATCGTTTCCGTGATCGGCGGTGATGACGAGAAGGTCGTCCGCCCGCAATCGACGCCACAGGTCCGGAAGCTTCGCGTCGAACCATTCGAGATGCCGCGCATAGCCCGCCGGATCGCGCCTGTGGCCGTAGACGCTGTCGAACTCGACGAAATTCGCGAAGATCAGGCCGCCATCGGACGCCGCCTCCATGCGCCCCGCCAGCGCGTCGAAGAGCTCCCGGTCCGTCCCCTTGGCGAATGTGTCGATGCCGCGGCCCGAGAAGATGTCGCGGATCTTGCCGATGGAATGGACGTCCCCACCGGCCTCGCTCACCCAGTCGCAGAGCGTCGGCGCGGGCGGCTCGATCGCGAAGTCCCGGCGGTTGGACGTCCGGATGAACGCGCCCTCCTCTCCCGTAAATGGCCGCGCGATGACGCGCCCGACCCTCATCGCGTGGAGTTCCGGCGCGAGTGTTGCGCAGAGATCGAGAAGCCGGTCGAGACCGAACACCTCTTCATGCGCCGCAATCTGGAACACGCTGTCGGTCGAGGTGTAGCAGATCGGCCAGCCCGTCCGCAGGTGCTCGGCCCCGAGCCGATCGACGATGAGCGTGCCCGATGCATGACAATCGCCGAGGATGCCGTCCGTCCCGGCACGTGCCGCGACCTTTGCCGACAGTTCCGGCGGGAAGGCCGGATCCCCGGCCGGAAAATAGGTCCAGTCCCACGGAACGGGGACGCCCGCGAGTTCCCAATGGCCCGAGGGCGTGTCCTTGCCGCGCGAGATTTCCTCCGCCGCACCCCAGAGCCCGTCCGGCACCGCGTCGAGGCCCGGTGCATCGAGGCCCGAGGCCAGCCGCACGGCCGCGCCGAGGCCCATGGCGTCGAGATTGGGCAGGCGGAGGGGCGCGTCGGACCCGGCAAGCGCCTCTGCGATATGGCCGACCGTGTTCGCGCCCCGATCGCCGAAATCTCCCGCATCGGGCGCCCCGCCGATACCGACGCTGTCGAGGACGACGAGGATCGCCCGGCTCACGCGACGCGCTCCAGAATGAGCGGCGGGGTCTCCATCGCCTCCATCCGGACCGTCAGGGCGGCACGCACCGTCTCTTCCGCCCGGTCCGCCTCCGCCTCGGTTCGCGCATGGATGCGGGCGAGCGGCACGCCGCGTGTGACTGGCGCCCCGAGCTGCGCCACGTCCGCAAGACCCACGGCGGGGTCGATCGCGTTCCCCTGGCGAAGCCGGCCACCACCCAGACGCAGGACGGCCTCACCGAGCCTGCGTCCGTCGACAGCGACGAGTGTCCCGTCCGTGGTGCTCGTCACGTCACGGATGACCGGAGCCGTGGGCAGGTCCGTGTCCCAGGTGGCAGCGAAATCGCGCGGGCCGCCGAATGTCGCAACCATGCGGGCGAACCGGTCCGCCGCCGCGCCGGATCGAAGCTTTTCGATCAACTCCTCCCGGACATCTGTCGTCATCCGGTGGGGCATCGCCAGAACGATGAGCTCCGCCCCGAGCGCCAGCGCGACCTCCTCGAGCGGGGTGCCCGTCGCCTGCCCGGTCAGCACCTCCATCACCGCGCGGATCTCGACGGCATTGCCGACGGACGGGGCGAGCGGGCCGTCCATCGCGGTCAGGAGTGCGGTGGCTGGACAACCCGCGGCACGGGACGTTTCTACAAGCGCGCGGCCAAGCGCTTCCGCCTCCTCGCGGGTCAGCATGAAGGCGCCTGTTCCGACCTTGACGTCGAGGACCAGCGCCTGGAGGCCCGCCGCGAGCTTCTTCGACAGGATCGAGGCGGTGATGAGGTCGATCTGATCGACCGTCGCCGTGATGTCGCGGATGGCGTAGAGGCGGCGATCGGCCGGTGCGATTTCCGCGTTCGCCGCGACGATAGCGCAGCCGACCTCCGCCACCACGCGCCGGAAGGCCGTGCCATCCTGTTCTGTCGAAAGGCCAGGGATCGCCTCGAGCTTGTCGAGCGTGCCGCCGGTATGGCCGAGGCCCCGGCCGGAGATCATCGGGACGTAGCATCCCGCCGCGGCGAGGAGCGGTGCGAGAACGAGGGAGACGGGATCGCCGATGCCGCCCGTCGAATGCTTGTCGAGGACCGGGCCCGGCACGTCCCAGCGGAGTGTCTCGCCGCTTTCCGCCATCGCCTGCGTCAACATCGCACGTCCCTCAGCCCCGAGCCCCGGCCCGCGGCAGACCCCCATTGCGAAGGCCCCGGCCTGCGCATCCGAAATGCTCCCGTCTGCGAGGCCGCGCGCGAATGCGGCGAGGGCGTCCGGACCGGGCGTCCGTCCCGCGCGCAGGTCGCCCAGAAGCTCGATCACGTCCCGGACGACGCCATGTGGCCTGTCCCGAATGCGCCGGGAAGGAGCGCCGCGACGCGTGTGACGAGCGTGGCGCCGCCCGTCGTGGCGAGCGTCACGGTCACGTCGCCGTCGGCGAACTCGGCGAGCTTCTGCCGGCATCCGCCGCAGGGCGGAACGGGGTCGGGGGAATCGGCGATCACCGCGACCTCCCGTATCCGCGTCTCTCCCGCGGCGATCATCGCGGCGATGGCACCGGCCTCGGCACAGGTCCCCTCAGGGTAGGCCACGTTCTCCACATTGCAGCCGACATAGATCGCGCCCCCTGCACCGAGGATCGCCGCACCGACCTGGAAGCCGGAATAGGGAGCGTATGCACGCTCGCGAACCGCGCGGGCCGCATCGAGAAGGTCGTCCGTCATGGGACGCATGGTGATCCCCCTCGGGACGCCATGCAAGCGGAACCCTCGCGACGAGGCGGGCATTGTCCAGAAGGCAATGCGGGAGGAGTGACATGGCCAACGATACCGAACCGAAGACGAAGGGCGATCCCATGGCCGCGGCGGAACTTCCGATCGGGGGCGCCGTGGTGACCGGCGACAGTCCCTCGAGCGACGAGCCGATGACCGAGGCGCAGGCCGCGAAACTTCGCGAACTCTGCGAGGCGCGCGACGAGCCGTTCGACGGCAACCTGACCCAGGAACAGGCGGCCGAACGGATCGAGGCCCTCGAAAACGGCGAGTGAGCCGCTTGGCAATCTCGCCTCATGCACTAGATACTGAGAACATTGCAAGAACGGATGGGTGCGATATGGATGATACGACCGAAACCCCGAAGAGCGATGCTCCCGGCAATGCTGACAAACCGGTCGACGAATGGACGACCGGTGGCGAGGCGATGACCGGGGCGCAGGCGTCCTATCTCAAGACCCTCTGCGAGGAGGCCGGCGAGGAATTCGACCCCGACATGACGAAGGGCGACGCCTCCAAGCGGATCGACGAACTCCAGGGCAAGACCGGCCGCGGCACGTGAGTCTCGCCAATTCCGTCCGGATGCGCTTTAGAGAGGAAAAGCGCGTCGGAGGGTAAGATCGTGGACGAAGAACGAAAGGCCGCATTGAGGGCCGCGGCACTGGATTATCACCGCTATCCGAAGCCCGGTAAGCTCGAGATCCGCGCCACGAAGCCGATGGCGAACGGTCGCGACCTCGCACGGGCCTATTCTCCCGGGGTCGCGGAAGCCTGCCTTGAGATCAAGGACGATCCGGAAGCCGCGCGCGACTACACCGCGCGCGGAAACCTCGTTGCCGTCGTTTCCAACGGGACCGCCGTGCTGGGCCTCGGCAACATCGGCGCGCTGGCCTCCAAGCCGGTGATGGAAGGCAAGGCCGTCCTCTTCAAGAAATTCGCCAACATCGATTGCTTCGACATCGAAATCGACGAGACGGATCCCGAGAAACTCGCCGCGATCGTCTGCGCGCTCGAGCCGAGCTTCGGCGCCATCAATCTCGAGGACATCAAGGCGCCCGACTGCTTCACCGTGGAGCGGATTTGCCGCGAGAAGATGAACATCCCCGTCTTCCACGACGACCAGCACGGCACCGCGATCGTGGTGGGCGCCGCGGCCACCAACGCGCTGCGCGTCGCGAAGAAGACCTTCGAGGAGCTAAAGATCGTGTCGACGGGCGGCGGTGCGGCCGGGATCGCTTGCCTCGACATGCTGCTGAAGCTCGGGGTGAAACGGGAGAACGTTTGGCTCTGCGACATCCACGGGCTCGTCCACGAGGGCCGCGAGGAGGACATGAACCCGCAGAAGGCCGCCTATGCCCAGCCCGGCGGCGCGCGATCCCTCGGAGAAGTGATCGACGGCGCGGATCTGTTCCTCGGCCTGTCCGGGCCCGGCGTGCTGAAGCCCGAGATGGTGGCGAAGATGGCCGAGAACCCGATCATCTTCGCGCTCGCCAATCCCAATCCCGAGATCGATCCGACGGAGGCGCGGGAGGTGGCGCCCGGCGCACTCATCGCCACGGGGCGGTCGGATTTCCCGAACCAGGTCAACAACGTCCTCTGCTTCCCGTTCATTTTCCGCGGCGCGCTCGACGTCGGCGCCACGACGATCAATGACGAGATGAAGATCGCCTGCATCGAGGGGATCGCGGCGCTCGCCCGGATCACCACGTCGGCGGAGGCCGCGGCGGCCTACAAGGGCGAGCAGATGAGCTTCGGCCCCGATTACCTGATCCCGAAGCCCTTCGATCCGCGCCTCATGGGCATCGTGGCCTCCGCGGTCGCGAAGGCGGCGATGGAATCGGGCGTCGCGGCCCGTCCGATCGAGGATCTCGCGGCCTACAAGCGCAAGCTCGACGGATCGGTCTTCAAATCGGCCCTCATCATGCGCCCGGTCTTCGACGCGGCCGCCAAGAATGCACGCCGGATAGTCTTCGCCGAAGGCGAGGACGAGCGCGTCCTGCGGGCAGCCAACGCGATGCTGGAGGAGACGACAGACAAGCCCATCCTGATCGGCCGACCTGAAGTGGTGGAGCAGCGCGCGGAACGCGCGGGCCTCACCATCCGGCCCGGCCGCGATTTCGACCTCGTCAATCCCGAGAACGATCCGCGTTACCGCGATTACTGGGGGACCTACCACGAGATCATGCAGCGCCGGGGCGTGACGCCCGACATCGCGAAGGCGATCATGCGCACGAACTCCACCGCGATCGGCGCCGTCATGGTCCACCGCGACGAGGCCGATTCGATGATCTGCGGCACCTTCGGGCAGTATCTGTGGCATCTCAACTACGTCCATCAGGTGCTCGGCACGAAGGATCTCTATCCGGTCGGCGCGCTTTCTCTGATGATTCTCGAGGACGGCCCGCTCTTCATCGCGGACACCCATGTCCATCCCTCTCCCTCACCGCAGCAGATCGCCGAGACGGTGATCGGCGCGGCAAGGCACGTCCGGCGCTTCGGGATCGTGCCGCAGATCGCGCTCTGCTCCCATTCGCAATTCGGCAATTTCGACTGTGACACGGGGCTCAGGATGCGGGCCGCGCTCGAGATTCTCGACCAAGAGGAGCGCAGTTTCTGCTACGAGGGAGAGATGCACGCCGACGCGGCGCTCGATCCCGAACTACGCGCGCGGATCTTCCCCAATTCGCGGATGGCCGGCGCCGCGAACGTGCTCGTCTTCGCCAATACGGACGCGGCCTCCGGGGTCAGGAACATCCTCAAGATGAAGGCGGGCGGGCTCGAGGTCGGCCCGATCCTCATGGGAATGGCCAACCGCGCCCATATCGTGACGAGCTCGATCACTGCGCGGGGGCTCCTCAACGTCTCGGCCATCGCGGGCACGCCGGTCGCCGAGTACAGCTGATCCGGCGAGCGTGGCGCGAATCCCCGCGCCACGCTCGTCCTTAAAGGATCAGGAAGACGCGCTCTTCTTCGCGGCGGGCTTCGTCTTGCCGCGCGGGGCCTCCGGCGCCGCGGCCTCGACTTTCGGCGCGGGCTTGCGCTCCTTCATCTTCTTCTTCGGATTCTTGTCGCCCATGGCAACGTGACCTTTCGATGGAACGGCGTCCTGCCGCCGGGTGAAGCCTGTCGCGTGCCGCCCGCCCCTGCCCGTCCGTTTTCGACGGCGATGTCGATTTCGGGCGGTCCGTCCGGTTTGCTTGTCGGTCGCGCCTCGTGCGGTGTATCAGATGACGTCAGGGAGGGAGATCACGATGCGATACGCGGACGTCTATGCGGACTGGCAGGCCGATCCCGACGGCTGGTGGATGGCTCAGGCTGAAAAGGTGCATTGGGACAGGTTCCCGACACGCGCCCGCGCCTCCGACGATCCGACGAATCCCGGCTGGTTCGCCGACGGGCTTCTCAATACCTGCTACAATGCCGTCGACCGGCATGTCGCGGACGGACGCGGAGAGCAGGCGGCGCTGATCTGGGACAGCGCGGTCACCGGGACGATCGAGCGGATCACCTTCGCCGAGTTGCAGGAAAGCTGTGCCCGGCTCGCCGGAGCGCTCCGCGCCCGAGGGATCGAGAAGGGCGACCGCGTCGTCATCTACATGCCGATGGTGCCTGAAGCGATCGTCGCGATGCTCGCCTGCACCCGGATCGGCGCCATCCATTCCGTCGTCTTCGGCGGCTTCGCGGCGTCCGAACTCGCGATCCGGATCGACGATGCCCGGCCGAAGGCCATTCTCGCGGCCTCCTGCGGGATCGAGCCCACGCGCGTGGTCCCCTACAAGCCGCTCATCGACGCCGCGATCGATCAGGCGGAGGCGAAGCCCGAATTCTGCGTCGTGCTGCAAAGGGACGCCGCGAAGGCCGACCTCGTCGCGGGGCGGGACCACGACTGGCACGACTTCGTGTCGGACGCGGAGCCCGCGGACTGCCTGCCGGTCGAGGGCGACCATCCCTGCTACATCCTCTACACGTCTGGGACGACCGGGCGGCCCAAGGGTGTCGTCCGCCTCACCGGGGGGCATGTTGTGGCGCTCAACTGGACGATGAAGGCCATCTACGACGTCGATCCGGGCGATGTCTTCTGGGCGGCCTCCGACGTGGGGTGGGTCGTCGGCCATTCCTACATCTGCTACGCGCCGCTCTTTCACGGCAACACCTCGGTCGTTTTCGAGGGCAAGCCCATCGGCACGCCCGATGCGGGCACGTTCTGGCGGGTGATCTCGGATCACGGGGTGAAAAGCTTCTTCACCGCGCCGACGACGTTCCGCGCGATCCTGCGCGCCGATCCGGAGGCGGCGGAACTGGCGAAACACGATCTGTCGAAGCTCAATGCGATCTACCTCGCGGGCGAACGCGCCGATCCCGCCACGATCGAATGGGTCCGCGAGAAGACGGGCAAGCCCGTCTACGATCATTGGTGGCAGACGGAGACGGGATATACGATCGCGGGCAACCCCACGGGGATCGAGGTCCTGCCCGTCAAGATCGGCTCTCCCACCGTTCCGATGCCGGGCTACGATATGTGCGTCCTCGACGATGACGGGCGAGAAGCCGATCCGGGGACGCTCGGCTCCATCGCGATCCGCCTGCCGCTGCCCCCGGGTTGCCTGCCCACGCTCTGGAACGCCCGGGCACGGTTCGAGGAGGCCTATCTGGAACGGTTCCCCGGTTACTACACCACCGGCGATGCCGGAAAGATCGATGCGGACGGATATGTCTGGATCATGGCGCGCACCGACGACGTGATCAACGTGGCCGGGCACCGCCTCTCCACGGGCTTGATGGAGGAGATCCTCACGACCCATCCCGATGTGGCCGAATGCGCGGTCGTGGGCGTCGCCGACGCGCTGAAGGGGCAGCTTCCCATGGGGTTCCTCACGCTCAAGGCGGGATGCACGACGCCCGAGGCGGAAATCGTCGCGGAATGCGTCGCACTCGTGCGCGACCGGATCGGCCCCGTCGCGGCCTTCAAGCTCGCCGTCGTGGTCGAGCGACTGCCGAAGACGCGTTCAGGCAAGATCCTGCGCTCGACGATCGCAGGCGTCGCGGATGGCGGTGCGGTGAAGGTGCCGGCCACGATCGACGATCCCGCGATCCTCGACGAGATCCGGGAGCGGATCGCATCCATCGGCTATCCCCTGCCCGAGGGTCAGCGACAGTAGCTGCCCGATCGATATCGGGCGGTGTCGAAGTGGAAGTGGTCCTGATGCATCGCGTCGGATTCAGGACCCAACACCGTCCCGAAGGGCCCGCAGGCCGCCTCGTGAAGCTGATGCAGGAGCGGGCCGTGCTGTTCGTCCTCCCATCCCTTGAGGACGCTGATCTCGACCCCGTTCCTGAGCCGGATCGCCGCGATGTCGATCGCGCGGCCCCGCCCATGCTCCGAGATCTTCGCACCCGGCACGTTGTTGCGGGGGCGGCAGGCATAATGGGCCACGACACGCAATCCGACCGCTCCGCCGCCCAGGCGCCCGACCACCGGCCCGACCCCGTCCTCCACCCAGGTCTTGAGCGCCCCGGCCGTCCGGCAATCCACCGTCGCCGCTTGGCTGAGACGGAGCCCGGCGACGGAGACGAGGCGGACAGGCTCGTCCACGCCGCATCCGGCGATGCGTCCGGGGATGGCGGGCAGCGTGGTGCCGAGTATCTCGGGATCGCCGCAGATCGAATGCGGACCCGCCTGCCGATCGACCGGGAAGCCCGCGCGACGGACGGCGCCCCGGCGGCGCACGTTCTGCGGACGGCTCTCGGGACGGGGCGAGCGGGCGATGCGACCGATGCCGCTCCCGCCCTCGACGACGCGGGCGGGGAACGGCGCGCGCCGCCGTATCACCTGCGCGACCGTCTCCGCGATCGCGTCGGCCGTGGTCTCGACTTCCGGGAAGGAGAGGATGGGCCCGGGTCGGTATCGCGGCAGCGGGGAGCGTTCCGGGGCCTCGGCCGCAGCGAGCCCGGCGAATGCCAGCAGCAGAAGCGCCGCGAGCGCCCCGGCCCTCACGCCTTGCCCGAGCCCCGTCCGAAATCGGCCGCGTTCGTGTCCTGCCCGGCCTCGATGATACCCCGACGGATGGCGCGCGTCCGGGTGAAATAGTCGTGGAGATGATCGCCGTCGCCCTTCCGGATGGCCCGCTGGAGGGCGAAGAGCTCTTCCGTGAAGCGGCCCAGGATCTCCAGCGTGGCATCGCGGTTGTTGAGGAACACGTCGCGCCACATGGTCGGGTCGCTCGCCGCGATACGGGTGAAGTCGCGAAAGCCCGCGGCGGAGTAACGGATGACTTCGCTGTCCGTCACGCGGCTCAGATCGTCGGCCACGCCCACCATCGTGTAGGCGATGAGGTGCGGCGTATGGCTCGTCACGGCGAGAACGCGGTCGTGATGGTCCGCGTCCATTACCTCCACCCGCGCACCCATGCCCTCCCAGAGCCGCGTGAGCCGCGCGAGGGGCTCGGCCTCCGCCGCATCGTCGATGAGCAGGCAATAGCGGTTGTCGAAAAGCTCGGCGAAGCCCGCATCGGGGCCGGACCGCTCAGTGCCTGCCAGGGGATGTCCGGGGACGAAGTGGACGCCGTCCGGAACGTGCGGTGCCACCGCCTCCATCACGGAGCGCTTCACGGAGCCCACATCCGTCAGCGTCGCGCCGGGCGCCAGATACGGCCCGATCGCCTCGGCGATCTCGCCCATGACGCCCACGGGGACGGCGAGGACGACGAGGTCGGCGCCCGTCACCGCCTCCTCCGGGGTCGCGACGATCCTGTCGCAGAGGCCGCGCGCCGCCGCCGCCTCGCGCGTCTCCGCCGATTTCGCGGTGCCGACGATCTCGCCCACGAGGCCGCCGCGGCGCATGGCGAGCGCCATCGACCCCGCGATGAGGCCGAGCCCGATCAGGGCGACGCGGGAATAGATCCGGCTCACACCCCCTGCCCCCGGAACCGCGCGATGTTGTCGGCCACGCGGCGGCAGGCGGCCTCGTCGCCGATGGTGATGCGCAGGCATTCGGGCAGGCCGTAGCCTGCCACCTTGCGCACGAGGAGGCCTTCGGCCCTCAGATGCGCCTCGCAGGCCTCCGCCTCGGCCTGATCGGCGAGGCGGGCGAGGACATAATTCGCGCTGGAGGGATCGCTGGGGATGCCCAGCGCTGCCAGAGCCTCTGCGAGCCAGCCCCGCAACCTCTTGGTTTCACTCACTGTTCGGGTGACGAAGTCGCGGTCGTGGAGGGCGGCCTCGGCGGCGGCGAGCTGGAGGTCGCCCAGGTTGAAGGGGCCGCGGACTCGGTTCAGCACGTCGATCACGTCGGGCGCGGCATAGGCCCAGCCGACACGCAGGCCGCCGAGGCCGTAGGCCTTGGAGAAGGTGCGTGTCATCACGACGTTCTCCCGCTCCGTCACGAGCGCCGCGCCGCCGTCGTAGCCGTCGTCGGCATATTCGGCATAGGCCCCGTCGAGAACAAGGAGCGCATCGGCGGGCAGGCCGTCGGCAAGGCGCACGAGCTCGTCCGGGGTCAGCATCGTGCCCGTGGGATTGCCCGGATTGGTGACGAAGACGAGCCGCGTGGCCTTTCCCATCGCGCCCAGAAGCGCGTCCACGTCGACGCGGCGGTCCGTCTCCGGCACGTCGACGGGCGTCGCGCCGGCGGCCAAAGCACTGATCTTGTACATGGAAAATCCGTGCCGCGTGTGGAGCACCTCGGTGCCGGGACCGGAATAGGCCTGGCACAGGAGCGCGATGATCTCGTCGCTTCCCGCCCCGCAGACGATCCGTCCGGGGTCGAGATCGTGCACCTCGCCCAGGGCGGTGCGGAGGGCGAGATGGTCGGTGGACGGATAGCGGTTGAGCGTGCGGGCGGCGCGTTCGAGCGCCGCGACGGCGGAGGCGGGAGGGCCCCACGGATTCTCGTTGCTCGAGAGCTTCACGATCTCGGCCACGCCGTCGGCATGGCTGGCGCCGCCGATATAGGGGGCGATGTCCAGGATGCCGGATCTGGGGGCGATGGCGTGGGTCATGAACGTTCCTCTCTCCGCGCCGTTCTAGCCGTCCGCATCCGTGGAGACCAGATCGGAGGCGCGTACACAAGGCGTGCAGTTAACGTGCGCGGGACGTGCACCGTGCGTGCGGCGGGCGTGCCGACAGCGTGCGGCAGGTGTCGGGCGAACGTACACCGTGCGTACACGGGATGTGCCGACACGGGCGAACGTTGCGCGCGCGGAATGAATGCGGCGCGCGGTCGTCGCATCGGGCGCGGGTTACGACATTCGCCCGGAATGTGTCGCCCGACCAAGATCGCGTCACCAATGCCGCGACCCGCTTGAAAATCCTGCGATTGCACGACGGGGACCGGACTTCCCCTGACATCCTCATCGGAGCGGCTTGAGCGGTGGGGGAAACCGCTATATGCGCGGCCGGGATTGGCCAGACCGTCGAGATTCAACTGCGCCCGGAGCCTCGGATTGCCCCACACCTTCCCACGCCATGGCGTTCCGCGCGACGCATCCGCATCCGCCCTTCCGCATCGGGCCTCGTATTCCACCAATAGCCGAGAACGTCGGAGGTTCGCGTCGCCGGACCGGGCGAGCCTGGTGGCGCGGTCATCGGCGGGGTCCGATGGAACGGAGTAGCGCCGTCTCGACGGCGGGCGCCGGCATCTTCGGGGCCCGCGCGGTCTCGCTGGCGATCGCCGCGGCGGGGGCGCTCTTCTATGCCCTCCTCGGTACCGGCATCGGGCCGCACGCGACGGAGGACGCGTTCGGTGCCGATATTTACGATCTCTATTATCTGGCGATCCTCGACGGGCGGTTCGACCTGCCGGTGCGCGTCCTGCGTTTCGAGGGCCATTACGCGCCCGACGGGACGGGGTATCTCTATCACGGCCCCGCGCCGCTCCTGACGCGGTTCGCCCTTGGTTGGGCCTGGCCGCTGCCGCAAGTCTCGATGGCCCATCTGTCGGTCTGGTTCTGGGCGGCCGCGGGCACGGCCTGCTTCCATCTCGCGCTCGCCGATATTGCCCGGCGTCTCTGGCCGGAGGAGAGCCGTTCGCGGACGCTCTGGGCGGGGCTTCTCGCGCTCGTCGTCTGGTTCGGCAGCCCCGGCGTGCTGCTCGCCGCGGGGCCGTCGCTCTACCACGAGACGATCGCTTTGGCCTACGGTGTGACCGGGGCGTTCGTCCTGCTCTGGACCCGGATCGCGCTCTCGGGCCGGCCCTGGGGCTGGACGCTCGCGGGTCTCGCGATCTGCGCCGCGCTCGCACTCCATGCCCGGCCGAACGTCGCCGTCGGCCTCTATCTTGGCGCGATGATCGCGATCGGCCTCGCGCTCTGGAACGACCGCCGCCGCGCCGTGCTGCCCGCGCTTCTCGCCATAGCGATCCTAGGGGCGGGCGGGGCCGGCTATCTGGGCTTCAACGCGATGCGGTTCGGCTCGGCGATGACGGTGCACGGCTCCTACGACGCATCGAGCGTACGCTACGGCCCGGTCTTCTGGGGACGCGAGGAACCCGACTCGCCCCGCGCGTCGGCATTCCTCGAACACGGGCGGTTCAACGTCCAGCGCATCCTGCCCAACCTGGCACTCTATACCGTCGACATGCCCGCGGGCTATTTCCTGAGATCGACGTCCAGGGCGATCGAGGCCGCGTATCGCCGGGCCACGGCCGATCTGGGCTATATCCGGATCGGGGGGCCGACGGTCGGGATGCTGTGGCTCTGGACGGGGTGGATCGCGCTTTCCGCGGCCGCGCTCTTCGCGAGGAACATGCCCCGGCGCCTCGTGGCGCTCCTCGCCGCGACGGGCGGCGCGGCGCTGCTCACCCTCTCCTACGGGACGGTGGAGCTTCGCTACCGCTTCGATCTCTGGCCGGCGCTGGCCACGCTGGCGGCGCTTGGCCTCTACGCGGTCGTCCCGCGCCTGTCGCGTCCGGGTGGCGCCCCCGTCGTGACGGCCCTGCTGTCCGCGACGATGCTGGCCGGGCTGCTGGTGAGCGGGCTGACCACCTACGCGTATCGGGACGATTTCAATACGATCTATCCGCCGGATGCAGAAACGACGTTCTACGCCCATTGGTCCGAGGAGGAGTGCCGGGAGAAGGGCCGCGACCTCGACCTGTCGCCGGACCGCCTCGCGCAGATCTGCGCGACGCCGTCCCTCGGCGGGCGCGCGGACTGAGGCCCCTCGCGGCTCGGTTCGACCCGGACCGGGGGGCTTTCAGCCCGGCGTTTCGCGCATCTGCGCGGCGGGTTTCTTCACGGCGCCCAGCGCGTCGATGAAGCGGTTCCCCCATTCGAAGATATCGGTGTTGCGGACGACCTCCATGAGCGCGGCGTGGCGGGAGCGGCGCTCCTCGAGGGGCATGGTCAGTCCCTTCTCGATCGCATCGCCGACATCCTCCGCGTCGTAGGGGTTCACGATCAGCGCGTCGGTCATCTGCTCGGCCGCCCCGGCCCCGCGCGACAGGACGAGGACGCCCGGATCGTCGGGATCCTGCGCGGCGACGAATTCCTTCGCGACGAGATTCATCCCGTCGGCGAGCGGCGTCACGAGGCCCACCGACGCCATCCGGTAGAGCGGCACGAGCGTTTCACGCGGGACGGACCGCACGACGAACCGGATCGGGGTCCAGTCGATCTCCCCGTACTGGCCGTTGATGCGTCCCGACAGGGCCTCGAGCTCCCGCGTGATCTCCTGGTAAGCCATCACCGATTCCCGCGAGGGCGGCGTGATCTGCAGGAGGGTGGCCCGTGGCGAGCAGGGATCGCGGCGCGCGAGATAGGTGCTGAAGCCGCGGAACCGATGGGGAATGCCCTTCGAGTAATCCAGCCGGTCCACGCCGAGGATCAGCCTCGCATCGGCCCGGATATGCACCGGGTCGTGCGCGGGGGGCGTCTTTGCGATGTCCGCGAATGTCTTGCCGTCGATGCCGATGGGGAAGGAGCGGACCTTGAAGATCGATCCGTCGAGCTTCACCCGGCCGTCGAGCAGCATCTCGCCCGACGGGTGCCGCCGGTAGGCATCGAGGCAGCGGGCGACATCCGCCTCGGTCTGCAATCCGACGAGGTCGAAGGCCGCGAACCACTGGTAGAACTCGTCGCTCTCCGTGAGAGCGGAGATGTCGGCGGCGGCCGGGAACGGGATGTGCAAGAACATCCCCACACGGGCCGCGACACCAAGCCGGCGCAATTCGAGCGCGAGCGGGAGGAAATGGTAGTCGTGGACCCAGATCCGGTCCTCGGGCCCGACGATCTGCGCCAGCATCCGCGCGACCCGCGCGTTGACGGCGCGGTAGCCGTCCGCGTACCGGCGCTCCATCGCCAGGAGGTCCGTGCGGTGATGGCAGAGCGGCCAGAGGACGGAATTGGCGTAGCCGAGATAGTAATCGGCATGTTCGTCCTCGGTCAGATCGAAGGTCGCCTTCTCGTACCGCTCTTCGCCCGCGACGGGCTGGAAGGTCTCGGACGGCTCGTCAGCGAAATCGCTCGCGGCCCCGATCCAGAGACCGCCGCGTTCGGCCAGCAATTCGTGCAGGGCCACGACCAGCCCGCCGGAGGGCGGCCCCTCGGTCGGTATGCGGTTCGACAGGACGATGAGGCGGCCCGGCATCAGGCGTCCTCCGCCCGGTCGGCCCAGCGCGCGAGGGTGTCGTGCACGGCCGGGACGTCGGGGACCCGGCAGGCGGCCGAGGTGTCGCCGTCCCCGACTTTAATCGCGAGACCGCCGAGCTCGTCGGCCACCGCGAACATCTCCTCGTCGGTCCGGTCGTCGCCGATCGCCACCGGCACGCGGCCCTGCCATGTCTCCATCAGGTGCCGCACCGCGTCGCTCTTGGAGACGGTCTCGGGCATCAGCTCCAGCGCCATCTTGGACGGGCGTACGACGAAGCCGGTCAGATGCCGCGCCATCTCGTCGAGCATCGCGGCGCAGTCGGCCTCGCGATCGGGGGCGGCGCGGTAATGCAGGACGAGGCTCGCGGGTTTTTCCTCCAGGAGGAGGCCGTCGTTCCGGTCCGTCCACGCGGCGAGCTCGTCGCGCACGGTGCGCAGCGTATCGCCCTGCCCGTGATCCACGACCGATCGCTTGCCCTCGATGCGCCGTTCGGCGCCGTGGGAGCCGACGAGGATGCCGTCGTAATCCGGCAGCATTCGCTCCAGATCCGCCAGTCCCCGTCCGGAGACGATGGCCGTGGCGTTTCCGGACGCGGCCCGAAGCCGGGCGAGGAGGGTTTCGGTTCCGGGGGGGAGTTCGACCGCATCGGGCCTGGCCGCGATCTCCACGAGCGTGCCGTCGAAATCGAGAAAGAGGGCCGTGCGATCGAGATCCGGCAGATCCAAGGGCTCGAAGTGCGGTGTCGACGTCCGCTCCGCTGGACCGCCATTGGCATCTCGCCGTCGGAACTCTTCCATTGCCTTCTCCTTGTTGCACAACCTCAACGCGGTTCGGGCGTTTATGTTCTCACCGGAATGGCCCGGTACACATTTGTACGCCGCGAGCGTTCGGTGCCGTTGCCGCAACCGCGGGGGTCTTTCTTCGGGACGCCGGAACCCGGGTGCAGACGGCGCGGGAAACTCCCTGATGCGCGGGCCGGATCGAGGTCTTCCTCAGCGTCCGTGGCAGTTCGGAAGCTGCCCATTCAGGGATCGCAGGGATCTTTTCTGGACGGCCCCTTCCCAGGGGACAACCACCCCGTCACGGCCTGATTAAAAGGGGGAATGGGACCGTCACGCCCGATCCCGCCGGTCCGCGACATGGCCGGATGACACCGGGCGACAAGACATCGCGGACATTCAAGGTGGAACCGATGGGGTGTGATGACGTAGGGTAACAGAGATGTGAAATGAACCGGGAGGTACGACGACGATGATCGATCGACATTTTGGCAGATCCTCCCGCCGCGGATTTCTCGCGGGAATATCGTCCCTGGCGATCACGCTCCCCGTGTTTGCGCGCGAGTACAGCGGCGCGGTTCCCTGGCATCCGAAGGAAGCGGTCCCCCCGAACGCCTTCGATCCCGCGGCCCGTTTCCTCGACGATGAGGAGCGCGCCTTCGTGACCGCCGCCGTCGATCGCCTGATCCCCGCCGACGAGTTCCCCTCTGCCTCCGAACTCGGTGTCGTCGATTTCATCGACGCGCAACTGGCCGGCTTCTACGGCCGGGGCGAGATCTACTACATGGAGGGGCCGTTCGAGGACGGACTGCCCACGCAGGGTTATCAGGCCGAGGCGCCCGCCCTGCTCTACCGGCAGGCCATCGCCGATATCCGGGCCGGCCTCTCGCAGGCCGGTCAGCCCGACTTCGTCGATCTCTCGCCTGAGGACCAGGACGAGTTGCTCACCAACCTGTCGGAAGGCGCGGGAGACCTGGAGCATACCGACGGCAAGACCTTCTTCGACACGCTCTGGCAGAACACGCTCGAGGGCTATTTCGGGGACCCTGTACATGGCGGAAACCGCAACATGGAGGCGTGGCGCATGATCGGATTTCCCGGAGCCCGCTACGATTACCGGCCATGGGTCGATCATGGCGGCAAGCCCCTGACCTTCGAGCCGGTCTCCGTCGGCGGGAGGTTGACGCAATGAAGACGCTTCCCGAACGCGACGTGGTCATCGTGGGCTTCGGCTGGACCGGTGCCATCGTGGCCGAGCAACTGACGCTCGAAGGGCTCGACGTGCTCGCGCTCGAACGCGGCGTCTGGGCCGATACCTCCACCGATTACGCGGTGAACAACGCCCAGGACGAGGTCCGCTATCGCTACCGCGACGAGCTGTTCGAGGACCTGTCGCGCGAGACGCTGACGTTCCGCAACACCACGGACCAGAGCGCGCTGCCGATGCGGATGCTGGGCTCCTTCCTGCCCGGCACCAACGTGGGCGGCTCGATCACCCACTGGAACGGGCAGGCCTGGCGGTTCCTGCCATCGGACTTCCAGGCGCGCAGCCACAACCTCGAACGCTACGGCGAGGGGATCTTCGGCGAGAACATGACGGTGCAGGATTGGGGCGTCACCTATGACGAGCTCGAGCCGCATTACGACACGTTCGACAAGATCTGCGGGATCTCCGGCAAGGCCGGAAACCTCAACGGCGAGATCCAGGAGGGCGGCAACCCGTTCGAGGGCGCGCGGTCGAGCGAATATCCGAACCCGCCGATGGAGATGGTGGCCGCGCCGCTGAAGTTCGCGGCCGCGGCGCGGGAGCTCGGCTACAAGCCCTTCCCCGGCCCCTCGGCCAACATGAGCCAGGCCTACACCAACCCTCTCGGCGTGCAGCTCGCCCCCTGTTCCTATTGCGGGTTCTGCGAGAAATACGCCTGCGGCAACTATTCCAAGGCCACGGCGCTCACCACGATCGTCCCGGCCCTGATGCGGCGGGACAACTTCACGCTCCGGACGGGCGCGATGGTGCTCAGGGTCGAGAAGGACGCCCAGAACACGCGGGCAACCGGCGTCACCTATATCGATTCCGAGGGGCAGGAATACTTCCAGCCGGCGCAGATGGTGGTTCTCTGCACCTACATCACCCACAACGTGAACCTGCTTTTGCAATCGCAGATCGGCGAGCCCTACGATCCCAGCACGGGCCGCGGCAATGTCGGGCGCAACTACGCCTACCAGGCGATGTCGGGCGCGGACGTCTTCTACGACGATTTCGCCGTGAACCCCTATATCGGGGCAGGCGCGCTCGGTCAGGTGATCGACGAGTTCAACGGCGACAATTTCGACCATACCGGTCTCGGCTTCATCGGCGGCGGCTACATCGCGCAGTGGCAGACGAATGGCCGGCCGATCGAACACCATCCGGTCCCCGAGGGCACCCCGAAATTCGGCGCCGGCTGGAAGAAGGCCGTGCGCGAGAACTACAACCACACGATCGGCGTGGGCGCGCACGGGGCGGTGATGAGCCACCGGGGCAATTACCTCGACCTCGATCCGACCTACAAGGACGCCTATGGCCGGCCGCTCATGCGGCTGACCTTCGACTACAAGCCCAACGAGATCGCCATGTCGGCGCACCTGACCGAGAAGGTCGCCGGGATCGCGCGGGCGATGGGCGGCCGCGAGGTCAAGGTGAGCGAGATGAAGGTGCCCTACGACATCGCGCCCTACCAGACGACGCACAATACGGGCGGCCACATCATGGGCGAGACGCCCACCGACAGCGTGACCAACAAGTACAACCAGAGCTGGGACCTGCCCAACCTGTTCCTGATGGGGGCGGGCAACTTCCCGCAGAACCCCGGCTACAACCCGACCGGAACCGTCGCGGCGCTGGCCTATCACTCGATGCAGGCCGTTCGCGAACGCTATCTCCGCGATCCCGGACCGTTGGTGCAGGCATGAAGACACATCTCTCCGCCCTTTGCCTCGCGACCGCCCTGCCCGCCGCGGCCGTCGCGCAGGACGCCAATACCTGGTCGACGATCGAGCGCGGCCTCTATCTCACGCGGATCGGCGATTGCGCCGCGTGCCACACGGTCGAGGAGGACGCGCCCTATGCCGGCGGGCTGGGGCTGCCCACGCCGTTCGGGACGATCTATGCCGCGAACCTCACGCCCGACGAGGACACGGGCCTCGGCGACTGGACCGCGGACGATTTCCACACCGCGATGTCCCGAGGCATCCGCCCCGACGGCACGCGTCTCTATCCAGCCTTCCCCTACACGCATTTCACCTACGTCACGCGGGACGATACCGACGCGATCTATGCCTATCTGCAGACCGTCGATCCGGTGCGCGACCGTGTGCCCGAGGCCGATATTCCCTGGCCCCTCTCCGTGCGGACCGCCATGCGCGGCTGGAACATGCTGTTCTTCGAGGAGGGCGAGCTCGCGCCCGTCGCCGACAAGTCCGACACCTGGAATCGCGGGCGGTACCTCGTCGAGGGGCTCGCGCATTGCTCGGCCTGCCATTCGCCCCGCAACATCGCGGGCGCGGAGAAGGACGGCGCGCAAAGCTATACCGGCGGGGTGATCGAAGGCTGGTTCGCGCCCTCCCTGCGCGACGGCACGGGCGGCGAGGGTCTCGGCGACTGGAGCGAAGAGGAGCTGGCGGACTTCCTGCGCCACGGGCGCAACGGGCGAACGGCGGCCTTCGGCCCGATGGCCGAAGTGGTCGACCTGTCGACGCGCTGGCTCACCGACGACGATCTCGAGGCCGTCGTGACCTACGTGAAGGACCTGCCCTTCGACGCGGTCGACGCGGAGGCGCCGGAAGCGCTTGCCGCGGACGATCCGACGATGACGCAGGGCGAGGATATCTACGCCACGCAATGCGCGGCCTGCCACGGGATCGAGGGCGACGGCATCGAGAACCAGTTCGGCGCCATCGCGGGATCCTCGCTGGTGCAATCCTCGAACCCACGGACCGTGGTCAGGATGGTACTCGAGGGCGCGCGGTCCGTCCCGACCGACGCGTATCCGACGCCGCACGCCATGCCGGCCTTCGACTGGAAGCTGACCGACGAGGACGTGGCCGCCGTCACGACCTATGTCCGCAACGCGTTCGGCAACGCCGCCTCCCCCGTCGATGCCGATACGGTGGCCGATATCAGGTGAGCGCTCTACAGGTTGCCCGACGGGGACTTCCGGGAACCCGGACACTGACGGAGGCTACGGCCGGGAGGTCGTGACTTCCGGAAGTTCCCGCCCCCGGCGGGCCGACCCGCTCCGGGATCAAGCGCCGGGAATGCGGGCGACGACCTTGATCTCGAAGTCGAAGCCCGCCAGCCACGTCACGCCGACCGCGGTCCAGGCCGGGAACGGCCGGCTCGGGAAATAGCGCTCCTTGACCGGCATGAGATCGGGAAATTGTGCCTCCGGATCGGTGTGGAAGGTCGTGACGTCGATGACGTCGTCGAAGCTGCACCCGGCCGCGTCGAGCACGGCCTCGAGGTTCCTGAAGGCCCGATCGACCTGCGCGGGATAGGTTTCCTCGGGGGAGCCGTCCTCGCGGCTTCCGACCTGGCCGGAGACGAAGAGCAGGTCGCCCGATCGCACGGCGGGAGAATAGCCGTGCTGATCGTAAAGCGCGTGGCGGGCGGACGCGGCGGGGTAGATCGGCTGACGCGGGTCCATCGGGGACTCCTTTTCCTGGCTTCATGCGATGCGCAGGCCGCGCGATGGCTTTCACGCGGCACCAATTTCACATACGCTATGTATGTCGGAGCTATTCACATACGTCGCGTATGTCAATGCGCCGCACGAGGCAGGTGTCGGTAGGGAGAGCGCATGGCCAGGCGAACGCGCGCCGAGATGCTGGACGAGACGCGGCGAAAGCTGCTGGCTTCGGCCCGTGCGGCCTTTGCGGCGAAGGGGTTCCACGAGACGTCGATGGACGATCTCACGTCGGCGGTCGGCCTGACCCGCGGCGCGCTCTACCACCATTTCGGGGACAAGACGGGCCTCTTCGCGGCCGTGGTCGATCAGATCGACGCCGAGATGGCGCAGCGCGCACGCAGCCTCGCCGCGGCCGAGGACACGTTGTGGCGCGCCCTTCTCGCGGAAGGCGGGGCCTATATCGAGATGGCCCTCGATGCGGAGGTGCAGCGCATCGTCCTGCGCGACGGCCCCGCGGTGCTGGGCGACCCGGCCCGTTGGCCCAGCCAGAACCGCTGCCTCGACGCGACCCGCGAGGCGGTCACGCAGCTTCTCTCCGAGGGGGTGCTGCGGGCGGTGGATATCGAGGCCGCCTCGCGCCTCCTGAACGGCGCCGCGCTCAATGCGGCCCTCTGGATCGCGTCCTGCGACGACCCGGCGGCGGTGCTGCCGAAAGCGCAGGAGGCGTTCCGGATGCTCGCGGAAGGCCTGCTCGCCGAGACCGTCCGCGAAGCCGGCGCGTGATCCGGGCCGCTCGCGGGGACGCGCGCCGGTGCCCGCCTCGGTTGCGACGGGACGCCAGTAGGTGCCGGGCGGATCAGGAGCATGCCGACGAAGACGATCGCCCCCGGTGCATTTCACCCGTGCTCCGTGCCCGGAAGGCCCCGGCAAGGAGCGCGATCCCGGCGAAACACGTCACCGCCGGCCCGGCGCCGAAACCCGCATTCACCAATCCGAAGAGCGGCGCACCCGCGGTCTGCCCGACGGCGATGGTCAGGAAGCCGACCATGAGCCCGGTCGCGGGACGGTCCGGCAGGGCATGCGTGCCCCAGACGAGGTAAACACCGGTCAGCATTACATAGGCCGCGCCGAACACGGCCCCGCCGACCAGCGTCGGGACGGAACCGAGGCCGAAGCCGACCATCGGGATGCTGGCCGCCATCAGGCCCAGGAACGCCCAGTGCACGCGGTCGAGACCGAACCGGCCGACGAGCGTTCCGGCGAGGCCCCCGGAGATCCCGCCGAGGCCGATGCAGGTCCACAGAAGGCCGGTTCCGGTCGGCCCCCAGCCCATCCGCTCGGAGACGAGCTGGCCGCCGAAGGACCAGAGCGCCGTGCTCGCCGCCCCCATCAGGAAGGACGCGCAGATCAGGCGCACCACCGGACCGTTCATCGGGGGCAGCCCGCCCGCGCGATTGCCGCCACGAGAGGCGGGGAGCGAGATCGCGGACGCGATGGCGAGGATGAGCGCAACGGCGGCGAAAGCGCCGAAGGCCAGCCGCCACTGCCCCGTGATGGCGAGGGCAATCGGCCCAGAAAGCGCCACGCCAGCGCTCACCCCGGCATTGATCACGGTATTGGTGAGGTCCTGGCGTCCCTCCTGCACGGCGGCGGCCACGGCGGCGGCCATGGGCGGAGAGGCGAGACCCGTACTCGACCCGGCCACCACCACGGCGCAGGCGAGGATCAGGGGCGACGGTGCGAGCGCGATGCCGGCCATGCCGATGGCGGCGACGAGGGCCGCGCCCACCGCGACCGCCCGCGCGCCGAGCCGTTCGGTCAGGATGGCCGACGCGACGATGGCGACGCAGTAACCGGCGAAGGAGCCGCCGGAGATGAGGCCGCTGATCGACGGGCCGAGGCCGAGCTCGCCGTCGATCTGCGGCAGGAACAGGCCGAAGGCGAAGCGGGCGAAGCCGTAGCAGACCGCGATGAGGGCGAAGCCCGTGGCGCCGATGCGAAGGGCGGGGCTCATGTCCGCGCCCTCTCCATCAGGATCCCCGCGGCCGCCCGCGCGGCGGAGACGGCCTCCGCGCCGCGATAGACCGCCGCGTGGGTCGCGCCCTCGAAGAGGACCAGCACCTGTTCGGCAAGCCCCGGATCGTCGTGCCCGAGATCGGCGGAGACGACCTCCGTCACCCGCTGGTGGAAGGCAGTCTTGTGCGCCGCCACCGCCTCCGCGATCTCGGGCGTGTCGCCGCCCGTCTCGGCGCGCGAACGCAGGAACAGGCAGCCCCGCGCGCCCTCCACCCGCACCCAGTCCTCGAGCGCGGCGAAGAGCGCGTCGACCGTCCGAACCTCGAGCCGGGCCATGAAGCGCCGGTCCCGCTCGGTCAGGACGCGCGCCATGAGCTCGGCCTTGCTGCCCGCGTGCTTGTAGAGCGTGCGGCTCGACATCCCCGCGGCCTGCGTCAGTCGGTCCATGCCCGTCGCCATGTAGCCGTGCCGGTCGAAGAGCCGCTCCGCGGCGGCGGTGAGTTTGCTGGTCATGTCCATGGTGAGTCTCCTTCATCCATGAACGGGAATGTAAAACGATCGTTTTACATTGCAAGCCCCCAGGATCGATTGGGCCGGATCGCGCATCGTCGACCTCGCGGGATGGGTGGGGCCGCGCGACGGTCTTTAGGCTCGGAAGCATGGCACCGGGAGGCCGCGCGGGATCCGGGCGGGGCTGGGCATACCGCCGACTCGGCCGCGTCGATGGGGGTTTCGTCGGGCCGCAGCCCTATCCGGGGCTTTCCTGCCGCGTGACACGGGCCTGCATCTCGTCGAGCGCGTCCGCGTTCCTCCGCCCCCAGTCGTAGACCAGATCGACGAGGTCGACGAAGCGATGGCCGAGCGGGGTCAGTTCGTAGCGGACGGCCGGGGGGACGGCGCTCTCGACATGGCGCACGATCAATCCGGCGGCTTCCATCTCACGCAGGGTCTGGACGAGCATCTTCTTCGAGATGCCGGGGAGGCTGCGCTGCAGGACCCCGGTGCGCGCCTGTCCCCCGTGCAGGGCGTGCAGCGTGTGCAGGATCATGCTCGTCCACTTCGTCGAGAAGATCTCGAGCACCCGTCGCGGCGCGCAATCCTCGCGCCATTCCCGTTCGTCGCTCCCCGACCGCATGGTTACCACCTGGTGCCTACGTCCCAATCCGGTGCCGTCTAGCGCAGGATCGCCCGCGGGCCTAGGTCGGATGCGACACGCAACGGAGAGAACGACATGACACATCGCGCATTGGTGGTCGGCGTCACCGGCATCCAGGGCCGCGCCCTCGCGGACAGGCTCGCAGCCGAGGGGTGGGAGGTCCACGGCCTCGCCCGCACCCCGAAGGAGCAGACCGGGGTGCGCCCGGTGGCGGCCGACCTGCTGGACCCCGACGCCCTGGGCACGGCCCTGCAGGGGATAGACCCCACCCACGTCTTCCTGACGACCTGGCTCAGGATGGACACCGAGGCGGAGAACATCCGCGTCAATTCGGAGATGCTGCGCAACCTCTTCGACGCCCTGCGCCCCGCGGGATCGGTCGAGCATGTCGCGCTGGCGACGGGGCTCAAGCATTACCTCGGCCCCTTCGAGGCCTACGGCAAGGGCGAGCTGCCGAAGACGCCGTTCCGCGAGGATCAGGGCCGGCTCGACGTGAAGAACTTCTACTACGCGCAGGAGGACGAGCTCTTCGCCGCCGCCGAACGGGACGGCTTCACGTGGAGCGTTCACCGGCCGCACACGGTCATCGGACAGGCCGTGGGCAATGCGATGAACATGGGCCAGACGCTCGCCGTCCATGCCACGATCTGCCGCGAGACGGGGCGGCCCTTCCGGTTCCCCGGATCGCAGGTGCAATGGGATGCGCTGACCGACATGACCGATGCGCGGCAACTCGCGGCGCAGATGGCTTGGGCCGCCCTGAGCGAAGAGGCGCGGAACGAGGACTTCAACGTGGTCAACGGCGACGTCTTCCGCTGGAGCTGGATGTGGGGCCGCATCGCGGAGTGGTTCGGGATCGAGGCGGAAGAGTTCGACGGCATCGAGCGACCGCTCGAGGAGCAGATGGCCGGCGACGCAAAGACTTGGGCCGAGATCGCCGACCGCCACGGCCTCGTCGAGCGCGACCTCGACCGTCTCGCCTCGCCCTGGCACACGGATGCCGATCTGGGCCGCCCGATCGAGGTGGTGACCGACATGTCCAAGAGCCGCAAGCGCGGCTTTACCGGCTATGTCGCGACGGACGAGGCGTTCTTCGACCTCTTCGACCGATTGCGGGCCGACGGGATCCTTCCCGGGGCGTGACGCCAAGTGGCGAGGGGCGCCGCGAGATGCCGCCGCCCCCTACCCGCGTCCCTCGCGACGGAGTGACACGGGCCTGCGATCGGCAGAGGGGCGCGGCAGCGGGCTCCAGTGCCGATCGAGGCGCCTGGCGCCATCGATCCGGTCGATCACGACGAGCGGCCCTGCCCCGGCATCATGCGCCGCAACACGTCGGTCCGGAACCAGAAATGCTCGGCGAGCGCGCCCACGACGTGCAGCGCCGCCACGATCATGAGGGCCGTCCAGCCCCATTTGTGCAGGGTCGCGACGGTCTCGGAACCCGTGAACCACGCCGCGGCGCCTGCGATAGGCATGGCGAAGAGTAGCGCGTAGAGCGCGGCGTGGGTGAGGCGTGCGAGGCTCGACGCCCAGCCCGGCTCACCCGACCGGTGCGCGGGACGTCCATGCGTCTGCCGATCCCAGAGCCGAAGGGCGATCGCGAGGAAGATGAGGCCGCCGAGGATCATGTGCGTGTAGCCGAGGATCAGGGTCGCCCCGGTCGCGGACTTGCCCTCGTTCGAGGCGTCGAAGAGCGGGCCCATCCATTCGCTGTCGAAGAATTGCGCGATGAGCAGGACGACGATCAGCCAGTGGAGCGTGATGTTGAGGTGGGTCCAGCGGTCGTGCCGGGCGGTGGGCGCCACGGTCGTGTCGGTATCGGTCATGTCGGGTCCCTTTCGATCCCGGGGTGAAGAAGATTGGTGATGGCGTCGGAGGGCGATGGATCGGGCATCATGCGGAACGCCCGGCCCGGCGGTCGGTCGCGGCGTCCGTTTCCTTCCGCACCCGCTTGCCGAAGGTCGCGACGCGGTAGAGATAACCGATGACGAGAGCGGCGACGATGATGTCCGAGACCGGGTTCACCCAGGCGGAGACCTTCTCGTACTGGCCCTCCAGCAGGTATCCGGCGAACGTCAGGAACGCCGTCCAGAGCGCCGTGCCGACGGCCGAATAGACCAGCATCCGGCCCAGCGACATTCCGGAGATGCCCGCGGGGACCGAGATCAGCGTTCGCACGCCCGGGACGAGTCGTCCGATCAGGACGGCCTTCCCGCCATGCCGGTCGAACCAGCGATCCGCGGCCGCGACGTCGCCGGGAGTCATGGTGAGCAACCGGCCGTATCGCCCGGCCCAGCGCTGCAACCGCTCCGTTCCGACCCAGCGGCCGATGTAGAACCACAGCAGCGCACCCGCGAGCGAACCGATGGTTCCCGCCACGATCGCCCCCCAGAGCGAGATCGCCCCCTGCGCGGCGGTGAAACCCGCGAGCGGCATGATGAGCTCGGACGGGATCGGCGGAAAGACGTTCTCGGCGAACATCAGGAAGGCGATGCCGGGATAGCCCCACTGCCCGACCAGGGATGCGATCCAGTTGAACATGCGTGCCCCTCGAAACCAGATGGCGGGATTCGCAATACGGCCCCGCATGGAGCCCGTGTCGATGACGAACCTGACGGCTCGCTGACGCCGGCATCGATTTCATCAAAAATCTGCACGCTTGGCCCGCAGGGAAAATGGCGGCGGGGCAAGAGTACGAACCGGATCGAGGCGGTCCCCGCGCGGCGATGTCAGGGACAGGCGGCGTCTGCCGCAGGCGGCCGCACTGCGATGCGGCTCTCCCGGATGAGGGCCTCCGTCGTTACGCGCCGGCGGTGAGAATGGGGGTTAGGGTGGCTCCGTTCGTATGGGCCCGGGCATGTCGGGCGGGGCGTTCCCGTCGATCCCGTTGCGACAGAACTCGATGAACGCTCGCAATGCCGGGGAACCGAAGCGGCTGGGATAGTAGAGCCTCGGGCCATCCATGCGCTGCCAGAGATCGGGCAGGACCGGCACGAGCGAACCGGTGGCGAAGTCCGCCCGAAGCCAGTTGTGGAAGGCGCCGATGATGCCGATCCCCGCCCGGGCATAGGCGCGGCCCGTGTCGAGCGCATCCACGCTCAGAACGAGGCGCGTGACGGGCTCGACGGTGATCGTCCGCGCACCGTCGCGCAAGGTCCACGGCAGGAAGGGGCCGCCGGGCAGGCGGTAGCGGATGGCATCGTGCCGGGCGAGGTCGGCCGGCGCTCGCGGGGTCCCGTGCGCCTCGAGATAGCCCGGTGCCGCGGCGAGGGCGATCTGCTGCGTTCGCGGACCGATTGGGATGGAGACCATGTCCTTCGCGACCACATCGCCGTAGCGGATCCCCGCATCGCAGCCCGCCGCGACGATATCGACGAGGCGGTTTTCCACGACGATCTCGGTCTCGACCTCGGGGTGACGCGAATGGAACGCGGCGAGGAGCCTCGGCAGGATGTCGGGCATCACCGCTCCGGGGACGTTCAGTTTCAGGCGCCCGCGGACACGGCCCGCCGCACCGGCGGTCTCGGCACAGGCCGCGTCGAGCCCCGCCAGATGGGGCGCGATGCGCTCCGCCAGCGCCTCGCCCGCCTCAGTCATCCTCACGCTGCGCGTGGTCCGAATGAGGAGCGGCAGCCCGAGCGACGCCTCGATCCGCGAGATGGTCGTGCTGACCTTGGACGGCGCCAGACCGAGCTGTCGGGACGCCGCGCGGAAACCGCCCTCCCGGACGACCGTGAGAAAGACGGACAGATCGTCGTGGGAAACACTGTTCTTCATGGAGAACACGGTATTCGCGGAACCGCGTCTTATCAATCTTCCGGAGAACAGTAGCTGGTCGATGACACTGACCGCCGCGCCGATCCGGCCCGGCATCTCATGGAGGAACGACCATGTTCATCGTCACCGGAGCCAACGGCCATCTCGGCCGCGACATCGTCCGGCATCTCTCGACCCGTGTGCCAGCGGGAGAGATCGCTGCCAGCGTCCGCGATCGGGACAGGGCGGTCGACCTCGCGGATCTCGGCGTCGAGATCCGTCACGGCGATTTCGCCGAGCCGGAAACCCTTGGAGGCGCGTTCGCCGGGGCGACGCAGGTCCTGATCGTGTCGGCCGACAAGCTCGGCGACGAAGCTCTGGCCCTGCACCGCGCCGCCATCGACGCGGCCGTGGCGGCCGGCGCGCATCGCATCCTCTATACTAGCCACATGGGCGCGCGGTCGGATTCGCCCTTCGCCCCGGCGGCGCAGCATTGGGGCACCGAACGCGACCTCGACAACTGTGGCGTGCCTTTCACGGCCCTCCGCCACGGGTTCTACGCCGAGAGCTGCCTGCACCTGATCGGCGACGGGCTGAGAAGCGGCGAGCTAAGGGTGCCCGAGGACGGCCCGGTGAGTTGGACGTCGCGCGCGGACCTCGCCGAGGCGGATGCGGCGATCCTCGCTTCCGACGGACGCTGGGACAGCATCACCCTGCCCCTGACCGCGACCGAGGCGGTGACGATGGCCGAGATCGCGGCGATGGCGTCAGAGGTGATCGGGCATGAGGTCCGCTACATTGTCATCTCGGACGAGGAGTGGGTGAGCGAAAGGATAGCGGGCGGCATGCCGGCCATCTACGCCGAGATGCTCGTCGGCACATTCCGCGCCGCGCGCCGGGGAGACTTCGCCCAAGTGGATCGGGCGCTTGCAGGGTTGCTGGGGCGCGCGCCGGCCACGATGCGCGACGTCATCGCCGCGACGGTATCCTGATCGCATAGCGTCGTTCGTCGGACCGAGAGCGGGATGACCTTCGCTGTCGAAGCGTGCGATCGGCGGGCAGCTTCCCTGTTCCCAATGGCTTACAAAGTGTTCAAACGGCCCGAAGGTTCGGCACCGGCAGAGAGGGTTCCACGCTCGGGCCCTCGTGGCCGGGCGCGAGTTGACAGATTCGTGAAAAGCGGGGAGCCTCGGAGCGACGCTGCGTAAAGCGCGAGACTTACGGGGAGATCCGAACCGATGGACAAGCTTGCGAAAAAGTTGGGGCTGAAGACCGACCCCACGATCTTCTTCGTCTCGGCGGGTTTCATGATCGCGTTCGTGCTGGCCCTCGTCGTCGCGCCGGGGCCGATCGAGACCGCCTTCGCGGCAGGGCGGAGCTGGATCGTGACCAATCTCGGCTGGTTCTTCATCATGGGCGTGAATGTCTGGCTGATCTTCCTGTTGTGGATCGCGTTCAGCAAGTTCGGACGGGTCCGGCTCGGCGGGCAGGACGCAAGGCCCGACTATACCAACCTCTCGTGGTTCACGATGCTCTTCGCGGGCGGGATCGGGACCGTCCTGATGTTCTGGGGCGTGGCCGAGCCGATCTACCACTTCTCCGACCCTCCCCTCGCCGGCGTGGAGCCCTATTCCGCCGAGGCCGCGACCGACGCGATGAGTTTCGCACTCTACCATCTGGGTCTGCACACCTGGACGATCTTCGCGCTTCCCGGTCTGGCCTTCGCCTATTTCATCTATCGCTACGATCTTCCCGTCCGGGTCAGCTCGGTCTTCTACCCGCTGATCGGCGACCGGATCTACACGGGTCTCGGCAAGACGATCGACATCATCTCGATCCTCGGCACGCTCTTCGGTGTCGCGGTGTCGATCGGACTTGGGACGCAGCAGATCAATGCCGGTCTGACCGAGTTGCTCGGAGTGTCCGACAGCGTCGGAACCAAGCTCATCATCATCCTGGTGCTGACCACGGTCGCCGTCTCCTCCATCGCCGCGGGGCTCGACAGCGGGGTCAAGCTGCTGTCGAACATCAATATCGGCATGGCGACGGCACTGATGATCTTCGTGCTGGTCACCGGATCGACCGTGTTCCTGCTGCGCGCGATCATCGAGACGGTCGGGATCTACGTGGCGAACATCGTTCCGCTCGCATTCTGGAACGACACCCTGGCCGACTACCGGGGCGAGGACGGCGACTGGGGCTGGCAGGGCAGCTGGACGATCTTCTACTGGGCGTGGACCGTGACGTGGTCGCCCTTCATCGGCATCTTCGTGGCGCGCATATCCAAGGGACGGACGATCCGCGAATTCGTGCTGGGCGTGCTCTTCGCGCCGTCGGCCTTCACGCTGGTCTGGTTCGCGATCTTCGGTTGGTCGGCCATGCAGATCGACGGGATCGGCGAGGAGGCCCGCACCGCGCTCGGCGACCAGGCGGGCAGCCTGTCGCGGGCGGTCGCCGACAGCGTTCCACTGGCCATGTTCGCCTTCTTTGAGAACTTCCCCGCGACCAACCTCATCCAGGGGCTCGCCGTGGTCATCGTCGCGATCTTCTTCGCCACGTCGTCGGATTCCGCGTCGCTGGTGGTCGACATGCTCTGCACCGGCGACGCCGATGCGGGCCCCGTCCGCCAGCGGGTCTTCTGGGGCGTCTCGGAGGGCGCGGTCGCGGCGATGCTGATCGTTCTCGCGGGCGAAGCGGGCCTGACGGCGCTGCAGCAGGTGATCACGGTCGTGGGGCTGCCGATCTTCGCGATGGTTTTCCTGATGATCTTCGCCCTGATCAAGGGGCTGCAATCGGAAGAGATCGAGGTCATTTCGGTCGGCACGGCCCCGGAAACCTCGGAACTGAAGTAGCGGTACCGCATCGAACGGGGTCGCAGCGACATTCGAGGTCCGCGCGGTCGAGATCGCATGCAGCGGTATCGGCGACGCGCCTCGGTCACCGAGCCTGCCGACGCGGACCCCCATGGGCGATCCGGTCTCTGACGTCCACGAACTTCAACCGTCAGGCAGCCGACCGGCCGATCATGGACCGGAACAGGCAAGGTCCGGCCTTCGGCCCTTCCGCGCGGAAAGATCATGCGTCTTCCGTTCGAACTGGACGCCACCGGCCCTATCTGATCCCGCGAGAGCGAAAAGCGTACCGGTCGGGATCGTGGTCACACGTCCATGGCTCGACGGTCGCCCTGCATCGCAAGATCGAAGCATTGGAGATCCCGCCATGGCGACTACCGGCAAGCAATTGTTCACGACGCTGGACGCGGACGGAACGCTCACCGTCGCAATCGAGGACGTGACCTTCCCCGAGCCTGTCGGCAACCAGGTGCTGGTGAAGATGGAGGCGGCGCCGATCAATCCGTCGGATCTCGCCATCCTGGTCGGGGCGGCCGATCTCGAGACCGCGAGCTACACGCCGGGCAAGTTCGTCGCGACCGTGCCCGAGCCCTACAACGCGGGCGCGAAGGCCCGCCACGGGCTCAAGCTGCCCGCCGGGAACGAAGGGGCCGGTACGGTCGTCGCCGCCGGTGAAAGCGACACGGCACAGGCACTGGTGGGGCAGCGGGTCTCCTGCGTCCCGGGCCATGCCTACAGCCAGTACTGCATCGGCGACGCGGCCATGTGCCTGCCATTGGGGGACCATCCGGCCGAGGACGGCGCGAGCGCCTTCGTCAATCCGATGACCGCCCTGGGCTTCGCCGAGACCGCAAGGATGGACGGGGCGGACGCGATCCTCCACACGGTCGGGGCGTCGAACCTCGGCCAGATGCTGACCCGGATCTGCAAGGAAGACGGGATCGGCCTCGTCAACATCGTCCGCAAGGACGATCAGGCCGAATTGCTCGCGGGAATGGGGTCGACCCACGTTGTCAACTCCGCGAGCGACGATTTCCAGCACGCGCTTGCCGCCGCGATCGAGGAGACGGGCGCATTCTACGGCTTCGATCCGATCGGCGGCGGTCGATCCGTCGACACCGCCTTCAAGGCGATGGAGCAGGTGGCGGCGCGCAGGATGACCGCGTACTCGCGGTACGGGTCGAACCAGCCCAAGCGCATGTTCATATACGGACGCCTCAGCACCGATCCGACCATCCTGACGCCGAGCTACGGGTTCGGCTGGACGCTTTCGGGCTGGCTGCTGTTTCCCTTCCTTCAATCGGCCGGGGAAGACGTCGTCGGGCGGATGCGAAACCGCGTTCGGGAAAACCTCACGACCACCTTTGCCAGCTCCTACAAGCGGCGCGTCGATCTCGACCAGATGCTGACCAAGGACGCCCTGACGGAGTACAGCAAGATGAAGACGGGCGAGAAATACCTCGTCACGCCCTGGTCGTGATGCGCGGACCGAGCTGCTGATGGAGCGACGGCCTCGAGCAGTACGGAGCAGCTCGACTCCCGGCCCCGACCGGTCGGCAGCCGCTCTGTTCGAGGCCATTTCGTAGGCGATCGAGAACTAGCTTGCTTCGCCTTGTCTGGCATGCCGGGTCGCCGCGTCGCGGACCATGGAGAGAAACGCGCTGAACCCCGCGGCGGGGTTTCGCCTGCCGGGGTAATAGAGGCTGAAACCGGGGCGTGGCGGAGTCCAGTCTTCCAGCAGGCGGACCATCCGGCCGGCGGCGATATCCTCCGCCACGTCCTGTTCGATGAAGAAGCCGATGCCGGCTCCGTCGAGGACGGCGGCGCGCGCGATCGCGGCCTCGTCGAGGCTCAGGCGACCCCTGGCCTCGATCTGGACGATCTCGCCGTCGCGTTCGAAATGCCAGCGAAAGACCGCCCCGTTGGGCAGGCGGACGCGAAGGCAATCCTCCAGGGGGAGATCGGCCGGGGTGAGCGGCACGGGACGGGCCGCGATCCAGTCCGGCGCAGCCACGACGGCATAGCCCTGCGGCCGGCCCAGTGGGATGGCGATCATGTCGCGCGGCACCAGATCGGCCGGCCGGATCCCGAGGTCGAACCCCTCGGCCACGATGTCGACCAGCCGCCCCTCGGTGACCAGGTCGATCCGCATGTCGGGGAAGCGACGCAGGAAGGTCAAGATCAGCGGCGTGATCTCCCGCCCCGCCTGAACAGAGGCGTTGATCCGCAACAGGCCCGATGGTGTGGATCGCTGGGATTGCGCGGTCTCCATCGCCAAGCGGATTTCCGACAGGGCCGGACCGATGCCATTAACGAACGTCCGCCCGGCATCGCTCAGCGAAACGCTGCGCGTCGTGCGGTTGAAGAGCCGCACGCCGAGAGTGGTCTCGAGACGCGAGATCGCATGGGACAGCGCCGTGGTCGACATGCCGAGATCGAGCGCTGCTGCACGGAACGACCCGAGCCGGGCGATCGCCATCACGGCCTCAAAAGTTTTCAGCCCGGCTTCCATTATCCCGATCCTGTCATCGTCTGATACCGATTTATCCCGATTATCTGCATGGCGGTCCAGTCGTATGTTGCCCCTGACCAAGAACCGAAAGGCCAGCGCAATGCATCTCCCACCTCCGATCCAGACCTATTTCACCGCTCGTGCGCCGCGGGACCGGGACGCGCTCGCCGCGGCCTTCACCCGGGATGCCGTCGTCCATGACGAGGGTCACATCCACCATGGCCCGCAGGCGATCTCCGAGTGGTGGCTCGCCGCGAAGGCGAAGTATCGCCATCACGCAGAGCCAATCGACATGACCGAGGCAGGCGGAAAGACCGTGGTCCGGGCGACTGTCACCGGCGTTTTCCCCGGAAGCCCGGCGGTACTGACCTTCGCCTTCGGGCTGGACGGCGACCACATCACGGATCTGGAGATCGGATGATGTCGGATTTCCTGACCCTCGAGGGCAAGCGCGCCCTCATCACCGGCGGAACGCAGGGCGCGGGCGCGGCGACCGCAGACCTGTTCCGCGACCTGGGCGCCCGGGTCGTGACGGCGGCGCGCAAGCCGCTCGACGGCCCGTCGGACGACCTGTTCGTGGCCGCCGACCTGACCACGCCGGAGGGTTGCGAAACCGTGGCCAGGGCGGTTCAGACCCGGATGGGTGGCGCGGATATCATCGTCCACATGCTGGGCGGCTCGTCGGCGCCCGGCGGGGGCTTCGCAGCCCTAGGCGAGGCGGAATGGCAGGCCGAACTGGCGCTGAACCTCCTGCCCGCCCTGCGCCTCGACCGCGCCCTGGTACCGGGCATGGTCGCGCAGGGCGCGGGGGTGGTTGTCCACGTCACGTCGATCCAACGACTGCTGCCGCTGCCCGAGGCGACCACCGCCTACGCCGCCGCCAAGGCGGCTCTGTCGACCTACAGCAAGAGCCTCTCGAAAGAGATCTCGCCCCACGGCGTCCGCGTGGTGCGCGTGGCCCCCGGCTGGATCGATACCGAAGCCTCGGTCCGCCTGTCGGAACGCGTGGCCGAGGAGGCGGGCACCGACCTCGCCGGAGGGCGACGCATCATCATGGACAGCCTGGGGGGCATCCCGATCGGGCGTCCGTCAAAACCCGTCGAGATAGCGAACCTGATCGCGTTTCTCGCTTCCGACCGCGCAGCCACCATCACCGGGACGGAGTACACCATTGATGGCGGGACCGTGCCGACTGCGTAGGAAGTTGCGGCGCATGATATATCGAGCAACGCAGCAGTGATCTGGAGCGCCCCGCGGACCGAAGGTTTCGGGGCGTCTTTGCCGGGGAACTTCCCAGCAGACGATCCGGGCGACGGCATCCAGACCGCGGCCTTAGTTTGAAGCTTTGCTCCTTCCGGGTCACGGGCGGGACGATGAAGGGCTCCGAAATCAGATCCCGTGCGAAGCGGGTCTCCATCATGGATGCCCGCGTGAAACGTGCATCCCCCTCGGGCCGGATCCGTTCGGTGACACGGCCTTGCTGGCTGGGGACGTCATATCGTCTCGTCAGGATCGGCTGCCGATTTCCCCTGTTCTCTCGATTTCACGCCTTGGAATCGATCCCGCTTTCGTCTTGGCTGCCTCGGGACGTGATCGCATGTCGCAGCAGGCACGATCACCGAAGAATACGTACCGGTCGACCATTGCCGGCCAAGTCGAAGGGCGTCTGCGTGAGGGCATTCTGCATCACACTCGTAGCGGCGGCGCACCCGACGGCATCGCCGCCATGTCGCCTAGCCGCTTTTACCCGGGCGAGCTCGCTCTTCCGCTGGTCGAGATCGTGGCGGCTCTGCCGAGCGGAATCGTGATATCGGTTGGAACGCCGAGTTCCGGCCCTCCGGGCACGTCGTACGAACCAGCGCGCGCCATCTGCCGCCCGACCGCAGACCCTTTCGAGCAGGAGACGATATGAAGTCGATCTATGTCCTCAACGGACCCAACCTCAATCTGCTGGGCAAGCGGCAGCCCGAGATCTACGGCCACGAGACGCTCGAGGATGTGGAACGTCTTTGCGAAGGCGTCGCCACCGACGGCTTCGAGATCCGGGTCCTGCAATCCAACCACGAGGGGCAGATCATCGACTGGATCCACGAGGCCCGCGAGAATGCCTGCGGCATCGTCATCAATCCCGCCGCCTTCACGCATACCTCCGTCGCGATCCTCGATGCGCTCAACACGTTCGACGGGCCGGTGATCGAGGTGCATATCTCGCAGGTCCACAAGCGCGAGTCGTTCCGCCACCATTCCTACGTCTCGCATCGTGCCGACGGGGTGATCGCGGGACTCGGGCTCGAAGGCTACGCGGCGGGGGTACGGCGTATCTGCCAGCTCGTCGATGCGCACCGATGAGGGGGAACGCCCGTTATTGCTGCCTCGGGGGCGCCGGGTGCCGGATCCACGATGTGCCGGGCGCGAGGGATCATCGATTGCTCCACATTGGCCGTCCGGCAGATCGTCGACGCCATCGCCGACTTCGGCACCATCGTGACGGGCGGAAACTCGAGATCGTGCCAGACGGATCCTGCATGAGAACGGTGAATGTCTCCGCGGGCAGCGTCGTTCTCGCCGATCACGGCCCGTTCGACGGCAACGGGATCGCCTCCGCATGACGGGTCTCGTTTCGGGACATACGCGCGTCATCGCGCATCTCGGCGTCCCGACCGGGAGTTTCCGAGCGCCGATGATCTACAACCCCTATTTCGAAGCGAAGGGGATCGATGCGCTCGTCGTGCCGATGGGCTGCGAGGCCGCGGATTATCCCGCCTTCCTCCCGCTCGTGGCGCGGCTCCGGAATTTCGCCGGCGCGCTCGTCACGATGCCCCACAAGATCACGACCGTCGGGCTTCTCGACCAGGCGAGCCCGGCGGTCGAGATCTGCGGCGCCTGCAACGCGGTCAGGCGCGATGCGGAGGGGCGGCTCGTCGGCGACATGTTCGACGGGGAAGGTTTCGCGCGCGGCGTTCTGCGCAAGGGTCGCGAGATCCGCGGCGCGTCGGTGCTCATCGTCGGATCGGGCGGCGTGGGGTCGGCCATCGCGGCCGCACTCGCCCGTGCGGGCGCGGCGCGGATCGGGCTTCACGACATCGATCCTGCCCAGTCGGAAAGGCTGGCCGCACGGCTGACCCGGCACTATCCGGATCTCGAGATCGAGATCGGATCGACGGATCCCACGGCTCGCGACATCGTCGTCAACGCCACCCCTCTCGGCATGAAGGTGGGCGATCCCATGCCCCTCGACGTGGACCGCATACGATCCGAGAGCTTCGTGGGTGAAGTCGTCATGTCCGACGCCGAGACGCCATTCCTCGCCGCCGCCCGTGCGCGGGGCTGCGTCACGCAGGAGGGAACGGACATGCTCTTCGAACAGATCCCGGCCTATCTCGAATTCTTCGAGCTGCCATCGACCACCCCCGAGGAACTACGCCGCCTGGCCCGCCTCCGCGTCTGAGGGGCCTCCGCAGGGGCCTGCGCGTGACCCGACCAGAGGCCGCGTTAAGGGAGGTTCGGCGATAGAAAGTCGGCCAGGGTAAGGCGCGCCGACCTACCAGTTGATCTGCTCGATCCCGGCGAAGGACACGCTTCCTCCCTCGTCGAACGTGATGATACCTGCGGCATCCTGCGACAAAGTCGCGTTTCCGTCCGACACGCCCGTGACGCTGTGGCCGTCATCGACGAGCACCGTCCAGCCCTCGCCGTCGATCGCGTTCCCGCTCCCATAAACCGGGCCCGAGCCGTCCATGATCCTGACGAGGTCGGTCCAGCCGATATCGCCGTCGACACGGTCGGCGCCCTCGCCCGATCCGATCCAGAACTGGTCCGAGCCGTCTGCGCCCTCCAGGGAATCGTCGCCGCGGCCACCGACGATCGTGTCGTCCCCGTGGCCGCCGAGGATCGTGTCGTTGTCGTCGTCGCCGTGGAGCAGGTCGTCTCCGTATCCCCCCCTGATCATGTCGTGCCCGGCGCCGCCGTGTACCGTGTCGTTGCCGTCCTCATCGGCGAAGGACCCCCCGGAACCGGCGTCGATCACGTCGTTGCCGTTACCGCCGGAGATCGAATCCGCCCCGATCCAGCCGAGGATGGTGTCGTCACCGCCACTTCCGGACAGCGTATCGTCGCCATTGCCGCCATCGACCCGGTCGTTGCCGTCCCCGCCATCGAGCACGTCGTCGCCGAACCAGCCGATCAGCCGGTCGTCCCCTGCCCCCCCGTCGAGCGTGTCGTTGCCGGTATCGCCGTCGAGCGTATCGGCGCCGTCGCCCCCTTCGATGTAATCGTGCCCGCTGCCGCTCCATAGCGAGTCGTCGCCATCGCCCCCGATCAGCGTATCCGCGCCTCCACCACCCTTGATCGTATCCCTGCCGGCCCCGCCGTCGAGCAGGTCATCGCCGCCACGGCCGATCAGCGTATCGTCGTTCGCGCCGCCCCGCGCGGTTCCTCCCGACGCGTGCGTCGTAATGTGGTCCGCTCCCGCGCCGCCGGAGATCTCGAATTCCGAAACGCCGATATCGTCGAAGACGACACTGTCGTCGCCGAGGCTCAGCCATTCCGCCGTATCGTCCGGGGCGCCGGTGATCTTTCTCGTCGACAACAGGCCGAACCGATCCGTCGCGGTCACGTCCAGCGTCAGGGGGACTTTCTCGAAATCGAGGCTCTGTCCGTCGGCAAGGCGTAAAAGGCCCGCCTCGTCGACGAAGACGCGGCTGTCGTCGACCGACCAGCGCAGCGTATCACCCTCATCCGGATCGTCCGCTGAAAGCTGCCCCAAGACTGCGCCGATCGCATTCTCCTCGACCGCCGCGGCGGCGAAAGCGATCTCTCCAGGCGGACGGTTCAGCGCCTCCTCCATCGAGATCTCCGTATCCGAGAAACGCAGGGTCTTGATCCCGCTCAGCGTATCGGTTCCCTCCGGCGCGCCCTCCCGCAGATCGCGGACGATCACCGTTTCGTCCTCGGCCTCTTCGACGGCATAATCGGCCCCAGCGCCATCGTAGACCGCCGTTTCGTGTCCCGTGCCGTCCTCGATCGTGTCGTTGCCCCTCCCGCCCGCGATCGATCCGCCGCCGGTCTCATGGGTGGAGATAACATCGTCGCCATCGCCGCCGGTAACGGACAATTCGGCGATTCCGGCGTCCACAAAACCCACGCCGCCATCCGCGAGCGTGACATGTTCCGCCACATCGGCAACGCCGATCGTGTAGGATTGCGACGTCGTCGATCCGTCACCGGATTTCGCCGTGACGATTACATCGTGAGCGATCGCCGTCTCGGCATCGAGGGGGGACGCGACCCTGATCTCGCCCGTTCGCGGATCAATCGAGAAGCGCCCGCCCGCATCGTCGATCAGGGCGTACACGACCTCGTCCGCGGCATCCGCATCCGTCGCCATCGCGGTTATCCCGGTGGGGCTTCCGATCGCGGCGTCTTCGGCCACGATGTCGGCGGACGGATCGGCGTCCGATTGCTCGGATATCTCCGAATTCGGGGGGGTGAAATCCCGTGGCGGGTCGGCCGGTTCAGGCGTCGGTTCGGATGACGGAGATTCGCCCGCGGGAGATGAGGGCGTTTGAGGAGCAGCCTCTGACTCGAGTCCAAGTTCGAGTTCGGGCGCCGGTTCGGGCTCCGGGTCTGTAACCGGCGAGGATCCTTTGTCCGACGGGATCGGGTCAGGAACCGGGTCGCGTCCATGTTCGGGCCCGGCGGGCGGGACGATCGGATCGGTTCCGGGGCGCGGGGCGGGCTCTGGCTCGACTGGCGGGACGGTCGAATCGGTTCCCGGCTGCGGCGCGGGCTCTGGCTCGGCTTCGGGTTGCGGGTCGATCTCCAACGCCGCATCCGGGATCACGGTGGGCTCCGACGGCTCGGAGGGCGCATCCGCGACCGGCACCGGTTCCTGCCCGGCCAATTCCGGAGAAGCCGTCTCTTCCGGGCCAGGCCGTTCCGGGTCGGACGGATCGTCTCCATCGGACTGCGACGGCTCATCGGACGGTGACGAAGTCCTCGTCGGAGGTTCGATCCGCGACATAACCGGGGCGGAGGGGGCATAGGCGGCTCCGCGACAGGCGCAGTTGAACGCGCGACCGTACCCTCCGCCTCGACGAGCGGAACGTCCGCACGATCGGGCTCGGAGCGCTGTTCAGCCTCGGAGGGAGCGTTGGCAGGTTTGGCCGGTTCTGTTGCACGGAGCGCCTGAAGGCCGCGCTTCCCCTTTTTGTTGCCGATGTCAGCCGACGGGTTGCGTGACGGGGATGCCGAGGGCGGCGAAGCGGTTCGGGATGGCAATGCGGATTTGAAGCTCGGCGGTCTTTCGGTCGAAGGTGAGGCATCGAGCTGCCATCGGTCCGAGGCCGATGCCGAACGGCCATGAGCTTCCGGTCGAGCAGCTTCATGCAGTTCATTTTCGTCTCGGCGCGGCTTCGGCGATGGTATCCACTCCAGCGCCGCCAGATAGTCCGTCCGAAGCGCTTCATGACACGCAGCGCCTCGTTCCTGCATGTCGCTCCGGGGCTGTCTTTCTTCCACGGCCTTGCATTGCGCCGGGGCGGCACGACCGCGTCCGCGCCCCGGTTCGCGATGGCATCGCGGCAGGTGAGCTGGCGCGGCGCCACCGGTTCAAGCCCGCTGGCGAACGGTGTCGTAGGCACCGTCGGCGGTAACGGATGCGATTGGTTCGTCCACAGGGACTTGGCCAAGCAGGTCGGGCAATGAGGAGGAACAGGGATCGATACCCCGACGAATGGCGCATCGCCGACGCCGCTGCCGTCCACTGGCTCTCTCGGACCGGCGGCATTCGACAGTGAACTCTCGACTGCACGGATCTCGAGCGTGCTCTCATCGACGGCGAGGTGGACCTTGCACCAGACCCGCCTGCGCGCTCCACCATGCTTTCGGGCATGCCATTCGCCCTCGCCGCGGACTTTGACGCCATTCGGCATCGTCCTCGGACCGATGGCGGTCGATGCCTCATTGTCTACGAGCAGGTGCAAAGGGTCGCCGCTACCACGGTCAGGCAACTGCACAGCCAAGGTCTTATACCGTCGGCAGAGCGTCGAGACTGAGGAGGATCAGCAAGCCTTCCAGTGGAAGGATCGCCCGACGAAGGGCACCGGCCAGTCGAGGTCTGCCAGCTTCGGAAGGCTCGCGACGAAGCCCGTCGTCTGACGAAGCGGCAGGCCGTCAAGGACCTCAATCGTCAGGCAAGCCTGGATTGCCGCGTCGCCGTAGACCGGTTGGCCGCCACGCTTGCCCGATGGCACCGCGTGCCAAGGCGTCGAAGGGTCGAACCAGACGGTCAACGACCCACGCTCACGCAGCGAGGCATTGTAGGCGGATCAGTTCAGGGTGCGGTAGCGGGTCGGGACGGGCTAAGACATGCCGCCCAGACATGCTGCTGGGCTCGCAATGTGAATCCCAGGCAGGCTTCGTGCAACAAGGCCGTTTCACGGCCATAAGATTACGGCGACGAAAAAAAGACGCTGGGGCATCTGTAGTGACGGGTCGCCACACGCCGCCAGTGCTCCAGACAGACAACCAAGATTTGGATCCGGTTGCGGCGCCGATGTTCACGCCTGTCGTATTGCACCGTCGTATATCGAGATGCTCGGCCGTAGGTATCGTCAACCTGACCGAGCGTTCGAGGCGTCGCGTTCCGTCAACCGACCGATGCGCGACGACGGTACCGTACGATCCAGTGCACGCCGCCTGCGACGATCGCGACAGCAATGAATGGGAGGAGCAAGTGCTCCAGCGACTTGACGCGGCCGAACAGCGCCTCGATCCCCTGTCCAAAGAGGTAGCCCAACGTGACGAAGACCGTCCCCCAGGCGAGCGCCGCAAGACCGTTTATCAAGGCAAAACGCATAGTCGACAGGTCCGTGGTGCCGATGGCGAGAGGGCTGATCGTCCGCAATCCGTAGAGAAAGCGAGAGAGGAAGACGAACGCCGTCGGATGCCGCTCGAAGGTCGCGAGAGCGCGTTGGAACGCCGGCCGGGACCGGACCTTTTGCACGTAGCCCGTATCGCGGTAGCGCCGTCCGATCATGAAGAAGGTCTGGTCGGACGCGAACGAACCCGCCGCGGCCGCAAGGACGGCCGGAAGGTACGCGAACAGTCCCCGGTGAGCCATCATCCCGCCCAGGACCGTCACCGTCTCTCCCTCGAGTGCTGCACCGATCCCCAGGGCCCAGAGACCGTAATCAGAAAGAAACGCTTCCAACTGCATGAGATCGCGTTCCTTAGACTGGCGTAAAATCCGGATAGAGACCGAAAGCCCCGACGGGATCAAGGGACGTCGTCGCGCGAACCGTGGGGTTGGATTCATAATCTGGAATCCGACGAGCAGATCGGGTGCATGCCTGTGAGTTCGTCGATCCTTTACCACACGACGAACTGGCAAGCCCTCATCGCCGCGCCGTGCAAGCGCGGCTCATTGTCGGTCCGGTTCGAGCCCGACATGGTCTGGCACGCGGAGGAGTTCGGCCAGCAAAGACGGCCCGAGAGCTTCCCGGATGCCGTGATCCAGACCTGCCCGACGCTAAAGGTGCCGTTCCACCTTCGCTTCGCCAGATAATCGGATTGATCGAGAGTCTGGATCGGATGGATGGGTTTGGTTGGCCAATGCCGGACTTTTCGGAGTTAAGCCGCCGCCAAGCGCGGGTCGCGGTGGAGAACCCGTAATGCGCCTCCGGCGAGACGTCGACATTCCCGATCAACAGCACCGGCATCGAGTTTCGTAGGTGAGACGAGACTGTGGCTATGGTGGGGCCGCACAAGCCCGACGAATGAGTAGGTCTACATAGTTGCCATAGATGGCGCCCATGACACCCGGAAGTGCCATGCCGCGATCATCAGGCGCAGCGCGGACGCAATCATACCCATACGCTCCGCCCTTGGCCGGATTGAGATCGAGCCCGTCGCCTCAACTCAGCGCAAAAGAGAAGCACGTTTCACGCGGGGATAAGGCGACAGAATTGCATCCGACATCCGCTCTCGGACACGTTCAGCACAGTTTTTACGCAACGTCACAGAACGCCCCATAATCAGGCATCAACCCTGCCCTCTTAGAACGGATCGATCCTGAGGAGGAGGATGCCAGCATGCTCGATCTGCCCCGTCAGCAGCAGGACAAGGCGGTACGCCGAGTTTCGGCGAACATTCAGGCCATCGCAATGGGCTTCGATGATGGCGACCTCGCGATGCTCTACCGGACCCTCGTACGGATACTCGAGGAGGTTTGGAGCGCGGCCCCGGACATTGACGAAAGTTTCGGCGATCTAGACCGCGCCCAAATCCGCCGGGACATTGCCGCCTTTCGCGGCGGCGCCCCTTTGCCCGGCCTAAAGGCGGGGTTCGTCGGGCTCGCGCGCCTCATCCCGATCCTGGGGCCGCGCGACCTCGTCCGGATCGGAACGCTGCTCGAACTACACGCCGACTACACGATCCTGAGCCCGGCCATCCTGTCCCACGAGGCATGGGTCGCCCGCCTTCGACGGGCCGGACGGACGATCCAGTCGAGCGCCCGTCGGCTCGCGGAGGATCCGCTCGCGGATCGCACCGATCTTGAGGCTGAGCTCGCTTTCCTGGCGAACGTCCTGCTCAAGCTGAGCAGCTGACGCCGCGCGTTAAGTTGGATGCTCGTTGAGGAGCAGCCGCTGTTGCCAAAGCGATGAGGACATAGTGGGATCACCCATCAGCAAGGAAGCCGTGCCGTCGACCAAGGTCGAGGCGCGATTCGAAACTATCGCTTACGCCAATTGCGATTAGGTCTGAGGCTGCACGCACCCGAGGATGCTCTAAGTATCGTGACCTGAGCCCCGACTCTCCTCCAGCTATCAGGAGAGTCCGTGGGTTGATTTTTGGGGCTACGCGGCGTGCATTGCCAGTCCCTTCTGCGCCACGAACTCCGCCGGCGGGATATTCCCGATGCCGGAATGGGGGCGGTGGTGATTGTAGTCGTGCTG
>NZ_QKZL01000011.1 GCF_003253995.1 Palleronia aestuarii
GGTGACGTCCCGGGGGGTGGTGTAGCTGGCGGTGGCCATCGGGTTTCTCGGTAGGGTCGGGTTGCTGACACCAACCTGAACCGAGGGATGTTCCCGATGACTAAACCGATGATGGACTTCCGCGCGCTCGTGGAGAAGAGCGGCGACGCGGACCTGCTCCGCGAGATGATCGGCTTCGCCGCCGAGCGGCTGATGGAGCTGGAGGTCGGCACGAAGACCGGTGCCGACTACGGAGAGAAAAGCGGAGAGCGCCTTGCACAGCGCAACGGCTACCGCGATCGGGACTGGCAGACCCGAGCAGGGAACGTCGAGCTGCGCATTCCGAAGCTGCGCACGGGGAGCTATTTCCCGTCCTTCCTCGAACCGCGACGCTCGGTGGAGAAGGCGCTGACGGCCGTCATTCAGGAGGCCTACGTCCATGGCGTCTCGACACGGTCCATGGACGACCTCGTGCAGGCCATGGGGGGCACCGGCATTTCGAAAAGCCAGGTCAGCCGGTTGTGCGAGGAGATCGACGAGCGGGTGGACGCGTTCCTGACGCGGCCCATCGAGGGCGAATGGCCCTACCTCTGGATCGACGCGACTTATCTCAAGGTTCGTCAGGGCGGGCGCATCGTCTCCGCGGCCGTGACCATCGCAGTGGGCGTGAACACCGACGGGCGGCGCGAGGTCCTGGGCATGGCGATCGGAGCGTCCGAGGCCGAACCCTTCTGGACCGAGTTCCTGCGCAATCTCGTGCGCCGCGGGCTGGGCGGCGTGAAGCTGGTGGTCAGCGACGCCCATGAGGGGATCAAGGCCGCCACGGCCCGGGTGCTTTCCACTACCTGGCAGCGCTGCCGTGTCCATTTCCAGCGCAATGCGCTTGCCCATGCCGGAAAGAGCAGCCGTAGGGTGGTTTCCGCCTTCATCGCCACCGCCTTCGCCCAGCCGGACCACGCCACGGCCAAGGCTCAGTGGCGGCTGGTGGCCGATCAGATGCGCTCGAAGCTGCCGAAGCTCGCCAAGCTCATTGACACGGCGGAAGAGGATGTGCTCGCCTACATGACCTTCCCCGCCCAGCATCGCGCCAAGCTTCACAGCACGAACCCGATCGAGCGCCTGAACGGCGAGATCAAGCGGCGCACCGATGTCGTCGGCATCTTCCCGAACGAGAGCTCGATACGCAGGCTCGTCGGCGCGATCCTGATGGAGCAGACCGAGGAATGGACCGTTCAACGTGGCCGCTACCTCACGCTGGAAACGCTCGCACCGGTCTGCGATGATGCCATAGTCAGCCTGCCTGCTGCGCAGCGCGACTGACCAGCTCGGCCCGCCTCTGAGCGCGAGGCCCGCCACCAGCTACACCACGAGCTGGGACATCATCGCCGCGTGCGGGACCGTCCTCCGTCCAGGGGATCGGAACGCGGGGCCCCTCGCGGCCCGGCGGATCGGGCCAGTAGAGTCGGTCGAACGGGTCGGTGTTCTCCTCGTAGGAAAGTTTCGGCTGTGACAGCCCCAGCTCCTCCCCCTGGTAGATGAGGACGGGCCCCGGCAGTGGCGCGAGTAGCAGCGCGAAGAACCTGGCGCTTTCGGGCGTGCCGTCGCCGAGTTTCGAATTGTGCCGCGGCTGGTCGTGGCAGGAAAACCACCAGGGCAGTCGCCAGCGCCCGTCGAGGTCGCGCAGCACGTCGGCCATGAGCTGCGGGCCCTGTGCTCCGTGGATCGCGTCGTGGGTGTAGCAAAAGTCGAGCCGACCGGGCTCCGAGAAATCCATGGCGAGCTTGATCGACTGATTGCCCGATGTGCTCTCGCCGAGGAGGAAAACATCGCCGCCGACCCAGGAGCGGACCGTCTCCGCGAAAGCCGCACCGTCTCCGGGCAGCATGTCGTAGACATGGTCCTGGTAGGTATAGGGATTGTAGTTCGGCCCCGACACCTGGTCCTGGACGACGGGGCGCGCGGGCGGATTGTCCGCGAGCGATTCGTCGTAGAGGTAGGACGTGACGGCATCGAGCCGGAACCCGTCGACGCCACGGTCGAGCCAGAAGTTGATCGTTTCGCAATGCATCTCCCGCACACGCGGATTGCGCAGGTTGAGGCTCGGCTGGCACGGAAGGAATTGGTGGAGGTAATATTGCCGCCGTCGATGGTTCCAGGTCCATGCCGGCTGCCCGAACTGCGAGATCCAGTTGTTGGGCGCCGTCCCGTCGGGCTTCGGATCGCGCCAGAGATAGCAGGCCGCCTCGTCCTCGTCGCCCGCGATCGCCGCCTCGAACTTCGGATGATCGCAGGAGGTGTGGTTGAACACCTGGTCGATCAGCACCTTCAGCCCGAGTTCGTGCGCGCGGGCGACGAGCGCGTCGAAATCTTCGATCGTGCCGTGCCGCTCCGCCACCTCGCGGTGATTGACGATGTCGTAGCCGCCATCGTCGAGCGGGGAGACGAAGAACGGGCAGAGCCAGATCGCATCCACTCCGAGCGCGGCGACATGCTCGAGACGCTCGGTGACCCCTCTGAGGTCACCGATGCCCGACCCGGTGGAGTCCGCGAAGGAGCGGACATAGATCTCGTATATGACGGGGGCCTTCCGCCAATCGCCGGTCTTCGACATGGGTACTCTCTGAACTCGTTACGTGTCGGCTCAGGCGCCGACGCGCATCCCGCCATTCGGATGCAGCGTCTGCCCGGTGTAGAAACTGCCGTCGCTCGAACAGAGGAAGAGATACGCGGTCGCGATCTCCCAGGGCTGTCCGGCCCGGCCCATCGGAGAGCCGGATCCGAAGCCCTCTACCATCTCGTCGGGCATGGAGCCCGGGATGAACGGCGTCCAGACAGGGCCCGGCGCAACGGCATTCACCCGGATGCCCTTGTCGACGAGGTTCGCGGCCATCGAGCGCGAGAAGGCGAGGCTCGCCCCGCGCGACGTCGAGTACGAGATGAGCGTGTCGTTGCCCTTGAACGCGTTGACGGAGGTCGTGTTGACGATCGACGCCCCCTCCTTCAGGTGCGGCAGCGCGGCCTGCGTGCAGAAGAAATAGGCCATCACGTTGCTGTCCATGACCCGGCGCAGGCGCTCTTCGGACAATTCCGTCAGATCTTCGTCGATCCATTGCTGGGCCGCGTTGTTGATCAGGATGTCAAGCTTGCCGAAATGCGCCACGGCTTCCTCGACGGCCTTCGTCGCGTGGTCCTTCACACCGAGATCGCCACGAATGAGGAGTGCTTCGGAGCCCTCCTCCTCGACAAGCCGCTTTGTTTCCTCGGCGTCCTTGTCCTCGTCGAGATAGGCGATGGCGACCTTCGCGCCCTCGCGCGCGAAGAGGACGGACACAGCGCGGCCTATGCCGCTGTCGCCGCCGGTGATGAAGGCCACCTTATCCTTGAGCTTGCCCACGCCGGGATGGCGCGGGGTGTAGTCGGGGGCCGGATCCATCTTGTACTCGTCGGCCGGCATCTTGTCCTGGTGCTGGCCCGGAATGTCGGGGGCATCGGTCATTGTGATCTCCTTCAGGTATTCATGGCGCCGACGGCGCCGCCATCCACGCGCCAGGCGGATCCGGAGGTGAAGCTTGCGATCGACGAGCAGAGGAGCGCGATGGCGGGCGCCACCTCGTCCGCACGGCCGCGGCGGCCGATCTTGAGGAACGGACGTTCCTCCTTGAGGAAGCTCTCGATCGCCTCGTCGCGGCTGACGCCCAGCTGCTCGGCGCGCTTCTCCATCATTCCGTCCGTCATCGGCGTCTCGATGAAGGCCGGGGAGACGGTGTTGATGAGCACGCCCTTCCCTGCATAGGCTTGGGCCAAACCCTTGGTGAAATTGAGAAGCGCGGCCTTCGCGGTGTTGTAGACCGCCTCCTCGACATAGGGCTGCACGGCGTTCTCGGAGGTCACGCAGACCATCCGGCCCCAGCCCTTCTCCGCCATCTGCGGCACCATCGCGCGCGCGAGCCTGACGGCGGACAGGAAGTTCGTTTCCCAGACGCGGTGATATTCCTCGTCCGTCATCTCGAGCGGATCGCCCTTTTCGCCGGTGACACCCGCCGCGTGGACGAGGATGTCGCAGCCGCCCGCTTCGCGCAGCTTGTCGGCAAGGGCCCCGATTTGCGCCGTATCGGTAAGGTCGGCGGCATGGGTGGCGACGTCGTCGCCAAGTTCCGAGGCCGCCCGCTCGAGCGCATCCGCGTCGAGATCGGTGAGGGTCAGCGAAACGCCCTCGGCGTGGAGAAGACGCGCCGCGGCAAAGCCGAGACCGCCGCTGCCGCCGGTGATGAGGGCAGTCTTGCCCTTTATCTGAAGGTCCATGTGATACCCTGTATCGGTTCTGGTTCGCCGCTTAACGGCATCCACCTCGGAACGTTCCGCGTCGAAGCGTCGCGACGTCCGGAGCGTGGAGGGCGGATAAGCCTCGGCAGGCCCGTCCCGGCCGATCCCGAATACTCTGCGTGAAATGGACCGGCTCCGGGCTAGAATTTAACCTCGTGAACGTGCGATGTGAGATAGATTGCGGTTCGAGACAGTGGATCAACCGCAGCATCCTGCGGATGCGAGTGATTTGACATGGGAAGCGAACCGAAACTCGAACTGCAACTCTACGGGTCCTTTTCGTGCCGATGGAGTGACGGAACACGGGTTCAGATTCCCGGCGCGAAGCATCGGGCGCTCCTCGCCATGCTCGCGATCGGCCGCAACGGCACGCAATCGCGCACCTGGCTGCAATCGCGCCTCTGGAGCCGGTCGGGAGAGGAACTCGGACGGCAGAGCCTGCGCCGCGCCATCTCCGATTTGAAGCGCATCTTCGGCGAGACGGCCTACGGCCGGCTCTTCGACGTCTCGAACATCGACCTGCGCCTGAGGCCGGAGGAGGTCCGCATCTGCGGCGGCGAGCGTGACGGGCCGTTCCTCGACGGGCTGACCATTCGCGAGCCTGCCTTCGAGGAATGGCTCGCCCATGAACGCGACCGAGGGCGCGCGGACCGCGAACGCCCCCGGCCGCGCATCGCGATCTCGCCCACCCTGGCCGTCGTTCCGTTCCAGGCCATCGACGGCGAACCGGGGACGCGGGATTTCGCCGACCTCTTCGCGGCGGAGACGACGCGGGCGATATCGCGATCCCGCATGATCGACGTGATCTCGCATCTCTCCTGCCGCTCGTTCTCCGGCGGATCGCTGCAATTGCAGGACGTGCGAAGCCAGCTCGATGCGGATTACCTGATCCACGGCGCGCTGCGGAGCGACGGGCGCGATTTCCGCCTCGATGCCGATTTCATCGAAGCGGCGACCGGCCACATCGTCTGGACCCATACCTTTACCGGCGCGATCCGGGACGTGCTGATGGGTGACAGCGTTATCGTGCGCCAGATCGCCGAACAGGCGGGGCAGACCATCCTGCGTAGCTCCGTCGATCTCGCCCGCTCCCGCCCCCTGCCCGAGGTCGAGAGTCATGCGCTCTTCATGGCGTCGATTGCGCAGATGCACCAGCACCGGCAGACCTCCTTCATACAGGCGCGGCGGCAGCTCGAGGAACTGATCCAGCGCAATCCGGAACGCTCCGAACTCTACGCATGGCTTGCGAAGTGGTACATCCTTGCGATCTCCCAGGGGTGGAGCGACGACCCGCAAGCCGATATGCAGCGTGCCGCCCAAAGCGCTGCGCGCGGGCTCGACGTCGATCCGGTCTGCTCGATCTCGCTTACCGTCGACGGAATGATCCAGGGATCGAGCCTCGGCGACCCCGATCTGGCACATTCTCGCTTCACCGAGGCGACCCGGATCAATCCCAACCAGGCATTGGCCTGGCTGATGTTCGGCCGGATGCACGCCTTTCTCGGTAACGGCGAAGAGGCGGTGCAATTCACCAGCCGCGCCCGCGCGCTCTCGCCACTTGATCCGCTCGGGTATTTTTACGACGCCATCGCCGCGACCGCCCATCAGGTGGCGGATGACAATGAGACGGCGCGCGTGCTCGCGGAGCGGTCGATCGCGTCCAACCCGCGGCACACCTCCTCCTACCGCACACTCGCCATCGCGCAGGAACTGCTCGACGACCACGCCGCCGCCGCGCAGACGATCGCGACGCTCAAGCGTCTCGAGCCCGACCTGACCGTCTCGCGCTATCAGGCGCGCCACCCCGCGGGCCTGATGGCGCAGGGACAGCGATGGGCGGAGGCGCTCCGCCGCGCGGGTCTTCCCGAACGTTAGGTCAGGCTGTCGAGGATGTGGCGTGCCGTCATCAGGTCGAGATGCGCGCCGCCGCCGTTCTTGAAGAGCGTGATCTCCTCCGCCGTCCCGCGCACGAAGCTGCCGGAGTCAAGGTCGTAATAGTCGGCGATCATCGCCTCCGGCCCGATCGTGCCCGCCTCGAGCGGGATCTTCAGCTCGCCGATATGGCCCATCACCGTGTCACGGCTGTCGCAGAAGAGCCGGGCGCGATGGAGCGCGGCATCGTCGGCCTCCCGCATGTCGGCGCGGTAGGCGCCGATGAGGTCGACGTGCTGGCCCGGACGCAGCCAGTCGCCCTCGAGAAACGGTGTCTCGGCCATCGTCGCCAAGGTCACGATATCGGCACGCTCGACCGCCTCCCGCAGCCCCTCCACCGCCTCCGTCCGTTCGAAGCCTTGCGCGAGCCGGCGGGCTCGGTCGGCGGTCCGGTTCCAGACCAAGAATTCCGCATCCGGAAAGAGCGCGCCGTAGGCCTCTCGCAATGCGACGGCCACGGTTCCCGCTCCGCAGATGAGGATCGTGCGGCTGTCGGGACGGGCGAGGCGCCGGGCAGCGAGCAGGCTGTCGCCGGCAGTCTTCCACTTCGTCACCAGATGAAAGTCGATCACCGCCTCAAGCGTCCCGTCCGCATCGGAATAGACGCACATGCCGCCGTTGACCGATGGCCGGTCGCGGTTGCCCGGAAAGATCGTCGCCGATTTCACCCCGATCCCGAGCCCGTCGATCCAGGCCGCGCGGTTGAGGAGCGTGTCGGCCCCGCGGCGCAGGAACCCGTCCGTCACCTCCGCGCGGGGAAGCGTGTGCCCCTCGGCCAGTGCATCGGTGAGCGCGATCCAGTCGAGGGCGGCCTCGCCTTCGTCGAAGCCCACCATCCTCATGGCGCGGCTTCCCGCGCGCTCAGCAATCCCTCCGAGACCAGCCGCTCGGCCAGGCCCCCGGCCCCCTCGAAGAGATGGACCTGCCAGCCCCGCGCGGCGGCCGCCTCGATATTCTCGGCGCGGTCGTCGGTGAAGAGCAGCGTCTCCGGGGCGAGCCGAGTCGTCGCTTCCACCATCTCGTAGATGCGCGGATCGGGCTTGGTCACCCCCATGTGCCCCGAGACGAAAGCCGTATCGAACTCGTTCAGGAACGGATAATGCGTCTTGGCGAGCGCGAAGCTCTCGACGCCGAAATTCGTGAGCGCGTGGACCGGCACGCCCTTCGAGCGCAGCGCGCGCAGGAGCGACAGGGAATGCGGGATGACCGGCTCCGCGAGCTCGATCCAGCAATCGTGCCAGTCGCGGATCTCGGCCTGCCATCCCGGCGTGGCCGCCGCGACCGCATAGACCACGTCCCGGAAGTTCTCGCCGCGGTCGATGCGCTCGTTCATGCCGTGGAGGTCCACCGCGTCGAACATCGCCCGCCGTTTCTCCCGGCCGATCGTGCGGTCGTAGTACCGCTCCGGCTGCCATTCGATCAGCACGTTGCCGATGTCGAAGATCACCGCTTCCACGCTCATGTCCGTCGCTCCCGTTCCGCCTTTTGTACCGCACGGTCGAGCGCGGAGGCGAAACGCGACCGGTCCGCCTTCGCGAAGGGCCGCCCGCCGCCCTGCCGGAACGGATCGGCCGCACGCAGGTCGGCCATCAGATCCCGCGTGGCCAGCGCCTGACCCACATTCGCGGATGTCAGCGCCTCCCCGTTGGGCTTGAGGACCACCGCCCCCGCCTCCACGCAGCGCGCGGCAAGGGGGATGTCGTTCGTCACCACCACGTCGCCTGCCCCCGCCCTTTCCGCGATCCACATGTCGGCCACATCGGGCCCCGCATCGACGAAGATACTCTCGATCAGCGGATTGGGCGAGGGCCGGATGCCGCCGTTCGAGACCATGAAGGTATGGACCTTCAGCCGCGTCGCGACCGTCTCGACCTCCGCCTTCACCGGGCAGGCATCCGCGTCGACATAGATCACGACCAGAGCGCGTCCGCGTGGAAGTCGACATGATCCTCGATGAAGGTCGAGACGAAGAAATAGCTGTGATCGTAACCCGGCTGCATCCGGAACGTGGCCTCCTGCCGCCGCGTGGCGATGGCTGTCGCCAGCGCCTCGGGCTTGAGCTTGTCGAGGAACTGGTCCGAGGTCCCCTGGTCGATCAGCATCGGCCCCGGAAAGCCCCGCTCCGCCACGAGGCGGGAGGCGTCGTGGCGCGCATGGGCCTCCGCGTCGTCGCCGAGATAGGCGCGGAGTTGCGGGCGCCCCCAATCGCTGTCCGTCGTATTGGCCATCGGCGCGAAGGCTGAGACGGCGCGGTAGGTCTCGGGCATGTGCATCGCGATGGTGAGCGCGCCGTGGCCGCCCATCGAATGGCCGGTAATCGATTGCCGCGAAAGATCGACGGCGAAGTGCTCGCCCAGGAGCGCGGGAAGCTCCCCCGTCACGTAATCCCACATCCGGAAGTTCGCCTTCCACGGCGCCTCCGTCGCGTTGACGTAGAAGCCCGCGCCCTGCCCCATCGCAAAATCGTCGTCGTCGGCCACGTCCTCGCCCCGCGGAGAGGTGTCGGGGAAAACGAGGCCGATCCCGTGCGCGGCGGCATGGGACTGCGCACCGGCCTTCGTCATCGCGTTCTCGTGCGTGCAGGTGAGCCCCGAGAGGAACCACAGGAGCGGCACCGGCCCGTCCTTCGCCTCCACGGGCAGGAAGAGGCCGAAGGTCATGTCGCAGGCGCAGACCTCCGAGCGGTGGGAATAGACGCCCTGCGTTCCACCGAAGCAGGCATTCTCGGCCTTCGTCTCCATCGTCCGTTCTCCCTCGACCGGTTCGTCCCTTGGCTAACGCGGGAGGGGTCGGGCGGCAAGGCAGCGCTCAGGCGAGCCGGGCGAGCACCCAGGTGACGCTCACGACGCTCAGCACCGTGGAGACCAGGATCGCCGAGGATGCCCGCTGCGGCGCCACGCCGTAGCTCTGCGCGATGATGTAGACGTTGCCCGCCACGGGAAGCGAGGCCGCCGCGATCATCACCCCCGCCGCGTAAGGCTCCACGTCGAAGACGAAGAGCGCCGCGATCGCGACCGCACCCGGATGCAGGACAAGCTTGGCTGCGGAGAGCCAGATCGCGACGGAGAGCCGCTCCGCGCTCTTCGAGGCCAGCGAGGCGCCGATGGCGAAGAGCGCACCGGGCGTCGCCGCGGCGCCGAGGATCTCGAGAAACCGGTCCACCGGGCCGGGGATCGGAAGGGCGAACCCCGACCAGACGAGGCCCGCGGCCGTCGCCACGATCATCGGGTTTCGCGCGAGGCCCGACGCCACGGTCGCGATCAGCGCCGGTCCGGCCCGCCCGCCCCGCCCCACGGTCAGGAGGATCACGACGAGCCCGCCGAAGAAGATCAGGTCGATGGAGAGGACCTGGATGATCGGCCCCACCGACGCCTCGCCGAGCAAGAGCGCCAGCATCGGGATGCCGAGAAAGCCCACGTTGCCGATCACCGCGCATTGCGCCTCGATCGCGGCTTCCATCGTACCGCGCCGCCTCAGGAACGCGACCATGGTCGCGAGGAGATAGACCGCGAGCGTCGCGGTGAAATAGGCGCCGAGGAAGGCCGGATCGATCGCCGCGGCAAGGTCGAGATCGGCGGCGAAACGAAACAGCATGGCGGAAAGCGCGAAGTAGAACACGAACACGGTGAGCGCGGCAACGGCCTCCGCCCCGAACATCCCCCGCCGTGCCGCGCCGTAACCGAGTGCGATCAGAGCGAAAAAGGGCAAGGTCTGCGACAGCACGGCGAACATGCCCCGCGCGTAGCCCGCGCCACCCCCGCCGTCCAGCCCCGCCGCCGGCGGGGTCGCAGCCCCGAATATGCCGAGCGCATGGATCCGATGCGGCTTCCGTTACGTTAAACTGTCCTCACGAGGAGGATGACCCATGCGACAGATGCGAAACGCCATGCTCATGCTCGCCGCGGCGCTCGGAATATCGGGATGTGCCGGCATGATGCCCGATGACGATTGCACGCAGCTCGAGCACTCGCTCGGATATTCCGGGGAGGATTGCGGATCGAACTCGACCGCCGATCTCTCCAGCGAGTATATCGGCCGTTACAACTGAGCCGCGGGCCTTAGCCTCCCTAGCTCAGCCTGACCCGATCAGCACCCCGGCGGCAAGCACGAGACTGCCGCCTGCCACGACCTGCAACGCGGCGCGCCAGAACGGGGTCTGCATGTAGCGCTTCTGGATCCATGCGATGGCCCAGAGCTCCATGAAGACGACGACGAACGCGATCGCGGTCGCGGTCCAGAAATCGGGGATCAGGTAGGGCAGCGCGTGGCCGAGCCCGCCCAGCGTCGTCATCACGCCGGAGGCGAGGCCGCGTTTCAACGGCGCACCGCGCCCCGAGATCGCGCCATCGTCCGACGCGGCTTCGGTGAAGCCCATCGAGATCCCCGCGCCGACGCTCGCCGCGAGGCCGACGAGGAACGTGTTCCAGGTATCGCCGGTGGCGAAGGCCGCCGCGAAGATCGGCGCAAGCGTGGAGACGGACCCGTCCATCAGGCCCGCGAGCCCCGGCTGGACCCAGGTGAGGACGAATTGCCGATGCGCCGTGCGCGCCTCGGCATCGCGGGTCTCCTCGCCCAAATGCTCGTCGGCGAGGCTCCGCGCCAGTTCGGAATGACCCGCCTCCGCCGCGGCGAGATCGCCGAGAAGCGCGCGCGTGCGTGCGTCGCCGACCCGCGTCTGCGCTGCCTCGTAGAAGGCCTGCGCGTCACGCTCCATCGCCTCCGCCTCGTCCCGGATCCGCTCGATCCCCAGCGATTCGATCAGCCAGACCGGCCGCCGCCCGTAGTAATCGGCCACGTGTTCGCGGCGGATCAGCGGGATCGTCTCGCCGAACCGCTCCCGGTGCAGCTCGATCAGGCGCCGGCGATGGTCGTCCTCCTCGACCGCCATGCCGTCGAACACCTTGGCCGATGCGGGGAAATCGGCGCGGATCCGGTCGGCGTAACCGCGATAGATGCGGGCATCGTCCTCCTCGGACGAGATCGCGAGGGCGACGATCTCCCGTTCGCTGAGGTCGGTGAAACGGCGGCGATCCTGGAAGAAGGGGAGCATGGCAGGCCTCGACGAGAGAGTTTTTAGAATTGTTCTAATCTAGTGAAGCTTGGCCGGATGCCAAGTGGCGACGGTCTCTGTTCCGGATCGACCGCCATGGGCATGTCCTTCGCTCGCTACACCGCACCGATGCGCGGGAGACCGGCGATCGGGTTCCCGCGCGCATCGCGTTCTGGACAAGCGTGCCCCCCGTCCCCACTTCTAGACAAGAGGCCGATTGCGCCGGATGGTGACGGCTGCCCGTGCCTTGGGGGTGGGAATGAACGACGAGAGCGGCATACGTCGCGGGCGGAAGTACCAGCAGGTCTTGGCCGGGGCCCGCGACGTCTTCATGGCGGACGGGTTCGAAGGGGCGAGCGTCGACACGATCGCCAAGCGCGCGGGCGTCTCCAAGGCCACGCTCTATTCCTACTTCGCCGACAAGCGGCTCCTCTTCATGGAAGTCGCGACCTGCGAATGCGGCAAGCAGGCCGCCGCCGCCTTCGACGATCTCGACATGGATGCGCCGCCCGCCGAGGCCTTGCGCTTTGCCGGGACCCATCTCCTGGGTTTCCTGCTGTCGGAATTCGGGCAGAAGGTCTTTCGCATCTGCGTGGCGGAGACGGACCGCTTTCCGGAACTGGGTGCGCGGTTCTGGGAAAGCGGTCCGGGCCTCGTGGAACGGACGCTCTGCCGCTATTTCTCCCGCGCCAAGGCGCGTGGCGAGCTTGCCATCGACGACCATTGCCTCGCCGCCCACCAGTTCGCGGAGCTGTGCAAGGCGGAGCTCTTCCCGCGCCTCGTCTTCGGCATGCAGACGGAATTCACCGAGGCGGAACGCGCCCGCGTCATCGACGGCGCGGTGGAGATGTTTCTCGCCCGCTACGCCACCCGGTAGAGCGCACCCACCTGCGCGGCCACCGCGGCCCTGTCGATGATCGACCGGACGTCCGCGATGCGACTCTCGTCGATCCGGTAGAAGACGTTCTCGTGGAAGCGGACCCTCCGCCCGTCGACCGGCAGGCCGAAGAGGTCGCCCAACGGCGTGCAATCGAAGGCGAGCCGCGCCGCGACGAGGGGCGGCTCGCAGGCCAGCCATTCGACGCGGAACGAAAGGTCTGGGATGTCGAGGACGTCGCGCTCGAGCATGGCGCGATAGCCCGCGAGCCCGACCTCCTCCTCATTGTAACGCACCGCCTCGTGCACGAAATCGCCGAGGGCGGTCCAGTCCCGCGCGTTCAGGCAGGCGATGTAGCCGTCGTAGAAATCCCGGAGAGCCCCCGGCGTCACCGGCGTCAATCCACGCGGCGGAGATGCAGCTGGTTGCCGATTTTCTTCGTCTCGAAGCGCTTGAGCTCCTGCACGAGGTCGGAGAGCTTGCGCCGGCCATAGGTCCGCGTGTCGAAATCCGGGTTCTCGGCGGTGATGTATTGTCCGAGCTGGCCCAGCGCGTACCACTCGTCGTCCTGCTCGATCTTGTCCATCGCGCGCAGGATGAGCGGCACCGCCTCGACGGGCGCGACCTTGCCCGAGGGGGCGCGACCCGAATCCTCGCTCTTCGGCTGCACCGGCTCGTCGACGATGTTCTCGATCAGGATGAAGCGGTTGCAGACGTTGCGGAGCGCCTCCGGCGCCTTGCCCTCACCGATCCCGATCACGTCGAGCCCGTTCTCCCTGACCCGGTTGGCGAGCGCGGTGAAATCGGAATCCGACGAGACGAGGACGAAGCCGTCGAACCGGCCGGTATGCAGGATGTCCATCGCGTCGATGACGAGCCCGATGTCGGAGGCGTTCTTGCCCACCGTGTTGGCCGTCTCCTGATGCGCGACGAGACCGAGGTCGCGCACCGTCTTCGACCAGTTGGCGAGCCGTCCCGAGGACCAGTCGCCATAGACGCGGCGCAGCGCCGGCTCCCCGAAGGAGGTGATCTCCTGCAGGATCGGTCCGGCATACTTGGCCGGGATGTTGTCGGCGTCGATCAGGACGGCGTAGAGCGGGCGGTCGCGGGAGGGCATCGGCGCCTCTCAGAGAAAACGGTGCAGGACGAGGGCGTCGACGAAGCCCTCTTCGGGGTGGCGGAAGGCCTGCGGCACGCGGCCCACGATGTCAAACCCGTAATCCGACCAGATCGCCAGGGCGCGGACGTTCCGAGAGACGACGAAGTTGAACTGCATCGCCCGAAAGCCCCGGTCGCGGCCCCGATCGAGCGCGTGCTCGAGCATTCCGCGCGCCGTCCCGCGGCCCCGCGCCGCCTGCGACGTCGCGAAGCCCGCATTGCAGACATGGTCGCCGTTCCCGCCCTGGTTGGCCCGCAGATAGTAGCTTCCCGTCCCGTCCTCGGTGAGCCAGGTCTCGTGGGCGGGCCCGCACCAGTAGGCGAGCGCGTCGTCCTCCGCGATCCCGGGATCGATCGCGTAGGTATCGCCCGCACGGAAGATCGGCCCGAGGATCGCCCAGAGACGGGCATCGTCACCGGGCCGCGTCACGCGGCGCAACGTCAACTTGCCGTTAACCACTTGATTGGCTTTCACTTCGCTGAACCGCGTCCGTTTGGTAGTCAGGGACGACGCGGATCGGTGTTCGTTTGATCCGCGTGCGTCTGTAGGGGAGGATGGCGGCTCCGCTATCCTCCCTCCGGACCGCCCGACGGGACTCGAGTCTCAAAATTCGACCACCGCGCGGATCGACTTGCCCTCGTGCATGAGCTCGAAGCCGTGATTGATCTCGTCGAGCGTGAGCTTGTGGGTGATCATCGGGTCGATGTCGATCTTGCCCTCCATGTACCAGTCGACGATCTTGGGCACGTCCGTCCGTCCCCGCGCGCCGCCGAAGGCCGACCCGCGCCAGGACCGCCCGGTGACGAGCTGGAACGGACGGGTGGAGATCTCCTGCCCCGCGCCCGCGACGCCGATGATGATCGATTCGCCCCAGCCCTTGTGCGCGCATTCGAGCGCCTGGCGCATGACGTTGACGTTGCCGATGCATTCGAAGGAGTAATCCGCCCCGCCGCCCGTCAGCTCCACGAGATGCGCGACCAGATCGCCCTCGACCTCCTTTGGGTTGACGAAATGGGTCATGCCGAACTGCTTCGCGAATTCCGCCTTCTCGGGGTTCAGGTCGACGCCGACAATCATCCCCGCGCCCACGAGCCTCAGCCCCTGGATCACGTTGAGCCCGATCCCGCCGAGCCCGAAGACAACGCAGTTCGATCCCGGCTCCACCTTGGCGGTGTTGATCACCGCGCCCACGCCCGTCGTCACGCCGCAGCCGATGTAGCACACCTTGTCGAACGGCGCGTCCTTGCGGATCTTGGCAAGGCTGATCTCCGGCAGGACCGTGTGGTTGGCGAAGGTCGAACAGCCCATGTAGTGATGAATCATCGTGCCGTCGGGCATCGAGAACCGGCTCGTCCCGTCGGGCATCACGCCCTGGCCCTGCGTCGTCCGCACCTTCTGGCAGAGGTTGGTCTTGGGGTTGAGGCAGTACTCGCATTCGCGGCATTCGGCGGTGTAGAGCGGGATCACGTGGTCGCCGGGCTTGAGCGAAGTCACGCCCTCGCCAACCTCCTGCACAACGCCCGCGCCCTCGTGGCCGAGGATCGCCGGAAAGAGCCCCTCGGGATCGTCGCCCGAGCGGGTGAACTCGTCGGTATGGCAGAGCCCCGTCGCATGGATCTCGACCAGCACCTCGCCGGCCTTCGGGCCGTCGAGGTTCACCTCCATGATCTCCAGCGGCTTGCCGGCCTCGAGGGCCACGGCGGCACGGGTCTTCATGATGCGCACTCCCAATCTTTTCCGCCCCGAACCTCCTCCGAAATCCCGCCCGATTGCAACCCGACAGCACTCTGGCCGAACCCGCGCGACTGGGCTACGTCCCGGTGACCCCTCGTGGAGCGCGTCCGATGAAGCTTTTCCTCGCCATGGCCCTTGCCGCGCTCGGCACGGCGGCCGACGCCGCCTCCGCCGAGTTCGACGTGACGCTCGCAGGGCTCACTCTCGGCCGCATCTCGATCGAGGCGGCGAGTGCCGACGTCACCCTGCGCTCGACGCTCGACAACACGCCTCTGGGCGTCGGCGACGGGCAATTCGTGGCCACCTCCACGGGCGGGAAATATTATCGCGGCGTGGAGACCTCCCCGGGCGAAACGCGCGCCATCGAGATCGAATACGACGGCCCGCGCGTCGCCCGCGTCGCCGTCTCCCCGGAAAGCGAGGCGACCGACGCCTCCGATCCCGCCGCCGTGCCGCCGGGCACCTCGGACCCGGCACGCGGTTTCGCGAGGATCGCGCTCGCCCGCGACTGCGTGGATCCTTACCGGATCTACGACGGGCGGCGGGTGGTGACGATCTCTCCCACGACGCGAACGCTGACCGCCGACGGGCTCGTATGCGAATATGCCTATACCGTGACCGTCGGGCCGGGGCATCTTTCGCCCCTGCGCTTCCGTCGTGTCGCCGTGAGCGCCATCTATGCCGTCTCGAACGGTGCCGTCTCCGGCATCCGCGAGATCGGCCTCGGCGCGGGCCCCTTCACCGTGCGCCTTCTGCAACGCTGACGAGAAGCCCTGCCGTAACCCTTTCGCGAAAGGCCTCGATGGCGCCGTCGCCCGTCAGCCCTTGCGGCCGTCCCGTCCGACCCGGATCAGAACGCCCCGATCAGCGTGTCGAAGAGCCGCTCGCGCCGCGTGCTCGTATCGCCGCCGAAGAGTACGGCGATATTGATGCCGAAGCGTACATCGCCCTCGTCGAAATCGCCGTCCTCGATCTGCGCATGCGCGACCGACGTCGAAAGCCGGAGCGGCGCGTTCGGCAGGTCGACGTAATAGTCGATGCCGAGCGACAGCGCGGCGAACCGCGTGTCGGCGTCGTCAAAACCGTCGACGGACGAGTCGAGGACATCGTAGCGCGCGGCGAGCGCGACGTTGCTCGTGAGATCGTAGGACGCGCCGAGACCGTAGATCACGGTATCGACGTCCGATACGTCCTCGATTTCGCCGATCCCGGCATAGGCGCTCAGCGTGGTGGCGCCGATCCGGCTCTGCCCCTCCAGACCGTAGGTGCTGATCTTGGTATCGAGGTCCAGCGCCCCGAAGCCGTCGATCTCGATCTCGTCGAGATTGCTCACGGACGCGAAGGCGCCGACCTTGGAGGTACCGAAATCGCCGTAGATGTGCAGATCGCCCGTGAACGTCTCGAGATCGGCGCCATCGCCGATTCCGAGGTCGAGATAGCTGCCGCCGATCTGTATCCCGAGGCCCGCCGCCGACACGAACGCCCCGGAGGCGTGGATCGTGCGGGCGTCGAGATCCCCCGCATCGCCCAAATCCGTATGCGTGAACGACAATCCCGCTTCGCCGAACACCTTCGGCTGGGCAAGCGCCGGGGACGCGGTGGCGATTGCCGTTACCGCGAGGATGATCTTGATCGAGTGTGCCATGTCAAATTGCTTTCAGGAGAGCGATGCCCACCTGTTGCACGTTCCCCGTGCACGTGGATAGGCGCGCCGTCGGGGCGGGGCGCACCCTGTGTCGCGTCGGACACATGCACCGGACGGATCACCCCAGATCCGGCTCCGTCCGCGTGAAATCCGGCTCCTCACTCAACTGATCGTACCAGTCCCGCGTTCGGCCGATGTCGAGCAGTTCGTCCTTGTGCGGCGTCAGATTGGTGTAGAACACGATCGGGCCGAGGTAGAAATCGGCAAGCGTCGGGGTTCCGCCCACGAGGAACGGATCGCCCGCGCGGATCTCGTCCACCAGCCCCAGGAACGTCCTGGCCTTCTCCAGCGTCTCCCGATGCGCCGCCTCGCTCGGGTTGCCGATGAAGTCGGGCTTGATGTGATAGAAGGCCACGCCCACCAGCGCGTCGTAGCCGTAGGCATGGACCAGCGAGACGATCTCGGCCACCCGCGCCCGGTCCCAGGCGCTTTCGGGCAGGGCCGACGGTCCCTCGCGGGAGGCCTCCAGATAGGCCACGATCGCATCGGTCTCACGGATGCGGTGGCCGTCGATGTCGAGCACGGGCACCTTGCCGAACGGATGCCGCGCCAGGTGCTCGGGCTGCTTCGGCTCGCCCTCGAGCACGTTCACCTGCACCTGGTCGTAGGCCACGTCCTTGCGGTTCAGGAGGATCTTCGCGGTCCGCACATAGGTCGACCCGTCGAAGCCATAGAGTGTCGCGTCTGCCATTTCCGTCCCCTCGTTAACCGATGAGGAAGCAACGTCAGGCGGTGCCGTCCGGTTCGATCGCCCTTCCCGGACTCGACAGGGGGCGGAGCCGGAGCTAGCAAGAACGTATAGGGAACATCCTGCTGCCACAGGGGCCCCCGCATGATAAACCGCCGCATACTCTCCCTCTGGTTTCCCCGGATGGGGGCCGAACGGCTGATGCGCAGGATCGGGTTCGAGCCCGACCTGCCCTTCGCCGTCATCGCCGAGGAGGCGAACACGCAGACGCTCTCCGCGCTCAGTCCCGGCGCGGAGGCGCTGGGACTGCATGTGGGCCTCGGCCTGCGCGACGCGCTGGCACGCTGTCCGAACCTCGTCACCCGCACGCGCAACGACCGCGCGGAGATGGCCTTCCTCGCGGTGCTGCGCCGCTGGGCGGGCAAGTTCTCCCCCTGGGTGGCGGAGGAGCCGCCCGACGCGCTCGTCGTCGATCTCACCGGCTGCGCGCATCTCTTCGGGGGGGAGGCCGCGCTGATGGAGCAGGTGGCCGCCGATTGCGCGGAGCACGGCCTCACCGTGCGGATGGGCATCGCCGACACGGTGGGCGCGGCCTGGGGGATCGCGCGCTATGCCGGGCTCGGCGCGGCGGCGGTGCGCAACGGCGACGCCATCGACCAGGAGGCGCCCGCCACCCGCTCCCGCGCGGCCAAGCGGCGGCACTGGGAACGCGGCGGCGCCCGCCCCGGCGACACCGCGCCGGAAGGCCCCGCGGCGCGGATCGCGCCCCCGGGCCGCACCCGCGCGGCCATCGCCGCCCTGCCCCTCCCCGCCCTGCGCCTCGATCCGCAAATCGTGGCGGAGCTGACCCGGCTGGGGCTCCGGCGCATCGACGATCTCGCGGACCAGCCGCGCGCGGCGCTCGCCCGGCGCTACGGGCGCCAGCTCGTGCTGCGCCTCGACCAAGCGATCGGCGCCGTGCCCGAGCCCGTCTCTCCCGTCGCGGCGAAGGTGCGGTTCTCCGTCAGGCTCACCCTGCCCGACCCGATCGGGCTCGAGGCGGACATGCTGGCCGCGCTCGACCGGCTGCTGCCGCCGCTCTGCGACCGGCTCGCGAAGAAGGGACAGGGCGCGCGGCGGGTGCGGATGGAATGCTACCGCGCGGATCATTCGATGGTCTCCATCGACGTGGGCCTCGCGCGGCCCGCCCACGACCCCGACCGGCTGCGCCCCCTCCTCGCCATGAAGCTCGAGGAGATCGACGCGGGCTACGGCATCGACATCATCCGCCTCGTGGCGCATGTGACCGAACCTGTCCAGGCCCAGCAGCTGCGCGGCCAGGCCGCCGTGACGGAGGCCGCACTCGCTCGGACCGGCCCTGCCGCCCCCACCCTCGACGACCTCGTCGGACGGCTCGGGGCGCGAATCGGGCTCGACCGGATCATCCGCCATCATCCCGGCGACAGTCATATTCCGGAAAAGGGATTCGTGACGCTCGCCGTCGCCTGGTCGGAGCCCGCGGGGGAGTGGCCGCCCTCGCCCACGCCACGCCCGGCCTTCCTCTGGCCGCCGGAACTCGTCGACGCGCCGCTCCATCCCCGCCTGCCGCCGGTCTTCCGCTGGCGCGGCCGCAGGCTCGGGCTCGTGGAGGCGACGGGACCGGAGCGGATCGCGCCCGAATGGTGGCTCGACGATCCGAACTGGCGCAGCGGCGTGCGGGATTACTGGCGCGTGATCTGCGAGAGCGGCGATTGCCTCTGGCTCTTCTACGCCCATGGGGGCGCGATGTCGCCGGGCTGGTTCTGCCATGGCAGCTTCGCCTGAGGCGAAAGGTCCCGGTGCCGCGACTAGTCGGGGGGCAATGTCGTCGCGACACCGGGCGTGGCGCCTGATCGCGCCAGTGCCGTCTGACTACCGAGCGATGATGGCGCCGCGATGACGCGGCCGGGACGATTTGAGGGCATCGCACGCCGGGTCTCGCGGCGACTTGCCAAGCGCCGCGCGGTCCACCACCTTGGAGGCATGACGATGCAGACGCCCACGCCCTTCCCCGGTCGCCCCGACCCGCATGCGCGCACCGCCTTCGACCGCATCGAGCTCGGCCTGATCCTCGGTCTCTACGGCCGCATGGTCGCCGCGGGCGAATGGCGCGACTACGGCATGTCCTTTCTCAAGGACGTCGCCGTCTTCTCCGTCTTCCGGCGCACCGCGGAACACCCGATCTACCGCATCGAGAAGCGCCCGAAGCTGCGCGGGCGGCAGGGCCAGTACGCCGTCATCGCGATGGACGGCCAGATCCTCAAGCGCGGCGGCGACCTGAAGGCCGTGCTGCGCGTGCTCGACCGCAAGCTCATCCGCCCCGTCGAGTAGTCCGCCGCGGCGTTTCCGCCCAACCGAACTTTCCGCAGCGGCATCGGGCCTTGGCGTGCTACCATCCAAACGTGTCAAGAATGGTAAATTTCGCCTTGCACGCGACCCCCACCCCTGCCCATCCTGATGGCGATCCGGAGGATTGGCATTATGGAGCACGATGACTCCGAGAACGGCGAAGGGATGCAGGGTGACGAACGCTACCGGGACATCGTCTCGGAACTCTTCACGATCACCAACATCCTGCTGACCATGCCGCCCGACATCCGGTCCAAGAGCCTGCGCCGGCGGCATGCCGAATTGCTGGCACAGCTCGCCGCGAGGCCGCGGGGGGGCGACAACGACGAGGAATGAGGCCCGAGCCGTTCAGTCCGCGCGGAGCGGACGCCGCCTCGCGAGCACCGGCCCGTCGCCTTGCCCCTCGATCCGGCTCACCGCCGCCTCCACCGGCTCGTAGGCCACCGCCATGTGATGCGCGTTGGCGTGGATCAGCACTTCCGCATCGACCGCCATCGCGACATGGCCCTTCCAGAACAGCAGATCGCCCCGTTCGAGCGCCGCATCCTCGGCGAGCCGCGCGCCCACCGCGCCCTGCTGCAGGTCGCTGTCGCCCGGACAGGGATGGCCGATCGCGAGGAGTGCCGCCTGCACGAGGCCGGAGCAGTCGATCCCGTCGATCGAGTTCCCGCCCCAGAGATAGGGCACGCCGAAGAAAAGCTGCGCCACGCTCGCCGCGTCGGTGAAGGGCCGGTTCGCGGGTCTCAGATGCACCCGCGGGACATGCAGCCCGGCCGTCGTCTCGAAGAACCGCTCGGTCGCCGCCACCACCCGGAGCCGCGCCCCGAAGCTCAGCCGCGCCGCGGCCGGGCGCTTGAAATCCGGCTCGGGATAAAGATGCGTGGCCGGCACCCCCACGACATGCGTGGCCTGGACCGGCGGCCCGAGATCGCCCTCCGCGACATAGCCGACATAGCCGTCGCGATCGGCACGCACGAAGGCCATGCCCTCCGCCCGCTCGAACACCGTCACCCCTTCCCCGAGGAGAAGCTGCCGGTCGCGCGACCGCGCCCCGGGATCGGGCCAGAGATCGCAGACGGGCACCGCGACCGCCGCGGCCTCGCCCTCCACGAAGGACGCGGCCTCGACGAGCCCTCTCAGATGCGCGGCCGCCACGCGGCCATTGGCGGGCGTGAGCCGTCGGTCGCTCACGCGCCGATCCCCGGCAGGACCTCCAGAAGCGCCCGGCCCCCCTGCCCCACGCCGCCCTTCGGTCGGCCCGGCGCCGCGCTGGGCGTCCAGCCATAGATGTCGAAATGCGCGTAGGTCGCAGCACCCCCCGCGAAGCGGCGCAGGAACAGCGCCGCGGTGATGGAGCCCGCGAAACCGCCCGAGGGCGCGTTGTCGAGATCGGCGATCCCCGGCTCGATCATCGCCTCGTACGGATCCCAGAACGGCATCCGCCAGAGCGGGTCGCGCACGCGGCGGCCCGCCTCCATGAGCCCCGACGCAAGCCCCTCGTCGTCGGTGTAGAACGGCGCGAGGTCGGGCCCGACGGCGACCCGCGCGGCCCCCGTGAGCGTCGCCATCGACACCATCACGTCGGGCGCGTCCTCCCCCCCGAGCGTCAGCGCGTCGGCGAGGACGAGGCGTCCCTCGGCATCGGTGTTGTTGATCTCGATCGTCTTGCCGCTCCGCGCCGTCAGAATGTCGCCCGGCCGGAACGACGCGGCGGAGACGGAATTCTCGACCGCCGGGACGAGCACGCGGAGCCGCATCTCCAGGCCCAGCGCCATGATCGTCCGCGCGAGGCCCAGCACCGTCGCCGCGCCGCCCATGTCCTTCTTCATGATCCCCATCGAGGCGCCCGGCTTGAGGTTGAGCCCGCCCGTGTCGAAGCACACGCCCTTGCCGACGAGCGTGACCTTCGGCCCGGCCTCGCCCCAGCGCAGGTCGATGAGCCGCGGGCCGCGCGCATCGGTGGCCGCCCGCCCGACGGCGTGGATCAGCGGCAGGTTCTCCGCGAGGAGGTCGTCGCCCGCGACGACGGCGATCGCCGCGCCGAAGGCCCCGGCGAGCTTGCGCGCCTCCGCCTCGAGCGTGTCGGGCCCCATGTCGTTCGCGGGGGTGTTGATGAGATCGCGGGTGAACGCCTCGCCCGCCGCGATGGCCTCGATCCGGGCCGCGTCCACCCCGTCGGGCGCGACGAGCATGGCCTTCGGCGCGGCGGCATCGGCATAGCGGTCGAAGACGTACCCGGCGAGGAGCCAGCCCAGCGCCGCCTCGTCGCGCGCCTCGGGATCGAGCGGGGTGGCGATCCGCCACGTCCCCTCCGGCAGCTCCCGGCGCAGCGCGGCGAGCGCGAACCGGCCGCGCCGTCTCTGGCCCTCGTCCCCGATGCCCAGAAGCGCCAGCGCCGCCCGCCCGTCTGGCCCTGCGACGACGAGGCTCCGGCCCGCCTGCCCCTCGAACCCCGCCTCCGACACGCGGGCGCGTACGGCGTCGGGCTGGTCGGACAGCCAGTCCGTCACCTCCCCCGGTGCGAGGACATGGATCGGGCGCGCCGCGGGATCGGGCGAAGCGAAGGTCAGGCTCATGGTGGGGATCCGGTCAGGCTTTATGACACCGCCACCCTAATCCCTACGAAGCGAGGCGCAAGCGCGCGTCCCGCGGAGCGCCCGTCAGTAATGCGCGTCGTGCAGCGCCCAGAGCGTGTGTAGCGCGTCGTCGCCGAGCCGCAGGAGACGCGCGACATTCGCCCCGAGCGCGGCCGGGTCCCGGCCCGATGCGAGACCGTCGAGCGCGGCGGCGACCCGGGAGATCTGCAACAGCCCCAGGGACTGGGACATGCCGGCCACCTCCCGCGCGAGACGGCCGATCTCGGCGTTGCGCCCGTCGCGGTAAAGTCGCGAGATGATGCTCAGGCGCTCGGCCAGTCCTTCGAGATCCGGCCCGATCCGCTCGGCGAGATCGGCCGTCTGCGGACCGTTCGTTCCCACCATTCGATGGACATCGGCCGCCGCGTTCTCGCGCAGCGGCAATCTGGATATTTGCACGATTGTCTTCCCTCTCTGCCCCGAAGCCGGACCCTAACCGGGCGAGGCTAACAAACGATGGCCGCACTCTGGGATTGGCCGTGGAAACTTGCTAAAGATCGAGGCAATCGCGCAGAGAACGGATGACCGCCGTGACCGACATGAGCTTCACGAAACCGATCCCCGCTTATCTGGCGCAACGCTACATGGGCTGGCGCGCCACGACCTTCCAGGAGAACCGCGGCTGGTACCGCCGCCTCGCCGAGGAGGGGCAGAGGCCCCGCGCGATGGTGATCTCCTGCTGCGACAGCCGCGTCCACGTCATCTCAATCTTCGGCGCGGACCAGGGCGAGTTCTTCATCCACCGCAACATCGCCAACCTCGTGCCGCCCTACGAGCCCGACGGCGACCGGCACGGCACCTCGGCGACGGTCGAGTACGCCGTCACCGCGCTGCGCGTCGCGCATGTGATCGTCCTCGGCCATTCGCGCTGCGGCGGCGTGCAGGGTTGCTACAGCATGTGTTCGGGCGACGCGCCGGAGCTCGAGGAGAAGACGAGTTTCGTCGGGCGGTGGATGGATATCCTGCGCCCCGCCTACGAGACGCTCCCCGATGCCGACGAGGCGACACGGCTCACGGCGCTCGAACACGAGGCGGTCCGGGTCTCGCTGAGAAACCTGATGACCTTCCCCTTCGTGCGGGAGGCGGTGGAGGCAGGGACGCTGACGCTCCACGGTCTCTTTAACGACATCGCGGAAGGCAGTCTCTGGACCCTCGACCCGCCGACCGGCGCCTTCCAGCCCGTCTGACGCATCCCCGAACGACGACGGGCGCGGCCCCCCTCACGAAGGCCACGCCCGCCGCTTCGTATGCGCCCCGACCGTCACCCCTGGCGGTCGAGACACCTGCCGTCCGCCCCATCCCGCCCGCGCAGCGCCTCTCCCGGTTTCGGGCGGGCGCGCGGGCGAAACGGATGCGGCCGGATCACTCCGCCAGGGGCGGCAGCGATCCCAATTCCCTGTCGAGAAGCGCCTTGATGTCGACGCGGGACACCCGCTTCTCGCGACCGCGGGGCGCGGCCGGCGCGGGCTTCGGCGCGACCGAAGCCACGACGAGTTTCGCGATCTCCTTCAATCCCATCATCACGGCGTCCTCCCCTCTATTCCAAGGACCGTTTGACCAGATCGAGGTTGCCATCGCCTTTCGGGATTGCAGGCAATTTAAATCACCTTGGGAACACGTCCCAATGTGTTGATCCGGATAGGGATTTTTCCCGATCCGGATGCCTGCAATTTGGCGCGAATTGTGCGGGACCCGAGGACGCGCGCGCCTCAGCCCTTCTTCAGCACCTCGCGCCCGAGCAGTTCGGCGATCTGCACCGCATTGAGCGCCGCGCCCTTGCGGAGGTTGTCGCTCACGCACCAGAGGTTCAGCCCGTTCTCGATCGTCCCGTCGGTGCGGATGCGGCTGATGAAGGTGGCGAAGTCGCCCACGCATTCGATCGGCGTGACGTAGCCACCGTCCTCGCGCTTGTCGACGACCATCACGCCGGGCGCCTCGCGCAGGATGTCGCGCGCCTCGTCCTCGTCGAGGAAGTCCTCGAACTCGATGTTGATCGCCTCGGCATGGCCCACGAAGGTCGGGACCCGCACGCAGGTCGCCGTCACCTTGATCTTCGGATCGACGATCTTCTTCGTCTCCACGACCATCTTCCACTCCTCGCGGGTGGAGCCGTCCTCCATGAACGAATCGATATGCGGGATCACGTTGAAGGCGATCTGCTTGGTGAACTTCTTCGCGGGCTTGTCGTCGACGGGATTGTAGATCGACTTCGTCTGGTCCCAGAGCTCGTCGATCCCCTCCTTCCCGGCGCCGGAGACGGATTGGTAGGTCGAGACCACCACCCGCTTGATTCGCGCGCGGTCATGCAACGGCTTCAGCGCCACCACCATCTGCGCGGTGGAGCAGTTCGGATTGGCGATGATGTTCTTCTTCGCGTAGCCGTGGACCGCCTCGGGGTTCACCTCCGGCACGATCAGCGGCACCTCGCTGTCGTAGCGGTAGAGCGAGGAATTGTCGATCACCACGCAGCCGGCCTTCGCCGCGCGCGGCGCATGCGCCTTCGTGGCCTCGGAGCCGACGGCGAAGAGCGCCATGTCCCAGCCCGCGAAGTCGAATTGCTCGAGATCCTTCGTCTTCAGCGTCTGCTCGCCGAAGCTGACCTCCGTACCAAGCGATTTTCGCGAGGCGAGCACCGCGATCTCGTCCACCGGAAACTGCCGTTCGGCCAGGATGTTCAGCATTTCGCGGCCCACGTTGCCCGTGGCGCCCGCGACGACGATGCGATAGCCCATGACGGCCCCTCTCGATACCCGGAAACGCCGCCCCTCTATCCTATCGGGCCGCGCCCCGAAAGGGGGTCAACGATGGACATACGCGCAGGCGCGGCTATCATCGAGGAGGAAGGAGAACCGCACATGTACATACTCGTCCTCTTGATCCTGCTCGGCCTGCTCGGTGTGACCGTCGTGGGGTACCTGTCGTCCGGGCGATAGCACGGCGCGCGGGCCGGTCACGGCACGAGCCGCACCCGGCCCGCCTCCGTCAGGATCGCGCTCTCGCGCCCCTCGAAGCAGACGGGGACGAGCGGCCGACCATATCCCGCGCCACCGTCTAGGTTGACGCGGTTGCCGTAATGCGTGGGCGTATCGAGCGCGGTATGGCCATGCACGACTAGCACGCCGTGGTCGCGCGTATCCTCGAGCCAGCCGTCGCGGATCCATAGAAGGTCGTCCTCCTCCTGCGCGTCGAGCGGCACGCCGGGTCGGATGCCCGCATGGACGAAGACGAGCTCCCCCTCGCGGTGCAGGATGGGCCGCGTGGCGAGGAATTCGCGATGCCCCTCGGGCACCGTCTCCCGCGCGCGCATTACGAGTTCCTGCAGCGAAAGCTCGTCCCCCCCGAGATCGTAGGAGCTGAGCGTCTCTAGGCCGCCGTTCTGCGCCATCAGGAACGCGCCCCCCTCGCCCTGCGGCAACCCGTAGGAGGCGAGCGTGGACGGCCCGCCAAGGCGACGGTTCATCCAAGACAGCCCACTCTTGATGTTGCCGTCATGCTCCGCCCCCTCGGTGAGGAACCTGAGGAACATGCGGTCGTGATTGCCCATAAGGCAGACCCAGTTCCGCCCCGCGGCGAGACCGTCGATCAGCCGGTCGAGCACGCCGCGGCTGTCCGGCCCGCGATCGGTGTAATCGCCGAGGAAGATCACCCGCGCATCCGGCCCGCCATCGGCCTCGATCAGGCCCAGGGCGCGATCGAGTTCACTCGCGTAACCGTGGATGTCGCCGACCGCATAGATCCTGTCGGTCATGTTCTTCCTCCCTGTCCATGCCCACCATCGGACGGCCCATACCTGTCCCGCGCGGCGTCACGAGATCCAGCGTTTCCTTGACGGAACCTTAATGTTTCTTAACGCCGCTCTTGATTCGATGCCGAGCGGTCGGCACCGTGGTCACGGTCGCGTGACGGTCCCTATTTTTCGGCACCCGCTCGCGCGACCATCGGGGAAAGGGGGCCATATTTCGGCCCGCCTTTCTCTCTGTCCGGGATCGCGCCTCAGGCGACGGCGAATTGCAGCGGCCGGACCGCGTTGAACAGGCCCGTGTCCTTCAGCTTCTGGAGCACGTCCTGCGGCGGCTGCTCGTCGAGATAGAGCAGCGCGATCGCCTCGCGCCCCCGCTCCGACCGGCCGAGGGTGAAGTTCGCGATGTTCACCCCGTTCTGGCCCAGCGTCTGGCCGAGCGTGCCGATGACGCCCGCCTTGTCCTCGTTCGTGGTGTAGAGCATGTGCTGCCCGATCTCCGCGTCGAGGTTGATGCCCTTGATCTGGATGAAGCGCGGTTTGCCGTCGGAGAAGACGGTGCCCGCGATCGAGCGCACCCGCTCGGGCGTCGTTACCGTGATCTTGATATAGGCCTCGAAGACGCCCGTCTGACCTTGCGTCGTGGTGGAGATGTCGATCCCGCGATCCTTCGCGAGCACCGGCGCGGACACCATGTTCACATCGGGATTGACCGACCGCATCAGCCCCGCGATGGCCGAGGTGTTGAGCGCGGCGGTGTTCATCTCCGCCACCGACCCGTCGTAGAGGATGTTGATCTCCGTCACCCCCTCCTCGGTCATCTGCCCGCAGAAGGCGCCGAGATGCTCGGCAAGCTTCAGCCACGGGCCCATCACGCGCGCCTCCTCGGCGGTGACCGACGGCATGTTGAGCGCGTTCGTGACCGCCCCCGTCAGCAGGTAATCCGACATCTGCTCGGCCACCTGCAGCGCCACGTTCTCCTGCGCCTCCGTGGTCGCCGCGCCGAGATGGGGCGTGACGACGACGTTCTCGAGATTGAAGAGCGGCGAGGCGGTGGCCGGCTCCTCGGCGAAGACGTCGAAGCCCGCGCCCGCGACCCGGCCCTCCTTCAACGCATCCGCGAGCGCCGCCTCGTCGACGAGACCGCCGCGGGCGCAGTTCACGATCCGAACCCCCGGCTTGAGCTTTGCGATCGCCTCCTTCGACAGGATGTTGCGGGTCTTGTCGGTCAGCGGCACGTGCAGCGTGATGAAGTCAGACGCCGCGAGCAGCTCGTCGAGCTCCACCTTCCGCACGCCGAGCTGGTCGGCACGCTCCTCGTTCAGGAACGGATCGTAGGCGATGACCTTCATCCTGAGGCCCCGCGCCCGGTCGATGACGATGGAGCCGATATTGCCCGCGCCGATCACGCCGAGCGTCTTGCCGGTAAGCTCGACCCCCATGAAGCGCGACTTCTCCCACTTGCCCGCATGGGTCGAGGCGTTGGCCTCGGGGATCTGGCGCGCCACCGCCATCATCAGCGAGATCGCATGTTCGGCCGTGGTGATCGAGTTGCCGAAGGGCGTGTTCATCACGATCACGCCCTTCTGGCTCGCGGCCGGGATGTCGACGTTGTCGACCCCGATCCCGGCCCGGCCGATGACCTTGAGGTTGCCCGCCTGCTCGAGAAGCTTGGCGGTGACCTTGGTGGCCGAACGGATGGCGAGACCGTCATATTCGCCGATCGCCTGGGCGAGCTTTTCCTTGTCCTTCCCGATCGACGGGTCGAACGTTACGTCGATGCCGCGATCGCGGAAGATCTGCACGGCGGTTTCCGAAAGCTTGTCGGAGACGAGAACCTTGGGGGCCATGTCTGGCACTCCTCTATGTCATCTGGAGATGTCGTGCCCCGGGTCAGGCCCGGAGCCGCTGTGGACGGGGGAGGCCCCGGGTCAGGCCCGGGGCATGTCGGTCATGGGGGAGGCGGTGCACACCTGCTGCACATCGTATGTACGCGCGGTGTACGCCGTCGGCACACGGGAGGTACGTGCGCTGTACCGGTGCTGCACATCCCGTGTACGTCCGGTGCACGCGCGGTGTACGTTCCGTGTACGCCTCAGGCGGCCTCCCGCTTCGCGTTGAGCTCGGCGTGGTAGGCCCAGTCGATCCAGGGCATCAACGCCTCGAGATCGGAGGTCTCCACCGTCGCGCCGCACCAGATCCGAAGGCCCGGAGGTGCATCGCGATAGGACCCGACATCGAGCGCCACCCCCTCCGCCTCGAGCCGCTTCGTCACCGCCTTGGCGAAGGCCGCGTCGCCCGCGACGGCCGGATCGGTGAACTTGAGACAGACGGAAGTGTTTGATTTCGTTGCGGGATCTTCGGCGAGATTGGCGATCCAGCCCTGCGCGTCGCAGAAGTCCCAGACCACCTTCGCGTTGCGGTCGGCCCGGTCCATCAGGCCCCGGAGCCCGCCCACGGACCGCCCCCAGGCCAGCGCCTGGAGGTAATCCTCGACCACCAGCATCGACGGCGTGTTGATCGTCTCGCCGCGGAAGATCCCCTCGATGAGCTTGCCGCCCTTGGTTAGCCGGAACACCTTCGGCAGCGGCCAGGAAGGCGTATAGTTTTCAAGACGTTCCACCGCTCTCGGGCTCAGGATCAGCATCCCGTGCGCCGCTTCGCCGCCCATCACCTTCTGCCAGGAGAAGGTCGCGACATCGAGCTTGTCCCACGGCAAATCCTGCGCGAACGCCGCGCTCGTCGCATCGCAGATCGTGAGCCCGCCCCGCTCCGCCGGGATCGCATCACCGTCCGGCACTCGCACGCCGGACGTCGTGCCGTTCCAGGTGAAGCAGACGTCGCGGTCGTAATCGAGCGCGCCCATGTCGACGATGCGCCCGTACTCGGCCTCATGGACATTGGCGTTGAGTTTCAACTGCTTGACCGCGTCCGTGACCCAGCCCGCGCCGAAGCTTTCCCAGGCGACCATCTCGACGGGGCGCTCGCCCAAAAGCGTCCACATGGCCATCTCGAACGCGCCCGTATCGGAGGCGGGCACGATGCCGATGCGGTAATCTTCCGGCACGCCCAGAAGCGCGCGCGTCTCGTCGATCGCCTGCGCGAGCTTAGCCTTGCCGACCGCGGCCCGGTGCGAGCGGCCGAGCGGCGCGCCGGCGAGCGCCTCGAGCGAGAATGTCGGGGGTTTGGCGCAAGGCCCTGAGGAGAAACGCGGATTAGCCGGCCGCGTGGCCGGTTGCGAGGTCGCCATCACTGGTATCCTTCCAGATATGTGCCCTTCGTTGGGGAAGGGTGTCCCGCCTTGCGATCTATCCCTCTCCGACCCGCCTGGCAAGATGGCTCGTCACGGCATCAGGCATCGCCGATCACGCGCCTGAGCGAGGCCTCGATCTGCCCCCCGCACCAGGCATCGCCGAACCGTGCATCCGTATCAGCCCGCATGGCGCTAAGGCGCGGCGTCTCCATCACCCGCGCGGACAGCGCCGCGACGCACGGAGCGTGGTCGCGCAGGCGCGGCCCGAGGGACGGCAACTTCTCCGTCATCGTGAACCAAAGCACGGCGGTGACGAGGTCCGCGAGGTCGGTCCGATCTCCGCCGAGCAGGTGCCCCTCCTCCCCGGAGAGCCCGTGGCGGCGTCCCGTCTCCTCCCAGATCGTCATCCAGCGCTCGAGGCGGGGGAGATACGCGTTCCAGCTTTCCGTGTCCCACATACTCCGCCCGCCGTTGCGGGTCATCTCGTCGAGCACGTCGTTCGCATCGCCGACAATCTTCCCGGTCAGGCCGCGCCGATGCGCATCGTCGGGCATGAGGTCCAGCGTTTCGCCCAAATAGAGCAGGATCGCCGGCATCTGCGCGAGGGCCAGGTTCTCGGCGTGATCGACCAGCATAGGCGGCGCCATGAAGGGGACCGACTGATCGTGGGGGGCCGCTTCCATGACGCCCAGGATCGCCTCCGGGTCGGGCTCCTCCCAACTCCGGTCGGCATGGGCGAGGACCGCCCTGACGAATTGTCCGCGGAACGGCACCGGCCAATAATAGAGCGCATAATCGGGCATCTTCCCCTCCCTCGCTGGCTAACAAGCGCTGCGACCCCATGACGTGTTCCGCTGGAATGCGCGCCGGTGATGTGATCTTCAGCCGCGAAAGGACGAAGAACGGAGACCCGAAATGCAGGTGGCCACCTTGACGAGCGGCGCGTCGGGCCTCGATCCGGCGCTGGCCGAAAGCCTCCGGAACGCTTGGGGCGGGGGAGACGTGGTCTGGCTTTCGCCGGACCGCGCGGCGGAATTCACCCTCGCCGTCCCGCCCGGCGACCTCGCCGCGATCCGCCGCGACATCGCGGGTTTCGGCGTCGACGTGAACGTCCAGCGCCGCGAGGGACGACGGAAGACGGTGCTCCTGGCCGACATGGACAGCACCATGATCGGGCAGGAATGCATTGACGAGCTTGCTGACATTGCAGGGGTCGGTGCCGAAGTCTCCGCCATCACTGCGCGCGCGATGAACGGAGAGCTCGATTTCGAGGACGCGCTCCGCGCACGGGTCGCGCTGCTCGAGGGGTTGGAGGAAAGCGTGATCGACCGGGTCTGGACCGAGCGTATCACGATGACGCCCGGCGGCGCCGCGCTCGTCGCCACGATGCGGGGCAACGGCGCCTATTGCGCGCTCGTCTCGGGCGGCTTCACGGCGTTCACCTCTCGCGTCGCGGCACGTCTCGGCTTCGACGAACACCGCGCCAACGCCCTCCCCGCAGCCGCCGGACGACTGACCGGGGAGGTGGCGGAGCCGATCCTCGGCAGGGACGCCAAGGTCGCGGCCCTGCGGGAGATCTGCGCCCGGCGCGGGGTCGAGCTCGCGGACGCGATGGCGGTCGGAGACGGGGCCAACGACCTGGGGATGCTGGAAGTCGCCGGGTCCGGGGTCGCGCTGCACGCCAAGCCGGCGGTGGCCGAACGGGCGCGGCTCAGGATCGACCATGGCGACCTGACCGCGCTTCTCTACCTGCAGGGCTATTCGGACGACGAGTTCACCCTGCCGTGACGGATCAGGCGAAGCCCTCCGCCTTGCGGATCCGCCCGACCTCCAGCCCCGCGCGGTTGCGGATCTTCGCATCGAGGCGCGCCAGCGTTTCCGGGTGGGCGGGGTCGAGGACACCGAGGCGCACGAGAAGCGCGGCGATCGCCGCCTCGGAAGCCCGGGTCGCACCGTCCGAAATCTTGAGCGCCACGCCCAGCTTCTGTTCGGGCAGGATCGCGACGAAGACCGCCTCTGCCCCCGTCTTGATCGCGACGCGTCCCTCCATCGCCCGCATGAGACCGGTGCAGGCGCGCCCTTCGCCGGCGACAAGGTCGGGATGGGCGCGCATGGCGGAGACGAGACGCGCCATCGCATCCTGCCGCGCCCCCGCCCCCTCGCGCGCCGCGGCGAAGGCCGCCATGGCCCGTGCGAGCCCGTGGACGCTCGTCGCGAAGTTCGGCGCGGAGCAACCGTCGATCCCGTAGGTCGGGGACGTCATTCCCGTCACCTCGTCGAAGCTCGCGCGGACCGCGCGCTGCACGGGATGGTCGAGCTCCACGTAATCCGGCCCGGCGCCGAGATGCTTCGCGAAGGTGAGAAACCCCGCATGCTTGCCGGAGCAGTTGTTATGCACCTGGCACGGCGGCTCGCCCGCACGGATCATCGCCTCGCGCGTCTCCTTGTCGCGCGAAACCTCCGTTCCGCAGAGCAGATCACCGTCGGACAGGCCAAGATCGCTCAACCAGGACGCGACACGCTCGACATGCATTGGCGCACCCTGATGCGACGCGCAGGCAAGTGCCAGGCGCTCCGGGGGCAGGTCGAGGCCCGCTTCGACCATCGGCAACGCCTGCATCATCTTGCACGACGAGCGCGGATAGATCACGGCATCGGGATCGCCCCAGGCATCGACGATCTCGCCAGAGGCATCGCAGATCACGGCATGGCCGGAATGGGCCGATTCCACGAGGTCTCCGCGGGTAACCTCAATCATCGGGACGGGTTCGGGCATCTTCTCGCCTTTCACGGCTTGGCGATTTTTCACGCCGGGGGCTTCCAAAAATCTCGAATTTGCTCTTATGGTCGCACCGCTCGAAATGGAATGGAACCGGCGATCCGTAGCGGCCCCGACAGACGGTCCGGCGGGCGGGTTCCGAGGCAGACGGCATTCGGAGGCGGCAGAGACATGAAAGCAATCCTTGCAGGAACCGCGGCGCTGGCCGTGATGACCGCAGCAGCATTCGCGCAGGAGGAGAGTACGAACCGCGTCGCGGTCGAGACTGCCTGGAGCGTCTTCGTCGAGGACGATCCGCAGGAATGCTGGAGCGTGTCGAGCCCCACGCGCACCGTCAACACGCAGGACGGTGAGACCGTTTCCGTCCGGCGCGGCGACATCCTCCTGTTCGTCACCTTCCGTCCCGGGTCCGGCGTGGAGAGCGAGGTTTCCTTCACGGGCGGTTATCCCTTCGCGGACGGCTCAACCGTCGATCTGAACATCGGCGGGACGGAGTTCGACCTCTTCACCGAAGGCGAATATGCCTGGCCCGCATCGGCGGAGGACGACGCGCGGATCGTCGAGGCGATGCAGCGCGGCTCTGATGCGACGCTTGTCGCGCGCTCCTCTCGCGGAACCCGCACGGAGGACACGTTCTCGCTCATGGGCTTCACCGCGGCGCTCGATGCCGCGCGGGCGCGCTGCACGGGCTGATCCGTCCCGACCGCCACCCTTTGCAGGCGCGGCGCGATCCTCTATATCGTTTCTCTGACCCCGATCCGAGGACGATGAGATGACCGCGCCCGCCGTGCCGATCACGCAGGACATGCTGACCCTGCCCCGCAAGCCCGTCGAAGGGTCGCGCACCAATCTGATCGGATTGACCCGTGACGGCCTTCGCGACGCCCTGATCGCCGCAGGGACGCCGGAGCGGCAGGCGAAGATGCGCGCGGGCCAGGTCTGGCAGTGGATCTACCAGAAGGGCGTGCGCGATTTCGAGGCGATGACGAACCTCGCCAAGCCCTACCGCGCGCTCCTCGCGGACCATTTCGAAGTCAGTGTGCCGGAGGTGGTCCGGCGCGAGGTCTCGTCCGACGGCACGCGGAAATACCTTCTCCGGATCGCCGGTGGCCATGAGGTCGAGGCCGTTTACATCCCCGAGGAGGGTCGCGGAACGCTCTGCATTTCCTCCCAGGTCGGCTGCACGCTCACCTGCTCCTTCTGCCATACGGGCACGCAGCGGCTGGTGCGCAACCTCACGCCCGGGGAAATCGTGGGCCAGATCATGGTCGCCCGCGACGATCTCGGCGAATGGCCCGCGCCAGGTCGCAATCCGAAGGACGAGACCCGGCTCCTGTCGAACATCGTGCTCATGGGCATGGGAGAGCCGCTCTACAATTTCGAGGCGGTCCGGGACGCGATGAAGATAGCGATGGATCCCGAGGGGATTTCGCTCTCGCGCCGCCGCATCACGCTGAGCACGTCCGGCGTCGTGCCGGAGATCGCCCGGACGGCGGCCGAGATCGGGTGCCTGCTCGCGGTGTCGTTCCACGCGACGACGGACGAGGTGCGCGATCGGCTCGTTCCGATCAACAAGCGCTGGAACATCGCTACGCTCCTCGACGCGCTCCGCACTTATCCGAAGGTCTCCAACTCGGAGCGGATCACGTTCGAATACGTGATGCTGAAGGACGTCAACGACAGCGACGAGGATGCGCGGCGGCTGGTAAAGCTGATCGAGGGGATTCCGGCGAAGATCAACCTCATCCCCTTCAACGAATGGCCGGGCGCACCTTACGAACGGTCGTCGAACAATCGCATCCGCGCCTTCGCCGACATCGTGCACAAGGCGGGATACGCCTCCCCTATTCGTACGCCGCGCGGGGAGGACATCATGGCCGCCTGCGGTCAGCTCAAGTCCGAGACTGAACGGGTGCGGAAGTCGAAGCGCGCCGCCGTCTGAGGCCTTACGCTTCTTGGGTCGGCAGGCCTATGGTTCGGGGCAGCCGGCGCAATCGAGTATCGACCGGCTGGCGTCCCCTTACAAGCGAAGCGGGCTAGATCGATCAGTTCTGCGCGTCGGTGCCCGAGGCTTCTCCGCCCCCGGATGACCCGGCCGATCCGCCGGCATCGCTGCCTCCGGCGTCGACGTTCGTATCGCCACCGCCGCCGCCCATCTCCGCGCCGCCACCCATGCCGAAGACGACATAGGCCAGAATGGCGACGACGACGACCAGACCGCCGAGAATGAAGGCCATTCCCTTGCCTCCCGAGGAGCGCTCGACACGGGTCTCCCGCGTGACATGGGTATCGCGATCTCTGTCGGTCATCTGATCCTGCCTCCGGATTATCTCCCTAGGGTTGTGCTGCGAACGGCTCGTCGCGTCAATATCCATCCGACACGGCCGGCGCGGCCCGGATCATGCCAAAGCGCGACGGTCACGTTGACCGACGGCCGCATGCGGCGCACCGTCGGACACGCATGCCCCGCCACGGAGCATGGAGGGTTCAGGTGTCGAGGTTCTCCACGCTCAAGGCGTTCGAGCGGATGAAGTCGCGGCGCGGCTCCACCACGTCGCCCATGAGCTTGGTGAAGACATCGTCGGCTTCCGCCACGTCCTCCACCTTGACCTGCAGGAGCGTGCGCGCCTCCGGATCGAGCGTCGTCTCCCAGAGCTGGTCGGGGTTCATCTCGCCCAAGCCCTTATAACGCTGCAACGTCAGCCCACGCTCGCCCTCGTCGGTGATCGCATCCAGAAGATCGAGCGGCCCGTGGATCACCAGCTCGCGCTCCTTCCGGACGAGCGCCGCGGGGTCGCGGTAGACACCCTGGAGCGCGCCCGTCTGCTCGCCGAGACGCCGCGCCTCGCCCGAACGCAGGACCGCGCCGTCGAGCGTGCGGATCTCCTCCACGCCGCGCAGGATGCGGGCAAGGCGGATGCCGTGATCCTGGGTGATGCGGCCCTGCCAGCCGGTCTCGTATTCCAGCGCGATCTGGTCGAGGCGCGCGGCGACGTTCTCCGCCGTGCCCTGCAGATCCCGCTGGGCCTGTCCCGGCTCGAAGGCGCCCGCGATCGCGGCCTGCTCGAGGATGCGACGGGGATAATGGGTCGGGAAGGCCTGCAGGATGCGCCGGACCTGCCGGGCTTCCTCGACCACGCGCAGGAGATCGCGGCCCGCGATCTCGTCACCGTTCGTGAGACGCAGGACTGCCCCCTCGACACCCTGCTGGATGAGGTAATCCTCGAGGCTGGCCTCGTCCTTCAAATACACTTCCGACCGTCCGCGCATTACCTTATAGAGCGGCGGCTGCGCGATGTAGAGATACCCCCCCTCGATGATCTCCGGCATCTGGCGGAAGAAGAAGGTGAGAAGCAGCGTGCGGATATGCGCGCCGTCCACGTCCGCATCCGTCATGATGATGATCTTGTGGTAGCGCAGTTTGGTGATGTCGAACTCGTCGCGACCGATCCCCGTGCCGAAGGCGGTGATAAGCGTGCCGATCTCGTTCGATCCGAGCATCCGGTCGAAGCGGGCCCGCTCCACGTTCAGGATCTTGCCCCTGAGCGGCAGGACCGCCTGGTTGAACCGTGCTCGCCCCTGCTTGGCCGAGCCCCCGGCGCTGTCGCCCTCGACGAGGAACACCTCGCGCTGCGCCGGGTCCTTGGTCTGGCAATCGGCGAGCTTGCCGGGCAGGTTCGCGACGTCGAGCGCGGATTTCTTCCGCGTCATCTCGCGCGCCTTCCGCGCCGCCTCCCGCGCGAGCGCGGCTTCCACGATCTTGGTGACGATCTGGCGCGCCTCGTTGGGGTTCTCCTCGAACCACTCCGAGAGCTTCTCGTTCACGAGGCCCTCGACGGCGGGACGCACCTCCGACGAGACGAGCTTGTCCTTGGTCTGGCTGGAGAACTTCGGGTCAGGCACCTTCACCGACAGCACGCAGGTCAGCCCCTCGCGCGCGTCGTCCCCGGTGAAATTCACCTTCTCCTTCCGTGCGATGCCGCTCGATCCGGCATAGAGGTTGATCGTCCGTGTCAGCGCGCCGCGGAAACCCGCCATGTGCGTGCCGCCGTCGCGCTGCGGGATATTGTTGGTGAACGGCAGCACCATCTCGTTGTAGCTGTCGTTCCACCACATCGCGACCTCGACGGTGATGCCTTCCCGTTCCCCGGTGAAGAAGATGGGCTCCGGGATCATCGGCGTCTTCGATCGGTCGAGATACTTGACGAACTCGCGCACGCCGCCCTCGTAGAAGAGCACCGTCTCGATCGCTTCGGCCGGGCGCTCGTCGCGCAGGATTATCCGCACGCCGGAATTGAGGAAGGCGAGCTCGCGGAGCCGGCTTTCCAGCGTCTTGAAGACGAAATCGCGGTTCGAGAACGTCTCCGTGGAGGCGAGGAAGCGGACCTCCGTGCCCTTGCGCCCGTTCGCGTCGCCGACGACCTCGAGGGACTTGACGGTGTCACCACGCTCGAACCTCGCGTGATGCTCGCGTCCGTCGCGCCAGATCCGAAGCTCCAGCCAGTCCGAGAGCGCGTTGACGACCGAGACGCCGACGCCGTGCAGGCCGCCCGAAACCTTGTAGCTGTTCTGGTCGAACTTCCCGCCCGCGTGGAGCTGGGTCATGATGACCTCCGCCGCGCTGACGCCCTCTTCCTCGTGGATGCCCACGGGGATCCCGCGACCGTTATCGCTGACGGAAACGCTGTCGTCGGCGTGAAGCGTGACCGTCACCGCGTCGGCGTGACCCGCCAACGCCTCGTCGATCCCGTTGTCCACGACCTCGTAGACCATGTGATGCAGGCCGGAGCCGTCATCGGTATCGCCGATATACATCCCGGGCCGCTTTCGCACGGCCTCCAGTCCCTTGAGGACCTTGATGGAATCGGCACCGTAATCGTCCCGCTGCAGGGTACTGTCGCTCATATCCGCCCGTCATCTCGATTGCTGCGCATTTCTACTTGCTTTCGTTGGACTTGTCACGCAGCCCCACAAGATTTGGTGTCAGAGAAAGGGAATTACGAGCCCGACGACGATCAGCAGGATGCCGGCCGCGGTATTCGTGCGCCGCACCGCCCGGGGCGAGGCCAGTAGCCGGCGGATCCGCCCCACGCTCGCCGCGAGGATCAGGTTGCCCGTGAACGGAACGAGCGCGGAAATCGCGCATATGGCGAAGATGTCGGTCGGGGTCAGCCGTCGGAGATCGAAGAAACCAGGCAGCATTCCGGCATAGAAGAGGATCGCCTTGGGATTGCCGAGGATCACGGCGAGTCCCGCGACGAAGCCCGCGATCCGCCCCGGGCGGGTCAGCCGCGCGTTCCGCCCGATCTCCGCATCCCGGTGGCGCAGGATCGCGGCGCCCATGACGAGAAAGACGAGGCAGGCGATCCAGCGCATCACGTCGAGGACGCCTGCATGGGCGGAGACGATCCAGGAAAGGCCCAAGATGGCCACGAGCGGCCACAGAACGTCGCCGATCACCACGCCCATCGCGAGCGGCCAGGCGGCACCGAATCCCCCCGAGAGCGTACGCGCGAGAAGCGCGACCCAGACCGGTCCGGGCGTGAGGAAGAGGGCGAAAAGGCCGGCCGCGTAGAGGCCGAGATCGAGGGGCGAGAGCGTCATGCACGACCCAAGGGACGGACCGCGGAAAATGGCAAGCCTAAACCGTAGCGACGCGGCTCTCGCCCGCCGTCTCCGTCACCGCGAATCGCTGCGCGCGTTGGCCGAGGTCGTCGAAGAGCTCCGCCCCCGTGCCGGTCATCCAGGCCTGCGAGCCGAGAAGCTCGATCTCGTCGTAGAGCGCAGCGCGGCGGTCGGCGTCGAGATGCGCGGCCACCTCGTCGAGAAGGAGGATCGGCGGCGCGCCCACCTCCGCCGCGAGCGCGCGGGCATTGGCGAGGATCAGCGATATGAGAAGCGCCTTCTGCTCGCCCGTGGAGCAGAGGGCGGCGGCCACGCCCTTCTCGCGGTACGTGGCGGAGAGATCGGCCCGGTGCGGTCCAATGAGCGTGCGGCCCGCCGCCATGTCGCGGCCCCGCCCGTCCGCGAGCGCCTTGGCATCGAACGTGGGCATGTCGGGCGGATCGACAATGGCGAGATCGGACACGGGAAAGGCCGTGGCCGAGGCATCCTGCGCGTCGACCACCCGTTCCACAGCCTGCGCGCGTCCGGCGATCATCCGCGCGCCGCTCGCCGCCATCTGCCGCTCGAGCGCGCCGTACCAGGCCGGGTCGCGGATGCCGTCGCGCAGCAGGCGATTGCGTTCCCGCATTGCCTTCTCGTAGCCAAGCGCCGCCTCGCCATGCTCGGGATCGAAACCGAGCGCCATGCGGTCGAGGAACCGCCTGCGCCCCTCGGCCCCCTCGATCCAGAGCCGGTCCATCGACGGCACGAGCCAGAGCACGCGAAGGAGCGCCCCGAGCGCGGCCTGTGATTGGGCCTTGCCGTTGATGCGAACGGTACGGGGCTGTCCGGCCTCGGCGCGGATGTCGATCTCGTGCGCACCCTCTCGACCCTCGATTGCGGCCCCGATGCGCCAGCCGAGCGATTGCGGCCGGCGACCGAGCTCGTCGGCCGCCGCACGACGCAGTCCGCGGCCGGGAGAAAGCAGCGAGATCGCCTCGATCAGATTGGTCTTGCCCGCCCCGTTCGGCCCGTAGATCGCAACGGGGCGCGCGTCCACGGCGATCTCGGTACGCAGATGCGAGCGAAAATGCGAAAGTGAGAGCGACGAGACATGCATGTCTCAGCCGGGAAGACGGTCCGTCACACCCGCATCGGCATGACCACGTAGACGGCCGAGGTGTCGTCACCTTCCCGCATCAGGGTCGGGTCGCCGGAGGAATTGAAGAGAAAGACGGCATTCTCCCGATCGACTTGCGAGGCGATCTCGAGCAGGTACTTCGCGTTGAACCCGATCTCGAGCTTCTCGTCGGCATAGGCGACGACGAGCTCCTCCTCCGCATTGCCCGCATCGGGCGCGTTCACCGAGAGGATCAGCCGGTCCTCGTCGAGCTGCATCTTCACCGCCCGCGACCGCTCGCTCGAGACGGTGGCGACCCGATCGACCGCACGGGCGAAATCGCTGGCGTCGACCTCGAGCTTGCGGGAATTGCCTTGCGGTATGACGCGTGAATAGTCGGGGAACGTGCCGTCGATCACTTTGGAGGTCAGCGTGATCTCCGGCGTGGCGAAGCGGATCTTCGTCTCCGACACGGAGACCTCGATCTTCATCTCGTCGTCCTCGAGTAGCTTGCGAAGCTCGCCCACCGCCTTGCGCGGCACGATCACGCCGGGCATGCCCTCTGCCCCTTCGGGCAGTTCAGCGTCGATCCGCGCAAGACGATGGCCATCCGTGGCTACGCAGCGCAGGACCTGGCGTCCCTCGGCATCGGCAACGTGCATGTAGACGCCGTTGAGATAGTAGCGGGTCTCCTCCGTGGAGATCGCGAATTTCGACTTGTCGAAGAGCCGCCGCAGAACGGGCGCCGGCGCGGTGAAGGTCGAGTCGTATTCGCTCGTCGCCATCACCGGAAAATCCTGCCGCGGCAGCGTAGCGAGCGCGAAGCTCGACCGCCCGGCCTCCACGTTCAGGCGTCCGGACGCGCCGTCATCGGTGAGCGAAACGAGCGCCCCGTCGGGCAGCTTGCGCACGATCTCGTGGAAGGTGACGGCGTTCACGGTGCTCGATCCCGCGCGCTCAACCTTCGCGGGTGCGTTGTCGACCACCTCGATGTCAAGATCGGTGGCGCGGAACTTGATCTCGTCGCCCTCCGCCTCGATCAGGACGTTGGCGAGGATCGGGATCGTGTTGCGCCGCTCGACGACGGATTGCGCCCGCGCCACCGCCCGAAGAAGCGCCGCGCGTTCGATACTCAGTTTCATGTCCCACTCCAAGCCCTGCCACGGGTCGGCGAAGCTATCTGCTTTTTGCACCTACGCAACCGGTTTCGTCGCCCGACCGCCGATCGCCGGGCAGCGGCGCGATCAGATCGGCCGCAGCGAACGGCGCAGCATGTCGATGTCCTCGGCGATCTGCGGATCGGAGAGCCGCAACTCCTCGATTCGCTTGATCCCGTGCATGATCGTCGTGTGGTCGCGGTTGCCGAAACGCCGCGCGATCTCGGGCAGGGAGCGATCGGTCATCTCTTTGGCGAGGTACATCGCCACCTGCCGCGGACGCGCGAAGACCCGGCTGCGGCGCGGACCGAGAAGTTCGCTCAGGCGAATGTTGTAATGGTCCGCGGTGGAGCGCTGGATCTGGTCGATCGTCGTCTTGCGGTCGTTGATGCGCAGGATGTCGCGGAGACATTCCTCCGCCGCGGCGAGATCGACCTCGCGCCCGATGAGCGAGCCGAAGGCGTAAAGGCGCTTCAGCGCGCCCTCCATCTCGCGCACGTTCTTCGTCACTCGGTGCGCGAGCAGCTCGAGCACGCCGTCACCGATCACCACGTCGCCATAGATCGGAGCGTAGACTTCCACCTTGCGTTGCAGAATGCCGAGACGGAGCTCGTAGGAGGTCGGGTGCACGTCCACCACGAGGCCGGAATTGAGGCGGCTAACGATTCGGCTCTCCAGCCCCTGGATTTCGCCCGGTGCGCAATCGGCGGAGATGATGATCTGCTTCTTCTGCTCCACGAGGGCGTTGAACGTGTGGAAAAACTCCTCCTGCGTGCTGTCCTTGCCGGCGATGAACTGAACGTCGTCGACCATCAGCACGTCGACGGAACGGAAGAGATGCTTGAAGTCGATCATCTGCCGGTCGCGGAGCGCCTGAATGAAGCGGTACATGAATTGCTCGGCGGAGAGGTAGAGCACGCGCGCATCCGGCTCCCGCGCCTGCAGCTCCCACGCGATGGCGTGCATCAGGTGCGTCTTGCCGAGGCCCGTCCCGCCATAGAGGAAGAGCGGGTTGAACGCGATCGCCATCCCCTCCGCCACGCGGCGGGCGGCGGCGTGGGCCAACTCGTTGGGCTTGCCAACGACGAAAGTGTCGAAGGTGCAGAACTCGTCCAGATCGCAGCCGCCCAGCGGTTCCCGTTGGGCATCGGGGGCCGTCTCGGACACCGCGGCCCGTGCCGGCGGAGGGACCACGTCCGCCGGGGCCGTGTCGTTGGCGGCCGCACCCCGGTCGACCACGAAAGCGAGGCGCCGCACGGTCGCGCCGCCCGACGTCACCTCCGTCAGGATGTGATCGCCGTAATAGCGCTCGACCCAATCACCCATGAAGCTCGAATGGACGCGAAAGGTCAGGATGCCGTCGCGCAGATCGGCGAATTCGAGCGGCTCGATCCAGGTGACGAAGTTGTTGTGCCCGACCTTCAGCTTCAGTCGCTGCTGGGCAGCCCGCCAGGAATCCCGTGTCATTCGCCTCTCGCCTCTCGTCCATACTGCCCCGGGCGTCTGCCGACGCGCCTCGATACGATCAGGACGTGGGAGGTCCGGACAAACAGCTACCGGTCTCCCGATCGGAATCGGAAGGCGGCGCCGGGCCGGCGCATCGGGCAAGACGTCGCAATCCAACCCGAGTGGCAGCCGGGCTGAGCGGATCGCGGATCTCGCAAGATGAATCGGACATGCCCGGAAGCCGGGTCGGATCTCGATACGGATGTTGCCGTATGTGATCCAGGCTGAAAGTCGGTCTATCTCGTCGCGCTTTTTCTTGCTGTTGCGCGCCGGGTCGCCGCTCTCGATCGCCTCATGCCCCCCCAGGTCGTGAATCGCAACGCCAAGGTAGCAAGGGGTTTCGGAGCCGCGCAACCGATCAATCGCGTTGACACTGGCGATTTCGACCGTCGAATCTCGTAAGCCTCTGGAACTGCGACAAACCCCCATCGACGGTTTCAGAAACAGAAAAGAGCACGACCTTTGGGCGTGCTCTTCAAGTCGCAGTTCGCGCGATAGTGGCGCTCAGCCGAGCGCGTTCACACGGCTCGCAAGCCGGGAAATTTTCCGCGAAGCGGTGTTCTTGTGAAAGACGCCCTTCGAGACGCCACGCATCAGTTCGGGCTGAGCGGCTTTCAGCGCATCGCCGGCAGCGGACTTGTCGCCGGACGCGATCGCTTCCTCGACACGGCGCAGGAAGGTGCGGATGCGGGACCGGCGCGCCTTGTTGATCTGGAAACGCCGTTCGTTCTGACGGGCGCGCTTTTTGGATTGCGGCGTATTGGCCATGGGTCGAGCCTTTCTCGGTACGTTGACAGCAATATCGGGTCGCACGCGGACCACCGCCCCCAGACCGAATCCAGGATCATCCGGCCGAAGCGGGCCTCACGCGCATGTAGGCCGCGCCAATATCGCGCGCGGCGCCGAATGTGAAGGAAAATCTGCTTCCGGCATCCTCACCGGTCGCGGAACTGCGCCTCGCGTTTGTCGACGAACGCGCCCATCCCTTCCGCCTGGTCCTCCGTGGCGAACATCGCCTGGAAGAGCCGACGCTCGTGCAGGACGCCTTCGGAAAGCGTGGTCTCGTAGCTGCGATTGACCGATTCCTTGACCGCCATCACCGCGACCGCCGATTTCTCGGTGATCTTCTGTGCAGCGGTCATGACCTCCTCCATCAGCTTCTTGGCGGGAACGACGCGGCTGACGAGGCCCGACCGCTCCGCCTCCTCGGCATCCATGAACCGCCCGGTGAGATGCATCTCCATGGCCTTCGACTTGCCGACGAAACGGGTGAGCCGCTGCGTACCGCCAAGGCCCGCCACGACACCGAGATTGATCTCGGGTTGCCCGAACTTGGCGGTATCGGCGGCGATGATGAAGTCGCACATCATGGCAAGTTCGCAGCCACCGCCGAGCGCGTAGCCCGCGACGGCGGCGATGATCGGCTTGCGACAGCGCTCGAGCGCGTGCGCCTCCCGGCCGAAGAGGTCCTCCGTGAAGACGTCGACGAAGCTTTTCTCCGACATCTCCTTGACGTCGGCCCCGGCAGCGAACGCCTTCTCGGAGCCCGCGAGGACGAGACAGCGGACACGCTCGTTGCGCTCCGCCTCGTCCACCGCCTGCGCGAGTTCCCGCAGCATCGCCGTGTTGAGGGCGTTGAGGGCATCCGGGCGGTTCAGCCGGATCAGGCAAACGTGGTCGTCCACGTCGACTGTGATGGTCTTGAAAGCCATGTAATCCGCTTTCGCTGTTGGCGACAGAACCGAAGCCTTAACAGCGTTGGATGGGCATTTGAACTATCTTTGACAGACCGGGCAGTGGAAGGTCGATCGTCCCGATTGAACGATCCGCCGCACAGTCCCGGCGCAACCTTCGGTCGGACAATCCGCTCCCTCCCGGTCGTAAACGCGGAACGTATGCTGGAAGTATCCCATCGCGCCGTCGGCCTGGCGGTAATCCCTCAGCGACGAGCCGCCGGCCGCGATCGCGTCCTCGAGCGTCTTGCGGATCACGGGGACGAGCGCCGCGACCCGTGGCGCAGCGATCCGTCCGGCCTGCCGGCGCGGAGAAATCCGCGCCCGGTGGAGCGCCTCGCAGACGTAGATGTTGCCGAGGCCCGCGACGATCCGCTGGTCAAGGAGCGCCGCCTTCACCGGACTGCGTCGCCCGCGGAACGCCGCGACGAGATAGGATTCGTCGAACGCGTTGCCGAGCGGCTCCGGCCCGAGTTTTGCGAGGAGCCAGTGATCGTCGAGCGCGGCGGTCGCCACTAGATCCATCGCGCCGAAGCGGCGGGGATCGTTGAAGGTGATGCGCGCGCCCGCATCGGTCCAGAGGACGACGTGGTCGTGCTTCGCCGTCGGCTCGGGGTCGCGGTGGAAGGTCGCGGTAGGCACGTGGTCGACCTGCATCCGTCCCGACATGCCGAGATGGACGATGAGCGTCTCCCCGGTATCGAGCGTGGCGAGCAGGTATTTCGACCGCCGCCCGAGATGGATCACCCCCGCTCCGGTCAGCCGTTCGCCCATCCGCGCGGGAAAGGGCCAGCGCAGGTCAGGCCGGTTCACCTCGGCGCGAACGATGCGACGGCTATCGAGAACCGGCGCCAATCCGCGACGAACCGTCTCGACCTCCGGCAATTCGGGCATTTCTGATTGCTCCTTCACGGGGCCGCGCATTGTATCGCCCGGCCCGAACCCTATAAGGAAGGGCGAGCGAAGAGGACCGCAAGCCCAATGGCAGACCGCGACGATCTCACCACGCATTTCGGCTACGAGACCGTCCCCGAGGCGGAGAAGGCGGGGCGCGTCCACGGCGTCTTCTCCTCCGTGGCCTCGCGCTACGACATCATGAACGACGTGATGTCGGGCGGTATCCACCGCCTCTGGAAGGACGCGATGATGGACTGGCTGGCGCCGCGTCCGGGCCAGCGCCTCCTCGATGTCGCGGGCGGGACGGGCGATATCGCGTTCCGCTTCCTCAAGCGCGCGCCCACGGCCCAGGCGACCGTCCTCGATCTGACGGAGCCGATGCTCGTAGCGGGACGCAAGCGCGCGGAGGCCGAGCGTCTCGCGGGACAGCTCGACTGGATCGTCGGCGACGCGATGGCCCTGCCCTTCGCCGATCGCAGCTTCGACACGTACACAATCAGCTTCGGAATTCGGAACGTTACCCGGATCGGCGACGCGCTTTCGGAAGCCTACCGCGTGCTGAAGCCCGGCGGGCGGCTGATGGTCCTCGAATTCTCCCAGATCCCCAACGATCTGATGCAGCGGATGTACGATCTCTACTCCTTCAACGTGATCCCCCGCATGGGACAGGTGATCGCGAAGGATCGCGCGTCCTACCAGTATCTCGTCGAATCGATCCGGCGTTTCCCCGACCAGGAAAGTTTCGCGGGTATGATTGCGGATGCGGGGTTCGACCAGGTCCGGTACCGCAATCTCTCGATGGGAATCGCCGCGCTGCATTCCGGCTGGAAGCTCTGACGGGAGATGCGCGGACCGCACAACATCTGGCGGCTGGTGCGGACGGGTGCGACGCTCGAGCGGACGGGTGCCATGACGCTCGTGCTCGACGCGTTCGATGCGCCGCCGTCGCTGAGGCTCGCCGCCCGCGCTCTCGGTTGGCCCTTCAAGTGGCTGGGCTACAAGGGCGACGAGAGCCAGCCGCCAGCGACACGGGCGCTCTCGGCATTGGGTCCTGCCTACATCAAGTTCGGGCAGGTCCTGTCGACACGTCCCGACGTCGTGGGAGACGAGCTCGCCGCGCAATTGAGCGTGCTGCAGGACAAGCTTCCGCCCTTCTCACGCGAGGTGGCGATCGCCACGATCAAGAAAGAGCTTGAGATCGACGTGGACGACGTCTTCTCCAGCTTCTCCGAGCCCGTCGCCGCGGCCTCCATCGCGCAGGTCCACCGCGCGACGCTGCGCCAGACCGGGGGCGATGTCGCGGTCAAGGTCCTCCGGCCCGGGATCGAGCGGGCCTTCCGCAAGGATGTCGACGCCTTCTATCTCGCCGCGCGGCTCATCGACATGCTGCATCCCGCGGCGCGGCGGCTACGCCCGCTCGAGGTCATCAAACATTTCGAGGGCGTCGTGCTGGGCGAGCTCGATCTCAGGATGGAAACCTCTTCGAGTGCGGAATTCGCGGCCAATACGGAGCGGGACGAGGGGTTCCGCGTTCCCCGCTCCGAATGGTTCCTCTCCTCGCGCCGGGTGATGACGCTCGATTGGGCCGAGGGGATCCCGGCCAACGACATTCCCGCGATCGAGGCCGCCGGGCACGACAGGAAGGCGCTGGGAGAGAGGGTGCTGACGCTCTTCCTGCGCCATGCGCTCCGCGACGGGTTCTTCCACGCCGACATGCATCAGGGAAACCTGAAGATCGCGCGCAACGGCGACGTGATCGCGCTCGATTTCGGGATCATGGGGCGGCTCGACGAATATACGCGCCGGGTCTACGCGGAGATCCTCTTCGGCTTCATCCGCAAGGATTATCGCCGCGTGGCCGAAGTCCATTTCGAGGCCGGCTACGTGCCCGCAGACCGCGACGTGGACGAGTTCGCCCGGGCGCTCAGGGCCGTAGGCGAGCCGATCTTCGGGATGGACGCCACGCATATCTCCATGGGGCGGCTGCTGAATTACCTCTTCGAGGTGACGGAGCGGTTCGGGATGGAGACGCGAACGGAGCTCATCCTGCTGCAGCGCACGATGGTCGTCGTCGAGGGCGTGTCGCGGTCGCTCCACCCGCAGATCAACATCTGGAGCGTTGCGCAGCCGATCGTGGAAGATTACATCAAGGAGAATATCGGTCCGAAGGCGCTCATTCGCGACATGACCCGCACCGCGCGGGTGCTCTCCCGTTTTGGCCCGAAACTGCCGCATCTGGCCGAGGCCGCGCTCATGCGCGAATCGGAACCGAGGAATGCGAAATTGCCGCCGCTCTGGCCGCTTCTGGCGCTTTCCGGCTGGGCCGGCGCAGTGAGCGCCGCCCTCATCATCCTCGTCGCAAGCAGCTTTTAGCCCGCCGAAGCCTCGCGCACGGCGCTGACGTCGGTTGCGGGGATCTCCACCCCGCCCGCGAAGACCAGTGTCGCGCCGTCGGGCGACGAACGCACCTCGGAAACGCGGGCATAGGTCTTGACCGGCTCGGTCGCGACGAGGTTCTGTCCCTCGAAGCTCTCGACGCTAAAATCGTAGACGCCGGACTGTGCGAGCTTGCCGCCCTTCACCATGCCGGTCCATGTCACGGGCTCGCCGTTCGCGGAGATCGACTGGCGGTGAATCTCCGTCCCCGCGCGGTCCCGAACCACCAGATGATGCGTGCTGCCCGCGATCGGGCTCTCCGGATCGAGGGTGATGGGAGCGCCGGAGAACATGGCCGGCATCGTGGCCCGCGCCTCGCGACCGATCCAGCCCGAGAGGCTGCTCAGATCGCCGCCACCCGATTGCGCGACCATCTGCTCGAGCAGCTGGTTTCCGCGAACCTGTTGCTCGACATTGGAGAAAGTCGCGAGCTGGACCGCGAATTCCTCTGCGTTCATCGGCTTTAGCGGGTCCTGGTTCTGGATCTGAGTCGTGAGCATCGTCAGGAACGTATTGAAATCGGAACTGATCTTCGTCGAGGCCGTCGCGGCATCGTCGGCGGCGGTCGTGGAGGGCGTCTTGACGGTGGGCGTGGTAACGCTCGGCATGTCCATGCGGCAGTCCTACAATCTGAGGTCGAGGCGATCTTTGACGAGGTTCATCGGCCTGGCGTCCGGACGGCGGTCCGCCTCCGGCAGGTCCGAGGTCGGGGCGAATCCGGGGTCCTGCGACGTCTCGGAGGACGCTCCGCGGCCGTCGCGCCCGCCGAAGGAAATGTCGAGCGTGCCGAGATCCATCTGCCGGAACGCTTCCTGCAATTCGGCGGCGTGACGGCGCAGCAGGTTGAGCGTCTCGTCCCGCTCGACCTGGAGGACGATCGCGTGGCCCGTCTCCGTCGGAGACAGCGTCATGCGCACGGTTCCGAGCTCACGGGGCGAAAGTGTGATCTCGAGCGACCCCTCCTTCAGGCTGCGCGCGGCCTCGGCGATCTGCCGGGACGGCGGCGGTGGGGCGAATGCCTGTGTCAGGACAGTCGTGGCGGTGGCGCTCGGCGCGGGACCGGGCACGACGGACGCCGCCGCGGCGATCTGTTCACCGAAGCTTCGCCCCGCACCGCTCTCGATCTTCTCGGCGGGCCCGAAGGCAGTGAATGCACTCGGCATCGGCATAAAGGAAGCGCCGCCGGGGAATGTCTGCGCGACTGCACCTTTCGGCATGTCGGGAGCGGCAGGCTGGATTCGCGCAGGATCGTCCGCGCCCTTCCCCTCTTCACGTGCGGCGATGGCGCGGAAGACGATCTCTTCCCTGACCGGTTTTTCCGGGTTTTGCGGCATCGCCGGCCGGGCGAAGGCAGCGGCAAGGGTCTGCTCGGCAGGGGCGCGTCCCGATGTCGCCCGAACGCCTTCCGCCTGGCCGGGGATCGGATCCCCGCTTCGCTCGGATGGACGGCTCTCCGCACCCCGAAAATCCAATCGCAGTTCGTCTGGATCGCCCGGAACGAGCTCCGCACCTTCTGATTCGGATATGGGCGTGGCAGAGCCTATGGCCTCTCGATCGCGTCGCATCGCGATCTCCTCCGCGACGGCCGCGGTCGCGTCGCCCTCGTCGGTTTCGAGAGTATCGGACCCATTGGCCATGATTGCCTGTATGGCCATGTCGTCCGCGTCGTTCGCGACGCCCGTGCCGACGGCTTCGATCTCGAGGGCGTCTGCCTCCTCCGAGCGCTCATGGCCGGCGATCTCCGCCGCCTCCTCCGATTCGCCCTCGTCGATCGCGGCCGTCGGATTTGCTGCGTCGTCCGCACTTTCCTTATCAGTTGCTTCACCCTGATCGACTGTCTCGTCCGAGGTGTTCGCCGCACTGATTTCGCGTTCGACGTCTTCGTAAGCCTCAAGTTCGGCCGCGAATTCGAGCGACACGGCCTCCTCGGTCTCAAGGTCGGTTTCAGAGATATTTTCGGCCGGCGCAGTCGCTTCGGCTTCGTCTGCCTCTATCTCCGCGACATCGGTCGCCTCGGCCGGTGCTTCCTCGTGCGTCTCGTCGCGCCCTGCACGGGCGTCGAGACGATCGAGCGCACGGGCGAAACCGCCCGGATCTGCCGGCGTGCGCGGTCCATCCTGCGGGACTTGACGGCTCGGCCCCAAGGGGCGGCTCAGTATCTCGACGGGCTGCATGGCAATGCCTCTCTTCGCAACGCGGTCAAGATGACGGGATTTGGTTACCGTTCCTTTACCCGGGACCCGTTTATTTCACGTGTCCTCGAAACGGAGCACGCCATGATTCCCGATCCGATCGCGAAGCCGCTTACTCCCAATTCCGCGAAGAAGCCCGACCTCGAGGGCCTCCGCGCGGCGGCGGAAGCGCTCGAGACGCAATTCCTGTCGGAGATGCTGAAGGGTGCGGGACTTGAGGCGCGCGAAGGTGCCTTCTCGGGCGGTGCCGGGGAGGATCAGTTCGCGTCGATGCTGCGCGAGCGGCAGGCCGAGAGCATGGTCGCCGCCGGTGGAATCGGGCTTGCCGAGCAAATTTTCTCCGCCCTCGAAAGGTCCGCCCGTGCCGAATGATCCCATACTGAAGCGTTTCCTTGCGCTCCTCGAGGCCGAACGCGCAGCGCTCAGGCGTGGCGATCTCGACATGCTGAACCGGTTGGGCCCGAAGAAGGATTCGCTTGCCGGAAAGCTCGACATCGAAGGGCTCGACCGGAGCGACCTCGCGGCATTGGATCACGCGACGCGGCGCAACCAGGCGCTCCTCGAATCAGCGAAGACCGGTCTCGCCGCGGCACGGGATCGAATCGCGCGCATCAAGGCGGGTGCGCCGATGCGTACCTATTCGGCGCAGGGCGCGCGCGAGGATATCACCACGGGACGCTCGACGGTCCAGCGCCGGGCCTGACTGCGCGAAATGCCGCAATCCGTCACAAAAAGAAGAGCCGGATTGCGCCCCACCGTCCCATCGCGGAGAACGTCTTCGGAACGGAGACGCTCGTGCTGGATTCCACGGCCCGCAAACTCATCGACCCGCCGCTCGACCGCATCGGACGCGGCCTGGCGGAGCGCGGGATCGCCCCCGACCTGATCACGCTCGCGGGACTCGGTCTCGGGCTGCTCGCCGCCGTTTCCGTCGCGGCCGGGCATCCGTGGCTCGCGCTCCTCCCGCTGCTCGCGTCCCGGCTGGCGGACGGGCTCGATGGCGCCGTCGCGCGCGCCTCGCAGGCGACGGATTTCGGCGGCTACCTCGATATCACCGCCGATTACCTCTTCTACGGCGCGATCCCGCTGGCGTTCGTCATCGCCGATCCAGCCACGAACGCGATTTCCGGCGCGTTCCTCCTCACGAGCTTCTACGTCAACGGCGCGAGCTTTCTCGGCTACGCGATCCTCGCGGAGAAGCGTGGGCTCGAAACGAGCGCCCAGGGAAAAAAGTCGCTCTATTTCTCCAACGGGATCCTCGAGGGAACGGAGACGATCGTCTTCTTCGTCCTCATCTGCGCCATCCCCTCGATCTTCGCGCCCGCGGCCTGGATCTTCGGGCTGCTCTGCTTTGCCACCGCCACGCTGCGCGTGATGGCCGCGCGGCGCATCTTCTCCGCCCGAAAGGACTGACATGAAGGCCCAACTTCTCGCCGCCGCCCTGCTCTGGCCCGCAACGGTGCTCGCCGCCCCCGATCCCGCGGATTGGGAAGCCGTGCTCGACGAGGCGGAGGGGCAGACCGTCTACTGGTACGCCTGGGGCGGATCGACGGCCACGAACGATTTCCTCGCCTGGCTCGGCGATCGGGTGGAGGCGGAATATGGCGTCACCCTCGAACACGTGAAGCTTACCGACACGGCCGACGCCGTGACCCGTGTGCTGAGCGAGCGCGAAGCGGGCCGGGACACGGACGGCGCCGTGGATCTGATCTGGATCAACGGGGAGAACTTCGTCGCGATGAAGCAGGCGGAGCTTCTGTTCGGACCTTTCGCCACGGCGTTGCCGAACTACGATCTCGTTGTCGACGAGCAGATCGTGACCACCGACTTCGCCGAGCCGACCGAAGGCTTCGAAAGCCCCTGGGCGATCGCGCAATTCGTCTTCATGTACGATGCCGACGATGCGGAGCCGCAGGCGGACATGCAGGCGCTTCTCGACTGGGCGGAGGCCAATCCAGGACGTTTCACCTATCCCCAACCGCCCGATTTTCTCGGCACCACGTTCCTGAAGCAGGTGCTCACCTCGCTCGCGGATGATCCGTCGGTGCTGCAGGAACCGATGGCGGAGGGGCAGTTCGAGGAGGTGACCGCGCCCCTCTGGGACTATCTCGATGCGCTGACACCGAATCTCTGGCGTCAGGGTCGCGCCTATCCCGCCTCCGGCCCCGGGCAGTTCCAGCTTCTGAGCGACGACGAGATCGACATCGCCCCGAGCCTCTCGCCGAGCGAAGCCTCGACCGCGATCGCGAATTTCCAGCTACCCGACACGATTCGCACCTTCGCCCCCGAGGGAGGCACGATCGGCAATGCGAGCTTCCTCGCCATTCCGTACAATTCCGGCTCGATCGCCGGGGCGATGGTGGTGACGAACGAAATCCTCGACCCCGAAGTGCAGTTGCGCGCGCAGGATCCGGACGTCCTCGGCTACGGCACCGTGCTCGACATGGAGGCGCTGAGCGACGAGGAGGCGCAGGCATTCGAGGATCTCGACCAGGGGATCGCGACCCTTTCTCCCGCGGAACTCGGGACCGCCCTGCCGGAGCCGCATGCGAGCTGGGCCGACGCGATCGAGGCGGAGTGGGTCCGCCGATACGGCGTGACGCCCTGATCGCGTGAGCCCCGTCCTGCGGCTCCTGCCGGCGATCACCATCCTCGCGATGCTAGGCCCGGTGGCCGCCGGGCTCTGGGGGACGATCCTGCCCGCCTTCGGGCACCTGCCCGCGGTGGGGCTCGACGGGCCGTCCAGGGTCGCTCTCGACGGACTTCTCGACTGGCCCGGGCTCGCGGCGGCCGTCCGGCTCCCCGTGACGACGGGTCTCGCCGCGACATCGATCTCGCTCGTGATCGTGACGCTGATCGTTGCCGGCTGGTCGGGAACACGGGTCTTTGCGTGGTTCCTGCGGCTCCTCTCGCCGCTCCTTTCGGTGCCGCACGCCGCGGCTGCCTTCGGCCTGGCCTTTCTCGTGGCGCCGTCGGGGCTCGTTGCGCGCGCCGCGTCGCCGTGGCTCACGGGATGGGAACGACCGCCCGACATCCTCGTCGTGGGCGATCCCTGGGGGCTCACGATGGTGGCGGGGCTCGTCGCGAAGGAGGTGCCGTTCCTCCTCCTCATGACACTGGCCGCGCTGGGACAGAGCGCCGAGCGACAGAGCCTGCGGGTCGCGGGCGCGCTGGGATACGGCCGTGTCACGGGGTGGCTCAAGGCGGTCTTCCCGCGGGTCTATGCCCAGATCCGGCTTCCGGTCTATGTCGTGCTGGCCTATTCGATGTCGGTGGTCGACGTGGCGCTGATCCTCGGCCCGTCGACGCCGCCCACCCTGTCGGTCCAGATCGTCGCGTGGATGAGCGATCCGGACCTCGCGATGCGGGCCGTGGCCGCCGCCGGGGCGCTTCTGCAACTCGCGCTCGTCGTGGCGGCGCTCGGCCTCTGGCGGCTGGGCGAGGCGGCGGTCGCGCGGTGGGGCACGGCCTGGGCGGGCGGCGGAGGCCGCCGTCATCTCGACGAACCCGTCCGGCTCGTCGGCCTGGGCGCGGCCTCCGTCTCCGCGCTGTCGATCATGGCGGGGCTCGCGGTCCTCGCACTCTGGTCCGTCGCGGCGATCTGGCAGTTTCCCGACCTGCTGCCCGACGGCCTCTCCGCGCGGAGCTGGAGCCGTCAGGCGGGCGCGCTCGCGGCCACGACGGGCGAAACGGTGCTCATCGCGCTCGCCGCGGCCGGGATCGCCCTCGCCCTGAGCGTCGGCTGCCTCGAAGCGGAACATCGCCGCGGCCGGCCGATCTCCACGGCGGCACTATGGCTGCTCTACCTCCCGCTTCTCGTGCCGCAGACCGCGTTCCTGCCCGGATTGCAGACCCTCCTCCTGACCCTCGGAGCCGATATCGGTCGCGGGCCGGTGATCGTCGCGCATCTGGTCTTCGTGCTTCCCTATGTCTTCCTCTCGCTCGGCGATCCGTGGCGCGCCTGGGATCCGCGACAGGCGACCGTCGCGGCACTCCTCGGCGCCTCGCCGCTGCGCGTCCTCGTCGCGGTACGGTTGCCGATGCTCCTGCGCCCGCTACTGACCGCCTTCGCGGTCGGGCTCGCGGTGAGCGTGGGACAGTACCTCCCCTCGCTTCTCATCGGCGGCGGACGGGTGGCCACGCTGACGACGGAAGCCGTCGCTCTCGCCTCGGGGGGCGACAGGCGGACGATCGGGGTCTTTGCCATCGCCCAGACGCTTGCGGCCCTTTTGCCCTTCGCCGCCGCGATCGGCCTCCCCGCCCTTCTGTGGCGCAACCGAAGGGGGCTTCATGGCTGACGGCTTGCGGCTCGACGGAATCGCGATCGACCTCGCGGGAGAGCCTCTCCTGCGCATCGACGCCGAAGTGGGCCCGGGCGAAGTGCTGACCGTCATGGGCCGCTCGGGCGCGGGCAAGTCGACGCTTCTGGCCTATCTCACCGGAACGCTCGCGCCCACTTTCGAGGCGCGAGGCCGAATCCTGCTTGGCGGACGTGACATCACATGTCTTTCACCCGATCGGCGCCGGATCGGCATCCTCTTCCAGGACGCGCTTCTCTTTCCGCATCTGAGCGTCGGCGGCAATCTGGGCTTCGGGCTCAGGGGGGGAAGCCGTCGGACACGGCGCGACCGGATCGACGCGGCACTCGCCGAAGTGGGGCTCGAGGGTTTCGCGGAGCGGGACCCGGCGACGCTCTCGGGCGGCCAGCGCGCGCGCGTGGCGCTTCAGCGGATGCTCCTGTCGGACCCGCACGCGCTGCTCCTCGACGAGGCGTTCTCCGGTCTCGACACGGACCGGCGGGACCGCACCCGGACGATGGTCTTCGAAACCGCTCGGCGCAGGGCGTTGCCGGTGATCATGGTCACCCATGACGAGGCCGACGCGAAGGCGGCCGGCGGCGCGCGCATCCAGCTCGGTTGATCCGTCGGGATTACCTCAAATTCGACCGAATTCCCATTTCGCGATTAAAGCCTTCTTAGGGCTTCCAGGCGAGAAAGCAGGTGTTCAGAACGAACGGTGCACCGCAGCGCAAGGAACGCGGCGACACGGGTCAGGATGGCCATCATGGGACCGCACTCGGGGCGGTCCTGAATGGGCGCAAAAGCGTCTAACGGATATGTAAGGAATTTTACCATGACCAGCATCCTGACCAACAACGGCGCGATGGTCGCGCTTCAGACCCTCAAGTCGATCAACAACGATCTGTCCGACACCCAGAGTGCCATCTCCACCGGCAAGGACGTCGCGTCCGCCAAGGACAACGCTTCGGTCTGGGCCATCTCGAAAGTGATGGAATCCGACGTCAGCGGCTTCAAGTCCATCCAGGACTCGCTTTCCATGGGTGAATCGACGGTGGCCGTGGCCTCCGCCGGTGCCGAGCAGATCGTCGAAAAGCTGAAAGAGATGAAGGAAAAGATCGTCTCCGCCACCGGTGAGAATGTTGATAATGCCAAGATCGCGGATGACGTCACCGCGCTGAAGGACCAGATCACCGACATCATCGGTGCATCGCAGTTCAACGGTGCGAACCTTCTCAACACCGCCGGTAACGCCGGCATCAGCGTGACCTCGTCGCTCGACCGCGCTGCCGACGGCACCGTGACGGCAAAGACGATCGATGTCGCTTCCGTCGACTTCGAAGCCAACCTCGACCTGACCACCATCGATGTGAGCACGCCTGCTGCGGCCGATACGTCGCTCGCCAACATCGAGACCCTGATCGATACCGCCGTCGCCGGGGCCGCCAAGCTCGGTGCCTCCCAGTCGCGGATCAGCGATCAGAACGAGTTCATGGGCAAGCTCACGGACGCGATGAAGACCGGCATCGGCAATCTCGTCGACGCCGACATGGAAGAAGCCTCCGCCCGGCTGAAGGCGCTGCAGACGCAGCAGCAGCTCGGCGTTCAGTCGCTGTCGATCGCCAACCAGGCGCCCGGCGCGATCATGGCCCTCTTCCGCTGATCTTGAGAAAGCTCGGAGCGCCCTAGCGGGCGCTCCGGCATTTCAGATCTCCGATTGAAAGCCGTGGCCCGACCACGCCCGTCTCGAAAAGGACTCCCCCGGTGTACCGATCCCATCTCGCTCAATCGGCCTATGCGCCCAGCACCGCTACGTTCAAACCCGCCAAAGACGTCGAGTATGACGCTTTCGCCAAGATTACCGGCGCCATGAAGAGCGCCCAAACCATGCCGGAGAAGGTCGCGGCATTGCACCGGAACAAGCAGCTCTGGAATATTCTGGCGATCGATGTCGCCGACCCGGAGAACGCGCTGCCGATGCAACTTCGTGCCGAGATCCTGTCCCTCGCGCAATTCACCGGTAAGCAAACCAGCAAGATCCTTGCCGGTAGCGACGGAATCGATGTTCTGGTCGAAATCAATACCTCGATCATGCGCGGATTGCGCCCACCGAAAAGAGTCGCGGCATGACCGGCCTGGTTCTGAAACTCGCCCCGAACGAGCGCGTGCTCATCAACGGCGCCGTCATCGAGAACGGCAACCGCCGGGGTCGTCTCAACATCGTGACGCCGGGCGCCAACATTCTGCGCCTGCGCGACGCGATTCATCCCGGGGAAGCGAATACGCCCGTCAGACGGCTCTGCTATGCGGCGCAGCTCATCCTTTCGGGTGATATCAGCATGGCCGATGCGCGAGCCGAGCTCGGCGCCGGCATCCTGCAGCTCGGCGCGGCGATGAACGACCCAGAGAGCACGAAGATCGTGCGCGCCGCCTTCAAGGCGATCGAGGACAACCAGCCCTATTATGTCCTTAAGTCGCTTCGACAGCTCCTGCCGAGAGAGGAATATCTCCTCTCGATCGCCAAGCGTCCGCCTTCGCCGGACGCGATCGCAGCGCAATGAGCTTCCAACCCGTCGTTCCGTTCTCCGGCACGGCCGGCTACGCGTTCCTGCAGCGCACGCGGGAAAGCCAGCAGGCGGCGTTCGAACAGGCGCCGCTGATCAAGCGTAACGTGGAGGCGTTCCGGGACCGGATCGCCTCTATCACGTCGGCCGAGGAACTCGTTGCCGACCGTCAGCTCCTGGAGGTGGCGCTCGGTGCCTTCGGTCTCGACGAGGATATCAACAACAAGTACTTCATCGAGAAGATCCTGTCGTCCGACACCGAAGACCCCAAATCGCTCGCGTCGAAGTTCTCTGACAAGCGCTATTCGGCGATGGCGAAGGCATTCGGCTTCGGTGACGCGAACGGCCCCTCGCTGGATGTCGCGGGCTTCGCGGATCGGATCACCGATGCCTATCAGGACCGTCAGTTCGAGATCGCGGTCGGCGAAAGCGACAGCAACATGCGCCTCGCGATGAGCTTCGAGCGGGAGCTCGCGACAATCAACGATCAAACCGAGCTCTCCGACAACGCGCGCTGGTACTCCGTGATGGCCTCACCGCCGCTTCGCAAGGTGTTCGAGACCGCTTTGGGTTTGCCGCAGAGCTTCGGCACGCTCGATCTCGATCGCCAGCTGACGGAGTTTCGCGATCGGGCGGAACGGGTTTTCGGCACCTCCGATGTCACGGATTTCGCCGATCCCGACATGCAGAAGGAGGCCTTGCGTCTCTTCCTCGTGCGCGGGCAGATCGCCGACGGCCAATCGCAGATGGGCAGCGGAGCCAGCATCGCGCTCACGCTCCTGCAGGGCGGCTAGGACGCCGCCCAGCTCATTCCGGCGTCTCGCCCCGGCGCGACAGGCACCTGGCGAGCGCCACGAAGCTCTCCCGCGTCGTGCGCGTCTCGGTCTGCGCGATGAACGCGTCGATCTTGGGCCACGCGGTGATCGCGGCGTCGACCGTCTTGTCGCTTCCCGCCGCGTAAAGTCCCGCCTGGATCATCATCTCGGCCCGCTCGTAGGCGCCGAGCAATCGCCGCGCCTCCCCGATCAGCACGTTCTCCTGAGTGGTCGCGGCCCCGGGCAGCGCGCGGGAGACGGAGCGCAGAAGGTCGATCGCCGGGAACCTGCCCCGCTCCGCGATCGTGCGATCGAGGACCACGTGACCGTCGAGCACGCCCCTGAGCGTGTCGGCGACCGGCCCCTCCATGTCCGATCCCGCGACGAGCACGGTGAAGATCGCGGTGATGTCGCCCGATCCCTCCGCGCCGGGCCCGGCCCGCTCGCAGAGCGCGGTAATCTGCGCCGACATCGAGGGCGGATAGCCTCTGAGGCTTGCGGGCTCGCCGCGCGCCAGCGCGATCTCCCGATGGGCGTCGGCGAACCGGGTGATCGAATCGGCGAGGAGCAATACGTGTTTGCCCTGCTCGCGAAAATGCTCCGCGATCCCCATCGCGGCGGGCGCACAGCGGCGGCGGAGCGAGGCCGACTGGTCGGAGGTAGCCGCGACGATCACCGCGCGCGCCATGCCCTCGGGACCGAGCACATGGTCAACGAATTCGCGCACCTCGCGGCCACGCTCGCCCACCATCGCGATTACGACGACATCTGCCTCCACCTTCCGCGCGAGGCCCGCGAGAAGCGTCGACTTGCCGACGCCCGAACCGGCGAAAAGCCCGATTCGCTGACCACGGACGAGAGGCAGGAGCGTGTTGAAGACGCAGAACCCTGTCTCGAGCCGCGCGCCGAGCGCACGCCTGCGCGTGGCATCGGGTGGGCGCGCCGAAAGGGGCGAGGGCGTGAGGCCCGGCAGCAGCGGCCGGCCATCGACGGGCTGGCCATAGGGGTCGACGACCCGCCCGATCCAGCTGTCGTCCGGCGCGAGCGTCGCGGCACCCAGATGGGCGACAGGAAGGCCGAGCTTCAGCCCGTCCGGGGTACCGTCGGGAACGACGACGGCGGCATCGTGCCTGAGCCCCACGATCTCGCCGCGCATCTGCGCGTCACCGCTTCCCATCCGCACCAGATCACCGACCGCCGCGGTCCCGGCGAGGCCCGTAACATGGACGACGCCTTCCTCGACGGCGCCGACGCGGCCCAGGGGGCGGCTCATGCGTGCGGCTTCGACCGCGGCTTCGACCTGGCGGTATCCGATCGGAGGCATCGTTCTGATCCTTTGCATTGTCGAAACCGTTTCTAAACGAATGACCCTTAAACCTTCGTTGAACAGCAGCGAAGGATTCGCTTGATGATCGAGAACATGGGGATTTTCCGCCTAGCCGGCGATCTGGCCCGTCATGCGACGGATCGCCAGAACCATATCGCGCGCAACGTCGCCAATGCCGACACGCCGGGCTACCATGCCACCGACCTCGCAGATTTTGCGTCGACGCTCGATCGCGGCGGCGTCGAGCTGCGTGCGACGCGGCCCGGCCATTTCACGGAAGGCGGGGACAGCGCATCGTCGGCCCATGCGATCAAGCGCGACAGCGAAGCCTCTCCCAACGGCAATACCGTCTCTCTCGAGGACGAGATGCTGCAGGCCGCCGACGTGCGGCGCCAGCACGACATGGCACTCACCATCTACGCCAATGCCCGCGACGTGCTGCGCACCTCGCTCGGCCGCGGTTGAGGGAGGCGATCATGTCCGATTTCACCGGTACCTTCTCGATCGCCACGAGCGGGATGAAGGCCCAGGCGGAGCGTTTGCGCCACGTCTCCGAGAACATCGCCAACGTCGATACGCCCGGCTATCGCCGCAAGACGATACCCTTCAAGGAGGCGATGGAGACGGGCGGCGTCGAAAGCGGCCGCGTGCGGCTCGACCGCCGCGACCTGCCGCAGGTCTACGACCCCTCCCATCCGATGGCCGACGACATGGGCTATTACGCCGGCTCGAACGTCGACATGGTCATGGAGATCGCCGACGCCCGCGAGGCGCAGCGCAGCTATGAAGCCAACCTCAAGCTCTTCGATCAGGCCCGTCAGATGAGCCAGGGCCTGCTCGATCTTCTCAAACGCTGATACCGCAACAAACGCCGACACTTCTTTTACATGGAGGTCCAGAATGGACATCAACGCCGCTCTCGCCGCCCAGAGATACACTGCCACGCGTCCCGCGACCGCACCCGATCCGACGATCGAGAGCGCAGGCCAGGCCGCCTCGGACTTCCTGTCGACCCTTCAGAAGGGCGAGGAGACCGCAAAGGCCGCGATGACGGGCCAGGCCGATCCGCAAGCCCTCGTCCAGGCCCTGTCGGAAACGAAGCTCGCCGTCGAAACCGCCGTGACCGTCCGTGACAAGGTGGTCGAGGCGTACCAGGAAATCCTGCGCATGCCGGTCTGAGACATGACCGAGATCGTCTTCTACGACACGCTTCGCCAGGGGCTCTGGATCGCCGTCATCACATCGACACCGATCCTCGCCGTGGCGCTTGTCGCGGGCCTCGTCGTGGGCCTCTTCCAGGCGCTGACCTCGGTGCAGGAGATGACGCTCACCTTCGTGCCGAAGCTCATCGCCATCGTCGGCGTGTTCTGGATGACGATGGGGTTCATGACCGACACGCTGACCTCGTACTTCACCACCGAAATCGTCCCGCTGATCGCAGGAGGCTGAAATGGACAATGCAGGCTACACGACCCTTGCCCGCCAGTCGGGCCTGATGCGCGAGATGCAGGTGGTGGCCAACAACATCGCCAACATGGCGACGGGCGGCTTCCGCAAGGAAGGCTTGATCTTCTCCGAATACGTCCAGGATCTCGACGGCACCGCGCCGTCTCTGTCGATGGCCACCTCCAACGCGCGCATGACCTCGCAGATGCAGGGCGCCGTCGAGCAGACCGGCGCCACCTTCGATCTCGCGATCGAGGGGCGGGGCTTCTTCCTCATCGAGACACCCGACGGCGAGGCGCTGACGCGCGCCGGCAATTTCACCCCGAACGCCGAGGGCGATCTCGTCACCGCAGACGGCTTCCGCCTGCTCGACGCGGGCGGCGCGCCGGTCTTCGTACCGCCCGATGCGGAGGCGATCTCGATCGCCGCGGACGGAACCCTGTCCGCAGACGGCCAGCCGCTCAATCAGATCGGCCTCTGGGAGCCGGAGACGGTATCCGACACCACCCGCCGCGACGGTGTCCTCTTCACGCTCGATGCCCCTCCCGTGCCCGTCGAGAACGGCGTGGTGCTGCAGGGCTTTCTCGAAGCGTCGAACGTCAATCCCGTTGCCGAGATCTCGCGGATGATCGACGTCCAGCGCGCCTACGAACTCGGCCAAGGCTTTCTCGACAAGGAGGACGAGCGAATTCGCGGCGTCCTCAAAACCCTGGGTAGCTAGAAGGAAACCCTGACATGCGTGCCCTCTCCATTGCCGCGACCGGCATGAGCGCCCAGCAGATGCGGGTCGAGGTGATCTCCAACAACCTCGCGAACATGAACACCACGGGCTACAACGCCCGCCGCGCGGAATTCGCCGACCTGCATTACCAGCAGGTCACCCGCCCGGGCACGATCTCGTCGACGACCGGCACGCAGCTCCCGACGGGCGTACAGCTCGGCATGGGCGTGAGGCCCACGGCGGTCTCGATGATCGTGTCACAGGGCGCGTCGATCGAGACCGGCGGCGATCTCGACGTCGCGATCGAGGGCAACGGCTATCTCGAGGTGACGCTGCCCGACGGCAACCCCGCCTATACCCGCGACGGCGCGCTGAAGCGGACGGCCGACGGGCTCATTGTCACGTCCGACGGCTATCCGGTCGCACCCGACATCGTCATCCCCGAGGACGCGAACTCGATCTCGATCTCCCCCGCCGGCGAGGTCTACGGCTATTTCCGCGATCAGGTGCAGCCGCAGCTCCTGGGGCAGTTGAACCTCGTGGGCTTCACCAACGTGAAGGGGCTCGAGGCGATCGGTTCGAACCTGTTTCTCGAATCACCCTCTTCCGGCCCTGCCTTCGTCGCCGATCCCGGCACGGACGGGCTCGGCACGTTCCGCCAGGGCTATCTCGAGGACAGCTCCGTCGATCCGGTCCGCCAGATCACCCAGCTGATCGAAGCGCAGCGCGGCTACGAGCTGAACTCGAAGGTCATCACCGCCGCCGACCAGATGCTCGGCACGACCTCGCAGTTGCGCTGATGCGAACGGTTCTCACCCTCCTCGCAATCCTCGCGCCACTACCCGCCCTTTGCGACACCCTCGTCGCGAGCCAGACGATCCGCGCCAAGTCGATGCTCACCGCAGCGGACGGCCATCTCGTCGCGGGCGACACGCCCGGCGCGCTCGACGATCCCGCGGCGATCGTGGGCAAGGAAGCGCTCGTCACGCTCTATGCCGGTCGGCCGATCCGGCCCGGCGATATCGGCCCGCCGGCCATCGTGGAGCGCAACCAAGTGGTCCCGCTCATCTATCGCAGCGCCGTGCTCAACATCACCGCGGAGGCCCGAGTGCTCGACCGCGCGGGGGTGGGTGACCGCGTCCGTGCAATGAACCTCGATTCGCGCACCACAGTCTTCGGCACCGTCACGCCCGACGGTTCCATCGTTGTTTCCGGAGGATTCCAATGATCCGTACCGCCATTTTTGCCCTGATGGGCCTCGGCGCCGTCACCGCCTGCGGTCGGATGCAGGAGGTGGGCCGCGCGCCCGAACTCACTCCCGTGACCTCCGGGACGGAGATGCGCGCCATGGCCACCCCGGGCCTGCCACTCTACGCGGAACCCGATCGCCCCGTCGATCAGGCCTCGCTCTGGACCGGAGCCCGCGGCTCGCTCCTCGGCAACCGTCGCGCGGAGACCCGCGGCGACATCCTGACCGTGGTGATCGAGATCGACGACCGCGCGGAGTTCTCGAACTCCTCGGAGCGCTCCCGCTCCGGGTCGGAGGAGATGGGTGTTCCCTCGCTTTTCGGCATCCCGCAAAGGCTCAATCGCTCGATGCCCGACGGCGCGACGCTCGACAGCGCCGTGGGCCTCAGCTCAAACAGCCGCAGCTCGGGCGACGGGTCCGTGAGCCGCAACGAGCAGCTGACGCTGCGCGTGGCCGCGACCGTGACCGACGTGCTCCCGAACGGCTCGCTCGCCATCGAGGGCCGCCAGGAAGTGCGCGTGAACTACGAACTGCGCGAGCTTCTCGTCACCGGCTACGTCCGGCCCGAGGACATCTCCCGCCAGAACGAGATCACCTACGACAAGATTGCCGCGGCACGCATTTCCTACGGCGGACGCGGCCAGATCACCGATGTTCAGCAGCCCCGCTACGGCCAGCAGGTCGTGGACCGGATCCTGCCCTTCTAGGAGACCCCCATGCTCGCGAAAGTCCTCCCCCTCGCGATCGGGCTGATCGGCCTCGGCGCCGGTGTCGGCGCCGGCATCGCGCTCCGCCCCGACCCCGCCCCGTCGGCCGATGCCGAACTGGCCGGCGGCGACCTGCCCGCAGGCGCCCTTGCCCCCTGCGGCGATCCGCATGCCGGAGAGGCCGGCGCGACGGACGCCCATGGCGCGCCCGCGGGGAAGGCCGACGCCCATGGCGGCGGGCACGGCGACGCCCCCAAGGGTGCCCCGGCGCATGGCGGCGCCGACGAGCATGGCGAGTCCGGCACGGAGTTCGTCGCGATGCCCAATCAGTTCGTCGTTCCGGTGATCGCCGACGATGCCGTGGGCGCGCTGGTGGTGGCCTCCCTCTCGCTCGAGGTGGACGCGCTCACCACGGACGAGGCCAACCGCCGGGAGCCTAAGCTGCGCGACGGCTTCCTTCGCATCCTTATGGACCATGCCAACAACGGCGGTTTCGACGGAGCCTTCACCTCGAACGGCGCGATGGATAACATCCGCCGCGCGCTTGTCGAGAGCGGCCGCCAGGTTCTCGGTCCGAGCCTCAGGGACGTCCTGATCCTCGATCTCAATCGTCAGGATCTTTAGGCCGCCGCGCTTTCGCGGCCGCGTCGTCCGACAACGTCCCGAGCACGTCCGACCTCCCGAACGCCCTGCGCGCCTCGCGCAGGGCGTTTTCGTGCGTCACCCGAAGCATGGCCATCTGGGCCTGTGCGCGGGTCAACTGCTCTTCGGTCGCTGCAAGCCAGGCCACGTCCGCGCCGAGAAGCCGCGCCGCGTCGAGCCCGGTGTCGCGGCTGCGCGCGTCGCGCGCCTCCTCGATCCGCGCGATATCGGCGCGCAGGCGATTCATGTGGGCGACGATCCCCTCGACCTTGGCGAGCTCGCGGTCGCGCATCATCCGCGCGATGGCGGAGAGGCGGGAGAGATCGTTCGTCTTCATGCCCCGCGCGCCCGGCGTCGCATGTCCTCGGCGAAGCGGATGGAGACCGCGACGGCGGCGTAATGCTCCGGCCGCACCTCCTCGCCGATCTCGACGACGGCATGGAGTGCGCGGGCGGTGGGCGGATCGCTATGGATCGGCACGCCCGCCTCGGCCGCCTTCTCGCGGATCCGCGCGGCGACCTCGTCGACCCCCTTGGCCACGCAGAGCGGCGCGCCCGGCGAGGTGCGGCTCCATTTCAGCGCCACGGCGTAATGGGTCGGGTTGACGATGACGACGGTGGCCTCGGGCACGTCGGCGAGCATCTGGTTCATCGCGATTTCATAGCCGCGCTGCCTGCGCTTCTGCTTGAAATGCGGATCGCCCTCGCTTTCCTTGTGCTCGTCCTTCATCTCCTTGAAGGACATGCGGTTCTTGCGCATGTGCTCGGCCCGTTGCCACAGGAAATCGATCCCGCCGAGGCAGAGCGACACCGCCGTCACGAGCATCAGGAAGGTGAGCGCGAGCTCGAGGAAGGTGGCCGTGACATGTCCTGGGGTCAGCGCCATGGCGGCCATGATCTGCGGCATGCGGGAGGCGATGAACCAGAAGAGAATGACGCCGTAGATGAGGAGCTTGACCGTGCTCTTGGCGAATTCGAAGAGACCGCCGCGGCCGAACTTGTTCTTGGCGTTCGAGAGGATCGAGATGCGGTTGAGCTTCGGCTGCAGCTTCGACCCCGTCACGGTGAGGGCCTGCTGCCCGATCACCGACAGGAGCGCGCAGACGGCAGGGATGAAGAGCCAGGGCGCAATCGCCATCCCGATCTCGAGCATCAGCCCGCCCGCGAAGGCGGTTCCGCCACCCGAGGCGATCTCCTGCGAGAGCGAGCCCGCGCGGGAGAGAATCCCCTCGAGAATCCCGCCCATGGAGGAAAGCGACGCGCTGCCCATCGCGAGGCCCGTCATCAGGAGCCCCGCATAGGCTCCGGTCGTGATGAGGTCGGTCGAGCGCGGGATCTCGCCTTTCTTGCGCGCGTCGTCGAGCTTCTTCTGCGACGGGTCGAATTGCTTGTCGTCGCCTTCGTCGTCGCCCCCGCTCATCGCGGTGCCCCGACCGGATCGATCAGGAAGCCGTCCATGGCAGAGACCCAGATCTGCAGGATGAAGGGCAGCGCGAGCATCAGGAGGATGAGCCCGCCCGCGGTGATCGCGGGGGCGCCGACGAACGACACCATGAGCTGCGGCATGGCGCGGTTGATGACGCCGAGGGCGAGATTGTAGACGAGCGAGGTGATGACGAACGGCGCGGCGAGCGAGAAGCCGAGGGCGAAAGCCCGCGCGACGCGCTCGATCCCCCATTCGAGGAGGTCGGACGGCGCCGGGAACTGGCCTGCCGGCAGAAGATCATAGGAGAGCACGAAGAGCTGGACGATCTTCACGTGGAGCCCGAGCATCACCGCGAGTGCCAGGCCCGAGATCACCATGATATGCCCGATCGCGGGCTGCGGGTCGAGCGCGGCGCCGCCGAGGATCTGCGCGAGCGAGACCGATTGCGCGGCGATCGAGCCCGCGATCTGCAGCGCGAGGACGAAAAGGCGCAGGAGCGCGCCGAGGGTGAGCCCGATGACCACCTCCGCGAAGAGAAACGTGCCGAGATAGAAGTCGGGATCGAGCACGGGCATCATCGAGGCCACGGCAGGCGCGGTGATGAGGGTGAAGGCCAGCGCAAGTACGCCGCGCACCCGCATCGGCACGGTCCGTTCCCCGAAGGCCGGCAGGAGCGCCATTGCGGCGCCGACCCGGAGAAAGACCGCAAAGCCCAGCATCAGCGTCTCGCGCGAGATCTGCAGAAGCTCGGCCAGCGCGATCATCCCGGCACCATCCCCACGAGCGAGGGCCGCGCTTCCGTCCCCAGTTCCTCGAAGCTTAGAACCGGATTGGTGATGCCGCGTGCCGAGAGCACCATCCTGAGGAAACGCCGGCGCCGGGCGGAGGTGATGAGCGCCGCGAATACCCCCTCGTCGGCCGCGGCTCCGAGCCGGTCGGCGGTCGAGGACACGAGCCGGTTGAAGTCGTCGGGCGGCAGCGCGACGGTGATGTCACCCTCGTCGCCGTTCAGGTGGTGCTGATTGAAGAGCTGCTCCCATTCGGGGGCGAGCTGGACGAGCGGCACGGTGCCGTCGGGGCGCTTCAACTCCGCCACGAGCTGGAATCCCAGCCGCTGGCGCACGCGCTCGCAGATGCCCTCCGGCGTGACCGTGGCGCCCCGCGCCCCTGCGATCGCTTCGAGGATCAGCGGGAGGTTGCGGATCGACACGCGCTCCTCGAGGAGAAGCCGCAGGACCTGCAACAGAAGCTCGACTGGCACCTTGTCGGGAATGAGCTCGTCGATCAGCCGCTTGTTGGCCGCGGCGCGGTGGGGATCGCTCAACCGGGTGAACTCGTCGAGGAGCCGGCGCAGCGCTTTCAGCGTCATCAGCCGAGGGAAGTTCGACTTGATGACCTCGAGAAGGTGCGTGGCCAGCACTTCGGGCGGAGAGACGGTGGTCAGGCCGGAGAGCGCGACCTCCTCCTGCCGATCGCGATCGATCCAACGCGCGGGCGCGCCGTAGACCGGCTCGGCCACGTCGGTGCCCGCGGGAAGCCCCGGCGCGCCGTCCGACAGGAGCGCGAGAATCCGGTCGGGGAAAATCCGGTCACGCACCCGCTCGACCCCCTGGATGCGGATGACGTAGGTGCCGTCGGGAAGGGTGGCGTCGTCGGTAAGCCGGATCTCGGGGAGCACGATGCCGAAGCGGCTTGCGACATGGGTTCGCATGTTGCCGATCCGCGCGTCGAGCCCCGTCGCGGGGTCGAGGATCATCGGCACGAGGTCGGGCGCGAATTCGAGATGGATATCGTCGAGATCGAGCACGTCGCCGATCCCCTGACGCGCCGGCGCCTCCTCTTCCGTCCGCTCCGCGGGAATCGCGGCTTCGCGCTGCAGACGCCGGCGCGCGGACCAGCCGGCATAGCCGAGCGCCATCGCGCCCGCCATGAAGGGCACGAAGGGCAGGCCCGGCACCAGCGCGAAGAGCGCGAGGAGGACCGCGACGGTGATAAGCGCCGAGGGGTAACGGCCGAGCTGCGTGAAGAGCGCGAGATCGGTGGACCCGATCGCACCCCCCCGCGCAAGCAGCAGCGCGGAGGCGATGGAGATGATGACGGCGGGGATCTGCGTCACCAGCCCGTCGCCCACCGTGAGGATCGCGTAGGTGGTGAAGGCGTCGCCCATCGCCATGCCGTGGACGACGACGCCCATGATGAGGCCCATCACGATGTTCAGCATCGTGATGAGCAGCCCCGCAACGGCATCGCCCTTGACGAATTTCGAGGCGCCGTCGAGCGATCCGAAGAACGTCATCTCCTGCTGGTCGACCTCGCGGCGGCCTTTCGCCTCGGTGTGATCGATGGCGCCCGCGCTCATGTCGGCATCGATGGCGAGCTGCTTGCCCGGCATCGCGTCGAGTGCGAAGCGCGCGCCCACCTCGGCCATCCGCGATGCGCCCTTGGTGATGACCATAAAGTTCACGATCAGGAGGACGCCGAAGACGACAAGGCCGAGGAAGACCGATCCGCCCATGACGAACATGGCGAAGCCCTGGATGACGTCGCCCGCGGCACCGGGGCCCGTATGGCCTTCGCCGATGATGAGCTTCGTCGACGACACGTTGAGCGACAGCCGCAGCATCAGCGAGGCGAGTAGCACCGTGGGGAAGGCCGAGAAGTCGAGCGGCCGCTCGATGAAGAGCGTGACCGTGAACATCAGGATCGCCAGGGCGAAAGAGGCGGCGAGGCCGACGTCGAGCACCCAGGACGGCACCGGCAGGATCATCATCACGATGATCGCCATCAGCGCGAGGGCGAGCATCACCGTCGGCTGAAAGAGATTGCGGATGTCCAGTTTCATCTTTCGTCAGATGACCCGGTGGCACCGAGCGGCACCAGGGAGCCGGCGCCCGGCGCGCCGCCGCGGGACACGGCACGGGGCGCTTCGCGGAACGTCTCGAGCGCGGGACCGAGCGCCAGCGCGTAATCGCCCGTGCGGTCGCGCCAGGCGGCGACGGCCTTATCCCAATCGCCCAGATCGTCATGCAGGAGCGCGAGGAACCGTGCGGCGTAGCGCGCATTGGCGAGCGGGTCGAACATCTCGTCGAGAGAGGCGAAATGCCGTCCGTGGAGATCGAAATCCACGCGGAAACAACCGACCGCGAAGCTTTCCTCGCCTTCCCGGAAGACGTGATAGGCGCGGCCCAACGCCGTGTCGCGCGCATCGAAGCTCTGACTGCGGCCATCCACCGTCACTCGCCAGGGTGAGGGATCCGCAGAATCGCCCGCGACCTCCATCAGCACTTCGCGCGGGACGCCGTTCTCCTCGCCCGCCATGAGCGCCGCCCGTGCGCAATAACCTTCGCCCGCCGCCGCGAGGGCCTGGGGCAGGAGCGCTGCCAGAAGCATGACCACGGTTCTCCGCATATGACCTCCAGTGTCGGCTCGGACGCCGACCGGGTACGCCGCCAGAATAAAGCCATCAAGCTTACCGGAGGGTTACCCGCCGCCGCAAATCGCTATTCCCCGAGCAGGTCGCGCATCTCCGCGCGCATCGCCGCGCTCCGCTCGATGAGGGTGCGATTGCGCGTCGCGAGGCTGGGCGTCAAGAATTCGTTCGGAGCCTCGGCGGAGGGATCGACGGCGGGCGGAGCCTCCGCGATCAACCGGATCGCCTCGATCTGAACGCTCAGCGCCTCCACTTCCGGCCCGTCGAGCCCGGCGAGGTAGGATTCGGCGATGTCGGCCTCCGCTTCGGCGACGGCGATCTCGGCCCGCAGCAATCGCTCCTCGCGGGAGGGGATACCCTCGCCCTTGTCGAGATAACGTCGCGCCAAGTCGTTCAGCCCCTGGTCGGCGAGCCGCTCCGCGAGCTTGTAACGCGTTCCCGGCCGGGGCACCTCCCGGGTCACGAAACGGTTGGCCATCGTCAGGAACGCGGCATCTTCCTCGATCTCCGCGATCGTCTCGAAGAAATCCGTCCGCAGCGCCTCCATGTCCGCGCCCGGCCGCGCCTCCAGCGAATCTAGCCTGTGATCGGCATCCTGGTACGCTTTCGAGGCCAACATGCTGCGGAAGAGCGCGGTGTCGAGCGCAAGCCCCTCCGGACCGCGGCTCTCGAATCCGAGCGAGATCGCCTGATCGAGCGTCGCGGCCGGCACCTGGCGGCCGTCCTCGCGCGCGGTATCGAGAAGAAGCGTCAGCGCTTCTGCCGCGCGGGGCGCGCGGGCCTCGACGATCGGAAGGAGCGCGTCGGTCCCGTCCTTGCCGGCCTCCTTCGCCCGGTCGAGCTTCACGTCGACGATCCCCATCTCGTCCGATTGCGCGCCTCCCCGCTCGATCGCCCGCCTGACACCGATCGCGGCCTCGACCTCGTCCGCATCGATGAGCGCCTCGGCGAGGCGAGGTCCGAGATGGCGACGCAGGTGAACGGGCAAATTCGAGAAGGCCGACGAGATCGGGCGTAGATCGTCCGGCATCGCCGGTTCGCTCGAGATCATCGCGAAGATCGCTGCGACCGGATCGCAATCGCGCTGCGCCGTCAGATGCGGTGCCGGCACCGGGCCGTCCATCAACGACGCGGCCTCTCTCAGAAGCGCGAGCTGAGGCAGATCAGGATCGGCCTGCGCAAGAACAGAGCGCGCCTCAGCGCCGAAGGTCATGAAGACGAAGGCCCGCGCCAGTTCACCCGACGCGGTGGCCGATTCGTCGGCCATCCGCGCTCTGAGTTCGCCGAGGCCACCCATCGGATTCTCGGCATCTCCCCAGTTCGCGAGATCCAGCATTCCCGCTTCGGGACAGATGGCCGGCGCCGGGCGGTTCCGCCGCTCGGGGCTGTCGCGGTCGATCTGTGTTTCGATGCGCATGTTCGGAAACGCGGGACCCTCGGGCTCTCGAGCGACCGATTCGGGCTCAGGCTCAGGCTCGGGTTCGGGCTGAGGCTCGGGCGGACGGATTGGCTCAATTACATCTGCATCGACGAGACCCTGCGCCGCGCCGCGTGCGAATTTCTCGACGATCTCCCCGCGCAGCCGTTCGGTCCGGGCCAGGCCCTCGGCCGGGCGAAGCAGACCGTCCCTGTTTTCGGGCCCGGCGATCCCGCGCGGCAGGAGAAAGAGCGGGAGCGGTTCCAATTCACCGTGATCGGGAAGCTCGACACCGCGGCTTACATCCTTTGGCTCGCCCGCCATCACGTCGAGAACGAGCCAACCGTTCGGAAGCGCGTCGGTCTCGACCACGCAGCGGCAGCCCAGCATGATGTCGAGTACGCCGGGTCGGACCTGGGTGAGCGATTGCAACCGCTCGCGCGAAATACGTCGGTAGACTTGCGAAAGATCGAAATCGACCCGCCCTGCGAACAGCCGAACCCCATCCTCTGTCTGCTCGATCCGCCAGTCGGGTCGATTAGCGAAATCGACGACGATGCGGGTGAAGCTCCCATGCTCGCCGCTGCGAACGAGGACGGTCTGCGCCGCGGCGGGCAGCGCGAGACAGGTGAGAAGCACGAAGGCGAGAAGCGCTCGCCTCATGCTGCCTTGGCGCTCTTCAGCGCTTCCTCGAGCTCGTTGTAGCCGGGCCGCACGTGGCCTGGCGTATTCTGACGTCCGACCTCGATGCAGATCGAGGGGCTGTGATTGTGCAGGTTCGCGACCAGCACCTCGCGGATGAGCTGATAGAAATGCGCGTCCTCCTCGACCACGGCCTTCAGCTTGGAAGCGAAGGGTGCGACGAAACCGTAGGCCAGGAACACGCCGAGGAACGTTCCGACGAGGGCGCCGCCGATCATCTTGCCCAGAACCTCCGGCGGCTGGTCGATGGAGCCCATCGTCTTGATGACGCCGAGCACCGCGGCGACGATCCCGAGCGCCGGCAGGCCATCGGCCACCGTCTGCAGGGCATGGCTCGAATGCATCGAATGGTGCAGGTTGGCTTCCATCCGCTTCTCGAGCACTTCCTCGACCTGGTGCGGGTCGTCGTAGTTCATGGACGCTGCGCGCAGCGTGTCGCAGATGAGGTCGACGGCTTCCTTGTCGGCCGAGATACGCGGGTAACGACCGAAGATGGCGCTTTCGTCCGGAGCCTCGATATGCGCCTCGAGTTCCACCGGATTCGACTTCGCGACCCGCACCAGTTCGAAGAGGAGGCAGAGCAGGTCGCGGTAATCGTCATGCTTCCATTTCGTACCTTTGAAGACCCGGCCCACGTCCTTCAACGTCTTCTTGATCGACGGCAGGTCGTTAGAGAGCAGGAACGCGCCCAGCGCCGCACCGCCGATCATCATCATTTCGAACGGAAGCGACTTGAGGATGATCCCCATCTTGCCCCCGGCCGCGAGATAGCCGCCGAACACCATCACCAGGACCACGACGATTCCGACGAGACCGATCATTCTGAACTTCCTTGCTGTCCGAGTTTCGCCGGAACCATGGTGTAGAAAGGTTAACTTTCCGTCGGCGGGCGCCTCACTCGCGCGGGAGATCCGCGTGACGGCCCGCCATCATTACGCTCACGGAATAGGCCACTTCCGGCGACAATCCCGCCATGATGCCTGCAGCCGCATCGGGCCGCATCCGGCCGAGGAAACCCGCCGCGAAGGCCGGCGCCATCGTCTCGAAGAGGGCCGATGCATCCCGCGGCTTCATGCTTTCGTAGACGGTCGTGAGACGCGTCAGGTCGTCCTCCGCCGCGGTCTCGACCTGCTGGAGTAGGGCCGAGAGCTCCGTCTCGGCCGCTTCGAGCTCGGCGAGCTGGTCGCGCAGGGCTTCCCGTGCCTCCCCGATCCGCGTCTCGCGCTCGTCGAGGGCAGCCTCCCGTTCGTCGAGGGCGGCCTGGCGGCTTTCCAGCGCCGCGAGCACGTTGGCCACCTCGTCGGTGGCCGCGACCGTCGCCGCGTTCGTCTCCGCACTCGTCGTGAGCGCGCCGATCTCTCGCGCGATCGCCTGGCCCGTCCCGTCGCCGAGCCGGATGAGGCCCGAGGCGACGGAAAGCGAGGCCAGAAGCGGCAGCGCACCGATCCCGAACGTACGCATTCCGCTTCTCAGCTTGCTCTTGCGCGGCGTGGCCTTCTTCGAAGCAGTCTTACGGCGCGCATCTGCCTTAAAAGATGGCATATTCATTCCGCAGCCTCCGGTACGTGATTGCGACGTGAGAAGAAGGACGGCACCGGCACCGCGCCGGTGGGTGTCGCCTTCCGGGCGGGCTCAGGCTCGGGCTTCTGCGGCGCGGGGCGAGGTGGCTCCGCTTGAGCCGATGCAGCGGATTCCTGCGCGAACCAGTCACGCGAGGGCCAGTAGGACGATTGCGCCGGCTGCGCGAAGAGCGTCGAGAAATCGTCCTCCGCAGGGCGCGGTGCCGGCGGGGTAGGCTCTGGCGGGGCCATCGGCGTCGGCGCGGCCTGCTGGGGCGGCGGGGCCGGTGCGGGCGGGGGCGGAGCCTGGGGCAGGTCGTGGAGCGCCGCCACGTGCAGTTCGAGCCGGTGCGCCACCGCATCGGCCTGGGCCGTCAGCGTCTGCAACCTCACTCCGGATGTCTCCGAGGCCTCGCGTGCGCGGTCGAGGGCCTTTTGCAGGTCGTCGACCTGCGCCGAGAGCACCGCGACCGCTCCCCCTACCCCCTGTTCGAGGTCGGTGAACCGCGTCAACCGACGCGACAGCACGAAACAGTAGAACGCCACTCCGAGGGCGCCGCTGATGAGCAGGATATCGGCGATCATGTCCATGGAATGTCCCTCAGCTCAGCACGAATTCCATGACGAGGAGATCGCGTACGCGTCCCTCGCCCACGACGAGTTGCACCCGGCGCAACAATTGCGCGCGCAGATCGATCAGAGCACCGGGCCGGTCCATGACGGACGGCTCGACTGCCCGAAGGTAGGAATTCATCACGTCGACCACGCGCGGCATCAGCTGCGTGACGTCCTGCTCGTAGGTCGCCGGGACTTCGAGCTGCGCGCGGAACCGGAGGTGGTTGGACCTGGAACCGGGTCCGAGGGAGACGATGATCGGTTCCACGGGCACGAAGGCCACGTCGGCGATCGATTCCATCTCATCCGCCTCGCCATGACCGGCCTCGGCTTCGTCATGCGCATCATCGCCCGGCGCGAGAATCATCCCGGACCACACAGCATAGAAGCCGCCGCCGCCGAGAAGCAGCGCCAGAACGACGCCGATCAGGAGGCCCTTCTTGCCGGATTTCTTCTGTTCCGGCGCCTCAGCACCGATCTCTGCTTCCGCATTCGCCACGATCCGGCCCCTTCCACGAATTCTTCGCTTCGAAAGACAGATAACCGAGATTCGACTAACCGAATGTTAAGCGCCTCCGGTCAGGTTCACCTTCGAGACGGGCAGAATGCCCCGCAATGACAGGAGGTCGCTCTTGCAACAGTTCAGCACGGTCTGGTCGAACCTTTCCATGCAGAAGCGCGTGATCGCAGGGCTTGCGACCATTGCGATGTTCGTGGCGATCATTGGGGTCGCCCGCATGGCCACGCAGCCCAGCATGGAGCTTCTCTTCGCGGGGCTTGAGAACAATTCCGCCGGCGAGGTCGTGCAGGCGCTCGAGGCGCGCGGCGTGGCTTACGAGGTCCGGGGCAACTCGATCTTCGTCGACGGCACGCAGCGCGATCAGCTCCGACTGACGCTCGCTTCCGAGGGTCTGCCGTCGAATCCGATGCAGGGCTACGAGCTTCTGGACCAGATGTCGGGATTCGGCACGACGAGCCAGATGTTCGACGCCGCCTATTGGCGCGCCAAGGAAGGCGAGCTCGCCCGCACCATCGTTGCGAGCCCCGCGATCCAGAACGCCCGCGTCCATATCTCCAATCCCGGTACCAGGCCGTTCCAGCGGGACATGAAGCTGACGGCGTCCGTCACCATCACGCCCACCGCCGGTGGTCTCTCCAGCAATCACGCTCGCGCGCTGCGTTACATGGTGGCCTCGGCCGTTACCGGCCTGTCTCCCGAGGACGTCTCGGTCATCGACGCGAATGGCGGCGTGATTCTCTCCGCCGAGGAGCAGGGCCAGGCAACGGGCGATTCGACGCAGCGTGCGGAAGCGCTCAAGCGCAATGTCGAGCGGCTGCTCGAGGCGCGGGTGGGCTACGGCAAGGCGGTCGTCGAGGTGAACGTCGAGACGGTGTCCGAGCGCGAGGAGATCACCGAGCGTCGAATCGATCCCGAGAGCCGCGTGGCCATCTCCACGGATACGGTCGAGACATCCGAAAGCGCCACCGATACGGGCGGCAACGACGTGACCGTCGCCTCGAACCTTCCCGACGGCGATGCGGCAGGCGGCAATCAGAGTTCCGAGAGCCAGTCGTCGGAGACCCGCCAGCGTACGAATTACGAGGTCTCCGAAACCCAGCGCCAAGTCTTGCGCAATCCGGGCGCCATCGACCGAATCACCACCGCGGTCCTTGTCGACGGCATCCGGAACGTGGCCGAGGACGGCACCGTCACTTGGGAGCCGCGTCCGGAGGCCGAGATGGCCGCGCTGCGCGATCTCGTGAGCGCCGCGGTCGGCCTCAACCAGGATCGCGGTGACACGCTTTCCATCCAGACCATGCAATTCGAACCCCTGGTTGCCGAAGGCAGCGACCCCTCCGCGGCGATCGGCAGCTTTGCCAACATCGACGCGATGCGCCTTGCGCAGATCGGCATCCTGGGGCTCGTGGCCCTCGCCATCGGCCTCTTCGTCGTGCGTCCGATCCTCGGTGGCAAGGCGTTGCCCGCCCCGGGCAGGCCCGGCCTTGCGCCGCCCGCGAGCGAAGGCAGCGGACTCGTGGGCGAGATCGACCCTGAGGATGCGACCGAAGGAATGTTCGGGGCCCCGCAGTTCGGCCTACCCATGCTGGCCGATCACGACGGCGCCGACCCCGATCCGAATGACGCCGGCAGCGCCGTCGCGCGGCTGCGCAGCCTGATCGACGAACGGCAGGAGGAATCGCTGCAGATCCTCAAGAGCTGGATGGAAGACGAAGGGGAGAAGGCCTGATGAACAATGTGCTGAGGCTTGAGGATTTCGGAACCAGCTTCGCCGAACCTGAGGTAGATCCGATCGATGCCGCCCGCCTCGAAGCCGAATGCGTCGCAGCCTACGACAAGGGCTACGCGGAGGGCTGGGAGGACGCCCAGCGCGCCGCGCAGAAGGCCGCGGAGGAGAGCGACACGGCTGCTCGCGCCACGCTCCAGGATCTGGGTTTCACCTTCCACGAGGCCCGCGCCCATGTCATGGCCGCGCTCTCGCCACTCCTGCGGACCATCGTCGCGCATGCCGTGCCGCTCATGATCGACCGCACCCTGGGAGAGCGCCTCACGGAGGAACTCGAAGCGATGATCGCCGAGGCCGGCGAGGCGGAGATCGAGATCCGTGTGGGCGAAGGCGAGGCGGAGAAGGTCCGCCGGGTCCTCGACGAGGTCGGCAGCCTGCCCGCACAGGTCCGCGAGGATGCGACCCTCGAACCGGGTAAGGTCCATCTCCGTCTCGGCACGCTCGAGCGGGAGATCGATCCCGCCGATCTCGAACGACGCCTGGGCGCCGCACTCGACGCCCTCGACCACATCAACAAGGATGCCCTCGCCCATGGATGACCAGAGCCAAGACTTCGCCCCCGCGCAAACCGACATGGCCGCGCCCGGTGCGAGCCATCCGTTCAGTCACCTCCCGATCGAGATCGTCGTGGCCGTGGGCAAGGCTCGCCCGAAGCTCAGCGAACTGCTGCGGATGGGTCGTGACGCGGTTCTGGCACTCGACACCAAGGTCGACGATCCCGTCGAACTCTATGTCGGCGACCGGCTCATCGCACGCGGCGAATTGCAGGAGCTCGACGGCGACGAGCAGGGGCAACTTGCCGTTCGCCTGACCGAAGTGGCCGACCTGAAATCCGAACTCTGATCCATGCGCTACGCGATTCCCGTCCTGGTGTTCCTCCTTACGGCGCACCCGGCCCTGGCACAGAACGTGTCGATCGACTTCGGCGACGGGACCGGAACGCTCGCCGGGCGCTCGATCGGGCTTCTCGCGCTCATCACGGTGCTGAGCCTCGCGCCCGGCCTCGCGATCATGATCACCTGCTTCCCGTTCATCGTGACGGTGCTGTCGATCCTGCGCCAGGGGATCGGGCTGCAGCAATCGCCGCCCAACATGCTGATCATCACGCTGGCGCTGTTCCTGACTTACTTTGTGATGGAGCCGGTCTTCATGGAGGCGTATCGCAACGGGCTCGATCCGTTGATCCAGGGCACTCTCAGTCTCGAGGAGGCGTTGCCGCTGACGCTCGATCCGTTCCGGGGCTTCATGCTGACGCGAATCGATCCCGACACGTTCGAGGCGCTGGCCTCGCTCCGACCTCAGGATGCGCCGGAGACGCTCACCGCGCAGGCACCGCTCTCGATGCTCGTCCCCTCGTTCCTGTTGTCAGAAATCGAGCGCGCCTTTCAGGTGGGCTTCCTGATCTTCCTGCCCTTCCTGATCATCGATCTCGTGGTGGCGGCGGTGCTCATGTCGATGGGCATGATGATGGTGCCGCCCGCCATCGTCTCGCTGCCCTTCAAGCTCGCCTTCTTCGCCGTGGCCGATGGCTGGACGCTGATCTCGGGCGCTCTCGTCACGAGTTACTTCTGAGGAAGGCCGCGGCGGCCAGGAGGCCGCCGCGGCATCGTCTCAGGCCGACTTGCGGCCGAACGCCCGGAAGGCACCGAACGCGCCGAGGCCGGCAACGAGAAGCGGCAGACCGGCGGGCAGCGGAACCGGCGCCGGCATCGGGCCGGTCTGCGCGGTGAAGCTCGCGAATTGCCCGCCAAGCGACTCGCCGAAGAAGACCGCGGAGCCGTCGGTCAGGTCGATCGTGTAGAGGCCCGTCTTGCCGCCACCCGAGAGCAGCGCCACGGCCAGGTTGTCGCCCTCTTCGTCCGACAGGATGTCGAAGCCGCCGTTCTGGGTGAAGTTGAGCACCTGGCCGTCGACGGTGATCGGCGCGACGGTCTCGAGCGTGCCGGCGTTGTTGGCAAGCGTCACGAGCGAGTTCGTGTTGGCGTCGAGCGCGTATTGCAGCGTCTCGCTCGCCGTCATCCCGTCCACCGCGTTGGTGTAGGCATTGGCGAAGACGCGCGGATTGACCCCTTCGTTCGCGTCTCCCGCGGCATAGAAGAGATTCGTGAACTGCAGGATCGTGTTGGCCCGCTCGTCCGGGAAGTCGGAGGGGAAGAACACGACGTTCTCGTCCCGCGTCGAAACGGCCCGTGCCGCGTCGATCTGGTTGTTGAAGTCGAAACCGACCCGCGCGCCGGAGGAGAGACCGGCCCCGTCCATCGGCATCGCACCGGTGTTGGTTAGCGCGCCCGTGATGGTGTCGATGGTATAGACCTGATCGGCGGCGCCACCGTTTCCGGTCTGGTAGCCGTAGAGCTCGCCTGTCACGGGACGGTAGGTGATCGCGTTCAGGCTATCCGACAGGGTGATCGTCGATCCCTGCGATGCCATGCCCAGATCGTTGAAGATCGTCAGTTCCATCCCGTTGTTACGCAGCGCGTAGCCCGTGCTGCCCGACAGGGTCGCCGCGCCCGCACTAAGCGTCGTGGCGCCAAGAAGAGCTGTCGTGATCAAGGTCAATCGCATCGAAAATCCCCATTTGATACTGAACAAGAAGGTCGCGCGGCCTCAACCGCACGGGCGGGACTTTAGAATGGTTAACATCAAGTTAAAAAACGCAATGAAGTGATGAAGACCCTGAAACTTATTACCAATCTGGAACGTAGAGGGTATCTCCTCGGATGATTTTCATCTGCGTGATGGGCGCCGGCGGGTCGCCTGACCATAAGGCCGGCAGCATCGGACGTTCTGCCCGTGGATTGCGCCGGATTATCCAAACGGTTTGGAGATGCGGATGGCAAAGACCCGGGCCGTCATCGTGTAATAGCATCTTCAACTCGGCGATCCGTCCGCAGACGCGGGCGAATTCCGAGCAGCCACGCCCGCCTTTGAACTTTACAGTTCAGAGCGCTCTACGCTCCTCACACCGGTGCACGGCAATACGGAGCCGGTGTTACCTGCGGCTATGTCCGATCCCTGTCCAACCCAACCGGTCCTGAAAATGCACTCACCGCCGACAAGGTGTGAAACACGTCCAAGCCCCGGCTGGTCATCCCCCGCTACATCCGATCACGTCCAGCGCTCCATGGACGACGGACCGAAAGGGCTCATGGCACATACATCTGAACTGATTGATCCCAAGCTTGGGAAAGCTTCGCGTATGGCAGAGCCCCAATAGCGGTGGTGCTTATCGTGCGGTCCTAACGGTGCCATTCCGATCGACAGCGCCGATGATCGCTACAGATCGCCCTCGATGAAAGACGATCCCCGCCTGCTCTGCCACATCAGGCAAACACGTTCTCGCGCATGTCGGACAAGCCGTCCCTGCAACGGCAGACTTCATCTTGGATACGGAGAACGGATCGAACGGAGCAAGTCTTGTCGCCGGCCTTCGATGCGTCGATCGTCATATTGTGAAACGGGGGCAGTCGAGCCGCCCCCGAAAACAGTGCGTCACTGCGAGGCGAGCGCCTCGTCGGTGAACTGGGTCATCAGCGCCGTCTCGGCCAGACTCTTATCGTACTTGTCCTCGGAAACGGCATTTAGGTATTCGATGGCCATACCGAGCATCTCCTCGGTCAGCGCTGGCGTGGCCGGATAGGCCTGTGTAACGTTGCTCCAGGCGGCCTCGAAAAGCTCCTTGTCGAATTGCGACAGGTAATCCTGATAGACGGTCTCGCGAACCTCGTCCGCCTGCTCCGGATCCTTGATCGCCGCAAGCGCCTTGGCGAGCGCCCGCACGATGGCCTTGGAGCGTTCGGGATCCTCCTCCAACCAGGTGCCGCGCGCATCGAGCGTGATGTAGGGGTAGTTCTGCAATTCCTCTACCGCGCCGCCGGCCATGTCGAAGAGCAGGAACCCGCCCTGATCCATCACCGCGGTGTCGGAGGTGGGATTCGAAAGGATGAAAGCGTCGATGCGATCACGTTCGAACGCCGCCAGGATCTCGCGCGAACCGCCGACGAAGACGATCGTGGCGTCGCTGTCGGGATTCAGACCGGCTTCGCGGAGCAGGTAGAGTGCCAGCTGATGCGTGCCGCTTCCCGCGCCGGTCACGCCGATGGTCAGACCCTCGAGCGCGGCGACCCGCTCCTCGAAGCTCGAGTTCTCGTCGATCCCGAGCTCTTCGGCCTTCGAACCGCTCAGCACGACGTTCGAGGCATATTGCGTCACCAGTGTCCCGAAGATGCGAATGTCGGTCCCCGCGCTCACCGCCCGCAGCGCGGCGGCCGGCGTGCCGGGATAGATGTCCACGTCACCGCCGATCACCGCGGCCATGATCGCACTCGACTTCATCGTCTGCAGTTCGAGGTCGATGCCCTCCTCGTCGAAATATCCCATCGACTCGGCCACGTAGATCGGGACGTAGAGCATGCCCGTCGTCGACGTGGCGATGCGAACCGTTTTCATCTCCTGCGCCGCGGCCATGCCGCCCGCGCCCAGAAGGCAGGCTGCGGCGACGGTGGCGCCCTTGATCCAGTCAGTCAGTTTCACGTGGGTCTCCTCCCCATTGGTACCGGCCGGACGGGGCTTTCCCGCCCTCGTCCGATCGGCGGCTGTCAGATCGACATTTCGCGCTGGTCCTCGGCGGCCTTCCACGGCATCGCCTTCTTCTCGACGACCTTCACCGCGTAGTTCAGCGCCAGCGCGAGGATCATGATGGCGATGAGCGCAGCGAACATCGCCGAGGTATCGTACTGTCCCGACGCGTTTGCGAGGAGGTAGCCCAGGCCCTTGTTGGACGCGATCAGCTCGCCCACGATGGCGCCGATGAGCGCGTAAGGCACCGAAAGGCGCAGCCCGTTGAACACCCACGTCACCGCGGAAGGCAGCACCACCTTGCGCAGGATGTGGCTCTCCTTCGCACCCATGAGCTTCATGATCGCGATCTGCTCCCGGCTGACCGACCGGACCCCGGCATAGGTATTCAGGAACACCAGGAAGAACACGATGGTCGCGGTGAGGTAGATCTTCATGTCGATGCCGATCCCGAACCACAGAATGAACATCGGCGCGAGCGCCACTTTTGGCAGCGAATAGAACATCATCAGGAACGGATCGACGATCTCGGCCAGTGTCTGCGCCCGGCCCATGAGAACACCAGCGGCCATGCCGACCGCGCTTCCGAGCAGGAAGCCCAGAAGGGCCTCGATGCTGGTGATGCTGGCGTGGAAGAAGAGCGTACCCGACAATGCCCAGGCCCAGAGGTCGCGCGCGATCTCCGTGGGCATGCCGATGAAGAAGTCGGACACGAGGTACATCGAGGCGATCTGCCAGACCGCGAGGAAGACGACGACGAACGCCAGCCGGATCATCATGATCCGGTTGCCGCGCTGCCGGGCCTTCTGGCGGCGGCTCAGGATCGCCTCCTTCTTGTTCTGCATGACCGTGCCGACGGTGGATGCGTTCGTTTCGGTCATGTCCGGTCTCCCCCCTCCATGTCCGGCGCCAAAAGCTCCCAGAGCTCGGCCGTCAGGTCGCGATAGGTGTTGTTGTGGCGCAGCTGCATGAGGTCGCGGTCCCGGTCCAAGGGCACGTCAACGATCCGTGCGACGGTGCCGGGACGCTGGGTGAAGACGACGCATCGATCGGCGATGGAGACCGCCTCGTCGAGGTCGTGAGTCACGAAGACGACGGTCTTGCCGAGATCCATGGCAAGGCGGCGGATCTCGATCTGCATGCGCATCCGCAACTGTGCGTCGAGCGCGCCGAAGGGCTCGTCCATTAAGAGCGCCTCGGGGTCGTAGGCGAGCAGCCGGGCAAGCGCGCATCGCTTCCGCATCCCGCCGGACAATTGGGACGGATAGGATTTCTCGAAGCCCTGGAGGCCGACGTCGCGCAGCAGCGTCTCGACACGGTCGCGGGCCTCTGCACGTGGAACGCCCTGGATCTCCAGCGGGATCATCACGTTGCCGGTGACATCGCGCCACGGCAGCAGGTGATCGTTCTGGGTCATGTAGCCGACCCGGCGATTGTACGGTTGCACGATCTCGCCGCGATACGAGACCGTGCCGGTGCTGGGTTCGAAAAGACCGGCGGCCATGTTGAGCAGCGTGGACTTGCCGCATCCCGACGGGCCGACGAGCGTGACGAACTCCCCTTCCCGGATGTCGAGCGTGATGTCGCGGACGGCGGTCATCGAGCCCTGATCGGTCTCGAAGACCTTGCCGACCCCGCGATAGGAAATCAGGGTCGAGGCCTCGACCGGGCGGATCTCCGGTTGCCTGACCGGTGCCGCGGCCTGCGCAATGGCTGGTGACATCAACTTTCCTCCCTCGACAGCCTGTCGTCGCAACGTCGCGCGAACGGCGTGGCGGCTCTCCTCTTGTACGGATCAAATCACAGGAACGCGCAAACTCAAAACTAATACTGCACTTTGCACGTCTATTTTTAGATCCATCGTTTCACTATGCGGTATTACTGCGTGGCTTTGCTCATCTGCGGACGGCCTCCAGGGCAAGGGCGATGCCCTGCCCCACGCCGATGCACATGCTGGCCAAGGCGTACCGGCCGCCGGAGCGCGCGAGTTCGAGCGTCGCGGTCCCGACAAGCCGCGCTCCGGATGCGCCGAGCGGATGCCCCAGGGCGATGGCACCGCCGTTCGGATTGAGCCGCGAATCGTCGTCAGGCAGATCGAGCGCGCGTGTGCAGGCAAGCGCCTGGGCCGCGAACGCCTCGTTGAGCTCGATGAGATCGAACTCATCGATTGAAAGCGCGATGCGATCGAGAAGCTTGCGTACGGCAGGGACCGGGCCGTATCCCATGATGCGCGGCGGGACGCCCGCCGTGGCACCTCCGAGCACTCGCGCCAGGGGCGTCAGGCCGTGCCGCTCGACCGCACCCGCGGAGGCCAGAAGCAACGCCGCGGCACCATCGTTGATGCCGGACGCGTTCCCGGCCGTTACCGAACCGCCGCTCTCCCGGAAGGGTGTCGGCAGTTTCGCCAGTGCCTCGGCGGTCGTCGCACGGGGATGCTCGTCGACATCGACGATCACCGGATCGGATTTCCGGCGGGGAACTTCGACTGGAACGATTTCCTCCGCGAGGCGGCCCGCCGCGATCGCCGCGGCGGCCTTTTCCTGGGATCGCAGGGCAAAGGCATCCTGATCATCGCGCGAGATCTGGAATTCCTCCGCGAGATTCTCGGCGGTCTCGGGCATGGAATCGACACCGTAGCGCGCCTTCATGACCGGATTGACGAAGCGCCACCCGATGGTGGTGTCGTGGATCTCGGCCTTCCGCGAGAACGGATCCGTGGCCTTCGGCAGGACGAAGGGTGCGCGGCTCATGCTCTCGGTGCCGCCCGCGAGGATCAATTCCGCCTCTCCCGCCGCGATGGCCCGCGCGCCGGTGAGGACGGCGTCCATCCCCGACCCGCACAGCCGGTTCAGCGTCACGCCCGGCACCTCGACCGGCAGACCGGCCAGCAGCGCCGACATCCGCGCCACGTTCCGGTTGTCCTCCCCGGCCTGGTTGGCGTTGCCGAAGATCACGTCATCGAGCCCCGTCCAGTCCAGGTTGGGATGATCCGCCATGATGGCATGGATCGGCACGGCGCCGAGATCGTCCGGCCGGACCGAGGCGAGCGCGCCACCGAACCGACCGAAGGCGGTGCGACGGTACGCGCAGATAAAGACATCTTTCATCGTGGTGCCCTGTCCTTCGTCACTTGCGTTGCGTGTTCGTCAGGTCGCGGCGGCCCGCATCGCCAGCTGTCCGCGCTGCGTCGCGCGGAGCGACAGACCCTCCGCCGTGTGCCTTGCCTCGAGACGATAGACCCCATCCGCGAAGACCGGCGCGACGCTTCGAAACTCGAATGTCCGGAGGGGGCGTCCGAAGCACCTTGCGGCGATCGCACCCAATTGCGTTGCGATCAGTGGCCCGTGGACGACCAATGCAGGATATCCCTCGATGTCGCGCGCATATGCCAGATCGTAATGGATGCGATGCGCGTTGAATGTCAGCGCCGAGTAGCGAAAGAGCAACGCCGCGCCGGGGAGGATTTCGCGCGACATCGCGACGGGCTCATCCTCCTCCTCGACAGGGACCGCACGCGGTTTCGTCTCGCCCGCGCCCCGGTACACGATATCCTGGCGCTCCGTGATGCGTGATGCGCCGTCTACCGCATAATCGTGCATGACGGTCACGAAACAGAGCCGCCCGCTGCGTCCGGTCGTCTCGCGAATGTCGTCGATGCGCGACGTCCGCTCGACGATGTCGCTATCTGCGAGAGATGCTCGGAACTCCAGGTGCCCCCCGGCCCACATGCGGCGCGGCAATCCGACCTCCGGCAGGAAATCGCCGCGCTCGGGATGCCCGTCGGTTCCCAATTCCACGTTCGGCGTAAGCGGCGTCGCCAGACACCAGTGTAGGAATTGCGGCACCTCCGGTGTCGGCGGAATACACCCCAATGTCGCCCGGAACTGCTCGACCAGCCGGCCGGAGACCCGGTCGGTTCGGCGCTCGATCCGCTCCCTGTCCTCCGAGCCAGCAGACACATCGCCCGCGGAATGTTGCAACGTCCCCTCCCGGATCGCCCTACCGCGGGACTTACCCAATAAATGCATCATCTTCAACTCTTGCATTTCGCTATGCGGTATTGTGTGCTTATAATCAGTGTCTATAGATGAAGTTGCAGGTAGGCATGAAGGTACTCAGGGAGGACAGGGAGGACATCGGCGTCTCGGTCCTGCGCCTCAATCGTCCGGAGGCGCGGAACGCGCTGGATCTCGAGATGCGTCTGGAACTGGTCGCCGAACTCGACGCGATCGAGGGGAACGACGCCATTCGCGCGACCGTGATTACCGGAGACGAGAGGGCCTTCGCCGCCGGCGCGGACATTGCCCTTCTCGCCAAGGCCGGACCGGCCGAAATCCATCGTCTCGGACTCGCGCGGCTCTGGGGGCGCATCTTCGCGCATCCCAAGCCTCTCCTGGCGGCCGTGAACGGCTACGCCTTCGGTGGCGGCTTCGAACTGGCCTTACTCTGCGACATCATGGTCGGTGGCCCCGGAACGCGGCTTGGCCTGCCGGAGATCAAGCTCGGGATCATGCCGGGTGGTGGGGGCACGCAGCGCCTCGTTCGGCTGATCGGACGCCACCGGGCCATGGGCCTGCTTCTGAGCGGGGAGCCGATCGACGGTGAGACTGCGGAAAAATGGGGCATCCTCACGGAGCTCGCGGCTTCCGATGCAGAGGTCCTGCCCCGCACCATCGAGCGCGCGGCCGCGATCGCCGCCATGCCGCCCCTGGCGGTGGAGATGATAAAGTCTGCCGTGACCGAGGGAGCCGACCTCCCGCTCGAGGCCGCGCTGCGGATCGAACAGCGCAACATGCAGATCCTGTTCGACACGCCCGATCAGAAGGCGCGCATGGACGCCTTCCTGCAAAAGCGCCGGCGCTGAAGCTGAGGAAGCCCGATGACCCGACCCTCTCACGACACCCCCGCGGGGATCCTTGCCGGCCTCGAGCTGGTTGAATTGTCGGCCTTCATCGCGGCCCCCCTCGCCGGATTGTCTCTGGCGCAGATGGGCGCGGACGTCATCCGGATCGATCAGAGTGGTGGCGGCCTCGACGCGACACGCTGGCCGCTGAGCCGAGAGGGCGTCAGCCTCTATTGGCAGGGGCTGAACAAGGGCAAGCGGTCGGTGCAACTCGACCTGCGCCGGGAGGAGGGCCAGCGCCATGCGCGGGAACTGATCCGACAGACCGGCATGGTCGTGACGAACCGGCCCGACACGGCGTGGCTCGACTACGAATCCCTGCGTCAGGATCGCAAGGATCTCATCATGCTGGCCATTCGCGGCACGCACGACAATCGCGGCGCCATCGACTACACGATCCAGGCGCGCACCGGGCTTCCCTTCCTAACGGGTCAGGCCACCGGCGAAAGCCCGGTGAACCAGATGCTGCCGGCCTGGGACATGGTCTGCGGGCTCCTTGCCGCGTCGGGCCTGCTCGCCGCGGAACGCCGTCGCCGCGAGACCGGCAAGGGGAGCCTCATTCGGCTGTCGCTCGAGGATTGCGCCCTCTGGATGCTGAGCAATCTCGGCATGCTCGCCGAGGCCGAGATCGGAGAGGAGCCGCGGCGTGCGAACGGCAACGACGTTTTCGGCGCGTTCGGCTGCGATTTCGGGACCGGCGACGGGCGGCGCGTGATGGTCGCGGCGCTCAGCAATCGCCAATGGCGCGCCCTCACCGACGCGACCGGTACGGCGGAGAAGGCCCGTCACATGGCCCGCGCGCTCGATGCAGACCTCGATACCGATGCCGGGCGCTGGCAAGCGCGGGATGGCCTCAAGCTGCTGCTCGCGCCGTGGTTCGCCGGGCGCGATTACGCCGAGGTTGCCGAAACTCTCGATCGGCACCGGGTTCTTTGGGGGCCTTACCAGACGATCCGGGATCTGGTCACGTCCGACCGGGCCTGCTCCCCCGAAAACCCGATTTTCGCACGTGTCGATCAGCCCGGCGCGGGAGAGTACCTGACATCCGCGATACCGCTCGATTTCGGCGGAGAGCGAGATCCCGGAACGCGACGCGCCCCGGTCCAGGGCGCCGATACCGCCTCGGTTCTCGCGCAGTTCTGCACGGATGCCGCGGACGTCTGAATGCGACGCCGCCTCCCTGCCCGCTTCTTCGACAGGAGACACCGATGACCCATACCGACACCGGCCGTGCCCATGTCCGCGTCGAGCGCTTCTGCCGGATCGCCGTGCTCCGCATGACACGCCCCGAAACCAGGAACTCCCTCGACGCGGCCATGCGCGAAGCCCTGCTCCAGGCGATCGGCGCGTTGAACGACGATCCCGCGATCGACGCGATGGTCCTCGCCGGCAGCGGTCGCGCCTTCTGTGCCGGCGGCGACCTGAACACGATGATGCGGATGACGCCCGAACAGGCAGAGGGTCGCATCCGGGCCGCCCATGCCCTTCCCCGCTGCATCCACAACAGCGCCAAGCCGATCGTTGCCGCGGTCGAGGGTGCTTGTGCCGGCGCCGGGCTCGGTCTTGCGGCCGTCTGCGACCTTCTCGTGGCCGGTACGGCCGCGCGTTTCGTCACCGCTTTCGAGAAGGTGGGCCTGATGCCCGATGTCGGTGCGGCGTGGTCCGTCACCGCCCGGATCGGCCCACAGGCGGCGCGGCGGCTGTTCCTCCTCGGCGGCACGCTGGATGCGTCGAAAGCCCATGAAATGGGCCTCGTCGACACCCTTGCGCCGGAAGGCCGCGCGGAAGCAGAAGCAGTCGATCTCGCCGAGCGGCTCGCGCGCACGGCGCCGGGCACGCGCCGATGCGTCCGCGAGATCTTCCGCGAACCGCCCGCATCACTGGAGGATGCATTGCGCTTCGAGGCAGCCCACCAGCCGACGCTCTACCTGAGCGCCGACCTGCACGAAGGGATCGCGGCCTTCCGCGAGAAGCGCGACCCCGTCTGGCGGGACGCCTGACCGCACGCCGCCCGCACGGCTAGACCCGGTCGGGGGTCCGTAGGGAGAGACCCAGTCGCGCGCGCCGGCGCAGCCAGCCGCTCGGCCGGTAGCGCGGATCGCCGGACAGGCCCTGCAGGCCCTCCAGCACGGCAAGCACGCGCGCCGGTCCAAGCCGGTCCCCGAGTGCGAGGGGGCCGTTGGGATAGCCGAGACCGATCCTCACGGCGAGGTCGATGTCCTCGGGATCGGCCACGCGCTGCTGTGCGATCTCGCAGCCCAGGTTGACGATCACCGCAACGATGCGCTGCACGACGAGCGCCACGCTGTCGTTCACCATGCTCACCCGCGCCCCGTCACGCGCGAAGAGTGCCCGCGCCGAGGCCCGCGTAGCGGCACTGGCGCCCACCGGCGCGGCCAGGCAGCGCCGTTCTCCGCCGAGCCCGAAGAATGTCTCCACCCCGATCGTCCGGTCGGACGGGTATCCGCGTGCGGCGCAGATCTCGGCCACGTCCGAGCCCAGTGGCGCCGTCACGATGAGACTGTGCGGAGCCGGCGTCGCCCCTTCGTCAATACGCGCGCCGAGCTTCTCGACCAATGCCACGAGATCCCGATCGTCGCCATCCACGAAGACCCCCTCCGGCAGCGGTGCATCGGCGACGACCTCCTCGGCGGGGCGGCGGATCTTCTGACCGTCATACGCGTAGAAACCTTCGCCGGTCTTCCGCCCGTGCAGGCCAGCCGCGATCCGACGACGGACGATCGGGCTGGAGCGATAGCGGGGATCGAAGAAGTACTGCGCATGTACGGATTCGATGACCGGCCCCGATACGTCGATACCGGTCAGATCGAAGAGCTCGAACGGTCCCATGCGGAACCCCGCCATCTCCCGCATGAGGGTGTCGATTTCCGAGACGCCCGCGACGCCGTCCTGCAGGAGCTGCAGCCCCTCCGTGTAGAGGGCGCGGCCCGCGTGGTTGACCACGAAGCCCGGCGTATCCGCAGTGATCACCGGATGGTGGCCGACGTCGCGGGTCAGCGCCGCCAGCCGCTCGACCAATGCGGGGTCGGTCCGCTCGCCGCGGACGACTTCCACGAGCTTCATCAGCGGAACCGGGTTGAAGAAATGGTAGCCTGCCACCCGTTCGGGGCGCGCGCAACTCGACGCGATGGCCGTGACCATGAGCGAGGACGTGTTCGTGGCGAGAATGGCATCTCCTGCGACGATGCCCTCGAGCTCCGTGAAAAGGTCCTGCTTTATTTCTAGTCGCTCGGCCACCGCTTCGATCACCAGATCGGCGCCCTCCATCGCGGCGAGGTCCGGAACGATCGCGATGCGCGCGATGGCAGCCTCCACCTCGTCGGACGTCGCCTCGCCCTTCTCTGCACGACGCCGGAGCATGTTGGACACGAAACTCACCGCCTGCCCGGCTGCATCCGCGTCACGGTCGAAAAGCCGGACCTCCCGTCCGGACTGGGCGAAAAGCTGGGCGATACCGCGCCCCATCGTGCCCGCACCGATGACGCCGATGATGTCGATCGACGCGTCACGCATGGTCGGCATCCGCCTCCAATAGATGGATCAGGCCATCGACCGCCACGACGCCCTGCCCCTCAGGGCCGACGAGAACCGGATTGATTTCGGCCCCGGCGACGGCCGGTCCATCGACGGTCGCGAAACCCGACATGCAGACGACCGTCTGCGCCAGCGCATCGAGATCGCCTTTCGGCGCCCCCCGTGCGCCGCGCAGGAGGGCGAACCCCCTGACCTCCGCCACCATCTCACGTGCGGTGTCGAGCGTCACGGGCGCGAGCCGCACCGCCACGTCGCGGTAGGTCTCGGCCAGAACGCCACCCAGTCCCACCAGCACGACGGGCCCGGCGATCGGATCGACATGAAATCCCACGATGGCCTCGCCGAGCCCTTGGTGCAGGCTCTGAACGAGAATTCCCTCCGGCGTCACGTCGGGCCGATGCGCCGCGACTGCCGACAACATCCGCTCGCGCGCGGCCGACAGCTCGTCGCGACCCGCGATGCCGACCTCGACGCCCCCGATATCGGACTTGTGGGCAATCTTGTCGGACAGGATTTTGGCCACGATCGGATAGGACAGGTCGTCGGGGATCGGCGCTCCGGCCGGAAGAACACGGCTGTCGGCCGTGACGATCCCGAGCGCCCGGAACACCTCGAGGGATCGGCGTTCGTCGAGTGTACCGCGCCCTGACAATCCATCCGTCACCGCGGGGGGCAACGTCTCACGCGGCAAAGCCCGCGGATCTCGCCAGCTCAGGTAGGCGTCGATCGCGTCGACGCAGGATTCGGGCGTGCGGAACGCGGCGATTCCCGCCTTCTGGAGAAGTTCCAGAGACTCCACCGCATTGGGGCAAAGAAACGCCGCGACCGGCTTGCCCGTATCGGCCCATTTCGCGAGCGGCTTGACCGCCAGATGCGGATAGAATTCCGAAGACGATCCCACGACCATCACGACGAGGTCGATCGCCTCGTCCGCGACGAGCGCACCGAGACAGGCATCCACGACCTCTTCCCGTGTGCCGCCCATGGTCAGATCCACGATCGGTGAATCACCTGTTTCCAGCCCGTATCCCGAAAGGGCGGCTCTCAACCCGTCGCTCGGCGGCGCGACTTCGATTCCCCGGGCGCCGAGGTTGTCCGCGACGAGGGCCCCGCCTCCGCCCGTCGTCGTCACGACCGCCACCCGGCGGCCCCTGGCCTTGGGCGTGCCTGCCAGGAGCGCCGGTGCCTCGATGAGCGTCTCGAAGAGATTGACGCGGACGATGCCCATGTCCGACAGGAAACTGTCCATCGCCATGCCGTCGCCCGCGAGCGCGCCGGTATGGGATTGCGCGAGGGACCGTCCGAGGTCGGACTTGCCGAGGACGTAGGCGATGACCGGCTTGCCCACCTCTTTCGCCTTCCAGGCCATCTCCTCCAGCGCATCGCGGTCGCGCAACGTCTCAAGAAAAAGGCTGATCGTATCGAGCTGCGGGTCGCCGAGCATCATCGTCGCGATCTCGCCCACCGACAGGTCGCATTCGTTACCGACCGAGACGAGCGTTCCGAAACCGATCCCCCGCGCCCGCCCGCGCGAGATCAGGGCGCCGATCAGGCTGCCAGATTGCGAGACGAGTCCCAGCCGTCCCGGCGCGAGGTCGTCGCGCTCGAGAACCGCGTTGGCCGACAAGGCGACCTTCTCGTTCGGATTGATGACGCCCAGACTGTTGGGGCCCAGAAGCCGCAATCCGCCCTCGCGTGCGATATCGACGATCCGTCGCTGCAATGCTTCGCCGTCCGGGCCCGCTTCGGCGAAACCGCCCGAGAAGATGGAGGCGCAGGACACGCCTGCCGCGACGCAATCATGCACGCTCGCTTCCATGGCCGACGTGGGAACCATGAGATAGGCATGATCGACGGCGGTGCCGACATCGCTGATCGTCGGATGACAGGCGACATCGAAGATCTCGTCGTAGCCGGGATTTACCGGATAGACCGCCCCCTCATAGCCATGCTTGCGCAGGAAACGCTGCGGGCGGCTGTTGTTCTTCGACAGGTTGGCCGAGGCCCCGACGATGGCGACGGAACGCGGTCGCAGGAGGGCATCGGCGAGGTCGGGACGACCGAGATCGAGCGCGCTCATTCCGCGGCCTCCCGGACCTCGGGGCGAGGCGGACGCTGCGAGAAGCGCCGTCCGAAGACCCCTTCGGCGATCCGGTTCTTCATCATCTCGGTCGATCCGCCGGCGATCATCCAGCCACGCGTCTTGCGGAAGCAATATTCGACGAGGTGCTCGTCGCAATACCCCGTGCCGCCCATGACCTGCACCGCCTCGTTCGCGCAATCGAAACCCGCGCGGTTGCACATGAGCTTGGCCAAGGCCGTGTCCTGCGCCGATGGAAGGCCACGATCCGCCGAGACCGCCGCGCGGTAGAGAAGCAGACGCGCCGATTCCAGGGCGACCTGCATGTCCGCGAACTTCCACTGCAATCCCTGGAACTCGCAAAGCGGCCGTCCGAACTGCGTGCGTTCGAGCGCATGGTCGCGTGCGGCGTAGAAGGCGAACTCGCCCAGCGCCCTGGCTCGCGCGGCATTGCCGAGCCGTTCCGCGTTGAACCCGGAGATCTGCTTCTTGAAGCCGCCGGGGCCGAGAAGCACGTTCTCGGGCTCGATCCGGACGGCGTCGAAATAAAGCGCGCACCACTGCTCGGTGTTCATATAATTCGACGGCTGACCGAAGCTGAACCCTTCCTGGCCGCGCTCCACGATGACCGATCCGATATTGCCCGCACCCGGCCCAAAGCGACAATAGACGAGGAACACGTTCGCTTCGGCGGAGTGGCTCGTGAAGACCTTGCCACCGGTCAGCCGGTACCCGTCACCATCGGGATCGGCGCGCGTGGTCAGATCCGTCACCGCCGATCCGGCATCGGGCTCCGTCATACCCAGACCGATCGCGACTTCGCCCCTCAGCATCCCCGGCAGATACTTCTCCTTCTGAGCGGGACTCGCGTACTCGGCGAAGGTGCGGATGGCGCCGAAATTGCCCTGCTGGATCGCGTCGGCCCCGCGCGGGTCGGCGAGTGCCACCTCCTCGATCGCGATGATAGCATCCATCAGGGTGCCGCCCTGGCCCCCATCCTCTTCCGGAATGGTGATGCCGAGAAGACCGGCCTCTGCCGCCATGCGCGACGCCTCGAAGGGGAATCCGGGATCGTGCGCCCGCTTCAATGCACCCGGTGCAAGTTTGTCGTTTGCGAAACGGCGCACCATGTCGCGGAACTGCGTCCTCTCGGGGGTCGGCGCGAAATCCAAGGCGAATCCTCCAGCTTCATCGGACCGCAGCCCGCGATCCGCTCCTCCACTTGTATCTAACTTAATACATGTGGGTCCCGTCAAGAATTATCTTCGGGAAGCATGTCCTCCCTGCCAGCCGCCTGCCAGGCGCCGTCGTTCCTGCTGGGGTCGGATTCCATGGTAATCTCGAATTCGTACCGCTCGGGGTGATAGAGAACGTATAGGTACTCCACGATACGCCCCGTCCGATCCTCGACGCGGCGCTCGATCCCCAGCAAGGGGCTGCCCACCGCGACGCCCAGAAGCGGCGCGACGATCGTATCTGCGGATTTTGCAAAGATGCGCTGATGGGCCCGAACCGCATCGATCCCGGCGCGGCGCAGAAGCTGCGTCAGCGGCTGCGCGGCGAGATCGGCCCGGCTGAAAGATTGACCGATCTCCTCCGGCACCCACGCGACGGAGTACGAGAACGGCATGTCCTTGTAAAATCTTAACCTTACGGTGTGAAGCCCTTGGGTATTCGGCGGCAATCCCATGGTTTCGGCGATCCGCTCCGGCGGCCTCTCGAACGCGAAGTGCAAGACGTCCACGCGCGTGCGCAGACCCATGGCGAGGAGGTTCTCCACGAAGCCCGTAACTTCCGCGCGGACCGGATCGATCGCACGATTGTTGACCACGACGGTTCCGCGCCCCTGGCGTCGCTCGATCAACCCGTCACTTGCCAGATTCTGCAGGGCCTTGCGGATCGTCACGCGCGAACAGCCGTAATCCCGCGCAAGCTCGTTCTCGCCGGGCAGCGTATCGTAGGGACGGTAATGTCCCTCGCGGATGTTGGCCCGAAGCTGAGAGTAGATGGCATGGTAGAGCGGTGCCGCGGCCATGTGATCCTCGCATCATGTATCAACCGCATTATACACCCGTCCTGCGGCCTGTCTAAAATACATTTGATGTCTATACTGCAATACATCTAATCTCGGTCACGATCGATCTAGGGAGGATGGAGCTTTGGCGGAAATCACGGGCAAACTCGCGGAATTCGTCTCGACATTGCAGGCAGAGGGGATTCCCCGGACGGTGCGCGACCGGGCCGCCCTGCTGACGCTCGACGCGGTCGCCATCGCGGTGCGCGCGATGCACGACGGCGATTCCACCCCCAGCCTCCTTGCCGGCTTCCGCGATGCCGGCGCGGGTCCGGGGCCCTGTACCGTCGCCGGCCATGGCACCCGCCTTGCCCCCGCGGCTGCCGCGGGCCTGAACGGAGCGCTCGTGCACACGCTCGATTTCGACGACACGCATATCGGCGCCTCCGCCCATATCACGGCCCCCGTCGTTCCCGCCGCCCTTGCCACCGCAGAGGCGGTCGACGCCGACGGTGAGGCGACGATCGTCGGCATCGTCGCCGGAATGGAGGTCATGGCCCGGCTCGGGCGCGCGCTCGTCCCGCCAAGGCATTATGCCAGAGGGTATCATCCGACGGCGACTTCGGGTGTTTTCGGCGCAACCGCGGCGGCCGGTGCGGTCATGGGACTGTCTGCGGAGCAGATGACGGATGCGTTCGGGATCGCGCTTTCCTCGGCGGGCGGAACGCTTCAGTTCCACGCCAACGGCGCCTGGACGAAGCGCTTGCAGGTCGGCCTTGCCGCGGAGGCGGGGGTCCGCGCCGCGTTCCTTGCGCGGGCGGGATTTCGCGGTGCGGCCGAACCGATCGAGGGAGAGCGCGGGCTCCTGCGCGTCTTCACCGATGCCCCCGAGCCCGGCCTGGCGGTCAAGAACCTCGGCACCGAATGGGAAACGCTGGAGATCGGCGTGAAGCCCTATCCCGCCTGCCGGTTCGCCCATGCGGCCATCGATGCGCTTCTCGACATGCGCGTCGATGCCGGCGATGTCCGGTCGATCCATGTGGGATTGTCCCGCAAGGCCATCGCCGCCGTGGGAGAACCCGAAGCGCGCAAGCGGCACGCGAGAAACACCGTGGACGCACAGTTTTCCATGTATTTCCTTGCGGCCGCAGCTTTGATCGCCGGGGGCGTGCGCTGGGACGATTACCCGCGTCTCATCGCCCAGCCGGAGATCGATGCCTTGGCCGACAAGGTGCAGGTCTGGCACGACACGGCCATCGAGGCGCTCTACCCACGACGCATGGCCGCCTCCGTCCGCGTCGTGCTGTCGGACGGACGCGAACTCGATCGGGTGGTGGAATCGCCCTCCGGCGAGCCCGACCGGTTTCCCGATGAAGCCGCGTTCCGACAGAAGGCCGAGATGCTCACGGCGCCGGTTCTCGGGGATGCCGGGGTGGAACGCCTGTGCGACGCCGCGCTTGCCCTCGAACGCGTCGGACCGCAGGCGCTTGCGGCGGCCATGCGCCCGGTGTGACCGCAGGCCGCGCCCCGGATCGGGCGCGGCCCGTTCGGTCAGCTGGCGCGCGCCAGGCTCTCGACGAGCGGACGCATGTCTGCGGTATCGTGGACGGCCCAAAGTGATGCCGCGATGGACCGCGCCTCCGCCTCGTCGAAGACAAGCGTGGCCAGCGTCATGAATTTCGCCTCGAGCGCCGCCTCGTCGAGCGGGTTGCCCGGCGATCCATAGGGCTGGTCCACCCTGTGATCCACGCGCCGGCCATCCTTCAGCGTGACCGTGACCCGGGCGGGTCGGGTCCTGGGATAGTCGGCCTCGCATTCCGGGTCCACGTCGACGCTCACCCGCTCCGCCAGAGCAGCCGTCTCCGGATCGGCCCGGTGCGCGGCGTCGAAGACGTCGATGTCGGCGCGACCGAAACGCGCGGCGCTCGCCAGGACGAACGGGATGCTCATCTGCGAGCCCGTGAAGCTCGACCATGTCCGAAGGTCGTGCGCGGCCGCGACGCGGTAGGTGCCCACGTGCATAGCCTCGATCTTGTCGGCGGTGAAGTCGTGCTCGCGCATCAGGAGGGTCAGGGCGTCGATCGGGCCGTGGATATGCCGGCAGCACGCATAGGGTTTGATGTAGCACTCGGTCATCGCATGCGGCGAACCGGTTCCGACGGACAGGATATCGAGCGTGGAATAGTCGAACTCGCCGGTATCGCCCCCGGCATAGGCATGGAAGAACCCATCGCGCACCTCGAGACATCCCGGAGGGCCCTGCAGGCCATTCTCGGCCAGAACACCCGAGAGCAATCCGCTGCGGGCGCCGAAGCCTGCATGCAGGCGCTTCACCTCTCCGCCGTGGAGGAACGTGAAGAGCCCGGAGGCCGTCGAGCACGCCGCCCCGAACGCGCTTTCCACGGCATCCTCGTCCAGCCCCTTCATCACGCACCAGACGGCGGTCGCGCCGAAGACCCCGGTGGCCGGGGTGTTGTGAAAGCCGCGCCAGCGCGCCCGGGGGTGGATCGCCGCGGAGATCCGGCACATCACCTCGTAGCCCGCGATGATCGAGCGCAGGAAAGTGTCGCCGTCGCATCGGGTCTGCCACGCCGCGGCGAGCGCGGCTGGCACGATCACGGTTCCAGGATGGACCGAGCCCGCCCGGTAGCCATCGTCGACCTCGAGCCCGTGCCCCGCGGTACCCGCGATGAGCGCGGCGGTCGTCATGTCGAAGCGTTCACCGCGACCCGGAACCGGCACCTCTCCGCCGGCGCCGGTGGCGCGAACGGCCTTCACCGTGGTCTCGGTCGTCTCCTGCACCGCGCCTGCGATCAAGGCGCCGATTGTGTCGAGCGCATGGTACCGCGCCCGGTGAAACGTCTTGTCGTCGAAGCTTGCCGTCCGCGCCTCCGCGACGAACTTCGCGAGCGCCCGTGTCGCCCCCGGCGTCGTCTGCGCGTCGATCCGTGCCTGCTGATTCATCTCATCCTCCCTTGAAGGTCCTGTCCCGCCCCGTCGGCAGGAGATCGGGCCACCGTGGACTGCGGCATGGCCCGGACCGGGCGGATGTCAGCGCAGCATCGGCGAAAGCTGTCGGCACATATGGGCAAGTTGCGGGCCGAGCTCGCCCTCGAGCTTGTCGCGCCCGACCGCGAAGGACGGCGCGCCGCAAAGCATGCTCTTGAGAGATTGCCCCGCGGCCGATTTGAGCGGACTTCCCACCGCGCGCATACCGTGGTGCCAATCGTCTTCCACGTAGCAGAAGCCGCGCCTCTCCACCTGCGCGATGGCGTCGTCGATCCGGGGCTTGAGTTCCGCCCAATCCTCCGCGGCGAGCTTCGCCTTGAGCAGATCGAAGAAGAAGGCGCGCTCCTCCATGTCCAGCCCCGCGAGGAAAGCACGCCCGACTGCGGTCGTGGCGATCGGCACTCGCGATCCCGCCTCGAGATGCAGCGACGACAGCGACCCCGCGTTGAAGGCGTCGACGATGATCATGCTCGATCGATCCCGCGCGGCAAGTGCTACGGTGACATCCTGCGCGATGGCCAGCTTCTGCATCGGCTCGCGCACGATCTGCCGGACGGTCATGTTCGAAAGGACGGCGTATCCAAGCGCGAGGATCGATTCCGTCGGCTCGAACTTCGCCTCGCCCTTGAGGTAGCGCAGATATCCGAGCTCCGAGAGGGTATGCGTCAGGCGGGTGACGGTGGCTTTCGGAATGCCCGTCGCCAGCGACAGCTCTTGGTTGCCCATCGGTCCCGCGCCCGGCTTGAACGCACGCAAGATATCGAACCCGCGGGACAGGGAATTTATGAACTTGCGATCGGACGACCGGTCGCGACCGCCATCCTCGTGCGGATCCGACCCGCCGTCTTCGAGCGGCGAACTCCGGGTGCGCATCTGATCTCTCCCGTCGGTTCAAGGTCATCTCGCAAGTACTTGTCTGCACCAAAGCGCGCAATCCCATGTAATCGCAGCACAGGATTTACCCCCTGTTATACCGCATAGCGGAACGTATCAATCAATATTGCACAGGATATTACTTACCTGCGACTTACTGATGTGGCGTGGCAGATTTAACCGGATCGCACTTCTGCGATGAAATGGTCATCGCGCGGCGCTCGTAATGCTATGAAGGAAGTTCGCGCGACCATGCGTAACATCGCCGCCCGTTGCCCCCTTCCCCAAAAGCCGACGCCTAGTTCGTATGCGGCGGCGATGCCGGGCTCGAAGACGCCATGGGCGCAGTCGCCCTGAGTGGCTCAGGACGGAGCGGTCTTCGGCCAAATCCAGGGGGCCTGCCCGCGCCGGGCGTCGCGATACGCGGCTATAGCCTCGGTCCGCGACAGCGTCAGGTCGATATCGTCCCAGCCATTCACGAGCTTGCGGCGCCAGATCTCGCTTAATTCGAACCCGTATTCCCGATCATCGACGAGGAAGCGCCGCGTCTCGAGGTCCACCCGGACTTTGGCCGTTTCGGTTCCGAGCGCTTCGAGAATCGCCCCCGCCTCGGCAGTTCGCGCCGGCAACAAGCCGTTATTGACGGCATTGCCCGCGAAGATTTCGGCAAAACTCTCCGCAACGACCACGTGGATGCCCGCGTCGATCAGCGCGTAGACGGCCGCTTCGCGCGACGACCCGCAGCCGAAGTTCGGCCCGGCGACCAGCACGCTGATGCCTGCGTGGCGATCGAGCGGAAAGGCGTCGTTTCCCTCGCGCAGGTCGGCGAAGAGGTAGTCACCGTATCCTTCCTTCCGGCTCGCGGACATGAACCGCGCGGGAATGATCTGGTCGGTGTCCACATTCGCCTGTGGGAGCGCGGCGGCCAAGCCGTCGTGGGTGGTCCAGCCGGCCATCAGGACTGCTCCATCATCAGTGCCCGGGCATCGGTTAGCCGTCCGGTGACAGCGGCGGCGGCAACCATGACGGGCGACATGAGATGGGTCCGCGCGCCCTTACCCTGCCGTCCGCGGAAATTCCGGTTCGTCGTCGATGCGCATCTCTTGCCGGGCGCGACGACATCACCGTTCATGCCGACGCACATGGAGCAGCCCGAAGCGACCCACTCGAGCCCGGCCTCGACGAAGATGCGGTCGAGCCCCTCCCTCTCGGCCTCGGCCCGGACCAGCATCGACCCGGGAGAGACCACCCCCGGCACACGGGCGCTGCGACCCTTGAGGATCGCGGCGGCGGCGCGCAGATCCTCGATCCGGGCGTTGGTACAGGAGCCGAGGAAGACCTGATCGACGGCAATGTCTTCCAGCCGCTGTCCAGGCGTCAGCCCCATGTAGTCGAGCGCCTCCCGCGCGGCCCGTGCCCGACCGCCGTCGAATGTGCCGGGATCGGGGATCGTGGACGTGATCGGCAGCGCCTGCTCCGGGGTCGTGCCCCAGGTGACGGTGGGCGCGATGTCCGCCGCGTCGATCCGCACCTCCCGGTCGAAGCGCGCCGCCTCGTCGGTCACCAGTTCGCGCCACGCGACGCACGCCCGGTCCCAATCGTCCCCGTCCGGCGCGAACGGGCGACCCTTCAGGTAGGCGATTGTCCTGTCGTCCGGCGCGACGATCCCGAAGCGTGCGCCACCCTCGATCGAGAGGTTGCAGAGCGTCATCCGTCCCTCCATCGAGAGATCGCGCACCGTCGATCCGGCATATTCCACGGCATGTCCCGTGGCGCCATCGGTCCCGAGCTTCGCGATCCAGTGCAGCGCGATGTCCTTGGCGGTCACTCCGGGTCCGAGCATGCCGTCGATGCGGATGCGCATCGATTTCGGCCGTGCCTGCCAGATCGTCTGGGTTGCCAGGACATGCGCGACCTGCGTCGCGCCGATCCCGAAGGCCAGCGCCCCGAAGGCGCCGTGAGTCGATGTGTGGCTGTCGCCACAATTGACGAGCAGCCCGGGCAGCGTCAGGCCCTGCTCCGGCCCGATCACGTGCACGATGCCCTGGCGGGGGTCGCGCAGTCCGAACAAACGGATGCCGTAACGCTCCGTGTTGCGCTCGAGCCGCTCCAGCATCTGGGCAATGGCCGGGTCGGCGATGGAGGCGCGGCCACGCGTCGGCGCGTAATGATCGGCCACGCCGAAAGTGAGTTCGGGTGCGAAGACCGGAAGGTCGCGTTCGGCCAGTTTCGCGAAGGCATGATGCGAACCCTCATGGACGAGGTGCCGGTCCACCCAGAGAAGCGACCCGTTCTCTTCGTCGAACGCCACCTCATGCGCGTCCCAGAGCTTGTCGAGCAGCGTGCGGCTCACGAGCCGGCCTTCCCGCGGCGATCACAGGATATTGTGTCCGCACGGCGAGCCCCGACCTCCCCGGCGTGTACCGTTTCCATATCAAGCTCGAAACGATCGGGGCTATGGAGCGAAGAGGGAGGCTCGACGGAGCCGCTCGATGACACACCGAAGCCAGCCGCGGCGAATGTCGGCCCTCTCTGCTGCACCGGGTCAACCGTTAAGCGCCAATTGCCATGCGCGCGGGATCGGACAGGACAATCGATGGAATCGCGAACCTTCAACCCTCTACCGCCGACCCGGTCGGCCTGTCTCGACTCCACGGTCGGATACAAATGACGCGCGTTCGTCCCGGGCACGAAATCATCATTCGGAAGCGACCTATCCGAGCGGAATCTCGCGCCTCCCGGAATGACGGACCTGGCGTTGTCTCCCATCGGACCTCCATTCCGAACCGCTTCGGCAATCGACACTGAATCATACTTTTGACGCGATGGTTCACCAGATTCGACCTGAAGCCAACAGGCCGCCTCACGGTCGAAGATCATGACGTTTGGACGGGATAGCGAAGACGGTCTGGCGTAGATTGCGCCACAAACCCCATTCTTCCCCTAATGTGCGTAACAGCCGGCTTTGGGGGATCGATCCCGGACGAGGTTCGGTCCGGATGAGCCAACAGGTCAAGCGCTTGCGCTTTTGCAAGGCGTGGCAGGCCATGGTCACCGCCCTAAAGAGGCTTGCCCGCCCGTAGACCCCGTGATCCTAAGTAGAGGAATGCGCCGGCACTGATCGAGCTGGGGCTGACCGGGTGGATCGTTCCCCATGGCACCATAATCATCACGCGGGAGGACGCGCATGACTGACCGTATCGATATGAACCGAATGTCGTTGCTACCCATCGCCCCCTCGCCAGGTATCCAATGTCTCGGAGGCGTTCACCAGCAGAGGGCGGGAAGACGGGAGATCGCCGCGGCCCCGCAGGATCGCGAGCTTTCGGCGCGGCGTCCGACATGCAAGGTCGATGACGGTCGTGTTTTGCGTGAGTTTAGAACTGGCTCAGGCGCCACGGGCACGGCGATGACCTGCTCCGAGGCGGAAGCCGAGACTGAGGTGTCGTCATGAGCCTCCGCGCCCGTCTCGCCGCCGATGGAATCCTCGTCGCCCCCGGCGTCTATGACGGGTTGACCGCCGCACTCGCCGAGGAAGCTGGGTTCGAGGCCCTCTACCTCTCCGGGGCCGCGGTGGCCTATACCCGGCTCGGGCGGCCCGATATCGGCCTGACCTCGATGTCGGAGATGGCGGATACAATGGCGCTCGTCGCCGACCGGGTTTCCGTTCCCGTGATCATCGATGCCGATACCGGGTTCGGAAACGCCCTCAACGCACAGCGCACGATGCGCGTCTACGAGCGCGCAGGCGCCTCCGCGTTGCAGGTGGAGGACCAGACCTATCCGAAGCGGTGCGGTCACCTAGCCGAGAAATCCCTGATCCCCAAGGCAGAGATGGCGGGCAAGATCGCCGCCATGGCCGATGCCCGCGACTCCGACGAAATCCTCATCATCGCGCGCACGGACGCGATCGCTGTAGAGGGGATCGATGCGGCGTTCGACCGTGCCGAAGCCTATATCGACGCAGGCGCCGACGTGCTCTTCGTAGAGGCGCCGCGCACGGGCGCCGAACTTGCCCACGTGGCGGCCTCGTTCCGCGATCGCCTGCCCCTGCTGGCCAACATGGTCGAGGGCGGCGCCACGCCGATCTCCGCCGCCTCCGATCTCGAGGCCATGGGGTTTTCCATCGCCATCTTTCCGGGCGGCATCGTCCGCGCGCTCGCCCGGACGGCGCAGGATTATTATGGAAGCTTGCATGCAAACGGTTCGAACCGTCCTTTCATGGACCGGATGTTCGACTTCGCGGGCCTGAACGACGTCATCGGAACCGACCGCATTCTCGAAGCGGGGCGGAAATGGGATGGTACCAAGGGCTGACATCGCTTCATTGCCTCTGCCTTGGCACGGTAACAGCGAGCGGAAGCCCGTGAGCTATCGTCCGGATATGTCGATCGAGAAGCTTCGACGGGCGCCGGAGGATAGGGCCCGGCCCGGCGAACGAGGTTCAACGCGGCGCGGTCGAGCTTTAACGAGCCGGAACTACGCGTGAGGCCGGTATCGGACAGGTCGTCGGTATCAAAAATCGAGAAAGCAACGCTCGCCACGCCGGTCGTGCGGACCCACGGCCGACGCACGCGATTAAGCCGTGCGATGACCTGCCCTGGATAAGTCGAGACCGCTGCGTTGCCCACTTCCGGGGCTCTCGCCTGGCGGCCGCCATCCGCAGCCGGAGCGGAGCGGGCCACGGGTTGCGGTGCGGGCGTCTCGGCAGCCGTACGTTGAGGCGGTTGCGTCCGCTCGAACTGCCGCTCCCGCCTGGACGGACGCGGGGAGGAAGAGACGACGCCCTGTTCGGGTTCCTCCGCGGAGATCGTATCGGGCGTCGTCGGCGCGGCCGTGTCCGGTGCCGGATCCACCACGTCCGGGGAGACGGCCACTTGCGGCAGACCGCGTGCGGCGGCAGGCGTCCGGTCGGCCGCTGACGCTATGGCCGATCTGTCGGCATCCGGAACGACGAGTTTCGGTCGAGAAGTATCTTCAGAGGTTTCCTCGGCGCGATCGGGCTGGATGGCCTCGACTTCCGGCTCTCCGACAGGCTCGAGGGGCTCGGGCGCATCCGGTCCCTGTATGCCCTCTGCCAGATCGGCAAAGCTCGTCCCGAGCTGAGCCTCGATAGGGGTAGGCCGACCACCGCCTTCGGCCTTCACCGGGGCCTCGGCCATGATCGTCACGACTGCGGCGGCCGATATCGCGACGGCTCCCGCCCCGCGAGCACCTTGGCAATCCGCGACGAGGGGATCATTCCAATCCCCGTTCGGCCACGAGCCGTACCCGACGCGCGCAAGTTGGCCGAGACCTGCACGAGGCGCGATGCGGCGAGATTCCGGTCGGGAACAATGCGGATCGCCCCGCGCGCCTCGAGTGGCAGTTCCTCCACGTAGGCGGCAACCGAGGTCACCTCCGCCCCCCTGAACGCAAGGCGGCCGTCGGCGCGGATCACGAGAGCATCGGGCAGGGCCCGGCCTTCCAGATCCTCGGTCCTGACGAGCGACAGATCGTCATCGAGTGGCGGCGCGATCTGACCGACGACTATGGAGAAGACCAGCATCATGAACACGACGTTGATGAGCGGTATCGTCGGCTACCGGTTCAGCGTCTCTTTCATGCGCATCACGACGCATCAAGGACGGTCGGCAGGACGCCCGGCGCACCGCGCAGGATATTCAGAAGATCAGTCAAGCGCTGCGCCGTTACGTCTCCGCCGAGGGAGATAAGGAGGCTGCGGGGCAGATCCGCGTCGCCGGGCAGAGCGGCACGCAGGCCCTCGAGCGCGACGGCCTCGCCGTTCAGGCTTACGCTTTTAGCATTGAAGCGCAGGAAAAGCGGCGGCGCCTCATCGGGCGCTCCTCCACCTGCCGCCGCTTCGACGAGGTCGATCTCGGGGAACCGCTAGAACGTCGACAACAGCATGCAGAACAGGAGCAGCAGGAAGATCACGTCGATAAGGGATGCGAGCGACAATCTACAGCGCCGTCGGCTCACCTTATGCATCGGCTAAGCGGCCCGCGGGCGTCGTGACCGACCGCAACGTTCCGATCGGCGTCCGAACGGTGGAGATCGCTCGTTCCGCCAGGACGCGTTCCGCATCCATCTGGCTTTCGAACCATGATAGGATCACTGCCGGGGGCATCGCGACCGCCAAACCCACCGCCGTCGTAAGATGCGCGACCCAGATCCCGCCTGCCAGCAAGCTCGGGTCTACTCGCGAGCCCGCGGCCTGAAGCGACTGGAAAGCCTCGATCATGCCAGGAACCGTGCCGGAAAGGGCGAGGAGAGGGGTGAACTGCACGACGGAATCGAGAAACCGGAACCCCCTTTCGAGTGCCGCGAAGCGTGTCTCGGCCTCGGCGGAAAGGCGTGTCGCCGCCGAGAAACAGCGCGCCGCTTCCATCCGCAAGGACCTGCGCACGCATCGCGGAATTCTGCGCGGCGAGGGTCATGTCACGGCCTACTGGCAGATGGATTGAGGCTGCATCATCCGCCGCCCGACCCCTGAAACGATTGACTGGAACGAAACGGACCTCGCCATTCCACGACTTCTCGCCCTCGCGGCGATCCTCGTCACGACGTCCGGCGCCCATGCGCAGGATTTTCCCGTGACCGTCGAACACGCCTTTGGCACAACCCGGATCGATGCCCCGCCGGAGCGCATCGCGAGTGTCGGCTGGGCCAATCACGAGCTGCCGCTCGCGCACGGCATCGTCCCGTCGGCTTCGCGCGCGCCAGTTGAGGCGGCGACGACGGAATGCTGCCTTGGGTCACCGAGCGCCTCGACAGGCTTGACGCCGAACCCCCCATGCTCTTCGACGAGGACGACGGCATCGATTTCGAGGCCGTCGCCGCGACCGATCCGGACGTGATCCTCGCCGCCTATTCCGGCATCACGCGCTCCGATTACGAGACACTGAGCCGCATCGCGTCCGTCATCGCCCATCCTGAGGCGCCTTGGACCGCGACCTGGCGCAAGATGATCCGTCAGAACGCCGCCGGGATCGGTACGGCAAAGGCAGGTGAGGAGTTGGTCCGGAGGCTTGAGAAGCGGATCGAGGAGGCCGTGGCAAAGCATCCCGACCTCGCGAGCAAGACCGGCATGTTCGTCACCCATCTCGATCCGTGCGATCTGAGCACGATCCACTTCTACGCCGAAGCCGACCAGCGCGTTCAGTTCCTCCGCGATCTGGGCATGGAGATCCCACAAGCCGTCCGTACGGCCAGCGAGGCCGATCAATATGCCTAAAGGATCAGCGCCGAACGCGTGGATCTCTTCGACGACGTGGTCGTCACCCATGGCGACCGTAACGGCCTCGAAAAGATGGCCGAGAACCCGCTCATCACGCAGTTCCCCGCGGTCGCGCGCGATGCCGTCGCCCTCATTGGCGACGACGCGATCGGCGCCACGGCGAACCCGACGCCGTTGTCGCTCGACGCGTATCTCGGGCTGCTGTCACGCGCCGCGTCGCGATAGCCCGATGCCCGCATCGCTGGCCTCGACATCGCTGAAGATCGCCGTTGCGCTCGTCCTGCTCGGCATCGCCGCTGTCTTTTCGGTGACGATCGGCACGCGGTCGGTCCCCTGGACCGAGATCCGTACTGCGCTCGGCGGACAGACGGAAACGATCGGTTCCGCCGCGGTCGCTGTGCGTCTGCCCCGAACGGCCCTCGCGCCTCTCGCGGGCGGCGCGCTCGGGGTCGCAGGCGACGTCATGCAGGGGATCAATCGCAACCCCCTCGCCGATCCCTGGATCCTGGGCATCAATCGCGGCGCGGCTCTCTTCGTCGTGACTGGGATCGCCTTCTTCGATCTCTCGGGGCCGGCGGCGTATCTCTGGGTGGGCGTCGCGGGGGCGGGCGCGGCCGCGATCTTTGTCTACACGATCGGCGCGCTCGGCCGCGACGGGCCGACACCGCTCAAGCTGACGCTTGCCGGGACGGCGACCTCCATCACGGCTTCGTCCTCCCTCATCGCGGTGGTACTGCCGCGCAATGACATCGCGGGCAACGTCTAGGCCTAGCTTATCGGCGGCGCCTGGTTCGACACGATCGTGCCCGCGCTGCCCTTCTTCGCCGCGGGGCTCCTTCTGTGCCTCGCGTCGGGGCGCGTGCTGAACGCACTGGCGCTTGGCGAGGACATGGCCAGGGGCCTCGGCCAGAACGTTACCGTCGGACGTGGGCTCGCGGCACTCGGCGCGGTCCTTCTCTTCTCGGCGGCGGCGGCGCTATGCGGGCCGATCGGGTTCGTGGGCCTCGTCGTTCCGCATGTCTGCAGGCTCCTCGGAGGCATCGATCATCACGTGCTGATCCCGGCCTCTGCCATCGGCGGCACCACGCTGCTCGCCCTGACCGACGTGTTCGGGCGCGTCATCGCGCGGCCGAACGAACTCGATGTCGGGGTCGTCACGGCATTCGTCGGGACGCCCGTCTTCATCTGGACGGTACGGCGTCGGAAATGGCGCGGTCTATGAGCGGGATGTCCGACCCGACGCTCGTCGCTCGCGCCTTCTCGCCCGCGCGTGGCACGGGGATCGTCGCTGTGCTGTCGATGGGGTGGCGGCCCTATTCGCGCTCGCGTGCGGCCAGGGCTGCATCGCGCCCGGGGACGTGGTCGCCGTCCTGGGCGGCGAGGATGTCCCCGGCGCGACGTTACTGGTCCGCGATCTGAGATTGCCACGGGCGCTTCTGGCGCTGGTGGCGGGCTGCTGTTTCGGTCTCGGCGGCGCGGCTTTCCAGCTCATGCTGCGCAACCCCCTTCGCGAGCCCCGGTATCATCGGGATCAGTTCCGGCGCCCGGACGGCCGCGGTCTTCGCCATTGTCGCCTTGGGCCTAACGGACGGGGCTGTCTTCCTGATGGTCGTCCTTTCCGCGCTCGGCGCGGCGGCTGCGATCTGGGGATTGTCTTCGGAGGACGGGGCCGCCGGGACACGACTGATCCGCAAAGGAATTGAGGTTTTTTGCCATGCTAGACAGCGTGACCGCCTACCTGCTTCTCGTCGCGCAGGCATGGGACCGGACCGATGCGATGCGCTGGCTCACCGGCAGCGTCAACGGCACACACCTCTCGCATTTCTGGCCGGTGGCGGGCGCGATCGGGATTTTCGGAGGATTGCTGATCGCCACCGCGCGGGGGCTCGGCGTCGACCCGGACCTGACCCGCCTATGCGTGACGGTGGCCAGCGTCGGCCTGATCGCCTTTGCCACGGCCGCAGCGGGCCCGATCGCGTTCGTAGCGGTCCTCGCCGGCCCGATCTCGGCGCAGCTGACCGGCGGGCGTACCCGCTTGCCCGCCGCGGCCACGATGGGCGCGATCCTCGTCCTTGGCGGCGATTACGCAGGACAATTCCTGTTGCCCGCCCGGCTGTCCTCCGGAGCCGTGACCGGAGGGCTCAGCGCGCCGAACCTTCTCTATCTCATCGTTCGTGCCAACCGGGCCGGAGGACGGCCATGACCTAAGCGCACCGTCTCAAAGCCGTCGATCTGTTGGCGGGATACAACCACGCGCGAATCCTGAACGGCGTGTCTCTCGCGCCGTTGCCGGGGCGGATCACGTCCATCGCCGGCGGCAATGCGTCCGGCAAGTTCACACTCCTGCGGACGCTCGCGCGCCTGGATCGCGAGGGCACTCGCGCAGGAAACCGGCCTGCTGCTTCTGGATGAGCCCACGACCTATCTCGATGTCACCCATCAGAACGACGTCCTCGACCTCTTTATGGATCTAAGCCGGTCGCGAGACTCGACGATCGTCATGGTCTTGCACGATCTCAATCTCGCCGCGCGCTATTCGGATCGGCTGATCGCCATCGCCGACGAACGCATTCATGTCGAGGGCCGCCCTTGGCGATGTCCTGACCTCAGACAACGCCCGTGCCGTCTTCGATCTCGAAAGCCGTATCGTCATTGATCCGAGCTATGGCGACGCAGAGGGACAGCCCTTCCGGATTCCGAAATAAGTTGTCTGAACTGAACTCTTCATGTCTTGCCTCCTACCCCCCATCCCCCGCTTCGGACCACACTGTTCTGCGGATCGATCATCGTTCCGGGCGGGCTCGCCGCACAGGATGCGGTCCATCTGCCCGGGATCGTCCTCGAAGTCGGTCCGGCCGACGATGACTAGACCATCGTCGCCGAAGAGATCGCCACCGGCGGAAAGATCACCGCCGATATCCTCGATGTCCCCGCCACGGTGTCTGTCGTCACGAGTGCTGAAATCGAACGCCGCGGTGCGGATTCGATCTAGGACGTTCTGTAGTACACCGCGGGCATCGTGACCGACAATTACGGCGCCGACGGCCGCTTCGACTACTTCTCGATCCACGGCTTCGATGCCTGCACCTGTCGCGATGGGCTGACCCTGGGGGCGAATTTCGGCGGATCCGCGAGGAGCCTTTTGCTTCTGAACGGGTAGAGATCTTCGAGGGGGCGAACTCCTCCCTGTTCGGCTTTTCCAATCCCGGCGGGGCGGTGAACTACGTCATGAAGACGCCACGCAGCGAGCGGTTCGGCTCGGCCTACGGTTCCATCGGTTCATTCGACAGCGTCGAGATCGGCGTCGATTTCGGGGATGCGCTGATCGCTGACCGAGCGCTCTCCTACCGCTTCGCCGGCCTCGTACGTGATGGGACGCACGAATATCCCTATTTCCGCGACGACGAGGTCTTCGTGATGGGCGGGATTTCCTGCCGGCCGCAGGAGGGCAGCGAGCTCACCTTCGTGCTCGATCATCTGGATCGCGACGATGTGCCGGGCAGCGGTGGTTTCCCGCTCGGCTACGATTTAGACCGCAGAGAGGCATTCTTCGGTGAGCCGGACTTCAACTATCGCGGGGCCGAACGGACCACCGCCACCCTGATCGGCCGGCATGATCTCGGCAACGGGTGGCGCCTTGGCGGAACCGCCCGGCTCAGCGACGGCGCCGACGATTTCGGTTATGCCTATGTCTCGGGCCAGACGACGATGGAGGCCGAACGAAGTTTCTTCGTCAGCGGTGGCGAGAAAGACGTTGCAATCGCGGATATCCAATTAGCCTATGATGGGCAGTTCGGATCTGTCTCGACGACGACGCTGATCGGGTTCGAGGCCCGTCACTTCGCATCGAACGGGCAGAGCCTATTCGCTGCCGCCCCGTCCGTTTCGATCTCCTATACGGGAAAGCCGGAAAGCGTTCCCCTCTTCGCAGATACCGAGACTGAAAGCAGAGGCGGTGCGATCTACTTGCAGGAAGAGCTCGACTGGCGAGACAGGGTCATCGCGTCCTTCGGGCTGCACCACGACTGGATCGACATCACCGAACGCGACCGCATCGCGGGTTCGACCGCGACCAACGAATCGTCGAGAACGGGACATCCGGCAATGCCGGCAACCAACCGGCGCGCGTCCCGAACCATCTTGCCTCGATCCGAGCGAGCTACACGCTGGGGGGCATTAGCGCACGCGGCGACATGACCTTCGGCCTCGGGGCGTGCTATAGCGAGGCCTTTTTCTACGATGATACGAACAGCGTCGGGGAATCCGACGATTTCGTCGCCGTCGACGCGTCCTACAGGTATGCCATTACCGACCGCACCGAGTTGGCGCTCAACGCAACGAACCTCTTCGACGAGAAGCACGTCTCGTTCGGCGGTTTTTACGCCGATTTCTACAGCCCCGGTCGTGAAATCGAGGCGACCCGCCGGCATCGTCGGTAAGCCGTCAGGCGCTGGCCCCGTGCCGGCGCCCGGCCCGAGGGAAACGGAGGGTCAGTCGATAACGAGAAAGCCAGAACGGTCATGCCCGGTCCGGGCACCTTCCGAGCTTCATGGGGCCGCTATCCTTGCGATCCCCTCGAAACATACGCTCCTGCGCAATGGCGCATTGCGCGGTCGATTACCCCATAGGCATGCGCTTCCGAGCATGTCGCAATGGTGGCCGATCGGGACGGTTCGACCAAAGGTGGTGCGGGATCCGGGTGACATTCGATGCCGGGATCCCACAACACTGCGGACAAGATCGTACCGGGCTGGCCACCCGGATTCGGGTCCGTCAACACATCCTTCTCGTGTCTGTGGCAGGAATAAGCTATTTAAAGCAAGTCATTGCAAACATTGAATAAATTCACGTTTTACTCACGTGAGTTCGAGCGTGACGTGTCTTATCCAAGACGTAGCGATACCGATGGAGAGACAAATGAACGCCAAGACCGACCTGCTCGCCCGCGCCCTCGAGACCACGAACGAGCCGTTCTCCGGACCCCGCATCCGACCCGCCGCGAAGGTCGAGATGGGCACCGGCTGCAATCCGCCCCGCATCCGCCCCGCCGCGAAGGCCGAGATGGGCACCGGCTGCAACCCGCC
>NZ_QKZL01000012.1 GCF_003253995.1 Palleronia aestuarii
CAACAGGCTCGCCACGAAGCCCGTTGTCTGGCGAAGCGGCAGGCCGAACAGCACCTTGATGGTCAGGCACGCTTGGATCGCCGCGTCCGAGAAGGTTTGCTGCCGCCCCTGCTTGCCCGAAGGCGCCGCGTGCCAAGCCATGCCCGGGTCGAACCAGACCGTCAGAGACCCGCGCTCACGCAGCGACGCGTTGTAACTCGACCCGTTCAGGGTGCGGCAACGGGTGGGCGCAGGCTTGGACATGCCGGACAGCTATGTCGCTGGACTCACGATGTGAATCCCACGCAGGCTTTCTGCAACAAGGCCAGTCACCACTATAAACCTCTTGACCGGCGGCATTAGCTAATAATGTAGTCTCCACTACAAATCATCATGATAGGACATGCAATTACGTCAGAGGCATGATCCGTATTGGTTTTGGGAGGTAGCCGCGGCATCGGTGCAGCCATCGTGCGGCGCTTCGCCGAGGAGGACGCCCGGGTGACGTTCACCTATGCCGGTTCGCATGAGGCAGCCGAACAGTTCACCAGGGAAACGGGCAGCGTCGCGGTACAGACCGACAGCGCCGATCGGGACGCAGTGATCGCCCGCGTGAGGGACAGTGGCCCCCTCAATGTCCTGGGGGTCAACTCTGGCATCGCGATCATCGGAGATGCGCTCAAGCAGCCCCCGGACGAGATCGACCGGTTGTTCCGGATCAACGTCCATGCGCCGTACCACGCCTCGGTGGAGGCCGCGCGGCAGATGCCGGATGGCGGCCGGATCATCATGATAGGCTCCGTGAACGGAAACCGGATGCCCGTCCCCGGAATGGCATCCTATGCGCTCAGCAAGTCCGCCCTGCAGGGGCTCACGCGCTGACTTGCACGCGATTTCGGACCACGCGGCATTACGATCAATGTCGTGCAGCCCGGGCCGATCGATACCGACGCCAATCCGGCGGACGGGCCAATGAAGGATCTCATGCACAGCTTCACGGACATCAAGCGCCACGGACAACCGGAAGAGGTAGCGGGCATGGTCGCCTGGCTGGCCGGTCCCGAAGCCAGCTTCGTAACCGGTGCGATGTACACAATCGACGGTGCATTCGGCGCGTGAGGGCCGTTTGCTTCGCACCACGGCACACGCCGCCAAGCGCGGGGCGTATCTGCGCGAAACCTTCAGGAGGTATAGGTGACAACGATTGCGATCATCGGTGCGGAAGCTAAACGGCCTTGCTGTCGGTGATGGCATGGAGCTTGGTGTTCATACCGCCGTCCTCGGTGAAACGATCCGCTGGATCGTTTCCTGATCCTCGAACTCCGCCGGATCAGCCTGCCACGCCCCCCTTTTTCAATCGTAGCTTGGAGGCCGTGCAATGTACTTTGGGATACTTTCGCAGGATCTCCCGAACGCAAGGCGTTCCCCTGCTCACTTCGATCATGATCGTCTTGCGCTCTGGGCTATCGGCCGCCAGGCCATCCATGATCTTGGCGAACACCCCCATATCGCTCCACCGCTTCCACCGGTTGTAAAGCATCTTCGGCGGAGGTCCTGAGCCTAAGCTGCACTCCCTGCGCCGCGCCTTGATGACGCTTCTTCTTGGGAAACCAAGTGACATTACGAATGCTCTCGGCACAAATCGCGTGCTGCCTCAGTTACGGCGCTTGCAAGTAAATGGGGTTTACAGCGTAGGCCTGATCTTCTCAAAAGCTGAAGCGAGCGAGAGTTTCGCCGTCGGACGGCTCATCGTTTCGCTCTGCCTTTAACGTATGTACACTGCCACGATCCCGATCTATGGGTCCCCTTTCTCCCAATGGATCGCGTAGTGCGACACCGCATGCCCGAGCGCAGATCGGCCCCGCCATGATTAATTCCCTGTCTGACGCTCTCGAAGAGCGTGGCTATACCACGTTGACCCCGGTTCAGGAGGCCGTCACCGCGCCGGGTCTGGAAGGCGCCGATCTGCTGGTCTCCGCGCAGACCGGTTCCGGCAAGACCGTGGGGTTCGGCCTTGCGATCGGCTCCACGCTCCTGGGCGAGGACAACCTTTTCGGACCCGCCGCGTCGCCCCTGGCGCTCGTGGTCGCTCCGACGCGGGAACTGGCGTTTCAGGTCATGCGCGAGCTTGGATGGCTTTACGCGAAAGCCGGTGGACGGGTCGTCTCCTGCGTGGGCGGCATGGACATGCGCGACGAACGCCGGGCGCTCGAACGGGGCGCGCATATCGTCGTCGGCACGCCCGGGCGGCTGCGGGACCATATCCAGCGCGGCTCGCTCGACATGGGATCGCTGCGCGCCGTCGTCCTCGACGAGGCCGACGAGATGCTCGATCTGGGCTTCCGCGAGGATCTCGAATTCATGCTCGGGGAGGCACCGACCGGGCGGCGCACGCTGTTGTTCTCGGCCACGGTCCCACCGATGATCGCCACCTTGGCGCAGCATTATCAGCGCGATGCGATCCGGGTCGACACGAAGTCCGGTGGCTCCCAGCATGCCGACATCGCCTACCAGGCCCTGAACGTCGCGCCGCAGGATGTCGAGAACGCGGTCATCAACGTCCTGCGCTACCACGAAGCGCCGAATGCCATCGTCTTCGCCAATACCCGTGCGACGGTGAACCGACTGACGGCGCGCTTCGCCAATCGTGGATTCCAGGTCGTGTCCCTGTCGGGAGAGCTGAGTCAGACCGAGCGCAGCCACGCCTTGCAGGCGATGCGCGACGGGCGGGCGCGGGTCTGCGTCGCGACCGACGTGGCCGCCCGCGGCATCGACCTGCCGAACCTGGACCTGGTCATTCACGCGGAGCTGCCGTCGAACGCCGAGGGTCTTCTGCACCGCTCGGGCCGGACGGGGCGCGCGGGGCGGAAGGGGATCTCGGCCCTGATCGTGCCGTCCCGGGCGACCAAGCGCGCCGAACGCCTTCTGAAGACCGCCCGTGTCAACGCGGAATGGATCGCCGCCCCCACCGCCGAGGAGATCCGGGCCCGAGACGAAGAGCGGCTGCTCTCCGACCCGACCTGGGCGGAGGAGATCTCGGACAGCGAGGCGGCCTTCGCCGAGCGCCTTCTCGCGAGCCGGGACCCCCGCGCCATCGCGGCGGCCTATCTGCGCCTCTACCGGACGCAGCATTCGGCCCCTGAAGAACTGAGCCCCGCAGGCGCACGCCCGACCCCGAAGGAACGGACCCCGTTCGGGGATAGCGCTTGGGTCGCCCTGTCGGTCGGCCGCAAGCAGGGCGCGGAGCCGCGCTGGCTGCTGCCGCTTCTCTGCCGCACCGGCGGTCTCGACCGGGACGCCGTCGGCGCGATCCGGATGCAGGAGGACGAGACGAGCGTGGAAATCTCCGCCGCAGCCCTGCCCGCCTTCCTGGAGGGTCTGGGGCCCGATGGCGTCATCGAGAAAGGGATCGCTGTTCGGCGGATCGACGGACCGCATGGATCGGCCGCGGCCACTTCCCCCCGAGAAACGGCCGAGGAACGCCCACGCGACCGCAAGGCGCCGGCGCCGAGTGCCGGAGACAAGCCCAATCCGAAGATCGCCATGGATGTCGATCGCTCCTCGGCAACGGCAAAACCGCAAAAGCCCCCGCGCCGTGCCGATGCGGCATCCAAGCCGCCCCGCGACGCAAGACCGACGAAGCCGGCAAAGTTTGCCGCGAAGAGCGGAAGGAGCGTCAAAGCCGGGAAGGCCGGAGACGCATCCAACACGTCGAAGCGATTCAGCCCGTCGAGCAAGCCAGACCGTGCTAAGACGAGGGGCAGCGGTCCCAAACGACCCTCCCCTGCTAGTGGCAAACGCGGAAGCCGATAGGGTTCGCTCGGCGCTACTGGCGCCAGCGTACTGCCAATTGTTGGAATATCCGTGCCCGCGTGGTGGCAACTACTTCTACCCGCATTCGAGCGTTTACGGGCTCGATCGGCAGGGATACAGGACCCGGGCAGGAAAAGTCCGAACGTCGAGTGGAATTGCCCCCCGAACGGCGACAATTATGGGAGCAGGGTACGACTTGAAGATCCGACGAGCAGCTTTGGATCGGAAAGTCCCCTTCCGAGGAATAGAGAATACCCACGGAACTTTCAGGGGAAAGGACGGCTGCTGGCTACCGCGGGCGGGATCCGGTCGATCTACTTCTTCCCCGACCGGACAGCGGAGCAGTCGCGGATCTAGCCGAGGCCGTCGAAGGCGACTTGGCGGAGCTCGCTCAGTACCTCGTCGAGATCAATAGCCGGAAATCCGCCAACCGGAACGCCAGCGCGGCGAAAGAGATTAAGGGAGTCGCTTACTCAGAGCTCCGCCCCATAACTCACGCCGGGGTGATCCGCGGCGCTCGGGCGCTGATGTAAGCTATGATCTTAGATCGCCAGTTCTTCGGTCGTCAGCTGCCCAGATCGGCTTTCCACCTCGCCGGCATCCCCGGCTCGCGTGCGTCAGCCATCGTTAATCGCGCGCCCCGATCTTGCTGAAGCGTCAGCGAGCCTCGCCCACCTGTAGTATCCGCAGAAAGGCCGGCACGATCAGAACGAGGAGCAGGATCCGCGCGAAATGGTGGATCGCAACGTAGGCGGGCTCTGTTGCGCGGAACGCCTGAAGGCCGCGTTTCTCCTCTTTGTTGCCTATGTCAGCCGACGGGTTGCGTGACGGGGATGCCGAGGGCGGTGAAGCGGTTCGGGATGGCAATGCGGATTTGAAGCTCGGCGGTCTGTCGGTCGAAGGCGAGGCATCGAGCCGCCATCGGTCCGAGGCCGATGCCGAACGGCCATGAGCTTCTGACCGAGCAGCTTCATGCAGTTCATTTTCGTCTCGGCGAAACTTCGGCGATGGTATCCGCTCCAGCGCCGCCAGATAGTCCGGCCGAGGCGTATCATGGCACGCAGCGCCTCGTTCCTGCTTGTCGCTCCGGGGCTGTCTTTCTTCAACGGCCTTGCATTGCGCCGGGGCGGCACGACCGCGTCCGCGCCCCGGGGCGCGATGGCATCGCGGCAGGTGAGCTGGCGCGGCGCCACCGGTTCAAGCCCGCTGGCGAACGGTGTCGTAGGCACCGTCGGCGGTAACGGATGCGATTGGTTCGTCCACAGGGACTTGGCCAAGCAGGTCGGGCAATGAGGAGGAACAGGGATCGATCCAGTGGATCGATCCCCCGACGAATGGCGCATCGCCGACGCCGCTGCCGTCCACTGGCTCTCTCGGACCAGTGGCATTCGCCAGTGAACTCTCAACTGCACGGATCTCGAGCGTGCTCTCATCGACGGCGAGGTGGACCTTGCACCAGACCCGCCTGCGCGCTCCACCATGCTTTCGGGCATGCCATTCGCCCTCGCCGCGGACTTTGACGCCATTCGGCATCGTCCTCGGACCGATGGCGGTCGATGCCTCATTGTCTACGAGCAGGTGCAAAGGGTCGCCGCTACCACGGTCAGGCAACTGCACGGCCTAGGTCTTATGCCGTCGGCAGAGCGTCGAGACTGAGGAGGATCAGCAAGCCTTCCAGTGGAAGGATCGCCCGACGAAGGGCACCGGCCAGTCGAGGTCTGCCAGCTTCGGAAGGCTCGCGACGAAGCCCGTCGTCTGACGAAACGGCAGGTCGAAAAGGACCTCAATCGTCAGGCAAGCCTGAATCGCGGCGTCGCCGTAGACCGGTTGGCCGCCACGCTTGCCCGATGGCACCGCGTGCCAAGGCGTCGAAGGGTCGAACCAGACGGTCAACGACCCACGCTCGCGCAGCGAGGCGTTTTAGGCGGACCAGTTCAGGGTGCGGTAGCGGGTCGGGACGGGCTAAGACATGCCGCCCAGCTATGCTGCTGGGCTCGCAATGTGAATCCCAGGCAGGCTTGGTACAACAAGGCCTTTACAAGACGATGAGGACGGAGGGGTTCACCGTCCAGCCCGATGTCGTGATCTCTTCCGCCATGGACCTGCAGGTGGCGCTGGTGAACCTGGAGATGGCAAGACGCATCTATCTCTCCGCCGCGACCACTCCGCCCGACCGGGCCAATTGGCGATCCGAACTCTTCGGTTTCACGTTCGAACCCGCCGCCATGATCTATGATCGTCGCGCCATCTCGGAAGACGAGATGCCTCGCAACCACCAGGATCTCGCGGCCTTCGTGCGCGATAACGAGGCGCGCTTCGAGGGTCGGATCGGGACCTACGACGTCGGCGCTTCGGGGATCGGGTATCTCTATGCGACGCAGGACAGCCTGCAGGGACCGCAGACACAGCGACTGATCGAAGTGCTGGTGCGCGCCGGTGTGCGGACCTTCTGCTGCACGTCGGAGATGTTCGACGCGACCGCCCGCGGTGAGCTTATTCTGGCGATCAACACGATCGGCTCCTACGCCGCCGCGTATACCCGGAATGCGCCGCATGTGGGTCTTCATTTCTTCGACGACTACAACCTCATGATGACCCGCACAGCGTTCGTCCCGAAAAGTGCGCGGCATCCGGCCCTCGCGACGCGCTTCGTCGAATTCCTCCTGTCGGAAGCAGGACAGAGCATCATGGCCGCGTCTTCCCCGCTGATCCCGCTCGATCCCGGTCCCGACCTGCGACAACCCATTCTGGGCAGATCGCCGAGCGACGGGGGAGTTTCCTGCCGATCCGCCTGAGCCTCGGCCTCATGGCGTTCCTCGATCAGTCGAAACGCGACAGGTTTCTGAAGGCGTGGGACACTTCGCTGAGTGATCGGCCTCTGACTTCAGACCCTTGATGGTGAACGCCGGGAGCGTAAGGGGACTACAGACAAGAGGAAGCCCGTCGGATTCCGCCCGTCAACGCCTCTTCGACAGTCGAGCCTGCCCGCACGATCTCGATCCGGTCCCGCCGCCTGAGCGACGCACGGCGTTCAGGATGAGCTTGTCGACGAATCCGCGACTGGAATGCAGACGCGGATCTCCCTGCCTTTCGATGCGCTCCGGAAGCACCCGGGGCCGTTGCTAGGATCAAACGGGCTCCAAATTCACGTCGAGTCGGAGAGAATGGCATGAACTTTCGCGCTCGCGCCCGAGAGATCCCCCAGCATCTCGCCCGAAGCGATGCGGCCGCGGTTGCGGTTCGCGCGGGCTTGCCTCGCCTGGCCTTCGATCAGCACGTCCTCCGCTTCGTCGGCGGGCAGGACGAGCGCCCCGGAATTATCCAGCAGGACGAGGTCTCCCGGCAAGACTGGAACCCCGCCAACCGCAACGGGAAGGTTCAGCGCGCCACCCAGATCGTCTAGTCGCGAGGTGATCGCCGAGATCCCGCGGCAGAAGACCGGCAACCCCACCTCCGCGATCTCCTCGGCATCGGTGCAGGGACCGTCGAGAAGAACGGCGAGCGCACCAGCCGTCTTCGCCGCGAAGGCGACGCCGCCGCCAAGGCATGCATGTCGATCGTCGCCCAGCCGGTCGATCACGAGCACGTCCCCGGGCCGGATCGCGGAGATAGCATGGTGCAGCATGGTCGAATCCGTTCCGGGGATGGCAACGGTGATCGCCGTGCCGGCCATTGTCCCGTCGATCCGTCCGAGGGGGCGGATCGCATTGTGAACGAAGCCGCGATGGCGGAAATGACCGATCGTTGCGATCTCGATTCCCGCGAAGGACGTGATCAGTTCGGCTGGAAGACGGGCCGGATCTTGTCCAATCGCGTATTTTTTCATGTGGACTCGTTCCTTGCGGGATCGGTGTAGAGATGCCCCTCGCGGCCGGGAACGGCGGCGAGGAGTTCGCGGGTATAGGCCTCGCGCGGATTGGCGAAGAGTTCCGCGGGCGGGCCTTCCTCGATGATGCGGCCCCCGCGCATGACGGTGATCCGGTCGCAGATGCGGCTCGCCACGCGCAGGTCGTGGGTGATGAAGAGCATGCCGAACCGGAGCCGCTTCTGCATGCTCGCGAGCAGATCGAGGATTTGCGCCTGCACCGAGACGTCGAGGGCCGAGACGCTTTCATCCGCGATGAGCAGATCCGGCTCCACGGCGAGCGCCCGCGCGATGCAGATCCGCTGGCGCTGCCCGCCGGAAAACTCGTGCGGGAAGCGCTCCGCCGCCGAGGCATCGAGGCCCACCGCCGCCAGCAGATCGCGCGCCCGGGCCCTCGCATCGCGGCGCGAGACCCCGTGGATGATCGGTCCCTCCGCGACGGCATCTCCCGCGCTCTGCCGCGGATCGAGCGCGGCGTAGGGGTCCTGGAACACGATCTGCACCCGCTGGCGCGCGGTGCGCAGGGTCGCCCCTTCGAGGTCGGTGAAATCGCTCCCCGCGATCGAAAGCGCCCCTTCGTCGGGTCGTTCGAGCCGGATCACGCATTGCGCGAGCGTCGATTTCCCGCTGCCGCTTTCGCCGACCAGTCCCACCGTCTCGCCGCGACTGATCGACAGATCGACCCGGTCGACGGCGCGCGTCTCGCGCAACTTGCCGAAGAGGGTCCGGGTGCGGAACGTCTTGCTCACGTTGCGCGCGGAAAGCGCCACGTCGCCGAAATCCGTGCGCCGCTCGCGCGGCTCGAGGCGCGGCACCGCGTCGAGAAGCTCGCGGGTATAGTCGGCCTTCGGTCGGGTCAGCACCTCCTCGGCCGTGCCGATCTCGACAAGCCGTCCGTGACGCATGACGCCGACGCGGTCCGCGATCTCCGCTACGACGCCAAAATCGTGGGTGATGAAGAGGATGCCGGTGTCGTGCGTCCGCCTCAGATCGAGCATCAGCTTCAGGATGCGCGCCTGCGTGGTCACGTCGAGGGCGGTCGTCGGCTCGTCCGCGATGAGGAGCGCGGGATCGAGGGCGAGCGCCGTCGCGATCATCACTCGCTGGCATTGCCCGCCCGAGAGCTGGTGCGGATAGGCCCGGACGATCTGCTCTGGATCGGGCAGCCGCACCTCGCCGAAGAGCTCGATCACGCGACGGCGGATCTGGGCGTCCTTCATATCAGTGTGCAGGCGGAAAACCTCCGCCACCTGCTCCCCGACGCGGTAGACGGGATTGAGGACGGCGATCGGCTCCTGGAACACCATGGCGAGCCGCCGTCCAGTCAGCCGCCTGCGCTCCGCGGGGGAGAGGCGAAGGAGGTCGCGGCCCTCGAACCGGATCTCGCCGGTGGGTTTCGGGAGGTTCGGCGGCAGGAGGCCCATCGTCGCGAAGGCGCTGAGCGACTTGCCGGAGCCCGTCTCGCCCACGATGCAAAGGATTTCACCCTTCTCCAGCGTGAGGTCGAGCCCGTCGACCGCGAGGGGTCGGTCGGCGCCGGGGGGAAGCGGAACGCGGAGGTCGCGGATGTCGAGCAGCGGTTCCGTCATCGCGCGCCCGTGCCCATGGGATCGCGCGGGTCGCGCTCAGCCAGGTGAGTGACGAAACGGGCGCAGTGATCCACCAGATGCTCGAAGATCGCGCGTCCGATCTCGGCGGAGGCGAGAGCCGGGTCGCCTCCCATCATGCCGTCGGGGTTCACCTCGTCCGCATCGAGCGGCAGGGCGATTGTCGCACCGTCGAAGAGGACCCCGCCGGCCCCGACCGTCGGCAACCCGAAGGCCGCGGCGCGGACGGAGGGCGTGGCGAGGTCGGGACGCATCCTCTCGGGGTGGAGATACATGCAGACGGAGGTGATCGGATCGCCGCCATGACCTCGCGCCTCATGCGCGCGCTCGCCGTGGAGCCGCGTCCAGAGATCGGACGGGATCGACCGCCAGAGGTCGATGGACGGAACGGCGATCCCGCTCGCCCGGCGGATGTCGCGCAGGGTCTCGTCGATCAGCGGCGCATTGGAGGAATGCCCGTTCAGGATCAGGACCCGGTCGAGCCCATGATCGAGGAACGCCTCCACCATATCGCGGATCACGGCGCGGAAGGTCGGGGCGCGGAGCTGCATCCCGCCCGGAAACGGGCGGAAGAACTCGGCGCATCCGAAGGGCAGGCAGGGCGCGGTCACGGCGCCCGAGCGTTGCGCGACCGCATCCGCAATGTCGGCGGTCAGCGCGAAATCCCCCATCGGGCAATGCGGGCCCTGCACCTCCTGGCTGCCCAGAGGCAGGAGGATGACGGGATTCTCGGGCAGTCGGTCGCGAAACTCCGCGACCGTCATGTCCTGCAGCGCGTACTTCATGCCGGCAAGGTGAGGTAGTCGCCGAACATCCGCATCTCCCCGTCGGGGCGCGCGATCCACTCGATATCGGCGCGGTGCGCCCAATTGTAGACGCTCTTCCAGAGGTAATAGCCGGGATAGACGTCGAGCCAGGCCTGGCGCAGCTTCTCGAAGGCCGCCTGACGCTCCTCGAAGGTGATGGCCGCCTCGAACTCGCGCCCCGCAGCGAGATATTCGGGCGTCGGATCCCAGGTCTTCCACTGCGCCGTCGCCCGGCTCGAGGTCGGGCCCCAATCGAGCCAGAGCGGCTGGTAGGGGTCGCCGGGGATGAAGTCCGTCGACATCGACATGTTCATCATGTGGTAGGGCCGCGTGTAGACGAGCTCGAAATTGTCGAGGATTTCGGCACGCACGTTGACCCCGACCTGCCGCCACATCTCCACCATGATCTCGGCCGCGGCTTCGTAGTTGGGATAGAACTGCCGCGTGATGTGCCAGTCGAGCACCTGCCCGTCATAGCCGGATGCCGCGATCTTCTCGCGCGCCGCCTCCGGGTCGTAGGGCAAGGGGTTTTCCATGTCCGGGCGGTAGTAATCGCCGTATTCGGGGAAGTTGAAGGGCACGTCGGGGTGGAACGTCTTGTCCCCGAAAAGCGCCTGGACGATCGCATGCATGTCGATGGCCTGCACCATCCCCTTGCGGAGATTCACGTCGACGAGGGGATTGTTCTCCGGGTCGGCGCGCGTGTTGAACGCGAAGGCCGGGTAGTTGCTGGCGAGCGCGCGGGCGACGGTGACGCCGTCGTAGCTTTCGAGTTGCGGTTCCTGGTCGGTGGGGATGTTGACCATGAAGTCGAACTCGCCCGAGACGAGGCCTGCCATCCGTCCGGCGAATTCCGGCACGATGCGCCAGACCACCCTCGCGGCGGGCGGCGGGCCGTCCCAGTACTCGTCGAACGCCTCGAGTTCGAGCACTTCGCCGGAGCGGAATGTCGCGACGCTGTAGGGTCCGGTCCCGACGGGCGCCTGTCCGAACGCATCGACGCCCACCTCGAGGTAGTACGCCTTCGGCACGACGAACCCGATATACCCCGTGAGCTTGCCGGGGATGAACGGATCCTCTTCCGCCGTCTCGATCTCGACGGTCAGGTCGTCGACCGCCTCCACCCGGACGAAGCCCGCGGTGAAGGTCTTGCCGCGCGGCTCGAACGGCTCCTCGCCCCAGAGGCGTTCCGGACCGAGCGTGAAGGCCACGTCCTCGGCCGTCATCGTCTCGCCGTTGTGGAACTTCACGCCCTCGCGCAGCTTCAGCGTCCAGACCTTGCCGTCGCGGCTCCATTCCGTGGCGAGGCCGGGTTTCAGCTCGATCCCCTGTTCGTCGGAAATGTAGTCCCGTTCGACGAGGTGCGAATAGAAGTTGGGGAAGAACCGCCGCGTCGTCGTCGAGATACCGTTGATCGGGGCGATGTTGGCCCAGAGATTGTCGACCGCCACGGTCAACGTCGGACGCTCGCCCTGCGCGCGGAGCGGGCGCGCATACCCCGGAAACGCCAATGCTCCCACGCCGATGGAATACTTGCCGAAGGTGCGTCTCGTTATCATGGGATGACTCCTCTGGTTCAGGTGGTTCGTTGCTTGAGCATCGGATCGAGCCGGTCGCGCAGCGCATCGCCGAGGATCGACATGGAGAGGGTGATCACGAAGATGAGCGTGCCGGGCCAGACCGAGATCCACCATGCCGTCGAGAGATAGTCGCGCCCGTCGCCGAGGATCTGCCCGAGGCTTGTCAGCGGCGGCTGGATGCCGAGGCCGAGAAAGGAGAGCGAGGTCTCGAGAAGGATGATCTGCGGGAAGGTCAGCGTCAGCTGCACGATGAGCGCGGAGGCGACGTTCGGAAGGACATGGCGGAGATAGAGCCGCATCGGATGCGCCCCGAGCGCGACGACCGCCTTGGCGTAGGGCTGGGAGGTGGCCGAAAGAACGACGCCGCGGGCGAGGCGCGCGTAGGTTTCCCACCCGAAAAGGCCCATGAGCAGGATGAAGAGCGTCAGCGAATTGCCGAAGAAGGCGAGAAGCGTGAGCGCGATCAGAATGAAGGGGAGCGAGGCCTGGAAATCGACGAGCATCATGAGACCCTCTTCGACGAGCCCCCGGAAATGGGCCGCGACGAAGCCGATCAGCGTGCCGAAGACCGCCCCGATCAAGGTCCCCGCGAGCGCCACCGAGAGCGACATCCGAAGCCCCTCGACGAGCCGCGCAACCATGTCCCGGCCGATCCGGTCGGTACCGAGCGGATATTCCGCGGGACCGCCCAAAAAGGCCGGGCGGGCGAGCCGGTTCAGCAGATCCTGATCCGTGGTCGCGAAGGGCGTGAACACGTTGCCGATCAGAGCGACAAGGACGACGGCCGCGAGAAAGAGCGCCGCGAGGAGGACCGGTACCGACGGGCGGCTCATCGCGCACCTCCCCGAATGCGTGGATCGAGCAGGCCGTAGAGCAGATCGACGAGAAGGTTGGCGAGCACCATCGTCGCCGCGATGACGAGGACGAGGGCCTGCACGACGGCGAGGTCGCGGGACGACACGGCCTGCACGAGCAGCCGCCCGATGCCGGGCCAGCCGAAGACGGTCTCCACCACGATCGCGCCCGCGATGAGCTGCCCGAGGTTCAGGCCGATCACCGTGACGATCGGGATGGCGGCGTTCGGCAGGGCGTGGAACAGGACGCGCTTCCAGGCCGGCACCCCCTTCGCCGCCGCGGCCCGCATGTAGGGACGATCGAGCACCTCGAGCATCGCCGAGCGGGTGAAGCGCGCGAGCGTTCCGGCGGTGAACGTGCCAAGGGTGATCGCCGGCATCACCAGATGCGCGAGGGTGCCGGAGCCGGAAGAAGGCAGGATTTGGAGAAACAGGGAGAAAAACAGGATGAGCAGGATGCCCAGAAAGAAGTTCGGCAAGGCGAAGCCGAACACCGCGAAGGCCATGATCGCACGGTCGAGCGTCCGGCCTCGCCGAAGCGCGGCCGCGATCCCGGCCGGAATGCCGATGACGAGCGCGGCGCCGTAGGCCACGAGCCCGAGCGCGAGGGTCGCCGGAAGCCGCTCCATGATGATATCGATGACCGGGCGCTGGTCGCGCAGGGACGTCCCGAACTCACCGAGCGCCATCTGACCTACATAGCGGAGGTACTGGACGAACAGGGGCTGATCGAGGCCCCATTGCCGCCGGAACTGCTCGATCTCGGCGGGCAAAGCGTCGGCCCCGATCAATGCCACCACCGGATCGCCGGAGGTTCGCAGCACCACGAAGGCGAAGGTGACGACGAACCAGAGCGTGAGGATCGTTCTGAGGAACTTTATCGTCCAGAATCGGGTCATGTTCGGGAGGGCAACTCGCGGTAATGTTCAATCGAGCGTGAGCGAAGCACGACATTCATTGTCGATCAATTCGCAATAATCCCATGATTTGATATGCAATGGATATGAATACCGGGATCGACCTCAGACAGCTCAGATACTTCGTCTGCCTCGCGGACGAGCTGCATTTCGGACGGGCCGCTGAAAGACTGGGCATCAGGCAGGCCCCGCTCAGCCAGCAGATCAAATTGCTCGAGGATCGGCTCGGGACGATGCTGTTTCACCGCACGACGCGGCGCACCCGATTGACGCCCGCGGGCGAGACGATGCTGCGTCACGCGCGGGAGCTCCTCGACGGGATGGACCGTGCGATCGCGCATACGCGCGCGATGGCCAGCGAATCGACGGGGCGGCTGACAGTGGCGGGCGTGCAGGTCGCGCTGAGCCACGTCCTGCCCCCGATCCTCGAGGCGTTCCGGCAGAGCTGGCCCGCGGTCATCATCGACGTGCGTCACCTCGGGACGGGGGACCAGTTGCGGACGCTCGAGGCCGGGGAGATCAACATCGCGCTGATCCGGCCGACCGGCCAGGCGCCGTTCATGCAGACGCGGCGGCTCGTAAGCGAACCCCTGCTCGCGGCGCTGCCGCGAACCCACCGCCTCGCGGATCGCGCGGAGCTCCGGCTGAGCGATTTCGAGGGCGAGGACATGGTGGGCTATGCCGATGTTCTGGGCGCGCCCTATTCCGGCGTCGTGGCGGAGGCGTTCCGCCGCGCGGGCGTGCATCCGCGGGTGGTTCAGAAATGCACCCACACGATGACGATCGCGACCCATGTCGCCTCGGGTCTCGGCCTGGCAATCGTTCCCTCGTGGATCTCCAACATGCGCTCGCCGCGCCTCGTGTTCCGGCCGATGCCCGAACTCGACCAGGGCATCGATCTGCTGATCGCGTGGCCCTCCGGAGAAACCGCGCCCGTCATCCTCGACTTCGTCCAAACCGCGGAACGTGTCTGCGCGGAGATCGCGCCGGAGATCGGGATGGTCTCCGTCGCACGCGCGAAGTCCGGTCGGGGCGGCTAGACGAGGACGTCGATCTCCTGCGGCGGCGTGCCCGTCGCGATAGCGTTCAAGTTGCGCATGATGCGGGTGATCGAGGTGCTGAAGCTCGTCGCGGAGACAGCGCCGATATGGGGCGTCAGGATCACCCGGTCGAGACCAATGAGGGGATTGTCCGGCCGGATCGGCTCCTCTGCAAATACATCGATCGCGGCACCGGCAAGATGGCCGGACCGGATTGCCTCCGCGAGGTCGGCCTCCACGAGGACACCGCCGCGCGCCACGTTGACGAGCAGCGCGCCTGGCTTCATCGCGTCGAGCGCGGCTCGGTCGATGAGGTTCCGCGTGCTGTCGTTCAGCTCGCAATTCAGCGTCACCACGTCCGCTTCGGAAAGGAGAACATCGAGCGGAGCATAGCGCACGCCGAGCGCGGCCGCCTCCGCCTCGGGGATGGGGGTGCGCTTGGTGTAGAGGACGTCGCAGCCGAACCCGACGAGGAGCCGCGCGAGGGCGGCGCCGATATATCCCAGCCCCACGATCCCCACGGTGCGCCCGGAGAGCGTCATCGAGCTCGGCGCGAGTTCGCCCTTCGCCCAAGCGCCTGCCGCGATGCCCGCATGACCCCGCACGAGGTTGCGCCCGAGCGCGAGGATCAATCCGAGCGTCGTCTCCGCCACGGCGACGGCGTTGGAACCGGTCGTCCGCAGGACCCGGACGCCGGAGGCACGCGCGGCGTCGATGTCGATGTTGTCGTACCCCACCCCCCATTTGTGGACCGCCCGAAGGCCCGGGACGGCCATCATCCGGGCGTCGACCGGCGCATCGCCGGTGATCGCGAATTCGGCTTCGGAGAGGGCTTCGAGCTGATCCTCGGACGCGCGGGACGTCGCAGTATGGAGCGTCCACCCGTCAGGCAGGTAGGGCCGGATACGGTCGAGCCGTTCGGGTGCGGCCGGGTCGAGAAGGACGATGCGAGCCACCGACGTCAAACCTCGAACCGGGCGCCGGGCCGCGTGGGGCCCCTGCCCTTCGCACTCACCGCGAAGCCGGGGGATAAGCCAGGGGTATCCGCTCGGCCGCCGATCGACAGAAATTCGTGGATAAATTCGCCAGCCGCCGCCAGAAGATCCCGAATCGGTCGAGAGATCGACCCCTGCGTGAACTGTGCCGCGATGGTTCCGGCACGCAGTGCTCCCCTCGTCTTTCGGACGGAAGGCAGAGCATACGGGACCCCGCGAACGCCGGACGCCGAGGGGCTCATGCAAAGGAAAACGGCGGATAGCATGGCACCTCCAGCTGGTGGATCGATCATCCTCCGCGTCCCCATGGGGGCGCCCGGAGGACGGGACCATGTGAAGCGCGCCCGTGCTGGAATGACAAGGGCGAGACGTCGCGGTCCTCTCACGCCATCGCGGGCGTGCTTTCCTAGTGCATCGAGTTTCGACCCTTGCCCAAGGCAGGGGGTCCTGATCCGACGAACAGATCGCAGGTGTGTTGATGCAGACGGAAGTGCATCGAACATTTGGAGGATGGGCTGCAACCACCACCGGCCGCATTCGGCGCTCGGAAACTTGGCGCGGAACGCCTTCACGGCTTCACCGAAACCGGCCCGAAAGCGCGCGTCACGTCCTGGCAAGGGGCGGGGTGAAGTTCACCCCCTCATGCACTAGGACTGGATTTGGACCACCCGACAGAGGCAGGCCACGAAGACGCCCTGCCCTCGACCAAGAGACTCGGTGCCGGCAACGGCTCCATCAATGCCCAAGGGAAACGAGCATGACCAAGGACATCGCCGCGATCCTCGCCTCTCCCGGTTTCGCCTCCGCCGCCGACGCTCTGCGCGGTCAGCACGACCGCTTCGTGGAGGAGATCATCGCGATCACCGAAATCCCGGCGCCGCCCTTCAAGGAGAACCGGCGTGCGGTGGCCCTCGAGCGGATGTTCAGGGAACATGAGCTGGAAGAGGTGAGGCGGGACGAGATCGGCAACGTCATTGGGCTGCGCCGGGGGCGGGCCAACGGCACGACCGTCGCCGTCGCGGCGCATCTCGACACGGTTTTCCCGGAAGGTACGGATTGCACCGTGCGACGCGAGGGCACGAAGCTCTTCGCGCCGGGCGTGGGCGACGACGGCCGCGGCCTCGCGGCGCTCCTCGCCTATATCCGCGCGCTCGACGCCGGCATGATCGAGACCGAGGCGGACCTGCTCTTCGTCTGCGACGTCGGCGAGGAGGGCAAGGGCGACCTGCGCGGCGTGCGGCACCTCCTTACCGAAGGTCCCTACCGCGACCGGATCGATGCTTTCTTCACGATCGATGGTCTGGAACTCGAGACGATTACGACGGTCGCCGTGGGCTCCTACCGCTACCGCGTGACCTTCCGCGGTCCCGGGGGACATTCGTTCAACGCTTTCGGAACGGTCAATCCCGCCTACGCCCTCGGTGCGTTCCTCGCGGGAATGGCGCAGGTCGAGGTAAAGGACGATCCCCGGACGACCTTCTGCGCATCGGTCTTCGGGGGCGGTTCGTCGATCAACGCCATTCCGGAGGAGGTCTGGGTCGAGATCGACCTGCGCTCGGAGGATCAGCAGGCGCTCGATCGTCTGGACGCGGAAATACGAAGGCTGATCGACGGCGCCGTCGAGGGCGAGAACGCATGCGCGGACAGATCGTCGGGAGAGATCGCCGCGGAGATCCGCCGGATCGGGAACCGCCCCGCAGGACGGACCGATCACGACCTGCCCATCGTGCAGGCCGCGTTCGCCGCGCTGCAGGCCTTCGACTTCGCTGCGCGGACGGGTGCGAGTTCGACCGACGCGAACATCCCGATGAGCCTCGGGATCCCGGCGATAAGGGTCGGATCCGGCGGCACCGGCGGGCGGGCGCATTCCCTTGAGGAATGGATCGACGTTGAGCCAGAGCTTTCCATCCGCGGCCTCACCGCGGGGCTCGCCACGATCCTCGGCACGGCGGGAATGCGGCACGATTGAAGAGGTAAGACATCGAACGCATGTCCGCCCATCGATCCGGACGGTTTCGTCGCCGCGGGAATGGAAGGGATCGCAATAAGGCCATCGGCCATGTCGATTTCCTGCAGGCCGATTGGCACGGCGACGCGGTCGGCGCGATACGATCTCCGCACGTCCATGCCGAAACTCGGCAACCAAGAGCCGGGCGACCGTTTTACGAAACCGGACCGGACCCCGATTCGGCCGACCGGTTCGAGGGTACATGAACCATACGCCACGGCTCCTTGGCGAGCGATGCCGCCAGCGCCTCGATGAAAGATTGCACCCTCGCTGCACGAAGCCGATGCGGGTTGAGAAGGGCGACGACATCGGCATCGTCGAGCCGCCAATCCGGCATCACCTCGACCAGACGCCCCTTTGCGAGATCCCGTGCGATGCTCCATTCGGAGCGCTCGACGATCCCCAGCCCGGCAAGCGCCCAGGCGCGGACGACCTCTCCGTCATTGCTCGAGAAGGAGGGCCGGATGCGGACGGTTTCCTCCCCGTCGGACCCTGCGAAGGACCAGCGCGTCGCATCGACCTGATCCTCGCGGATCACCCCGCAGGCATGTCCCGACAGATCGGAGGGGTGCAGGGGCGGAGAATGGCGCGAGACGTAGTCCGGCGCGGCGCAGAGGATCCTGCGGTTGGCGGCCAGCTTTCGCTGTATGACGGCGGTATCGGGCAATCTGCCGACATGGATCAGGACATCCCAGCTTTCCGTCGGCAAGGCGCTCCGCGGATCCTCGGTGAGCCGCAGATCGATTTCCAGTCCCTCGTGCCGGTTCGACAGGGACGCCATGATCGGGGCCACGTAGAGGCGGCCGAACCCGAAGGAGGCGACGACGCGCAAGAGGCCGCTGACGGAACTCCGCCGCGTCGCGAGGTCCTCGATCAGATTGTCGAGATCGCCGAGAATGCGGACCGCACGACGGGCCAGCAGTTCCCCCTCCTCGGTCAGGCAGAGCGGACCCACGCCGCGTTCCACCAGCCTGAGGCCCAATCTCGCCTCGATCTGCGCCAACCTCTGGGAAACGGCCGGCGGCGTGACGTCGAGCGCCCGCGCCGCCGCCGCCAGCGACGGCTGGCCTGCGAGAATACCGAAGAAGCGAAGGTCCCGCGCGCCGAGCATTAAGCTGTTCCTTAATGGCAAAGTCAGAACTCGTTAATATCCAAACCGGGCCTGCTTCGGTACTCCTTCCCGCATCCAAGAAGTATCCGGAGATTGGCCAGTGATCACCGCGCCGGAAAACAAGGGGGCACCGAGCGTGCCGGACGATCTGGTAACGCCATGCCTTCTCGTCGACGAGGCCGTCATGTCGCGCAACATCGAACGGATGCGACAGCAGGCAGACAAGCTCGGCGTGATGCTGCGACCGCATCTGAAGACGACGAAATCGGTGGACATCGCCCGCCGCGTCCTCGCCGAGGGCATCGGGCCTGCAACCGTCTCGACGCTGGCCGAGGCGGAGGTTTTCGCGGCCGCGGGCGTGCGCGACATCCTTTACGCGGTCGGGATCGCGCCTGCGAAATTGCAGCGCGTGATCGAACTGCGCCGGGGTGGATGCGATCTGACCGTCATCCTCGATTCCCCCGAACAGGCCGAGGCGGTGGCGCGGGCCTCGCGTGACGGCGGCCAGGTCATTCCGGCGCTGATCGAGATCGATTGCGACGGACATCGCGGCGGCATCGGACCGAGCGACCCGGCCCTCGCGGAAATCGGACGTCAGCTTCATCACGACGGGGCGGAGTTGCGCGGCGTCATGGCGCATGCAGGCGAAAGCTACCGGGCAGAGACCCGCGATGCGCAGGCGGCGTTCTCGGAAGCGGAGCGGCAGGCGGTCGTCTCCGCGGCGGAGGTCCTGCGACAGGCCGGCCTCCCCTGCCCCGTGCTCAGCGTCGGCTCTACGCCCACCGCGCTCGCCGCGCGCGAGCTTGGCGGGATCACCGAATTGCGCGCGGGCGTCTATGTCTTCTTCGACCTCTTCATGACGGGCATCGGGGTCTGCGAGATGTCCGACATCGCGCTCTCGGTCCTGACCCGCGTGATCGGGCATCAGTACGACCGCGGCCGGATCGTGATCGATGCGGGCTGGATGGCGCTGTCGCGCGACCGCGGAACCGCCAATCAATCGGTGGATCAGGGCTACGGCGTGGTCTGCGACGAAGCCGGGCGTCCGTTCCCCGACCTCATCGTGATCGAGGCCAATCAGGAGCATGGCGTGGTCGGGTCGCGGTCCGGAGACGGCGCATTGCCCGACCTGCCGATCGGCACGCGCCTGCGGATCCTTCCAAATCACGCCTGCGCCACCGCCGCGCAGCACGCGCGCTACGAGGTGCTGGCCTCACGCTCCGGCACGGGACGGCAAACATGGGAGAGGTTCGCGGGATGGTAAGGGCAAAACGATGATCCATCTGACCGAAGAGGAATCGGCACGCTACGCCGGTCACGAGATCGCGTTCGATGCCGCGCACAAGGCGCTCGTCGCCGCGAGCGATCCGGCCTCCAAAAACTTTCCCGTCGTGCTTGGGCATTGCAGCGACCCGGCCGACCGCTTCACGGTGAAGTCGGGGACCGGCGGACCGCTCGCCGGGCTGAAGGTCGGGTCGTATTTCCCGGGCAACGACGCGATCGGCCAGCCCCGCCACAATTCGCTCATCCTGATCTTCGACCAGTCGACCGGCCGCATCGGCGCGACGATCGAAGGGGGCAAGCTCAACGGCTATCGCACGGCCGCGGCCGACGCGGTCGCCACCGACGCCCTGGCGCGCGCGGACGCCTCGGTCCTGACGCTGTTCGGAACGGGGCACCAGGCCTTCTACGAGGCCGAGGCGGTGGCGCGGACGCGCGATCTCGACCGTCTCCTCGTCGTCGGACGGTCGACCGACAAACGCGACGCGTTCATCGCCCGCCTCCGGGATGCGGGTCTCCCGGCCGAGGCCGGCGACGCCGAGGCGGCCTGCCGCGCCGCCGACATCGTCGTGACGGCCACGACCGCCACCGGGCCGCTCTTCGACGCGGCGTGGATCAAGCCCGGCACCCATGTCTCGAGCATGGGGTCGGACCGCACCGGAAAACAGGAATTACCACCGGCACTCCTGCGAAGCGCCCGTCTCTTCTGCGACCTGCCGTCTCAGTCCCGCGTGATCGGGGAATTCCAGCACGCGTACCCGGAGGCCGAGATCACCGCCATCGGCGCGGTGCTGTCGGGCGATGTCCGGGGCCGCGAAACCGCCGACGAGATCACGGTGTTCGACTCATCTGGCATTGCCCTCCAGGATCTCTACATCGCCGAGGCCATCCTCGAGGCCGCGGGACGCTCGATCGGGTCCGATCGATGAGCCCTGCCCGCTCCCGACAACGGGCCGGGGATCGCCGCCGAGAGACCCCGATACCGCGGCTAATTCCGATGGAGGTGCAGCGCGCGTTTGCCGCCGGATCGGCGGCGCTCTCATGAGCTGGCGGACGGCGGAACTCCTCGACAGGCTGGTGGCCTTCCCGACGGTCAGCCGTGACAGCAACCACGCGCTGATCGACTGGCTCATAGGCCATCTCGAGGGGATCGGGGCCCGTGTCTTCCGCGTGGACGATCCCGAGGATGCGAAATCGGGTGTCTTCGCGTCGATCGGCCCTCCCGGCGAGGGCGGCGTGCTCCTCTCCTCCCATTCCGACGTCGTCCCGGCGGACGGCGAGGGCTGGTCCTCCGATCCGTTTCGCCTTCGAAGCGCCGAGGGGCGCCTCCATGCGAGGAGGGCGTGCGACATGAAGGGGTTTCTCGCCGCGAGCCTCGCCGCGATGGAACGCGCGGCGCCGCTGGAACTCTCCGAACCCCTGAAACTCGCCGTCTCGTGGGACGAGGAAGTCGGCTGCGTCGGCATCGCGAAGATGGTGCCTGAGATCGACCGGACGACCGGCCGGCCGCGATACGTGCTCGTCGGAGAGCCCACGGGCCTCGTTCCGGTCATCGCGCACAAGGGCAAGCTCGTCATGCGGGCGACCTGCACGGGGGTGAGCGGCCATTCCTCCATGGCGCCCGCCTACGTGAACGCGTTGCACCTCGCCTCGGACCTGATCACGGCCCTGCGCGAGATGCAGGCCGTGCGGATCGCCGACGGGCCGTTCGATCCGGCCTACAGGATGCCGCATTCGACGCTTCATGCGGGGCGGATGTCGGGCGGCACGGCCCTCAACGTCGTTCCCGAGCGGGCGGTCGTCGATCTCGAATTGCGCCACCTGCCCGCGGAGGACGCCGACGCCGTTCGCGACGAGATCGTTTCGCGGGCAGACGCGATCGCGGCTGCCTATCAGACAACCCATCCCGATGCCGCCATAGACCTCGAGGTGGTCACCTCCTATCCGCCGCTCGACACCGGGGAAGGCGACGATATCGTGCGCTGGCTCGGGCGCTATGTCGGCGATGCACGCGCCCCGGCGAAGGTCGATTTCGGGACCGAGGCGGGCGTGTTCGCAGCTGCGGGCATGGCGGCCATCGTCTGCGGTCCCGGCGATATCGCCGATGCGCACCGACCAGACGAATCAATCAATGCGGAGCAACTCCGCCAATGCGATGCGCTGCTCGAGCGTATCGCGCATGACCTCGTAAAGAGGTGAAGACCAGGACGTCCAGCAAGGAGACACCGCAATGTCCAAGATCACCGGAATTCTAAGAGGCACGTCCATCGTGGCCGCCAGCCTCGCCTTCGCGACTGGAGCGATGGCGCAGGCGGTGACCCTGAGCTTCGCGACCAACACGCCGCCCAACAACATGCGCGGCGAGGCCGAGCAGATCTTCCTCGAGGAACTCGCCAACGCCTCGAACGGCGAGATCACGGTGATCCCCTATTGGGGCGCCTCGCTCCTCGAAGGGGCCGAAACCCTCGGCGGGGTGCGCGACGGCGTGGCCGACATGGGGTTCGTCAACATCAACTACTATCCGAACCAGCTCCTCCTCAACAGCGCTTACAACCTTTTTCCCAAGGGGCCGTCCGAGTACGAGAACATCGTCTGGGCCTTCGACCAGATGTACGAACAGATCCCGGAACTCGACCAGGAATTCGCCGATCTCGGCCAGCGGATCGTCTACAAGTACGGCGTCACGCCCTATGCCGGGACGTTCAAGTCGCCGGTGGAGGAACTGTCGGACATGGAGGGGATGCGGGTCCGCGCGGCGAGCCGGTGGTATCTGAACCTCCTGCAGGGGATCGGCGCCACGCCGGTGTCGATGCCGTGGGGCGACCTCTACCAGGCCCTGCAGACGGGCTCCATCGACGGCGTCTTCACCAATATCGACGGCATCCACCGTGCGAGCCTCGATGAGGCGGCGCCGAACGTCTACTTCATGCCGGACCTGTGGCTCGCGATCCCGTTCATCATCACCATCAACGAGAACAAGTGGCAGTCCCTCTCCGACGCCCAGAAGGAGGCCTTCGCCACCGCGGCGGAGGCCGCGACGGAACGTTTCGGCGACGTGTGGGACAGCACGATCGAGCGGATCCTGAGCGAGGAGGAAGCGGCCGGCATCACCGTCGTCACCGCGCCCCCCGAAGCGACCGAAACCTTCGCTGCCCTGCCCGAGGTCGAGACGAACCAGGCGCTCTGGGCCGACGAGGCCAGGTCGGCCGGTGCCGAGGATCCCGAGGCGATCCTCCAGAAGTTCGACGACATCATCGCCGAGGCGATCGACCGCTGATCGCGCCGGAGCCGGCGGCGGGCCACGGCCACGCCGCCGCGCAACTCTTCAATCGGGAAAACGCCATGCTGGGCAAGCTCGTCGACGCAGTGACCAATATCCTGGCCGAACTCTGCGGCTGGTTCCTCCTCCTGGTGATGGGGCTGATCATCACCGACCTGATCAGTCGCGCAATCGGAACCCCGATCTATGGAGTGGCCGAGAGCGCGATGTTCGTGATGATCGCGATCGTCTACATGGGGCTGCCCTATGCCGAGGCCACGCGCGCGCATGTCCGGGTCGAACTCGTCCTCGACGCGCTGCCGCCGCGGGTCCGTGCGGTCTTCGATCTCGTCATCTACATCCTCGTCGCGGGAACCATGGCCATCGCGCTCTACGCGGTCGTGCTGAATGCCCAGACTTCCTACTATTCGCGCCAGGCCATCGCCGGGCCGACGCCCCTGCTGATCTGGCCCGTCAAGTTCGTCATGGTCGCCGCCCTCGCACTCTACGGCCTGCGCATCGTGATGAACCTCGTGCAGATCGCATCGGGCGTGGTCGCGCCGGACCGCCAAGAGAAGGTGAACTGAGCATGGATCCGTTCACCCTCACCGGGATCGTCGCGATCGTGGCGCTCCTCGGTCTTCTCCTTTTCGGCGTGCACCTCGCCGTGGCGTTCCTGCTCGTGGGCTTCATGGGGACGCTGACGCTCCTCAATTCCACCGCGGCGATCTCGCTCATCGGGGAGACGATGTACTCGGCCATCGCCACGCCGACCTACACCGTCCTGCCGCTCTTCGTGCTGATGGGCGCGTTCGCCGCGGCAAGCGGCTTCGCGGAGCAGGCCTACCGCTCGATCCACCAGGCGGCGGCGCGGGTGCCGGGATCGCTGGCGATCGCGACCTCGTTCGGCAGCGCCGCCTTCGCGACGATCTGCGGCTCGTCGCTGGCCACGGCGAGCGTCTTCGGACGGATCGCCTATCCCGAGATGCGCCGCTACGGATACGACCGGGCCTTCGCGCTCGGCTCCATCGCGTGCTCGGGGACGTTCGCGAGCATGATCCCGCCCTCGGGCATGTTCATCCTCTTCGCCATCTTCACGGAGACCTCCGTGGGGCGCCTCTTCATGGCCGGGATCGTGCCGGGCGTCCTGACCGCCACGGTCTACGCCCTGTCGATGTGGCTCAGGGCCAAGCGCAATCCCCGCCTCGCCCCGATCTCCGACGAGGAGCGCGCGGTCGCGCCCCGCGACCGGGTCAAGGCGCTCGGCGGCCTGTGGCAGATCGCGATCCTCGGAACGGTGGTGATCGGCGGCATGTATGCGGGCTTCTTCACCGCCACCGAGGCGGGCGCGATCGGCGCCATGGGCACGCTCCTCTTTGGGCTCGCGAACGGTCCCCTGCGCCGCTTCCAGGCGTTCCGCGGGGCGCTGCGGGAATCTGCGCAGATCACCGCGACGCTCTTCTTCATCATCATCGGCGCGCTGTTCTTCAGCCGCTTCCTCGGATTGACGCGGATCCCCTACAACCTCACCCTGTTTCTCGAAAGCTGGGACGTGCATCGCGCCGTCATCCTGACCCTGATCCTCGCCACCTGGTTCGTGCTCGGGATGCTTTTGGTGCAGACGGCGGTGTTCGCGCTGACGCTCCCCATCCTCTTCCCGATCGTCGTGGGGCTCGGATACGACCCGATCTGGTTCTGCGTCATCGCGATGAAGATGAACGAGATCGCGGGCGTCTCGCCCCCCGTGGGACTGAACGCCTTCAGCCTGGCGGGCTCGGCGGGCAAGGACGTGCGGGTCGATCACGTCTATCGCGGGGTGTTCCCGTTCATCCTTTGCGATCTCGCGGTCCTCGCCCTGCTGATCGCGGTCCCGTCCATCGTGACCTTCCTGCCTGACCTGATGTTCGACTGAGGAGCCGCTCCATGCCGCAGACCTACGACACCATCCTCCGCAGGGGTCTCGTCGTCGATCCCGTCAACGGCGTCCACCGCCAGGCCGACGTGGCGATGTCGGACGGGCGCATCGCCGCGATCGGCGAGATCGACGGGACCGCGCGCGAGGATCGTGACGTCGCGGGGCTGATGGTCATGCCGGGGATCGTCGACGCGCATGTCCACCTCTCCCCGTGGCTCGGCGGGGGCGCTGGCCACCGGATGCTCGCGCTGGCAGGGGTGACCTTCGCGCTCGATCTCGCCGGCCCCATCGACGGCGTCACGCGCCTCGCGGCCGAGAGCGGCTGCGGCGTCACGATCGGTTGCATCGACTACGTTCGTCCGGGCCATACCGTCGGGTCGGAGGATCCGGGGGAGGACGAGCTGCGCGATGCCCTCGCGAAGGCGCGACGCGCGGGGGCGATCGGTTTCAAGATCCTCGGCGGGCATTTTCCCCTCACGCGGGAGGCGTCGGCCCGCGTGATCGACGTCGCCGCGCGGGAAGGGGCCTACGTCGCCTTCCACTCGGGCACGCTGTCGACGCCGCAAAGCGTGGCGGGCATGCGCGAATCCTGCGAGCTCGCCGCCGGAAACCCGCTCCATCTCGCCCATATCAACAGCTATACCCGCGGCCTCGACGCCTCGGCCGTGATCGAGGCGGAGGAGGCCATCGCGATCCTCGCGGAGACCCCGAACGTCTGGTCCGAAAGCTATCTCGCGCCGATCAACGGCAATTCCGGCAAATGCGCGGATGGCGTGCCCGAAAGCGTCGCGACCCAGAAGAACCTCAAGCGCGGCGGCTTTCCGGCCACAACCGAGGGCATGGTCGCGGCGATCTCGGCCGGCTGGGCGCAGGTCCATGTCCTGCAGGACGGCGTCCACGTCCTCACCGGCGGAGAGGTCGGGCTCACGGCCTGGCGCGCGGCGGAATCCAACATCGGCATCAGCTTCGAGGCCAACCCGCCGGAGCCGCGCATCCATCTCGCCACGGCGAAACGCGCCGATGGCAGCTTCGCCGTCGATGCCCTCGCGACGGACGGTGGCGGCATTCCCCGCAACGACCTGATCTCGCGCGGTCTGGCGCTCTACCACCTCGACGCCCTCACGCTCGACGATTTCGTGCTGAAGACCTCCGCCGCCCCTGCCCGCGCGCTCGGCCTCGCGGGCCGCAAGGGTCATCTCGGCATCGGCGCGGACGCCGACGTGACGGTGATCGACGTCGCTCGTCTATCGCCGGTCGAGAGCTACGCGCATGGACGCGCCGTGCTCCGCGACGGAGAGGTGGTCGGCCGCGGTGCCCGGATGCTGGTCCCGCCCGAGGGGCGGGCGCATGTCGAGAGCCTCGGGATCGAGACCCTCGTGGCCGAGCCCGGATCCATGCTGTCCGGCCGCGGGGCCTGAGCCATGTCGCTCCATCACGAAGTCACCGGCACCGGCCCGAACGTCCTCCTCGTCTCGGGGCTGAACGGCCGGACGAAGTTCTGGGCGCCGGTCGTGGACCGCCTCGCGGACCGGTTCACCCTCGCGACCTACGACCAGCGCGGCTGCGGGCGAAGCCCGGACGACGGCGCGGCGTGGACGATCGGCACGATGGCCGAGGATGCCGCGGAGGTCGCCAAGGCGGCTTTCGGCGACGCGCCCTATGCCGTGATCGGCCATTCGACCGGCGGCGCGATCGCGCAGCTTATGGCGGTGAGCGATCGCGGCGGACCGCATTGCACGGTCCTGTCGGGGACGCTGGCCCGGGCCGACGCGTATTTCGAGGAGCTCCTGCAGCTGCGTCTCTCGCTGCTCGACCGCGCGCCCGATCTCGACCCGATCCTGAGCAACCTGCTGCGCTGCGACCCGGCGGAGTTCTCCACCGGAGGCACCGCGATCGCCCTCGACACCGACGTCACGATACGGCGCATCCGCGCGTTGCTCGGACATCGCGGGTACGAATTGACCGAACGCTGGGACATTCCCGCATTGGTCGTCGCGGCGGAGGACGACCGCATCGTGCCGCCCCACCTCTCGCGCGCCTTGGCCGAACTGATCCCTACGGCGCGGTTCGAACTGCGCAGGGACGGCGGGCATTTCTTCCCGCAGACCCGGACGGACTGGTTCTGCGAGATCGTCGGTGACTGGATGGTGTCGCTCGACCCTACGGCGCGGTCCCGCTGAGCCGGGCGCCGTTCGCGCGGGCCGGACAATTTCGGAGGCGGCGGCGGCGCGGATCTGGCGGACCTTGCGGCATATCCACAGATCGTGGGGATGATCCTGTGTATAAGGACGTGATCATCTCCGGGGCACTTCGGCGCGCCGTCTTTCTTCCCCTTTCTCCCCTCGGCAGCCTGTCCCGCTCGCGGCCCGGTGGGTCCGATCAGCCGGCTCGCGCAGCGATACGCGTATGAGTGTCGGCGGCATCCGTGCCCGAGTTCGGATCGACAGACAGCGCCTTCGAGAGCACCTCGATCAGCTTCGCGCGGCTCACCGGTTTGGCCAGGAACCCATCCATGCCGGCCTCGAGGCACCGCTTCTGATCCTCTTCGTAGGCATTGGCCGACAGGCCGATGATCACGCACCGCCCCTGACCCCGTTCGCGCAGGCGGATTTCGCGGGTCGCATCGAGGCCGTTCATCCGCGGCATGGAGATATCCATCAAGATCGCGTCGGGCAGGTTTTCCTCGGCGCTCGCGACCGCCTCGATCCCGTCCTCGGCCTGCCGGATCCGGGCATTCACGCTCGCGAGATACCGCTCGGCCAGGAACCGGTTCACCTTGTTGTCGTCGACCACGAGGATATCGAAGCCCGAAAGATCGGGAAGCGGCTCTGGCCCGGTGGACCCGATAAGCGCGCGGGCCGCGACGGCGCGGGGGAACGGCAGGACGAGGGAGAATGTCGAGCCTTCTCCGACCACCGACAGGACCCGGATGTCTCCCCCCATCTGTTGCGACAGCATCCGGCTGATCGAGAGGCCCAGCCCGGTGCCGCCGAAGCGCCGCGTCGTCTCCGCATTCTCCTGGGTGAACGGCTCGAAGATGGCCGCGAGGCGGTCGCGGGAGATGCCCACGCCGGTATCCTCGACATCGATCCGGCACTGACCGTCCGTCCAGGACAGCCGCAGGGAAACGGAGCCCGCATCGGTGAACTTCACGGCATTTCCGAGGATGTTGGTCAGGACCTGGCGAAACCGCCCGGCATCCCCCACGACCTGCCCGTCCGGGCAACCGTCGAGCTCGAAATCGAGGCCGATCTCCTTCGCCCGGGCAAGGGGCTTCAGGAGATCGACGACGGATCGGACGGTCCCCGCGAGGTCGAACGGCTCGTTGTTCAGCGTCACCTTGCCCTCTTCGAGGCGGGTGAAATCGAGCAGCATGTTGACCAGCGAGAGAAGCCCGTCGCTCGACTGCGCCATCGTGTCGACATAGCCGCGCTGCCCCTCGCCGAGTTCGGTGTCGCGCAAAAGATCGATCGTGCCCATGATGCCGTGCAGCGGCGTCCGAAGCTCGTGGCTGACCGAGGCCAGGAACAGGCTCTTGGCACGCGTACCCTCCTCGGCCGCCACCTTCGCCTTGCGCAGATCCGCCTCGCGCGCCCTGATGATCTCCTCGCTCTTCAGGCGTTCGCGCTGATCGCGGAACGCGAACACGGTCTGGTTCTTCCGTCCGACCTTCACCTCGCCTCTGAGTACCCGGACCGGAACGGGCGTTCCGCACGCCCGGGCGAGTTCCATGTCGTATTCCTCGCGCTCCGTCATCTCGAAGGGGGCGTCGATGGGGATGATCTCGGTGACCGGCCGTCCGATCACGTCCTCGGCCGCGACGCCCGTCAGCCTCGTGAAGCTGTCGTTGACGATCGAGACGATCTCGCCCTCGCAGACGACGAGGCCTTCGAGCGCGAGGTTTGACAGCTCGCGCAGCCGCGTCCGGTCCCGACGCAGCTGTGCCTGCGCCTGCAGGCTGAACCTCAGGCCGAAGAAGGCCAGCACGACGAGGGCGGAACAGACACCGGCGACGATCGGCGCGATCACCTCCGCCGCGACGGCGAAGTCCGGCAGGCCGATCGACGGATCGTAGGACAGCGTCATCGCCGTCATCCCGCCGACATGGAGCACCGCGATGGCCACGAAGAGCAAGGGCGGGGCCAGACGCCGCACGGCGCGCCGCCGGTCCACTGCGACGACCATCGCGGCACCGAAGATCAGGAGGCTTGTTCCGATGGAGCCCGCGACGAGGGGCAGATCCCAGGACATCGTTCCGGTGACCCGGTAGCCGTACTGGCCGAGATAATGGAGAACCGTGATGGAAAGCCCCAGAAGAAGGCCCGAGGCGAACCGGCGCCATCGATCCTGACGTCCGATCATGCGGCTCATGCTGAAGCCGATGCCGGCGATCACCGCGAGGAGCGAGAGCGCCGTCAGCGGCAGGTCGAAGGCCGCCGGCATACCGGGCCGATAGGCGAGAACGGCAACCATGTGCGTCGCCCATGCCGTGCAACCGGCCGCGACGATGCTGACGCTGGCCCAGTTGCGCCTCGCGGAACCGTCCGACCGGCCGGCATGGCCCGAGAGCGCGGAGGCCGCGTATATCCCGACAATGCAGATGAGGCCCGCCGCGATCAGCAGCTTCCGGTCATGACCTTGAGCCAGACATGTGATGACAGCTTCCACGCGCGCCTCGTCCGTTCGATCCGACTGCGGACGAGGCTCCGGGATATCTCCCGCAAACTCCACGGACGGCTGGCGTATCCCGCAATGAGGATACGGGACCGACAGCTATCTCCGAGAGGTTAAGAAAGGACCCGCTTCGTAAGATGCATGGGTCCGGCCTTGCGGAACTCGCTCATACCGGTGGCGCGGTTCCAGCATCGGCAAAGCAAAAATCCGCCTCGGCGTGCGAGACGAAAGGATCCCTTGCGACATCGTCCCGTGGGAGCCGGCGGCGACCCGGAAGGCGGCCGGCGATACCGGGTCCCGCGCGTACCGTCAGAAACCTACGGCGCAGCCATCCTTGCGGTGGTCCGATCCGGCGACATAGCCCGCCTCGCCCCGCATGACGAGCTGCGCACCGCCGAAGCCGAAGGCGTTGTCGGGCGCTTCGCGGGTGATCTCGTGGCCGCGCGCGGCAAGGCCCTCGACGATCTCGGTGGGCATCCCCCATTCGACCGCGACCTTTCGACAAGCGACGACGCGCCAGCGCGGCGCATCGCTCGCGGCCTGCGGGTTCTGGCCGTGGAGTGCCGTGCGCACCACCATCTGGACATGGCCCTGCGCCTGCATCGGCCCGCCCATCACGCCGAAACTCATCTCCGGCCGCCCGTCGCGCATCACGAAACCCGGAATGATCGTGTGGAACGGCCGCTTGGAGGGTCCGACGACGTTCGGATGATCGGGCGCGAGGTCGAAGCCCGCGCCGCGGTTCTGCAGGTGGATCCCCGTCCGCGGCACCACGACGCCGGATCCGAACCCGGCATAGTTCGACTGGATGAAGGAGACCATGCGCCCCTCCGCATCGGCGGCCGAAAGATAGACCGTGCCTCCGTCCCGCGGCGCGCCCGCCCCCGGATCGCCCGCCTCCGCGCCGATGAGCCGGGCGCGTTCCGCGAGATAGGCGTCGTCGAGCAGCGCGCCGGGTCCCACCTCCATCGCCGCGGGGTCGGCCACGTATCGTTCGGCATCGGCCAGGGCGAGCTTCACCGCCTCGATCTGCAGATGCATCGCCTCCACGCTGTCGGGCGCATGATCCGCGATATCCGTCCCCCGCAGGAGACCGAGGGCGATCAAGGCGGCGATCCCCTGCCCGTTCGGCGGGATCTCGTGGAGATCGACCCCGTGGAACGCCGTCGAGATCGTGCCGCACCAGTCGCAGCGATGCGCCGCGAGGTCTTCCCGGGTCAGCGCCGCTCCGTGCCGCGCCGCATCCTCCGCGATCGCCTCGGCGAGCTCACCCTCGTAGAAGGCCAGTCCCTTCGTGCTCGCGATGGCCTCGAGCGTCCGGGCGAGGTCGGGATTGACGAAACGCTCGCCCGCGCGCGGCGCACGTCCCTCCGGCAGGAAATGCGCGGCGAAGCCCGGCTGCCCGGACAGCGTCCGGCCCCCCGCCTGCCAGAGCGCGGCGATCGTCGGCGAAACGGCGAACCCGTTTTGCGCATAGTTCAGGGCGGGCGCAAAGAGCGCTTCGAAGGGCAACGCCCCGAACCGCTCGGAAAGCGCGACCCAGGCGGAGACGGCGCCGGGTACGGTGACGCTTTCCCACCCGCGCTGCGGCATCTCCGTGGCGCCGGCGAAGCGCTCCGGCGTCCAGGATGCGGGCGAGCGGCCCGACGCGTTCAGCCCGTGAAGCTCCGCGCCGTCCCAGACGATCGCGAAGGCGTCGGAGCCGATGCCGTTGCCGGTGGGCTCCACCACGCTCAGCGTGATCGCCGCCGCGAGTGCCGCGTCGATCGCGTTGCCCCCCGACGCGAGCATCGAGAGCCCGGCCTGCGCGGCCAGCGGTTGCGACGTGGCCACGACGTTCGCCGCGAGAAGCGGCACCCGCCGCGACGGATAGGAAACCCCGAAATCCATGTCCGGCCTCACTTTCGGTTTAGAGACGCCCGCCCGCCGGACGCGTGGCGGCGGCGAGACGGCGGTGGCGGTTTCATCGTGCAGCTCCCCGGCTCCGGGCGATCTTGCCCAAGGTCCGGTACGGCGACAAGCCGGAAGCGGATCCGGCCCGCGCCCTGCCCCGCCCGCAGCCCGGGCGGACGCGGACGCGGGCCGGGATGACTCTAGAGCGTCGGCATGGAGAATTGCGCGTCGTCGCGGATCCCCGTGGGCCAGCGCAGCGTCGTGGTCTTGATGCGGGTGTAGAACCGCACGCCCTCCATCCCGTGCATGGCGTGGTCGGAGAAGACCGAATCCTTCCAGCCGCCGAAGGAATGGAACGCCATCGGCACCGGGATCGGGACGTTGACGCCCACCATGCCCACCTCGATGTCCTGCGCGAAACGCCGCGCCGCGTCGCCGTCGCGGGTGAAGATCGCCGTGCCGTTGGCGTAGTTGTGCGCATGGACCAGATCGACGGCACCCTGGTAGCTGTCGCGGCGCACGATGCCGAGGACGGGGCCGAAGATCTCCTCCTTCCAGACGTCCATCTCGGGCTCGACGCGGTCCATCAGCGTGCCGCCGATATAGAAGCCGTTCTCGTGACCCTGCGGGGCCTTGAAGGTGCGCCCGTCGACGACGATCCTCGCGCCCTCCTCTTCGCCCCGGTCGATATAACCGCGCACCTTGTCGCGATGCGCGCCGGTGACGAGCGGCCCCATCTCGGACGCCTCGTCGGAGGCCGGGCCGATCTTCAGCGCCTCGATCTTCGGTACCAGCTTCTCGATCAGCGCATCGGCCACGGCGTCGGTCACCGGCACAGCGATCGAGACCGCCATGCAGCGCTCCCCCGCCGAGCCGAAGGCCGCGCCCATCAGCGCGTTGGCCGCCATGTCGAGATCGGCGTCGGGCATGATGACCGCGTGGTTCTTGGCCCCGCCCAGGGCCTGCACCCGCTTGCCGTTCGCCGTGCCGGTCCGGTGGATGTACTTCGCGATCGGCGTCGAGCCGACGAAGCTCACCGCCTTCACGTCGGGATGCGCGAGAAGCGCGTCCACCGCCTCCTTGTCGCCCTGCACGACGTTGAAGACCCCCTCGGGCAGGCCCGCCTCGGTCAGCCACTCGGCGATGAGGAGCGCGGCAGACGGATCGCGTTCGGAGGGTTTCAGCACGAAGGTGTTGCCGCAGGCGAGCGCCACCGGGAACATCCACATCGGCACCATCGCGGGGAAATTGAAGGGCGTGATGCCCGCCACGACGCCCAGGGGCTGGCGCACCGAATAGCTGTCGACGCCGCTGCCCACGTTCTCGGTGAAGTCGCCCTTCAGGTGCGAGGGGATGCCGGTGGCGAACTCGACCACTTCGAGGCCGCGGGTCACCTCCCCCATCGCGTCCTCGTGGGTCTTTCCATGCTCGGACGAGATCGCGCGGGCGAGCGCGTCGCCGCGCTCCCACAGGATCGCCTTGAACCGGTCGAGAATACGCGCGCGCTTGAGGGGCGTTGTCGCGGCCCAGTCGGGCCAGGCGTCGCGCGCCGCCTCCACCGCGCGTCCGACCTCATCGCCCGAGGCGAGCGCCACGACCTTTTCCTGTTCGCCCGTCGCGGGGTTGTAGACGGGCGCGGTCCGGCCCGACGATCCGGCGACGCCGGTCCCCGAAATGTAGTGGCCGATCTCGATCATGGGTCTCTCTCCTGTGACATTCCGCCGTCTGCGATGGTCCCGTCTTCATACAATTCTTCCGGCCCGTCCAACCGTTATCTGAGATCGCATGCGCCTGCGCGACGACGCCCCCGCCCGATCTCCTCGGGTGCGGACGGGAGATCCTCGATACCACGCCATGCTCTTGACCAAGGACCTGAGGGCCCTCCGCTCCCTTCCCTGCCGATCCGACATTCAGGATGCAGGACCGGCTCCGCCCTCCGGACGCTCGATCCGCGCGAGTTCGAGGAGGCGCGCCTCGGGGATCTCGCCTTCCACGACCGTGCGGCCCACCACGAGCGCCGGCGTGCCGACGAAACCGAAGAGCCGGACGAGGGCGCGGGTTCGCTGCAACGACGCTTCGACCTCTTGCGCCTGCATGTCCCGTTCAAGCTCCGGCCAGGAAAGGCCGACCGCGAGGGCGAGCTCCTCGAGATAGGACGGGGTGACGCGGATCGGCGTCTGCATCAGCCGCGCGTGAAGCGCGTCGTCATCGGTCTGCATCCCGGCGGCAAGCACGGCGCGGGCGGCGAGGTCTGACGAGGCGCCGAAGATCGGCCAATGATGCCGCGTGACCGCGATCTCGGCCGTCGCTCGCAACGATGCGAGATGCTCGGACAGGACCCGGCAATATGGACAGTAGTAATCGAAGAAATACGCGATCCGCGTCGGACCATTTGCCGGGGTGTCAAAAAGGGCCGACTCCGGATCGGACGCCACCTTCTCCGCAAGACCCGGCGGAAGCGGCTCACTTCTCCCGAGGCCCGTCAGCACGTCGAACCCCGCCCCTGCCGATCGCGCCCCCTCGCTCGCGATCCGGCGGTAGCCGGAGACCCGCTCGTGTGGCTCGAACCCGATCCCGCGGAAGCGCTCGACGATATCGGGTCCGTACCGGAACGCCCCGACCCAAAGGCCAGCGGCTCCGCCAAGAACAAGCAACTGCCGCCGTGTGCCCATCCCACTTTTCCCGCCGTTTCCGGATTCGGTGTGTAAGACCCCAGAGCGGCGCCAGCCGCCGACGCGGAGATCACATTCGACCGCGCATCCCGTCGCGATCACCAGACATTGTTGCGGCCCTAGACGGAGTTCAAGTCCGCGGAAGTCGATCCGGTGTCCGGCTCAGGATACCGCGGTGACGCCATCGATTTCCGGGGAGTTGACTCACTCGGGAAACCCGGATTGATCCTGAAGAAGGCCCCCTGCCCCGCTCTCCCGGTACGACTTCTTCGTCGCCACCCGGCACCCTCATTTCGTCGCCAGTGACGCGGCCGTATCCTCGTATGGCCCAATCTGCATACTCGGCCATACTTCACTGGATCGTGGGATATGCGCTTGACGAAGACGCTCGTGGCACTCGGATTAGATTCCGACGAGGTGATAGGCTGTCACGTTGGTAGTGTGGTTCCATGGCGAAAGTTTACCTTTTCTTCGTGCGCCTCGTGCGCCGGTAAGATGAGATATCCGATCACCCTAATCCTAATAATATCTTGGTAAATCAGTTGGTTAGAATTTTTTCATTGACCATCCTAGACGGACGGGAGGTAGATACTCGGTGAGTTGAATGGTTTACAGCTAGATCTGGGATTGAAGAGCATTGGGATGGGAGGCATTTGATCCGCACCTCCATCTCGGAGTTTCATTTTGAGACCAAGCGCCATTCGTTCTTCTCTCGGCCAGCAGATCGTCGTAAGCCTTAGAACGGTTCCGAAAGGGGCGTCGCTCAATCACCTAGCGCAAATTCGCGAAGAAAAGATTATTGCCGCTCTGGGCACCGATGCTTGGAGCCGATCCGCGGCCTATGAGTCGATGTGCGAGTGGAATGCTCGTGGCGTTGTGCAATATTTACGTTGGGGTCCTGTACCGCAGTCCTCTTTCAGTCATGTGCGAACTCAGCTCATTTAACTTCGAGCGTCGAAGCAAGCATTCATGCGAAGTCTTGTATGCCGATCATCGTTCAGCAGCGGATAGGCAATTGCAATCTGCTGAGATCCCCTATCGCGCTGCTACCCTTGGCCAAGACCATGAAGGCATTCTTTATGAATCCTATATTCCATTAACGTGCCGTTCTTAAAATAGTGACCGTAAATATTTGCCTCGTCTCACCGGGATACCGCACCGACAGCACCAAGTTGACAGCTGACAACACGGTTTGCACGTCGGATATCGGCTAGAATCCGGATCATGTTCGGTAGTGTTTCCTTCCAAAGTACAGCACAACTCAATCAAAGACCGGCCGTTGTAGAAGTGTTGATGGCTGTAGTCGACCCGCCGAAATCTTACGAACAAGCGTCCGGAGATATCCCCCAGGATTTCGGATCTCATCTAGCCGTTCGAGGATATACAGGAGGCAGATTGCCGCGACGTCCCGGCCGACCATTCCGGTCGAAGACGTCCACGTACTCTGGTCGACACTCATGAGCTTTCGAATGTTACCCGCAAATTCTACGAAATCTTGCCAGTTCGATAGAGGCCGGTCGGTAAGTTCTATAGCTTTCGGAAACGCCGTGAGCGCATTTGTGACAGTCATCCCATGTGATTGAGTCGAGAGCTGAGAGCCAGCGTAATCAGAAGGATCTTCTTCTGGTTTCTGTAAGTGCCGCTCAAATTCAGCGTCTTTGACGTTCGAAAGTCTCGATTCTGTGGTCTGCTCACCAGCTAGGTTGTCCCTCAGATTTGTCATACGTTCCGCAAGCGCTTCCAGAATGGAACGGTTCGGTTTGCGGCGGACAACTCGCTGCAGTTCCGCAAGACCGTCGCTGATCGTGTTTGCTTCGGTGTGATCTGCGTAGCCGTCAGCAAAAGCGAGAAGGTCACGCTTGAGGAGGCTCAGGCGCTCTTTGAGGCGGCGACAGATGTCGCGATCTTCCTCGACGCGGGTCGCGGCCTCGGCGATCTCTTCGCTTCTCTCCACCAAGGGGCGGAGGTCGAAGCCGAAGGCGTGGAGCATTTCTCCGCCGCGTCCTCGGGCGGCGTATCGCTTGCCGTTGGGGCTGTCTTGCCGGTTGATGAGGCCGGCCTTTAGGAGCGCGGCGAGGTGACGTCTCAGCGTGCTCTCCGGCATCCCGTGAGCGCGGTCCGAGAGGGTGCGGTTCGAAGGGAATACGACGAGCGGTTTCGTGCCGTCGAGCTCGCGCTGGGGCAGGAAGGTGAGGAGGGCGTTCAGGACGGCTAGGTTTCGATAGCTCACGCCGAAGGCCTCGTGTCCGATACGGAGGCGCTCGAACAATTTCCATTTGTCGATGCTCCCCGTAACGGGGCTTGTGCGGGGCGCAGGAAGTTTGCTGCGGGCATGCGAATGCGATTGGCGCCCGAAGGGCGTCAGGGTAAGTCGTTCCATTGCTGTTCACGAGACGAGAAGAAGCGTTCGCCCAAAGACGTGAGTTGACAACAGTCAACGGAAGGACGTAGCTTCGTAAGTGTCTAGGTTACGAACCTTGGTCCTTCGGGTGTCACCTCAGGGTGACGTCCGGAGGGCTTTTCGTTTCTGCCTGCCTGATCGTGCCTCCTTTTGTTGCTCTTATCAGCCCTTGTCCGGGCTGCTCTTCGCGTCCGCCTGGGTGACCCATTGGCGGTGGAAGTCTTCTAGGTGTTCGACGAGCCATTCCTCGAACCCGCCCGAACCGTCGCGGGGCAGGGTGAGGACGACGGCATCACGTTTCCGTGATACCTTGGCGACGGGCAAGCCGTTCGCGCTCTTCACGAGGGTGGACCGGGTGCGCGGTCCGGCGGTGCGGCGGGGAGCGCGTGGGGCGTCCGACTTGCGAACCGCCGCAAGAGCGCCCTCGAACCGTTCGGCACTGGTGGGACCCTCGGCGAGGGCGGGGATCGCGTCGGCCACCTGTTCCGACGAGATCCCGAGTTCCTGCATCCGATCCGCGAGGAGCGTCCAGCGGTCGCGACCGATCCCGTGGGCCGCGCCGATCGTCTCGATCACGGGCAGCCCGACTCGATCCACCACGGAAAACATACGCGATATCAACGTCTTGTCGATGCTGAGCGCGTCACAAATCGCCTTGCGGTCGTAGCCCGCCTCGCGCATCTGCCGGGCGAAATTGCACTTCTCGATGAAGCTCAGGTCCCGCCGCGCGGTGTTCTCCTGGCCCTGCGCCATGACGAGCGCGGCGTCGTCGAGATCGCGAACCATCGCCTTCGCGAGGAGGCCCAGATCGCGCAGGGCGAGGACACGGCGCCGTCCATAGACGATCTGGAACCGGCCCTCCGTCTCGGGATGGGGTCGGACGAGGATCGGTACCTGCTGCCCATAGGTCTCCAGCGAGGCCATGAGCGCCGCGTGGTCGGTCTCGTCGTGCTCGAGCCGGTCGGTCACGCCACCCGCCTCGATCGCATGGGGATCGATCTCGATCACCGACCGGCTCTTCAGATCGGCGATGGATTGGCCGACGGCGCCGATGGCACCCTTCGAATAGGCCGGTCGCCGGGTTTCCGCCTTGCGTTCGGGCGGGGCAGGGGGGGCGGTGCGGCCGGTTTCGGGCGCGTCGGACGGGGCAGGGGGGACGAGGCCCGCGAGAAGGTTCTTACGTGCCATTCGTCCGGCCCCAGCTTTGCTTGATGAGGTCGATGATCTCGCCGTTCACGGCGTTCACCGCCTCGATCGCCCGCTCGTAGGTCGTGCGGGTGAACTGCGACTTCTCCACCTCGTAGAGTGTCTGCTTGGTGATGCCGGCATCCGAGATCGCGGTCGATTTCAGCATGGTATGGTTCAGCACGTGGTCGCCGAACATGGAGCGCATGAAGCTCACCATCTGGTTCTGCGGCCCGTCGCCGGGCTCGTAGCGGGTGATGACGTAGCGCAGCCAGTCGTAGCTCATGTCGCCGCCCGCCTCGGCCACGACCCCGAGGAGGTTCGAGGTCATCAGCAGGAACTGGCACATCGACATCACGTCGAGCATCTGCGGATGCACGGTGACGAGGACGGCGGTGGCGGCCGAGAGCGCCGACATGGTGACGAAACCGAGCTGCGGCGGGCAATCCATCACCACGACGTCGTATTCGGATTCGACCTGCGCGAGCGCCTCGCCCACGCGGGTGAAGAAGAGCGTGCCGTCGCGAGCGGCGAGCGCACGCGGCGTCTCGTGCTCGAATTCCATCAGGTCGAGATTGCCCGGCACGATGTCGAGATTCGGGAAATAGGTTTTCTGGATCACGGACTTGAGCGGCGCCGGGTCCTCGTATCGGATCGCGTCGTAGAGCGTGCCGCCGTCGCGAAGGTCGAATTCCGGCTGGAACCCGTGGAGCGCCGAGAAGCTCGCCTGCGGGTCGAGATCGATCCCGAGCACGCGGTAGCCGTCGAGGGCGAGCTTCTGCGCGAGATGGGCCGAGGTCGTGGTCTTGCCCGATCCGCCCTTGAAGTTGATGACGCTGACGACCTGCAGGTTCTCTCCGGCGCGGCGGCCGGGGAGGTACGTGCCGGGCGTCTTGGTCCCGTGTTCGAGGAATTGCCGAAGCGCGAGAATGTCGTGGGGCGAATAATAGCGACGGCCGCCCGCCCGCGTCTCGGGCGCGGGGCCCTTGCCGTCGAGGCTGAGCTTGCGGAGATAGGCGTCCTTCACGCCGAGAAGCTCCGCCACCTCGCCGGAGGTGAACTTTCTGAGCGACCGGCGGCTGTCGGGCGGGTAGAGTTGCGCGCGGTGGGCCTGAAGCTGATCGGACAGACGCTGGGCGTGATCGCCCACGAGCGTGTCGATACGTTGGGTGTAATCCCTCATCGGTTGCACCGATGCGGGAGACCGAAGGTCGCCGGGCGGGTCCGTGTTCTGCTCATCTCTGCTCCAACATCCGGTCAGTTACGCCGAAAGTCGTTTTATTCTTTTGCTTGCGTAAATAACTGACCGGAAGTGTCGATTCCATCAAGTGCTTTTCGGTCTCGGCGTTGGCGCAGGCCGTGAAACCGGCGGATCCCCGTCCGGGACCGGCCGCCATGCCTTGCTTTTCGAGGTGTATCCTTACATTATAGGAGAGGTAAGGAAAAAGTCCGCGCGGAGCGGAGAGACGGAGGACCGGCGATGTTCGAATCGACCCTGACGGTGAAGGGACAGACGACGCTGCCGCGGGACGTGCGCCTGGCGCTCGGTCTCGAGCCGGGGGACCGGGTGCGGTATCTCGTGCTCGACGGGGGGGAGGTGCGGATCCTGCCCGTCCTCAAGGCCGCCTCGCTCGCCGGGCTGCTTTCCCGTCCGGGCCGCGCGGCGGTGACGCTCGAGGAGATGGACCGCGCGATCGCCGAAGGTGCGGCAGAGTGATCGGGATCGACACCAACGTCCTCGTGCGCTTCCTCACGGGCGACGATCCGGCACAATCGGCGGCGGCGGGCCGGCTGATCGGGTCGCTGAGCGCCGAACGGCCGGGCTTCGTCTGCAGGGAGGTGACGATCGAGCTCGTCTGGGTGCTCGAACGGGCCTACCGGTTCGGGCGCAGGGAGATCGCGGGCGCGCTCGAGGGGCTTCTCGGTGCGCGGGAACTGGTGATCGAGGCGGCGGAAATCGTGGGGCTCGCGCTCAGCCGCTATGCGCGGGGCGGGCCGGGCTTCGCGGACCAGATGATCCTCGCCCAATGTGCGACGGCGGGATGTTCGGAGGTCGTGACCTTCGACAGGCAGGCGGCCGGCGGGGCAGGGGGGCGGCTTCTGGAGACGACGCCCCCCTGATCGTCGGGCCGGCCCGGAGCGTTCCGGACCGGCCATGGGGTCAGCAGATCGACATGACCTTCTTGCGCTCTTCGGGCACGTCGTAGCGGTCGAGCATCATCACCTTGTGCCAGGCCGCCACGAAATCGTGGACGAGCCGCGCATGGCCGTCATCGGCACCGTAGATCTCGGCGACCTGACGCAGCTGCGCGTTGGCGCCGAAGACGAGGTCGCAGCGCGTGGCGGTGAACTTCGTCTCCCCGGTCGCACGATCGTTGATGTCGAACATCATCTCTCGGCTGTCCTGCGGCGACCATTCGTAATCCATCGAGGTGAGGACGCGGAAATAGTCGTTCGTCAGCACGCCCGGACGGTCGGTGAAGAGACCGTGCCTGGAGCCGTCCCAGTTGACGTCGAGCACCCGGAGCCCGCCCGCGAGCGCGGTCCATTCGGGCGCGGTGAGGCTCAGGAGATGGGCCCGGTCGAGGTAGAGATGCTCCGGCGCCACCGAGAAGCCCACGCGCGCATCGTGGAAGTTCCTGAAGCCGTCGGAGACGGGCTTGAGGAAATCCATCTGCTCTTCGTCGGTCATCTCCTGCGTGGCGTCGGTCCGGCCCGGCACGAAGGGCACGACGACCTCGATCCCCGCGTCGCGCGCGGCCTTCTCCACGCCCGCGCAGCCCGCGATGACGATCATGTCGGCCATCGAGACCGGTGCGGTGAACTCCGACCGGACGCGCTCGAGCACGTCGAGGGTGCGCGCGAGCGTCTGCGGATCGTTGGGCTCCCAGTCCTTCTGCGGCGCGAGACGCAGCCGGCCGCCATTGGCGCCTCCGCGCTTGTCGCTATCGCGGTAGGTGGAGGCCGAGGCCCAGGCGACGGAGACGAGCTGGCCCACGGTGAGGCCGGTGACGAGGATCTTCTCCTTAAGCTCGGTCACCTCCGCGTCGCCCACGAGCGGGTGCTCGACGGGCGGGATCGGGTCCTGCCAGAGGAACTCCTCCTTCGCCACGTCGGGCCCGAGATAGCGGGAGGTCGGCCCCATGTCGCGGTGGATGAGCTTGTACCAAGCCTTGGAGAAGGCCTCGGTGAAGTAGTCGAAATCGGCGAGGAACTTCTCGCAGACCGCGCGGTAGGCCGGATCCTCCTTCAGGGCGATGTCGGAGGTCATCATCATGAGCTCGTTCATCTGCCCTTCGACATGGGCGTCGGGGGTGCGCGGCGCGTTCGGGTCGCGGGGCTTCCACTGCACGGAGCCCGCCGGGGATTTCGTCTGCTCCCACTCGAACTTGAAGAGGTTCTCGAGATAGGTGTTGTCCCAGGTCGTCGGATGCGGGGACCAGGCGCCCTCGATGCCGTTCGTCATCGTGTACTGGGCGAAGCCGGTGCCGTTCGGGTTCTGCCAGCCGAGGCCCATCGCCTTCATCGGCGCGCCTTCGGGGGCCGGGCCGATCTCGTCAGGGGCCGTCATGCCGTGCGACTTGCCGAAGGCGTGTCCGCCCGCGATCAGCGCCACCGTCTCCTCGTCGTTCATCGCCATGCGCGAGAAGGTTTCGCGGATGTCGCGGGCCGAATCCATCGGGACGCCGTTGCCGTTCGGGCCCTCGGGATCGACGTAGATCAGCGCCTGGTGGGAGGCCGCGAGCGGGTTCTCGAGGTCGTAATGCTCTTCCTCGACATCGCCTTCCCAGCGGATCGTGCGGGTGACCATCTGGTTCGGGTGGCCTTCGAGCGGTCCGGCGGGCACTTCGCCGGGACGCTTGCCGTTCCAGCCCTCGGGGCCCCAATAGGTCGCGCGGTCGGGCTCCCAGGCATCGATGCGGCCGAAGGCGAAGCCCGTCAGCGGCAGACCCATATCCTCGAGCGCGATGGTGCCCGCGAGCATCATGAGGTCGGCCCAGCTCACGGCGGCGCCGTATTTCTGCTTGATGGGCCAGAGGAGACGCCGCGACTTGTCGGTATTGCCGTTGTCCCACCACGAATTGATCGGGGCGAACCGCTGCATCCCCTGCGCGGAGCCGCCACGCCCGTCCGCGATGCGGTAGGTGCCGGCCGAATGCCAGGACATGCGCACCATCTGCGGTCCGTAATTGTCGTAATCGGCAGGCCACCACTCGACGGGGGTGTGCAGGAAGGCCCGCACATCGGCCTTCAGGGCCTCGACATCGAGCGACTTGAAGCGCTCGGCGTAATCGTCATGCGTGCCATAGCCGTTGGCCTGGATCGGATCCTGGTGGAGAAGCTCCACCTTCAGGCGGTTCGGCCACCAATGGTCGAGCTGCGGTTCCGAGCCGAGGGCGCCGCCCATCCGCGTTCCGCGGAACGGGCAGGCCCCTTGTGTCGCTGCGTGATCTTTCATCTCTCTGATCCCACTTTTCTAATTTTCGAAGTCCCGGGCCAGATACCTGAGTGACCGGCAGGGGGCGTCAAGGCCTTCGCCGGTTTTCGGCTCTCCCCAACACGATGGGCGTAGATAGTTCGCGGTCGGCCAGAGGCCATGCCCCATGGCGTTACGCGCAGAATGCCGCACCGGTCCGCGCACCTAAAAGGAGAGTAAATCTACATACTAAGCCTAAAGTCGCCTTTGACGCGAACGATCGGGCGGGACGCCGGTGATCGCCGATGCGGACGGGAAGGCGGTGCGGGTGCCCGCGTATGCTGGTGGGCTGCCCCGTCACCTGGCCCGGATCCATCGGGACGAAGGCCGCATGATCGTGCCGCCCGGTGAGGATCGTCGCGAAACGCCCTTTGGCATGACGGACGGGACAAGGCATGTGCGCCATCGCCCTTATCACGATTGCGGCTCCGGTCTTCCATTGCGCGCCGTGCCGCGTATTCATCTCCCCCACCGCCTCGCCGGGCGTCGGGGACTTGCAAAGGAGACATCCGTGACCCTCGCACTCGACACGCATTTCATCTGGGACTCGTGGTACGTGAAGGAGGGAGGTCGCTGGCACGGCTATTTTCTCCAAGCGCCGAAGTCGATTGGCGATCCGGAGCTCAGGCACTGGAACGTGACCCAGGGCCACGCGGTCAGCGACGATCTCGTGACGTGGGAGCATCTGGGCACCTGTCTCGCGCCCCAATCGAGCCCGGCCTGGGACGATTACACGACCTGGACCGGATCAGTCGTGGAGGGCGATGACGGGCTCTGGCATCTCTTCTACACCGGAACGAGCCGCGAGGAGGACGGGCTCTACCAGCGGATCGGTCATGCGACCTCGACCGATCTGCATGGCTGGGAGCGGGTGGGCGATGGGCTCTGCCTCGATCTCTCGGGTGACGCCTATGAGACCTCGCTGCAGGAGGGATTCTGGCACGAGCGCGCGATGCGCGATCCGTGGGTGATGCGCGACCCCGAGGGCTCCGGCTGGCTCATGTTTTTCACCGCCCGCGCGCCGGGCATCGTGGAGCCCAATGCGGGGGGCGCGATCGGCCTCGCGACCTCGCCCGATCTGATGGAATGGACGCTGCAGGCGCCGGTCTTCACGGGCGATTTCGGCCAGCTCGAAGTGCCGCAGGTCTTTAAGGCGGAGGGGCGGTGGTACTGCCTCTTCTGCACCGCGGCCGAGCATTTCTCGAAGGACCGGGCCGAGGCGATACCGGGCGGGCCGGTCACCGGCAGCCATTACCTGATGGGGGAGGGGCCGCGCGGCCCCTGGCAGGTGGCCGAGGGGCCGTTCCTCGACGGTGCGCTGCCCTGCCGCCGCTATGCCTCGCGCATCGTCGAGACGGAGGAGGGGCTGCGGATCCTGGGCTTCGCCGACCGCCCCGAGGGAACGTTCGTCGGCCATGTCACGGATCCGGACCCCGTGGAGATCGAGCCCGACGGACGGCTCGTCATCCGCTCCGGCTCCGGGCGGCGGGGCTGACGCGATAAATCGCTCGGCCCGCTAGGCCGGGTCGAGCTCGGGCGGCCAGCGCCGGGGATGCTCGGTCATCTGCAGCCAGACATCGGCGCCCTCGAGCGCGGCGCGGGCATCGGCGATCATGCGGAGATTGAGCCGGTCGAGCTCCGCCGCCGTGATCGGGCGTCCGGGGTCGTAGTAGACGGCGATGAGCCGCAGCCGCCCCATCCGGATGATCGAGAGATCGCGGAGCCGCCCGCCATCCTCGGCGATGGCCGGCCGCAGCGCCCGGCGGGCCGCGGCGAGTTCCGCGGGCGGCGCGGTGGCCCCGGCGAGCTCCCTCAGCCCGCGCCCGAAATCGCGCAGGTAAGTGCCCGTCGCGGCGAGGCAGAGGAGAAGGACGACGAGTGAATCGCCGATGGGAGCGACGGGCGCGAGAAAGCCGTCCTGGAAGAAGTAGACGAGCGCGAGCCCGCCGCCCGCGGCCGCGGTGATGACCCCGTCGAAGAGCGCGGCCGTCATCTCGAGCCGCAGCACGCCGCTCTGCCGGTTCGTGCGGCGCCAGGCGACGAAATGGCTGGCCCAGAGGGCGAGGCAGATCGCCCCAATGAGCGCGAAGTAGACGAGCATCGGCGCGAAGATCAGCGGCTCCGGCGGCGCGCCCCGGACGTAGTTTGCGATGTTGCGCCCCGCGGTGGCGACGGCGAAGAGGACGAGGCCCAGGAGCGAGAGGGCGCGGAACGTCGTGAAGATCGCCTCGTCGGCGGCGTAGCCGAAGGGCCGGATGCGATCGGGCGGGGCGTCCGCCCGGACCGCCACCCGCCGCCCGAGCCAGGCCGCGCCGAAGCCCACGAGCGAGAAGAGGCCGTCTAGCAGGATCGCGTTCGAGTTCGACAGCGCGCCCGCGACGAACCCGGCTGCCGCCATGACGAGGTTGCCGGCCATGGCGAGGCCCAGCGAGCGGGCCTCGATGCGCTGGCGGGTGGTGCGGTCGGGTCTCGTCATGCGGCGCGCTCCTGTCTCGGCCCAACCCTACCACGGGTCGCGGCGGCGGCCGCAACGGGCATCGCGCCCGGCCTCCGCTCCCGTCTTGGAAGGCGGGTCCGGAAGGCTCCCCCTTCACGGGCATCGGGTGGACCGGCGTTTCACGGGCCTGTAGCTTGCCGGAACACATCGTCGATCCGCGCGGTCGGCGGATGCCGTCGCGATGGCACCAACTCGGGATCGAGATGCACATGACTTCGAAGACCCTGAAAGACGTCCGCCCGATGGGTAGGGCCATGACCGATCTGCATATATCGGAGGGCCGCTTCGTGGCCGGTCCGGTTGCGGGCGCGGAGGTGATCGATTGCGGCGGAGGGCTGCTGATCCCCGGCCTCGTCGAGGCGCATACCCATCTCGACAAGACGCTTCTGGGCCTGCCGTGGTACCGCAACGAGGTGGGTCCGCGCCTCGTCGACAAGATCGAGAACGAGCGGGCGGTGAAGACGTCCCTCGGCCTCGATCCGGCGCTGCAGAGCGCGCGGCAGGTGGTGCAGACGGTGGCCTACGGCACGACTCATATCCGCAGCCATGTCGATGTCGATACCGAACACGGGCTTGCCGGGATCGAGGGGGTGCTCGCCACGCGCGAGGCATTCGCGGGCATCTGCGACATTGAGATCGTGGCCTTTCCCCAATCCGCGATGATGGCGCGTCCCGGTACGGTGGAGCTGATGGACGAGGCGCTGGCGCTCGGCGCCGACGTGGTGGGCGGGCTCGATCCCTGCGGCATCGACCGCGACCCGAAGGGGCAGCTCGACGCGGTCTTCGCGCTGGCCGAGAAGCACGGCAAGCCCATCGACATCCACCTCCACGAGCGGGACGCGCTCGGCGCCTTCTCGATGGAGGAGATCGTCTCGCGGACGCGTGCGCACGGGATGGGTGGCATGGTCACGATCAGCCACGCCTTCTGTCTCGGCATGACCGACCGCGCGGCGGTGGCGATCCTTCAGGTGGCGCTGGCGGAGGCGGGCATCCACGTTGCGACGACCGCCCCCGCTTCCGCCCCCGTCCCGGCGGTCAGGGAATTGCGGGCGGCGGGCATCGTGACCGGCGCGGGATCGGACGGGATCCGCGACACCTGGGGGCCCTACGGCAACGGCGACATGCTGGAGCGGGCGATGTTCGTGGGCCTCAGGAACAACCTGCGCCGCGACGACGAGGTGGAACTCGCCCTCGACATCTGCACGTTCGGCGGCGCGCGGATGATGGGGCTCGAGGGCTATGGCCTCGGTATCGGCGATCGCGCCGATTGCGTGCTCCTCGAGGGCGAGACACTGGCCGAAGCGGTGGCGCTCCGCGCGCCGCGCAGGCTCGTCCTAAAGGGCGGAACGGTGGTGGCGGAGAACGGACGGGCCACGGTCTCGACGCCCTGAGCCGCCGCGTCTGCGTTTGGCGGGTGGGACATGAGGGGATGCATCTTGGGCTGCGGGTGCGTCTTCGGTGGCGGGAAATCCTCGGTGTCGAGCGCTCGGCCTTTCGATCTCGGCCCGACGACCCGCGGTTTTCGAGGTCGAGGGTCATTCGAAGCCGGGGCGCGTCCGGGCCGGAGGCGAGGTTGCCGGTTGTCAACCGTGCGCGGACGGCCGGGTCGGCTTGCACTTCCCGGCGGAAGGGTGGACACGGATCTCGCCTCTGATCCGGTTCACCCGATGCTTCGAGAATTCGCGAGTTACTATCGACCCTGGCGCGGCCTCTTCTGGCTCGATTTCGGCTGCGCGGTGCTCTCGGGGCTACTAGAGCTGAGCTTCCCGCTCGCCATCATGCTCTTCATCGACGTGCTCCTGCCGCAGGGCGATCTGGCGCTGACGCTCCTGGCCGCCGCGGGGCTCCTCGTGGTCTACGCGGTCAATACGGGGCTGATGGGGGTGGTGATCTACTGGGGCCACATGCTCGGCATCAACATCGAGACGGAGATGCGGCGGACGGCTTTCGATCAGCTCCAGCGCCTCTCCTTCTCCTACTACGACCAGATGCGGACCGGGAAACTCGTCGCCCGCGTCACCCGCGACCTCGAGGAGATCGGGGAGGTCGCCCATCACGGGCCCGAGGATCTCTTCGTCGCGGTGATGACCTTCGTCGGCGCCTTCGTCATGATGTGGGCGATCGATTCGGAGCTCGCGCTCATCACCTTCGCCATCGTGCCGGTCTGCGCGTTCATCGTCTTCGTGTTCGGCGGGCGGATGACCCGGACCTGGCGGTCGATCTACGCCCGCGTCGCCGATTTCAATGTGCGGCTCGAGGAGAACGTGGGCGGCATCCGCGTCGTGCAGGCTTTCGCCAACGAGGCGCACGAGGCCCGGCTCTTCGCGCACGACAACGCCCGCTACCGCGACACGAAGCTCGCCGCCTACAGGGTGATGGCCGCCTCCTCCACGCTCAACTACATGGGGATGCGGCTCGTCCAGGTCGCGGTGATGGTGGCGGGCGCGGCCTTCGTCCTGGACGGCTCGCTCACCACGGGGGGCTATGTCGCGTTCCTGCTGCTCGTGGGGCTGTTCTTCCGGCCGCTCGAGAAGATCGCCGCGGTGATCGAGCTCTACCCCCGTGGCATCGCGGGGTTCCGCCGCTACCGCGAGCTGATCGCGCTGCGCCCCGACATCACGGATCGCCCCGACGCGGTGGAGGCCCCACCGCTCAGGGGCCGCGTGCGTTTCGAGGATGTCCGGTTCGGCTACGATCCCTCCCGGCCGATCCTCAAGAGCATTTCCCTCGACGTGGCGCCGGGCGAGACGCTCGCGCTCGTCGGTCCGTCGGGGGCGGGCAAGACCTCGCTCCTCGCGCTCGTGCCGCGCTTCTACGATCCGCTGGGCGGGCGCATCACCATCGACGGGATCGACGTGGCGGACATGACGCTGCGCTCCCTGCGCCGCCAGATCGGCATCGTCAGCCAGGACGTGTTCCTCTTCGGCGGCACGCTGCGCGACAACATCGCCTATGGCCGGATCGGCGCGACGGAAGAGGAGATCCGCGAGGCCGCCCGTCGCGCGCGGCTGTCGGAGATGATCGCGGGCCTGCCCGCGGGGCTCGACACGGTGGTGGGGGAGCGGGGCGTCACGCTCTCGGGCGGGCAGAAGCAGCGGGTCGCGATCGCCCGGATCTTCCTCAAGGCGCCGCCGATCCTGATCCTCGACGAGGCCACTTCGGCGCTCGACGGCGAGACGGAGCGCCAGATCCAGCAGGCGCTGGCGGAGCTCTCGCAGGGCCGCACGACGCTCGTGATCGCCCACAGGCTCGGTACGATCCGCGACGCCGACCGCATCGCCGTCATGGAAGAGGGCCGGATCGTCGAGATCGGCGATCACGACGCGCTCATCGCCCAGGCCGGCGCCTATGCGCGGGTCAACGCCGCCTGACGTCTGGCTCCGCGTCTTCGGGGCGGGTGATGCCGGCGCCGCCTCGCCCCGCTGGCGCTATCTGACGAGGAGGATCGGCACCCGGCAGGTCCGGATCATCTCGAGCGAGGTCGATCCGACGAAGAGCGCGCGCAGCCGCGAATGGCCCGCGGCCCCCATCACCATGTGGCCGATCCCGCGCGCTTCGATGATCTCGGAGAGGACCTCCTCGGGCTCGCCGCCGAGCATCTCGCTCTCCACGTCGATCCCGGCATTGGAGAGGAGGGCACGCGCCTCCTCAAGGCGCTGGCGCGCACGTTCCGTTCCGTCGCCCACCGTCACGATCCGGACCGGCAGGCCGCGATAGAGCGGGCTCTCGGCGACAAAGCGTACCGCCCGCAGCGCACCGTCGCTGCCGTCGAAGGCCACGAGCACGTTGCGGATCGGCTGGAACGCCCGCGACGCCACGAAGAGCGGGCGCTTCGTCCCGCGCATGATCCGCTCGAGGTTGGAGCCCAGATGCTCCTTGGCGAAACCGGCGCCCTCGCCGCGCTTGCCGATCAGGATCATCTCGGCGGTGCCGGTCACGTCGCCCACCGCCTCGAGCAGATCGCCCCGGCGCAGGGTCCCGTCCGCGTCGACCCCGTCCTCGTGCAGGATCGTGCGGGCATCCTCGAGGATGGCGCGGCCGCGCTCCATGGCGAGCTTGGCGCGCTGTTCGTCAAGATCGGAGAGCGTCTTGAGGAGCGAGGAGCGCGCGCCGAGCGAGATCTGTCCCGACAGGTCTCCGCCGCCGCTGCCTTCGCGGCGGCCGAGGACGTGCAGGATCTCCACCGGCAGATCGGTGCGCTTCGCGATCCAGGCGGCATGGTCGCAGACGCTGCGCGCGTAATCCGATCCGTCCACCAATGCGACGAGTTTGCGTGTCATGTGATCTCCTCCCTCAATGCGCCGACAGCTTGTCGAGCGCGCCCGGCTTGTCATGCACCGCCAGCCGGTCGACGATGGTGCGCGAGGCGTCGTCGAGCCCCCTGATCTCCACATCCGCGCCTTCGCGGCGGAACTTCAGGACCGCCATGTCGAGCGCCTCGACCGAGGAGATGTCCCAGATCTGGGCATCCGTCACGTCGATGACCACCCGCTCCGGCGCCTCGCGGAAATCGAAGGCCCGCATGAACTGCTCCGACGAGGCGAAGAACATCTGACCCGTGACGCGGTAGGTGCGGACGCGCCCGTTCTGCGACGTCTCCGACGTGATGCGGAAGAGCTGCGCGATCTTCGCGGCGAAGAAGATGCCCGACAGGAGCACGCCGACGAGCACGCCGATGGCGAGGTTGTGGGTGTAGATCACGACCGCCACCGTCGAAAGCATCACGATCGAGGAGGAGGCGGGATGCACCCGGAGGTTCTTGATCGACGACCACGAGAAGGTGCCGATCGAGACCATGATCATGATCGCGACGAGCGCGGCCATCGGCACTACGGAGACCAGATCGCCCAAAACGACGACGAGGATCAGGAGGAACACCCCCGCCGCGAAGCAGGACAGACGGCCGCGCCCGCCGGATTTCACGTTGATGATCGACTGCCCGATCATGGCGCAGCCCGCCATGCCGCCAAGGAACCCCGTGGCGGTATTGGCAAGGCCCTGGCCGACGCATTCCTGGTTGCGGTTCGACGGCGTGTCGGTGAGTTCGTCGACGATGTTCGCGGTCATCAGGCTCTCCATGAGCCCCACGACGGCAATGGCGACGGCATAGGGCGTGATGATCGCCAGCGTCTCGAGATTGAGCGGGATCTGCGGGATGAGGAACACCGGGAGCGTGTCGGGCAGGCTGCCCATGTCGCCCACGGTCCGCACCTCCCACCCCATGAGCGTCACGACGATCGTGAGCAGGATCAGCGCGACGAGAGGCGAGGGCACCGCCGTCGTCACGCGCGGGAAGAGGTAGATGATCGCGAGCCCGACGGCCACGAGCGGATAGGTCAGGACCGGCACGTCGACGAGCTCGGGGATCTGCGCCATGAAGATCAGGATCGCGAGCGCGTTCAGGAACCCGGTCATCACCGAGCGGGAGACGAAGCGCATGAGATTGCCAAGCCGCGCGGCCCCCATGGCGATCTGCACGAGGCCCGCAAGGATCGTGGTGGCGAAGAGGTACTGCAGCCCGTGATCGGCCACGAGCGTCACCATCAGCACGGCGGTCGCCGCCGTTGCGGCGGAGATCATGCCGGGACGCCCGCCCGCGATCGCGGTGACGACCGCGATGGAGAAGGAGGCGTAGAGCCCGATGGCCGGATCGACCCCGGCGATGATCGAGAAGGCGATGGCTTCGGGGATAAGCGCGAGGGCCACGACGATCCCGGAGAGCAGATCCCCGCGAACGTTACCCAGCCATTGGCGCCGGTAGGCGTCTAGTGTCATGTCAATCTTTTCCGCTTCGCACCGGCACGGACCCGTGGTCCCGCACCGATCATCTTGTGATGCTTGTGGTTGCCCGGCGGATCGGCGGCCGGGAGAGCCACCCGTGCGTCTCGTCACGGGTCCTGATGATGGGCTGGCCTTATCGCCCTCCCGTGCCGGACGCAATGACGCCCTGCACCGGACCCGCCGGACGGGGCGCGGAGGTCACGATTTTGCGCGAAATGGTCCGATTGACGGCATTATCCGTGCCGTCCGGTCGACGTGAAGTCTAGAGCAAGGACCGATCCGGCGGGTTGGCGTTCCGCGCCGCGATGGGCTAGGACCGACCGATCCCCTTCCCTCGAGACGAGACAGGCGGTCGCGGCATGGCCACACAATATCTCCCCTCGTGCAACGCGCTGTTCCTGCACGTGCCCAAGACGGCGGGCTTCTCGATCTCGACGGCGCTCTCCGAGGCGTTCTCCGATTCGGAGGCCCATCCGGTTCGCGGCATGACCACGCTCGAGGGCGCGGCGCAGCAGATCGGGCACCGGCTCGGCCCCGACATTTTCGCCCGGACGTGGAGCTTCTGCTTCGTGCGCAACCCCTGGGACTGGGCGGTGTCGGGCTGGCTCCACGTGACGCGCAACAAGCGCGTCTATGGCGACACGCCGCCCGATTTCGACCAGTTCCTGCGGGAAGGCTGGGACCGAGGCATCCTGCGCAATCCCAACCCGATGAAGTTCGAGACGCCGGTAATGTTCGTGGCCTATCACACTCAGGTCACGCAGGAGGAGCATCTCGCGGCGGGCGATGGCGGCCCGGTGCCGCTCGCGTTCCATGCACGATTCGAGCAGCTACAGGAGGACTGGACGCGGATCTGCGAGCGGCTCGGGAGGGAGATCGCGCTGCCGCACCAGAACCGCTCCGAACGCAGGCATTACAGCGAATATTATTCCGACGAGCTTCGCGACATCGTCGCCCGCCGGAATGCCGGGCTGATCGCCCGGTTCGGCTATACGTTCGACGCCTGAGGACGTCGGCGGCTACCCCGTCGCGTGGGCCTGGTCCCGCGTGCGCCAGAGGGAATAGAAGATGCCCGCGCCGAGGATCACGAAGGTGATCGCGAGCGACCAGATCGCCGGGAATTTCTCCCATCCCATGAAGTGGGCGATGAAGATCTTCGAGCCGATGAAGACGAGGAGCACGGCCAGCGCCTGCTTGAGGTATTCGAACCGGTGCAGGATCGCGGCCAGCGCGAAGTAGAGCGCCCTGAGGCCGAGGATCGCGAAGATGTTCGAGGTATAGACGATGTAGGGATCGGTCGTGATCGAGAAGACGGCCGGAACCGAGTCGACCGCGAAGACCACGTCGGCGAGTTCGATGACGACGAGGGCGAGAAAGAGCGGCGTGACGTACCGAACGAGCTTGCCGGTCTTCGGGTCGGGTTTCCGGACGAAGAAGTCGTGGCTCTCGATCTCGTCGGTGACCCGGAACCGGCGTCGCATGAAATTTACGACGGGGTTCTGATCGAGGTTCATCTCCTTGTCCTTCGAGACCAGCATCTTGATGCCGGTGAAGATCAGGAATGCCGCGAAGATGTAGAGGATCCAGCCGTATTCCGCGACGAGCGTGGCGCCGAGCCCGATCATCAGGCCGCGCAGCAGGATCACACCGAGAATGCCCCAGAAGAGCACGCGGTGCTGGTATTTCCGGGGCACGGCGAAGAAGCCGAAAATGAGCGCGATGACGAAGACGTTGTCGAGCGCCAGCGTCTTCTCGACGACGAAGGCGGTCAGGTACTCCGTCGCGGAGGTGCCGTCGAGCGTGAACCAGACGAAGCCGGAGAAGCCGATGCCGATGGCGATGTAGAGCGCGGAGAGGCGCAGGCTCTCGCCCACGCCGATCTCGTGATCCTCGCGATTGAGGATGCCGAGGTCGAAGACGAGCAGCGCGATGACGAGGGCGAGGAAGATCGCCCAGAGCCAGAGCGGCTTGCCGAGAAATTCTGAGAAGAGAAGGACGTCCAAGGTCTCGATCCTTTGCGGGATGCGCAGCGCGGCCTGGATGTCGTGGGCGACCAGGCTGGGCATCGAACGGTGAATTCGATGCGTCCCGACATCACGCCACCCGAAGGCAGCGCCAGAGGGGCCCGGTCCGCACTACTCGATATGCGCGTCCCGAAGGGCGATTCAAGGGCCGCCCGGAAGGAGGGTCATGACGGTTCGACCCGGCAGGGGCGCGTGTCGCACTTGGTCACGCGTCGCGTCCGCCCGGCGCTCTCCTCACTTCGGGCCGCGGAGCGCCGCCTCGATGCCCGCGATGTCGATCTTTCGCCTCCCCATCATCGCGGCCTGCGCGCGGGCGGAGGCGGCGGGATCGGGATGGGCGAGCGCGTCCATTAGGAGGCGCGGCGTGATCTGCCAGCGAAAGCCCCAGGCATCCTTGCACCATCCGCACATGATCGCTTCCCCACCATTGCGAACGATGGCGTCCCAGTACCGGTCGGTTTCCGCCTGGGTGTCGGTATAGACTTGCAGGGAATACGCTTCGTTCGGCCGGACGTTCGGCCCGGCGTTCAGAAGCGCGTAGGGCAGCCCCAGCAGCGTCATCTGCACGACCTGGACGCTGCCCGCCGGCGTATGGGGAACGCCTTCGGGCGTGCGCGTGACGCTCAGTATCTCGCTGTGGGAAAGGTTGCGGCATAGAAGTCGGCGGCCGCTTCCGCCTCCGTGTCGAACCAGAGAAAGACCGCGGCCTTACGTTTCGGCATCGTGTTGCTCCGCGCCGGGCACGTCGCCGATGGCCTTGCCAGCGCGGGACAGCCGATCCGGTCCTCTCACGCCTTCTCCTCGAAGATCGGCGCGAAGCCGCCCCACATCATGCGCTTGCCGTCGAAGGGCATGTCCATGTCCTGCCACCGGGGATCGCTCTGCATGGACGCGCCGCACCTGTCGTATGCCTCCTTGTCGGGCCAGATGATCCAGGCAAAGCAGACGGTCTCGTCCGGCTTGAGGTCCACGGCGCGCTTGAAGTCGGTCCGGGTGCCGTCGGGCACCTCGTCGCCCCAGGCCTCCATATGATGCAGGGCGCCGTAATCCTTAAAGATCGGCCAGGATTTGCGGGCGCTCTCAATGTATTCCTCTTTCCTGTCATTCGGGACGGGGGTGAGGAATCCGGCGACGTAACTCATGCGAGGTCTCCTTTCTTCGCTTCCATCTCTGCCAGCCATTCGTCGAAACCGGGCGGCGGACTGCCCGTGAAGCCCGCCAACTGATCGGCGAGGGCGCGTTCGAAAGCCGGGCGGCCGGTCCCGCGGGCCACGTAGTCCACCAGGTTCGGATAGGGATCGAGAAGTCCGGTCCCCTCGAGGGCTCGGAGCACGGAGACCATCATCAGATCGCCCGCCGCGAACGTACCAGCGAACCACGCGGCATCGCCGAGCCGCGCCGACGCTTCCCCTAGACGTTCTGCGATCCGGGCCTCGACCGCGCGGCGGCGCGGCGCCGACCAGCTCTCGCCCGCCTCGAAGATCGTACAGATGGAATAGTCCGTGATCGGCGGCTCGATCGTATTCAGCGCGGCAAAGAGCCATTCGAGGGACCTGGCGCGGGCGGTCGGATCCTGGGGCATCAGGCCGTGGAACCGTTCCGCCACGTGCCAGACGATGGCGCCGGATTCGAAGAGGGTGAGATCCCCCTCCTCGAAGGTCGGGATCTGTCCGAAGGGCTGGATCGCCCGGTGCGCCGCCGCTTTCTGGCTTCCCAGCGGCAGCAGGCGGACGGCATAGGACTGCCCTACCTCTTCAAGGGCCCAGCGGACGCGCAGATCGCGGACCTGTCCCCTGGCGAAGTCGGGGACCCAGTCGAAAGCGGTGAGGGTGATCGCGGCATCGGGATCAATGGGCATGGGGAACCTCCTCATGGCTTTCGTCAAAGGCCGCTTTCTGGGCACGGAAGGCGCGGAGGTAGGCCGGGCGGGCGGTTCCGCGAGCGACGTAATCGGCGAGAGTCCGGTATTCCGAGGCGAGATCGGTCCCCTCGAGCCTTCGCAGCACTGTAATCATGATAAGATCGGCGGCGCTGAACTCGCCCTCGAGCCAGGCGCGCTGACCGAGCGCCGCGGCGAGTTCTCCCAGGCGCAGACGGATGCGTTCGTCGAGAAGCGCCTGTCGCGCCGCGAACCACGGACGGTCCCGTTCGAGATATCCCGCCTGCTCGCGTTCCACGATCGGCGGCTCGATCGTGGTGAGGGCGGCGAACATCCAGGACACCACCCGCTCCGCCGCCGTCTCGTCCGTCGGCAGGAGGCCCGGGTCGCGCCGCGCGATGGAGAGGACGATGGCGCCTGACTCGAAAAGCATGAGGTCGCCACGTCGGAACGTCGGGATCTGACCGAACGGATGGCGGGCGCGATGCGCCGAGGCCTTCAACTCCGCGAGGCTCACCCGCTCCTCATCGTAGCTCCGTCCCACTTCCTCGAGGGCCCAGCGGACGGGCATGTCGCGGGCAAGGCCGCGTCCCCCGTCGGGGGAGGCGCGGAAGACCGTGAGGACAGGATCACTTGGCATCGACCGATGCGGGATCGCCCGCCTCGGGGTTCATCGAGAGCGTCTCCCAGATATGCCCGTCGGGGTCCTCGAAGGCGCCGCCATACATGAAACCCTGATCCTTGATCTCTCGTACATTGCGCCCTCCGGCGGCGACGGCCCGACGGTGGATGTCGTCGACCTCGGCCTTGCCGTCGAAGGTGAGGCAGAGCAGTGCACCGCTCTGCGTCCTGGCGTCGATGATCGTCTTCTCGGTGAACGTCGCATAGAAGGGACGGTCGAGGAGCATGACGCTGATCGCCTCCGACCAGCGCATCGCGGAGGCCTGCGCATTGGAGAACGCATCGTTCTTCTCGAACCCCACGGCCTCGTAGAAGGCGGTCGCCCGGGCCACGTCCTCGACGGGCAGGTTGATGTAGATCGCTCGGGTCATTTCGGGTCCTCCTCGGTCACCGAACCAGCCGGATCGGCCTGACAAGAGGAGGCTAGGCGAGGACGGTTACTTTAAGCAACAAGAAAATTCCTTAAAGCAACTTCGCCTGCGGAATAACGCCGAGGCGTAGCGGTTCACTGGGCTTCCTATTCGCGAAGACCCCGCCTGGCACGGGAAAGGCCGCCGCCTCGACCGGGGCCGCGGCGCGTCTGCCGTGGAGGATTGCGCAGATCGTCGGGCCGCGCGCCGGCCCCTTCACGGGGGCGCGGCGCTCGATTGGCTAGAACGCCACCCGGTCGGCGCCTTTCAGCGACAGCATTTCGCGCGCTTCGTCGGGTGTCGCGAGTTCGAGGCCGAGCCCCTCGATGATCTTGCGGACCTGCTGGACCTGCTCGGCGTTCGAGGTCGCCATCCGGCCCGGGCCGCACCAAAGCGAATCCTCCAGACCGACGCGGACATTGCCCCCCATGGCGGCCGCGATCGCGGCGATCGGCATCTGGTTGCGCCCTGCGCCGAGGACGGACCAGCGGTAGGTGTCGCCGAAGAGCCGGTCGGCGGTGCGCTTCATGTGCTGCACGTCCTCGGGATGCGGACCGATGCCGCCCATGAGGCCGAAGACCGTCTGGATGAAGAAGGGCGGCTCGACCAGGCCCTGATCCGCGAAGTATCTCAGATTATAGAGATGCGAGGTGTCGTAGCACTCGAACTCGAACCGCGTCCCGTTCGGCCCGAGCGTCGTCAGGATATGCTCGACCTGTCCGAAGGTGTTCGAGAACAGGATGTCCTTGTTGCCGACATAGTCGCGCTCCCATTGATGCTCGAGATCGGGAAAGCGCTTGAGCATCTGGAAGAGGCCGAAGTTCATCGACCCCATGTTGAGCGAGGCGACCTCGGGCTGATAGGTCGCCGCGGGGCGGACGCGCTCCTCGATCGGCATCGTCGGCGCGCCGCCGGTGGTGATGTTCACCACGCAGTCGGAGCGCTGCTTGATGACGCCGAGGAACGGCGCGAACGCCTCCGGCGACTGGTCGGGGCGGCCGTCTTCCGGATTGCGGGCATGGAGGTGGACGATCGCCGCCCCGGCCTCCGCCGCCCCGATGGCGGCCTCCGCGATCTCCGAGGCGGTCACGGGAAGCGCCTTCGACATCGACGGCGTGTGGATCGCGCCCGTGACGGCGCAGGTGACGATGACTTTGCGGGGTTTGGCCATGAACTTTCCTATTGGTTTCCGGCGTTGTGCAGATGTCGGCGCAGCGCGGCCAGGCGGAGGTCGCGCCGGTCCTGCCGGGCCCGGATCGCCTCCGGACCGCGCTCCTGCGGCCAGCTCTCGGCGATCCGCGCAGCCCGGTCGAGATCGTAGACCTCGGGGCCCGCGGGATCGCCGGCGAGTCGGCGGTAGAAGCCCGCATAACGCGCCATGTAATCCTCGATCCCGCCCGGTGCGTTCAGGTCGATCGTCTCGATCGGCCCCATCAGGACCCAGCGTAGCCCAAGTCCGTCGCGGATCGTCGCGTCGAGCCCCTCGACGGAGACGATGCCGTCGCCCAGGAGACGCATCGCCTCCGCGAGGAGCGCGCCCTGCAAGCGGTTGAGCACGAACCCGTCGAGTTCGCGGGTCATCCTGACGGGGCTCTGCCCGATCCGCGCGTAGAGCGCCTCCGCCCGGTCCATCGTCGCATCGTCGGTCCAGGGGGCGGGGCAGAGCTCGACCACGGGGATGAGATGGGGCGGATTGACGGGGTGACCCACGAGGCAGCGATGCCGCCCCGGCAGCGCCTCCGTGAAGAGGGAGGGCACGATGGCGGAGGTGGAGGAGGCGAGGACGGCATCCTCCTCGGCGGCACGGTCGATCCGGGTGAAGAGGTCGATCTTCACCTCCCGGTCCTCGGGCCCGTTCTCCTGGACGAAGCCCGCGCCCGCGACGGCCTCCTCCAGCGTCCGGGCGACCGTCACCCGCGCGGCGGCGCCCTCGGGATCGTCCATCATCCCTTCCGCGGCGAGGCCTCGTGCGAGCGCCGCGAACGCGGAGGGAAAGTCGGCGCGGACCTTCTCGTCGGGATCCCAGATCTGCACGTCGAGACCGGCGCGGGCGAAGAGCGCGGTCCAGGACCGTCCGATCAGTCCGGCTCCGATGATGGCGATGCGTCCGCCCGTTGCCGTGTCGTTCATAGCCAGAGCACCTTTCTACGCAGTTCGATATCCTCGGCGAGGTCGCGCGAGGGTCCCTCGTGGATCACGGCGCCGCGTTCGAGCGCCACGGTCCGGTCCGACAGCGACAGCGCGAGGTCGAGGTTGTGATCGACGATGATGAGCGAGATCTCCTGCCGCAGCGCGTCGAAGCTCTCGAAGAGCTGTTCGACGATCGCGGGTGCCAGACCCTCGAACGGCTCGTCGAGGAGCAGGAGCCGCGTATCCCCCGAGAGAGCGCGCGCGACGGCGGCCATTTGCTGCTCGCCGCCCGACAGGTAGTCGGCCGGCGTGTCGATCCGATCCTTCAGGCGCGGGAAGTATTCGAAAATCCGGTCGTCGTCCCAGTGCACGCCGGTCCCGTTGCGCCGCTTCAGCCGTCCGAGCTCAAGGTTCTGTCCCACGCTCATCCCCGCGAAGAGGCCGCGGCCCTGCGGGACATAGCTGATCCCGCGGCGCGCCATCTCCGCGGCGGGAAGGCCCGCGAGATCGGCGCCGTCCATGCGGATCTCGCCCGACCCCACGGGCGCGATGCCGATGAGCGCCTTCAGGAGCGTGGACTTGCCCGCGCCGTTGCGGCCCAGGAGCGCTAGGATCTCGTTCTCGTGTACGTCGAAGGTGACGTCGTTCAGGATGTGGCTCTTGCCGTAGCTCACGTTCACGTCCCGAAGCGAGATCAGCGCCGCGTCGCGAGCGGCGGAGGCACGCGGCGTGGCCGAGAGGCTGTCGGCGCCCGAGCCGATGTAGATCTCCTGCACCTCCGAACTCGTGCGGGCCTCGTCCACGCTTCCATCGAGCAGGACCCGCCCCTCGTTCATCACGGTGACGCGGTCGGCGAGTTCGAAGACCCGGTCGATGTCGTGCTCGACGAGGAGGATCGGGATGTCGGAGGAGAGCGACTTGATGAGCCGTCCCACCCGTTCCCGCTCCGCCGCGGAAAGACCGGCAAGCGGTTCGTCGGCGAGCAGGATCCGCGGCCCTGCCGCGAGCGCGATCCCCAGATCGAGCAGCCTCTGCCCGCCGTAGGAGAGGGCGTCGGCCCGCGCCTCGCCCATCCCGGCGAGGCCCATATAGGCCATCACCGCCTCGGTGCGCTCGTTGACCTCCTCGAGGTCGCGGGCGCGGCGGAGCGGATGCATGCGCGCCGGGTCGTTCGACTGGACCGCGATGCGGACATTCTCGCGCACGGTGAGTTCAGGGAAAAGGTTGGTGATCTGGAACGACCGCCCGACACCCGCCGCGGCGATCTCTTCCGGCGTGCGTCCCGAAAGTGGCTGACCGCCGAGGCGCACGGCGCCCGCATCGGGGGCATGGAGGCCCGACATGAGGTTGAAGGCGGTGGTCTTGCCCGCCCCGTTCGGCCCGATGAGCGCATGAAGGCTCCGGTCGGCCACGCGGAGCGAGACGTCGTCCACGGCGCGCAGACCGCCAAAGGACTTCGCGAGACCGTCGGCCTCCAGGATGGCGCCGTCGCGATGATCGCGGGGCTTCAGGAAATCGGGCAGGGGCGTCGTCTCCGCCCGGCGACCTGCCATTGCCGCGCCGCTTTCCGGGTCCGGCCGGAGCGCGCGCCGGATCTGGCCCGGGAGCCCCACCAGCCCCTCGCGGGCGAAGAGCACGAAGCCCATGAAGACGAGACCGAACCAGAGAAGCCAGTTGTCGGTGTAGATCGACAGGTATTCGCGGAAGAGGATGTAGAAGAGCGCGCCGATGCAGGGCCCGAGAAAGCCGCGCATCCCTCCGATCACGACCATGGCGAGAAGCTCGCCCGAGAAGATCACCGACATCGGCTCCGCCGACGTCATGCGATTCTTGTAGAGCAGGAGCGCGCCCGCGAAGGCCGTGATCATCGCGGAGACGATGAAGGCCGCGAGCTTGTAGCGATCGACGCGGTAGCCCAGGAACCGCGTCCGCTCCTCGTTCTCGCGAATGGCGAGGAGCACGGTGCCGAGCGGCGAGTTGACGAAGCGCCAGAGGAGCCCGAGCACTCCCATCGCGAGGACGGCGACGAGCCAGTAATAGGGGGCCGACATCTCGAAATCGAGCCCGAGGAAGGCGGGACGCGCGATCCCTCCGAGACCGTTCTCGCCGCCCGTGACCTCGGTCCAGCGATAGGCGATGGCGAAACCCATCGCGGCGAGCGCGAGCGTCAGGAGCGAGAAGTAGACCCCCCGCCGCCGGAGGATGAGCGCACCGAAGACCGACGCGACGATCCCGGTCAGGACCAGCATCCCGAGGATCGGCAGCCAGAATCCGCCGCCCATCGCGAGTGAAATGAGCCCCGCGGCATAGGCGCCGAGCCCGAACCAGGCGCCGTGACCGAAGGAGACGAGGCCCGTCTGGCCGGCGAGCACGTTGAGGCCCATGCAGGCGACGGCGAAGACCACGACCTCGGTGGCGGAAGTATAGGTGAGCCCCGCCGCGATCAGAACGAAGGGCAGCGCGACGAGCCCCGCGCCCGCGAGGAGAAGGGGGTGGAGGAGGGCGAAACGCCGGGTCTGCGCCGCGTCGTACCCGGTCGTGGGACTATCGGTCATGGCCGCTCACTCGAAGCGCAGGATGCGCTCGCCCAGCAGTCCGCGCGGGCGCGCGAGGAGGACGAGGAACATCAGGAGGTAGATCGCGGCCGTAGAATAGGCGGAAAGGCCGACCCCGATGAGCACGCCCTTCGTCAGACCGACGAGGAGCGCCGCGAGGATGACCCCCCAGAAGGAGCCGAGGCCGCCGATCACCACGACGACGAAGGCCGGCACGATAACCTCCGCCCCCATCGCGGGATGGACGGAGTAGATCGGCGCGAGGAGCACGCCCGCGAGCCCCGCGAGCCCGATCCCGATCCCCGCAACGATCGAGAGATAGGGGCGCAGCGAGATGCCGAGCGATCCGACGATGTCGGGATTCTGCACGCCCGCCCGCACGATCCGCCCGAACGCGCTACGATTGAGCAGCACCCAGAGCGCCGCGACCGCGACGATCGCCACGGCGATGAGGAAGACGCGGTAGCGCGAATAGATGAAGTCGCCCAGGAAGACCTGTCCCCTGAGGATGTCGGGCATCGCGTAGGAGAGCGGCGCGGCCCCGAAGATCCAGCGCAGCCCCTGCTCGATCACCATGGCGAGCCCGAAGGTCAGTAGCAGCGAATAGAGCGGGTCGATGCGGTAGAACCGCGTGAAGAGCGTCCGCTCGACGATCATCCCGAGGCCCGCGACGAGGAGCGGCGCGAGGATCAGCGCGCCGAAATAGCCCGTATAGGGCGTGATCAGGATCGCGGCATAGGCGCCGATCGCGAAAAAGGCGCCATGCGCGAGGTTGATGATCCCGCCGAGCGAGAAGATCAGCGACAGGCCGAGCGCGATGAGGAGATAGTAGACCCCGTCGAGAAGCCCGTTCAGAACCTGCGTCAGGAAGAGTTCGATATACATCTGCGCGGATCCTCCCGCAGGTGGACGGGACGCACGGCCGACCCGTGCGTCCGCGCCCCGGTCAGCTGGAGAAGGTGCAGGCGCCCTCGGTACTCTGCGCGAGCACGTCGAGCGGCTGGTCCTCGCCGGGGATCGGTCCCGACGTGGTGAAGATGTCCCATTCGTTCTCGACCGCGTCGGGATCGAGCGCGGTGATCGCATAGATCTCCTGGATCAGCTGGTGATCCTCGGGCCTGAAATAGGCCTGCCGCGTCTTCTGCACGTCGAACTTGGCCTCGTCGCTCTCGAAATAGGCGATGAGCTCGTCGCCGTTGGCGCCGCCGATCGCATCGATCCCCTGCGCCACGATCTTCAGGGCATTGTAATCGCCCCAGGCCTGGTTCTCCGGCGGCTTGCCGTATTTGTCGGTGAAGGTCTTGGTGAACGACTTCGATTCCTCGGTATCGACAAGGTGGTTCCAGACATTGGGCCAGGTGCCGCGGAAGTTCCGCGCCCCCGCGGCCCAGGCGGCCACCGTGTCGAAGCCGAAGCCCCCGAGCGTGAAGTCGAGGCCGAACTCGCCGTACTGCTTGAAGAAGTTGGTGATCTGCGTGCCCGCGAGGTTCAGCGCGACGACATCCGGCTCCACCTGCCGGATCTTCAGGAGATACGAGGAAAAGTCGGTGGCGTCCGTGGGTACCATCTCCTCGGCCACGATATTGCCCCCGTTGGCCTCGAGGAAGCTCTTGGCGGCGCGCAGCAGGTCGTGGCCGAAAGCGTAATCTGCGTTGAGCGTGTACCAGTCCTTGCCGTCGACGAGGCCCTCGTTCTGAAAGTACCGCCCCTCCGCGTTGACGTACATCGCGTTCTCGGTCTCGACATGGAACATGTAGCGGTTGCAATCCGACCCGCGAAGCGCGTCCGAATTGCCGCCCGTATTCACGAAGAGCTTGCCGTAGCGGGCCGCGACTTGGCTGATCGTCAGGCAGGATGCGGACGAAATTTCGCCCAGGATCATCTCCACCCCGTCGCGCTCGAACATCCGCTCGGCCTTGGTTGAGGCCGTCTGCGCGTTGACGCTGTCCTCCTTCAAAAGCTCGATCTGTCGGCCACCGACGCCGCCATTCGCGTTGATCTCCTCGAGAGCGAGGTCGACGCCCATCTGCCCGTATTCCCCGAGCGGTCCGAGAAAGCCCGTGAGCGGCGTCAGGTGCCCGATCTTCAGCGGACCCGACTGGGCGCGGAGATAGGTCGGCGCGGCGAGACCCAGGGCAAGCCCGGCCGTTCCGCCCTGCAGGAAAAGCCTGCGGTTCGTCCTTGTCTTCATGGTGTCCCCTCCCTTCGAACGTCCGGCTCGGCCACTGGCCGTCTCCCCCCGGATTGTCGATCTGTGATGTGAGATCACAGTTGTCGCGGGCGGGGGTGTGTGTCAAGACTTGTCTCAACGATGACCCGCAAGCTCGACATCCTGCAGCCCGCGACCCGCGTGACGCTCTCGGACCAGGTTCATGCGGCGCTTGGCGACATGCTCCTGTCGGGGCAGTTGAGCCCGCTCGACAGGCTGTCGCTGCGCGAGCTTGCCGAGCGGATTGGGGTCTCCATCATGCCGGTGCGCGAGGCGGTCGGACGGCTCGCGGCGAGCGGCGCGCTCGAGGTGATGCCGAAGCGCGCGGTGCGAGTGCCGATGCTCTCGGCCGAGGCGTTCCGCGACCTCACCCGGATCCGCGTCCTGAACGAGGGCTGCGCCGCGCATCTGGCCGCGACGCGGGCAAGCGATGCGGAGATCGCCGAGATTTCTCATCTCACCCGCCGCTTCGACGAGGTGCTCGACAGCGCCTATGGGACAGCCCTGGCCGTGGCGGCGAACAAGGATCTGCATTTCGCGGTCTATCGCGCGGCGGGGTCGAAGGCCCTGCTCGACGTGATCTCGGTCCTGTGGCTTCGCGCCGGTCCGATCATCAATTTCGACATCGGCGTGGGGGAGGCGGCACCGGGCGGTGCGCGGCCGCATCATTCGCGCCGCAACCACGCCGCCCTCTGCGCGGCGCTCGAGGCACGCGACGGCGCCGAAGCGGAAGCCGCGGTCGCGCGTGACATCACCGAGGCGTCCGAACTCATCCTGGCGGCGGCCGATCTCGAGAAATCCCCGACATTGAGGAGCGCATGATGGATCTCGGATTGCAGGGCCACAGGGTGATCGTGACGGCGGGAGCGGCCGGGATCGGTCGCGCCATCGTCGAGGCGTTCAGGGCCGAAGGTGCGCGTGTCGTGACCTGCGACATCGACGAGACGGCCCTTTCGACCCTGCCGGACGACGTGACGGGATTTTCGGCCGACATGGGCAACGCGGAGGCCGTGGCCGGTTTCATGGAGCGGGCGATCGATGTGCTTGGCGGCCTCGATACGCTCGTCAACAATGCGGGCACGGCCGGTCCGACCGGGCCCGTGGACGAGATCGATCCCGCCGATTGGGAGGCGTGCCTCCGAATCTGTCTCACGTCGCAGTTTCATTGCACGCGCCATGCGGTCCCTGCGCTGAAGCAAAGCGACAATGCCTCGATCGCCAATATCTCCTCGCTCGCGGGACGGCTCGGTTTTGCGCTCAGAACGCCCTATGCGGCGGCGAAATGGGGCGTGATCGGGTTCACGAAATCTCTGTCGCTCGAGCTTGGCCCCGACGGGATCAGGGCCAACGCGATCCTGCCGGGCCTCGTCGCGGGCGAACGGCAGCGACGAGTGCTCGAAGCCAAGGCGCAGCGCCAGGGGCGGTCCTTCGCGGAGGTCGAAGGCGACGCGCTCTCCTATACCGGGCTTCGCAGCTACGTGCAGCCCGAGGAGATCGCGGACCAGATCCTGTTCCTCGCCAGCCCACGGGGTCGAACTATCTCGGGCCAGGCGATTTCCGTCTGCGCCGATACGCAGATGCTCGCCTGAACCAAGGCAGCCATCGTCCAATCCGTGACGGACGGCCGTATCCGACTTCGCCTGCACCGATAGACGCCCGTCGCCCGGATCCGGGTCGACGATGCATGCTTCGCAGGCATTCCGTGCCCGCCTGACGGCTCTTCGTTCAGATCGACCGCGTGCTGCCCATCCGGGGGGTTGACTTGAGGGAAGGGTTGTAGATCATTCCTGTATGGAAACGTAGTTCTCATATATGAACAACATCAAATCGGCAGTTCGTGTTCTCGACATCCTCGAAGTCCTTTCGACGCGGGCGGCGCCGATGCGCTTTGCCGATCTCGCCCGTGAGCTGTCGATCCCGAAGAGCAGCCTGCATGGGCTGATGGGAACGCTCGTCAGTCGCGGCTACGTGATGCGGGACGAGGCGGACCGGTACCGGATGGTCGACGGGCTGCGGGACGGGTTTAACTGGATCGGCGGGTTCCGCGCGCGGCTACAGGCCGTCGCCGCGCCGATCATCGCCGCCACCCGCGACCGGATCGGCGAGACGGTCTTCGTCTGCGTGCAGCGCCCCGATCTCGACGTCACGCTGGTCTGCAAGGCGGTGAGCGAACGGCCGATCCGCTACGACGCAGCGGAGCAGTCGCGGCTGCCCGCCTATGCGACGGTGATGGGGCGCGTCCTCCTCGCCCATTCCGAGCCCGACGCGGTCGACGCCTATTTCGCGCGGACGGAACTGCATGCATTCACCGCGCGCAGCGTGACGGGCGAGGCGGCGCTCCGGGCGGAGCTCGCCCGGATCCGCGAGGCGGGCTACGGCACGATCGAGGAGGAGTTCGCGGAAGGTGGCTGCGGGATCGCCGCGCCGATCCGCGACGCGAAGGGCAACGTCGTCGCCGTTGTCGACATCGCGACCGTGGCGCAGCGTTACCGGGAGCGTTCCGACGAGATGCGCGATGCGGCCCTCGAGACCGCGGCACAGATCAGCCAGCGCCTGGGACGGGCGGGGAGCCAGGCATGAATAACCGGAGAGGCGAGCGATGAGCTACAGGGTCGGGGTCGATATCGGAGGGACCTTCGCGGATTTCTGCGCCGTCGACGAGGCGACGGGGGAGATCGGCACGGTCAAGGTGCTGACCACGCCCGACCGCCCGGGGCAGGAGGTCATCGACGGGCTCGGCGCGCTGCACGAGCGGCTGGGAATCGCACCCTCCGACATCTCCTATTTCACCCACGGCACGACCGTCGGGGTCAACGCGCTCATCATGCGCAAGGGGATCCGGCTCGCGCTCTTCACGACGGAGAACTTCGTCGACGTGCTGGAGCTCGCGCGGCTTAAGATGCCCGATCCCTACGATCTCCTTTCCGCCCGGCCGGAGCCGCTCGTCACCCGCGATCTCGTCTTCGGCGTGCGCGAGCGGCTGGACGCGCAGGGCGGGATCGTGACGCCCCTCGACCGCGACAGCGTGATCGCGGCGGCGGAGGCGGCGCTGGCGCGGGGGGCCGAAGGGGTCGTGCTGTCGTTCCTCCACGCCTACCGCAATCCCGACCACGAGGCGAAGGCGGCGGAGATCCTCGCGGAGGCGTTTCCCGATCTGCACGTCTTCTGCTCGCACCGGATCCGGCCGATCATCCGGGAATACGAGCGCACGTCGACCGCCGTCATCCACGGCTACGTACAGCCGCGCGTCTCCTCCTATCTCGGCGCGCTGCAGGAGGCGCTCGGGGGGATCGGCGTCAAGGCTGCGCCGATGGTGACGAAGTCGAACGGCGGGATCATGTCGGCCGAACTCGGCAAGTCCGCCTGCGTGGAGATGCTGCTGTCGGGGACCGCCGCGGGCGTGATGGGCGCGGCCTATGTGGCGGAGGAATGCGGCGCGGGCCGCGTGCTCTCTCTCGACGTAGGCGGGACGAGCGCCGACGTGGCGATCATCCGCGACGGCCGCCCCGGCTTCGGCTCGGCCGAGACGGTGGGGGATTTTCCGATCTACGTGCCCACCGTCTCCGTCACCTCGATCGGGGAGGGGGGCGGCTCCATCGCGCGCCTCGACGCGGCGGGCCTTCTCGCCGTCGGTCCCGACAGTGCGGGCTCGCAGCCGGGGCCCGCCGCCTATGGGCGCGGCGGGACGCAGGCCACGATCACCGACGCCTTCGTGGCCTCCGGCCTCATCGATCTGGGCGCGCTCGGCTACGGGATGGTCGCGCTCGACGCGGACCGGGCGCGGGCCGCGATCGCACCGCTCGCCGAAGGGCTCGGACGCAGTGTCGAGGAGACGGCGGAGGGGATCGTGGGCGTCGCCGTATCGGGCATGTACCGCGAGGTGAGCAAGCTCTGCTCGCGACGCGGGGTCGACGTGCGCGACTTCTCCCTTCTCGCCTTCGGCGGCGGCGGGCCGATGCTCGCGGGGTTCCTCGCCCGCGAGCTCGGCATGGCGGAGGTGATCGTGCCGCCCGCGCCGGGTGTCCTCTCGGCGCTCGGCGGTCTCACGGCGGAGGTGCGCAACGATTTCACCGCGGTCGCCTATTACGACCTCGCATCCGAGAACATGGGCGATCTCGCCGCCTGCGTGAAACGGCTCGCCGAAACCGCGCGGCACTGGATCGTGGAGGAACAGCGCCACGAGGGCGAGGCGGTCTATCAGGCGGTCGCGGAGATGCGCTACCGCGGGCAGAGCTTCGAGATCGACGTGCCCCTCGACGCCGCCGCGCTCGAGGCAGGCGATCCGGGCCCGCTGGCGGCGGCGTTCCATGCGGAGCATCATCGCCTCTACGGCCATGCCGACCCCGAGGCACCGATCCAGATCATCGCGGTCAACATGATCGTGACGGGCCACGCCCCGCGTCCGCCCCTGCCGCGATCCGGGGAAGTAGTGCGTGATGTGGCACCGGACCGTGCCCTTTCCGTCCATCTCGACGGCGCGCGGCGCGAGATCGCGTTCTACCGCCGCGATGCGCTCACCGCCGGGGCGCGCTTCGAATGTCCCTGCGTCGTGGCGCAGGACGACACGACGGTGATCGTGCCGCCGGGCTTCTCGGGCCGCGTCGACACGTTCGGAAACCTGATCCTGACAAGGGAGCGTCCCGATGCGCACTGATCCCGTCACGTTGCGCGTGCTCGAGAACCACGCCCAGGCGGTCGCCGAGAGCATGGCCTACACGCTCTTCCGCACCGCGCATTCGACCTTCGTGAAGGAGACGGAGGATTTCACCACCGGTCTCACCACGCCCGCCGGCATGACCTTCGCGAGCCCCCGCGACCTCGGCGCGACCTGGTTCATCGGGCTCGATTACGCGGGCGTGATCGGCGCGATCGAGGATTACGAGGAGGGCGACATCTGCGTCACCAACGACCCCTATAGCGGGTACGTCTGCACGCATACGCCCGACATGCATATCTGGAAGCCGATCTTCTGGGAGGGGCGGATCGTGGCCTTCGCGGTGGGCCACATCCACAACACCGACATGGGCGGTGCCGTGCCCGCGAGCCTCTCGCGCGCCAATACCGAGGTTCACCAGGAGGGAATCCGTTTCCGTCCGACGAAACTCGTGAGCCGCGGGGTAATGAACGAGCAGCTTCTCGAGACGATGCTTCTCAACGTGCGGATGCCGGAGCAGAACCGCGGCGATCTCAACGCGCAGATCGCGGCGGTCAATACCGGCGAGGCGAAGATGCACGAGATGATCGCCAAGTTCGGCGTCGAGGTCGTGGAGGCCGGGATCGAGGACCTGCTCGATACCGGCGAGGCGAGATCGCGCGACGTGCTCTCCCGCCTGCCCGACGGGGAATACCGCTTCGTCGACTACCTCGACGAGGATGCGCCGGGCGGCGTGCCGGTGCGGCTCGAGCTTGCGCTTCGGATCCGCGGCGACGGGGCGGAACTCGACTTCACCGGGTCCGATCCGCAGCTTCAATCGGCGCTCAACATGCCGACCGGCGGCAATTCGCGCCATATCCTGCTGATGGTAGGGTGGAATTACTGCCTCTACACGCTCGACCCGTCGATCCCGCTCAATGGCGGGCTGCTGCGCCCCGCGGAATGCATCGTGCCGGAGGGCAGCGTGCTCAACCCGGTCCACCCGGCGGCTGTGGGGATGCGGTCGCTGACCTGCGGGCGGCTTCAGGGCGTGCTGATGGGCGCGTTTCACGCCGCCGCCCCCGACCGTCTGCCGGTGGGGGCCGCGGGGGGCGGCGGCATCGTCAACGTCAAGACCTTCGACATCGCCACGGGCCGGATGGCCATGGCCTCCATCGACCCGGTGGTGGGCGGCGCCGGCGGCTCCGCGCGCGGCGACGGCACGGACGGGTCGGGGGCCAACAGTGGCTTTCTCAAGAACACGCCCGTGGAGATCAACGAGGTCGAGGTGCCGATCCGCATTCGCCGCTACGGCCTCGTTCAGGATAGCGGCGGCGCGGGACTGGCGCGGGGCGGGCTTGCGACCGAGCTCGAGCTCGAGATCTTCGCGCCGGACACGGTGGTGACGGCGCGCAACCGCGACCGCACCGTCTTCGCGGCCTGGGGCGGGCAGGGGGGCGGTGCGGGCGCGCCCTCGACCTTCACCAAGATCGCCCCCGACGGAATCCGGACCGATCTCGGCAATACCGACGTCGTGCGGCTCGAGCCGGGGGAGATCATCAACCTGACCTCGGGCGGCGGGGCAGGCTGGGGCTTCGCCCACGAGCGCGACGCCGTCCTCGTGGCCCGCGACGTGGCGCGGGGCGCCGTTTCCATCGAGGAAGCGTCGCTCCGATACGGGGTCGTCCTCGAACCCGACGGGCGCATCGACCTCAACGCAACCGATCATCAACGGGAGAAGATGGCACGGACCGCGAGGATGTCGCCGCCCTCGACCTACACCTACAACGCGGGCCGCATGGCGTTCGAGGCGATCTGGACCGATGCGAATTACGCGGCCCTTTCCACGGCCCTCGCGCGCGTGCCGGTGCCCTGGCGCCACTACGTCAAGCGCAGGGTCTTCGCCCATGTCGCACAGCTGTCCGAGCGGCAACGGAGCGGCGACGGTCGCGACGTGGAGGCGGCGATCGCCCTGGCGGTGGCCGCGATGCCGCAACTCGCGGAGCATCTGCCCGAGTACGCCCCCAGCCGGGACGCGGCGGAATGATGCGCCTAGACCTGATCCCGGGCGATGTCCTCGTCACCGGCGCCGCCCGCGGCATCGGGGCGGCGATCGTCGGAGGCGCGCTCGCGGCCGGCGCGCGGGTGCTCGCCCTCGATATCGATGCGGCGGGGCTCGACGAACTCGCGCGCATCCATCCGGGCGGCGCGCTCGAGACCGCCTCCCTCGATCTCGCGGATCGCGGCGCGGTGGAGGCGCTCTGCGCGGATCGCGGGATCGGCGTCCTGATCCATGCCGCGGGGGGCGTGCGCGGGCAGCGACCAAAGCCGCTCGAGGAGGTCGAGGACGACGAATGGCAGGCGATCTTCGATGCCAACGTCACCGGCGCTCTCAACCTCGCGCGCGCGCTCGCGCCGGGAATGAAGGCGCGGGGAGAAGGGCGGATCGTCACGATCACTTCAGGCGCGGGATTGAGGCCGAGCCTCACTGGCATCCAGGCCTATTGCGCGTCCAAGCACGCGCTCGTGGGCCTGACGCGCCAGCTGGCGCTGGAATTCGGACCGCACGGGATCACCGTCAATTCAGTGGCGCCGGGCTTCCTGCGCACGAGCCCCGATTACGAGCGGCAATGGGAGGGCTACGGTCCCGAGGGCCAGCGCCGGCTCGTCGAGGGGATCGCGCTCCGCCGTCTCGGCACGGCCGAGGATATCGCCCATGCCTGCCTGTTCCTCGCCTCCCGGCAGGCGGGCTTCATCACCGGGCAGGTCCTGCCCGTCACCGGACACCCGTTTCCCTGAAGGAGAGCCCGATGAGCACAGAACAGGAACCCTGGCAATGGGACGAGGCGATCTGGCGCGGCAAGGTCGACCGCGTGCGTGCCGGCGCCGCCCTCCGCCCCGACTCCTGGCCGGAGGGAAAGCGGTGCGCCGTCGCGCTTTCGTTCGACGTGGATCACGAGACCAACGAGTTGCGCGATGGCGGCCACTCCATCGGCGCGATGAGCCGGGGCCAGTACGGCAACCGCCAAGGCATCCCGCGCATCCTCGACATTCTCGACCGTCACGGAATTCCCGCGAGCTTCTACGTCCCCGCGGTCGTCGCGATGCTCTATCCCGACGAGGCGCGGTCCTTCGTCGACAAGGGCCACGAGGTCGGCATCCATGGCTGGATCCACGAGCGCAACTCCGTCCTGCCGCCCGAGGCGGAACGGGATCTGCAGATGCGCTCCGCCGACACGCTAGAACGGATCTGCGGCGCGCGTCCCGTGGGTATCCGCACGCCGTCCTGGGATTTCTCCCACACCACGCTCGAGATCACGCGCGACATGGGGCTTCTCTACGACAGCTCTCTCATGGCGGATGTCGATTGCTACCGCCTGCTGCTCGACGGGGCCGATACGGGCGTGGTGGAGCTGCCGGTGGAATGGATCCGCGACGACGCGGTCTACTTCAACATGAACCGGTATTCCGCGCTGCGCCCCTATACCCCGCCTGCGGCCGTGCTCGACATCTTCTGGCGCGAGTTCGAGGCGGCACGTGACGAAGGGGGCATCTTCCAGCTCACGATGCATCCCCACATGATCGGCTACCGCTCGCGGATCTGGATCCTCGAGGAGCTCGTGCGGCGCATGAAGGAGACGGACGAATGCTGGTTCGCGACCCATGCCGACATCGTCGCCCATGCGGCCGGAGCGGCTTGAGAGAGGTGCGGGCGTCCGCCGCCCGCGTCCAATAAGAAGATAACAACCCCGACAGTGGAGACAGATATGAGATACACGGCCATCGCGTTCGCCTCCGCCCTCGCCTTGGGCGTCCCCGCGGCAGTCGAGGCGCAGTCGCGCTACGTCCACGCAAACAATTCCGCCTACGACACGCTCGATCCGCATACGGTCTTCGACGTCGCCCGCGTCGCGACCCGGCTCAATTTCTACGATGGGCTCTATCGCTGGGTGGACAACCCGCCCGAACTCATTCCGTGGCTCGCGACGGAGCATACCGTCTCCGAGGACGGTCTGACCTGGACCTTTACCCTGCGCGACGACGTGGCCTTCCACGACGGCACGATGATGACCGCCGAGGACGTGGTCTATTCGATGGAGCGGATGCTGGCACTCGCGAGCGGCGCGGGCGCGCTCTTCCAGCCAATGCTCGAGCCGGGCGCCACGCAGGCGGTGGACGAGCACACCGTCTCCTTCACGCTCAAGGAGCCCTCGGCCATCTTCGCCTCCCTCGTTCCGGACATCCTCGTCGTCAATTCGGCGCTCTTGAAGGAGAACGAGGTCGACGACGATTGGGGGCAGGCCTATCTCACCGACAACGTCGCGGGCTCCGGCTCCTACATCCTCCAGCGCTACGATCCCGCGATCGGCTTCATAGGGGAACGCAACGCGGATCATTTCGCGGGCTGGGGCGAGCGGTATTACGACGAGATCGAGTTCCGCACCGTGCTGGAGACCAATACCCGTATCCAGGGATTGATGCGCGGCGATTACCAGGGCCTCGACGGTTATCTCGCCCCCGACCAGGTGAAGCGGCTTCGTTCCGACGAGGACGTTCAGATCCTCGAGGAAGAGTCGATGCGCGTCTATCACATCGCCATGCATAACGGGCGCCCGCCGCTCGACGACCTGAACTTCCGCATGGCGATGAACCATGCCTTCGACTACGAGGGCTACATCAACGCGATCATGCAGGGCACGGTCGTGCGCAATCCCACGATCGTTCCCGGCAACCTCTGGGGCGTACCGGACGTGGCGGGCTACGAGTTCGACCTCGAGAAGGCGCAGGAATATCTTGACGCATACAAGGCCGAGCATGGCGACGATATCCGTACGCTGAACATCGGCACGCTCGCAGGCTTTGCGGAGACCGAGCAGGCCGCGGCACTGATGCAGAACGGCCTTGCGCAGCTCGGCATCGACGTGGAGATCGCGAGCGCACCCTGGCCGGTGATCTCGTCCAACATGCGCAATCCCGAGACGATGCCCGACATGGTCCCTTACTGGAAGAGCACCTACTACGCCGACCCGAACAACTGGATCGGGGAGCAGTACGGCTCGCGCTACGCGCCGACGCGCAACGTCTCGGATTACCACAACGCGGAGGTGGACAAGCGGCTGGAAGAAGCACTCCTGACCACCGACCAGGAGGAGCGGGACCGGCTCTACAAGGAGGCGGGGCAGATCGTCTACGACGATGCCGCGGGGATCTGGATCTACAATACCAAGTGGTATGGGCCCTATGCCGACAGCGTCGAGGGCATCCGCTTCTCGCCCGTGGGCAACGGGCAGGACATGCGGTGGGCCTATCCCGCCGAGGAGTGATCCGGTCATGCCCGCGGCGCTGCGCCCGCGCCGCGGGTTTCCTTCCCCCCGAATGACGGAGACACGCCATGCGCCGCGTTGAACTCGTGCTGTCCCGACTCGTCTGGTTCGTGCCCACACTTTTGGGACTGATCATCGTCGTCTTCCTGATCTCGAACGTGGTCCCGACCGACCCCGCCCGGATCGTCGCGGGCGAGAACGCCACGCAGGCGCAGATCGACGCGCTGCGCGAGCAGATGGGGTTGAACGAGCCGCTCATCGTGCAGTTCGGCATCTATCTGCGCGACCTCGTGACGGGGGATATGGGGCGTTCGCTCTATACCCAGCGGGAGATCTCCTCCGACCTTCTCCACAGGTTGCCCGCGACGCTGGAGCTGACCTTCGCCGCCATGATCCTGGCCATCGGCCTTGGCGTGCCGCTGGGCGTGATCTCCGCGATCCGCCGCAATTCGCTCACCGACCAGATCCTCCGGCTCTTGTCGATCTCGGGCCTCGCGGTCGCGAGTTTCTGGCTCGCGATGGAGTTGCAGATGTATTTCTCCACCCGCCTCGGCTGGACTCCGCTCAACGGCCGCATCTCGGGCTTCGGGCCCGAGAACATCACCGGCTTCGTGGTGATCGACTCGATCCTGCAGGGCGATTGGGCCTCGCTGAAGAGCGCGTTGAGCCACCTGATCCTGCCCGCGATCACCCTTTCGCTGCCCGCCGCGGCGACACTCGTGCGCTTCACCCGTGCGGGCGTGCTCGAGGTCGTGAACTCGAACTTCGTCCTCTACGAGACGGCGATGGGCTTTCCGCGATCGCTCATCGTCTGGAAATACGTGCTCAGGAACGCCCTGATCTCCACGGTGACGCAGATCGGCCTCGTCTTCGGCACGCTCTTCGCGGGCGCGGTCGTGGTCGAGGCGGTGTTCGACTGGCCGGGCCTCGGCACCTACGCGGTGCAGTCGATCCTGCAATCGGACACCAAGGCGATCCTCGGCTTCTCGATCCTCGTGGGCGTGGTCTTCATCGTCATCAATCTCCTCGTCGACATCGTTCATACCTTCATCGACCCGCGGGTGCTGAAATGAGCCTTTTCGGACGCCTCATGCGTGACCGCGCCGCGGCCATCGGCACGCTCATCATCGGCGTGCTCGTCCTCGTCGCGATCTTCGCGCCCTGGCTCGCGCCCTATCCCGAGGACGTCGCGGCGTTCCACCTGACCGATCGCCTGCAGCCGCCCTCGGCGGAGCACTGGTTCGGCACCGACCGGATGGGAAGCGACGTGTTCAGTCGGATCCTCTTCGGCGCGCGGATTACAATCACCATCGCGGTGATCGCGGTGGGCGTGTCGGTTGCGATCGGCGTGCCAATCGGGCTCGTCGCGGGCTATTACGGGCGCTTCACCGGCGGCGTGCTGATGCGAACCTCTGACGTGTTCCTCGCCGTGCCGCAGATCGTCCTCGCGATCGCCATCGCCCAGACGTTGGGCCCCTCGGTCGAAAACGTGATCCTCGCCCTTTCGCTGACCTACTGGCCATTCTGGGCCCGGCTCGTCTATGCGGAGACGCGCGCGCTCAAGGGCCAGACCTTCGTGGAGGCGGCGCAGGCGCTCGGGGCCTCTGACCTCCGCGTCATGGTGCTCCACATCCTGCCCAACACGCTGTCGGCCATCATTGTGCGGACCTCCATCGGGATGGGCGCGACGATCCTCACCGCGGCGGCGCTGGGATTCCTCGGCCTCGGCGCGCCGCCCCCCGCGCCCGAATGGGGTCGCACGATCTCCGAGGCGCGGGAATTCCTACCGGAGGCATGGTGGTACGCGGCCGCACCGGGCCTCGCGATCTTCCTCGTCGTGATGGGCTTCAACCTCCTCGGCGACGGGCTTCGCGACGTGCTCGATCCGAAGCTCAGAAAGGGACGGTGATGAACGAGAGCCTACTCGACGTGGACGGTCTCAGCCTCGGCTTCTCGGGGGAGGCCGGCTTCGCGCATATCCTCGACGGCGTGACGCTGCGCATGAAGCCCGGAGAGATCCGCGGCCTCGTGGGCGAGTCGGGCTGCGGCAAGACCACGCTCGCGAGCGCGATCCTGGGCGTCCTGCCGCGCCACGCGCTAAAGATACGGGGCGGCACGATCCGCTTCGACGGCACCGACATGCTGTCGCGCACGGCGACCGCAGATCAGGCGCGGGTGCGCGGACGGAAGGTGACCTTCATCCCGCAGGATCCGTTCACCAGCTTCAATCCCGTCTTCACTATCGGCCAGCAGGTCGACGAGTTGATGAAGTGGAAGTCGCCGGAGCGGGAAAACGCGGGCGTGCCGCGCCACCCGCTCTTCACGCGCTATCCCCGCGCGCGGCGGCGGCGCGACCGCGAGCGGATCCTTTCGACGCTCGCCTCGGTGCAACTTCCCCAGCCGGAGCAGATCCTGAAGAAGTACCCCCACGAGGTCTCGGGCGGCCAGAGGCAGCGGCTGATGATCGCCATGGCGCTGCTGCCCGAGCCCGACCTCATCATCGCCGACGAGCCCACCACGGCGCTCGACGTGACGATCCAGGCGCAGATCCTCGGGCTCCTGCGCAAGCTCGCGACGGAGCGGGGCGCGGCAGTGCTCCTGACCACGCACGACCTCGGCTCGGCCTACGAGATCTGCGACAGCGTGACGGTGATGTATGCGGGTCAGGACGTGGAGGCGGCGCCGGTCGACGCGTTCTTCAACGCCCCCGCCCATCCCTATACCGGCAAGCTTCTCGCCAGCCGGCCCGAGGGGGCGGGCGGCATGACCGGCATTCCCGGGGAAGTCCCGAGCTTCTACGACCCGCCGCCCGGATGCCGTTTCGCCCCGCGCTGCCCGCGCGCGACCGCGGACTGCAAAAGACGACCGGATCCCAGTCACCCCGGGGAGGGACACATGGTGAGATGCTATCACCCGATCGACGCAGGCAGCGCGGCGGAGGCAGCGGAAATCGTGGGGGCGGAGCGATGAGCGCGCCGATCCTGCATACGGAGGGGCTCGAATGCCGCTTCCCGATCAAGGGCAGCTTCGGCCGCCGTCTGGGCGAGATCCGCGCGCTCGACGGGGTGAGCTTCGCCCTTCATCACGGCGAGATCCTGGGGCTTGTCGGCGAATCGGGTTGCGGCAAGTCCACGCTCGGCAAGACGATCATGGGCATCCAGTCCCCCGATGCGGGGCGGATCGTGTTCGACGGCCACGATATCGCCGGGCAGAGCCCGAAGGAGGCGCGCGCCCTGCGGCGGCGCCTGCAATACGCCTACCAGGATCCGGGCGCCTCGCTCGATCCGCGCTGGCGGATCGGCCGTTCCCTGGAGGAGCCGCTCGTCATCCATACCGATCTGCCCGCGTCCGAACGGCGCCGGAAGGTTCGGGAGATCCTCGTTTCCGTTGGCCTTCCCGCGGGACATATCGATCTCTATCCGCATGAGCTTTCGGGCGGGCAGCAGCGGCGCGTGGGGCTCGCGCGGATCCTCATGCTGAACCCCGAAGTGGTGATCCTCGACGAGCCGACGGCGGGGCTCGACGTTTCCGTGCAGGCGACGGTGCTCTCGCTCTTTCGCGACCTGCGCGCACAGTTCGACCTGACATACATCTTCATCAGCCACGATCTGTCGGTCGTCCGGCTCATGTGCCACCGCGTGGCGGTGATGTATCTCGGGCGGATCGTTGAGATCGGCCCGGTCGAGGACATCATGAGCCGTCCCACGCATCCCTACACCCAGTCGCTCCTCGCCGCGATCCCGCGGATCGGCGGGCGGCGCGTGACGGAGACATTCTGGCTCGAAGGCGAGCCCCCCGATGCGAGCCGGCTTCCGCAAGGGTGCCGTTTCCAGGGGCGCTGCCCCCATGTGCAGCCGATCTGCCGCGAGATCGATCCACCCGACCGGGAGGTCGGCGCGCAGCTCTCCGCGTGCCACTTCGCGGGCGAGATCGAGGTGCCACCTGCGGCGGAGGATGCCACATGACCGGAAAGACAGCGATCGTGACCGGGGGCGGGCGCGGCATCGGGCGCGGCACGGCGCTCGAACTGGCCGCGCGGGGCTGCGACATCGCGCTTGTCGATCTGATCCCCGAGGATCTCGCGCGGACGAAGGACGAGATCGAGGCGCTCGGGCGCCGCTGTCTGACCTTCGAGGCCGATGTCGCCGACCATGCCCGCGCCGCGCAGGTGGTGGGCGCGATCGTGTCGGAATGGGGCCGTGTCGACGTGCTCTTCAACAATGCCGGGCGGTCCATGCCGAAGGGGATCCTCGAGATCGAGGAGGCGGAGTTCGACAACGCCATCGCCGTCAATCTCAAGGGCGCCTTCAACTACATCCATGCCGCAGCTCCGCAGATGAAGCGGCAGGGTGCGGGCCGTATCGTCAACATGTCGTCGCTCAACGCGCATACCGGCGGCGTCACGAGCGCGGTCAGCAAGTTCGCCTATGCCGCGGCCAAGGCGGGGATCCTCGGCATGACCCGCGCGCTCGCCAAGGAGCTCGGCCCCGACATCCTCGTCAACGCGATCTGTCCGGGCATCATCAAGACGGAGCGTAGCAACGACCTGATCCGGGCCCGCGAGGCGGACCTCGTCCGCGGCATCGCCCTGGGACGTCCGGGCACGCCCGAGGATGTCGCACAGGTCGTGGCGTTCCTCGCGCTGTCGGATCCCTGCTTCGTGACCGGTCAGGACATCTCGATCGACGGCTTCCAATGGGTGATGTGATCCGGACCTATGCCGCGCGGGGTGTATCCTGACGATTTCGGACGGAATCTGATCGGCGATCTTGTCCTCCGAACCGGAGAGCCTCCGGCAAGATACGCGGCGATGCGTCATCTCCCGGAACGGAAATACATTGAGAAAGCTTCGGCACGTGCCGTTGCCAGCGATCGGCGGCATCGCCCGATGCCCCGCCGTCAATCGCCCTCGGAATAGCGCGACGTATCGAGACCTGCGCGCAGTTCGGCAACGAAGGCCAGCGCCGCGGAGGACGGCGCGTGGCTCGACGGCAGGAGCGCGTTCGCGGTGTAGCGGATCACGGGCCGGAACGGTCGAACGATGACGCCGCTGCCGATCTCGTCGGCGATCGGGAACGGATTGACGAGCGCCACGCCCAGTCCCGCGCGGACGAAATCCGCGGTCGCAACGTTGGTCGACGCTTCGATGAGGATCCGCCGCGAGACGCCCGCACGCTCGAAGAGGCGATCGATGGCCGTGCGTCCGGAATGTCGGCGCGAGAGGGTGATGAAGGGTTCGCCTTCGAGATCCCCGGGCTCGATCACCTCCCGCCGCGCGAGCGGGTGGCCTTCGGGCAGCAGGCAAACCGACACCGACGAGATCAGTGGCTCGGCCCGGATTCCGTCATGCGCCAGCTGGGTGTCGGTCAGGCCGACATCGTAGCGGCATTCCGCGATCCCCGTGATGAGGGCATCGCTCGCGAGCACGTCGAACACCACCTGTAGATCGGGGTTGCGCCGGCAGAAGGCGGCCACGAAAGGCGGGAGGAACCGATGTGCGATCGTCGGCGGCGCGGCGATGGAGAGGGTGCCCGAATGCGACCGGTCATCCTCTTCCGACTGGTTGACGATCCGCTCGAGCGTGTCGAAGACCGGGCGAAGCTGCTCGTTGATCGACAGCGCCTCCACGGTGGCGACGAGCCGTCCGCCGGACCTCTCGAACAGGCGAAGGCCCAATCGTTCCTCGAGCTGCGCGAGCCGCCGGCTGACCGCGGATTGCGAGATCCCCAGGTCGCGGGCCGCGTTCATCGCCGTGCCGGACTGGATGAGACGCTGCAAAACTTCCAGTTCGCGCAGGGTGATGCCCGATCGGCGGTCGCGGGCGAGGGAGCGGGGATCGTCCATGAACTCGAGTATGCATTTCATGCATGTAAATTTTGCGTTGACATTTGGTTAATGCATAATAGCGTGTCCGACAAGCCGGATCGCGGCCTGCCCCTCGGACGGGCCGCGGATCGAAGACGGCGCATTCCACAGGAAGGACACCATGATGAGAGCATCCGCGATCCCCATTCTCGCCGGTCTGGCCGCTGCAACCGTTCCGCCCGTCGCCGCACAGGACCTGTCGGTCGGACTGAAGTCGGAAGCGACCTCCATCGACCCGCAATACCATTCGCTCAGCACCAACAACCAAGTCCTGCAAACCATCTTCGAGCCGCTGACGTCGCAGAACGCGGTGCAGGAACTCGAACCGCTGCTCGCGACGTCGTGGGAAGCGACGGACGACACGACCTGGCGGTTCGAGCTGCGCGATGACGTGACCTTCCACGACGGCACGCCCTTCACCGCGAACGACGTGATCTACACCTTCTGCCGCGTGCCGATGGTGCAGAATTCGCCGTCCTCCTTCACGCTCTACATGAGCAGCATCACGTCGATGACGGCCGAGGACGACCATACGCTGATCATGGAGACGGCGGAGCCGAACCCGCTCCTGCCCACCGACATCGTGGTCCTGCCGATCCTGTCGGCCAAGGCGCTCGGCGGAGGGGACGACATCACCTTCGCGCCGAACGGCGAATGCGAGGGGATGGGCGACGTGCCGCAATCCCCGGCCTTCAACGATCCGGAGATCGCCGTGGGCACCGGCCCCTACACGTTCGAGAGCTGGAACCGCGGCAATTCGCTGACGCTCGCGCGATACGACGATTACTGGGACGGCACGCCCGATTGGGAGACCGTGACCCTGCGCCCGATCACGAGCGACGGTCCGCGCGTCGCGTCGCTGCTCGCAGGCGACGTCGACATGATCGAGAACCCGCCGATCCAGGACGTGCCCCGGATCGAAGGCGAGGGCTTCAAGGTCGTGAGCTCGCTGTCGAACCGCATCATCTACCTCCACATGTTCCAGGATCCGGAAGCCGAGGCTCCCGGCATCTCGAGCCCGAACGGCGAGAACCCCCTCCTCGATCCGCGCGTGCGGGAAGCGATCTCCCTCTCGATCAATCGCGAGGCGATCGCGGAGCGGATCATGGGCGGCTACGCCGAACCCGCGGGTGAACTCCTGCCGCCGCCGATGTTCGGCACCTCCGGGCGGGACGTCGATCCCTACGATCCCGAACGGGCGAAGGAGCTTCTGGCGGAGGCCGGCTACGAGGACGGGTTCACCGTCACGCTCGGCGCGCCCAACGACCGCTACATCAACGACGAGCAGATCGCGCAGGCCATCGCGCAGATGCTGGCGCAGATCGGCGTGACGGTGAATGTCGACGCGATGACTGCGAGCCAGTTCTTCTCCCGCCGCAACAACCAGGACTTTCCGCTGTGGCTTGCGGGCTGGGGTGCCGCGTCGGGCGAGATGTCGTCGCCGTTGCGCTCGCTCGTCGCGAGCTGGAACCCGGAAGCGGGGCTCGGCACGACCAATCCGGGCCGCTACAGCAATTCGGAGGTCGACGGGCTGATCGTGGAAGCGATGGCGACCCTCGACGACGCCGAACGCGAGAGCCTGCTGCAGGAGGCGGAAACGATCGCGCTCGACGAATACGGGATCATTCCGCTGCATTACGAGGTGACGGTCTGGGCGATGGCGCCCGAGCTCTCCTACGAGCCGCGCCGCGACCAGTACACGCTCGTCTCCGAGATCAAACCGGCCGAGTGATCTCGAGCCCGGCGGCCGCGACGCGGTCCCGCCGGGCGTCCTTCCCCCCGCCCGACGCCTTAGGAGAGCGGCATGATCGTCTATCTCATTCGCCGCTTCGGCCAGAGCGTGCTATCCATCGCCGCGATGGCCGTGCTGGTCTTTCTCGGCGTCTACGCGATCGGCAATCCGATCGACGTGCTGATCAACCCGGAAGCCACGCAGGCCGAGATCGCCGCCACGACGGCGCGGCTGGGCCTCGATCGGCCGCTCTACGAGCAATTCGGCATCTTCGTCTGGAACGCTCTGCACGGCGATCTCGGGAATTCCTTCGTCTATGGTCGTCCGGCGGTCGACATCATCCTCGACCGGCTACCCGCGACGATGGAACTGGCCTTCGTGGCACTGATCCTGTCGGTGGGCCTTGGCGTGCCGCTCGGCGTCTGGGCGGGGCTGCGTCCCGACAGCATCGCGGGGCGCACGATCATGGGCGGCTCCATCCTCGGCTTCTCGCTGCCGAACTTCTGGCAGGGGATGCTGCTGATCCTCATCTTCGCCGTGCTGCTGGGCTGGTTGCCCGCGGGCGGGCGCGGGGAGACGACGGAATTCCTCGGGATGCGCGTGAGCTTCCTCACGCTCGACGGGCTGTCACACCTGATCCTTCCGGCGATCAACCTCGCGCTCTTCAAGATGTCGCTGATCATCCGCCTTGCGCGTGCCAACACGCGGGAGGTCTGCCTGCAGGATTACGTCAAGTTCGCGCGGGCCAAGGGCCTTTCGGGCCGTCGCGTCGTCCTCGTGCACATCCTCAAGAACATCATGATTCCGGTCGTGACGATCATCGGGCTCGAACTCGGCTCCATGGTTGCCTTCGCCATCGTGACGGAGACGGTCTTCGCCTGGCCCGGCATGGGCAAGCTGCTGATCGACTCGATCAACCTTCTCGATCGCCCGGTGATCGTGGCCTACCTCATGCTCACCGTCCTCATCATCGTCACGATCAACTTCGTCGTCGACGTGATCTATTCCCTGCTCGATCCACGGATCGGCCTGTCGGAGATGAAGGGATGACAGACGCCGCGACCGACGACATACCGGCCCCCGACGGCCCGGTGGCCGTCAAGATCGACAGCCCCGCCAAGCGCTTCGCCCGCGAATTCGCCTCCGATCCGATCGCGGTGGTCGGGCTGATCCTCTTCGTGCTGATCGCGCTCATCGCCATTTTCGCGCCTCTGATCGCGCCGCAGGACCCGTATGACCTCGCGCAGCTCAGCATCATGGATGGCGGCCTGCAGCCCGGTGAGTCGAGTTTCGGGACGGGGATGACCTTCTGGCTCGGCACCGACACACAGGGCCGCGACATGGTCTCCGCGATCATGTACGGGCTCCGTATCAGCCTCTTCGTCGCCGCCGTCTCGCTCGGCCTCGCGATCACGATCGGCACGGTGATTGGGGTGACGGCCGCCTATTTCGGTGGAAAGATAGACAGCTTTATCATGCGGATCGTCGATCTGCAGCTGTCCTTCCCAGCGATCCTCATCGCGCTCATTTTGCTGGCTTTGCTCGGGCGCGGGGTGGACAAGGTGATCCTCGCCCTCGTCATCGTGCAATGGGCCTATTACGCGCGGACCGTGCGCAGCTCCGCCATCGTCGAGCGGCGCAAGGATTACATCGACGCGGCACGCAGCCTCGCGCTGTCGGACCGGCGGATCATGTTCCGCCACCTGCTGCCGAATTGCGTCCCGCCCCTCATCGTCGTCGCGACCGTCCAGATCGCGCAGGCCATCGCGTTGGAGGCGACGCTGTCGTTCCTGGGCGTGGGCGTGCCGATCACCGAGCCGTCGCTCGGGCTGCTGATCGCCAACGGCTACGACTATCTCCTGTCGGGGCGCTACTGGATCAGCATCTTTCCCGGCATCGCGCTGGTGCTCACGATCATCGCCATCAACCTCGTCGGCGACCGCGTGCGCGACGTCCTGAACCCGCGGCTCGACACATGACGAAGCTTCTCGAAATCCACGACCTGCAGACGCAGTTCCACACGCGCGACGGAATCGCCAAGGCGGTCGACGGGCTGAGCCTGTCGCTCGACCGTGGCGAGATCCTGGGCCTCGTGGGCGAGTCGGGTTCCGGCAAGTCGGTCACCGGCTTCTCGATCCTCGGCCTCGTCGATCCGCCGGGCCGCGTCGCGGGAGGCCGTATCCTGTTCGACGGCGAGGATCTCGTCGCGGGGGGCGAGAAGGCGATGAAGAAGCTCCGCGGCAAGCGCATCGCGATGATCTTCCAGGATCCGATGATGACGCTCAATCCGGTGCTCCGGATCGACACGCAGATGGTGGAGACCGTCCAGGCCCATGCCGATGTCTCCCGCAAGGCGGCGCTCGCCCGTGCGCGCGACGCGCTCGTCCGCGTCGGTATCTCGTCGCCCGACGAGCGGCTGCAGGCCTACCCGCACCAGTTCTCGGGCGGCATGCGCCAGCGCGTGGCGATCGCGATCGCGCTCCTACACGAGCCCGACCTCATCATTGCCGACGAGCCCACGACCGCGCTCGACGTGACGATCCAAGCTCAGATCCTGTCGGAGATGCAGGCGCTCTGTGCGCAATCGGGCACGGCGCTCATCTGGATCACCCACGACCTCGCCGTGGTCTCCGGCCTCGCTGACCGGCTGGCGGTCATGTATGCGGGCCGGATCATCGAGGAAGGAACGACCGCGGGCATCATCTCGAAGCCCATGCATCCCTATACGAAGGGCCTCATCGAGAGCGTGCCGCAGGGCAAGGAACACGGCACGCTCCTGCGACAGATCAAGGGCATGACGCCCTCGCTCCTCAAACTGCCGGAGGGCTGCAAGTTCGCGCCCCGCTGCCCCCGCGCGGACGCGGCGTGCAAGCCGGAACCGCCACTCGAGGAGCGGGAGACGGGCCGCCGCGTGCGTTGCGTCCATCCCCATACCGAACCCCTTGCCGAGGAGGCCGCCCCGACGTGACCGACACCCCCGTCATCGAGATCGACGACGTCTCCAAACGCTTCACGCGGCACCTCGACATCGCGGAGCGGACCGCCAACAGGCTCGGCGCCGGGATCAAGGAGCAGACCGTCCACGCGGTGGACGGCGTGCGGCTCAACATCCGCGGCGGCGAGGTGATGGGGCTCGTCGGCGAGTCGGGCTGCGGCAAGTCCACGCTCGGGCGCATGGTCGCCGGGCTCTCCGAGCCGAGCGATGGCCGCATCCTCTACCGCGGCCAGGACCGGAGCGCGATGAGCCGGGCGGAGGCCCGCAACGCCGCGCTGAAGGTCCAGATGGTGTTCCAGGATCCGATGTCCTCTCTCAATCCGCGCCTTCGCGTGCGCGACATCGTGGGGGAGGCGCCGCAGGTCCACGGCATCGTCGGCCGCCGGGAGGTCGCCGCCTACGTGGAGGACATCCTTGAGCAGGTCGGTCTCGATCCCTCCACCGCCAAGCGCTATCCCCACCAGTTCTCCGGCGGACAGCGTGCCCGGGTAGGCATCGCGCGGGCGCTGGCCGTCAAGCCGGACTTCATCGTCTGCGACGAATCCGTGGCCGCGCTCGACGTCTCGATCCAGGCGCAGGTCCTCAATCTCTTCGTACGACTGCGCGAGGAATTCGAGCTCACCTACCTCTTCATCAGCCACGATCTGGGCGTGGTCGAGCATATCTCCGACCGGATCGCGGTCATGTATCTCGGCCGGCTCGTGGAACTCGGCGCGGCCGAGGATCTGCTCAAGCAGCCGAACCACCCCTATACCGAGGCGCTCGTTGCGGAGATCCCGACCTTCGAGACGGAAAAGCGCATCTATTCCGCGATCAAGGGCGAGATCCCCTCGCCGCTCAATCCGCCTTCGGGCTGTCACTTCCATCCGCGCTGTCCACACGCGCACGAGCGCTGCCGCAAGGAGGTACCGGTCCTGAAGGAAGTCGCCCCGGGGCGGCTCTCGGCGTGCCATCTGAACGACGAGGCCTGACGTCGCGAAAGGCCCCCGTCCGGCCACGGGCGGAATCGATAAGGAGAACCCAATGCAAAACGAAAACCCGATCTGGTCGCATGTCGACGCCCGCGCCGAAGCCTTCACCGGCCTCGCTGACCGCGTCTTCGACACGCCGGAGATCGCCTATACCGAGAAACGCTCCTGTGCGGAGCATACCGCGATGCTGCGCGAGCAGGGCTTCCGCGTGACCGAGAACCTCGCCGGCATCCCGACCGCGGTGATGGGCGAGGCGGGCGAGGGCGGCCCGGTAATCGCGATCCTCGGTGAATACGACGCGCTGCCGGGCCTGAGCCAGGCGCCGGGTCTCGCCGAGCCGAAGCCGATTTCCGAGACGGGCATGGGGCATGGCTGTGGTCACAACCTCCTCGGATCCGCCGCGATGTCGGCCGCCACGGCGGTCAAGGACTGGCTCGAGGCCGAGGGGATCGCGGGCCGCGTCCGGTATTACGGTTGCCCGGCGGAGGAGGGCGGTGCGGCCAAGACCTACATGGTCCGCGACGGCCTCTTCGACGACGTGGACATCGCCATCACCTGGCATCCCGGAAGCTACAGCGCCGTCGACGACATGCGCTCGCTGGCCAACACGCGGATTGACTTCACCTTCACCGGTCGCGCCGCCCACGCCGCGGGCGCGCCGGAGCTCGGCCGGTCGGCGCTCGACTCCGTCGAGCTTATGAATATCGGCGTGAACTACATGCGCGAGCACATGCCGGACGCCGCGCGGGTGCATTACGCCTATCTCGACGCGGGCGGGATCGCGCCAAACGTCGTGCAATCGACCGCGACAGTGCGACAGCTCATCCGCAGCCCCGACCTCGCCGGCCTCGCGGACCTCGTCACGCGGGTGCGCGCCATCGCCGACGGCGCCGCGATGATGGCGGGCACGCAGGTCTCCTCCCGCGTCTTTTCCGCCGTCTCCAACCTCGTGGAGAACCGCCCGCTCTCCGAAGCGATGCAGCGGGAATTCGACGCGCTCGGGCCCGTACCCTTCGACGCCGAGGACAGGAAGTTCGCCGAGGAGATCCGCCAGACCTTCACGCGCGCCGACATCGCCGACACGTTCCGGCAGGTGGGCGCGAAGCCCGATTACGACCTGCCGCTCTTCGATTTCGTGGCGCCGCTCGATCGGCCGATGACAGGCGGGATGGGGTCGACCGATGTGGGCGACGTGAGCTGGGCCGTGCCGACCGTGCAGGCACGCGTGGCGACGTGCGCCGTGGGTACCGCGCTCCATTCCTGGCAACAGACCGCGCAGGGCCGCAACCCCGCCGCGCACAAGGGTATGCTGCATGCGGCCAAGCTCATGGCGGCGACGGCCCGGCGCGCGATGACGGACGAGCACCTGCGGGCCTCTGCCAGAAAGGCGCACGAGGAGTATCTGGCCGAACAGCCCTACGCCAACCCGATCCCGGCGGAGACGATGCCGCCCATCGCGGCGGAATAGGTCCGGCCATGAACAAGGACGACAGGTCGTCAGCGATCGCGGCGGCGCAGGATTATTTCGACGCGGGCACGTTCCGCGCCGATCTCGCGGCGCTCGTCGCCATCGGCAGCGAGAGCCAGAACCCAGATGCGCGCGACGAATGCCGCCGCTACCTCGCCGAGGGGATGCGACCGCGACTGTCGGCTCTCGGCTTCAACTGCGAGAGCTTCGAGAACACGGATCCGCGCGGCGGGCCGATCCTCCTCGCGACGCTGATCGAGGATCCGGCGCGCCCTACGGTGCTGATCTACGGGCATGGCGACGTCATCCGCGCGCAGGCCGATGCCTGGCGCGAGGGGCTGCATCCGTTCGACCTGAAGGAGGAGGGCGATCGGCTCTACGGGCGCGGGACGGCCGACAACAAAGGCCAGCACCTCGTCAACATCGCTGCGCTCGAAGCGCTGATGAAAACGCGCGGTGCGCTCGGCTTCAATGTCAAGATCGTCATCGAGACCTCGGAGGAGACGGGATCGGTCGGCCTGCCCGAGTTCTTCGAGGCGGAGAAGGAGCGGCTCGCTGCGGACGTCCTGATCGCGTCGGACGGCCCGCGTCTTCAGCCAGAAACGCCCACGATCTTCATGGGCTCGCGCGGGGGGACGAGCTTCGATCTCGTCCTAGAGCTGCGTGAAGGAGCGCATCATTCGGGCAATTGGGGCGGGCTCCTCTCCGATCCGGCCACGATCCTGGCCCATGCGCTCGCCTCGATCGTCGACCGGAGGGGACAAATCCTGGTCCCCGAATGGCGCCCGACGAGCCTGACGGACGACATCCGCGCGGCGCTTCGCGATCTGCCTCTCGAGGGCGAGGCGGGACCCGCCATCGACCCCGATTGGGGCGAGGCCGATCTCACCCCCGCCGAGCGGGTCTTCGGCTGGAACAGCTTCGCCGTCCTCGCCATGACGAGCGGCGTGCCGGAGGCGCCGGTGAACGCCATCTCCGCCTCCGCCCGCGCGACCTGCCAGTTGCGTTACGTCGTGGGTACCGATCCCGACGACATCCTGCCCGCGCTGCGCCGTCATCTCGACCGGGAGGGGTTCGGGGACGTGGAGGTCAGGGCGCATGACCGCGGCTTCTTCGCCGCGACGCGGCTGTCTCCCGACCATCCCTGGGCGCGCTTCGTCGCGGCGTCGATCGAGGAGACGTCGGGCCGCGCGCCGCATGTCCTACCGAACCTCGCGGGATCGCTGCCCAACGACAGTTTCGTCGACATCCTCGGGTTGCCCACGATCTGGGTGCCCCATTCCTACCGCGGCTGCTCGCAGCATGCGCCCGACGAGCACCTGCTGAAATCAGTGAGCCGCGACGCGCTCGGGCTGATGGCGGGTCTCTTCTGGGATATCGGCGAGACCGGAGGGCCCGAACGCGGCTAGGGCGCGTCGAGGGGATGGAGGCAGGCGACCATCCGCCCCGCCCCGTGCGATCTAAGTTCCGGATCGACGTCCCGGCAATCGGCGGCGGCCCGCGGGCAGCGCCCGGCGAACCGGCACCCTTTCGGCAGGTTCAGCGGGCTCGGGATCTCGCCGGGCAGGGGCTCCGTGATCGGCGCGGAGAATTCCGGCGCGGCCTTGCGCAGGGCCGCGGAATAGGGATGCGCCGGCGCGGCGAGGACCGCATCGGTCGGCCCAGTCTCCACGATTCGGCCGAGATACATGATCGCGATCTCCTCGCAGAGATAGCTCGCCACGCCCAGATCGTGGGTGATGAAGAGGAGCGTCAGCCCCATCTCCCGTTGAAGTCGCCGCAGCAGGTTCAAAAGCTGAGCCTGCGTCGAGACGTCGAGGCCCGAGACGGCTTCGTCGGCGACGAGGACCGACGGCTCGGAAGCGAGCGCGCGGGCGATGGCCACGCGGCGGACCTGCCCTCCTGAAAGCCCGGAGACATAGCGCAGCGCGGTGTCGGGCGAGAGGCCGACGCGATCCAGCAATTCTGCGATGCGGCCGGGGATCTCGCCCGGCGGGACGATCCCGAAATGGCGCAGAGGCTCGGCGATGGCGGCGCCCACGTTCATGCGCGGGTCGATGGAGCCGCGGGCATCCTGGTAGACCATCGCCACGTCGCGGGCGAAGGCGGGCCCGGCGCGGCGCATCTCCCCGATGGGTCGGGCGTTGTAGAGTGCGCGCCCGTTCGTGGGCTCGTCGAGCCCGAGAAGCACGCGCAGGAGCGTGGATTTGCCCGAACCGCTTTCCCCGACAAGCGCGACGCTCGCGCCGCGGCGAACCTTGAGCCGCACCCCGTCGAGCGCGGGCAGGCCGACCGTACGGCGCGAGAAGATGCTGCCCGGCGGGCGGACCTGGAACACCTTCTCGACGTCGAGAAGCTCGAAGACCGGTTGCTCGGGCCGTGCGGCGGTTCCTGGGGCCATGTCCGTCATAGCGGATTCCAGCAGGCGAGCGCCCGGTCGCCGTCGGGCGCGGGGACGAGCGGCGGGCGTTCCTCCGCGCAACGGGGCAGGGCGCGCGGACAGCGCCGGGCGAAGCGGCAACCCTTCGGCATCGCGGCGTAGGATCCGACGCTGCCCTCCGGCGGATCGAGGTCGCGCGTGCCGATCTCGAGCACGCAGGATTTGAGCTGGGCCGTGTAGGGATGGCGCGGGGCCTCGAGGATCTCGGCGGTCACGCCCGATTCCACCACTTGCCCGGCATAGAGCACGACGATCCGGTCGCAGGACTGGCTCGCGAGCGCGAGGTCGTGCAGCACGAAGATGCAGGACGCGCCGCGCGTGCGCGTCTCGTCGAGGATCAGGCGGATGATCTGGGCCTGGATCGTGACGTCGAGCGCGGAGGTGGGCTCGTCGGCGAAGAGGAGGTCGGGATTGCAGGCGAGCGCGATGGCGACCATGACCCGCTGCTGCATGCCCCCCGAGAGCTGGTGGGGATAGGCCGAGAGCCGCGCCTCCGCATCGTTGATACCCACCCTCTCGAAGAGCTCCAGCGCACGGGCGCGGGCAGCCGTGCGGCTCAATCCGAGGTTGCGGCGCAGCACGGTGACGAGCTGCCGACCCACGGTGAAGCATGGATTGAGCGCGGAGCCCGCATCCTGGAAGATCATCGACAGCCGCCGCCCGCGCAGCTTCGACCAGCGTCGCTCCGGCATGCCCAAGAGTTCGCCTTGCCCTTCGAGCCGCGCGTGCCCCTCGATCCTCGCGTCCTTCGGACCCAGAAGCCCCATGAGGGCGGTGGCGATGGTCGATTTGCCCGCGCCACTTTCGCCCACGAGGGCCAGCGTCTCTCCCGGCGCAAGGGAGAGCGTGACGTGATCGAGAATGCGGTTGCCGCCCCGATGAAGCGTCAGATCCTCGACTTCGAGAAGCGCGGCGGAGCTCATGACCCGCCCCGGAGTTTCGGGTCGTATTCCTCGCGGATGCCGTCGCCGAGGATCGAGAGCGCGATGAGGAGGAGCGCGAGGGCGAGGCCCGGCATGGCGGACATCCATGGCGCGAAGGCCACGAAGCCGCGCCCTTCGGCGATCATCAGCCCCCAATCGGGTGTGGGCGGTGTCACACCGATGCCGAGGAAGGACAGCGAGGAGGAGACGAGGATTGCCTCGGAAATGCGGATCGTCACCTGCACGGCGAGCGGGAAGACGACGTTCGGCAGGACGTGTCGCGCGATCACCTGCCAGCGCGGGATCGACATGAGCCGTGCCGCCTCGATATAGAGCTGTACGCGCACCTGCATGACGTCGGCGCGGACGGTCCGTGCGAAGGGCCCGATCATCGACAGGCCGACCGCGATCACGACCTTGTCCACGCCCTGGCCGAGAATGGCGATGAAGGCCACCGCCATGATCAGCGACGGAAGCGCGAGGATGGAATCGATGACCCGCATCAACGCCCATTCGACCCACCCTCCCGCGAGACCGGCGGCAAGCCCGATGACGAGACCGCCTGCCGCGCCGATCAGGACGGAGCAGAGGCCGATGACGAGCGCGTAGCGCGCGCCGTAGATGATCCGGCTTAGGATGTCTTGCCCGTAGCTGTCGGTGCCGAGCCAATGCGCGGGGCCGGGCGGCGCCATCATCGCGTCGATGCTCTGCTGCACGGGATCGTAGGGGGCGACCCACGGCGCGAAGACGGCCGCGCCGACATAGGCCAGCGTGGCGAGGAGGGCGATTGTGAAGAAGGGGCGCCGGAGGAAGAGGCTCGAGCGTCGTCCCGGCCCCGTGGCCGCGGCGGGTGCGGGCGTCGGGCTGTCCATGTCGGTGACGGCGGCCATCAGCGCGCCCTCAATCGCGGATCGAGGAACGGGTAGGACAGATCGACGAGTAGGTTGATCGTGATGAAGAGCGTGGCGGTCAGCATCACGCCGGCCTGCACGACGACATATTCGCGCGAAAGCACCGCATCGGTGATCATCTGCCCCAGGCCCGGCAGGGAGAACACCGTCTCCGTCAGGACTGTGCCCTGCAGGAGCGTGCCGAGTTGCAGACCGAGGATGGTGACGAGCGGCATGGCAATGTTGCGCACCCCGTGGACCCAGATCACCCGCCAGCGCGGCTCGCCCCGCGCGCGCGCGGCGGCGATGTAGGGCTGCTCCAGCACCTCGATGAGCGTGGCGCGCGTCAGCCGGGTGATCATCGCGATGAAGTAGGTCGAGAGCGTAAGAGCCGGCAGCACCATGTGGTAAAGCCCCGTGACCGGATCCTGCCAGGGCGAGACGTACCCCATCACGGGAAAGAGCCCGAGCTTCACCCCGAAAAGCCAGATCAGCAGGATGCCGAGGAGGAAGGACGGGAACGCCGTTCCGGTGAGCGCGAAAACGGCGGCGCCCGCGTCGAAGATGCTGTCCTTCTTCACCGCCGACAGGACACCGAGGGGCACGCCGATGAGGATCGCGAAGAACAACGACAGGGACGCGAGCGTCAGCGTGACCGGCAACGCTTCGAGCACGGCGAAGGTGAAGATGTCGGTTCGCGCGACATAGGACCTGCCCCAATCGCCGGTGGCGAAGTCGCGGGCCCAGGCGAGGTACTGCACGAGAAACGGCTGATCGAGGCCCATCTCCCGTTGCAGCGAACGATAGGCGGTCTCCGAATATTCCGCGCCGAGCGCCAGTTGGACCGGGTCGCCCGGCGCGAGTTTCAGCAGCCCGAACGTGGCGAAGGACACGATCAGCAGTACGACGAGCGTCTGGCCGATCCGGACGAGGCCGCGCAGGATCATCCGGTGAGACTGACCGAATGCAGGTTCACGAGATCTGCCGGGATATACTGGAATCCGTCCACTTTCGTGGAGAACACCTTGTAGATCGGCATATGCGCCATGATCGCGATCGGCGCCTCGTCCATCAGCAGATCCTCCGCGGCATAGTAGAGGCGCCGCCGCTCCTCGGTATCGAGCGTGACCTGGGCATCGGCGCAGTGCTGGTCGAAATCGGCGTTCTGCCAGCCGCAGTAATTCCAGGCGCCGTCGGAGCGGAATTCCGGATAGATCGCCTCGTCGGGGTCGAGATCGGCGACCCACTCGAAATCGTAGAGGTCGAAATCGCCCGCGTTGCGCCGCTGTACCCAGGTCGCGGGCTCGATCAGCTCGAGATTGGCCCGGATGCCGATCTGCGCCAGCATCGGCGCCACGGTCTGCGCCACACGGGTGCCCACGGGGCCGCGTTCTGCCATCATGTAGGTGGCCTGAACCTCGCCCTGATCGGCGGCCTGGGCGCGGAACTGCTTGGCCTTCTCGAGGTCGAACCACTGGCCCCGGCCAGAGGTCGCGATGTCGGGGTCGTAGAACTTCGTCATCGGCGGCGAGATCGGCGTATAGGCCTGGATCGCCCGGCCGAAATAGGATTGCGCGAGGATCGTCTCGCGGTCGAGCGCCCAAGCCACCGCGCGGCGCAGGTTGATGTCGTCGAAGGGCGCGCGCTGATTGTTCATGCCTAAGAAGGTGTAGTTACCCTCGATCTCGCCGTAGAGATTGGCGCCGGGAAAGGCCTCGATCTGGGGGACGAGCTGCATCGGGCAATCGGTCATGCCGTCGATCTGCCCCGAAATCATCGCCGCGACCGCGGTGGAGGCTTCGTTCATCAGGACGAAGGTCGCACGTTCGAGCTTCGGCAGGCCCGCCTCGAAGTAATCGGGATTGGCCTCGAGCTCGATCGCGTCGTTCTCCCGCCAGGAGACGAAGCGGAAGGGACCGGTGCCGACGGGGTTGCGGCCGTAATCCTGGCCGAACTTCTCGACGGCGGCCGGGCTCACGATCGTGCCGGCCCGCCCGGTGGAGCCGTTTAGGGCGACCGGCAGGAACGCGTTGGCCTGCGAGAAGTGCAGACGGACGGTCAGCGGATCGACGATCTCCACCTCCTCGAGCTGTTCGAGTTTCCAGGCATGGGGCGATTCCGGCTCTCCCTCCTTCACGCGCAGGAGCGAGAACTTCACGGCCTCCGCATCGCACGGAGTGCCGTCGTGGAATTTGACGTTCTCGCGAAGCTTAAAGAGGTGGGTCCGATCGTCCTCGAGCTCCCAGGTCTTGGCGAGGTCGGGTTCGAACCGCACCTCCTCGCCGTCATAGGTGATCTTCAGAAGCCCGTTATGGATGTTGTTGATGATCTGGATCGACGACAGGAAACCGGTGAAGTGCGGATCGAGCGTATCGATGACCTTGATCGACGCGATGCGGATATGTCCCGATTGCTGCGCCCGCGCGATGCCCGGAAAGACGCCGTTCCCTCCCGCCGCGATCAGTCCCGCCCCCATCCCCTTCAGGACGGCCCGGCGGCCCATCTTTGCGCTCATCCTCTCGAGGAATGCCTTCTTGAGTTCGGCCTTGTCCATTCGGAACATCTCCCGTTTTCGCGCACCCCGGCCGATAGTCTGCGGGGCGGGTCATGCGTTTCCCGGCAACGAGAAGAGGTTCGGTCGCACATTGGAATGGCTCGGGGGACCGTTTCAAAATCAGCGAGAGCAGATCGGATGCAGCTGCCTTCGAATTGTGCAAAGTGATGCAGGTTGCCGCTTCGGAGGAACTTCCACGAGCCTTCGGCTTCATCGGCGGAGGTCAATCCGACTGCACAGCCGCACCATCATGCCGCCTCGAAGCTGCGGAATCGGGCAAGTGCGAACGGGGTGGGATCGACGATTGGATGGCGGCCATCGACAAGATCGGCGGCGAGCCGCCCGACTCCGGGGCCGAGCCCGAAGCCGTGCCCGGACATGCCGGCCGCGATGAAGAACCCCGGATATCCGGGGATCTCGTCAATCATGGGGATCTCGTCGGGCGTCACGTCGATCATTCCGGCCCATCGCTCGGCCACGCCCACGCCCTGGAGGGCAGGGTAGAGATCGCGCGCCGTGGCGAGGACATCGTCGAGGAGACGGGTATCGGGCGCGGGGTCGAGCACGCGGTGGCGCTCGAAGGGCGTGACCTCGTCCTCCGACCAGCGGGCATGTCCGAGCGGCCCGAAGAACGAAGGACCGGCGCGGAGGGTCACGATCCGCCAGCGTTCCTTGAGAAGGGGCAGGTAGGCTCCGAAATGCCGGAACGCGGCCGGGATGAGGTCGAAACGCGCCGCGTTCGAGCGCGCGATCGTGTAGCCGCCATCCTTGCGCCGCCGGATCGAGGCACCGGCCGAGCCGATCGGGCCGTCCGCGATCATCGTCGCGGCCTCGGTGCGCAGGACCGAGGAGGTGATGGCGAGCTGGGGGATGTGGATGCCGAGATTTTCGAGAAACGTTCGGCACCAGGCGCCGCCGGCGAGTACCGCGGCCTCGCAGCCCGTGCGCCCCTGTTCCGTGATCACGGCGCTTATCCGTCCAGCGCGCGTCTCCACCCCGCGCACGGCACAGCCCTCGGCGATGGTGACACCATTGTCACGCGCGAGGCGCGCCATTGCGGGGATGGCGAGCCGTGGCTCCGCGCTCATGTCGGAGGGCATGTGGATCGCACCCGCGAAGCGTCGGTCGTCGCGGCCGATGACCGCGTCGGCCTCCGCCGGGCCCATCATCCGCGCGTCGAGCTGGAATTCCGATACGGCGTCGAGCCAGTCCTGCCGCGCGGCCATCTCAGCCTCGTCCTGCGCGAGATAGGTGATCCCGCGCGTGCCGAAGCCCACATCGGCATCGAGGCGCGGCGCGCGGTCCGACCAGATCCGCGTGCTCTCGATCATCAGCGGCATCTCCCGCGGATCCCGCGAGAGCTTGCGGATCCAGCCCCAGTTGCGGGAGGATTGCTCCCCACCGACGCGCCCCTTCTCGAAGAGCGCCACCGATCGGCCCCGCGCGGCGAGCTCGATTGCCGCGGAGATACCGGCGATGCCGCCGCCGATGATCGCGACGTCGACCTGTTCGGGCACGCGATGCTCGCTCATTCTCGTTTCCTTCCCGCACATGGATGTCGCTCGCGCCGTTTGTATAGGGGCCAGTCCGGTGTCTTCAATGGAACGATCATGCCAATGGCCGACACACCGTTGCCCGGACCGGCGTGAGGTGCGGAAAGGATTACGGGATTGCGAAGCGCTCTCGGGTCATGCGCGATCGACATGCGAATTACCCTACGGCGGAGGCTGAAAGGGGTTCTCGCTTCCCTGTCAGTTTCATGGGCAGGCCGGATACAGTCTTACTGGCATCGGCAGACCGGACGTCGAAGGCGATACCGTTCTGTTGTCCAGTCTCCTCATTCTCCGTCCGAGAACCGGGAGCGAGACCCATCCGATCCGGGAGCTCCTCGCCCTGCCAAGAGGCCCTTGCAGCAGGTGCAACTCGGCTCTTCCGAAGTGTCTGTTCCGAAGACGCGGTCCGAGTGGCATGTTCGCGCTAACGAAAATGCAAGCCTTTGGAGACAGACATGATCAGCTCGTTGAACCGCCGTATCGCCGCCTACTTCGCCGCTCTCGCCGGGGACCGTGCCGCGGGCGCGCCTCGCCTGGAGCAAAGCCTGAAGTCCCGGCGCTGAGCCCGGAACTCCCGCCGCCTCGCTGCGGCGGGTTCGGAGCGAGGGGCGGCCGTCGCCGCCCCCCTCGCGATCGTCACGTGAAGACGAAGTAGGTCGAGACGACGACCAGTACGATGGCCGCGCCCACGGGCTTGGCGAGCGACCACGGCGCCATGTCGACCGCGTGGCTGTCGCGGGCCACGAACGCCTCGGTCCGCGGGTACATCCTTCCGATCACCAGCATGATGATGACGTTCATCACGAAGAGCGTCGCCATGACGTGCAGGAAGTGCGGGTAGTTGTCGGCCCCTACGACCAGCGGCTTCAGGACGAACTGGCTGAGGATGTAGAGGCCGACGCCCAGGGCGAGGCCGATCTTGGCTGCGACGGGCGGCACGCGCCGGGTGAAGATGCCGACGAGGATGATCGTCAGGATCGGGATCGAATAGCAGCCGTTGACCTCCTGCAGGTAGCCGAAGAGGCCCTGCGGCGCGTTGGCGATGAAGGGGGCGATCGTCATCGACGCGACGGCGAGGAGCGCGCCGAACTTCTTGCCGGCCGAGACCGTCTGCCGGTCGGAGGCCTCGGGCTTGAAGTACTGGCGGTAGATGTCGACCCCGAAGAGCGTCACCGAGGAGTTCAGCGCCGAGTTGAACGACGACAGGATCGCCCCGAAGAGCACCGCCGCGAAGAAGCCCCGCAGCGGGAACGGCAGCACCTCGGTCACCAGCCGCGGATAGGCGCGGTCGGCCACGTCGAGATCGGAGAAGAGGTGGAACGCGATGATGCCCGGCAGCACGACGATGACGGGCCCGAAGATCTTCAGGACGCCCGCAAAGAGAAGCCCCTTCTGGCCCTCGGCGAGGTTCTTGGCGCCGAGCGCGCGCTGGATGATCGCCTGGTTGGTGCCCCAGTAGAACAGCTGCACCAGCATCATGCCGGTGAAGATGGTGGCGAAGGGGATCGAGGAGTCCTGTCCGCCGATCGCGTCGAACTTCTCCGGGTGCTCCACCCACAGGGTCGACAGGCCGTCCGCGAGGCTGCCGTTGCCGATCACCAGGAGGCCGAAGAACGGCACCATGAGCCCGCCGGCGAAGAGGCCCACCGCGTTGATCGTGTCCGACACCGCGACCGCCTTCAGCCCGCCGAAGATGGCGTAGATCGAGCCGATGATGCCGATCGCCCAGACCGTGATCCAGAGCGCCGCGGTGTCGCTCACCCCCAGGATCGAGGGCACGTCGAACATCGTCGAGAGCGCCAGCGCGCCCGAGTAGAGGACGATCGGCAGAAGCACCACGACGTAGCCCGACAGGAACAGCAGCGAGACCGCGGTCTTGGTCTGCGCGTCGTAGCGCTCCTCCAGGAAGCCCGGGATCGTCGAGATGCCCGATTTGAGGTAGCGCGGCAGCAACACCAGCGCGGTCACCACCATCGCGATCGCCGCGAGCGTCTCCCACGCCATCACGAGGATGCCCTCGGAATACGCCTGTCCCGTGAGGCCCACGATCTGTTCGGTCGAGAGGTTCGTGAGCAGCAGCGATCCCGCGATGACCGGCGCGGTCAGCGACCGACCCCCGAGGAAATAGCCGTCCGAATCCTCCTCGTCCGTCCCCCG
>NZ_QKZL01000013.1:0-34658 GCF_003253995.1 Palleronia aestuarii
CGTGTCAGCTCCCGCCCCCAGAAATGCGCGCCACCGCAGGCTTCCATCGCCACGAGGCAGGGCGGCAGCTTGCCGAAGAACTCGAGCACCGCGGCCCTTCTGAGCTTCTTGCGAAAGACCACGCCACCTCTGGCGTCAGCGCCATGGACCTGAAACACATTCTTCGCGAGATCCAATCCGACCGTGGTAATCTCCGACATGACCGCCTCCCAAAATGGATTGTTGCGATCCCACCCTGGCACGTCGATGCCGTCGGGGGGCGGTTACAGCATCAGAGCCTCGCCACCGTAGAGCGTGTCGTTGCCGTGATTACCCAACAAGGCATCATGACCCTGACCACCGAGGATGCGATCGGCTCCGCCGCCGCCATACACATCGTCATTGCCGCTGCCGGCACCAAGCTTGTCGGCCCCCTCATTCCCGTAGAGGGTGTCGTCGTCTACCCCACCCCAGAGGGTGTCGGCCCCACCGCCGCCCCAGAGGCGATCCGATCCGGCACCTCCGCCCATCAGATCGTTGCCAGCACCACCCCGGAGAACGTCGTTCCCGAGCGCACCCCAGATCTTTGGTCACGTCCGCCGCCGCCGTTCAGGACATCGTCACCAGCCGCTCCTGCCACCGAATCATTGCCGATGCCACCGAACGCCTTGTCGTTCCCGGCCCCGGCGTAGATCACGTCGGCCCCGCGATGTCCGAACAGCATATCGTTACCGCCCCCCGCCTAGAATGCGATCGTTATCGGCCCCGGCCTCGATCCGGTCGTTACCACGCCCGCCGATCAGCGTGTCGGCACCCCCATGCCCAACGAGCCGGTCGTTGCCGCTTTCCCCGAACAGGCTGTCGTTGCCCGCGCCTCTCATCAGGGTGTGGGCGCCACCGCCGCCAAACAGCACATCGTAGCCGCCGTTTCCGAACAGACGATAGTTTCCGGCAAACCCTATCAGCCGGTCGTCCTGAAACGATCCGTCCAGCGTGTCGGACCCTGATAAAACATATGAAAGCGCGCCGAACCCGTCTCCCCGGTCAACGAAACTCTGGAGCGTACTGGCGTCGCGGTCGACATCCGTCACCTCAAAGTAGGTCGTTCCCCGGTAGGTCTTGAAGTAACTCTCGAGGTCTCCGTAGAGCAGCGTCGCCTTGCGACGGCTAGAGCTAAGAGGGGCATTTCCGTCAGCGCGTAATGTGACAGCGACCTTGGCGACGTCAGCCCAGATCGAATGAGCATCTTGTTTCATTCGTCGACGTCCGTCTGCGGTGGCGTTTGTCGGTGTCTTTGAGAGATTGGCGATCTGGTCATGCGTGGCGAGGAACCGCTGCGCCACTCGTCGGTGGTAATCACACGCGGAACGCGCCTTTGCCGCTTCATGAGCTTGCGTAGAAGGCGTCTGGCGGCCCGGGCGTCGCGGTGGCTCTGGACGAGGATGTCGAGCACGACGCCATGCTGATCGCCGGCACGCCAAAGCCAGTGTGTCTTGCCGGCAATCGAAATCACGACCTCGTCGAGGCGCCATTTGTCGCCAGTCGCGGTCTGACGCCGGCGGATCTCGGCGGCATAGGTTCCACCTGAATTCATCCCCCACCGGCGGATCGTTTCGTGGCTTACCCCAATCCCGCGCTCGGCCAGCATTTCCTCGACCATCCGCAGGCTCAGCGGGAACCGGAAGTAGAGCCAGACGGCATGGGCAACGATCAAGGCAGGATAGCAGTGTCCGGAGTAGAGAGCAGCGCGATTGGCTGTCATCCTTGAAGGCTACCTAGCAACCGCAAGTCCGGCCAGTCCGCTAAGTTGACGGTGCCCCCCTGCCCGCTGGTAGGAGAACATTGTCGAGCATTTTAACAATCTCCGTCGTGCCTGCCTCTTGAGCAAACGAAGTCCCGGGCCGACCGGAGGGGCGCAAACGGGCCGACGACGCATTTCCGCGTGATCTCCGCATATTGCTTTCCCGCGCCGTCGACACAATGCTGATCGGGACCGCGTCGCTCGATGATGCGCCAATTTGCGCCGCGCGTGCGACCCGAAGGCCCGCGCGGCATCCGATACCTGGCTAGCGCGGGCCGCGATGGCGCAACATTATTCCGGCTTTGTGCCGATATTTGCGAAGGGTTCGTCCTCTCCGTCGAGAGGGTGCCGCAAGATGCCTGACCCCGTGGCCGAGGGCCTAGACACCCTGGAGCGGTTAGCCCGGCGCATCGGCGTCTCTAAAGTCCGCGCCGCACGGCGCAGGGTCGACACCTCGGACACGAAGCTTACGAATTTTCCGAACGACGGCGCGACGGATATCCTTTGCCGCGCCGAGAGCCTTCCTGCCTTTCCATCAGAAGGATGATCCCATGAGCGACACCGACATCGATCGCGGCTATCTCGAGAAACGGCAGCTCCAACGCGGCACGGCCGGCTGGGTGCTCCTCGCGGGGCTCGGCGTCTCCTACGTCATCTCGGGCGATTTCGCGGGCTGGAACTTCGGCATCGGAGAGGCCGGCTGGGGCGGCTTCGTCATCGCCGCGATCCTGATGGGACTGATGTACTTCACCCTGGTCCTGTCGCTTGCAGAAATGTCGGCGGCGATCCCGGCAGCGGGGGGCGGCTACAGCTTCGCGCGGCAGGCGATGGGGCCTGCCGGGGGCTATCTCACCGGCCTCGCGGTCCTCATCGAATACGCGCTCGCGCCCGCAGCCATCGTCATCTTCATCGGCGCCGCGGTCGAAAGCCTGATCGGACTCGATGGGCCCATCGTCTACGCCGTCTTTTACGCCGTCTTCGTTGGTATTCACCTCGCGGGCGTGGGCGAGGCGCTGAAGGTGATGATGGTGATCTCGGGCCTTGCCGTCTTCGCCATCCTCGCGACCTCGCTGGCGCTCGTCCCCCATTTCGACGCGGCCAACCTCTTCGACATCGCCCCCACCGAGGCGGCTCTCGCCTCCAGCTTCCTGCCCTACGGCATCTTCGGTGTCTGGGCGGCGCTGCCCTTCGCCATGTGGCTGTTCCTCGCCGTCGAGGGCGTGCCCCTCGCAGCAGAGGAGGCGCGCGATCCCGCCCGCGACATGCCCAAGGGCATTATCGGCGCGATGGTGTTCCTTCTCGTCACCGCGGCGCTCGTCACGATCCTGCTGGCGGGCGCGGGCGGGGCGGAGATGATCGGACAGTCCGGCGTTCCGCTCGTGGACGCGCTCGACGCGGTGGGGATCGGCTGGCTGGCGACCCTCGTGAACGTGCTGGCGCTCGCGGGCCTGATCGCGTCGTTCTTCTCGATCATCTACGGCTATTCGCGGCTGGTCTTCGCGCTGTCCCGGGCGGGCTATCTCCCGCGCGCACTCTCGATCACCAACGATCGCAAGGTGCCCGCGCGGGCGCTGATCGTTCCGGGCGTCCTCGGCTTTCTCGCCTCCCTTTCCGGACAGGGCGACCTGATGCTGGCCATGGCGGTGGTGGGCGCGACGATCTCCTACGCGCTGATGGCCTGGAGCCATATCGAGCTTCGCCGCACCCAGCCCAACCTCGCACGACCCTATCGCACCCCCGGCGGCACGGCGACGAGCGGCATCGCGCTGGTGCTCTCGCTCGTCGCGCTGACCGGAGTGTTCGCCTTCGACCCGCGCGCCTTCCTTTTTACCCTGATCCTCTTCGCCATCGGCGCGGCGTATTTCTTCTTCTACTCGCGCCACCACCTCGTAGCGAAGACGGCGGAGGAAGAATTCGCGATGCTGGAGACGGCGCAGGCGGAGATCTGAGGACCGGAAAAATCAGACTTGGCGGGTCGTGCCGCCAAGCTCTGCTGCAGAGATCGGGTATCGCCGTGAGCGACAGGCAGTGATTGGTCCGGACGTCGTCCATCGGCACCGGGCAACTCCCGCACCGGGCGTGATTGCAACCCAGTTCGGTACCGGTCGGCCCCAAATTCTTGTACAAGTCGAGGAGCGCCGGGGCTCCGGGAACGCTCCCGCGGCGTTAAGACCGCCGCGGCGCGTCTTACCCCGCGGGGCGCGGTTGGGCGTCGGGGACCTCGATGTTGATCTCGAGGCTCGACATGTCGTCGCCGCGCTCGAGCTTGATCTCGACCGCATCGCTGTCGACCCGCATGTGGCGCCGGACGACCTCCAGGATGTCGCGCTGGAGCAGAGGCAGCAGGTCCGAGCGGGCACGATCGCTGCGATCATGGGCAAGCAGGATCTGCAGCCGTTCCTTCGCGGCCTGGGCGCTGTTGTTCTGCTGCGGCGGCTTGCGGAAGAATCCGAACATCGCTTACGCCCTCCGGCCGAGGAAGCGTCGCAGGAAGCTGGGACGTTCCTCGGGCTGGATGCGCATTTCGAGCTGTTCGCCGATCAGCCGGGAGACCGCGTCCTCGTAGGCCTTGCCGGCATTGGACGTCTCGTCCATCACGACCGGCATCCCGACATTGGAGGCACGCAGCACCGTGGGGCTCTCGGGAATGATCCCCAGAAGCGGGATGGCGAGGATCTCCAGCACGTCGTCGATGGGCATCATCTCGCCCCGCGAGACACGGTCGGTGTCGTAGCGGGTCAGAAGGAGATGCGCCTTGACCGGATCGCCCTCGCCCTTCTCGGCGCGGCGGGTCTTGGAATTCAGAAGTCCCAGGACCCGGTCGCTGTCGCGCACCGAGGACACCTCGGGATTGGTCACGACGACGGCCTCGTCGGCGAAGTACATGGCGAGATGCGCGCCGCGCTCGATGCCGGCGGGGCTGTCGCAGATGATGTAGTCGAACTCTTCCTTGAGCTCGCCCAGCACCTTCTCGACGCCCTCGAGCGTCAGAGCGTCCTTGTCGCGGGTCTGCGAGGTGGGAAGCACCGACAGCGTGTCGAGACGACGATCCTTGACAAGCGCCTGGTTGAGCTTGGCGTCGCCCTGGATGACGTTGATCAGATCGAAGACGACCCGCCGCTCGCAGCCCATGATCAGGTCGAGGTTGCGCAGACCCACGTCGAAGTCGATGACGACCGTCTTGTGCCCGCGCTTGGCGAGACCCGCCCCGATGGCGGCGGTGGATGTGGTCTTGCCGACGCCACCCTTTCCGGACGTGACGACAATGGTCTTGGCCAAGGGATGTCCTCCTGTTCTGGGAAGGCTATGCGAGTTTCTCGATACAGAGCATCTCGTCGCGAAGGAAGACCTGCACCCGCTCGTTGAGCAAATCAGTGCTCATGCTCTCGCTGGTTTTGTAAAGACCAGAGATGGCGAGGAGTTCGGCGTCAAGGCTCTGACAGAAAATCCGCGCGTTGGTGTCACCGTTGACACCGGCCAGGGCACGACCGCGAAGCCGGCCGTAGATGTGTATGCTGCCCTCGGCGATCAGTTCGGCCCCGGCACTGACGGAGGCCACGACGATCAGGTCGCCGCGGTCGTTGAAGATGCGCTGACCGGACCGTACCGGCTCCGTGATCAGGCGCGTGGTGGGCGCAGCCTCGGGTTCGGGCTCTGCCGGGGCGGGCTTCGGGGCCGGGTCGCTCTTGCGCGCGGTCCGCTCGAGCGGAACCTCGCGGCCGCCTGGCATCGGGATCAGTCCCGCCGCGCGCGCCACGGCCGCCTGCTCCTCGGTTCCGTTCTGAACTCCGAAGACCGACAGACCGCGATTCTTGAGCCCGTCGATGAGCCGGACGAGCTCGGCCTTGGGCAGCGTTCCCGCCACCTTCTCCAGATCGAGCACCATGGGCGCATCTTCGAAGAAGGCCGGGATCTGGCTGATATGCGCGTCGAGCGCGGTGAAGAAGGCGTCGTCCATTCCCGTATCGAGCCGCAGCGCCACGGCGGTGAAGAACCGGCCACGGATCTGGAACGGCTTGATCGAGGCGGGACTGGCCGCGGCGTTGGTTCGGACGTCTTGTCGTTGCACGCGAGCGGACCCTTCCTGCGGACGTTACGGGAAGTTTTCAGGATTTCGGGACGGCGATCTTGCCCGTCATTCGATGTTGTCCGTCTTTAATCGTAGCGTCAGCCGCCGACAACCCTCCAATCGGCTCGCGGGGTGCCATCGACCTCCCCGCCCCTTGCCGATTGCGTCATCCGGCGCGCGTCGTCGGACCGTGGAACGGCAGGGCAGCCCGACGAGCCCCGCGCAGCCCCTAGCGGTTGTTGGCTTTCCGCCAATCGGCGAAGGCCGCCGCGTGTTCATCCTTGGTCTGCGGATAGAGGCCGATGATGGTCTCGCCCGCGCGGACGCGTTCGATGACGAAATCCTCGTAGGCCGTCATCTCGACCGCCTCGTCCGCGATCTCCCCGGCGATCTCGTGCGGGATGACGATGACGCTGTCGTCGTCGCCGACGATGATGTCGCCGGGAAAGACCGGCGCGTCGCCGCAGCCGATCGGCTCGTCGAGGGCGATGGCCTCGTTCAGGGTCAGGTTCGTCGGGCTGGAGGGGCGCGTGTGATAGGCGGGCATCTCCATCTCGGCGATGTTCATCGCGTCGCGGAAGCCGCCATCGGTGACCACGCCCGCCGCGCCGCGCATCATCAGCCGCGTGATCAGGATGTCGCCCGCGCTCGCCGCGGCGGCGCTCTTGCGGCTGTCCATCACGAGGACATGGCCCGGCGGGCAGGTCTCGATCGCCACGCGCTGCGGATGCTCGGGGTTGCGGAACTCCACGAGCTGGTTGCGGTCCTCGCGCGCAGGCATGTAGCGCAGCGTGAAGGCGGGGCCCACCATGTTGCGGCCCTTGCGCCCGACCGGCCCGACGCCCTGGATCACCTGGTTGCGCAGGCCCCGCTTGTAGAGCGCGGTGGCAAGCGTCGCCACCGAGACTCCCATCAGCTTTTCCCGTGTCCGATCGTCCATCGTTCTTCCTTCCAGATGTCAGAGCAGGTTGGCGCCGCGCTTGTTGACGTACACGGCGTAGAGCGAGTGGCTGCTCGCCATGAACAGCCTGTTCCCGTGACGCCCCCCGAAACAGAGGTTGGCGCAGCGTTCGGGCAGATGGATGTGGCCGATGGCCCGGCCGGACGTGTCGAACACCCGCACCCCGTCGAGCGCCGCGGAATCCGCCTCCGGCGCGCCGTTGCTGCCCCAGCCGCACCAGAGGTTGCCGTCGACGTCGCAGGCCATGCCGTCGAGCGCGCCGTATCCCGTCGCAACGATATGCTGGCGCTTGCCCGACAGGGCGCCATCGGCGCCCACGTCGTAGGCCCAGACCAAGCGATCCGGCGTGGCACGTCCCTCCACCACATAGAGATGCCGTCCGTCCGGCGAGAAGACGATGCCGTTCGGGCCCTTCAGATCGTCGAGGACGAGATCGAGGGTTCCGTCGGGAGAGATCCGGTAGACGCCGTGGAAGTCGAGCTCCGGCTCCGCCTTCTCGCCCTCGTAGAAGTTCAAGATCTGGAAGGGCGGGTCGGTGAACCAGATCGCCCCTTCCGCATCGACGGCGAGATCGTTGGGCGAATTGAGCCGCTTGCCGTCATGGGAATCGGCGAGGACCGTGACCGAACCGTCGTACTCGGTGCGGGTGACGCGCCGCATCCCGCCCTCGCAGGTGACGAGCTGTCCCTCGCGGTCGCGGATGTTGCCGTTCGACCAGCCCGAAGGGCGGCGGAACTCGCTCGCCGTTCCGGTAACCTCGTCCCAGCGGATCATCCGGTCGTTCGGTATGTCGCTGATCAGAAGATAGCGCCCGTCGCCGAACCAGACGGGCCCCTCCATCCAGCTGAAACCGGTCGCAAGGCGTTCCACGCTGCTGTTGAATATCCGCAGATTTGCGAATGCCGGGTCGAGTATCTCGATCGCGGGGTCGGGATAGCGCATCGACGGCGCCCATTCCGCCATCGCACGCCCTCCGCCAAGGCTCAGGGCCGCCATTGCAAGTCCGCCGCACAGGACATGGCGCCGCCCCCGGTCGATGATGTGATCCAAGTCATTCTCCCCCCTGACGCGGTCGGCAGACCAGCTCCGCCGACCGCCAGCCGTTCAGTTTCGCAGGTCCTCGGGCAGGAGCGCCTCGGGGATGTTCTGATAGCAGACCGGCCGCAGGAAGCGGCGGATCGACAACGTGCCGACGCTGGTCGCGCCGAAATTGGTCGATGCCGGGTAAGGGCCGCCATGCACCATCGCATCCGCGACCTCCACGCCGGTCGGAAAGCCGTTGGCCAGCACCCGCCCCGCCTTGCGCTCGAGGATCGGCAGGAGACGGCGGCCGAGCGCGGCGTCGTCCTCGTCGAGATGCAACGTGGCGGTGAGCTGTCCCTCGAAGCCTCGGGCGAGCCGCTCCATGTCGTCCGGCCCCGTGACGCGGACGACGAGGCCGAGCGGGCCGAACACCTCCGCGCCGAGCGCGTGGTCCTGCAGGTAGGCCTCCGCGTCGGTCTCGTAGAGGTTCGGGCTGGCGCTGCGGCCCTCCTGCCCGGTCTCGAGCAAGGCGCGCACGGCGTTGCGGCCGCCGAAACGAGCCTGGCCATCGCGATAGGCGCGGGCGATACCGTCGGTCAGCATGCTCTGGGGGCCGACATCCTCGAGCGCGGCCTTTGCGGCCGCGACGAAGGCGTCGCCCGCCTCGCCCCTCTCCACGACGGCGATGCCGGGATTGGTACAGAACTGCCCCGCCCCCATCGTCAGCGATCCGGCCCAGCCGCGACCGATCTCCGCGCCGCGGGACTTCGCGGCGGCAGGCAGGACGAACATCGGGTTCACCGAGCCGAGCTCCCCGTAGAACGGGATCGGCTCGGGGCGCTGCGCGCAGAGATCGAAAAGCGCGCGGCCACCCGCGAGCGAGCCGGTGAACCCGACGGCGCGGATCAGCGGATGCTGGACCAGGGCCTGACCGACCTCGCGGGTTCCGCCCTGGATCATCGAATACACGCCGGCCGGCATGCCCGTCTTCTCGACCGCCTCGAGGACCGCCTCGGCCACGATCTCGGCGGTGCCGGGATGCGCGGAATGCCCCTTGACCACGACCGGGCAGCCGGCCGCGAGAGCGGCGGCGGTGTCGCCGCCCGCGGTGGAGAAGGCGAGCGGGAAGTTCGACGCGCCGAAGACGGCGACAGGGCCGATCGGGCGCTGGATCATCCGCAAATCGGGCCGCGGCAGCGGCTGGCGGTCGGGCAGCGCCGCGTCGTGGCGGCGGTCGAGATAGTCGCCCTTCCTCAGATGCTCCGCGAAGAGGCGGAGCTGACCCGTGGTGCGGCCGCGCTCGCCCTGGAGCCGCGCCTCGGGCAGTCCGGTTTCCTGCGTGCCGATCTCAGTGATCGCGTCGCCGCGCGCCTCGATCGCATCGGCGATGGCGTCGAGAAAGCCCGCCCGCGTCTCCCGGTCGGAATAGCCGTAGGTCCAGAACGCCTCCTCGGCGGCCGCGCAGGCGCGATCCACATGGGCTGGCGTACCGACGGAGAAATCGTGTGCCGCCTCCGCCGCGACGGGTTCGGACGCGAACGTGCTGTCGCCCTCCACCCATTCGCCCGCGATGAGATGCCGGCCATGCGGCTTGAAGGTGTCGTCAAGCATGGCTGTGCTCCTTAGCTTTGGATTGGAGAAGGCCGTTGGCGGCGAGGAAGTCCTGCAGCTTTTCTTGCTGCGCATCGCTCAGCGGCCAGGCCGAGGGGGGGCGGGTGGGTCCGCAATCCTGGCCGAGCGCCATCAGCGCCGCCTTGACCCCGGTGACGTTGGTGCCGTTCAGCTCTTCGGCCCGGATGTCCTCGAAGGCGCGCATCTCCGCGATCAGGCGGTTCGCTTCCGCGAAATCGCCACCCTCCAGCGCGGCATGGATCGCGACCGAGCGCTCCGGCCAGACGTTGATCAGACCGGAGGTGAAGCCGCGCGCGCCGACCGCGTAGAAGCTCGGCGCCCAGACCTCGGCGAGGCCGCCCACCCAGGTGATCGAGGGATCGCAGGCCTCGATCGCCGCGGCGAGACGCATCGGGTTCGGCGTCGCCCATTTCACGCCCTTCACGCCCGGCAGGTCGCAGAGCGCGCGGATGCCGTCCGTGCCGATGGCGTCGTTCCTGAGATAAAGCATGACCGGCAGCCCGCCCGCGGCCTCGCTCACCGCGCGGACGTAGTCGACCGTGCCGCGTGGGGCGACGAAGGGATCGGGCGGCTGGTGGATCATCAACGCGCTCGCACCCGCCCTGGCGGACGTTTCGGCGAGCAGGCAGGCGTCGCGGATGCCACGGCCCACGCCCGCCAGAAGCGGCGCGCGGTCGCCCACCATCGCGGCGACCTCGCGCACCATCGTGCAGGCCTCCTCGGTGGTCAGCGCGTAGAATTCACCCGTATTCCCGTTCACGACCGGCATGTGCACGCCCGCCCCGAGCGCGCGGTCGAGGATCGGCGCGAGACGGTCGGGGGCGATCTCGCCCTTTGCGTCGTAGGGCGTGACGAGGATGCCGGAGATGCCGCCGAGGGCGCGGTCGAGGTCGTGGGTCATCATGCTTTCCGGTTCAGAAGATGTCGGGTTCGCCGGCGGCCGCGCCGTGGCCCCGCTCGAGATAGTCGAAATCGCAGCCGGTATCGGCCTGTCCCACGTGGCGCGAGAACATCCAGCCCCAGCCGCGCTCGAACTTTGGCTCTGGCCGGACCCAGGCCGCGCGGCGGCGCTCCAGCTCGTCCTCGTCCACCAGCATGTCGAGCCGGCGGGCGGGCAGGTCCATGCGCACCATGTCCCCCGTCCGCAACAACGCCAGCGGTCCGCCGACGAAGCTCTCGGGGGCTACGTGAAGGACGCAGGCGCCGTAAGATGTCCCCGACATCCGTGCGTCGGAGATCCGCAGCATGTCGCGATGCCCCTGCCGAACCAAGGCCTTCGGAAGCGGCAACATGCCCCATTCCGGCATGCCCGGTCCGCCGAGCGGGCCGGCATTGCGAAGCACCATCACGTGGTCGGGCGTCACGTCGAGATTTTCGTCGTCGACGGCCTTCTTCATCTCCGGATAGCTGTCGAAGACCAGCGCCGGTCCTTCGTGGACGTGGAATTTCGGATCGCAGGCGGCGGGCTTGATGACCGCACCGTCGGGGCAGAGGTTGCCGCGCAGGACCGCGAGCGACCCCTCGTGGTAGACCGGGTTCGACAGCGGGCGGATCACGTCGTCGTTGTAGACCTCCGCGCCGTCGAGGTTCTCGCCGAGGGTGCGGCCGGTGACGGTGAGGCAGGACGTGTCGAGACGTTCCTCCATCTGCTTCATCAGCGCGCGCAGACCGCCGGCGTAGAAGAAATCCTCCATCAGGTAGTCCTTGCCCGACGGCCGGACATTGGCCACGAGCGGCGTGGTGCGGCCGAGCGCGTCGAGATCGTCGAGCGTCAGGTCCACACCCGCGCGGCGCGCCATCGCGATCAGGTGGACGACCGCGTTGGTGGAGCATCCCGTGGCCATCGCCACGATCGCGGCGTTGCGCACTGCGGCGTCGGTTACGATCCGGTCGGGCGTCAGCCCTTCCCACACCATGTCCACGATCCGCCGGCCGCATTCCGACGACATCCGCTGATGGCCGGAATCGGGCGCGGGGATCGACGACGCGCCGGGCAACGTCAGACCCATCGCGTCGGTGATGGCCGTCATCGTCGAGGCGGTCCCCATCGTCATGCAGGTGCCGACCGAGCGCGCGATACCGCCCTGGATACCCAGCCATTCCGCGTCGCTGATGTTGCCTGCCCGGCGTTCGTCCCAGAACTTCCAGGCGTCCGAGCCGGAGCCGAGGATGCGTCCCGCGTAATGGCCGCGCAGCATCGGACCGGCGGGCAGATAGATCATCGGCACGCCCGCGGTGATCGCGCCCATGACGAGGCCCGGCGTGGTCTTGTCGCAGCCGCCCATCAGCACCACGCCGTCGAAGGGATGCGAGCGGATCATCTCCTCCGTCTCCATCGCCAGCATGTTGCGGTAGAGCATCGAGGTGGGCTTGGTGAAGCTCTCGTCGACGGAAAGCGACGGCATCTCGAGGGCGAAGCCCCCGGCCATCTGCACCCCGCGCTTCACGTCCTGCGCCCGCTCGCGGAAATGGCCGTGGCACGAATTGATCTCGGACCAGGTGTTGAGGATGCCGATGATCGGCCGGTTCAGGAATTCCTCCTCGGCGTAGCCGAGCTGCATGAGGCGCGACCGGTGACCGAAACTGCGCAGGTCGTCGGGCGCGAACCAGCGGGCGCTGCGAAGCTGATCGGCCGCGATCCTGTGATCTTCATCCATGAGCCACCTCCCTCGGGCACTTTCCCTCTGTATGCGTATACATCAAGGAGGCGTCAAGCCGAGGAAGGCAGGTTTACCGTATATCAGCGTTCAAAGGCCCACAATACCGCCGCTCATCGCATTCACTCGTGATTGACATTGGCCAAATGTATGCGCATTCATACCCCGGACCGGGGGAGGAATCATCCCGGCAGACCTTTTCAGCGACCGGCCGAGCGAGGCCGAGGGAGGAACGAGATGACTGTCACCCGCCGTCTTTTGCTGAGCGCCGCCGGCGCCGCGCTCATCGTCATGCCCGTCATGACGGAGGCCCAGAATCTGCCGCGCAACATCCGCATGGTCATCGGGTCGTCCTCGACCGGGGGCGACACGTACCAGAACGCATCGATCCTCGCCGACGCGCTGAGCGAGCATCTGGGGGTGAACGTCCGCGTCGATCCCGTCGGTGCGTCCGAGGCGTTCAAGGCGCTTGCCCGCGACAGCCGCGGCACGACGATCATGATGCACCACGACCAGTCCTACCTGCAGGAACTCTACGGCGTTGAGGGCTCTCCCGACATCTTCGAGGAGTTCACCGTCGGGCCGACGATCTCCGTCAATCCCGGCAACGCCTATCTGGTGCCCGCGGACAGCCCCTACCAGACCATCGAGGATGTCCTCGCCGCCGCCGAAGCGGGCGAACGGGTCCGGGTCGCGATCCAGCCAGGCGGCGTGTCGGAGATCGGTTTCACCGCGATGCGCAACGCTGCCCGTATGAGTGCTCCCGGCTCGGAGGACAACATCGTCCCGGTCAATACCGGCGACCAGGCCGACAAGAACCAGGCGATGTGGGACGACCTCGCCGACGTCATCAACGGCTCGATCCAGGCCAACGAGCAGTTCACCCAGCTGCCCGAAAACGATCCGACCGCGATGCGCTTCGTCTGGATCACCGCGACGCCCGAGACGCTCAACCAGGCGCCCGAGGCGGGCCTCGGCGAGACCGACCGCGCCGAGATGCTGAGCTTTGCCGCGCCCGAAGTGTCCGTTCCGATGACGGAGGAGGAAGATTTCACCTTCGACAAGGAATTCTTCCTGATGTTCAACATCGAGACCGACCCCGCGCTGGTCGAGGCGATCGATACGGCGATGGGAGAGATCTATGCCGAAGGCGAGATCCAGCAGCGCTTCCTCGACGCGTTCTTCACGCCCCAATACCGCCCGATGGCGGAGGCGCAGGAACATCTGCGAGCGAAGAACGACGATTACGAGACCATCATCTCCGAACTGAAGTCCGAATAGGCTCCGCCCGTATCGGGGCCCGGCCGTCCGACGGGCGGCCGGGCTCCTGTCGAAACGCCGCGCCGGAGGGAAAGAGCGGATGGACAACCTGACCAGGGTCACGATCGATTTTCAGACCTCGCACTTGATCTTCCCCATCATGATCGCCGTCCTGCTGGGTCTCCTCGGCCTCGCGATCCTCGTGCGCGACCGCGCGGCGATCCTCGGATCGGGCCGGATGTGGGCGGCGACCTTCCGGGAGATGGACAAGCCGCGGTTCCTCGGCACCCTGGCGCTCACGGTCGTCTATTTCCTGCTGATGGTTCCCGTGGGGAACATCTGGCCGAACACCGGTTACGGCTTCCTCATCTGCTCGGTCCCCTACGTCATCGTGCTCGGGCTTCTCTTCATGCACGAACGCACGCCCGCCAAGCTCGGCGCCATGCTCGCCGTCGCCCTGGTCGCGCCACCCCTGATCTGGTGGCTCTTCTCCGAAGTCTTCTTCCTCACCCTGCCATAGGGACCCATCGTCATGGATCTCCTCGCCCACCTGATCGACCCCTGGTTCCTGGGCCTCATCTTCGGCGGCACGCTGATGGGGATCATGTTCGGGGCGATTCCCGGCATGACCGCGACGATGGCCGTCGCCGTCTGCCTGCCCTTGACCTTCCCGCTCGGCCTCGTCAACAGCCTCGCGCTCCTCCTGAGCCTCTATGTAGGCGGCATCACCGGCGGTCTCGTCCCCGCGATCCTTCTTGGTATCCCGGGCACGCCGTCCTCGATCACCACGACCTTCGACGGCTTTCCCATGGCCAAGCGCGGCGAGGGTGAACGCGCGCTCAAGATCGCCATCGTGGCCTCCGTCGTGGGCGGGCTCGTCTCGCTTGTCGCGCTCTACTTCTTCGCACCCGTCCTCGCGCAATTCGCGATCAAGTTCTCCTACGTGGAGAAGTTTCTCATCATCTTCTTCGCGCTGACCGTGATGGCCGCCCTGTCGAGCGACATGCTCCTCGGCATCTTCTCCGGCGTCCTCGGCATCTTCCTGTCGCTCGTCGGCACCTACGACATCACCAACGGCGGCAACGGACATACGCGGCTGATACCGCCGGGCATGGAATACTGGCTCGACGGGGGCTTCGCCCTCCTGCCGGTGCTGATCGGTATCTTCGGCGTCACCGTGATCCTCGAGGAGGCGGAGATCGGGATGCCGCGCGGCCAGTCGCTCAAGGACATCGAGGTGGGGCCCCATTCGCGGTTCTCGTTCTCGGTCTTCCGGGGGCAATGGCTGAACCTCATCCGCTCGGGCGGGATCGGCACCTTCGTCGGCATCCTGCCGGGCGTGGGCGGATCGGCCGCGTCGATCCTCTCCTATACGGCCGCCAAGACCACCTCGCGCCATCCCGAACGCTTCGGCAAGGGGGAGCCCGCGGGCGTGATCGCGTCGGAGGCAGGAAATAACGGCCTCACGGGCGGCGCGCTCGTCCCGCTCCTGTCGCTCGGCATCCCGGGCGATTCCACGACCGCGCTCCTCATCGGGGCCTTCGCGCTGCAGGGCATCCAGGTCGGCCCCCTCTTCATCGGGCAGAACGCGGAGACGTGGAACGCGATGATCGTCGCGATGCTCCTGTCGAACCTCGTAATGCTGGTGACGATGTTCTTCGCGATCCGCTGGTTCGCGATGGTGATCGCGGTTCCGAAGCAGATCCTCTACCCGTTCATCCTGATGATGTGCGTGATCGGCGCCTACACGATCAATTACGGCATCATCTTCGACGTCTGGACGCTGCTGATCTTCGGCCTGTTCGGCTGGCTTATGGCAAAGCTCCGGCTGGAAGTGGCCCCCTTCATCATCGGCTTCATCCTCGGGCCGTCGGCGGAGATCTATTTCGTTAAGAGCTTGGAAAGCTTCGGCGATCTGACGATCTTCTTCACGAAAAGCTGGATCGCAGTCGTCCTTTGGATCCTCATCGCCGCTTCCGTCGCGGGGTCCATCGCCATATCACGTCGTAACGCGCGGATGATTTCCCCCTCCGCCTGAACAGGAACGGAGGCGAGGGACGAGTGAAGAAAGGGGCATCGCGACCTCCCGGACCCCGCCGGGTCACCATGCAAGAGGTCGGCCGCATCGCCGGCGTGAGCCAGGTCACGGTCAGCCGCGCGCTGAGCGACCCCTCCAAGGTCTCGCCGGAGACACTGGCCAAGATCATGGGCGCGGTGGAGGCGACCGGGTTCGTGCCGAACGCCATCGCGGGCGCCCTCGCCTCGCGGAAATCGCGTCTCGTCAGCGCGCTCGTACCGTCGATCACCAACGTCGTCTATTCCTCGATGGTGAGGGCGTTTTCAGAACGGCTCCGCGATCACGGCTACCAGATCCTCCTTTCGGAGACCGGTTTCGACCCGGAGGACGAGGAGGCCACGGTGGTGGCGCATCTTTCGCGCAGGCCGGACGCGATCATGCTGACCGGCATCCAGCATTCTCCGCAGGTCCGCCGTCTCCTTCTCGCGGCGGGCATCCCCGTCGTCGAGCTCTGGGACGTCTCCGACAGTCCGATCGACCTATGCGTCGGTTTCCACCATGTCGACGCCGCCCGGGCCGCGGCGGAGTTCGCGATCGATCGCGGCTATACCCACGCCGCCACTGTCACCGCGGGCGACGAACGCGCGAGGCGGCGGCAAGGGGGTTTCGCCGAACGCTTCGGGCGGAACAGCGCCGTCCCCGTTCCCGATTACGACGCGGGCGGCCCGGCAAGCATCGCCGCCGGCCGCGAGGGGTTCGCGGCCCTGCTCGCCGCCAACGATCTTCGCGGCGGCGTCATCTATTGCAGCTCCGACATCCTCGCGCATGGCGTACTGATCGAGGCGCGGTCGCACGGGCTGACGATCCCCGGAGACATCGCGGTGATCGGTTTCGGCGACCAGGAATTCGCGCGCCATCTCGACCCCGCACTGACCACCGTTCGCATCGATCTGCCGAAACTCGGCCAGGCTGCCGCCGACGCCGTGCTGTCGCGCATCAACGGTCAGACCGTCGCCTCGCCCGTCATCGATCTGCGCTTCGACATCATCGCACGCGCCTCGGCCTGACCGAGCCGGGAAGATCGATCGCAAGCAGCCGGGCTGATCCGGCCACGGCTTGACACGGGATCATGTATCTTTATTTCTCGATTTATGGATACGTTCACCGCCCTCGCCGCTTTCTCCGCCTTGAGCCAACCCACCCGGCTCGAGACGTTCCGGCTTCTGGTCCGTGCCGGGCCGGATGGAATGATCGCGGGGCGGGTCGGAGAGGTGCTCGGGGTTCGCCAGAACACGCTCTCGACGAACCTCGGAGTGTTGCGCAACGCCGGACTCGTGCGGACTGTTCGCGAGGGACGCGCGATCCGGTACTTCGCGGATTTCGATGGCCTGTCCGGGCTTCTGCGTTTCCTCCTGGAGGATTGCTGCGGCGGCGCACCGGAGCTTTGCCGGCCCCTCATCGACGATATCGCGTGCAATTGCTGACGAACGAGAGCGGAGCGGATTGATCCCATGACCGATGCGACAGAGGTTGCGCCCTCTCCCCTTGGATCGTTCGAGCGATTGCTGTCGCTTTGGGTCGCGCTCGCCATCGTGGCGGGACTGATCCTCGGAAGCGTCGCTCCGGGGCTCTTCGCGGCGATCGCTTCGGCGGAAATCGCGTCCATCAACCTCGTCATCGCCGTCCTGATCTGGGCCATGGTCTATCCGATGATGATCAGCGTCGATTTCGGCGCGGTCGGCCAGGTCGCGCGGCAACCCAAGGGTCTTCTGCTGACGCTTGCAGTCAACTGGCTCGTCAAGCCGTTCACAATGGCGGCTCTGGCCGTGTTGTTCTTCGAGGTGATCTTTGCGCCCTTTCTCGCGCCCGAGGACGCGCAGCAATACATCGCGGGCCTGATCCTTCTCGGGGCGGCGCCCTGCACCGCCATGGTGTTCGTCTGGTCGCAGCTGACGCGCGGGGACGAGACCTACACGCTCGTCCAGGTCTCGGTGAACGATCTGATCATGATCGTCGCCTTCGCGCCGATCGTCGCGTTCCTCCTCGGTGTGACCGAGATCGCCGTACCGTGGGAAACGCTCGTCATAGCCACCCTACTCTACGTGCTCCTGCCCCTCGCGGCCGGAGCGGTGACGCGGCGCGCCCTGAGAACGGAGGCGCGGATCGACGCCTTCACGGGGCGGGTGAAGCCGCTCTCGGCCATCGGCCTCGTGGCGACTGTGGCCATCCTCTTCGGCCTGCAGGGGAGCGTGATCCTCGAGCGGCCACTCGTCATCGCGCTGATCGCGGTGCCCATCCTGATCCAGAGCTACGGCATCTTCGCGCTGGCCTATGGGGCCGCCTGGGCGATGAAGGTCCCGCACAGGGTCGCCGCGCCCTGCGCCATGATCGGCACGTCGAACTTCTTCGAACTCGCGGTGGCCGTCGCCATCAGCCTCTTCGGGCTGAACTCGGGCGCCGCACTCGCGACCGTGGTCGGCGTCCTCGTCGAGGTGCCGGTCATGCTGTCGCTCGTCGCCTTCGCCAACCGGACCCGGTCCCGCTTTCAGGAGGCATGAGAATGGTCACGATCTTTCACAATCCCGATTGTGGCACGTCGCGCAACGTTCTCGCGATGATCCGGCAATCGGGCACGGAACCGGAGGTGATCCCCTATCTCGAGACCCCGCCCTCCCGCACGACGCTAGAGACGCTGATCGCGGAGATGGGCATCAAGCCGCGCGACCTCCTCCGGCGCAAGGGGACACCCTACGACGAACTCGGTCTCGACGACCCGGCCCTATCCGGCGCCGATCTCGTCGATGCGATGATGGCACATCCGATCCTCATCAACCGGCCGATCGTCGCCACGCCGAAGGGCACGCGCCTTTGCCGTCCGTCGGAGCGGGTGCTCGACCTCCTCGACGGTGACGTCGGACCGTTCACCAAGGAGGACGGAGAGGTGGTGGCGCGATGACGGTCCCGCCCTCCGACCTGCCGCCTATCGCAGCGGATCATCTTCGACCGATCGACACCGCGCTCTATGCCGCGCCGGGCGACGACGGGCACGCGCCGAGGCTCCTCATGCTCTACGGCTCCGTGCGGGAACGCTCCTTCTCCCGCCTCGCCGCCGAGGAAGGCGCGCGGCTTCTGCGCTGGTTCGGAGCAGAGGTGCGGTTCTTCGATCCGAGCGGCCTGCCGTTGCCCGATGCCGCACCCGCCGATCACCCCAAGGTCGCCGAGCTTCGCGACCTCGCCACCTGGTCGGAAGGCATGGTCTGGTCCTCTCCCGAACGGCATGGGGCGATGTCGGCCATCATGAAGGCGCAGATCGACTGGCTCCCGCTCTCCCTGGGCGGGGTGCGGCCGACGCAGGGCAAGACCCTCGCCCTGATGCAGGTCTGCGGCGGATCGCAGAGCTTCAACGCCGTGAACCAGATGCGGATCCTCGGGCGCTGGATGCGGATGGTGACGATCCCCAACCAATCCTCCATCCCGAAGGCCTGGGACGAATTCGACGAGGCGGGTCGGATGCGGCCCTCGCCTCTCTACCTGCGGATCGTGGATGTCATGGAGGAACTCGTGAAGTTCACCTGGATGACCCGCGGAAGGTCGTCCGACCTGACCGACCGCCATTCGGAGCGCGTCGAAAGCCACGAAGCTTTGTCCAGACGCGTGAACCAGAAGAAGGTCTGACGCAGGATCACGCGACCCCGCAATGTCGCCGGCAGCCAGCCCGAGCTATCCTTCGACATTTTTTCTTCAGCTTTTCGCACGCCGGAATCGGTCGCCTCGTCGAGCGCGAACCGATTTCTCTTCGTACCCTGCCGCGATCGCGGCTGGTGAAGCCGACGAATGACGCCGGGGTTGGGTCGCGGAACCTTGACGCAGCCATTTGTACATCCATATACCATCCAAGTGGATGGATATAGCGATGCCGAAGATACACCAATTGTCGGAGAGAGCCGGTGAGACCGAAAAGATCACCATCAATCTCGGCCCCATCGACCTGGGCCGTATCGACCTTCTCGTGCGCGAGGGGTTCTATTCCAACCGGACGGATTTCATCCGCACGGCAATCCGCACCCAATTGAGCTCGGAGGCAAGCGCGGTCGAACGATCGACGGAGCGGCACCGGTTCGAAACCGGCCTCTTCGACGTGACGCGCGCCGAACTCGAGCGCCTGCGCGCGGATGGGGAGGTGCTGCATCTCCGCGTTCTGGGCCTCGCGCGGATCGCGTCCGACGTGGACGCGGATCTCGCTCGGGCCACCATCGGATCGATCAGCGTGCTGGGCTCGCTGCAGGCCACCAAGGACGTCAAGGCGGCGCTCGCCGACCGCATAACCTGACCGGACATTCCCGGCATCTAGGATCAAGACAATGAAAAACGATTTCACGGCGGCCCTCGGGCGCGCACTCGAAGCCACGCGCGCCGGCGATCCCGCCGCCGCCACCGATTACATCCGCTCCGCTTTTTCTGGGGGAACGACGACCGAACCCTCGCCGGCGCAGCGGAACCATCGGCCCGACGCGACCTTTCGCGGGATGCCCGATCTTTCCTCCCTGCCCGGGATGGCAGGGATGCCCGATCTGCCCGGAATGCACGACCTGCCCGGCCGCAAGCCCGCGAGGACCGTACCCGTTCCCGACGGCGCGACGGTCGAATGGCGCCGGATCGCGGGGCGCGACGTCCGTCTCTTCACCCCGTCGCCGCGCGAGGGTGGCCTCAAGGGGCTCGTCCTGATGCTGCACGGATGCACGCAGGCGCCGGACGATTTCGCCCTCGGCACCCGGATGGACGGCGCAGCGGAGGCGGCGGGCTTCGCGATCGCCTATCCCGAGCAGACCCGGACCCATAATATGAACGGGTGCTGGAACTGGTTCAGGGCACAGGACCAACAGGCGGGTTCCGGCGAGCCCGCGACGCTCTCGGCCATCGCGGTGGAACTTGCAGGCGAACTCGGGCTCGGTGGACGGGTCTTCGCCGCCGGGCTCTCCGCGGGCGGCGCCATGGCGGCGGTGCTGGCGGAAACGCATCCCGACCTCTTCACCGCCGTGGGCATCCATTCCGGTCTGCCGACCGGTGCTGCGACGGACATGCAGACCGCCTTCTCCGCGATGCGGGGGGAGCGGGGCGGACGTCCCCTCGCCGTTCCGGGCATCGTCTTCCAGGGCACCGCCGACCGGACCGTGGCACCGGCCAATGCGCGGCATCTCGTTCCCGGCGACGGCATCGAGACGAGGCATGGTGAGGGCGCGCGCCGCTGGACGCGGTTGACCACGGGCCAGGGATCGGAGCTCTGGACGATAAAGGGCGCCGGACATGCCTGGTCGGGCGGCGATACCGCGGGCTCCTACGCCGATGCCGGCGGCCCCGATGCCTCCGCGGAGATGCTGCGGTTCTTCGGCGAGATCGCCGCGCGCAACTGAGTAAAGCGCCCGCCGCCTGACGCGGCGGGCCGTTCGATTGACATACGTGATCGCCGGTGGCTCCGGTCTCGTCGAGAGGGCCGGCATTCCCTATGGTGACGACACCGAGACCGCCCCCGAACATCGCATCGCCGCGAGAAAGACGGAAGATCACTTGCAAGACCCTGCCCGCCCGAAACCCGCCAGTTTCCAGCCGCGCGACGCCCGTTTCCGCGCGTCGATGGGGTATCGGGATGTTGACGCTTTCTCAGGGGCCGCACAGTAACGTGCGCAGGCCGAGCCGCCGATTTGGGAAGGGATGCCACCGTGAATGACGCCTCGGACAAGCTCGATACGAGCGACACCTCGACCTTGCGGCAGATGCGGTCGATTCCGCGGTGGGCGGGGATCGCGATCTTCATCTATGCGACCATCTACACGCTGAGTTACGCCAAGTCGTTCCTCGTCCCGGTGGTGCTGGCCTTCCTGTTGACGCTGGTCTTCAGCCCGATCCGGCGGGTCTTCGATCGTCGCGGAATCCCATCCGCGCTCACCTCGGCCCTCATCGTCCTGGGGCTCCTTGTGGTTAGCACAGTCATCCTCGGCACGCTCGCCATGCCGGTCGCCGGCTGGATCGACCGGGCCCCGATGATCACGGAGCAGATCCGTGAGCAGATCAGCGAGGTTTCGGGCGCCCTCAGCGGGATCCTGGAGGCGACCAAGCGCCTCACCGAACTCGGCGCCCCCGGGGACGACGTCGAACGGGTGGTGACGGCGGAGGGCGGCTACGCCACCGACCTCGCGACCCTCATTCCCGGCATCGTCGCGCAGATCGTCTTTACCCTCGTCCTTCTGTTCTTCCTGCTCGCCTCGGGCGACATGTTCTACGAGAAGCTCGTCCACGTCATTCCGCGCTTCCGCGACAAACGCCGCGCGATGACCGCCATGCGCGACATCGAACGCAGGCTCTCGCGTTATCTCTTCACGATCACCGTGATCAACGTATCGCTCGGGATCTGCGTGGGCCTCGCGATGTGGTGGCTCGGCATGCCATCCCCGGCCATTTTCGGGATGATCGCGTTCCTCTTCAATTACGTGCCCTATCTCGGGGCGCTGGCCGGGATCGTCGTCGCCACCGCTGTGGCGCTCGTCTCGTTCGACGGGATCTTCCTGGGATGCGCCGTCGGCGGGGCGTATCTAGCCCTGACCTCGATCGAGGGGCAGCTCATCACACCCTATTTCGTCGGGCGCAGTTTGCGGCTCAACACCGTCGTGGTTTTCCTCGCCGTCTCGTTCTGGGCCTGGCTCTGGTCCGCCGTGGGCATGGTCGTCGCCGTTCCGCTGCTCGCCGCCCTGCGCACGGTCGCGGCCCATGTCGACGGGATGGGCGCCATCGCGGACTTCCTCGGCGAACGCCACTCGGAGGTTCAGGACGAAAGCGAAGCCGACACGTCCTGAGCCGCCGCGCGGTTCAGCCGACCTGCCGCTTGCCGAGCTTGCGCGCCAGCGTGCGGCGATGCATGCCGAGCCGGCGGGCCGCCTCCGAGATGTTGAAGTCGCATTCCGCGAGCACCTCGTGGATGCGCTCCCATTCGATCGTCTTGATCGACGTCGGCCGGAAGGTGACGGAAACGTCCGGATTTCCCTCGCCGCGGGCGAAAGCGGCCTCGATGTCGTCGGTGTTGGAGGGTTTGGCGAGGTAATGGCACGCGCCGAGCTTGATCGCTTCCACGGCGGTGGCGATGCTCGCGAACCCCGTCAGGACGACGATCTTCATGTCGCTGTCGCGCTCGTGCAGCGCCTTCACGCATTCGAGGCCGGAGCCGTCGCCGAGTTTCAGGTCGACCACCGCGAAATCCGGCGTCTCCTCGCGCACCGCCTCGTGGGCCGCGGCGACGCCGGACGCATGGCTCACGACGTATCCGCGCCGTTCGAAGGACCGGATGAGGGTCCGCGAGAGTGCCGCGTCGTCTTCGATGATGAGCAGGGTCGGCCTAAGCTCCATGGACGTTCTCCGGGCTGAGACGGTCGAGCGGAAGGGTGAGCGTCACAGCGGCGCCCCCCGCGTCGAGATTGCGCGCCGAGACGCGACCGCCGAGCTGGCGGACCACGTTCACGACGAGATAGAGGCCTAGTCCGCTGCCCGGCCGTCCCTTGGTCGAGGAATAGGGGCGGCCGAAATTCTCGAGCACCTCGTCGCTGAAGCCCGGTCCGGAATCCTCTATGGTCAGTAGCAGATTATCCTCGTGCCGTGTCGCCGTCACGCGGATCGTGTCGGGAACCGCCTCGAAGGCATTGTCGAAGAGGCTGGCGATGACCTGCCGCAGCGCCGGGTCGGCAAGGATTTCCCGATCGGGTTCGAAGGTGTTTCGAAAGGCGATCCGGCCGGTCGGGCGGGTGGCCTGCCATTCGGCGACGGTCTCGCGCAGGAAGGCGCCGACACTCGTGCGGCTCACCGTCTCGCCGCGCGCCTCGCCCGACGACATCAGGATACCCGTGACGATGGCCTTGCAGCGGTCGAGCTGGTTCTGCATCTCCTCGATATCGGCGGTGAGTTCCTCATCCTCCCGGATCTGGGGCGTACGCTGCCAGTCGGCGACGAGCACGGAGAGCACGGAGAGCGGCGTGCCGAGTTCGTGCGCGGCCCCCGAGGCGAGCAGACCCAGACGGACGATATGCTCTTCCTCGACGGCTTGGCGTTTGAGATCGCCGAGCCGCCGGTCGCGCTGCCGCAGGTTCCGCCCGATCTGGCCGATGAAGTAGACGAGAAGCGCCGAGGCGAGGAGGAAGCAGATCAGGCTGCCCAGGACATGGAGCGGCGGGACGTTCCCGCTCGGCGTCAGCATCAGGTCGCGCGAGAGCGGATCGTACATCAACGCCGCGAAGAACAGGCCCGTCAGGCTCAAGAGCGCCCAGGCCGCGCGCGGTGTGAGGAGCACCGCCCCGAGGATGATCTGCAGCAGGTAAAGCATCACGAACGGGTTCGACGCGCCGCCGCTGAAATGGAGTTGCGCCGTCAGCCCCGCGACATCGAGCAGGATCTGCCCGAAAATCTCTCCGTTGGAGACGTGCGGCCGGCGTCGGTGAACCAGCAGCGTGGCAATATTCGCGGCCAAGAGCAGCAGGACGACCAGCGCCATCGGCCCCAGCGGCAGCGCGATCCCGAGACCGAAATGGACCACGAGGATCGTCGCGATCTGTCCCGCCGCCGCGATCCACCGCAGTTGCGTCAGGAGAAAGAGGTTCTGACGGTTCGCCGCCTCCTCGGCCGGGACGAGCATCGCCGGTCCGCGCGCCTCAATCGGCATGTCGGGGCTCCCGAGCGCCCGGCCGGGCAGGCCGCAGCACGAGGATCGTCGCGCCTAGGGACATGGCGGCGAGGGTGAACCAGGTCAGGGCATAGACGAGATGCGTGTTGCGGAAGCGCACGACCGTCAGGCCGCCCACCGGCGGCGTTCCGCCATTCGCGTCCGCCTCCGCGTCGACGAAGTATGGTGCGACGGTGTCGAGCCCCATGCTGCGCGCGATCTCGGCGACGTCGCGCGAATACCAGCGGCCCGCGTCGGGATCGTTCGCGCGGAGAAAGCCGCCTTCGGGTTCCGTCATCCGTAGGAGGCCCACGATGCGCTGCTCTCCCTCGGCCGGCGTGATCTCGGCCGTTCGCGACGGGATGTAGCCGCGATTGACGAGGATCGTCATCCCCCCCTGTGTCACGAACGGGGATACGACCCAATAGCCGCCGCCCCGCTCGGTCACCGCCTGAACGAGGGCGACGGGGTCGAGGAACTGGCCCTCGGCCGCGACCCGCAGATACTCGGCCTTTTCGCGCGAGAGATCCGCCCAATCCTGCGGACCGGGCGGCGTCGTGGGAGATGCCGCGATGCGGCTCTCCACCCGATCGATGAGGTCGATCTTCCAGGCCCGGCGTTCGATCTGCCACCAGCCGAGCCCGACGAACCCGATCGTGAGCGCAAGGGTCAGCGACGCGAGGAGCAGGGTCCGGATCGGCCGCGGCCTCCGCGTCACAAGGCGTCCATCTCGTGTGTCGGCATCATGTTGGTGTTCATGTGGTACATGACCCAGAGCGTTCCGCTCACCGCGATCACCAGGATGATGAAGGTGAAGATGAGGGCCATGAAGGTCCATCCGCCTTCGGAACGCGGATCCATGTGCAGGAAGAAGATCATGTGGACGACGATCTGCACCACCGCGAAACCCACCACGATGAAGGCCGTCGCCTGCGCGCTGTCGAGCGGCCGGTCCATCACGAGCCAGAAGGGGATCGCCGTCAAGATCGCCGCAAGCACGAAGCCCGTCAGATACCCGCGGAGCGAGCCATGCGCACCGCTTCCGTGGTCGTGATGCCCGTCGTGGTCGGGCGCCTCGGTCTCGTCGAGTCCGTCAAGATGCGCGGGGCTCATTGCAGCACTCCCAGGAGGTAGACGAAGGTGAAGACGCCGATCCAGATCACGTCGAGGAAGTGCCAGAACATCGACAGGCACATGAGCCGCCGTTGATTGGCCTCGACGAGGCCGCGCTTCTGGACCTGCACCATCAGCGTCACGAGCCAGATCGTCCCGAAGAAGACGTGCAGCCCGTGCGTCCCCACCAGCACGAAGAAGGCCGACAGGAAGCCGCTGCGCTGCGGTCCGGCACCGATATGGATGAGGTGGTGGAACTCGTAGAGCTCCACGCCGAGGAAGCCGAGCCCGAGCAGGCCGGTGACGGCGAGCCAGATCTGCATCGTCGCCTGGCGCCCGCCCACCATCGCGAGCATCGCGAAGCCGAAGGTGATCGACGAGACGAGGAGGAGCGACGTGTTGATCGCGATGAGCTCGAGCTCGAAGAGATCGGCGGGGCCCGGCCCGGCCGCGTAGTTGCCTCCGAGGACGCCAAAGGTGGCAAAGAGGATCGCGAAGATGAGGCAGTCGCTCATCAGGTAGATCCAGAAGCCCAGCATAGTGGAGCCGCCCTCAGGGTGGTGCGGCTCCTCCTCGTAGTGGAAGACGGTGTCGTCCGTTGCGACGTCTGCCGTGGTGCTCATGAGGCTACTCCCGACAGGCGGCGCGTGCGGTCCGTCTCGACCCGGGCGACCTCGTCGGCCGGAATGTGGTAATCGCGGTGGTAATCGAAGGTGTGGTAGATCGCGTAGCCGATCAGGCCCACGAAGGCCAAGGCCGCCAGCCACCACACGTACCAGATGAGGGCCATGGCAAGCACCACGCTCAGCCCCGCCAGCACGACCCCCGCCGAGGTGTTGGACGGCATATGGATGGGCCGGAACCCGTCCTCGGGACGCTCGTAGCCGCGTGCCTTCATGTCGGCCCAGGCATCGGTCGCATGAACCACCGGCGTGAAGGCGAAATTGTAGTCCGGCGGCGGCGAGGAGGTGGCCCATTCGAGGGTCCGCCCGTTCCAGGGATCGCCGGTCGTGTCCGCAAGCTCCTCGCGCCGCCAGATCGACACCGCGAACTGGACGAGCATCGCACCGATCCCGCAGGCGATGAGGACGGCGCCGAGCGCGGCGATCCCGAACCAGATCTGCAGCGACGGATCGTCGAAGACGCGCATCCGGCGCGTCACGCCCATGAGGCCCAGGATGTAGAGCGGCATGAACGCGGCCCAGAATCCCACGACCCAGAACCAGAACGACACCGCGCCCCAGAAATGGTCGAGCTTGAACCCGAAGGCCTTGGGCCACCAGTAGTTGATCGCCGCGAAGGAGCCGAAGAGCACGCCGCCGATGATCACGTTGTGGAAGTGCGCCACGAGGAAGAGCGAGTTGTGGAGCAGGAAGTCCGCAGGCGGCACGGCGAGGAGCACGCCCGTCATGCCGCCCACGGTGAAGGTCAGCATGAAGGCGATGGTCCACATCATCGGCAGCTCGAACCGGATGCGGCCGTGATACATGGTGAAGAGCCAGTTGAAGATCTTGGCCCCCGTCGGGATCGAGATGATCATCGTCGTGATGCCGAAGAAGGCGTTCACGCTCGCGCCGTTGCCCATGGTGAAGAAGTGGTGGAGCCAGACGACATAGGCCAGGACCGTGATCACCACCGTGGCGTAGACCATCGACGTGTAGCCGAAGAGCCGCTTGCCCGAGAAGGTCGAGGTGACCTCCGAGAAGACGCCGAAAAGCGGCAGGATCAGGATGTAGACCTCCGGATGGCCCCAGATCCAGATCAGGTTCACGTACATCATGGCGTTGCCGCCCATGTCCGTGGTGAAGAAGTTGGTTCCGACATAGCGGTCGAGCGAGAGGAGCACGAGCACCGCGGTCAGGACCGGGAAGGAGGCCACGATCAGGACGTTCGTGCAGAGGCTCGTCCAGGTGAAGATCGGCATCTTCATCATGGTCATGCCCGGCGCGCGCATCTTCAGGATCGTGCAGATCAGGTTGATGCCCGAGAGCGTCGTCCCGACCCCCGCGACCTGCAGCGCCCAGATATAGTAGTCGACGCCGACATATGGCGAGGCGTCGAGCCCCGAAAGCGGCGGGAAGGCGAGCCAGCCCGTCTGCGCGAACTCCCCGAGAAAGAGCGAGGCCATGACGATCACCGCGCCACCGGCCGTCATCCAGAACGAGAAGTTGTTGAGGAACGGGAACGCCACGTCGCGCGTGCCGATCTGCAGCGGGATGACGTAGTTCATCAGGCCCGTGATGATCGGCATCGCCACGAAGAAAATCATGATCACGCCGTGGGCGGTGAAGACCTGATCGTAATGGTGCGCGTTCAGGTATCCGTCCGACCCGTTGAAGGCCATGACCTGCTGGAGCCGCATCATGATCGCGTCGGCGAAGCCCCTGAGCAGCATGATGATGCCGAGCACCATGTACATGATGCCGATCTTCTTGTGATCGACGGTCGTGAACCACTCGTTCCAGAGATAGCCCCAGAGCTTGTAGCGGTAGATCATGTAGACGACGCCGAGACCGCCCAGGACCACGACGAGGAAGGTCATCTGGACGATCGGGTCGTAGGGGATCGCCTGCCACGTGAGGCGCCCGAAGATCGGGTGCACGGAGATCGGTTCGCTCATTTCCATGGTATCACAATTCGCTCTCTTGCCCGGAGGCATCGGTCATGGGAAGCGCCACGGGCGTCAGTTGCCCGCCATGCGGGAGGGCCTTGCCCGACAGGGTGGCGAAACGGTCGCGCACGGGGAGCGCCTCACGCTTCGCGATGGCCTCCATCGCCTCCTCCTCGGTGCAGATGGCCGCGACGTATTGCGGCGCCGGCCCGAACACCGCCCCGACGCGGCGATCGGAGGTCTCGGGCAGCGTCGCCACGAGACCCTCGAGGCCCAGCCCCCCCTCGGCGTCGATGGCCATCATCTCGCTCATGCACATCCGCCCGGGCTCGACGCACATGTTGACGACGAGGTCGAAGAGGTTCTCCTCGACGCCGCCGTATCCGGAGACGGGATTTGCGACGCTCGGCTCGGCGAGTTCGAGATAGGTGTCGCGGTCGAGGCGCTCGCCGCCGTCGCGCAGGCCCGCGATCCACTCCTCGAACCCGGCATCGTCGGTGCCGATCACGTCGAAGCGCATCTGCGAGAAGCCCGCCCCGCTGTAATGGGCGGAACGCCCCTCGAAGGTGCCCTCGGCGTTCAGAACGCCGTGCAGCGTCGTCTCCATCCCCGCCATCGTGTAGATCATGCCGGCCATCGTCGGGACCGAGAACGTGTTCATCACCTTCTCCGAGGTGAGCGAGAAGGTCACCGGCCGGTCGACGGGCAGGGCGAGCTCGTTCACCACCGCGACGTCGTATTGCGGCAGAATGAAGAGCCATTTCCAGTCGAGCGAGACGGCCTGAACCTCCAGGGGCTCCACGTCGTCGGAGATCGGCGTGTCCGAATCGACCCGGCCAAGCGGGCGGTATGGGTCGAGATGGTGCGTGCCCACATAGGTCACCGCGCCCAGGACGATGATGATCAGAAGCGGAACCGCCCAGACGACGAGCTCGATCTGCGTCGAGTGATCCCAGTCGGGCTCGTAGCGCGCCTCGCGATTGCTTGCGCGATAGCGGAACGCGAAGAGCACGGTCAGCGCCATCACCGGCACGATGACGAGCAGCATCAGGAGCGTCGCGAAGATCAGGATGTTGCTCTGCTGTTGAGCGACGTCGCCCGACGGACTGAGCAGCACCAGATCGCATCCCGCAAGCGGAAGGACGGCGAGGGCGACGAGGATCGGGCGTCGAAGGGACATGTCTTCCACGGCTTTCTCTAGGATCGAAGCAGGAGGTACCAACGGCCCAAGAGGGTTGCGATTGGACAATCTGTCCAATGCACCGCAATCTCGTTCGGCGGCATAGGAGCGCCATGGCCGGGCGATGCCGCGCGGCCGAGACCCGACAGACGAGGCGACATAGTGGCGGATTCCCCCGAAAGCGCGCTCGAGACCGAAGCGCGCCGCATCAATGCCGAAGGCGACCACGAGGTGAACCCGGCCGACGTGGCCGTCGGCGTCGTGATCGGACGCACGTCGGAATTTTTCGACTTCTTCGTCTTCGCCGTCGCCTCCGTGATCGTGTTCCCGGCAAGGGTCTTTCCCTATGTCGACGCGGCGACCGGAACGATCTTCTGCTTCGCCATCTTCGCGCTCGCCTTCGTCGCGCGCCCGATGGGAACCGTGATCTTCAACCATATCGACCGTCGCCACGGAAAGAGCGCGCGCCTGACCTCGGCGCTCTTCATGCTCGGCACCGCGACCGTGGCGCTCGGCTTTCTGCCCGCCTACGAGACGATCGGACATTGGTCGCTCGTCATCCTCGTCGCGCTCCGCCTCGTGCAGGGTCTTGCGATCGGCGGCTCCTGGGACGGTCTCGCCTCGCTTCTCGCCCTCGACGCGCCGGAGAACCGGCGGAGCTACTATACGATGATACCGCAGATCGGCGCGGCCGTGGGCTTTCTCGTCGCCACCGGGCTCTTCGCCTATTTCCTCGCGGTCCTGTCGCCCGAGGATTTCTACGACTGGGGCTGGCGCTATCCGTTCTTCGTGGCCTTCGCGATCAACGTCGTGGCGCTCTTCGCCCGGCTCAGGATCGTCGCAACGCCCGAATACACCAAGCTCTTCCGGGCCCGTGAATTGCAGCCCGAACCGATCATCGGCACCCTGCGCAAGGAAGCGCCCACGATCGCGCTCGGCGCGTTCGTCCCGCTCGCGACCTTCGCGCTCTTCCACATGATGACGGTGTTCCCGCTTTCGTGGATCTTCCTCTACACCGACGAGGAGCCGTGGCGGTTCCTGACCATCTCCTCCATCGCCTCCGCGTTCTTCCTCGCCGGCATCGTGGCGTCGGGTTGGCTCGCCGGCAAGTACGGCCGCTGGCGGCTCCTGCGGGATTGCGCGATGGCGACGGCAGCGTTCAGCGGGTTCGCACCGCAATTCCTCGACGGCGGCGTCCTCGGCGAGATCTTCTTCATGTTCAGCGGCTTCGCCCTTCTCGGCGTGTGTTTCGGCCAATCCTCGGGAATGGTCGCTGACCGCTTCTCGAAGCGCTACCGCTATACCGGATCGGCGATCACCTCGGACCTGGCCTGGCTCTTCGGCGCGGGCTTCGCACCGCTCGCCGCCTTGGCGCTCTCGACCTATTTCGGGCTGATCGCGGCCGGCGCGTATTTGCTCTCGGGTGCCCTGTGCACGCTGATTGCCCTGAGCATCGTCAAACGTTTCCGGCAGGATCGCGTGACGGTATCCTAAAACCGAATCCGCTTAGCGGACCGATCGGATCATACGTCGTCCGAACGCATGACGAGCGCTCCGATTCAGGGGCGGTGGGATTCGATGCCTGCACGAGTAACGTCGAAGCGTTCGAGATACCGTTTCCGGCTGACAAACAGGCGTCGCGCCCGAATATCGGGCAAACGCCCTTGAGCGAAATCCCTGCGGTATTACCCATCATTCCCGATCGATCGCGATGCAGGCGAAATTCATCAATCGAACCAACGGCGCGCACGGCATTTGCGCGGATTTGATCCGATAAGTTCGGGCGTGCTTCCACAATAGTTTGGTATCGTTTATAGAAGTTTTGCAATTTCGGGCAAAAATGACGTTGCTTCGTCGTCTGCTAAATGCCCGTGCAGAAGCTAATCAACCTGTTAGGGTTCTTTTCTGGGGGTCATTTTGAGCTTCTCCGTGACGCACTTGTCGAATCGCGAACCCATCAAGTTGATCATCCAGATTCCCTGCCTCAACGAGGCGGAGACGCTGCCCTCGGTGCTTTCGACGATTCCGGCCCATATTCCCGGCATCGACACGATCGAGACGCAGATCATCGACGACGGCTCCACCGATGGAACGGCGGAGATCGCCCGCAACCTCGGCGTGACCCACATCCTGGTCAACAAGACGAATATCGGCCTCGCGCGGAGCTTCCAGAAGGGGATCGAGAACGCCCTGCATCGCGGGGCCACGATCATCGTCAACACCGACGGCGACAACCAGTATTCCAGCGCCTCGATCCCCGATCTCATCCGACCGATCCTCGAAGGGCGGGCCGATATCGTCATCGGCGACCGGAAACCGGGCGAGAACGAGGATTTCTCTCTCGTCAAGCGATCCCTGCAGAGGTTCGGGACCCGCGTCGTCCGGCGCCTTGCGGGCGTCGACGTAACCGATGCCGTGTCCGGCTTCCGCGCCTATTCCAGGGATGCGGCGCTCGACATCAACGTGATGACCGGTTTCAGCTACACGATTGAGACGCTGATCCATGCGGGGCAGAAGGGCTATACTGTCGTCTCCGTGCCCGTCGGGATCAACCGCGCGACGCGTCCCTCGCGTCTCTTCAAGTCGATGGGAAGCTTCCTGCGCAAGCAGCTCGTCACCATCCTGCGCAGCTACGTCATGTATCGGTCCCTGAGCGCGTTTCTCGCCCTGGGCGGCATCATGCTCTTTCTCGGGGCGTTGCCGATCATCCGGTTCCTCATCCTCTACGCGATGGGATCGGGGGACGGGCACATCCAGTCGCTCGTCCTGGGCGGCGTGTTCCTCCTGGCCGGCTATCTCACCGTCGTGATCGCGTTCCTGAGTGACACGATCGCCACCAACCGCCGCCTGACCGAGCACGTCCTCGTGAGGTTGCGGCGCCTCGAGATGAGCGAGGCCCCCGACGAGAAGGATGAGGTCCAGAGCGATTCCGCCTTCCGGGCCAATACCATCAAGAACGCCGCGAACTGACCCAATGTTGCAGCGAAGGACGATCGACCCCGCGACGGCCGGGGCAATTGGCGTGGCGGTGCTGGGCGCGCTTCTCTACGGCCTCCTCGCGTCTCCGATCGGGCCCCTCGCGCCCAACGAGGCGTTCGGCAACGATATCTACGACTACTATTTCCTCTCGATCCTCGACGGACGGCTCGATGTGCCCGCCCGGATCCTGCGTCTCGAAGGCCATTACACCCCGGACGGCACCGGCTATCTCTATCACGGCCTCGCGCCGCTACTGACGCGTTTTGCCGTCGGCTGGGCCTGGCCGCTGCCGGAAGTCTCGATGGCCTATGCCTCGGTCTGGTTCTGGGCGGTGTCGGGAACCGCCTTCTACCATCTTGCCTTCGCGACCGTGGCCGGGCGGTTCGGACCACCCGCGGGGCTCCGGCGCGTCGTCTGGTCGGTCGTGCTGGCGTTCGGCATCTGGTTCGCGAGCCCGGGTCTCCTCTTCGCCGTCCGGCCGTCCCTCTTCCACGAGCCGAACGCCGTCGCCTACGCGATGGGTGGGGGGTTCGTCTTCCTCTGGACCCGAAACGCCGTTCTCGGACGTCCCTGGGGCTGGACGCTCCCCGGCCTCGCGATCTGTGCGGCGATCGCACTCCATGCGCGCCCCAACGTCGCCGTGGGCCTCTATGCCGGCGTGGTCATCGCCCTCGGCCTCGCGCTCCTGCGCGACCGGCAGCAGGCGATCCGCCCTGCCCTCCTCGCCATCGCGATCCTCGGAGTGTCCGGACTGGGCTTTCTGGGGCTCAATGCGGTGCGGTTCGGGTCCGCCGTGGAGGTGCATGGCTCGTACGATGCGGAAAGCCTGAGTTACGGACCGGTTTTCTGGGGTCACGAGATGTCGGATTCTCCCCGCGCCTCCGCCTTCGAGGACTATGGTCGTTTCAATCTCGGACGCATCCTGCCGAACGCGATGCTCTACGGCCTGGATCTGCCGGAGAAATCGGTCGCCGCACCGCCGTCGGAAGCGATCCTGTCGGCCTATCGTGCCGCGACCGAGGGGCTTGGGTTCATCCGGATCGAACCGCCCCGGATCGGGGCTGTCTGGTTATGGGCGCCCTGGATCGTCGTGGGGATGGCCGCCTTCGCCGCGCGCGGTGCGCCGCGACGGTTGCTGGGGCTCGTCGCCGCCACGGGCATCGCGGCCGTGCTTACCCTCGCCTACGGTACCGTGACCCTCCGCTACCGCTTCGACACGTGGCCTCTCTTCGCCGCCGTGGCCGTGGTCGGTCTCTACCGTATCGCTCCGGCCTTGGGACAGGGGACGGGCCGGCCGATCCTGTCGGGGCTCCTGGTGGCCGCGACGCTCTTCGGCGTCGGCATGACGGCTCTCACCGCCATGGGGTACCGCGACGAGTTCAGCGTGAACGCCCCGACGAACTTCTTCGTCCGCTGGACGCGGGAAGAGTGCATCGCGAAAGCCAAGTTTCACGATTTCTCCCAGGAGCGTCTTGACCAGATCTGCGCGCTGCCCGGCGAGACGGATCCCGCCTCATGAGCCTGCCGCCACGCGATCGGACCCCGCGCCGGACCGGCGCGCCCAAGCCGGTGCATACCCGATGAGCGACCCGGCGCCCGCCTCCCGCAAGACACGCGCGGCCTTCCTCGCGAAGCTCGCCGGACGAGGCCTGATGCTTCTCGCCATCGTCTTCCTGATCCGTCAGGGCGCGCGTCACTGGGCAGATCTCTCCACCTGGCGCCCCGAGGCCTGGCAGATCGGCGTGATCCTCGCGATCGCGATCTGCTACGGCGCGTCGATCTTCGTCGTGGCCGAGGTCTGGCACCGCATCGTCAACATCTTCGCTCCCGAAGCGCGCAAGAGGACCTACCCGTCCTACACGATGACGCAGATCGCCAAGTACATCCCCGGCAACGTCGCGCATCTTCTAGGCCGTGCGATCTATCTCAAGGGCGGCGCGCTGAGCAACCGGCAACTCGGCATCGCCACACTCCTCGAGATCGCCGTCATGCCCGCGGCGGCCGGCTCCTTCGTTCTGCTCGCCGCACTCGCGATCCCCGTGGCCACGCTGCTTCCGCAGGCTGCGTTCCTGCAGCCGTTCGTCCTGCCGGCGACGATCGGCCTGGGGCTCGTCCTGCTGGGCGCGCTGGCGATACCTCGCAGCGTCCGCCTGCAGGTTCCTGCGCGGACGCTCGCCGGAACGACGCTCCTCGCACTCATCTTCATGTGTCTTCTCGGCCTGGCCTTCGCGACTCTCTTGAACACGATTTCGCCCGCGCCGCCGCTTCTCGCCGCCCTCGTGGCCGTCCTGGGCTGGATCGTGGGCTATTTCACGCCGGGCGCCCCCGGCGGGCTCGGAACGCGCGAGGCGCTGATGCTCCTCCTTCTCGACGGCACCGTTCCGCAGAGCGAAGCGCTCATCGCGATCTCCCTCTTCCGCCTCGTCACGGTTCTGGGCGACACGGTCTGCTTCGGCGCGGGCTGGGTCCTCTACCGCACGATCTTCCGCCCCGAAGAACCGGAGGGCGTCGCCTCCGCGCCCTGAACCCCCTCAGGAGACGGATCGGAGGGCTCGACCTTCGGGATCGCGCTCGAGTTTGGAGGCGAGGTCGCGGGTCCAGGCCGAGAGGGCGGGGACGCGGGTGCGGTCGATGCGGTGGGCGTAGCGGCGCGCCACCTCCACCACCTCCTCCAGAAG
>NZ_QKZL01000013.1:34668-95631 GCF_003253995.1 Palleronia aestuarii
CGCCGGTCTCGACGGTGATGTTGCGGTAGGTCAGATCGTGGCCCTCGGGGCAAATGAAGCAGTCGCGGTCCCGGTCGTAGACAAATGCGTCTCGGGTCAGCTTGCCGTCGGTCTGCGGCTTGCGATCGAGGACCGGGACGAAAGGCGTGACCTTCCAACTTAGGAGCCACGCCAGGAAGGGCGCGGTGCCGTAGCTCTTGTCCGCTGCCAGCGATGCCGGCGCAAATCCGAGCTTGGCCTTGCTCCGCTCGAGCATCGCCTTCGCCGCGATGATTTCTTGGCTCAGACGTACGGGGGTCGTCGGGTGACCGGTCCACTGGACCGCTCACTGATCCGCCTCACCCTCCACATCCACGGTGATCGCGTGGCGGTCGTCGACTAGGTAGTTGGTTTCGTAGCTGAAGCGTCCGGGCCCGTCCTTGATCGACCACGCCGCCTGCGGATCGGTTTCCGAGATCACCTTTGGCGGCTTGCGGGCTGGCCCTTCACGCTCGACACCCGCCTCGGCGTCCAGCTGATCGAGATAGGCGCGGACGGGCCGTGCGACGTCCTCGGCTTCGGCTTCGGCCCAAGCAGTCTCGAGTTCCGCGGGCGCAGCGCACCTGTAACGATTGCTATCGGCCTCGACCGAGCTGCCGTCCATCAGGGCACCGGTCCCGCCCACGAGGCTGGCCTCGACACAGCGCCCGACGACCATCTTGAAGACGGTACGAAGAACGTCGCCATCGGCGAAGCGCCCGTAGCGGTTCTTCAAAAAGCTCGATCGATCCGGCACACGCCTCTCGAGCCCGAGGCGACAGAACCACCGGTAGGCGAGGTTCAGGTGAACCTCCTCGCAGAGCCGCGTCTCGCACCGGATGCCGTAGAGATAGCCCACCAGAAGCATCCGGATCATCAGCTCCGGATCGATCGTTGGCCTGCCGATCGGACTATAGAGTGCAGCGAGCCGCGGACGGGTGACATCGAAATCCAGAACCCGGTCGATGCGCCGAAGCAGGTGATCGGGCGGGACGTGATCCTCGATCCGGAACCGGTAAAAAAGAGCCTCCTGGACCGCCAAACGTCCCATCATCTTCGTGCCCTCCCATCCCCTCAAAACAAGAGAATCATGAGCTTAGGCACCGATCAACGTTGATCTAACTAAAGGTAGGGCCCGGCCTTTTGCACCGGTATCGACCGTCAGTGAACTGGATATCGCTTTCACCAACGCAACGGCCGCGGCTCGTTAGCGGTGCTATTGGTGCCGGCACCTTGGATGCGGGCGGGCAGATGAGAGTCCCTCAGACGGAGCGTTCGGCCCCCAAGACAAGCTCTCGGAGGTCAGCGCGCAACCTCGGCACCCCCCCGGGCTCCCACCCTAGGGCGCGGAGCATGTCCACCGACATCTCGCTGACCCGGTCCCCAGACCGCTCGGGAAGGATGCCCCGGATCCCCGTTATGTCGGCATAGATCTCCAGAAGGTCGCGGCGGTCGAGACACAGATCGGAGGCGTTCACGGCTTTCGGAGCCGCCGTGTCGAGGCAGAGCGCGATCGCGGCGGCGAAATCCGCGACGTGCAGCTCCGTTCCCGCGCGCGGCGCGATTGACCGTCCAGCGGCGAAATCGTCGAGGAGCCCCGCCCATTTGTGATGCCCGCCCGGAGGAGGCGGTCCGTAGAGGCCGGTCGCGCGGAGGCTCGTCCCTCCCCGCTCGGCCACGTCGCGTTCCGTCGTCGCCTTAAGTTCGCCGTAGAGCGTGTCGGGCCGGGGACGGAGCGTTTCCGTCAGCCGCGTTCCGGCCGGATAGGCGCCATAGACGGCACGGGAGGAGACGAACACGATCCGCGCATCCTTCACCGCGTCGAAAAGCGCCCGTGTGCCATCACGGTTGAGTCGCATGAAGCCCTCTGGATCGTCGCCCTCGCCGCCACGGTAGCGCCCCGGCACATGGGCGAAGGCACAATGGACGAGCGCATCGCACGCGATGTCGGGCCGCTCGCCGAAGCGCCAATCGACATGCGGCAGGCCGAGCGTCGAGGGCCGACGGCCAAGCGTCAGAACTTCGTCGCCGCGGGAACGCAGGTGTAAGGCGACCGCATGGCCCGCGATCCCGGTGGCGCCGGTCAGCGCGACGCGCATGGGGGTGGAAGCCGAAGATGATCGATCGGCCGCCCGTCCTCGAAGGATCGCCACAGGTCGATCAGGGGCCGGAGACGGTCCGTCTTTGCATGGCTCTCCCACGGCTTCTCGTACTGGAAGTGCAGCACGTGGATCGCGTCCCAGGACCAGAGTTCGGGCAGGTTCAGCCAGACATATTGCAGCATGTTCATCGTCACCGGCAGCCCGTGCCAGTCGGGGAAGAACGCCTGCAGGAAGGTCTGATCCGTTCGCCGCCAGAACGCACCCGGCGCGTCGAGCCGTTCGAGCATCCGTTCGAAGGTCGCGGGCGATGGGCGCGCCGTGAAGACGCCGGAATTCATCCGGTGAAAGTCCGACAGGCCTTCGTAGACGTTTGGCGCCGCGGAGAACTCGGGATACTCGAAGAGCCGGTCGATGTTTCTCAGCACGAGCGTGTCGGCATCGAGGAACACCACCCGGTCGTGATCGAGCTCCCAGAGCCTCAGCTTGGCGAAATTGTCGAGTGGCGTGTGGAAGCCCGGCTTTTCCCCGCGCGTGAAGGGGGCGGCCTCGTGCAGGCGACCGCGCGCATGGATCGCGTCGAACTCCTCCGAAGTGGGCAGTAGCTCGACGTCCACGAGCGTCGCGCCCCTTTGCGCCAGCCGGTCGCGCGCCGCTCGGCTCACGCCTCCGGTGCAGAGCACGACCCGCTCGGCCCGCGTGCCCGACACCTCCAGCGAGGTGAGGAGCGCGCCCGCGCCGATCGCGAAATCGTCGTTGGTGACGAGCGTGACATAGGCATCGTGCGGCACGGTTCGCCCCTCAGGAGACGGATCGAAGGGCTCGGCCTTCGGGATCGCGCTCGAGTTTGGATGCGAGGTCGCGGGTCCAGGCCGAGAGGGCGGGGACGCGGGTGCGGTCGATGCGGTGGGCGTAGCGGCGCGCCACCTCCACCACCTCCTCCAGAAGCCCGTCCTCGAGCGTCGTCGGAGCGAGACCCAGCGCCAGGAACTGGTCGTTTTTCACCACCAGGTCGTTCTCGGCGGCCTCCTTGCGCGGATTGGGCAGCATCGCCACCCGCGCCCCCGTCAGCCGCGCCACAAGCTCGGCCAGATCGCGCACCCGGTGCGTCTCCGTCATCTGGTTGAAGATCTTCACCCGCTCCCCCGAGGCCGGCGGATCGCCGAGCGCCAGCTCGATGCAGCGCACGCTGTCGCGGATATGGATGAAGGCCCGCGTCTGGCCCCCCGTCCCGTGCACCGTCAACGGATGCCCGATCGCCGCCTGGATCAGGAACCGGTTCAGCACCGTGCCGTAATCCCCGTCGTAGTCGAACCGGTTGACGAGCTGCTCGTGGCGCGCCGTCTGCTCGGTATGCGTCCCCCACACGATCCCCTGGTGCAGGTCCGTGATCCTGAGCCCGTCGTTCTGCGCGTAGAACTGGAACAGGATCTGATCGAGCGACTTCGTCATGTGGTAGACCGAGCCCGGACGCGTCGGATAGAGGATCTCCTGCGACCGCTTGCCCGCCGGCGTGTCGATCTCCACGTCGAGATAGCCCTCCGGGATCGGCGCGCCGACGCTCGAATACCCGTAGACCCCCATCGTGCCCAGATGCACCAGATGCGCGTCGAGACCGGTCTCCACCAGCGCCGCCAAGAGGTTGTGCGTCGCGTTCACGTTGTTGCGCACCGTGTAGACCTTGTGGCGGTCCGACCGCATCGAGTAGGGCGCCGCGCGCTGCTCGGCCAGGTGCACGATCGCGTCCGGGCGGTGCTCGCCCAGCCACGCCTTCAGCCGCTCGAACTCCTCGGCGAGGTCGAGCAGGTGGAAATGGATCACCCGCCCCGTCTCCGCCCGCCAGATCCGGCACCGCTCCTGGATCGAATCCATCGGCGTCAGGGACTGCACACCGAGCTCCGTGTCGATCCACCGCCGCGACAGGTTGTCGATCACGTGCAACTCGTGGCCCGCATCGCTCAGATGCAGAACCGTCGGCCACCCGCAGAACCCGTCACCGCCAAGTATCGCAACCTTCATCCCGAAACACCCCAACCAAAAAACCCCCCTCCCCAAACCATCCGCGAAACAACCTGGCAAGGGAAGATCGGGCGAACGTGGCCCCCACGAGGAAATGACCTCCTACCATTTCGATGCCCTCCCAGAAGGCCCTAGGGGCGGAACCGGATCAGCAGAAGGAGAGCAAGGCGGTAGAACATCCTGAGCAGCGCCGCGCGCGCCCAGGATCGCAATCGTCAGGATCAGGGCGAAGGTCAGCAGGTTCGACGTGCCGTAGTCGATGGAGCTGGATTGATCCGCCGGTCTATCATTACCGAAGACATCGCCTGCGATGTCGCGGAAAAGAAAAAGTGGACCGTCTGATCGAGTACGAGGCCGGCGCCGATCGTCCCTATGAGCGGCGCGCGTATCGGTCTAGCGTCCCGTCTCGTTGACGTAGCGCGGGGCGTAGAAGGGCGTCGCTTCCAGCTCGTGTTCGTCCTGCCAATCACACAGACTGGCGAAGATCGCCTCGAAATCCTCCGCGAAGAGCGCTCGGGTGATCCCGGTGACGAGCCGGGCGGGCGCGATGTCGAGCGACGGCATGTCGAGGGCCATCGCGCCGGCGCTGAGCCAGCTCGCCGCGTTGAAGAGGTGGATGCGATCAAGAGGCGGACCCTCCGTCGCCTTCAGTTCCAGCGCATCGCCGAGATAGGGGTAGAGCCCCAGATGCGGGCGGACGAGATCGTCGGGAGGCATGTAAGTGTCGCGCCAGAGCGCGATGCGCGGGGAGATCGCGTCGAAGAGCGGCTCCCGCGAGAGATCGACGCGGAACCCCGTGCCCAGGATCAGGAAATCGTACTCCCCCGTTGGGCCGTTCTCGACCTCGAGCCGCAATCCCTCGCCCGAGGGCTTGGCGGAGAGGAGACGGGTGGCGAAATGGACCGAAAGACCCGGCCGTTCCAGCGCGCGCAGCACCGTCTCGTGCGGCGGCACGCCCTGCATCGCGTCGAGATAGACGGCGAGCCGCCAGCGATCGGCGTCCGGGAGCCCCGCCCAGCCTTCGAGAAACCCGATCCCGCTCGACGGGCGGCCCTTGTTGAGTTGCGGCAGCGCATGGCGCCGGGCCAGCATGTCGACGGAGGCCGCTCCTGCCTCCATCGCCGTGGCGGCATTGTCGAAGGCGGAGGCCCCGACCCCGACCACCGCCACGCGCTTGCCGCGAAGCCGTTCGAAATCGATCTCGTCGCTCGTATGCGCGACCCTGTCGGGTCCGAGGGCCGGAGAAATGCCGGCCACGTGGTTCTGTCCGCCCACGGCCCCGCGCCCGGTCGCGACCACGACGTGCCTGGCGTGCAGGCGCGTCCCGTCCGAGAGCATGACGGCGACGTGATCGGCGGCGGGCTCCAGCCGGGTGGCCTCGACCCCGTTCCAGACCGGCAGATCGAGCGTCCGGCGCACCCAGCCGATGTAATCCTGCCAGATCGCGTTCGGGATCTTGTAGAGCGCCCCCCAGGCCGCGTCTCCGAACCGGGCGCGGTACCACGATTGGAACGTCAGTCGCGGGATGCCGAAGCAGATTCCCGGCAGATGTTTCGGGGAGCGCAGCGTCGGCATCCGCGCAAAGGTGGTCCAGGGCCCTTCCGATCCCTCCTCCGCCCGATCGATGACAAGGGTGTCCGGGATCCCCGCGAGCTTCAGGGCGGCGGCGAGGCCGATCCCGAACTGCCCGCCGCCGATCACCAGAACGTCGTGCAGGGTCGTGCCGTCGGGCCCGTCGCGCCGCGCCGTCCAGGATGCCCGCGGCAAGCCGAGCCGCGTCAGATCCTCACCGAGCCCGGCTTCGAGCGCGGCCAGGCCCCGACGGGACCCGACCTGGGGTGAGTGCCGGCTCATCACCCGCGTCCTCGACCCGCCACCAGGCGCGGGACGGCGCCGTTCGGGTCTGCCTCGGTCTCGGCTGTCGCGATCATGTCGGGCTCATTCAGGATTACGCACCGGACCCCGTCCCGGGTGCCATAGGTTCCGATGCCCGCCCCGCGGAGGTTTCCTGATTCAGGACCGCCGCATCGAAGCTGTCCGGGGATGGGCATGCTGATTTGTGCATTCTTCCGGCAGCGCGCACAACCAGCCCGTGCCTTCGAAGGGAGCACCGATCCGATATCGTGAGACTTCCGTAGGGTTCTCGCCCGGTCGGCGATCAGTGCGCCCGGAGCGCATAGACGTCGCCGGAATTCTCCTCATGCGTGAGCCCCGCGATGTCGCGCCGGATCGCATCCGCGGAGACCCAATCCTCATGCCGCAGGACGTGGTTCTCGCCGAGGCTCAAATTGTAGCGGTACGCGCCCAGAGTCTCCAGCCGATCGATGCAGGAGAGCGCGACGCCGCGCCGGATCGAGGTGGCCTCGAACGACAGGGCCGGGAGCGGATGCGACAGGCCCGCGAGCGCCTCGTTCTCCCGTCCCTCGACATCGAGCTTGGTGAAATCCGGCACGCCGAAGCGGGCGATGAGATCGTCGAACGTGACCACGCTCACGCGCACATGCCGGTCCCAGTTCTCGCCCTGCCACGATGGTCCCGTTTGCGCGGCCGCGACGAAATCACGGCAGAGGGTCGAGGTCGCGGGGTTCGCGGAATTGAGCAGCATCGTGGCGTCGCCCGCCGTACGGCCCACCGCCGCCTGGACCAGGGAGACGTCGCGGCATGTGCCGCGCAGGAGGCGTAGCGCGCGGAACATCGCGGGCTGCGGCTCCACGGCGACGACCCGCGCACCCAGTTTCACGAAGCTCGCCGCGCGGTCACCCAGATGCGCGCCGATGTCGAAAGCGAGCCCGCCGCGAGGCACCAGTCCCTCGAGCAGCGACACCATCCGCGAACACCGCGCGGCGTCGCGGTAATACGTGTCGACCGATCGACCGATCGCGGCTGCCGTTCCGCTCACCCACATTCCGTTTACATTTCCTTCACATTCGCGGCTCGACGATTGTCGCGCGATCCGCTCATCATATGTCGACCGCGACACGCAAGGAGGCCAATCACATCACCACGAGCGATACGCCATCCCGCCCGAAGCCCCATCCGCTCGGAGGGCGCGTCCGTCTCGCGGGCTGCCTCGTCGTGACCGCCGCGCTGGCCCCGCCCGTCTGGATCGCCGGGCGCCTCATCGAGGGGGCGGACGGGGTGGAGGCGGTTGTCGCGCCGTTCCTCCTGACGCTCTGGGCGCTCTGCTCGGCCGCGATGATCGCGGCGCTCGAGGCGCATCCGCATCCCCGCTTCGGACCGGCGAACATGCTGACCGCGCTGCGTGCGGCCGGAACTGTCGTGCTCGCCGGATACGCGCTCGCCCCCGAGGCTGTCGCCGCGACGGGGCGCCTCGTGCCCATAGCCCTCGCGGCCCTCCTCCTCGCCGCGGACGGCGTCGACGGGGCGATCGCGCGGCGGAGCGGCCTCGCCTCCCCCTACGGGGCGCGGTTCGACGTGGAGGTCGACGCGGCCCTGACACTCGTCCTGTCGCTTCTCACCTGGCGGCTCGGCCACGCCGGACCGGAAATCCTCTTCCTCATAGCACCTTACTACATCTTCTGTCTTTTGCGTCAGAGCTTGCCGTGGCTTGGCGGGTCGCTGCCGCCCTCGGCGCTGCGCAAGGCCGTCTGCGTCCTGCAGGTGGCGACGCCCATCGCTCTTCTCGTGCTCGACGCGCCACCACCCATCGGCCGCGCCCTGACCTTCATCGCCTTCGCCGCGATCTTCTGGTCCTTCGGCCGCGACGTCATCCGGCTTCATCGCCGCCGATGAACGAGAACGACCAGCCCCGGCATGGCCCCAAGGAGCGAAACGCCCCCGAAGAGGAGCGAGGCCGCGACACCCGCCTCCGCCGCGAAGCCCGCGAGCGGCCAGAGCGCGGCGGCCGCGCCCTCCCGCATCCCGAGACCGCCGATCCCCACGGGGACGAGCATCGCGGCGAGACAGACCGGGATCACGACGAGCGCGTCGGCCAGACCCATCCCGGTGCCCACGGCCCGGGCGCAGAGCGCGAAACCCCCGACGAGCCCGGCCACGATCGCGAGGTTGAGAAGCGCCTGCGCCAGGATGGCCGGGCCGGTACCCCAAGCCCGGCGGAGATCCGCTCCGAACTTCAGCACGATCACGAGGGCCGCGAGGACGGCGATCACGCCCGCCACGAACGCCCCGACGAGCCGCCCCGTGCCGGGCACGCCCCCCAGTGCCACGCCGGCGAGAAGCGCAGCCGCCATCGCGACCTGACCCGACATCCGCTCGATCGCGACCCCCCTCGCGACTGGCAGCGCCCCGCCCCGCGATCGGCCCCGCCAGGCGCGGACCGCATCGCCCGCAATGCCGCCCGGAAGTACCTGGTTGAAGAGGCTCGAGAGATAGTATTCCGACACGGCCTCGCGGATCGGGATCGACCGTCCGAGCCGGGTGCAGGTATCCGCCCATCTCAGCGCGGAAGCGACGATCACCATCTGGCTCAGCGCAAGCGCCCCGAGGAGCGGCGCGATCCGTGCGGAACGGAGCTCGTCCCAGGCCGCGCGTGGATCGACGAACCAGAGAACGACCGCCACGAGGCCCACCGGCACGAGGAACCGCAGCAATGAGGCCAGACGTCTCACGTGGTCTCCGGGCAGGGCTCGCCGTCGTCCTCCTGAGCCTCCTGCTGCCGCTCCCGATCCGCATCGGCGACTACACGTTCGGCCATTTCGTCCGTCCGCCCGTCGATCTTGCCGTCATCCTCCTCGGACTGGTCCTGCTGCCGCGCGGAACGCGTGTCTTGCATGGCCTCCTCGTCGCGGGGCTCGCGGTCCTGACGCTGCTCCGCCTTGCGGATCTGGGAATGATCATGGCGTTCCAGCGGGGCTTCGACCCGATCCTCGATCTGCACCTTCTTGCCTCCGGGTGGGAGCTTGCGCGGGGCAGTATCGGCGCGCTTGCGACGATCGCCATGATCGGCGGGGCCATCCTCGCCTTTCTCGCCGTCTTCGCCGCGCTCTACTGGTCCACCGGGGCGCTCCCGAAGCTCGACTGGCCGGGCCGGATCGCCTGTCTCGGTCTCGCCGCCGCGATCGGGCTGGCCGGCCGGCCGGCCGTGCTCCCCTCCGACATCACCGGTCGGATCGCGAATTATCGCGAGACCATCGTCGACGAGACGCGGTTCGCGGTTGCACTCGCGCGCGATGATCGCATCGCGGCCGATCTCTCCGCGCTGGCGGGTCGCGACGTGATCCTGCTCTTCGTTGAAAGCTACGGGCGATCCTGGCTCGATGCGGTCGAGTATCGCGCGACGAGCCATGCGCGGCTCGAGGCAGCGGAGGCGAGATTGCGGCAGGCGGGCTTCGCCACCCGCTCCGCCTGGCTCGACGCGCCGACCCGCGGCGGACAGAGCTGGCTTTCCCACGCGACGTTCCTCTCGGGCCTCCGGATCGGATCGCAGCCCCGCTACGACGCGCTCATGGCCTCCGATCGGTTCTCCCTGAACCGCCTCTTCGCGCGGGCCGGATGGCGGAGCGTCGCGATCATGCCGGCGATCACGCGGGACTGGCCCGACGCGGCCTGGTACGGCTACGACGCCGTCTTCGCGCGCGACGATCTCGGCTATCGCGGCCAGCCCTTCGAATGGGTCACGATGCCCGACCAGTACACGCTGACGGCGCTCGATCGGCTTGCGCGGGACGATGGCCCCGTCATGGTCGAGGCGGCACTGATCTCTTCCCACGCGCCCTGGACTCCCACGCCGGACATCCTGCCCTGGGAGGAGATCGGCGATGGCGCGATCTTCGACGGCACGCGGCGCTCCGGCGCAACCCCACGGGAGGTCTGGTCGGACCCAGGGACGATCCGCGCCGCCTATTCCCGCTCGCTCGACTACACGCTCGAGATCGTCGCGCAGTGGATCGCACGCTTCGCCGAGGACGCCCTGGTGATCGTCGTGGGCGATCACCAGCCCGCCCCCCTCGTCGCGGGACAGGAGGCGAGCGCGACCGTGCCGATCCACGTGATCGCGCGTGACAGCGGACTTCTGGACCGCTTGCACGGATCCTGGAGCGACGGCATGCTGCCCGGGCCGGACATCCCCGTGCGGCCGATGTCGGAGATGAGGGAGATGATCGCCACCTGCTTTTCCTCCGCCGGATGCGCGGCGCCGGAATGACCCACGGCTACGCGACGCCCGCGCGGCTCCTCCACTGGACGACCGCGCTCCTCGTCTTCGCGATGGTCGCCGCCGGTATCGTGATGACCCGGGACGGGATCTCGCGCCCGCTCCAGGACACCCTCTTCATCTTCCACAAGAACGCGGGCGTGGCCGTGATGCTCCTCGTCCTCCTCCGCGTCGGCTGGAGGATGGCCGATCCGCCGGGTGAACGTGCCCGCCTGCCCGCCTGGCAGGAGCGGGCGGCTGCGCTCAACCACGCGGCCCTCTATCTTTTGCTCTTCGTCATGCCGCTCAGCGGCTACATCCGGGTCCGCGCCGGGGGTTTTCCCGTCGAGGCACTCGACGCGCTCGGGATCCCGAGCCTCGTGCCCCGCTCCGAAAATCTCGCCGGGATCGCCCAGGGCGTTCATTTCTACGCGGCCTGGGCGCTGGGTCTCCTCGTCGCGCTGCATGTCGCGGCGGCCCTCTACCACAGCGTCGTGCGGCGCGACGCGGTGCTCGCACGCATGTGGCCGCCGATCCGGCAGGGCTAGACCGCGCGTTCGCGGGCGGTGATCGAATAGGTGAACGCCGCGGGCTCGAGCGGGTCGCGGGGGCGACCTTCGATTTCCGCCTGAGGATACATGAGAAACGGCACCGGACCGGCATCGGAGCCGGGAAGCTCCACGTCGTGGGCGAAATTGTACCCGATCCAGTTCCCCTCCCACGCGCCGAAGAGCGCTTGCCGCACGTCCCGCACTTCCGGATCGGCAAGCGTGAGCGTCTTCGGCGGTTCCTCGAGCACGACCTTTCGGACATCGGCGGGATCGACCGGCACCCAGCCGAAATCGTCGAGGAAGACCTCCGCGCGGCAATGCTGCGCCTTGGTCACGTCCGGCGACCCGGCACCGAGGCTCTTGTAGCCGAAGGCCGAGGGCGCGACGCGCAGCCCGTAGATATCGCGTGCGGGCAGGCCGAAGGCACGAGCGAGCCCGACAAAGAGCGTGTTCAGATCGGCGCATTTGCCGGTCAGATCGCCCATGGCGAGCATCGAGGCGATGTCGCCGAGCCCGCAGCCGCGGGTATCCGGGTTCCGTTCCGTGCTCTCGACGATCCAGTCGTAGATGAGCCGCGCCCGGTCGAGATCCGTCTCCGCCCCTTGGGTGATCCCGAGCGCGGTCTCCCGCACGATCCCGTCCGTCGGGATCAGCATGGTCGGGGCGAGATAGCGCGCGCGGTCCTCCTCGGAGAGCGGGGCGACGTCGCGGGGGTGAACAAGATCGACGTCGCGGTCCCGCGTCGATGCGACGGAGACGACCTCGAGCACGGCATCGTCGGACCCGCCGGACCAGACCGCATGGACGAAACGCGCGCCGGTCGCGGGATCCTCGGCGATCTCCGCTCGGTCCGCGTTCGTCTGCCAGCGCGTGCGCCCCGCCTCGTGCCAGCCAGGCTCGGCGACCGCGGGGATCGGCACCCAGCTCTGCGCGGAGGCGCCGCCGCGGGGAAGCTCCACGCGGGTCGTGATCTCGAAGTCCCGCCAGCCGGAGGGCGACGGCGCGAAGCCCGCGCGCCCCGTACCTGGGAGGGCAGTAAACAGCGCGGCGGCGCCACCGCCCATCAGAATGTCGCGTCGTCCCAGCTTCATCGCTTCGTCCCGTTACGCCGGGACGTCGCGCCCGGCCTCGCGCGACGGGGATAGGGGCTGGGGCCCCGCCGCGCAAGACCGCGGTGGGAGGCCCCGTCTCAGATCGCGTCGGCCGGGACCGCCCGCGACTTGCCGGCGAGATCGAAGACCCCGTAGGCCGCCACGACGAGGAAGCAGAGCCCCGGCACGACGTAGGAGATGGCGGCACCGTAGGCGTCGAGCGTCGCGCCGTGGACAAGCGGCATCAGCGCACCGCCGAGGATCGCCATGACGAGACCCGCCGCACCGAACTTCGTATCCTCCCCAAGCCCGTGGAGCGCGATGCCATAGATCGTCGGGAACATCAGCGACAGCGAGGCGGAGATGAAGACCACGGCCCAGACCCCGGAGATGTCGGGCGAGACGACGGCATAGAGGCTGAGCCCTGTTCCCAGAAGCGCCATGATCGTCAGAAGCAGCGCGGGCCGGACGAAACCCATGAGCCAGACCATTGCGAAGCGCGACAGGAGGAACACGATGAGGCTCGCCTGGAGATACCAGCCCGCCTGCGCCTCGTTCCCGCCGATGGCCGCGATCACGTAGGGGATCGTGAAGGTCCAGGTGCAGGTCTGCCCCGCCACGTTGAAGAATTGCGCGACGACCCCGAAGGAATAGTGCCGGTTCGCGAGGAGCCGCTTCAGCGTGGCGCCGAAATGGACGTCGACGGGGCCCTCGCTCTCCTCCTCCCGGTCGGCGGGCATGCGGTAGACGTAGATCAGGATCCAGAGCGCGACGAGCACGAAGGCGAAGCCCACATAGGGGATCATCACCGCCTGCAGCTCGCTCTGCTGCACCGCGCGCAGCGCCTCGGGCGCCATCGCCGCGCGTTCCTCGGGATCGGCGACGTTGAGCTGCGGCAGGATCAGCGTGGCCGACAGGAACACGCCGATATTCGTGCCGACGGGATTGAAGGCCTGCGCGAAGTTGAGCCTGCGCGTCGCGTTGCCTTCGGGCCCCATGGCGATCACGAAGGGGTTGGCCGAGGTCTCGAGGATCGAGAGCCCGCCCGCGAGCAGGAAGAGCGCGAGCAGGAAGAAGCCGTAGGTCATGGCGATCGAGGCGGGATAGAACAGGAACGCCCCCGCGATCGCGCAGCCGAGGCCCACGAGGACGCCGGTCTTGTAGGAATAGCGCCGGTTGATGAACGCCGCCGGCAGCGCCAGCAGGAAATAGGCCCCGTAATAGGCGAATTGCACGAAGGAGGCCTGCAGCGTCGACATCGAGAAGATGCGGGAGAAGACCTGCACGAGCGGATCGGTCATGTTCGCCGCCACCCCCCAGGCCGCGAAACAGGTGACAAGCAGCACGAACGGGACCTTCATCCCCTCGTGAACGAAGCGGCGCGATTGCGACATGTCTCTCCCCCCTCTTTGCTCCGATGCTAGGCCGCCGAACCCCCGCTGTCATCCGCCCGATTGCCTTCCCGCGGCGGTCGAACTGCCGGTCGCGTGACCGAATGCCGCATATCCTGTCCTCCGCCCTGTGCCATCTTCCCGCGGCAGATGCAGGGGACAGACCACACGATGGAGAGCCAGACCCTCGAGATCGCGGATCTGACCTGCCGCTTCGGTGCGCATCGCGCCCTCGACGCGGTGAGCCTGTCGGTCGGTGCGGGCGAGTTCGTCTCGATCCTCGGGCCCTCGGGTTGCGGCAAGTCCACGCTCCTGCGCTCCATCGCGGGGCTCGAGGCCGTCGAGGGCGGGACGATCCGGATCGGCGGACAATCCGTCGACGGGCTTCGTCCGCGCGATCGCGGCGTGGCCTTCGTGTTCCAGTCCTACGCGCTCTACCCGCACATGAGCTGCGCGGAGAACATCGCGGCCCCCCTGCGGATGTCGGAGCTCGGCCCACTCGGCCGCCTGCCCCTGCTCTGGCGGCTTTCGGGGCGGATGCGGAGGACGCGAGAAAGCATTGCCGACCGGGTGGGCGCCACGGCGCGGCAGCTCCAGATCGAGCCGCTCCTCGGGCGCCGGCCCGCGGCGCTTTCCGGCGGACAGCGCCAGCGCGTGGCGCTCGGGCGGGCGCTGATCCGGGAGCCCGCGCTCTTCCTCCTCGACGAGCCGCTCGCCAATCTCGACGCCGCGCTGAGAAATCGCACCCGGACCGATCTGCGCGCGCTGCAGCGGCGGATCGGGGCGACCACGCTCTTCGTCACCCACGACCAGACGGAGGCGATGGCGATCTCCGACCGGATCGCGGTGATGTTCGACGGCCGCATCCACCAGGTCGGCACCCCCGACGAGATCTACCGCGACCCCGAGACGCTCGCCATCGCGCGCTTCTTCTCGCAACCGCATCTGAACGTGGTGCCGGCCGCCACGCTGCGCCGGCATATCGGCGGGGCGACCGCGGCGGGCGACATCCGCATCGGCGGGGCGGCGCTCGAGGGGATGGCGGGTGTCGTCGCGTTCCGCCCGGAGGATGCGAGCATCCGCACGGCGCGGCGCCCCGGATTGCCCGGACTGCCCTGCACCGTCGATCATGCGGAACATGCCGGACACGACGCGAACCTCTTTGTCCGCCTCGCGGACGGCGAGACGGCGGTCGTGCGGATCAGGTCGCACGAGATCGCGGACTGGCCGCAGGGTGCGGAGGGCGTGCTGCATTTCGATCTCGACGCGGCCCGCCGCTTCGACGCGCCGCAAGGCGAGGCGGAGACCCCGTCGCGTGCGCGAGAGGTCGCATGACGGGGTCGACCGCCGATCTGCGTGCCCGGCGTCGGGCGGGGCTCCTCCTCGCCGCACCCGCGGCCCTCCTCCTGGCGCTTCTCCTCTTCCTGCCGTCCTCTGGCGTGCTCGTCCTGTCGCTTACGGATTACCGGTTCGGAATGCCAGGCGCGTCCTGGATCGGGCTCGAGAACTACGCGCGCATGCTCGCCGACGACCGCATCCGCCAATCACTCGGCAATACCGCGCTCTACGCCGCGATCGTGGCCCCGGTCTCGATCCTGCTGGCGCTCTGGCTCGCCGTTCTGATCGAGGCGACGGGGCGGCTCGGCGGTTTCTTCCGCACCGTCTTCTTCCTGCCGGTGACGGCAACGCTCGTGGCGATGGCCACCGCCTGGGAGGTCGTGCTCCACCCCTCCTTCGGCATGGTCAACGTGGCCCTCGCGGCATCGGGTCTAGAGAAGGAACGGTTCCTGTCGGACCCGTCGCTCGCGCTCTACACGCTCGCCTTCATCGGCGTGTGGAAGATGGTGGGCTACAACGTGCTCCTCTTCGTCGCGGGCCTCTCGACCATCCCGAAGGATCTCTACGAGGCGGCCGCGATCGACGGCGCGGATCGGGGATGGAGCCGCTTCGCGATGGTCACCTGGCCGATGCTCGCTCCCGTTACGCTCTTTGTGACCGTCATCACTCTCATCCGGACCGTGTCGGAGTTCGAGACCATCGCCGTTCTGACCAATGGCGGACCGAACGGGGCGACGGAGATGGTGCTCTACACGCTCTATCAGGAGGCGTTCCGGTATTTCGACATCGGCCTCGCCTCCGCGCTCGCCGTCTGTTTCCTCGGCATCGTCGCCGGTGCCTCGATCCTCAACATCGTCCTCTTCGACAGGCGGTCTCGGCATGGCTAGGGCTCTCGGCTGGACCCTCCTCTGTCTCGCCGCGGCGGTGACGCTCCTGCCCTTCGTTTACATGCTGGCGGTCTCCTTCGCCGCGCAGGGCACGATCTATTCGGGCGCGCTCCTGCCCGCCCCGTCCCTCGCCGCGGCACGGGAGAACTACGCCTTCGCGCTGACGGAGGTCCCGCTCGCGCGCTTCATGTTGAACGGCGCGCTCGTCTGCGGCGTGCTCCTCGTCCTGCAGGTCACGATCGCCGCGCCGGCGGGCTACGCGCTCGCGAAGCTGCCGTTCCGCGGGCGGCCCGTCCTCTTCGGGGCGGTGATCGTGGCGCTGATGATCCCGATGCAGGTTCCTGCCATCCCGCTCTACGTCGCGATCGCCTGGATGGGTCTGCTCGATACATATACCGCGCTCATCGCGCCCTTCGTGATCTCCGCGCTCGCGATCTTCCTCTTCCGGCAGTTCTTCGTGAACTACCCCTCCGAGGTGATCGACGCGGCCCGGCTCGACGGCTTTTCCGAGCTTGGCATCGTCTGGCGGCTGATGGTGCCCGCCGCCTGGCCCGCCGTCGCCGCCTTCGCCACGATCTCGATCATCAACCACTGGAACGACCTCTACTGGCCGCTCGTCGTCGTCACCCGGACGGAGATGATGACGCCGCCCATGGGCCTCGCCGCGTTCCGCTCCTCGGGCGAGAGCGCGGGCAACGTGGGCGCGCTGATGGCGGGCGGCGTGATGATCACCGCGCCGCTCGTCCTGGCGTTCCTCTTCTTCCAGCGCGCGCTCGTCCGGGGCTTCGGCATGGGCGCGCGGGCCTGACTCCGACCCAATGACCAAGGATACCAAGATGCACAGACGCCACTTCACCCTCGCCCTCGCGGGCACGTCGGCGCTCCTTGCCGCCCCCCTCGCGGCGCAGGAGACGACGCTCACCGTCTATCACGCCTGGCCGCATCACGCCGAATGGCAGCAGGGCATCGCGGATCGGTTCATGGAGGCGCATCCCGACATCCGCATCGAGATGCAGGCCCCTTCCCCCGATTACGACGAGGGGCTCGTCACGGTGATCCGGCAGGACATGGCCGGCAACGCGCCCGACGTCTTCATGGTGGGCTCCCACCTCCTGCGCGAGCTCGCGGCCCGCGACATGGTCGAACCACTCGACGACCTCATGGAGGGGGTCGACATGGGTGCGATGGGCTACACGCCCGAGGCGCTGGCGCTCACGCAGATCGACGGCGTGCAGTACGGGCTGCCTTGGACCTCGTCCACGCCGGTGATGTTCTACAACGCCGAACTGGTGCGCGAGGCCGGCGGCGATCCGGAGAACATGCCCGAGACATGGGACGAGACGATCGCGCTCGCGGCCGATATCGACGCGCTCGGCCCCGATATCATGGGCATGTACTACGCGCCGGGTGACGACGACTGGATGGCGCAGAACCTGCTCGCCAATGCCGGACTCCAGCCCCTCACCGAAGACGGGGAGATCGCCTTCTCGACCGAAGAGGGCGCCGAGGCCCTCGGCCTCTTCGAGCGGTTCCACGACGAGGGCGGGCAGGAGGCGGTGCCGAACGACGCCGCACGCCAGCAGATGTATGCGGGCGGGCTCGGCCTCTACTTCAATTCCACGGCCGCCGTCCGCTCCTTCGAGACCGAGATCGACGGCCGGTTCGAGTGGGGCACGGCCCAGATGCCGCGTCTCGTCGAGGAGGGCGGCGTCGCCTCGGGCGGCATGGCGGCCGTCATCCTGGCGGACGACCCGAAGGCCCGCGCGGCCGCGTGGGAGTACCTCCTCTACGGCACCGGGCCGGAGGCGCAGACCTACATCGTCGAGAACACGGGCTACATGCCGGTCAACGAAGGCGCGCTCGGCCCCGATCATCTCGGGCCCTTCTATGCGGATCATCCGGCCTGGGAGACCTCGGCGGAGCAGCTTTCGCGCGCCTATCCCTGGTTCGCCTGGCCCGGCCAGAATGGCGTGCGGATCAGCCAGGCGGTGCTCGACGAACTCTCCGCCATCGCCAACGACCAGGTGGATGCGGGCGAGGCCGCGTCGCAACTCACGGACGAGATCGAACAGCTCCTCCCGGAGGGCTGAGCGGACGCGAGACGGCAGTTTCGTGGCCTTCTGTCGCGGTGGAACGTGAGCCGGGCTCCGCTATGCTGGACCCCATGTTCATCGCGACGCACGATACGCTCTGGAACCCCGCGATCCTCGAGACGCGGTCGCTGCCGAGGAAGTTTCTTGGCCGCGTCGCGATCGTGCCGCGACGGGGCGCGTCGACCCCGTTCCTCGCGCGCCTCGCCTTCGAGGCGCAGCCCCTGCGCTACGGAGGCGCGCTCGTGCCTTTCGTCGTCGCGATGATGATCTGGCCGCATCTCGCGCTGCCCATCGCGCAGGCGCCGCTCATCATGCTTGCGGTCCTCGCCCTCGTGGAAATGAAGCTCCTGCGACATGACGAGGCGAGCCGGGAGCGGCTGGTGGACGACGAGACCGTGGCCCGCCATCTCGCCACGCTGAGCTTCAACGCGCGGTCCTGCCTCCGCGAGATCGCCGCGCGACAGGAGATCGCCGAGGGCGAGCTGCAGCTCGTGATCGAGCAGTCGGAGCTGGCGCGCATCACGCCCCTCACCCTCGTTTCCGTCCAGTCCGCCACGCCAGCGCCCCGGATCCTCGCTCTCGACGCGCGGGAGCGCGATCTTCTCGACGCGCGGCTCTTCGACGGGGAGGTGCGCGAAACGGATCTGCAGGACGTGAACCAGCGGCAATCGACCTTCCTGCGGGAGTTCCGCATCGAGGCGCGGTCGGTCTCCGCCCATGCGCGGCTCGCGGCGCGGCTCGGGCGATCCGCCATGGCGGGGGCGTGAACATGGCCGTCAACGCCAGGGCGGTCTCGGCGGGCCAGGCGCTCGAGGCGCTCGCCGCCGGCTGGGCCGCGCAGGAGGCGGGCGCGCTCACCGCGTCCTACATGCTCCACGGGCGGCCCGGCGTCGGCAAGACCGAGATCGTGGAGACCCTCGCGCGGCGCCGCGGCGCGCAGCTCTTCGACCTGCGCCTGACGACGATCGAGCCGCAGGACCTGCGCGGGCTGCCCTTCTACGACCACGACACGAAGCGGACGGTCTGGTATCCGCCCGACGACCTGCCCCACGATCCGGGCGCTCCCGCGATCCTCTTCCTCGACGAGCTGACCGCCGCGGCGCCCGCGCTGCAACCCACGGTCTACGGTCTCCTGCAGGAGCGGCGGATCGGGCGCTACCGCCTGCCCGACACCACCCTCGTCGTGGGCGCGGGCAACGAGATCGAGGACGGCGCGGTCGCCTACGAGATGGGCACGGCGCTCGCCGACCGGCTCGTCCACATGGTCGTGCGTGCCGACGCGGCCGACTGGGTGCAGGGCTACGCGCCCGCGGCGGGGATCCATCCCGCGGTGGTGGCCTTCATCCGCACCCGCCCCGACCTTCTCGAGACGACGGAGGCCGAGCTCAAGCGCGGCCATACCGTCGCCTGCACCCCGCGCTCCTGGACCCGCGTAAGCCATATCCTCGGGGCCGTTTCCGACCGGCGCATCCGCGACGTCCTGATCGCGGGCACGGTCGGGAATGCGGCGGCGGCCGAATTCGTGCTCATCGCCGACGAGATCGCTGCGAGCGTGCATGTCGACGAGATGCTCGCCGCCTCCCGGCGCGAAAGGCGGGCGCTCTATCCCACGAGCCTGCACGGGCTCACCGCGCTGATCTACGGCGCCATCGCAGTGGCGGACGAACGGACGCTGCCCGCGGTGATCGAGATCCTCGCCGATCTGCGGGAGCTCGACGCCGCGCCTTTCCGGGGGCTGCCCCTCGCGGAGCTGGCGGGCTTCGGTTTCGAGATCCTGATCCGCAAGGCGCTCGAAAACGGCTGGGAGGAGCACTTCGCCGGATCGGAGGCCTACGCGACCTATGCCGAGGACCGCCGGGCGGCGGGATTGTCTTGATCCACGCGCGCCGGGCCGGAACGGCGCTCGCACAGCTCGGAGAGGTCGATCCCGGTCTCGCCTCCCTCGCGCTCTGGTGCCGCCACCGCGACGATCCGGGGCCCACGCGGACGCGGGGGGAGACGATCCTCTACGCCCCCGGCTTCGACACGCTGCCCCTCGCGCGGCAGGTGGGGCTGGCAGCGCATCACGTCCTGCACATCGCGCTCCGCCACGCCCCGCGGCAGGAGGCGTTCGCCGAACGGATCGGGCCGGGCTTCGACGCCGAACTCTACAACCTCGCGGCGGACGCGATCGTCAACGAGACCCTCTCTCTCGCCGGGCATGTCGTGCCGCCGCCGGCCGTGACGCTGGCGGACCTGCTCGCGGCCATCGGGGAGGACGCCGCCGATCCCGGCGCGGCGCTCGCGGCCTGGGATGTCGAGCGGCTGGCGCTGCGGCTCCACCGCGACGAAAGGAGCCGGAAAGGCGCGAAGGAATACGGCGATCGCAAGGCGTTCGCCCGCGATCTCGAGGGCGGGGATGCCGGCGAGGGCGCCCAATCCCCTGCGGAATGGCACGGTCACATCGAGCGCGCGGCAGAGATCGGACGCCGCGCGGGCCACGGCTTCGGCGCACTCGGCGCCGCGATCGCGGATACAGGGCCGCCCTCCCTGCCCTGGGAGCTGCATCTGCGGCGGTTGATGGCCCGGGCGCTGTCGGAAAGCCCGCGGCAGACATGGCGGCGTCCGGCCAGCCGCTGGGTCGCGCTGCATGGCGCGCGCGACCGGACGGGGCCGGAGCCCGTCTTCGAGCCCGGACGCCAGCGGTCGAACTGGCAGCCGCGGATCGTCATCGGGCTCGACACGTCGAGCTCCATCGAGGCCCACATGCTGGCGCTCTTCGTAGCGGAAGCGGGCCTCGTCGCACGCCGGATGGCCGCGGAGACGCATGTCCTGGCCTTCGACGAGGCGGTCCACACCACGCGGAAGCTCACCCCGGGACAGGTCGGAGAGATCGCGCGAATGTCGATGCGGACGGGCGGCGGGACATCCTATCTCGATCTCCTCGCGCGGAGCGAGGCGCTTTCCCCCTCGGTGCTCGTGATCCTCACCGATCTGGACGGACCGGCGGGCGTTCCGCCACGCTTCCCGGTGATCTGGGTCGCGCCGCGGGACGCGCCCGATCCGCCCTTCGGCACGCTCCTGCGCCTCGACACGTGAACGCCGTCAGGCGCGCGCGGCGGTGAAGTCGATCTGCGCCTTGATCGCCTGCGTGCGATCCCCGGCCATCGCGAAGGCCGCATCGACCTCGTCGATCCCGAACGTGTGGGTGACTAAAGGCTTCACCTCGATCAGCCCCTTCCGCATCAGGGAAACGCCTGTGAAGAACTCCCCGTGGAACCGGAACGAGCCCGTCCAGCGCAGCTCCTTCGCCGTCATCGCCTGGAGCGGAAGATCCATGTCGCCGCCGAACCCGACCTGCACGATCCGCCCCCCCGGCCGCATCGCCGGAATGGCCGTTCGCAACGCCGCGGCGGAGCCGGAACATTCGTAGAGCGCGTCGAACCGCCCCTTCTCGGCATGGAACTCGGCCATCGCCCCCGGATCTTCGCGGGCATCGACCGTGATATCGGCGCCCGCCCGGCGCGCCATCTCGAGCGGGAACGGGCCGAGATCGGTCGCGACGACCAGATCCGCCCCGGCCCGGCGCGCGGCGAGGATCGAGAGGATGCCGATGGGCCCGCACCCCGTGACGAGGACGGCCTGCCCCAGGAGCGGCCCGAGGCGGTTCGTCGCGTGGAGCACCACGGCGAGCGGTTCGGCCATCGCAGCCTCGGCGGGGCTCAGCCCGTCGGCCACCGCGCATTGCGCCTGGTCGACGACCAGCGATTGGCGGAACGCCCCCTGGATATGGGGAAACGGCATCGCGGAGCCGTAGAACCGCATGTTGAGACACTGGTGGAACTCGCCGACATCGCAGAAACGGCAGCTGCGGCATGGCCGCGAGGGAGAAATCGCGACGAGCTGTCCCGGCTCGATCCCCTCGACGCCCTCCCCGCATTCCGCGACACGGCCGGCGACTTCGTGGCCGAGGATCATCGGTTCCCTGATGCGTACGTCGCCGAAGCCGCCGTGGTTGAAATAATGCAGATCGGAGCCGCAGATGCCGCCCCGCTGCATCTCGATCAGAACCTCGCCCGGACCCGGATGCGCGACATCGCGCTCCTCCACGCGCAGGTCGTGCGCGCCGTGAATGACGATGTTCTTCATTTCGCTCCTCCGGGGTGGTTCGGTCTCGGGCGGGGCCGTGGCGACCCTGGCGCCATGCTGCTGCGGCGGCGGGGTGAAGTCGAGGGAAATGGTTCGCTTCCGCGAAAGACGCTTGCGGGGCGCAGACCTATCGGGGAGGATCGGGCGCATGAGCCTCGACCTCTTCGACCTGAGCGGAAAGCGCGCCCTGATCACCGGATCGAGCCAGGGCATCGGCGCGGCGCTGGCCCGTGGCCTCGCTGCCGCGGGCGCCGAGATCGTGCTCAACGGCCGCGACGCGGCGAAGCTCGAGGTCGCCGCCGAGGCGCTGCGCGAGAGCGGGGCGGTCGTCCACGCGCTCGCCTTCGACGTCACGGATCACGAGGCGGTCCGCAAGGCGATCGACGGGTTCGAGGCGCAGACCGGGCCGATCGACATCCTCGTCAACAACGCGGGCATGCAGCATCGCGGGCCGCTCGAGGAGTTCGAGGCGGCGGCCTTCGATCGCATCCTGCAAACCAACGTCGCGTCGGTCTTCCATGTCGGACAGGCCGTGGCGCGGCACATGATCGCGCGAGGTGCGGGCAAGATCGTCAACATCTGCTCGGTCCAGACCGCCCTCGCCCGGCCCGGCATCGCGCCCTATACCGCGACGAAGGGGGCGGTCGCCAACCTTACCAAGGGAATGGCCACGGATTGGGCGCAGTACGGCCTGCAATGCAACGGCCTCGCCCCGGGCTATTTCGAGACGCCGCTGAACCAGGCGCTGGTCGACGACCCGGATTTCACCGCTTGGCTCGAGAAGCGCACGCCCGCTGGGCGCTGGGGTAAGGTGGAGGAACTGGTCGGCACGGCCATCTTCCTCTCCTCCGATGCCTCCTCCTTCGTCAACGGAACGACGATCTTCGTCGATGGGGGCATCACCGCGTCGCTCTGAAGCCGGGCCGCCTGCACGTCATCGTTGCCACCCGGCCTCACGTTCGCGAGAAAATTGCGAAGACCGACTACACCTCTCCCCATGCGATGCCTTAGACATGATACCGCGACGCCGACGCCCGCCTGCCGGGGGCTCGGCCCGAGGATCTCCCCAATCTGGAGACGAGACGAACGATGCGCCTCTCCGCCCTGCCGATCCTTCTCTGCCTCCTCGCCGCACCGCTTGCCGCGCAGGACGATCCGGTCGCCGCGAGCGCGACGCCGCAGGCGGTCAAGCTCGTCGAGCTGAACGAGGGCGCGCATCCGCTCATGCGGGAGTTCTTCGGACGCGTGCGCGCGAAGGAGACGGTCGACCTCGCGTTTCAGGTCAGCGGGCAGATCGTCGCGTTCCCCGCCGTGGAGGGACGCCCCCTCGCCGAAGGGCAGGTCGTCGCGGAACTCGACCTGACCCCGTTCCGGCGGGCGCTCGAACGCGCGGAGGTGACGCTCGCCAAGGCGAACCGCGACCTCGCGCGGCTGCAGGAGCTGTCGAACTCGACCGTGGCCGAGGTGCAGATCCGCGATGCGCAGACCGAGGTCGAGCTTGCGGAGATCGCGGTGGAGGATGCGCGCGACCGGCTCGAGGACGCGACGCTCGAGACGTCCTTCGACGCGCTCATCGCACGGCGCGAGGTGGCGAATTTCAGCACCGTCGCGGCCGGTGAGCCGGTCGTCCGCCTGCACGACATGTCGGAACTCCGCGTCGACATAGAGGTGCCGGAGATCCTCTTCCGCCGCGCCGCCGACGGCAACGGCGTCACCTTCACGGCCCGTTTCCCCGGTCTGCCGGAGGAATATCCCCTCGCCTTGCGGGAATTCGAGGCGGAAACCGCTGAGGTCGCGCAGACCTACACGATCACCCTCGCCTTCACGTCCGAAATTCCGGGCTGGGCGCTGCCGGGCGCCTCCGTGACCGTCACGGCGATGGCTCCGCGCGATACCGGCGACGACATCCTGGTGCCGGAGACGGCCATCGTCTTCCGCGCCGACCGCACGCCGGGCCTCATGGTCTACGAGCCCGACCCAGAGGAGACGAGCGGCACGGTGACCTGGCAGGAAGTGAAGATCGAGGTCCGCGACGACGCGCGCATCGCGGTGGTCGAGGGGGTCGAACCCGGCCGGCAGATCGTCGCCGCGGGCGCGTCGGGCCTCACGGACGGACAGGCCGTGCGTCCCTTCACCGGTCTCGGGAACTGACGGGCATGTCGATTGCGCGCGGCTCGATCGACCGGGCATTGCTGACCTGGATCCTGATGCTCGCCTGCCTCGTGGGCGGGGTCTGGGGCTTCGCCACGATCGGGCGGCTCGAGGATCCGGCGTTCACGATCAAGACCGCCGTCGTGGTGACCGAATATCCCGGCGCCTCTGCCGCCACGGTCGCGCGGGAAGTGTCCGAACCTCTCGAATCCGCGATCCAGCAGATGTCGGAGGTCGATTTCATAACCTCGTCGAACCAGCCGGGTCTCAGCCGGATCGAGGTGGAGGTCGAGAGTACCTATGGCGGCGACGAACTGCCCCAGGTCTGGGACAAGCTGCGCGCGCGGGTGGGCAATGCGCGCGCGAACCTGCCCGCCGATGCCGGCACGCCCTTCGTCAACGACGGGTTCGGCGACGTCTTCGGCATCTTCTATGCCGTCACGATGCCGGGCTTCACCGATGCCGAGGCGCATGACGTCGCCGACTTCCTGCGCCGCGAGCTCCTGACCGTCGAGGGCGTGGCCGATGTCGAACTCGCGGGACTGCCGCAGGAAGCGATTTTCGTCGAGCCCGACCCCGCCATTCTCAGCAATCTCGGCGTGCCGCCGCAGGCGATCGCGAATGCCATCGCGGAATCGACCTCCATCGTGCCGGCGGGCTCGATCGACCAGCAGAGCCAGTCGATCCGGATCGACGCCCCCTCGGGATCGACCTCCGTCGACGAGATCCAGGGACTCTCGATCGGTGTGGAGGGCGACATCGTCGATCTGACCGATTTCGCGGAGGTTTCCCGCGGGCGCGTCACGGATCCGGAGATGATCATCCGCTACGGCGGGGAGGAAGCGTTCACCATCGGCGTCTCCGGTCGCGACGGCGAGAACATCGTCGATGTGGGCGCGCGCGTCGATGCCCGGCTCGACCGGCTCCGCTCCGACATCCCGCTGGGCGTCATGCTCAATCCCGTCTACCAGCAGCACGTCGTCGTCGACGACGCGTCCAACGCGTTCCTGAGCAATCTGGCGCTGTCCGTTGTCATCGTCATCGCGGTCCTCGCGCTGGCGATGGGCTGGCGTTCCGCCATCGTCGTTGGCGCCACTCTGTTTCTCACCGTGACCGGCACGATCTTCTTCATGGCGATCTTCTCCATCGAGATGGAGCGGATCTCGTTGGGCGCGCTCATCATCGCCATGGGCATGCTCGTCGACAACGCCATCGTCGTGGCGGAGGGGATGCAGAGCGACATGGCGCAGGGCAAGTCCTCGCGCGAAGCGGCGCATGACACGGCAACCAAGACACAGATCCCGCTTTTGGGCGCGACGATCATCGGGATCACGGCCTTCGCCGGGATCGGGCTCAGTCCCGATGCGACGGGAGAATTCCTGTTCTCCCTCTTCGCGGTGATCGGCATCTCGCTCCTCCTGTCGTGGATCCTCGCAATCACCGCCACGCCGCTTCTCGCGCATTACTTCTTCCGCGTGGGCTCGAGCGGGGGACCCGGCGCCTATGATGGAGCGGTGTTCCGCGCCTATGCCGCGACGCTGCGGGTGGCGCTTCGTATCCGCTGGCTGGTCGTCGTGGCGCTCGTGGCGCTGACCGTGGCCTGCTACTGGGGGTTCGGGCAGGTGAAGCAGCAATTCTTCCCCGACAGCAACACGCCCCTCTTCTACGTCCATTACAAGCTGCCGCAGGGCGCGAGCATCCACGCGACCTCGCGCGACCTCGCCGAGATCGAGGACTGGCTTCTCGAGCGCGACGACGTGGTCTCCGTCACGGCCTTCATCGGCGGCGGCGCGTCGCGCTTCATGCTGACCTACGCGCCGGAGAAGCGGATCCCCACCTACGGCCATCTCATCATCCGGACCGAGGACCTCGACGCCATTCCCGCCCTGCGCGCGGATCTCGAGGAATTCGGCCGCGAAACCTTGCCGGAGGGGGAATTCCGCACGGAACGCCTAGCCTTCGGGCCGGGGGGCGGCGCGCCCATCATGGCGCGCTTCTCCGGGCCCGACCCCGACATCCTGCGCGAGCTCGCCGAAGAGGCGGCGGCGCGGATGGCCACGGCCTCCGACGAAGTCCGCGATCTGCGCACAGACTGGCGCGAGCGCGAACTGGTGATCGAGCCCCTCTACAACGAAAGCCGCGCGCAGACCGCCGGCGTCACGCGCAAGGACGTGGCCCAGGCCCTGCAGCTCGCTACGGACGGGGCCGTCACCGGAACCTACCGCGAGAGCAGCCGCCTTATCCCGATCATCCTGCGGATGCCCGGATCGACGCAGGAGGGCGGCGCCCACCTGATCGACCAGCCGGTCTATTCCAGCGCGGCGCAGAGCTTCATCCCGCTCGAGCAGCTCCTCGACGGGTTCGGCTATGCCGCGCAGGACACGCTCTACCAGCGCCGCGACCGGGTGCCGACGATCTCCGTCCTCGCGGACATCCCCGCGGACGTGAACGCCGACAGCGTCTTCTCGCAGATCCGCGGCACGATCGAGGGGATGCCCCTGCCCGAGGGCTACGCGCTCGAATGGGGCGGCGAGTACGAGAACGCGACCGATGCGCAGGAAAGCCTCGGCCGGCAATTGCCGCTCTCGCTTCTCGTCATGGTCCTGATCTCGATCCTGCTCTTCGGGCGCCTGCGCCAGCCGCTCGTCGTGTGGCTGCTCGTTCCGATGTCGGTCAACGGCGTGGCGATCGGGCTTCTCGCCACCGGGCTGCCCTTCAGCTTCACGGCGCTCCTGGGGCTTCTCAGCCTGTCGGGGATGCTCCTGAAGAACGGCATCGTTCTCGTGGAGGAGATCGACCTCACCCGCGCGGCGGGCGTGCCCTTCACCCGCGCGGTCGTCGAGGCCTCGACCTCCCGCCTGCGCCCTGTGATGCTCGCCGCCGCGACCACGATCCTCGGCATGGTGCCGCTCCTTTGGGACGCGTTCTTCGCCTCGATGGCGGTCACGATCATGGGCGGGCTCGGCTTCGCGACGATCCTCACGCTGATCGCGGCGCCGGTCTTCTACTACATGTTCTTTCCCGGAGAGCGGAAGCTCGAGGCGAAGGATGCGGCCCCCGCGGGCTAGGCCGCCGCGTCGGCCTCCCGGCGGGCCTTCCGCCAGGCCTCCGGCGTCGTCCCCTCGCGGTCGCGGAAGGTGTGGATGAGGTGGGAGGCGTCGCAGAACCCCGTCTCCGCCGCGATCCGCGTCACCGAATGGGCGGAGCTCGACAGGAGGAACCGCACGTGATCGAGGCGCAGCCTGAGGAACGCCTCCGCGGGCGACATGCCGAGCGCGCGCGCGAAGTGCCGCTCGAGCTTGCGGCGCCCGACCCCCAGCCCCTCGGCGATGCGAGAGACGGGGGGGGCCAGGCCCAGCGATTGCTGCATGTGCAGGATCGCGCGGCGCACCAGCGGATCGGCGCTGTGCAGCTCCGAAGGCAGGCCCGGCTGCGGCTCGTCGGCCTGCATGGCCTCCTCGATGATCATGATGTGCAGGCTCTTCAGCGCGACGGACCGGCCCAGATGCCGCTCCACGAGCCAGGCGGCGAGATGCGCGGAGCTCGCCCCCCCCGAACAGGTCAGACGGTCGCGATCGACGACGAAGATCCGATCGGAAACCGGCACGAGCCCGTCGAACTGTTCGAGAAAGTCGCCGTGGTGGAACCAGCTCACGCAGCAGCGATATCCCTGCATTAGCCCCGCGCGGTGGAGCAGGAACGCCCCGGTGCAGAGCCCCACGAGCGGCACCCCCGCCGCGGCCGCCGCGTGCAGAAAATCCGTATGCTCGCGCGGCAAGGTGCCGCCCTCGTCGATCAGCCCCCCCACCACGACGATGTAGTCGAAGCGCTGCGGATCGCCCGGCCGCTCCTGCGGGCTCACCGTGACGCCGGAGCTCGACCGGATCGGCGCCATGTCATGCGCGAGCACGCTCCAGCGTGCGCGGATCGGGCGCGACCGGTCGCCCTCGTCCGCCGAAAGGCGCAGCATGTCCACGAAATTGGCGAAGGCCGACAAGGTGAAGTTCCGCGCCAGCAGGAAGCCCACGCGCAAGCCGGGATTGGGCGAGGAGGGAATCGTTTCAGGCATGTCGCGATCATACCGCATTTCTGACGCGCATCTACAGAACTCGCCGGTCGGTTCGTGGCAAACAGGCGGCAATCCCCGAATCGCGAGCGCCGTTCCCATGACCCGTTTTTCCGCCTTCGCCCTCGTCAAGAATGCGCTGACCGGCCAGAAGGGCTGGGAGGCGCAATGGCCCGACAGCCAGCCCAAGCAGGAATACGACGTGGTCATCGTCGGTGCCGGCGGTCACGGCCTCGGAGCGGCCTACTACCTCGCCAAGGAGCACGGGATCACCAACGTCGCGGTGGTGGAGAAGGGTTGGCTCGGCGGCGGCAACACGGGGCGCAACACGACGATCATCCGCTCGAACTACCTCTACGACGAGAGCGCGCGGCTCTACGACCACGCGCTCGACCTGTGGGAGGGGCTGAGCCAGGAGCTGAACTACAACGTCATGTTCTCCCGCCGGGGTGTCCTGATGCTCGCGCACAACGTCCACGACGTGCAGAGCTTCCAGCGCCACGTCCACGCCAACCGGCTGAACGGCGTCGACAACAAGTGGCTGACGCCGTGGGAGGCGAAGCAGTTCTGCCCGATCCTCAACATCGACCAGGATGCGCGCTATCCGGTCCTGGGCGCGGCTCTCCAGCGCCGCGCGGGCACCGCGCGCCACGACGCGGTCGCCTGGGGCTATGCGCGCGGGGCCGCGGCGCGCGGCGTCGACATCATCCAGAACTGCCCGGTGACCGCGATCCGCCGCGACGCCTCCGGACGCGTCGCGGGCGTGGAGACCGGGCGCGGCTTCATCCGCGCGAAGAAGGTCGCCGTCTCCGCCGCCGGCCACACCTCCGTGGTGATGGACAGCGCGGGCGTGCGCCTGCCGCTCGAGAGCTTCCCGCTCCAGGCGCTCGTGTCGGAGCCGGTGAAACCCTGCATGCCCTGCGTCGTGATGTCGAACGCGGTCCACGCCTACATGTCGCAATCCGACAAGGGCGAGCTCGTCATCGGCTCGGGCACCGACCAGTACACCTCCTATTCGCAGCGCGGCGGCCTGCCGCTCATCGAGCATACGCTGGCCGCGATCTGCGAGATCTTCCCGACCGTCACGCGGATGCGGATGCTGCGGAAATGGGGCGGCACGGTGGACGTGACCCCTGACCGCTCCGCGATCCTCGGCAAGACGCCGGTGCCGGGCCTCTACGTCAATTGCGGCTGGGGCACGGGCGGGTTCAAGGCGACGCCCGGCGCGGCCCACGTCCTCGCCTGGACCGTCGCCAAGGACGAGCCGCACCCGATCAACGCGCCCTTCACGCTCGAGCGCTTCACCAGCGGGCGTCTCATCGACGAGGCGGCCGCCGCCGCCGTCGCGCATTAAGGGGTAACACCATGCTGCTCATCCACTGCCCCTATTGCGACGAGACCCTGCCGGAGGCGGAATTCGCCTATGCGGGCGAGGCGCATGTCTCCCGCGCGGCCGTACCCTCGGAGGTCACGGACGAGGTCTGGCGCGATTTCCTCTTCTACCGTTCGAACGTGCGCGGACCGCATTACGAACGCTGGCGCCATGTTTACGGCTGCGGCCGGTTCTTCAACGCGGTCCGCGACACGGTGTCCGACCGGTTCCTCACCACCTACGAGGCGGGCGCGCCGAAGCCTGCCCTCACCGATCTCGAGGGCCAGAAATGAGCTACCGCATCCCGGGCCGTGGCCGGGTCGACCATGCCGATCCCGTCCGCTTCACCTTCGACGGCAAGAGCCTGAAGGGCCTCAGGGGCGACACGCTCGCCTCCGCCCTGCTCGCGAACGGCATCCACCTCGTCGGGCGGTCCTTCAAGTACCATCGCCCGCGCGGCATCGTCACCGCCGGATCCGACGATCCGAACGCGCTCGTGGAGACCTCCCGCGACAGCGGCCGGTTCGAGCCCAATACCCGCGCCACGGTGCAGGAGCTTCGGAGCGGTCTCGCGGCCGAGAGCCAGAACCGCTTCCCGACGCTTGAGTACGACGTGGGCGAGGTCAACAACCTCCTCGCGCCGCTCTTCTCCGCGGGCTTCTACTACAAGACCTTCATGTGGCCGCGGAACTTCTGGGACAAGGTCTACGAGCCGGTGATCCGCCGCGCCGCGGGCCTAGGCCGCGCACCGACGGAGGTCGATCCAGACCACTACGCTTCCCGCTACGCCCATGTGGACGTGCTCGTGGCGGGCGCCGGTCCGGCGGGGATCGCCGCGGCGCTCGCTGCGGCCCGTTCGGGCGCCTCGGTGATGCTCGTCGACGAGAATTCGGAGATCGGCGGCTCGCTTCTCTCCGAGCCCGGCGTGGAGATCGGCGGCACCCCCGCCTGGGACTGGCTCGCAGACGCCGCGGCGGAACTCGAGGCGCTCGGCGTGCAGGTCCTGCCCCGCACCATCGCGATGGGCTATTACCACCAGAACATGGTGGGCCTCTGCCAGCGCGTGACCGACCACCTCGACACCGTGCCCGCCAACGCCCCGCGGGAGCGGATGTGGCGGGTGCGTGCCGCCCGCGTCGTGCTCGCGCAGGGTGCGCAGGAAAAGCCGCTCGTCTTCGACGGCAACGACCGGCCCGGCGTGATGCTCGCGGGCGCGGCGCAGACCTTCCTCAACCGCTTCGGCGTGCGGGTCTGCGATCGCGGCGTGGTCGTCACCTCGCATGACAGCGCCTATCATGCCGCCTTCGACCTTGCCGATGCGGGCGCCGTGATCGCGGCCATCGTGGACACCCGCTCGGAGATCCGCGACGATCTGCGGTCGGAAGCCCGCGCCCGCGGGATCGAGGTGCTCGCGAGCCATACCGTGACGGGCACGAAGGGTCGGCTCCGGATCAAGTCGGTCCGCGTCAATCCGGTGGCCTCGGGCCGCGTCCTGTCGCCCCGCACGCTCTTTTGCGACGCGCTCCTCATGTCGGGCGGTTGGACGCCCGCACTGCACCTCTTCTCCCACACCAAGGGCGGGCTCGCCTGGGACGCGGAGGCACAGACCTTCCTGCCCGACCGCAAGACCGAGAATTGCGAGATCGCGGGCGCGGGCCGCGGCCTCTGGGGGATCGGTGCCGCGCTCGCCGACGGCGCGAAGGCCGGGGCGGAGGCCGCAGGCGCCCTGGGCCGGGAGGCGACGACGCCCGAGTTCGACGTGACGACGGACCGCGCGGGCACCGGCCGGGCGCACGAAGAGCTGCCCACCGACCGCAATCCGTCCCGCGTCCGGGCCTTCGTCGACTTCCAGAACGACGTGACCGCCAAGGATATCCGCCTCGCCGTGCGCGAGGGGATGCGCTCGATCGAGCACGTGAAGCGCTACACCACCACCGGGATGGCGACCGACCAGGGGAAGCTCTCGAACATCAACGGGCTGATGATCGCGGCCGACGCGCTCGGCAAGACGCCGCCCGAAGTGGGGCTCACCACCTTCCGCCCGCCCTACACGCCCACCACCTTCGGCGCCTTCGCGGGCTACCATCGCGGCGCGCATTTCGAGGTGACGCGCAAGACCCCGATCGACCCCTGGGCCGAGGCGCACGGCGCGGTCTTCGAGCCGGTGGCGCAGTGGCGTCGCGCCCGCTATTTCCCCCAAGGGGAGGAGGACATGGACGCGGCGGTCGAGCGCGAATGCCGCGCCACCCGCGCCTCCGTCGGCATCTTCGACGCCTCCACCCTGGGCAAGATCGAGGTGACGGGCCCCGACGCGGTGGAGTTCATGAACCGCGTCTACACCAACCCCTGGACGAAGCTCGCACCCGGCAAGCTGCGCTACGGCGTGCTCCTGGGCGATGACGGCTACGTTCGCGACGACGGGGTGATCGGGCGCATCTCCGAGCATCAGTTCCACGTCACCACCACGACGGGCGGCGCGGCGCGGGTGCTCAATACGATGGAGGATTACCTCCAGACCGAATGGCCCGACCTCGACGTCTGGCTCACCTCCACGACGGAGCAATGGGCCGTCGTCGCGCTGAACGGCCCGAACGCGCGCAAGGTCCTCGAGCCGCTCGTCGAGGGGCTCGACATCTCGAACGCGGCCTTCCCGATGATGTCGGTCGCGGACTGCACCGTCGCGGGCCTTCCCGCCCGGCTCTTCCGCCTGTCGTTCACGGGCGAACTCGGCTACGAGATCAACGTCCCCGCCCGTCACGGCCTCGCGCTCTGGGAGGCGCTGATGACGGCCGGTGCGCCGCACGGCATCACCCCCTACGGGACGGAAAGCATGCATCTCCTGCGCGCGGAGAAGGGCTTCATCATCGTGGGCCAGGACACCGACGGCACGGTCTCCCCGCAGGATGCGGGGCTCGGCTGGGCGCTCGGCTCGAAGAAGGCGGACTTCATCGGCATGCGCGGTCTGCAGCGTCCCGACCTCGTGGCCAAGGGGCGCAAGCAACTCGTGGGGCTCCTGACCGAGGACGGCGCGGTCAAGCTCGAGGAGGGTGCGCAGATCACGGCGGAGCGCGACGCGCCGCTGCCCCGCGCGATGATCGGCCACGTCACCTCGTCCTACCGCAGCCCGGCGCTCGGTCGCTCCATCGCGATGGCGCTCGTCAAGGACGGTCACGACCGGATGGGAGAGATCGTCTACATCCCGATGGAGAACGAGGTGATCGCCGCCCGGATCGCGTCGGCGAACTTCTACGATCCCGATGGCGGACGGGCCAAGGCCTGAGAGGAATTCAGCGATGAACACCGACACGGAAACCCGCCCGACCGCCGCGCGCGTCGAACCGCTGCCGCCTGAGGCGCGCTTCTCGCTCCGCGCCCGCGCGCATCATCTCGACCGGATCTCGGAGGCGCTCTGGGTCGGCGTACCGCGCCGGATCGGCGACATCGCCGAGAACGACGCACGCCGCGCGGTCTGCCTCGGCCCCGACGAATGGCTCCTCACGCTGCCGGAGGATCAGGGCGCGGGCCTGAAGGCGCGCATGGCGGAGATCCGGCATGACGCGCCCCATGCGCTCGCCGACATCTCCGACCGGGAGCTCTGCTACCGCATCTCGGGGCCCGGCGCCGCCCAGATCGTCGCGATGGGCTGCCCGCGCGACCTGCGCGCGCTCGTCACCGGACGCGCCGTCCGCACGGTCTTCGACGGGGCGAGCGTGATCCTCTGGCGGGAGGCGGAGGACAGCTTCCGCCTCGACATCTGGCGCTCCTTCGCGCCCCATGCGCTGGCCCTCGTGGAGACCGGGATCGAGGAGCTGCGCGCCGGTCTCTGAGGGTTGCGGCCCGCGCTCCGCGCCCCCACCATCGGGGAGATGCCCCCCGCAAGAGAGGTCTGCCCATGTTCGTCTCCGTCTTCGAGCTCTTCAAGCTCGGCATCGGCCCCTCCTCCTCGCACACGATGGGGCCGATGGTCGCCGCCGAACGTTTCCTCGCCGATCTTCGCGGTGGCGCGGAATTCATTCCCGGCGCAGGGGCGGCGGCGGCGATCAAGGTCTCGCTCCACGGCTCGCTCGCCTTCACCGGCAAAGGCCACGCGACCGACCGCGCGGTGATGCTGGGGCTTCTGGGCTTCGATCCCGCGACGCTCGATCCCGACGAGGCAGAGGCGGCGCTGGCGCGGCTGCACGAGACGCACAGGCTCGAACCTGAAGGCCTGCCGGCCCTGACCTTCGATCCGGCGAGCGATCTCACCTTCGATTACGGCCCGGCCCTGCCGCTCCACGCGAACGGCCTCGTCATCCGCGCCTTCGACGGGCGCGGCGCCCCGGCGCTCACCCGCACTTACTATTCCGTCGGCGGCGGCTTCGTGCGGACGGAGGAGGAGCTGCGCATCGATCGCGCGCGGGAGGGCGACCGGTCCGGTCCCGATCCCCGGATCCCCTACCCCTTCGCCACGGCGCGCGAGATGCTGGCCATGGGCCGCACCTCGGGCCTCTCGATCGCGGAGATGAAGCGCGCGAACGAGGCGGCGCAGAAATCCCGCGAAGAGATCGACGAAGGCCTCGACCGCATTTCGGGCGCGATGGATGCCTGCATCGACCGCGGGCTCAACGAGGGCGGCATCCTGCCCGGCGGGCTCAAGGTCCGCCGCCGTGCCAAGGACATCCACGAGAAGCTGCGGGCGGAGGAATTCAGCAACCAGAAGCTGCCCCACGCGGGCAACGAATGGCTGGGTCTTTACGCCATGGCCGTCAACGAGGAGAACGCGGCCGGCGGCAAGGTCGTGACCGCCCCCACGAACGGCGCGGCGGGCACCGTCCCGGCGGTGCTGCGCTACTGGCGCGATCAATGCGGCGGGCTCACCGACGACAAGCGGCGCGACTTCCTGCTGACCGCGGCCGCGATCGGCGGCATCCTCAAGTCGAACGCCTCGATCTCGGGCGCGGAGGTGGGCTGCCAAGGCGAGGTCGGCAGCGCCTCGGCGATGGCCGCGGCCGGTCTCTGCGCCATCCAGGGCGGCACCAACGAGCAGATCGAGAACGCCGCGGAGATCGCGCTGGAACACCATCTCGGCATGACCTGCGATCCGGCCGCGGGCCTCGTTCAGGTGCCCTGCATCGAGAGGAACGCGCTCGGCGCCATCAAGGCCGTCTCCGCCGCGGCGCTGGCGCTTCGGGGCGACGGCACGCATTTCATGCCGCTCGACAATTGCATCAAGGTCATGCTCGAGACCGGGCGCGACATGAATGTGAAGTACAAGGAAACCTCGACGGGCGGCATCGCGGTCAACCTGCCGGAGTGCTGACACCCCGGCGGCGCGGTGGGGGGCGCTGACGTATCGCCTTTGCCCGATCCCCCTGCTACGCTTCCTCCATGATCACGCAGAAGATGAAGTACGCCCTGAAGGCGGTGATGGTGCTCGGAGACGAGAAGGCCGCCGGGGGACGGGCGATGCGGATCGAGGAGATCGCGACGCGGTCCGGCGCGCCGAAGCGGTTTCTCGAACACATCCTCCTGGAGGTAAAGCGCGCCGGGATCGTCGGCTCGATCCGCGGACGCTCCGGCGGCTACATCCTGATCAAGGAGCCTGCGCAGATCTCGATCCCGAACCTCATGCGGCTGATCGACGGGCCGATCGCCCCCCTGCCCTGCCTGTCGCGCATCGCCTACCAGCGCTGCGAGGATTGCACCGACGAGGCGACCTGCCGGATCCGCAGGTCCTTCTCCGAGCTCTTCTGGACCTATCTGGTGATGATCGAATCGCTGACGCTCGCGGATCTCCTGCGGGGCGACGCGGCGGGCGAGATGATACCGCTCGTCGCACCCGGGGCCGAAGCCTGATCTAACCTATTGCCGCAACTGGTTTTCGGCCCACACAACGGCTGCGCCCGTCCTCCTATAAATCACGATATTTCCTACCGTGATTTTGTTCTTGCTTAATCACGATAAGAACTATCAAGATTATGTCGTAAGCACCGCCTGCCAACGGAAGGATGCCATACCATGTCCACCGCGATCCAGATCGTCGACCCGCTCTCCGGGCGCCCTCCCCGTTCCGCCCCTCTCCCGCCGACCGCCTCCGGTTTGCGGCCCCTCGCGCTCACGACGCTCATGGCGAGCGCCATCGCCCTCGGCGCGGCCACGGACCTCAGGGCCGAGACGCTCCTCAACGTCAGCTACGACCCGACGCGGGAATTCTACCGCGACTACGACGCCGCCTTCGCCGCATGGTGGGAGGCCGAGGGCCACGAGGCGCCGACGCTCGAAACGAGCCACGGCGGATCGGGCGCGCAGGCCCGCGCGGTGATCGACGGGCTGGACGCGCAGGTGGTGACGCTCGCGCTCGCCTCCGACATCGACCAGATCGCGACGGCGGGAAAGCTGCCCGCCGATTGGCAATCCGCCCTGCCCCACAATGCCGCGCCCTACACCTCGACGATCGTGTTCCTCGTGCGCGAGGGCAATCCCGAGGGGATCGAGGATTGGGACGACATCGTCGGCGACGGCGTCGAGGTGATCACCCCCAACCCCAAGACCTCGGGCGGGGCGCGCTGGAACTACCTCGCCGCCTGGGCCTGGGCGGAGAAGGACGACCGCGACCCGGAGGGCTTCGTGCGCGAGCTCTACCGCCACGTCCCCGTCCTCGATTCGGGCGCGCGCGGGGCCACCACCACCTTCGCGCAGCGCGGCATCGGCGACGTCCTCCTCGCTTGGGAGAACGAGGCCTATCTCGCCCTGGAACAGATGGGCGAGGACCAGTTCGACATCGTCGTCCCCTCCGTTTCGATGCGCGCGGAGCCGCCCGTGGCGCTCCTCGAGGCCAATATCGCCGACGACGAGGAACGCGCGCTCGCCACCGCCTATCTGGAGCATCTCTACTCCCCCGAGGCGCAGGCGCTCGCGTTCAAGCATTTCTACCGCGGTTGGGACAGCTCCGCGGCCGATCCCGAGGACGTCGCCCGCCTGCCCGATCTCGATCTCGTCGGTATCGAGGAGATGGGCGGCTGGGCCGAGGTGCAGCCGCGCCATTTCGGACAGGGCGGCATCTTCGACCAGATCTACGTCGGGCAATGAGGGCGCTCTTCCTCCCGCGGCGCTCGCCCATGCCGGGCTTCGGCCTGTCGATGGGCGTGACGGTCACGATGCTCTCGCTCGTCGTGCTCCTGCCCGTGGGCGCGCTCCTCTGGAAGGGCGCGAGCTTCGGCGCGACAAACCTCTGGGAGGTCGTGAACCGCCCCCGCGTCTGGCAGGCGCTTCTCCTGTCGTTCCGCCTCTCGGCCCTCGCGGCGCTCTTCAACCTCGCCTTCGGCATCCTGCTCGCCTGGGTGCTCGTGCGCTACCGCTTTGCAGGACGGCGTCTTCTCGACGCCGCGGTCGACCTGCCCTTCGCGCTGCCCACGGCCGTGGCGGGGATCGCGCTCACCGCACTCTACGCCCCGAACGGCCTCTTCGGCGCGCTCGCGGCCGAGATCGGCTGGCGCATCGCCTATTCCCAGTGGGGCATCTTCCTCGCGCTCGTCTTCGTGGGCCTGCCCTTCGTCGTGCGCAGCGTCCAGCCGGTGCTGGAGGACATGGACCGCGAGGTCGAGGAGGCCTCGGCCACGCTCGGCGCCTCTCGCTGGCGCACGATCACCCGCGTCGTGCTGCCCGTGATCATGCCGGCCGCGCTGACGGGCTTCGCGCTGTCGCTCGCCCGCGCGGTCGGCGAATACGGATCGGTGATCTTCATCGCGGGCAACATCCCCATGAAGACGGAGATCGCCCCGCTCCTCATCGTCATCCAGCTCGAGGAGTTCAATTACGACGGCGCCACCGCGATCGGCATCGCGATGCTCGTCCTCTCCTTCACCCTGCTGCTCGTCATCAATCTCGTCCAGATCTGGAGCCGACGGAGGATCGGATATGTCTGATTTCGCTTCCGCACACGACCGCACCGCGCCCGGCGGCGCCTGCGTGACGCTCGTTCTCGTGTCGATCGCCTGTGCCGGCGCGGGCGCGCTGACCGCCGTCCTGACGGGCGGTGGCGCGCTCGCGGCCCTCGGCGGCTTCCTCGTCGGCGGCAATCTCAGGACGGTGGGCGCGATCGTGCTCCTCCTGCGCCCATGGTCGAACCCCGGGGGGTCACGGCCCACGGGTTGCGCCCAGGGCCACCGCCTTCCGTCGAGTGTCGCACAATGATCAGCGCCGATCCGGTCTTCACCCGCCACGAGAACCGCCCGCCCCCGCCCCGCACGCGCACATGCATCTCCCCGACGACGGAGCCCGCCTGGGTGCGCCGGACGCTCATAGGGATCGTGCTGACGCTCCTGAGCCTCCTCCTGTTCGCGCCGCTCTGGGCGGTCTTCGCGGAGGCGCTCGGCGACGGCATCGCCGCAGCACTCGCGAGCCTCGGCAATCGCGATGCCCTGTCGGCCATCCGCCTGACCCTCACCGTCGCCGCGATCACCGTGCCCCTCAACGCGGCCTTCGGGATCGCGGCGGCCTGGGCCGTCACCAAGTTCGACTTCGCGGGCAAGTCGCTCCTCCTCACGCTGATCGACCTGCCCTTCTCGGTCTCGCCGGTCGTGGCAGGCCTCTGCATCGTGCTCCTCTTCGGCGCCAACACCACGCTCGGCGGCTGGCTCGTGGCCTCCGGCTACCCGGTCGTCTTCGCGCTTCCGGGGATCGTGCTCGCCACGCTCTTCATCACCTTCCCCTTCGTCGCCCGGGAGCTGATGCCGGTGATGATCGAGCAGGGCCGCGCGGAGGAGGAGGCCGCGCTGACCCTTGGCGCATCGGGCTGGCGGACCTTCCTGACGGTCACGCTCCCGAACATCCGATGGGCGCTTGTTTACGGCGTGCTCCTTTGCAACGCGCGCGCGATGGGCGAATTCGGCGCCGTGGCCGTCGTCTCGGGAAAGATCCGCGGGCAGACCGCCACCATGCCCATCACGATCGAGATGCTCTACAACGAGTATCTCTCCGTCGCGGCCTTCACGCTGGCCGCGGTCCTGGCGCTTCTCGCCCTCCTCATCCTCGCCATCAAGACCGCGCTGGAGCTGCGTCACGCCGATGCGCTCTCGGCCATCCGCAAGCATTGAAGGATCGCAGGCCCATGCATATCGAAATCGACGCGATCGCGAAGGAGTTCGGGGCGACCCGCGCCCTCCACCCGGTCTCGCTCTCCATCCCCGAAGGCGCGCTGGTCGCGCTGCTCGGACCCTCGGGCTCGGGCAAGACCACGCTCCTGCGGCTCCTGGGCGGGCTCGAATTTCCCACCTCGGGGCGCGTGCTCTTCGACGGGCGCGACAGCACCGGCATGAGCGTGCAGGAGCGGCGCGCGGGATTCGTGTTCCAGTCCTACGCGCTCTTCCGGCACATGACCGTGTTCGAGAACATCGCCTACGGGCTCCGCGCCCGGCCCCGCGCCCTGCGGCCGAACCGCGCGGAGATCGCCCGCCGCGTCGACCGCCTGCTCGCGCTGATCCAGCTTCCCGGGATCGGATCGCGCTACCCGAGCCAGCTCTCGGGCGGCCAGCGGCAGCGCGTGGCGCTCGCCCGCGCGCTCGCGATCGAGCCGCGGATGATGCTGCTCGACGAGCCCTTCGGCGCGCTCGACGCGAAGGCCCGCAAGGAATTGCGCCAGGGTTTGCGGGACATCCACGACCAGACCGGGCTCACGACGATCTTCGTGACCCACGACCAGGAGGAGGCGATGGCGCTCGCCGATCTCGTCGTCGTCATGTCGATGGGCCGCATCGAGCAGATCGGCCGCCCCGCCGACATCCGCTTGCGGCCCGCCACCGACTTCGTGCGCCGGTTCGTCGAGGCCTGACCGCCCGGCGACCCATTTGGGCCTTGAATGAACCATGCTTAATGTCGTCCGTTGGTTCAGATCATCCTGAGAGGCGGGCGGCACCATGAGCGACATCGACGACCTACCCCTGAAGTCCGGCCCGGCAGGCGGCTGGGGCTCGCTCAGCGGCATGAAACAGGTCATGCGCACGTCCAGGCCCGAAGCGGGCTTTCTCGACACGCTGCGGCGGCAGAACAAGCCCGGCGGCTTCATGTGCTCCTCCTGCGCCTGGCCGAAGCCGCCGAACTACCGCGCCTTCGAGTTCTGCGAGAACGGCGCCAAGCACACGATGTGGGAGAACACGTCCCACCGTTGCACGCCCGCCTTCTGGGACGACCACACCGTCACGGAGCTGCGCGACTGGTCCGACCACGACCTCGAGATGACGGGCCGGCTCACCGCGCCCCTGCGCTTCGACGCGGAAAGCGACCGCTACGTCGAGACGAGCTGGGAGGAGGCGATCGACGGCATCGCCGCGATCCTGAAGAACCTCTCGCCCGAGGAGGTGGTGTTCTACGCCTCCGGTCACGCAGCACTCGAGGCGTCCTACCTCTACGGCCTTCTCGCGCGGCTCTACGGCACCAACAACCTGCCGCAGAGCTCCAACATGTGTCACGAGACGACCTCCGTGGGCCTGAAGGAGGTGATCGGCTCGCCCGTCGGCACCGTGATCTGGGAGGACATCGCCAAGACCGACTGCTTCTTCTTCTTCGGCCAGAACCCCGGCACGAACTCCCCCCGCTTCCTCCATCCGCTGAAGGAGGCCAAGGATCGCGGGGTCCGGATCGTCACCTTCAACCCCCTGCGCGAACAGGGCCTCGTCTCCTTCATCAGCCCGCAGGACCCGGTCGCGATGGCCACGGGGAAGGAGACGATCATCTCAGACCAGTACCACCAGCTTCGCGCGGGCGGCGACGTGGCGGCGATCCTGGGGCTCTGCAAGGCGGTGATCGAGGCCGACGACGCGGCGCAGGAGGCGGGACGCCCCCGCATCCTCGACGTGGCCTTCATCGAAGAGCACACGACCGGCTTCGACACCTTCATCGAGACCTGCCGCAACACGTCCTGGTCCGACATCACGCGGGAGGCGGGCCTGACGGAGGGCGCGCTGCGCGAGGCGGCCGATGTCTACATGACCTCCGAACGGGTGATCGGCGTCTACGGCATGGGCCTTACGCAGCATTCGCGCGGCGCGCTCAACATCGCGATGCTCGTCAACCTCATGCTGCTGCGGGGCAATATCGGCCGCCCCGGCGCCGGCATGTGCCCCGTGCGCGGCCATTCCAACGTACAAGGCCAGCGCACCGTCGGCATCGCCGAGAAGGCCGAACTCATCCCCAACGACCGGCTCAAGACGCTCTTCGACTTCGACCCGCCGCTCGAGGACGGGACCCACATCGTCGATGCCGTGGAAGGTCTGTTCACAAAGAAGATCAAGGCCTTCCTCTGCCTCGGCGGCAATCTCCTGCGCGCCGTGCCGGAGCAGAAGCGCATGGAGGAGGCCTGGGCCGGACAGGAGATGTCCGTCATGGTCTCCACCAAGCTCAACCGCTCGCATCTCTTTCCCGCGGGCCATGCCTGGATCCTGCCCTGCCTCGGCCGGGCGGAGATCGACGAGCAGGCCACCGGACCGCAGGCCGTCTCCATCGAGGACAGCTTCTCGATGATCCACGGCTCCACCGGGCACCGCAAACCCCCCTCCCCGCTTCTCAAAAGCGAGATGGCCATCGTCTGCGCGCTCGGAAAGGCGCTCATCCCCGACAATCCCAAGCTCCGCTGGGACGAGTGGACCGGCGATTACGGGCTCGTGCGCGACCTGATCGAGCGGACCTATCCCGACGATTTCGCGGAGTACAACAACCGCCTCTTCACGCCCGGCGGCTTCTGGCGGGAGAACCCGGCCCACAAGCGCATCTGGGAAACGGAAAGCGGCAAGGCGGTCTTCACCGATCCCGATCAGCTCAATTCCATCAGCTTCGAGGACGCGGAGGGGCGCTACCGCCTCATCACCCTGCGCTCCAACGATCAGTTCAACACCACGATCTACGGCTATTCCGACCGGTTCCGCGGCATCGAGGGGACGCGCGACGTGGTGCTCATGAACGAGGAGGACATGGCGGCGGCGGGCTACGTCAAGGGCGACCGTGTGGCGCTCGTCTCCGATGCCGGCGACGAGGAGACGCGCCGCCTGGGCGGGCTCGCGGTCATTCCCTACCAGATCCCGCGCGGGACGCTCGCGGGCTACTATCCGGAATGCAACGTGCTGATCTCGATCAAGCACCACGACCAGCTATCGAAGACGCCCGCGTCGAAATCGATCCCGGTCCGCATCGAGAAGGACGCCTGAGCGCGCGCCTCAGGCCGGTGATGGGGTCATCGCGACCGGCCCCGTCACCCAGTCGCGCAGAAGCCGGTGAACGTCGCTCACGTCGTTAAGGCAGAGATCGGCGACCGTATCGCCCTCCCCCACCTTGATGGCATAGCCGCCGTGATCCTGCGCGCCGCGGAACATCCCCTCGTCGGTCGCGTCGTTGCCGATGGCGACCGGCACGCGGCCCGCCCATTCCACCATCAGATCGGCCACTACCTGCCGTTTCGAGACCCGCGCGGGCAGAAGCTCGAATGCCATGTCGGCGTGATGGACGGTGTACTCGTCGGCATCGCGCGCCAGCGCATCGAGCAACCGGCCGCATTCGGCATGAAGCTCGGGCGCACGGCGGAAATGGAGCGCGAGCGATGCGGGCTTCTCCTCGTAGAAGACCGAAGGATGATGCTGCACCCAGCTTCCGACCACGTCCTTGAACATCATGATCGTTTCCGACCCGGTTTCTGGCACCGTCGCATAGGCGCCGTTCCGGCGCGATTCCGCGCCGTGCGAACCGATGAGGGTGCCGTCGAACCACGGCAGCAGATGCTCGAGTTCCTCAAGCCGTCGGCCCGACACGATCGCCGTCGCCTTCCCCGTACGATCGAGCAGCGTCCGCAGCATGACGCAGAGCCCCTCGTCGAGTTCGATCGCATCCGGGTGGTCCGCCGTCTCGACCAGCGTCCCGTCGAAATCGAGGAAGAGCGCCGCGTTCGACAGATCCGGCACCTCCACGAGGTCGCGGCCCGCATTGGGTTCGCAAGGGCTGAACCCGGAAATCTCGTAATAGCTGTACACGCGACTGATCCTCCGCTGTCGTCCCGCCAGGATGTACCGTCACTCTGCACGGGCCGGGCACCTGACCGACCGGTCCCGTGGTGACCCTCCCACGCCATCTTTGGGGCCGGCGCTTCGGGGACACGGCACTCTCGACAAGACGAAACGCATCGACCGGACGTCGCGTTCCGCGGCACTACATCACCAGATCGGCATCGCGATTCGGTGGCCTTGCTACATGACGCCGTCTCCGGGCATGTTTTCCGGAGGTGCAGCTTCAGACATTCGAGCCGTTTTCCTGATCCACGGCAAGGACGCGGCAGGGCGAGATACCATAAGGGTATTGGCCGAACCGCCGGATCGCCCTACGTTTGCGCGCCCTGCCCGCCTCATCGCGTCAATCGAGGATCTCGACATCGAAGGGCATGTCGGGCTCCGAGAACCGCGCGTCGGAACTGAGGAGCGGCATCCCCCGCGCCTCCGCCGAGGCGAGGATCATCCTGTCGAACGGATCGCGGTGCGGCCATGTCACGGCGGCCGCGCGAAGCGTTTCACGCGGCCCGAGATTGAGCCATTCCAGCCCGATACGGGGCACCGCCTCCGGCAGGTCGGCCACATCCGCTTCGTCGAGGTCGAGCTTTCCGATGCGAACCTTCTGCGCGATCTCGTAGAGGCTGGCGACGCTTACGAACCGCAGCTCCGCCTCACGCAGGGCCGCCATCTGCCGCTCGGACAGCCTGTCGGGCGCACGTCGCAGCCACAGGAGGATATGGGTGTCGAGGAGGACGGACCCCATTCACGCCTCGCCCCACTCCGCGAGGACATCCTCGTCCGTGCCGCGGATATCTGGGCCCGCGCCCCGATATTTCGACGCCAAGTCTCCGATCACGAGCGTCCCGGCGCGCGGCCGGGACAGCTCCGCCACGACCTTGCCGTTCCGGCAGATCATCACCCGCTCGTCGGACGCCTCGATCCCGGCGATGAGCGCGGAAAGCTGCGCCTTCGCCTCCGATATGTTGACCTGCTTCGTCACAACACTCTCCTAGATACCAGACCAGACCAGACCAGACCAGACCAGACCAGACCAGACCAGACCAGACCAATTTAATCTGCCCCAACCTTCCAAACAAGGGTTTCGCCACGAAACCTAGGGCCTCTCCAGCATCCTCTCGATCTCCGCGATAAGGCTCTCGATCAGCGCCTCGTCGAGCCCCCCGCCCTCGAGACGCAGCGTGAACCCCCCGGCATCACGGCTCTTAGTGATGGTGATCCCGCTCGAAAGCCGCGACCGCGACCGCCCCCCGGACGGCGAAGCGGCACGCCGCGACGGCCTTCCTCCACGCGACCGGTCCGGCGCACCCGCCTCCTCGGTCTCACGGATCGCGGGCTCGATCGCGGCCCATTCGTCCTCGAATCCCTCCGGACGCACGCTAGCGAGCGCCTCCCTCAAGGCCGGTTCCGCCCCCGACCTCAAAGCCGAGGCTAGGCGCAAGCCCTGTTTCTCCGTCATCGTCTCGGGAAAGTGGAGAAGGTCGCCCAGATCCTCGAAGATCGCCGCGAAGGACCGGATCTTCGATCGCTTCGCCTTGGAGGCCGAGGCGAAGAGCGCGTCGACCGCGGCCTCGACATTCGGATACCCCCCCTGCCCGGCCGCGATCACCGCGATCCGTCCCCGCTCGAAATGCGAGAGGCCCGAGCGGACCTCGTTCTCTTCGACCATCGCCGCGAAGCGTCCGCCCATCGCCTCCGGATCGCGGAGGATCGCCTTGACGGTCCCGAACTTCTCCAGCTCCGTCATCTCGAAGAGCTGTCGGATCGCCAGGAGACGGCGATAGCCCGACAGCAGCCCGAAGATCTTCTCCCCCCGCGGATCGGGCAATTCGAAAACCTCGATCGGCAGTCGCAATCCGTTCCGCCCGATCGAATCCCTCAGCTCGCGAAGCTCTCCCTCGTCGATCACCGAGCGGTCGCGGACGAGCACGGTGTCGTCGATGGCCGAGATCGGAACCTCCTGCAGGACCAGCCCGCGGCCCTTGGCGTCCGCGAAGGCCTCGGCGCCGGCGCGGTGGCGTTCGGCCTCGGCGCGCTGATCGGGGGTGCGCAGGTCGGCGGCAGAGGCGGAATCGGCGGCCATCGCGCCGATCGGAGCGGCGGGACCGGTCCGGGTTTCGCGGCGAAACCTTGCCTCGAAATCCGCCAGATCGTTCGGGTCCGGGGTTTCCAGCTTGCGTCTCTTAGCCATTTGTCGCGCCCTCCGCTTCGGCCTTCTCGAGCTGGAGGTCGCGCCACCAGGCGCCGAGGATGACCTCCTTCACCTCTGCCCAGGTGCGGTCGAAGGTCTCGCGGCCGCGGACATAGGTCTCCCGGTTAAACTCCCGATAATCGGCCTCGTAGATGCCGTTCACCTGCTCGCCGGCCTGACCGATCATCGCCGTGTATTCCTGTCGGTAGGCGGTCATAAGATCGCCGAAATAGGCTTGCACGACATTGGCGAGATCGGTCTGCTGACCGGCGTCGAACCGCGTGATGATGGCGCGGACCGCGTCCCATTCGAAGCGCATCTCGGGCAGGTTGTCGCGCCGCCGGGCGGCGTTCTCCCCGTCCTCGATGCTGGCGAAGGTCGAGTAGAGCATGTCGAAGAACCGACCCGTCGAGTCGAATTCAAGGAAGCTCGCGCCGAGCGGGACGAGGAGGATGTCGGACGCGGCGAGGGCGTTGATCGTGAGATAGCCGAGCGCGGGCGGCGTATCGAGAAAGACCAGATCGTAATCCTGCAGCAGACCCTCGCCGTCGAGCGCGTTCGACAGCGCATCCCATAGCGGCCAGGACCGCAGGGCCATCCGCCAGACGGGAACCTGGAACTCCGCCCAGTAGAGATTGAGCTGCGCGCCGATGAGATCGATGTTGGGCCAGTGCGTCGACTGGATCACGTCCCGCGCGCCGATGTTCCGGGCGGCGGTGAGCGTCTCGTCGAGGGGCAGGGGCGGCTGACCCCCGGCCTCTCGCACCCGGTTCTCGGTCTCGACGGCGCGGGCGTAATCCTTGGCCAGGAGCGGGAAGGCGGTCATCCATTCGTCGGCCACCTTGCCCCCCATGATCGAGGTCAGGGAGCCCTGGCTGTCGAGATCGACGACGAGCACCTTGTAGCCGTCGAGCGCGGCCGACATGGCGAGATGGGCGCAGGTCGATGTCTTGCCGACGCCGCCCTTGAAGTTGGCAACGGCCACGACCTTTGCGGCCAACCCCTCCGGACGCCAGGGCCGGTATTCCCGGTCGGCGGCACCTTCGGTCGCGAAGTGGTCGCGCAGGCGCAGGACGTCGGAGAGGGTGAACCACTTGGAGTTGCCCTCGCCGGTCCCTTGCGGCAGATCGGGATGGGCGCGGAGCACGCGGCGGAAATGCGCGGGGGCGACCGGGATCAGGTAGCGGCAGACCTCCCAGGTCGAGAACCGCCGGAGCCGTTTCTCTCCGTCCGGGGCATAGCCGCGGCGGGCGAGATCCTCGCGGCCCTTGGCGGCGAAAGCCGACGCCTTGGCGAATCGCACGGTGTCCACGGGAGCGCCGAGCTTGGCCGCGGCCCGCCCCGGATCGATATTCGCATATGGGGGCAGGGGAGCCTTGCCTGATGATGTCATACTGCCTCGCTGATGTTATCGAGTTTCTTGCCTGTCACCATAATAGCAGCATGTGATCGGGGCGAATGAAATCCTTTCCCGTCGAAATCTGTGCCTGAGCGTTCGGTTTCGCCACGAAACCTTCATGATAGGCAACGTGACGGTTGAAGGATCTATCGAGTCTTTAGAAGGTTTGATCCTGAATAGTAGTTGAGAAACAATGGTTTAAAGAGATTACGGCACCCAAATCCGGGATAGACGGGACCAGTGTGCGGTGCAATCGGGACCCGAATGCGGGATGAAAGGGTCCGATTCGCGGGAAACGTGCACAAATCCCCTCTCCAGCGGTCGTTCGGGACTCCAATGCCTCATCAGAGGCGACCGAGCGCCTCCTCCGTCCCGGAAACGGGTTCCTTATCGGGGGCGCGCCGGGACCGAAAAAGCCTGAAGAACCCGTTTACGGGACGGCCTTGAAGTACCCCGGACGGGGTAGCGCGAAGGTGCCTTTTCGGTCATGATCCCCGCATGGCCCCGGCAGAGGGCCGGCGGCACGAGGGCGGGCAAATGGGTGAACTCGATCGCGAGCGGCTGACGGGCGCGTTGCGCCGGCCGTCGGTGAAGAAGAACGTGGCGGCGATCCACGTCTCCGGCAAGCTGACGCTGTTGCAGCGCAAGCTTTCGAACGTGCTGCTCCTCAATGCCTACGATACGCTCATCACGGCGCCGAAGCACGAGATCGACGCGCGGACGCTCTGCCTGATGATCGGCTACAACTCGAACGATTTCGACACGCTGAAGGCGAGCCTCCGGGGCCTCGCCGAGACCGTGGCGGAATGGGACATGCTCGACGAGCGCGGGCGGCAGGAATGGGGGGTCTCGTCGCTCCTGTCCTATGCCAAGCTCAAGGGCGGGATCTGCGAATACGCCTATTCCCCCGCGCTGGCGGAGAAGCTGCACGACCCGAAGGTCTTCGCGCTCATCAATCTCGACATCCAGAAGCGCTTCACCTCCGGCCATGCCCTGGCGCTCTACGAGAATTGCTACCGGTTCGTGCGGACGGGGAGCACGGGGTGGTGGCCGCTCGACCTCTTCCGCCGGCTGATGGGGGTCGACAGCGCCTATTACGAGAGCTTCAAGCAGCTCAACGCCAAGATCATCAAGCCCGCGGTGGAGGAGGTCAGCCGCAGCTCCAACATCGTGCTCACGCCCGAGACGCGCAGGCGGGGGCGGGCGGTCACCGATATTCGCTTCCTCATCGAGGAGAACCCGCAGCTCGCCATCCTCGACATCGACGACGGGATGGCCGCGCGGGCAGGGCCCGTCTATGCCCGGCTTCGCGACCTCGGGGCGAGCGACCGGCTGGCGCGGCAATGGATCGCGCAGCACGGGGAGGAGGCGATCTCCGACCGGCTCGCCTATGTCGCGCGGCAATCGGGCGTGCGGAGTCCCGTGCGCTATCTCGGCGCGGCACTGCGCGACGGCTTCGGCCGGGAGGAGGATGGCGGGACCGCGGAGGCGCCGCCGCCGCGTTCGGAACGGGTCGAACGGCTCACGCGGGTGCGCGATCTCGCCGCCGCGCGGACGCCCACGCAGCGCGACGCGGACCGCAGGCTTTTCCTCTCCACGCTCAGGGATGCGGGCAGGCGCGCCGATTTCGAGCGGCACGGCTGGATGTCGCCGCTGAACGTGGACGCGATCTTCGCCTTCTGGGACGAGATGGCGCCGCAGGGCCCGCAGGGCTGAAGCGGGACGGAACCGGGGGCGTTTCGTCCGGTTGGACGCGAAAGGGGAGGGGACGATGGCGGACAGGTTCCGGCTCGACGGCAGACGGGCGCTCGTCACGGGCGCGAATACCGGGATCGGACAGGCGATCGCGCTGGGGCTCGCGGAGGCCGGGGCGCATGTGCTGGCCGCGGGCCGGTCCTCCTGCGCGGAGACGCTCGCGCTCATCGCCGATGCAGGCGGCGGGGCGGAGGAGTTCCGGCTCGACCTCTCCGACCCGGCGACGGGGGCCGAGCGCCTCGGCGCGGCTGGCGATCTCGACATCCTCGTCAACAATGCGGGCATCATCCGCCGCAAGGACAGCGCGGAGTTCTCCGAGGCCGACTGGGACGCGGTGATGGACGTGAACCTCAAGGCGGTGTTCCTGCTCTGCCGCGGCTTTGGACGCGCGGCGATCGCGCGGGGCGCGCGGGGGCGGATCGTCAACATCGCCTCGCTCCTGAGCTTTCAGGGCGGGATTCGCGTGCCCTCCTATACCGCGGCGAAACACGGCGTGGCGGGGCTGACGAAGGTGCTCGCCAACGAATGGACGGGACGCGGCATCAACGTGAACGCGGTCGCGCCGGGTTATGTCGCGACGGCCAACACCGCGGCGCTGCGCGACGATCCGGTGCGCTCGCGAGAGATCCTCGACCGCATCCCCGCCGGGCGCTGGGGCGATCCGTCCGACATCGCGGGGGCGGTCACGTTCCTCTGCACGCCGGCCGCCGATTACGTCAGCGGAGCGGTGCTCAACGTCGATGGCGGGTGGCTGGCGCGCTAGGCCCGGATCAGGCGTCGAGCACGATGTCGGTGAGCGGGCGGCTGCAACAGGGCAGGATGAAGCCGCGGTCGATCTCCCGCTGCCGGATGCCGCCCTCGTGCGCCATCGTGACCTCGCCCGAATGCTTGAACGTCTTGCAGGTGCCGCAGAGGCCCCGCGCGCACGACGACGGCATCGGCAGGCCCGCGGCCCTGATCGCGCCGAGGATCGTCGAGGTCTCGGGGCAGGGGATGCTTGTCTTCGAACGCGCGAGGGTGATCTGGCGGGCGGGCGTCTCCGCCGAGGGCGTGATCTGCTCTTCGGGGGAGGAGAAGTCGAAGCTCTCCTCGCCGTAACTCTCCGGCGGCACACCGGCGGCGCGGGCGGCGGTGCGGACGGCCTCCATGAACCCCTGCGGCCCGCAGCAAAGGACGGTGCGGGTGGCGATGTCGGGGATGATCCGCTCGAGCGTGTCACCCGCGAGGCGGGTGGCGCCGGGATCCCGGCTCGGCATCGGGACCCGCACGAGGCGGGGCAGGCGGCGGCCGAGCGCGGCGATCTCGTCGGCCGCGATCAGGTCGGCGGTTGTGGGGGCGACGTGGACGAAGACCACGTCCATGTCGAGGCCGCGATCGGCGGCGGTGCGCAGGATCGACAGCATCGGCGTGACGCCCGAGCCCGCGGCGACGAGCGCGAAACGCTCCCCGGGCCAGGAGGCGGGGCCGAAGCGGCCGGAGGGGCCGAACGCCTCGATCGTCGTGCCCGGGGCGAGCCGGTCGTGGAGGAGGCGCGAGCCCGCGCCGCCCTCCTGCCGCTTCACGGTGATCTCCACCCCGCCGTCGCGGGCGGCCGACGAGGCGATGGTGTAGCAGCGTTCGATCGTTCCCGCCTCCGTCTCGATCCGGAACGTCAGGAACTGGCCCGGATCGTGCTCGATCCGGCTGCCATCCTCGGGGACGAGCAGGAAGCTCCGCACGCCCGGTACCTCGTCCCAGGCGGCGCGGCAGACGAGCCGGCCCCAGCGGTCGGAGGGAAAGCGGCGGCGACGGCGCAGGTGCCAGTCCTCGAAACTCATGCGCCGTATCCGTGATCCCGCATCCGCTCCACGTACCACGTGGCGAAGTCGTCGACCGCGCGTTCGGTGTAGCGGGAATAGGGGCCGGGACGGTAGCCGGTCGACGAGACGCCCTGATGGGCGAGGCCCACGAGATGCGCGTCTTCCGCGTTGGTGGTCCGCCAGACGGTGGTCAAATTCTCCAGATCGTAATCCTCCCCCTCCACCGCGTCGCGATGGACGAGCCATTTCGTGCGGACGAGGGTCCGGCCGGCCGCGATCGGATAGGCCGCGACGATGACGGCGTGATCGCCCATCACGTGATTCCACGAATTGATGCCCCAGAGATGCAGATCGCCGAGCCAGGGCCGATCGGAGCCGAGCGGCAGCGCGACGGCGGCGCGGGTATCGGGCGTCTGGCTCTCGCCCAGGCCCGCGATGATCAGGCGCTGCGTGCGGAAGTTGGTGGCATGGCCGAGCGTGTGCTCCACCGCCTCGAAGGGCAACCCCTCCGCGGCCCAGTAGGCGTTGTAGCGGGCATAGGCCTCGGCGAGGGCATCGGCCTCTGCCTGCTCGGTCTCCGTCAGGCCCTCGGGGTCGAAGCCGAAATCCGCGGCGTGGAACGAGAGGCTGAGCTGCGGGTGGTTCGACGCGCAATGATAGCATTCGCGGTTGTTCTCGAGGGTCAGCTTCCAGTTGCCGTCCTCGATGATGTCCTCCTCGAAAGCGATCCTGGCCTGCCCCAGATCGTAGGAAGCGAGCCTTGGGCCCGCGATCTCGACGAGGGTGTCGATATCGCCCGGCGGATCGTCGGACAGGCAGGCATAGAGAAGGCCGCCCACGTCGCGCAGCGCGACGGGCTTCAGGTGATGCAGGTCGCGGTCGAGGTCGCGGCCCATCTGCGGCGCGAGCGCGAGCGCGCCGTCGAGATCGTAGGTCCATTGGTGATAGGGGCAGACGAGCTTGCCCACGACGGAGCGGCCTGGCGGGACGAGCCGCGCGCCGCGATGGCTGCAGACGTTGTGGAAGGCGCGGAGTTCGTTGTCGTCGTCGCGCAGGATCACGATGGACGAGGGCCCGATGTCGAGGGCGATGACATCGCCTGCCTCCTCCACGTCGCATGCGACACCCACGGCGATCCAGTGCCGCGAGAAGATCGCGTCGCAATCGGCCTTCCAGACCTCCGGGCTCGTATAGAGGCCCGCGGGCAGCGAATGGCCCGCGCGGCGGGCGGAGAGAAGCTCCGCGATGGCGGACGGGTCGAGATTGTCCTTGGGCATGACGCGTTCCTTCGGGAAAACCGCTCGCAGCATAGAGCCGCGGGTGACCCGCTCAACGGCACATCGCCGATCGCCTTGCATGATCTAAGGTCATGGATCGTTCGCAAAGATCCCTCTAAGCTTGCGAAAAGACGCCCTGTCGCACAAGGAATCGTCATGCATGGATTGCGCCGCGACCTGCCCAGCCTGACCTCGCTCGTGGCCTTCGAATCGGCCGCGCGGCGGGAAAGCTTCACCCGCGCCGCGGCGGAGCTGAACGTGACGCAGGCGGCGGTCAGCCGCCGCATCAAGGCGCTTGAGACGGATCTGGGACGCCCGCTCTTCGAGCGGAGCCACCGGCGGGTGCGGCTCACGGAGGCGGGACGGCGGCTCTTCGAGGCAGTGACGCGCGGTTTCGACGGGATCGCGGAGACGGTTGCCGCGCTGCCGATGACGGGAGAGCGGCTGACGGTCGCGGCCTCGATCGCGTTCGGGCATTTCCGCCTGCTCCCCGCGCTCTCGGCGTTTCGCGACGCGCATCCCGATGTCGAGTTGCGGGTGCTGACGGAGGATGCGTGGTCGGCGCCCGACGACGGGCAGGTCGATGTCGCGATCCGCTATGGACGGCCGCCCTTCCGGGGGATGCGGGTGGCCGGCGCGCTGCCCGAGACGATCGCCCCCGTCGCCGCGCCCGCGCTCGCCGCGCGGCTCGGGGCGCTCGATCCCGGCGCACTCGCGCGGCCCGCGGGATTCTCCCTCATTGAGAGCGCGTCGCCGGAGCCGAGCTGGATCGGGTGGCCGAGATGGCTGGCGCGCGCCGGGTGGTCGGGCGCCGTCGCCGAGGCGCGGCTGCGGTTCAGCAGCTACAGCGACGCGGCCTATGCGGCGATGGACGGGCAGGGGGTCGCGCTGGGGTGGACGAGCCTCCTGGAACGTCCGCTCGGCGACGGACGGCTGGCACTTCTGGACATCGCCGCGATGATCCCCGAAGAAAAGCATTACCTGCTGGTCCCCGAGCATCGACCGCAATCCGCCGATGCGACGTCCTTCGTCGCCTGGATGGAGCGGACCTTCACGCGGGCGCGCGGCGCAGGAGAACCGGAAGGGAACGCGGCATGACCGACAGGCAGATCACCCACGCCGCGGAGGAGGATGCGCGCAACGAGGCGATCCTCATCTATCTCAACGGAAAGATCGTGCCGAAGGCGGAGGCTGTGGTCAGCGTCTACGACAGCGGCTTCATGCTCGGCGACGGGATCTGGGAGGGGCTGCGGCTCCATGACGGGCGCTGGTCGTTCCTCGACGACCATCTCGACCGGCTCTTCGAGGCGGCGCGCGTGATCGACATCGATCTCGGGCACGACCGCGCGGGCGTCGTCCGCGCGCTCGAGGAGACGCGGGCCGCGAACGGGATGGAGACCGACGCCCATGCCCGGTTGATGGTCACGCGCGGGCCCAAGGTGCGGCCGTTCCAGCATCCCGCGCTCAGCCGCGAGGGGCCGACATTCGTCATCATCATGGAACATTCGAAGCCGCAACTCGCACGTCCCGTCCGGCTTGCCACCGTGCCGCACCTGCGCGGCCTGCCGATGACGCAGGACCCGAAGCTCAATTCCCATTCGAAGCTCAACTGCATTCTCGCCTGCATCGCCGCGGAGAAGGCGGGCGCGGACGAGGCGCTGATGCTCGACATCCACGGCTTCGTGAACACCACCAATGCCTGCAACTTCTTCATCGTGCGGCGGGGGGAGGTTTGGACCTCCACGGGCGATTACTGCATGAACGGGATCACGCGCCAGAAGGTGATCGACCTCTGCCGCGCCGACGGCATCCCGCTTCGCGAGCGCAACTTCTCCCTCGTCGAGACCTACGGCGCGGACGAGGCGTTCCTGACCGGCACGTTCGGCGCGCAGACGCCCGTGAGCGAGATCGACGGGCGGAAGATCGGCGAAGGGGAAGCGGGGCCGGTGACGCTGCGGATCCGGGAGCTCTACCGCGAGCTGGTGGAAAGGGGGGCGTGAGGATCGTCGGCTGGTCGGGGCCGCGGAACCTTTCGACCGCGATGATGTACGCCTTCGGTGCGCGGCCCGATTGCGCGGTGAGCGACGAGCCGTTCTACGCCGCCTATCTCGCGGCGACGGGGCTCGAGCATCCGATGCGGGACGAGATCCTCGCCTCCCAGCCCACCGATCCGGAAGAGGTCGCGCGCGCCTGTGCCGGGCCGGTGCCCGACGGGCGGGAACACTGGTACCAGAAGCACATGTGCCAGCACATGCTCGACGGCTTTCCGCTCGACTGGGCCGAGGGCGCGGCGCATGTCTTCCTGATCCGCCATCCCACGCGGGTCGTCGCGAGCTATGCGAGAAAGCGGGAGCTGCCGAGCCTCGCCGATCTCGGCTACGAACGGCAACTCGAGCTCCACGACCGGTTCGGCGGCCCGGTGCTCGACAGCGCTGCGATCCGCGCGGGTCCGGACGCCGCGCTCCGCGGGCTCTGCGGGGCGCTCGGGCTCTCCTTCACCGAGGCGATGCTCTCCTGGCCCCGCGCGGGGCATCCGAGCGACGGGGTCTGGGCTGTGCATTGGTACGACGCGGTCCATGCGAGCGGCGGTTTCGCCGAGCCGGAGGGGCCGCTGCCGGAGCTCGACGGAGAACTCCGCCAACTCGCCGACGCGGCACTGCCGATCTACGAGAAACTCGCGGGACGGGCCGCGCGCTAGTCCGCCTCCACGATCTCGGCGCGGGAGACCTTCGCGGATTTCGCGAGCTTGTCGACGCGGGACTGGATCGCGTCGGTGTCGGGCACCTCCCCAGGGTCGAGGATCTCGAGCCGCACCATCTCGCTGTCGATCCGCACGCGCGATTTCGTCAGCAGGTCCGGAACGCCCGCGGAGAAGCGGTGGCCGAGAAGAAGCGCCCTCCCGAGGATCTCCGCCCGGCGGAGGTCGCTCGCGCTCAGGAGGTCTTTCGCGGCCTCTTCCACCACGTCGTCCACCTTGCCGCCGTAGCGCACCCGCAGCACGGTCGCGAGGAAGACCCGTTCCGCGTGGCGGACGCCGATGAAGGGGAATTGCAGGACGCGGGAATAGGCTTCGGTATCGCGGATCTTCTGGTGGTCGCGCCAGCAGAGATCGGTAAGCGCGCAGGCGGCGAGCCTGAGACGCCGGCGGCCCTGCGTCTCGCCGGGAAAGAGGCCTTCGGTCCAGTCCGCCAGCGCGGCGGCGAAATCCGGCACCCGCGCGGAGGGCAGCCCGATCGCCATCGCCGTCTCGAGGAGCGGATCGCGGTACTGCTCCTCCTCGGAGAGCTGATCGTAGAGCCAGCCCTCCCGGAGCCCGCAGGCGGAGAAGACCACGCGGTCGGGCTTCAGCCGCTTCAGCACCCGCCAGAGGACGAGGGCGGCCGCGGGGGTCGTGTCGATCCGTCGGCTCGGGACGTCGTCGAGCGCCGCGATCTCGTCGGGGTCCATCTTGGCGATTTCCTTGGCGAGAGATTGCGCGACCTTGCGCGGCAGCTCGTAGCCGTGGACTACGCTGATCGGATGCCCGGTCCGGGCGATATGGACGCGCGCGAGCGCCCGCCAGCCGCCGCCCACGGCATAGAAGACCGGATCGGTCAGAAGCGGCGGCAGGCCCTCCTCGAGGATCGCGTCGACCTCCTTCTTCGCCGCCTTCACGCCGTCCTCGAGCATCCGCGTCACCGGCAGCGCGCCGAGCGGCATGGAGGATTTCCGCGCGCCCACCCGGTCGCCCAGCACCTCCGCCACGTCGAGGCTGCCGCCGCCGATATCGCCGACGAGGCCGCGTGGCTGGAAGAAGCCCGAGATCACGCCACGCCCGGCAAAGCTCGCCTCCTCCTCGCCGCCGAGGACGCGCACCTCGATGCCGAGGGCGCGGAAGCGGTCGAGGAGTTCGGCCCCGTTCCCCGCGCGGCGGATCGCGTCGGTGGCGATCGCATCGAGCCGCTCGACGCCCATCGCCTGGGCGATCGCGGCGAAGCGCCGGACGGCGTGTGTCGCCCGCTCCATCGCGTCCTCGGTGAAGTTGCCCTCGGCGTCGTAGCCCGCGCCGAGCCGCGCCAGCGACTTCTCGTTGAACCGCGGAAAGGGCGCGCGGGAAAGATCGTCGTAGACGACGAGACGGATGGAGTTCGACCCGATGTCGAGCACGGCGAAATGCGAGGGCCTTCGCGCGAGCACCCGCGCGGTCTCGATCTCGATCACGCGGGGCTCGGTCTCCCGTATATCGAGGCGGCTTTCCGGCACGGCATCCCTCCCGTCTGGCGTACGTCGTGGCGGATCGTCAGGCGATCACCGTGGGAAGGGTAGGGGTTTGCGGGCCGCGGGCCAAACGATTTCCGCCCTCAATGCCCGCCCGATCCGTCGCGCGCGGCCTCGCCGATATTGTCGCGACCCCGCTCCTCGAGCAGGCGGCTCAGCCAGTCCGGGTCCATCTCCGGCACGGAGGAAAGGAGGAGGTCGGTATAGGGATGGTGGGGCGGGGCGAACATCTCGTCCTTCGGACCCTGTTCGACCACCCGCCCGTCGCGCATTACCACCACCTCGTCGGCGATCGCGCGGACCGTGGCGAGGTCGTGGGTGATGAACATGTAGGCGAGATCGAGTTCGTCCTGCAGCCGACCCAGGAGCTTCAGGATGCCTTCGGCGACGAGCTGGTCGAGCGCGCTCGTCACCTCGTCGCAGATGATGACCTCCGGGTCCGCGGCGAGCGCGCGCGCGATGCCGATCCGCTGCTTCTGCCCGCCGGACAGTTCCGGGGGGCGACGGGTCATGTAGTCCGCGGGATCGAGTTCGATGAGCTCGAGGAGCTCCTCGACCCGCCGCCGCAGCTCCTTTCCGGAGAGCCCGCCGTAGAACTGCGCCGGGCGGCCCACGATGTCGCGGATCCTGAGCTTCGGGTTCAGCGCGGTGTCGGCCATCTGGTAGATCATCTGAACCTGCCGCAGCTCGGCGCGGGAGCGGTCGCGGAAATGCGGGGGCAGGGGGCTCCCCTTCAGGCGCACCTCCCCGCGGGCCGGGGGAAGGAGGCCGGTTATGACGCGAGCCGCGGTCGACTTGCCCGACCCGGATTCCCCCACGACGGCGAGCGTCATGCCGGGATGGATCTCGAAGGAGACGTCGTCGAGCACCTTGCCGCCGCTCGCATAGGCGGCATCGACGCCCGCGATCTCGACGAGCGGGGCGGCGCCGCCGGCGGGACGCCTCTTCTGTGGCCTCTCGAAGCTGCGCACGGCCCAGAGGCTCCTGGTGTACTCTTCCTGCGGATGGGAAAGCATCCGCCGCGTCTCCGCCTCCTCGACCCCCTCGCCGCGGAGGAGGACCTTGATCGTGTCGGCCATCTGCGCGACCACGGCGAGGTCGTGGGAGATGTAGATCGCAGCCGTGCCCACCTCCGCCACGATGTCGCGGATCGCGGCAAGCACCTCGATCTGCGTGGTGACGTCGAGTGCGGTCGTGGGTTCGTCGAAGATGATGAGGTCGGGGCGGCAAGACATCGCCATCGCTGTCATCGCCCGCTGCAACTGTCCGCCCGAGACCTGGTGGGGATAGCGGAAGCCGATCTCGTCGGGATTGGGCAGCCGCAGCCGTTCGTAGAGGGCCATCGCATCCTCGCGGGCCTCGGCCTTCGAGCGCAGCCGGTGATGGACCGGCGCCTCGACATGCTGGTCGATGATCCTGTGCGCGGGGTTGAAGGAGGCGGCGGCCGATTGCGCGACATAGGCGATGCGCGCGCCGCGAAGCGCGCGGCGCTGTGCCTCCGACGCGGTGACGAGGTCGCGCCCGTCGAAAGTCACGGAGCCGCCGGAGATGCGGGTTCCGTCGCGGGCATAGCCCATCGCCGCGGCGCCGATCGTCGATTTGCCCGCGCCGCTCTCCCCGATGAGGCCCAGCACCTCGCCGCGATGGAGCGTCAGGTCCACGCCCTTGATGATCGGCACCCATTCCTCGTTGGTGCGCCCGTCGATCCTGAGATCTCGGATCTCGAGGAGGACGTCTCTGGCTTGGGCGGAACTCATCCTCTCACTCCTTGAGGCCGGAGGATCGCAGGAGCATCCAGTCGACGACGAAATTGACGGAGACGGTGAGAAGCGCGATGGCCCCCGCGGGGATCAGCGGCGTCATGTCGCCGAAGGAGATGAGCGTGGCGTTCTCGCGCACCATCGAGCCCCAATCGGCCGTCGGCGGCTGCACGCCCAGTCCGAGGAAGCTCAATCCCGCGATGAGCAGGAAGACGAAGCAGAACTCGAGCCCGAACTCGGCCACGAGCGGGGCCGCGGCATTAGGCAGGATCTCGCGGCGGATCAGGTACCAGTCGCCCTCGCCGCGCAGCCGCGCGGCCTCGACGTAATCCATGACGACCACGTTGCCCGCCACCGCGCGGGTAAGGCGGAACACCCGCGGGGCATAGATAACCGCGATGACCAGTACGATGACGAGAAGCCCGGTTCCGAAGATCGACAGCATCAGGAGCGCGAAGATGAGCGCGGGCACCGACATGAGGATGTCGGCGATGCGGCCGAGGACCTGGTCCGCGATCCCGCCCTTGATCGCCGCGAGAAGCCCCGAGACCGCGCCGAGGAGGAACGCCAGCAGCGTCGCCGCGAGCGCGAGCCCCACCGAATTGCGCGCGCCGTAAATGATCCGGCTGAAGATGTCGCGTCCGAGCTGGTCAGCGCCAAGCAGGAGCGAGCTCGAGGGCGGCGCAAAGGAGGACGAGATCACCTCCGCCTCTCCGTGCGGCGCGATCCACGGGGCGAAGAGGGCCGCGGTGGAATAGAGCAGGATGACGAGGATGCCGAAGGACGCGGTGAGCGGCGCGGTGCGGAATTCCCGCGCGACGGCGGGGCCGGAAAACCGGACGATCGACCATTTCAGGCCTGCGGAAAGCGCCGCCGCGACGGCCAAAAGCGCCGCCGCGATCGCGAGCCCCGCAAGGTCCGGCGGAAGGCCGAAACCCCGGGTCACGGCCACCGCGAGGACGAGCAGGACCAGTGCGCCGCAGAGCAGACGCCGGCGGCGGACGAACGCCACCCCGGCCGCGCCGAGAAGTACGAGGCACGCGCCGATCAGGACCGGGCTCATCGCGACCTCCTCATTTCGGATGCCGCAGGCGCGGATTGGTCAGGATCGCGCCCAGATCCGCGGCGAGGTTGAGGAGGATGAAGGTTGCCGCGAAGATCAGGCAGCAGGCCTGCACGATCGGGAAGTCGCGCTTGGCCACCGCGTCGACGAGAAGCTGTCCGATGCCCGGATAGACGAAGACCACCTCGACGAGCACCACGCCCGTGATGAGATAGGCGAGGTTCAGCGCGACCACGTTGATGATCGGCGCCCAGGCATTCGGCAGCGCGTGGTGCACGATCACCTTCCACGGAGGCGCGCCCTTGAGCCGGGCCATCTCGATATAGGGCTCGGCGAGGAGGTTGATGATCGCGGCGCGCGTCATCCGCATCATGTGGGCGGTCACGACGAGGACGAGGGTCAGCGCGGGCAGGAAGGTGCGATAGAGAAGCTCGCCGAGCCCCATCCCCGCCGTGAGGCTCGAGATCGCCGGAAAGAACCCGGTGCGGACCGACAAATAGAGGATCAGGATGTAGCCCAGGAAAAATTCCGGCGAGGAGATCGAGGTGAGGGTGAGCACGTTCGCGAGTCGGTCGAAGAGCGTGTCGCGCAGGAGGGCCACCACCACGCCGAGCGCGATAGCGAAGGGCACGGCGATGACCGCGGCATAGCTCGCCAGGAAGAGGGTGTTGAGCAGCCGTTGCCCGATCGCCTCCCCGACGCTGGCGCCGGAGACGAGCGAGACCCCGAAATCGCCACGGACGGCGCCGCCGAGCCAGTCGAGGTAGCGCATGGGCGCCGGCTGATCGAGGCCCATCCTCTCGCGCAGCGCGGCCGTCGTCTCTTCCGTGGCCCCCATGCCGAGCACCGCCTCGGCCATGTCGCCGGGCAGGAGCTCCACCGCGAAGAAGATCAGGATGGAGACGATGAAGAGCGTGAGGAGGCCGAGCCCGAGCCGCTTGGCGATCACGGTCGCGATGGCGTTCATGGCGCGGCCCTCCGGGCGGAGACGTCCGGGGGGCCCGCCACCCGGGACGGCCCGCTCAATCGGTGAACCACCAGCGGCTGGCCGCGCGGGCGCCATCGTTCTCCCAGCTCGGGGCCAGTTCCTCGGGCGTGCCGACATTGGCGCGGTTGGCGTAGACGAAATTGTTGAAGAACGGGATGATCGTGCCCCCGTCGTCGCGCGCCAGCATCGCCATCTCGTGGTACATCTCCGCGCGTAGCCCCTGGTCGAGCTCGGCCTTGGCGATCACGAGAAGCTCGTTGAAGCGCTCGTTCTGCCAGTGGCTCTCGTTCCAGGGCGCGTCGTCCTTGTAGGCGATCGTGTAGATCACGTCGGGGGTCGGCCGCGCGCCCCAGGAAACGACGGAGAACGGCTTCTTGAGCCAGACGTCGGAATAATAGCCGTCGTTCGGCTCCCGAACGACATTCACGTTGATCCCCGCCTCGCGGGCCTGTTCGGCGTAGAGGACGGCCATGTCGACGGCGCCCGCATAGACGACGTCGGACGTGCTGAGATCGACGGTCAGATTTTCCGCGCCGGCCCGCTTCAGAAGGAACCGCGCCTCCTCTGGATCGTATGCCCGCTGCTCGATCCCCTCGGGGTAATAGGGCAGGGCGGGGGAATGCTGGAAATCGTTGGCCTTCGTCGAGGCGCCGAAGGTGATCTTCTCGATGATCTCGTCACGGTTCATCGCGAGCTTCAGCGCGTTGCGCACGTCCACGTTGTCGTACGGCGCCTGGTCGCAGAACATCGGCATGGTGATCGCCGCGCCGGACGGGATGTTGTGGATCACGATGTTCGGATCGCGCTGCAACAGGCCCATCGTCCTGAGCTCGATGAGCGAGACCGCGTCCACGTCGCCGGTGACGAGGGCTGTCTGCCGCGCGTTCGGGTCGTTGAGAGTGATGATCTCGACCCGGTCGAACCACGCCCCTTCGCCGTGCCAGCCGTCGAAGCGGGTGAGATTGAACTGCACGCCCCATTCTCCCGACTCGATCTGGTAGGGGCCCGACCCGTCGCCCGATTGCCAGTCGATGCTCCCGTCGCCGTTAGAGGGGCAGATGGCGAGGTGGAAATCCGTCATCAGCCACGGCAGGTCCGCATTGCCGCGCGAAAGCGTGAAGACGATCGCCTGCTCCCCGTCGGCCTTGACGTCGCTGATGTCGGCGAGGAGCGGCTTCGCGGCAGAGGCCGTGTCCTCTCCGCGATGATGGTTGATCGAATCGACCACGTCCTCCGCGGTGACCGGACGTCCGCTATGGAACCCCGCGTTGGGGTTGAGCGAGAAGGTCCAGACCGTCGCGTCGTCGTTGGCCTCCCAGCTCTCGGCAAGGTCGGGCCCGAGCGAGCCGTCGCCCATGATCATGGTGAGATAGCTGCGATGGGTATGGGCGAGGAAGATGTTTTCCTTAGTGAGATAGGTCGCCGGATCGTGGTTGGCGGTGGTGGCGCCGTCGTGCAGCGCCCAGCGGAACGTGCCACCGGATTTCGGCTGCGCGGCCGCCTTGCGCGTCCAGAGACCCGTCGCGGTGGTCGCGGTCACCCCTGCCGCCAGTGCGTAATGCATGAAGTTGCGACGCGAGATATGCCCTCGGCGGGCCGCCTCGGCGAGCCTCGCCAGACGCTCGTGATCTGTATCGGACATGGAAGCCTCCCTCTTGGCCGGTCGCGCGGGCAGGCGCGGTGCTGTCGGAACACCGCGGCGCCATCGGGCGGGACGCGGATCATCGCGACAAGGAGAGCACATCCGCGCCGAGATCGCCAACCGGCTTCACGAGTTTATTTCGTCGGGTTACATTTGTGGCCGGGTCGGATGCCAGCAAATCCTGCGCGGGTCGCGGGCACCATGCGTCGAGATACCGCTCCCCGCCCATGGGGAGGCGCGGCCATCGGCATGTCTTCCCTTGCCAGGTTGTTTCGCGGATGGTTTGGGGAGGGGGGGTTTTTTGGCTGGGGTGTTTCGGGATGAAGGTTGCGATACTTGGCGGTGACGGGTTCTGCGGGTGGCCGACGGTTCTGCATCTGAGCGATGCGGGCCACGAGGTGCACGTGATCGACAACCTGTCGCGGCGGTGGATCGACACGGAGCTCGGTGTGCAGTCCCTGACGCCGATGGATTCGATCCAGGAGCGGTGCCGG
>NZ_QKZL01000014.1:0-13362 GCF_003253995.1 Palleronia aestuarii
GCCACGAGGCGCTTGAGCTTGCCGTTGTTCGTCCGTTCTCTCGAACCGGTGGCGTTCGCGGGCTCACTCCTCGAGCCGCTTCAGCTGCCGGATCTCGCTCGCCATTGTTCTCGAACCAATGGCGCACAATGGCTCGCCGCCCATCCCGGCGTAGATCTTTTTCCAGCGGTAGAACGGGGCTTCCGCCACCCCGTCCGCGCGATGCGCGAACTGCGGCAGATCTCGCCGACCGTCGTGCCGGCCTCCGCCTGTCTCAACGCAAAGCGATCTGCTCGTCGGTGAACTTCTTCTTCGGCATCGGGGCACTCCTCTCCTGTCAGGAATGTGCCCGAAAATTCGCGCTCAGCTTGGACGAGTTTGCCGGGTCAGGACCCGCATAGCCCGAATTCCAGTTGAGAACAGCCCAGTTCTCAGAGGGCAGAGCGGTCAGCATACGGATCTCTCTTGCCATATCCGCTCCGATCATGCCTAGCCCTCGTTTCAGTTCTGGAGGCTACGTTACCGGAGTGGGTGAGATTGCAATCGGCTCACGGGTCAGTTTTGCAGCGGTGGCTACATCCTAGTCGCCTTCCAGCCGAAGCAGGGAGCAAACATGCCCGGCGTTGTGCCGAACCCCAACCACGATAAGCTCTCGTTCGAGCCCCGTCCCTATAAAGGAAGAGCACGGTGGCCACCGCGAGTCTTAACACGGGACCGCCTCCTCGTGCAGCAGCCCGAACAGAGCTCGATGGAGGGTCGCGGTGCCCTTCTCGGCCCTCTCCGCCATGCGCCGCACCCAGCCCCCGACCGAGCGGACGGGTCCGCCCCGCGCATGGCTCTTGGCGTCAGCCATCATCACGATGATCGCGGCCCCGTTGGTGCCCACGGCGTTCTGCGCTAGCGCCCAAGCGGAGGGGGAAACCCCGAGGGCCCGTGCCCGCTGATACGCGATTCCGGCAAGGATGTGCCACGACGAACGGCCGTGCCGTTCCATCTCGATCCGCCAGTCGTCCGGTGCGGCCATCACAGCTTGTCGCAAGCTCACATGCTCGAGCCCGCATCTGGGCGTCTGGCGCGGTGGTTTCTCTTGGGCCCTCTTCCCGGCAGGCATCGCCGGATTACAGGATTCTGACTGTCCTTGATCTGTAATGTATGCCCGGTCGCACTCTTCCGGCTGACCGGCAAAACTTTTCTGGTCAGCCAGGGTCACGGAGATCAGGCGGTCCACCTTGTCCACGAGAACTTCCAGGGCCGCGAGGCCCAGCTTCGCGATGTCCCTCGGGAGGCCGCTCCACAGCGCCTCCAAATCGGCCGGCATCTCCTCGCCCCGGAACGCCCGGACCAAAGCACCCCGCTTCTCGGAGATCTGGAAGCGCAGCCGCGCACGCCGAGCGTAGGCGTCCTTCTTGTCCGCGGCCCGGTCGGCCCAGTCCCAGGCGGTGTCGAGCAAGGGCGACAGGTCGATCCCGGCGACGTGGACGATCGTCCCGGTCCGGGCGCGCTGGACGTGACGCCGGCCATTGGCGAGACAGCGGTTGGTAACGAGCCCGAGACGGACCAGCCTCGCGATCCGGTAGCGGATGGCCCGATCCTCGCATCCGAGCTTGTCGGCGAGGCGCTGCATGGCGGCGGGGCTGACGGGGCGCGGGGCCCCGTTCGGGATGTGGTCGATCAGGACGTCCAGCAGGGCTTTCAGCCCCGGTCTGAGCTTCAAGACGTAGGTGACATCCTTGGCCGCGCGATAGAGGGCTTTCCGTTGGTCGTGTCGGTCCGGTTGCTCTGGGTTCATGGCCTGTCCTCGGGGTGAGGCAAGGCTGCGACACACGATCTCCCTGTTCGCACAGGTGCGTTTTTACTTGCTCGTCGTTTCGGGAGGGACTAGAACCGGGCCTAGAGATAGTGGCCATTCAGGGATTGCAGTCCCTTGGTTCTAACCCCCCGTGTAGGTCGCCGCCTCGCGGGGGTTTCTTTTTGCGGGGTTGTTTGCCCTCTGCTGCTCTCGCTTCTTGTTCTTCTTCATCAAGGACATAACCTGTCCGGCGATTTGGAGCAATTCCGGCATTAAGCCGTAGATGACACCGGGCCTAGGTTTCGGAATGCGCGCTTGCGGCGCCATGCACGACGCCAATCTCTGCCCTGTCCCTTAGGTTTGCTCAGCTCAGGACCATTGGACTTCACCCCTGCCCCGCTTTGCCTCCACCGCGATAACGGCGTGCCAGAGCTCCGGGTGGAGCTTCAGCGCCTCCTCGCGCAGCCAGGGCGTGGCGTCCCGCGTGCCGAGATCGACCGTCTCGAGCCGGCCGGTCCGGGACCAGCGCACCTCGTGGCCCCGGACGGGCTGCGCGTACGGGCCGTGCCGGGAGGGCGTGAACGTAGTGTAGAGGAACAGGCGCCGGCGGGACGTACGCAGGAGCGCTGCGAGGCGCCCGGTATTGGGCAGGTACCGCTCAGCGGCCTAGCCGGCGACAAGGAGGTCATCGCTTCGCACGCCCGCCACTACCTCGTCGCCGTGGGGCCGCTGCAGGGCGCAGACATGCACGACGTCGTCCCAGGCCTCGACCGCGAAGCGCGCCCGGATCGGCACCGACCCCCACTCGAGCGGGATCTCCGCGTCGAACACCTCGCGCGTCCGTCCGTCGACGAGCGTCTCGGCGAAGAGACCACCCTCCCAGTCCATGGCAGGCTCAAGCTCGAGATAGTGCTCCAGATCGTAGGCCAGCCTGTGGAAGCGCTGGTAATGGGCCAGCATCTCCTCGGGGCTCGCGTCGTGCGGCGGGGACGGCACGGGGATATCGATCTGCCCGGGCTCCGGCCCGATGAAGGGCGGTACGTGCTGGTCCCGCAGGAACGCGTCGCGTTCCCAGGCATTCTGGTGCTTCGCCAGGTAGGCCGCGCCCTTCTCTTCGACCAGGCGGGTGCGCAGAGCGGCCTGTTCCCGGTCCAGGATCGTGCCCTCGCCGAGCGCCCGGAGTTGACTGGCGGCGGCCTCGAACCGCGCTTTCCAATTCGGGTCGTGGCTCGCAAGGACCGGACCGGGATCCGTGGGATCGTACGCCATCGTCAGGTCCGCCTTCTGCTGCTCGAACGAGGTCAGTCGGAGTATTACCCCCCGCCGCATAGCTGTCGAGCAAGGAGAACGGATCGATGCGCCGATCCGCCATTCCACCGCGCGATCACGCCCCCATCCTTGGCCCCGTCCGCATCCGCGCACCCTCCGCCAGCCTCTGCCCCTCCGCGGCGGCCGCCCGTTCGCCCTGCCGCACCGCCTGCACCGCGCGGCCGATCCCGGCGAGCGTCTCCCGACCGATCCCCGTGACCCGCAGACCGCCTCCCTCCGCCACCCCGGCCCCGCCGCCGATCCATCGCCCGCACCGCGCCTCCAAGGCCCGCACGAACCCCGCCAGCTCGTTGGCGATCCCAGCGTCCCCCTGCAGCGCCGCCCAAGGCCCAGGCACGCGCCTACACGAGAGACCGCGCATCCGGGGCCTCTACTGCCCGAAGCGACCGCACAGCTGCCTGCGCGTTCTCCGAGAGCACCGGCACGCCTGTCGCCTCCGCCACCCGCCGCGCTGCGACCCCAGCCTCGTAGCTCCGCGCGGCAGCGCTCTCCACCTCCCCGATGCGCCGGACCACGGACCCCACCGCCTCGGCCACCCGCGCGGCCTGCGCCCGGGTCTGCCGGGCCGCCCGACCCGCCAGGAGCCCCGTGCGCCCGAGGAGCGGCCCGAGCTGCTCCGGCTCGGCCTCAATCCGCCGGGCGGCCGAGGTCGTGCCGTGCGTCTTCACGAGGTCGACGAGCCGTGCCCGGGCCTTTCGCGGATTGCGGTAGGCACCGCGGAGGCAATCCCCGAGCGCCTCCCGTTCTCGCTGCACTTTCGGTTCGGCAGCGACGGCCGCCGATCGCTCCCCCGGGTCGATCCGCTCCGCGCTGTCCCGCGGCGGGATCAGCCAGCGCGGCGCGTCGGCATTTGGCGCAGCGCGCCGATCCCGTCGCGGCGGGTGCGACCCGACCCTCCGACCTCTCCGCCGTCGGCTTGGTCTCCCCCTGCCCCGTCCCAGCCGGCCCCGCCGCCGGTCTGACCCCTTCTGCCGGACGCAACTCCGGCAGCTCCTCCCGCGTGGCCCAGGCGATGGAGGCGGCGCGCACCTCGCGCCGGCTCATCTGCCGTGCCAGCTGGCCGAGGTCGGTCGCCGTCTCGGTGGCCGCGAACACCCGCGCGCTCTCGCGCTGCCGCGTCAGCGCCACGTAGGAGGACGCCTGCCGCCAATGTGCGGAGTGCAAGAGGTACGTGTGGTCGATCGTCTTGCCCTGGCCCTTGTAGATCGTCCCCGCATAGCCGTGCCGGAACCCGGTGAACTCCGAGGCCCGCCAGCTCACCTCGCGCCCCGGCTCTGTCCCCGCGCCGTCGAGCCGCGCGGTGATCCGCCCCGTGTCGGCATCGATCCCGGTGATCACCCCGGCATTGCCGTTCCAGAGCCGGGCGGTGCGCAGCGTCTCGGTGACCTGCACCCGGTCGCCCACGGCGAAGTCCGCCGCCCCGTGCGTCGTCTCGAGCCGGACGTCGTCCCCGAGCTCGCCGCGGCCCTTCCGCACCGCCCGCAGGCGGGCGTTCAGCGCGTCGACCTCCCGGTTGGTATAGGCGAACACGAACCGCGTGGCTTGCGGGTCCGTCGCACTGTCCGCGCGCCAGCGCGCCACCAGCGCCTCCTCGGCCCCCGCCTGCCGCCCCGACCAGTGCAGCGCGCCATTGTTGGCGAAGGCCGCGATGGCGTCATAGGTCCGCCCCTCCGACAGGTCCCGCGCCGCCTGCCGCTGCCAGTCCACCCGCTGCCGCGTCACCTGCACGATCTCCACCGCGCCGTGCCGGCGCTTCAGCTCCGGGAAGAGCCCGCCGCGCTCGATCGAGGCCAGCTGCCGGTCATCGCCCGCGAAGAGGACCTTCGCCCCGCTGCGCCGCGCCTCGGCCAGGAGCTCGCCGGTGACCCGCGCATCCAGCATCGCCGCCTCGTCGACCACCACGAGCGTGCGCGCGTCCCACGACACGTGTCCGTTCTTCAGCCGGAACAGTTCCGAATGCACCGTCGCCGCCCGGCCCTCCCGGAGGGGGCCCGGCCCCGGTCCATCGCTTGCAGTTCGGTTCGCGCCAGCGCTTCGGCTCGCGCCGGCGCTCCGGCCGAACCCGTCGGCCTTCAGGTCCTGCGCCACCGCGTTGGTGGGCGCGAGCCCCACCACCGCGTAGCCCGCGGCTTCATGCGCGTCGCGGATGGCGCCGAGCGTGTAGCTCTTGCCGGTCCCCGCCCGCCCCTCGACGAGCACCAGCCCCCGCGCCCCCACCGCGTGGTCGAAGGCCGACCTCTGGTCCTCCCGCAGCGTCCGGCCGCGCAGCCCCGCGCCCTGCGCCGCCGCGCTCAGCGCCCGGTGCCGTCCCGCCGCCACGACCGCCCCGTCCGCGAGCGCCGCACGCTCCTGGTTGCGGACCCCGCGCGTCGTGTAGCGCCCCACGGCGCGCCCCGTCTCGGTGTCGTGGAGCGCCAGCACGTCGATCCGGCCCAGCACCCGAGCCTTCACCGCATCGTGCTCGTCCGCGTCGAAGATGTGCTTCCCGAGATGCCGGTCGAGCTCGGCGTTCGGTGAAGCTCGCATTGCCCCGCGTGAGTGCCTCCAGCACCCGGTCCGGGTCCCGCGCCGCGCGGGCGTTCTCCTCGGCCCGCGCGACCGCTTCCGAGCCCGGCACCCGCATCCGTACCGGCCCCACATGCTGCCCCGGCACCGCCGTGAGCGCGTCGACCCGGAGCTCCAGCCCGTGCGCGGCGAAGTACGCGTCTTGGTGCGCCCGCCACAGCTCCCCCCAGCGGTCGCCATCCGTCACCGCCGACCGCCCGCCGAGCGTCCGCACCGCCGGGTCGAGATCGCGCGCCTTCTTCGCCGAGAGCCGGTCGCCCTCCACCCGCCGCGTGGTGATCAGCAGATGCGCGTGCGGATTGGTCCGCTCGCTCTCGGACGACCCGTCCGGCCCGGGGAGAATGACGGCGCCCTGCCCCGTGCTAAGCTCCGCACCCTGCGCTGCCGTAAGCCTCTCGGCCCGACCGACCCTCTCCCCGCCCTCGCCGGCATGCGGCGCGTGGATGTCGATCTGCACGGCAAGGCCTCGGGCGACGAAGTGCGCCCGGGCGAAGCTCTCGGCCAGCGCCACGTGGTCGTCATGGGTGAGCCCGGCATCGGCCGGTAGCGCCAGCACGATCTCGCGCGCCACCTGGGCATCCTTACGCCGCTCCGCCCCTTCGGCGAGGTTCCAGAGCACCGCGCTGTCGCCGAGACGGGCCTCCGCCCCCTCGGGCAGCAGAACCGTGTGATGCTCGGGCGCCTCGCGATGGGCAAAGGAGAACCGCTCGCCCGTCCGCGCGTCGGTGATCGCCACCCGCGCGTTGTAGCATGCCGAGCGCACGGCCGAGCCGCCTGTCGAGCGGGAGAGATAACGGGCACGGGCGAAGGCGATGGCCATCGGGGATCATGATCCCCCTCCGACAAGGAGCGCAAGCCGCATTCGCCAGAATGCATATTGCGTCTGCCTCCTCGGCTCGGAGCCTCGCCGCGGCAGAACCCGGCCGGGCCGGTGGGCACCACGTGGGGAGGAAACGCGTGAGGGCGCAAGGCAGTCCCTGTGGCAGGGGTCGGGGAGACAGAAGACGCCGGTGGCGCGGGCGGTGCGCCGGATCAGCGGGTCGGCTCTGCGGAGAGACAGGTGGGTTGCCGAGATACGAGTGGGTTCGTGCCGGTGAGGCACCCGGGCGGCCGCAGGGAAGACCTCTTGGCGGCCGCAGGGGGCACGGCCAGCAAGCCGGTTCCGGTGACGGGTGACCGTTTGGACATATCCAGAACATTCACTCTTGTGCCTGCCGGGAGGGGACGCCATGCGCTGCCGGCGCCGTTAACCTTTGGCCCGGCGCCCCCCGTTCGGCGCGCATGCATGCGCCCTCGATCCAGAAGGAGACCCCCATGGCCCGCACCAGCCTCGCCGAGCGCCAGGCCCGGCTCGACCAGCAGCGTGCCCGGCTGCAGCGCGAGGAGGCGAAGATCCGCGAGGAGGCCCGCAAGGCCCGCACAAGGCGCCTCATCGAAGCCGGCGGGCTCGTCGACAAGGCCGGGCTCGGGGAGCTGGAGGCCAACGCCCTCTACGGGGCGCTCCTGGAGGTAGCCGGAAGGCTCGGGGACCCGGCGGAGCGGGCGCGCTGGGAAGCGGCGGGCGGCCGCGCCTTCGATCGCGAGACCCGCGCCCGGGAGGCCGAGACCGAGCCGCTGATCCTCGCGCTCGCGGGCGCGCAGCCGGCGCTCGTCACCGCGCGGCTGCGCGGCTTGGGCTTCCGCTGGTCCAAGGTGCTGCGGCACTGGGAAGGGCTCGCCATCTACGACGACGCCAGGCAGGCCGCCGACGAACTGGGCGGGACGCTCACCCGCGTGGGGCCGGTGGCGGAGGGGGACGCGGGGGGTCGAGGGGCGCCGGACGGAGCGGCGGAAGCCGGGTCCGCTTCTGCACCAGTCAGTCCCTCCATACCGATCGAGACCTCCGGGACGGAGCGCCCGGGAGACGCCATGACGCCGGACGGGACGCGCCCTGCCGCAGCGCCCACCGCCCCCGACGCGGCGGAGTAGCGCGCAGGTGTTCGGGCGTCTGACCTACGATCTCGGCCGCGCGGGTCTGCGGCTGATCCTCCAGCTCTGGCCGGTCTGGCTCATGTGGGTCGCCCTGCAGGCCTCGGTTGCGCTCTGGCGCGATCTGGTGCTGCTGGCGCCTGGCCTCGATCGCGGCGGGATCGAGTACCGCGTGGCCTACACGCTCTGGCCCGCCGCGGGGCTGCTCGGGCCGATCCTCCTGATGGCCATCGCCGTGGGGCTGCATGTCCGCCAATGGGCCTCCCCCGCCATGGGCGTGGCTGGCCTTCTCGGGGTCGCGGGCGCTCTCGGCCTCACCCTCTGGCCCGCCTGGGCATCCCTCGCCCCCCTCGTGGGGTTGGTGCCGCCTCTGGAGATCGTCGGCCGCATCCCGGGCGCCTATGTCATCGCCACCGTGCTCGGGATCGCCGCCATCGGGGTCGGGGCCCACGTCATGCGCAGCCCCCTGCCCGGCAGTGGCAAGGCCGGGGCGCGCACCCGGGCGCGGTCGGACAATCACGGCCATGCCGACTGGCTGTTGCTGCGCGAGGCCAGGCGCCTCTTCCCTGGCCCCGACCCGGTCCATGGCGGCATCGTCCTGGGCGAGGCCTACCGCGTCGACGAGGACCGCGCCGTGCGGCGGCGGGGCGGGTTCGGGGGTTTTGCAGGCTCCGGGGGGACCGGGGATGGCATGGTCCCCTTCGATCCCGAGGACCGCGCCACCTGGGGACAGGGGGGCCGCGCGCCGCTTCTCGTCGATCCCTGCCGCACCGGGCCTACCCACGGCCTCGTCCTCGCGGGCTCGGGCGGCTACAAGACCACCGCCATCGGCATTCCCACGCTCCTGACCTGGACCGGCTCGGCCGTCGTACTCGATCCCTCCCGCGAGATCGGGCCCATGCTCGGCGAGACCCGCCGCACCCGCATGGGCCACCGCGTGGTCACCCTCGATCCCGCCGCGGGCGGCCGGGACCCGCGGGGAGCGGCCTTCGGTCCGCGTCCCGTAAACGGGTCCGCCAAGACCGGGTTGGCCACGAGTGGCTCCCCCATGAATGGGTTCAACGCGCTGGACTGGATCGACGTGGGATCGCCGCTTGCCGAAGCCAATGTCGAGGCTGTGGCGACCTGGCTCGTGGGCGAGCCTGCCCGCGGGACCGGGGCGGGCAGCGCCGAGTTCTTCCGCGACATGGGGCAGAGCCTCATCGCCTGCCTGCTCGCCGACCTGCTCTGGGACAAAGGCCTCACCCCCCGCGACAAGACCCTGCGCCAGCTCCGCCGCGTACTCGTCACGCCCGAGGCGGAGATGCGCGGCAAGCTCGAAACCATCCACGCCACCTCCACATCGGCGCTGGCCCGCGATCTCGCCGGCACCCTCATGGGCCTCGTCGACGAGACCTTCTCCGGCGTCTACGCCAATGCGAGCCAAGCCACCCGCTGGCTCTCGACCGCCGCCTATGCCGATCTCGTCTCCGGCGACGCCTTCGAGACCCGCGAGCTCTGCGACGGCAACCTGACAATCTTCGTGCAGATCCCGCTGAAGGTGCTGCAGGCCACGCCGGGCTTGGGGCGTGTCGTCATCGGCGCGCTTCTGAACGCCGCCTACGAGGCCGATGGCGCCGTTAAGGGCCGCATCCTGTTCCTCCTCGACGAGGTGGCCCGCCTCGGGCCCATGGCGCTCCTCGAGGCCGCCCGCGATGCCGGGCGCAAATACCGCCTGACGCTGCTGCTGCTCTACCAGTCCCAGGGACAGCTCAACGAGCAATGGGGCCGCGAGGGGGCGCGCGCCTGGGCCGACGGCACCTCCTGGCGCCTCTACGCCGCGCTGCAGGACCCCGAGACCGCGGGCGAGCTCTCCCAGGTCTGCGGCGAGCACGGCGTCGTCGCGGCGAGCGAGGGCGACACCCGCGGTACCTCCGGCCGCTGGGGCGGCGCCACCTCCGCCAGCGCCGGACGCTCGGCCAACCGCTCGGAGATGCGCCGCAGCCTCGTCAAGCCCGACGAGCTCCTGCAGGACACCCGCGCCGACGAGGCCTTCGTCATCACCCGGGGTGCCAAGCCGCTCCGCTGCGGCCGGGCCATCTACTTCCGCCGCCCCGACATGGTCGTGGAAGTCGCGCCCTCGCGGTTCCAGCCGGACGCGGCAGCGCAGGGCAGACCGGCCCAATCGGCGCGTCCCGCGCGGCGCGCCTCGTGAGGTGAGGGGGGAACGGCCGAGCGCGGCTGCCACGATCGGAGACCGCGCCGGGACCAAACCCGGGGATCCCTTCTCCCGCCCCGCCGGAGGGGCTCCGTGAACCCCTGGGGCGTCCTGGTTCTGGCGGCCCTCGTCCTCTACGTCCTCCTGGCCACCCTGGAGGCCATCGCCGTCTTCACGGTGCCGATCCTCGCCGTGAGCCTGCCGCTAGCCCTCCAGAGCGCCTCACACGCGCCCTGGGAGAGCTCGACGCCCTCACCGGGCTCGAGGGCGTCAAGGACGAGGTCGGCCGCCTCGTCGACCTGCTGCAGGTCGAGGCCGAGCGCCGCGCCCACGGGCTCGGCGGACCGCGGCCCGGGCCGGGGCCGAGCCTGCATTGCGTCTTCACCGGCAATCCCGGTACCGGCAAGACCACGGTGGCGCGCCTCATGGGCGAGATCCTTGCAGGCCTCGGCTACCTGCGCGCGGGCCATATGGTCGAGGTCGACCGCGCCGATCTCGTCGGCCAGTATATCGGCCAGACCGCGCCGAAGACCCGCGCCGCGGTCGAGCAGGCGCTCGACGGCGTGCTCTTCATCGACGAGGCCTACACGCTCACCCCCTCGGGCGGCAGCGGCGGGGACTTCGGCCCCGAGGCCATCGACACGCTCCTGAAGCTCATGGAAGACCACCGCGACCGGCTCTGCGTCGTCGTCGCGGGCTACCCGGGTCCCATGCGCCGCTTCCTCGACTCGAACCCCGGCCTGCGCGGCGCTGGCCAATGCCCGCGACCCTGGCAACGGCCGCGCGGTGCGCACGCTCTGGGAGCGCACCCGCGAGGTGCAGGGCAGCCGGGTGATGCGCCAGGCCACCCGCGCCCGCACTGATCTCGAGACCGTCACCGCCGCCGATATCGACGCGGCCCGGGCCATCGTGCTGGCGGGCGACACCCCCACGGCGCGCGAAGGGGCGACCGCGTGAGGTCCCTGCCCTACCCCCTGGGCGCCGCCCTCCGTACCCTCGGCCGGCTCCTCGCCGCGATCCCGCGCGCTTGGTCCACCAACCGTGTGTTCCGGTATTCCGTCATCATGACCGGCGTCGCGCTCGCCACCCTCATGGCCCGTCCGCTGGTCGAGCGATCCGACACGGGCGGTCCGTTCTCCGCGACATTGGGCGGGGAGACGGCACCGTCCGACGCGCCCCTGCCGTCGCCGGGCGCGCGCTACGAGGACCCCGCGACGCGGACAGGCCTGGAGATTGCCACGCCCCCGTCCGGTCCGCTCGCCCCCGGCCGCCCCCTCGAGGGGCTGCGCATAGAGACTGACCCGAACGCCCCGACCGATCCGTTCGGCACCCTGCGGGCCGCGGACCCCACACCTACCCCCCGTCCGACCCCAAGGAGACGCCATGACGCCCAGGACCCCGTCCCGAACCACCCTCCTCGCCACGACGCTGATCCTCGCCTCCCTGGTGCCGTCGGGATCTCAGGAGGCCGCTCCTGGCGCGATCCCGGACGACCACCGCCAGGACCAACTCGACCGCATCGAGGCCAAGCTCGATGCCCTCCTGCAGAGGCTCGGGGACGGGAGCGGCGCAGTGGTCGATCCATCCGCCACCGACACAGATGGCGAGGACACGGCCATGCCGACCCCGGGTACGGGAGCCGACGCGGCCGACCCAGCCCCGGAGACTGCTTCCGAACCCCCGCCTCCACCAATAGACACCCCCACCGAGGCCGAGAGCTTCGCGCCCGGCGCCATCGCCGTGGCGCATGCAGCTCCGACCCAGGGCCAGCCCCTGGGCGAGATCCCCACCGACAGCATCGGCGGCTTCGTCTATACCGGCGGCCCGATCCAGCTCGACGACCTCGCGGATCGTGGCGTGCGCCACGCGGGGCCTGCCGGAATCGAGCTGCAAGGCTGGCTCCGGGCCACGGAGGCCGGCCGCCACCAGCTCGCCGCCGACCTGCAGATACGCTTCGGGACCGGCACCATCTCTGCCCTTCCCTGCACCTTCTCGGGCTGGCTCGAGGGCCAGGCCATCGGCACCGAGACCCGCGAGGCCGATCCCTGGGGCGCAAGGGGGAACCCGTGCCGCTCTCCCTCGTCCTCGGCGCCGAGCTCGAACCCGGCCTCTACCGCCTCCGCCTCTGGATCGCCTGCGCCGACCTGCCCACCGCCCGCGACGGCCAGGGCGTCCAAGTGGAGGTGCTGATCAAGGGCCCCGAGGACATGAACCTGCGGCCCGTCACCGGCGAGGATGTGTTGTATAAGGGGTGAGGGAGAGAAGCCTGAGAGTCGGCTGGGCACGCTGTGTCCGGAGGAGAAACTGAGCTGGCCCCGTTATGGATGGCCCACCCCACCATGCCGCGATTTGATTTCCCTTACGCATTGGCACGGAAACGTCAGCAGTGGCGGCGTTACACCGAGAGCACAGAACGAAGTCCAAACGCCCATATGGCTGACCTCGATCGTCGCGTCATCTGCATTCGTGATAGTGTGCACACGTGAAGACGTGAAACCGCGCACACGAAGGAGCAGTCATGAAAACCGTTGCCATCATCAGTCAGAAAGGCGGGGCCGGCAAGACGACCCTCGCCTTGCACCTCGCAACCTCCTCGGCCCTTGCGGGCCGCAACACGGCGATCATCGATCTCGACCCCCAGGCCTCGGCCGCGAACTGGAGCGATCGCCGGGAAGCGGAGCTGCCCGTGGTCCTCTCCGCCCATGCGAGCCGTCTGTCGCAGGAAATCCGACGGGTGAAGGACATGGAGGGTGATCTTCTGATCATCGACACGGCGCCCCATTCCGACAGCGCCGCGCTGGAAGCCGCGAAGGCGGCCGACCTGATCCTGGTCCCCTGCCGCCCGGCGATCCTCGACATCGAGGCGATCAGCAACACGCTCGACCTGGTGAAGACGACGGGTAAGCCGATTTTCGTGGTCCTGAACGCAGTCGCCCCCCAAGGCAACGAGGCCACGGAAGCGGCCGACGCGATCTCCGGGCTCGATGTGGGCGTATGCCCGATAAGCCTGAAGCAGCGGGTCGCCTTTTCCCGCGCGCTCATCAGCGGGCAATCGGCCGAAGAGTACGAACCGGACGGCAAGGCCGCGCAGGAAGCGGCACACCTTCATGCGTTCATGTGTGAACACCTGAACATGCGCACACGCGAACTCGAGAGGGGCGCAGCATGAGCAACAAGTTCGCAGCCGCCCTGAAACCCAAGCCCGCCCCCGCGCCCGTAAAGACGGAAGATGCGTCACCGCCGGAGCGGAACGAGGCCCCCGCATCGGTGCATACCAGACCGTCGCGAAAAGCGACCAAGCATGTCGGAGGCTATTTCGATCCGACCGTCTCGCGACAATTGCGCGAGATCGCCCTCGCCGAAGACAGCTCTGTGCAGGCCCTGCTGGGAGAGGCGATCGACATGCTCTTCCAGAGCCGGCGGAAGCCGACGATCGCCACCCGCCCTAAAGGCAAGTAAGCGTACGCACCGGAACACCTGAAAGTGTGCACACTTGCAGGTGTTCCGGTGTTCCGGTGTTCCGGTGTTCCGGTGT
>NZ_QKZL01000014.1:13412-90733 GCF_003253995.1 Palleronia aestuarii
CCGGTGTTCCGGTGTTCCGGTGTTCCGGTGTTCCGGTGAGGGGTCACTCGACTGTGCAAGTGTGTCAAGTTGCAGGTGTTCGTGTGTGCTTTTCTTCAATCCTGCAGGCATGCACGTGTGCACACATGAGTACTCTCACCACATCAGGCGGATGGAACGTATTCTAGACAATCCCTAATGGTCTGACCGACTGCCTTTGTGGAATTCGGCGCGATGCGATCACTGGAGAAGGCAATTCGATTATTGGGCCTCCAGGGGCAACCGGGCGCGTTATCGAACCGGGCAGGGGAGTTGTCGGATCGCCGGGCGGGTAGTGAGGGTAGGGCCCCTCACATCTCTGGATCGCAGACCGCGCGGCATCTACGACGGAGGACATTTGCCTACACCCATTGCACGCGCCCCCACACGGAAGGTGGAAGTCGCGCTTCCGGTCATTCGATCTGCCGCCGCAAGCCATTGAGTCCATTCTTCGTGGCCGTCCCGGCGAGTGAGGGCCGGGAACTCGATCGTCGCTTCGTGGCTGTATCCCGCCGCGCGGCCTGATAGGAGACGTGCGGAACAGGCGATGGACCTCGGGGAGCTAACGGGAGGATGGAGATGACATACGGAAGGATCGCCGTGACCGCGGCTGCGCTCGCGCTGGCAGGCGCTTTGCCCGCCACCGCTCAGGAGCGGGTGACCTACAAGTCGGCCAAGACCGGATCGTCCTACTACCAGATGGGCGTCGAGCTCGCCGAGGCGATCGGGGCGGCCACGGATGGCGGCATTTCCGTCACCGTCGAGGAGAGCCAGGGATCGGTGCAGAACGTGATGGAGGTCCGCGCGCGCGGGGGCGATTACGTCTTCACCGCGCCGCCCGCCCTCGTCACCGCCGCGCGCGAGGGAACGGGCGAATTCGAGGACCGGCCGAGCGAGCGCTTCGCGGGCATCCGCGCGCTCTTCCCGATCCCCTCGCTCACCATGCATTTCGTCATGGACGCGGAGACGGGCGCAAGCTCGCTCGACGATCTTGCCGGGACCACGATCCTCCTGGGGCAGGGCTCCTTCGGCGCCACCGAGGGCGCGCGCTATATGGAGATGTTCGGGCTCGCGGACGAGGTGACGATCTCGGGCGCGGAACTCTCGAACGCGGTCGACGCGCTCCGGAACGGCCAGATCGACGGCTTCGTCACGGCCGGCTCCTTCCCGGCGCCGAACGTGATCGAGGCCGCGGCGGCGATGCCCGTCACGATCCTTTCGATGACCGGGGAGGAGGTGGAGGAGACCGGCCGGACGCCCATCACCATCCCCGCGGGCACCTATGCGGGGCAGGAGGCGGATGTCGCCACCACCGCGCTGCCGGTCGTGGCTTACGCGACCGACGCGATGGACGAGGAGACGGCCTATACGCTGACCAGGACCTTCTGGGACGAGAAGGCCCGCCTCGCGGGGCAGTCGCGCTGGTGGGACGGGGTGACGCCCGAACTTCTGGACGCGGTCGAGAGCGACTTCCATCCCGGTGCGCGGCGCTATTACGAGGAAGCCGGGATCGCGCTGCCCGGCGCGGACGGCTGAGCCCAGGGACGCGATGACGGGAGAGGCTGCGGGAAGGGCAGGGGCGCGATGACGACGGAGACGGGGCGCCTCGGCGTGCCTCTTGCCCTGCGCCGGGGGGCGGACGCGGTCTGGATGGCGCTCGCGGCGCTTCTCGTGGCCTTCCATGTAGGCCTCGTCTTCAGCGGGCTGGTGCCGAACCTGGTGGCTCGGCCGCTCCACATGGCGCTGATCCTGCCCTTCGCGCTCGTCTACGGGGTCGCGCCCGGCTGGCGGCGGCGGAGCGGGGCGGCGCTGGCGGGCTTGGGCATCGCCGCGGCGCTCTGGGTGGCGCTCGACCACGACGCGCTCCTCCAGCAATACGGCTTCCTCGAGGGGCGGGGGCAGATGGCGATCGCGGGGGTCCTGCTTCTCGTGGTGCTCGAGACGGCGCGCCGCGCGATCGGCTGGCCGCTGCCCGCGATCGCCGCCCTGGCGCTCCTCTACGGGCTACTCGGGCAATACGTGCCGGGCCGGTTTGGCCATGCGGGCACGCCCGTCGAAAGCTTCCTCGGCACGCTCACCATCGCCGAGGGCGGCATCTGGGGCTCGCTCACCGGGATCTCCGTCAACGTCGTGGCGATCTTCGTGATCTTCGGCGCGGTCCTGAACGCGGGCGAGGCGGGGCAGGGCTTCATGAACCTCGCCGCCGCCGCGGCCGGCCGGCTCCGGGGCGGGGCGGCCAAGGTCTCCGTCCTCTCCTCCGCACTCTTCGGCTCGATCTCCGGATCGGCCTCGGCCAACGTCGCCTCGACGGGCGCGGTCACGCTCCCCGCCATGTTGAGGCTCGGCTATCCCAAGCGCCTCGCCGCGGCGGTGGAGGCCGTGGCCTCCTCGGGCGGGCAGATCATGCCGCCGCTGATGGGGGCGGGGGCCTTCGTCATGGTCGAGCTCACGGGCGTGCCCTATACCGCGATCATGGCCGCGGCGCTGCCTCCGGCGCTCCTCTACTTCCTCGCCGTCTGGATCGGTATCGACGCCTATGCGCGGCGCATGGGGCTTTCGGGGATCGGCATGGAGGATCGGCCCTCGGGGCGCGACGTCCTCGTCACCTCGCTCTTCTTCCTCGTCCCCTTCACCGTGCTTCTCTGGGCGATGTTCGGCGCGGGGTTCACGCCGGAATACGCCGCAGCGCTCGCGGTCGCGGCCGCCGCGCTGCTTCTTCTGACGAACGGCGATCTGGAATTCCGCCCCGCCGAGATCGCGGAGCGGATGGGGAAGGCGCTCCTCAACGCCGCGCGGCAGGTGGCGCTCATCGCCTCGATCATCCTCTGCGCCTCGATCGTGGTGGGCGTGCTCGCGATCACCGGGCTCGGCGTGAAGGTGACCTCGCTTATCCTGGCGGGCGGCGGCGGCATGCTCTGGCCCTCGCTTCTCCTGACCGCGATCGCCTGCCTGCTCCTCGGCATGGAGGTGCCCACGACCGCAGCCTACGTCGTCTGCGTCTCGGTCGCGGGGCCGGCGCTGGTGGCGCTCGGGCTCGAGCCGCTCGAGGCGCATCTCTTCGTCTTCTGGTACGCGCTTCTCTCGACCATCACGCCGCCCGTCTGCGGCGCGGTCTTCATCGCCGCGGGCATGGTAGGCGAGCGCTGGACGCGGGTCGCGACCTCCGCCATGGCGCTCGGCATCGGGCTCTATCTCATCCCGCTCGGCATGGTGGCCAATCCCGATCTCCTGCGCCTCGCGGAGGCGCCCGTCGCGGCCCTCCTCGCCGCCCTCCGCGTCGCGCTGGGGCTCGCCGCGATTTCCTACGGACTCATCGGCGCGCGGCGGGTGGCACCGACGGCCGGGCTCGTCGCCCTGGGCCTCGCCATCCTCTTCTCGGGCCTCGTGATCTGATCGCCTTGCGGGCGGGCGGCCCAGTGGCGAGGATGCGGAAAACGCAGGAAAAGGGCAGGGCGCATGGCGAAGCGGACGGACGGACGGCACGCATGATCGGTATCCTGCCGCATATCGGTGTCGTGGCGGGCGTCGTGCTGACGCTCCTGGCCGTGATCTTCATGCTCCAGCAGCGCCGCACGCCGCAATCGGCCGTGGCCTGGCTCCTCTTCTTCGTCGCACTGCCCTATCTCGCGATCCCGGTCTTCGTGGCGCTCGGGATCCGCAAGCGGGGGCGGGGCTTTCCACCGGTGGCCTTCAGCCGCGACGGGGCGGCCTCCGACGCCGCGTCGGGGCCGGCCGCGACCTTCGCGGCCCTGGGCGTTCCTCCGGCCGAGGGCGGTCACCGGATCGAGATCCTCGAGGACGGGCAGGAGGCCTATGCGCGGATGATGGCGCTCATCGAGGGCGCGCGGGAGGAGATCGACGCGGCCTTCTATCTCGTGGCCGACGATGCCGTGGGCAGGGCCTTCGTCGAGGCGCTGACGGGACGCGCACGCGAGGGGGTCCGCGTGCGGCTCCTCATCGACCGGCTGGGCGGCTGGCGGCATCCGCGCCGCGCGCTCGCCGCGTTCCGCGAGGCGGGGGGAGAGCTTCGCTGGTTCTCGCCCCTCGTCGCGATGCCCCTGCGCGGCCATCTGAACCTCAGGAACCACCGCAAGCTCGTCGTCGCGGACGGGCTCCGCGCCTTCGCGGGCGGCATGAACGTGGGCGGCGAATACATGGGCCCCGACGACGCGCCGCGCTGGTCCGACCTCGCCTATCTCGTCGAGGGACCGGCCACCGCCGTCCATCACGACCTCTTCGAGTCGGACTGGGCGGGCCGGGCGCCGGGATTGCCGCAGGGCAGGGACCCCGACCCGACGGGAGGGGAGGCAGTCGCGCAGCTCGTGCCGAGCGGGCCCGACATGCGCGGCGACGCGCTCCACGACGGGATCGTCCAGGCGATCCATACGGCGCGGCGGAGGGTCTGGATCGCCACGCCCTACTTCCTGCCGACCGAGTACCAGGCGCAGGCACTCGCCACCGCCGCACTGCGCGGCATCGACGTGCTCATCCTGGTGCCGCGGATCTCCAACCACCGGATCGCCGATTTCGCCCGCGGCGCCTATCTGCGCGATCTCGGCAGCGCCGGGGCTCGGGTGCTTCTCTACGAGGACGGGATGCTGCACGCCAAGGCGGGGCTCGTCGACGACGCGGCCTGGCTCGGATCGGCCAATTTCGACGTCCGCAGCATGCTCCTGAACTTCGAGATGGCGCTCTTTCTCTACGACGGGCAGAGCGTGGGGCGGCTCGAGACCTGGTTCGCCGGGCAGGAGCGGCGATCCTCGACGGCCCCTGTCACGGCCGGGCCGGGGCGGCGGATCGTCGAGGGGGTGTTCCGCCTGGGCGCGCCGGTCCTGTGAGCACCGCGCACCCCCTCCTGCGGCTCGCGAGCTACAACATCCGCAAGGCCGTGGGCACCGACCGGCGCCGTTCGCCCGGCCGCGTGCTGGAGGTCGTGGCCGACCTGGCGGCCGATATCGTGGTGCTGCAGGAGGCCGACCGGCGTCTCGGCGACCGTCCCGCCGTGCTGCCCGCGGCCGAGATCGCGCATCGCACGGATCTTCACCCCGTGCCGCTCGATCCCGGGGGCGTCAGCCTCGGCTGGCACGGGATCGCGCTCCTCCTGCGCCCGTCCGTCACGGTGACTGATCTCTGCCTCATGGACCTGCCCTCGCTCGAGCCACGGGGCGCGGTGATCGCCGATCTCGAAACGCCGATCGGACCCATCCGCGTCGTGGGTGTCCATATGGGGCTCCTGCGCGCCTCCCGACGGCGCCAGATCGATGCCATTCTTGCCCATATCGAGGCGATGCCGCCGCGTCCGACCGCGATCATCGGCGATTTCAACGAATGGTCGCGCCGCGCGGGGCTCGGCCGCCTCGCGACCGGCTTCGCGATCCACGCGCCGGGGCCGAGCTTCCACGCGCGCCGGCCCGTGGCGGCCCTCGACCGTCTCGCGATCGGACCCGGCCTCGGCACGGCGGCGATGGGCGTGCACCGCTCCGGGCTCGCCGCGCGGGCCTCCGACCATTTGCCGATCTGGGCCGATCTCTGCCGCGCGGATCCGGCCTGAAGATCAGGCCCGATCCGCGACCGGGAGAAATCCGTGAAACCTGCATTCATGAGGAATGTGTTTACCCTGTCGTGACATTTTCCGGCCGATGATCGTGGAGAGCCGGATGGCCGAGACCAGCAAGCTTGCGCTCGAAGCGTTCGAGGCGCGCTACAGTCCGGAGGGACTGTTCCTACGCTATGCGCGGGGACGGATCGACAGCTTCTGGAAGCGCCAGGCCTTCCTGCTCATCGGTGCGGTCAGCCTCGGCATCCTCGTCGACGTGATGTTCGGCCTGCTCGCCGTCGCCCTCGTCGCCCTCGTGGATCTGGGCGATTGCCTGTACCTGCGACACGTGCTGCACCGGTTTCCGGGCGGGCGGCTCTCTCCCGCGACCATGCGCAAGACGGAGATCACCGCCATCCTCTCGACAGGCGCCGGCTGTGCCGTTCTGCTCGCCACCGTCCATGTCGTGAAGGACCCGGCGACGCAAATCCTCTTCGTCGCGACCATCGCAGGCGCCGCCCTCAATGCCGGGCTGACCTATTCCTACGTGCCCCGGATCACCATCCTGCGCAGCGCGATCATCGCCGCGTCGCTCGGCCTGCTGCTCCTGCACAATTACGTCCTGCAGCAGACGCCGCTCTACGCGGTGGCCATCGAGGGCGCGGCCGCGCTGATGGCTGGGCAGCTCGTCTTTGTCGCCTGTCGCGACATTCATCGCAGTTTTCGCCGCCGCGTGCGCATCCAACACGAGCGGCTGCAGAAATCGGTGGAGCTCGAAGAGGCCAACGACGCGCTCGAGGCGCAAACGCAGCTCCTCGAACGGCATGCGATGGTGGCCCATTCGGCCAACGATTGCATCCTCATCGCCGATGCCGACGGCAAGGTGGAATTCGTCAACGAGACGCTCCTCAGGACCATCGGGCGCCGGCGGGAGGAGTTGGTGGGCCACCCGGCCGCGAAGGGCATTCCGTTGGAGCCCGAGATCGTCGCCCGCATTTCGACGGCCATCAACGCGAAGCAGCCGATCCGGACGGAGACCACGACCAGCGGCCCGGATGGCCGGGAGCTCTGGCTCGAGATGGCGATCACGCCGCTCACGGACGCGGCAGGGGATCTGACGGGCCACGTGAACATCGTGCGCGACATCACCGAGACCAAGCAGAAGGAAGCCGAGCTCGAGGCGGCGCGGCAGGCGGCGGAGGAGAGCCTGCGCGCCAAGGAGCGGTTCCTCACGATGATGAGCCACGAGATCCGCACGCCGCTCCACGGCATCCTCGCAACCACCGAGCTGCTGCAGCAGCCCGAGCCCGCCCGCGACCGGGACGCCTGCATCGCGACGCTGAGGGAATCGGGACGCACGCTTCTCGACCTCGTTGACACGGTGCTCGACGTGAGCTCCCTCGAGAGCGGGCGTCTGACGCTCCGCGAGGCGCCGTTCGATCCGGACCGTCTCCTCGACGCGCTCGAACCGGCCCGCGACGCCGCCCGTTCGGCCAGCCTCGCTTTCGAGGTGACGAAGGCGCCGGACCTGCCCGCGACGCTCACGGGCGATGCTGGCCGCATCCGGCAGATCCTCGCCGTTCTCGCCGACAATGCGGTAAAGTTCACCGATGCGGGCAGCGTCCGGGTCGCGCTCGGGTGGCAGGCGGGATCGCTTGTCCTGTCGGTGACGGATACCGGCATCGGCATCGCGCCGGAGTTCCACGAGGCGATCTTCGAGAGTTTCGCGCAAGGGGAGGGGGGCTGCGCGCGCCGTTTCGGCGGCGCCGGGCTCGGTCTCAGCGTCGCGCGCCGGCTCGCGCGCCAGATGGGCGGCGACATCGCGGTCGAGAGCCATCCCGGAGCGGGGGCCACCTTCACCGCGACCCTGCCGCTGCGCAGCGAGACGGGCAACGCGCCTACCCCCGTGACCGCCGCCCCGCTCGACCATGCGCGGATCCTCGTGGCCGAGGACAACCGGACGAACCGCTTCCTCGTCGAGCGCTTCCTGAAGGATACCGGCGCGGAACTGCATTTCGCCACCGACGGGTTCGAGGCGGTGGCGATGGCCAAGTCCCTCGCCCCCGATGTCATCTTGATGGATCTCTCGATGCCCGGGATGGACGGCTGCGCGGCCACGCGGGCGATCCTGGAGACCGCGGACATTCGAACCGTGATCATCGCGCTCACCGCGAACACGTTCGAAAGCGACCGCGCGGCCTGCCTCGCGGCGGGCATGGCCGATGTGCTCCACAAGCCCATCACCCGCAGCACGCTGATCGAGAGGCTCGGCCGCGCCCGTACGACGATGACCCCCGATCGCGCGAATGCCGCGACGGCGGAGCCGCCCCGGATACGGACGGCGTAGGCGGTTCAGGGCATCAGCTGGCCGCCGTTGACCTCGATGACCTGGCCCACGACGTAGCCCGCGAGCCGGTCGGAAGCGAGGAAGAGATAGGCGCCGACGCAATCCTCGGCCTCGCCCAGCCGGCCCTGCGGCACGGTGGCGCGCATCGCCTCGAGTTGCTCGGGCGTCGAATAGCGCTCGTGGAAGGGCGTGGAGATGACGCCTGGCGCCACCGCGTTCACCCGAATGCCGTGGCCGATCCATTCCTTGGCCATGCCGCGGGTGACGTTCGAGACGAACGCCTTCGAGGAGCCGTAGAGGCCGCCACCGTTCGACGCCCCGTTCCTGGCCGCGATCGAGGTGGTGTGGATGACGAAGCCGCCGCGCTTCTTCAGATGCGGCAGTGCGGCCTTCGAGGCCACGAGGATCGAGCGCGCGTTGAGATCCATGACCTCGCGGTAATCCTCGTCCGAGACCTCCGCGTAGGCCACCCGGCGGACCATGCCGCCGGCGTTGTTGATGAGCCCGTCGAGCCCGCCGAGCTTCTCCGCCGCCTCCTCGACCGCCGTTTCGAGGGCGCGGGAATCGCTCACGTCGGCGCGGATCGGCACGGCGGTGCCGCCCGCCTCCCCGATCTCGCGGGCAAGCGCCTCCGCCGCCTCGCCGCTGGAATTGTAGTGCAGGCCGACCCTGGCCCCCTGCGCGGCGAAGGCACGGGCAAGTGCCGCGCCGATGCCGGTGGAGGCGCCGGTGATGAGGATCGCCTTGCCGTCGAATTCGGGAAAGCTGAAAGGCATTGTCATGGGGGCTCCTCGGGATCGGGGTGGTCTTGCGGAGAATGGATAGATGCATTCCCCGTGCAGTAACACCCTGCCGGTCCGCCCGGTCCCGGGCGGCCCCGCGCTCAGACGGCGGCGCCGATGCCGCCGAGGAAGGTGGCGAGCCCGAGTTCGAACCGGGTGCGCACGGCGTCCGGGCAAGGACGGAACCCCGGATCGAGAAGCAGGTCGAGGACCGGCATCTGGATCATCGATTGCAGCATCGCAGCCGCGGCCGCGGTGTCGGGGATCGTCGCTTCCGCGCGCGCGACGGCCCGATCGAGTTCCGCGCGGATCAGCGCCCGGTCGGCATGGAAGCAGCGCTCGATGCAGTCGCGCGCGAGCGCGGGTTCGCGGTCGGCCTCCGCGATGGCCTGGCGCAGCACCGCGCGCGGCAGCCCGCTGACCGGCAGCCGCGGATCGGGCTCGAGCAGACGGCGCAGCCGACCGGCAAGCGGCAGGCCCAGATCGCTTTCCCCGAGCGGATGGACGAAGGCCGCGCGCACCCGGTCGAGATGCGCCCGGAAGAGCGCCGCGCGATCGGGAAAGAGCGTGTAGAGCGTGCGCTTCGACATGCCCGCCTCCGCCGCGATGGCCGCCATCGTGAGCCCCGCCATCCCGGCCCGCGCGAAGATCGCGTCGAGCGCGTCGAGGACCCGCTTGCGCCGCTCCTCCACCCCCATCACCACCGGCCGGCCGCGCGTTTCGTGCCGGTCTTCGGGATCGTCCTTCATCGTCTTCGCAGGAGCGTCAGTCATCGTCCGCAGGGTCCCGGTCGGGGGGTCTTTTTCTGCAAGGCAGCATTTCCCTTGAAATTCCAGTCAGGGTCATATTTACGAAACTCAAAGGTTTCATAAAAAGGTCCGGCGCCCTGTGCAAGCGCGCCTCACGCCGAACAGGAAGTCGTTCATGTCGTTTCGCCCTCGCTCAGGCCATGTTGCCGCCCTCATCCTGCTTCTGGCCGCTGCGGGCTCCGCTGCCGCGCAAGGCCAGGCACCGGGGGGCGAGGCGCCGCCCACCCCCGTCACCGTCAAGACGCTCGCGCCCGAGAGCGTCACCCTTACCGCGACGCTGCCCGGCCGCGTGCATCCGTCCGCGGAGGCGGAGGTGCGCCCGCAGGTCAACGGCATCGTGACCGAACGGCTCTTCGCCGAGGGCTCCGAGGTCGCGGCGGGCGACGTGCTCTACCGCGTCGACCGCGCCACCTACGAGGCCGCGGTCTCCCAGGCCGAGGCCACCGTGCGGCAGGCCGAGGCGCAGCTGCGCGCCGCGGAGCGCGAGGCCGAACGGATCACCACGCTGCAGGAGCGCGGGATCAGCAGCGCCTCCACCGAGGACAGCGCCGTCTCCACCCGGGATTCGGCGCAAGCCTCCCTCGAGCTTGCCCGCGCGCAGCTCGACGCGGCGCAGCTCGAACTCGACCGCACCGATATCCGCGCGCGGCTCTCGGGCACGATCGGCTTCTCCCAGGCCAGCGCCGGCGCGCTCGTCTCGTTGAACCAGGCCGAGCCGATGGCGGTGATCCGCGACATCGACCCGGTCTACGTGGACGTGACGCAATCGGCCGCGGAGCTTCTCGAATGGCGCCGCCGCCGAATGGAGGGCCAGGCGACCGAGACGGGAGAGGTCGAGTTGATCCTCGCCGACGGCTCCACCTACGAGGCGACGGGCCAGCTCACCGCCGCGGAGCCGCATGTCGACGAGCAGACGGGCGTCGTCGTCCTCCGGATGGAATTTCCTAATCCCGACGGCCTGTTGCTGCCCGGAATGTATGTACAGGTCGAAATGCCCACGGGCACGATCGACGACGTCTACCTCGCCGCCCAGGAGGGGGTCACCCGCGACCGACGCGGCAATCCCGTGGCGCTCGTCGTCAATGGCGACGACGTGGTGGAGGAGCGCGCGCTCACCGTGCTGCAGGATCGCGGCGGCGACTGGGTGGTCCAGGACGGGTTCCAGCCCGGCGACCGGCTGATCGTCGCGGGCGGCCAGAAGGTGGCGCCGGGCGCCACCGTCGCGCCCGAAGAGGCGGCACCTCCCGCAACGGAGGAGGCCGCTGCCGGGCAGGCAGGCGGACGCACGGAGATCGCCTCGACCGCCGGCGAGGGGAACTGAGCCCATGTCGCGCTTCTTCATCGACCGTCCGGTCTTCGCCTGGGTCGTGTCGATCCTCATCATGGGCGTGGGGCTCCTGTCGATCTCCACGCTGCCGATCGCGCAATATCCCCAGATCGCGCCGCCCACGGTGACGGTCAACGCCACCTATCCCGGCGCCTCGGCGGAGACCGTGGCCAATACCGTCACCCAGGTGATCGAGCAGCAGCTCACCGGGCTCGACGGTCTGCGCTACTTCTCCTCCACCTCCTCCTCGGCCGGATCGGCGAGCCTCACGCTCACCTTCGAGACCGGGACCGATGCCGACATCGCCCAGGTGCAGGTGCAGAACAAGCTGAGCCAGGCCACGCCGCTACTGCCCGAGCCGGTGCAGCGGCAGGGCGTGACGGTGCAGAAATCCTCCTCCGGCTTCCTGCAGGTGATCTCGCTCATCTCCCGCGACGGCAGCTACGACCAGGCCGACCTCGCCGATTACCTCGACACCAACCTCGTCGACGAGATCAGCCGCATCGACGGCGTCGGCGACGTGCAGGTCTTCGGCTCCCCCTACGCGATGCGGATTTGGCTCGATCCCGCGCGGCTCGCGGCTTTCGAGCTCGCGCCGTCCGACGTCGTGGCGGCCGTGCGCGAGGAGAACGCGCAGATCTCGGCGGGCGCCTTCGGGACCCGCCCCGTGCCCGCGGACCAGGCGCTCAACGCCACGATCACCGCGCAGTCGCTGCTGTCGACGCCCGAGGATTTCCGTCAGATCGTGCTTCGAGCGGAGACCGATGGCGGTCTCGTGCTGCTCTCGGACGTGGCCGATGTCGAGATCGGCGCGGAGAGCTACAATTTCGAGAGCCGCTTCGACGGCGCGCCCGCGGCCGGCATGGCGATCAGCCTCGCTTCAGGTGCCAACGCGCTCGACACCGCCACCGCGGTCGAGGAACGGATGGCGGAATTCGCCGCCGCCTTCCCCGAGGGCATCGACTACGTCATCCCCTACGACACGACACCCTTCGTGGAGATCTCCATCGAGGAGGTGGTCAAGACGCTGCTCGAGGCGATCGTGCTCGTCTTCCTCGTGATGTACCTGTTCCTGCAGAACTGGCGCGCGACGCTCATTCCGACCCTCGCCATTCCCGTCGTGCTCCTGGGCACGTTCGGGGTGCTGGCCGCGGCGGGCTTCACCATCAACACCCTCACCATGCTCGCCATGGTGCTGGCCATCGGCCTGCTCGTCGACGACGCGATCGTCGTGGTCGAGAACGTGGAGCGGGTGATGGCCGAGGACGGGCTCTCCCCGCGCGAGGCCACGCGCAAGTCGATGGGCCAGATCACCGGCGCGCTCATCGGCATCGCCATGGTGCTCTCGGCGGTGTTCGTGCCGATGGCCTTCTTCGGCGGCTCCACGGGCGTCATCTACCAGCAATTCGCGATCACCATCGTCTCTGCCATGGCGCTCTCGGTCGTCGTGGCGCTGACGTTGACCCCGGCGCTCTGCGCGACGCTCCTGAAGGGCGGCGGCCACGAGATCCGGCGCGGGCCCTTCGCCTGGTTCAACCGCGGCTTCGCACGGACGCTCGGGGGCTATGCGGGCGCGGTGGGCTGGATCGTCCGCCGCCCCCTCCGCGTGGGGCTGATCTATCTCGCGCTCGCCGCGGCGATGGTCTTCCTGTTCCTCCGCACGCCCACGGGGTTCCTGCCCGACGAGGACCAGGGGATCATGTTCACGCTCATCAACCTGCCCACCGGCGCCACGATCGAGCGCACCGTGGACGTGATCGAGCAGGTCGAGACCTATTTTCTCGAGGAAGAGAGCGAGATGGTCGAGAGCGTCTTCGGTGTCGCGGGGTTCAGCTTCGCGGGCGCCGGGCAGAACATGGGGATCGCCTTCGTGCGGCTGAAGGATTGGGACGAGCGCACCGATCCGGCCGCGAGCGTGCAGGCGCTGCAGGGCCGGGCCTTCGGCGCGCTGAGCCAGATCCGCGACGCGCAGGTCTTCCCGATCGTGCCGCCCGCGGTGATCGAACTCGGCAACGTCTCGGGCTTCGACCTCTACCTCCAGGCCCGTGCCGGGCAATCGAACGACGAGCTCACCGCCGCGCGCAACCAGCTCCTCGGGATGGCGGCCGAGAGCCCGCTCATCGCGTCGGCACGGCCGAACGGGCTCGAGGCGGCGGCGCAGTACAATATCGACATCGACTGGCGCAAGGCGGGCGCGATGGGGGTTTCGGCCACCGACGTGAGTGCGCTACTTTCCACCGCCTGGGCAGGGACTTACGTCAACGACTTCATTGATCGTGGGCAGATCAAGCGGGTCTATGTCCAGGGCGAAGCCGACGCACGCGCGGCGCCGTCGGACATCGCCCGCTGGCGCGTGCGGAACACGAGCGGCGGCCTCGTGCCGTTCTCGAACTTCGCGGAGGGCGGCTGGACCGAGGGACCGCAGGGCATCTACCGCTACAACGGCGTGCCCGCGATGCAGATCCAGGGCTCCCCGGCGCCGGGCGTCTCGACGGGCGACGCGATGGCGGAGATGGAGCGGCTGGTGGGTGAACTGCCGGGCGATTACTCGCTGGCCTGGACCGGGCTTTCGCTAGAGGAAGTGGAATCGGGCAACCAGGCGCCGCTCCTCTACGCGCTGTCCCTCGCTGCGGTGTTCCTGTCTCTCGCCGCCCTCTACGAGAGCTGGACGATCCCCTTCGCGGTGATGCTCGCCATGCCGATCGGGGTTCTGGGCGCGCTCGTGGGGGCGTGGCTCGGGGGCTACCAGAACGGCGTGTTCTTCCAGGTGGGGCTGCTGACCGTGATCGGTCTCACCGGCAAGAACGCCATCCTGATCGTCGAGTTCGCGCGCGAGCGGATGCGGGACGGCGAGGATATCCTGACGGCGGCGAAAGAGGCGGCGCGACAGCGCTTCCGTCCGATCATCATGACCTCAATGGCGTTCTCGCTGGGCGTGCTGCCGCTGGTGCTCAGCACCGGCGCGGGCGCGGGCGGACGCAACGCGATCGGCGCGGGGGTGCTCGGCGGAACGCTCTCGGCCACCGTGCTGGGCGTGCTCTTCGTGCCGCTCTTCTTCGCGGTGGTCATGCGTCTCTTCGCCCGGCGCCAGCGCACCGAGACCGCGCCGGAAGCGGCCCATCCAGCCGAGTGAGATAAAGGAGAAGGCCCATGAATTTCATGGGCCTTTCCGCGTATCTTGAAGTTGTATTTCCGGCCTTCCGGACCCTCAGACCCGGTCGCGCAGATGGGCGCGCAGCATCCAGGCGAACTTGTCGTGGATACGGCCCCGCTCGATCGCCAGATCCTCGGTGCGGATGTCGCCATGGCCCGCCGCCACTTCCGAAAGCCCCGCGAGCGTGGCGCCGATCGTCTCTTCCGCCTCGGCCATGTGACGGATCATCTCCCGGTCCTCGGCGGACGCATCGCCCTCGGTGACCTTGGAGCGTTCGAGATGCGTGGCGAGCTTGCCTTCCGCCGTCTCGCCCAGGGCCCGAACCCGCTCGGCGAGGTCGTCCTGGCCGACGAAATGGTCCTCGTAGATCGTCTGGAAGAGCGCGTGGAGCGGCCCGAAGGCCATGCCCGTCACGTTCCAGTGGAAGTTCTGCGCGAGCATCGTCGCGACGACGGTCTCGGCCAGGGCCTGGTTCAGCGCCGCGGCGATCTCGGCGCTGGCATCGGGGGAGAGGTCGGAAGCGGTCTCGGCCATGAGGGGCGTCCTTTCTGCTGGTTGGGAAGTCTGTCGCTCACGCCGGGCGAGGCGTACGGAGCCGGTCCGCCAGCCCGCCGAGGACATGCCGCAGCACAGGGGCGGCGCCGGGGCGCAGCCGGCGGCCTGCGAGGAACCGCTCGCTCGTCCGGTCGTCCGTCTCGATCGCGCGGGCGAAGGCCAGAAGCCACGCCTCGTCGAAGGAGCGCCGCGCGGTGCCCGGGCGCCAGAGGACCGGACGGCGCAGGAAGAGCTCGGGCAGCATCCGCGCCAGCACCGTCGCGTAATCGGCCGCATCGGCCGCGGGATCGAGCGGCAGGTCGGGGATGCCCGCGCGGCGCGGCGCCGCACGGCAATCGAGTGCGGCCAGGCGCAGAAAACCGATCAGCGGTGGCTGCGGATCGGCCTGCGGGGCCGGACGGAGCTTCGGCAGGGCCATGCGATCTCTCCCCGAGGCGGGCCATCGAATTCCCGACAACAATGATCAGAAAATCCGGGCGGAGGGAAGAGGGGACGGGCTCCAGGCCGTCGCCGCCGATGCTGCATTGCAGCGAACGCAAGGCGCCTATGCCGCGCGGAGGCTTGCGGGATCGCCCGTCCGGCCCGACATCTCAAGCAACGCAACGCTTCGATCTAGGATCATCGTCATGCTCGGATTTTTCGGCCTCTACGGCAGCTCCGCCTCCCGATACCTGCGCCGCACCGGACGCGCGCGCCCAAGCTGGTTCGGCCGGCTCCCGCACGAGATCGCGGAACTCAACGCCCGCTGAAGATTTTGCCCGCGCCGGAGAGGACAGCACGCGGGGTCCGGCTCAGGCCTGTCCGCGCCGGTCCGTCCAGCTCTCGCAGAACTTCAGAAAGTTCTGCACCGGGTGTCTCGGCGTGAAGTCCTTCTCCATGCACCAGGTGCGCCATTCCTGCTCGAGGCGGTGCACGTCCCAGCCAGGCGCGACCTGCCGCGCCTCGTCGTAGACGTCGCAAGGCAGGGGCGGTGGCGGGGCGGCGGTCGTGACGCGCGCCGGGACCATCGTCTGGCGATTGGTGAAGACCACCTTCTCCACGTCCTCCTCCCGCTCCACCAGGCAGACGGCGTAATCGGGCATGTGCCCATGCGCCTCGTCCTGGTCGACGATGCTGCGCACGAGACGGCGGAACTCCTTCAGGGTGGAGGTGGAGCCGCATTTCTCCCTGAGCCTGTCGATGCCGATCGACCATTCCGGCTGGTGGCCGCAATGCTTGCGCGCGAGTTCGTACATCCGCCGCTCGAGCGGCTTTCGCAGCCGGAAATAGTCGCGGTGCAGCGTCAGGACCTCGCGCGCCTCGATCGCGTTGAAGACCCAGTCCGACAGCACGATCTCGATGTCCTGCATGCGCCCGTCGCGGGTCTCGCGCACGACCCGTGCCCGCTCGATCAGGCCGAACACGTCGAGCGCCTCGGTGCCGCCGGTCTTGATGTTGGTCGATATCGTGGTGCCGCGCAGCCGCTCGAGCGCCGCCTTCAACCCCTCGTAAGCCTGGCCGTTCGTCATCCGGTTGGTCGCCGTCAGAAGGTCGTGCGCCTTGAGCCGCAACGTCCTCTCCACCTTCCGCCCGTCGTTGAGCGCGGTGATGATCTGGCTGATGCAGTAGATCAGGATGTCGCGGTCGTGGACCGTGGCGAGCCCCTTCACCGAGGGCGTCACCTCCACGAACTGGTCGCCCTGCTCGTAGCGGCGAAGCCGGGTGTCGGGCTTCGTCGAAAGCGAGAAGATCGGATGCTCCATCGAGGCGAGATCGCCCTTCGGCACGGCGTCGAGCACGTCGCAGACGAAGAAGCTCGGGGACGGATGACGGTCTGGCAGAAGCGGCGACCGCCCGCCATCGGAACTCGGATCTCCGCCAAGATTCGATATTTCACACACCATCCCCGTACTTTCGATATTTCACCCACCGCCGTCAAGAGTTTCGATATTTCACCCACCGACTTTCGATATTTCACACACCAAGTTTCGATATTTCACCCACCGGGTCTTTCGGTAACGCCCTGACACGTCTGAAGAAAAGCGACCTCGAAAAGGGCTTAACACCTATATAACACCTATTTAACTCTCAGCCCGCAGCGAAGCAGCCCCGAAAGACCGGATCAAGTGAAGTCCGAAGACGTATTTCAACCTGAAGCGAATCACTTGCCAAACAGAGAAAAGCGGGCGCGAAGGGGAGAACTGGCCGCTTCCGGTCGCGGTCGAGCCGTGATAGCGATCGCGCGACTTGCGCCCCCCGCGGCGCCGGACGGGAGCTTCTTCGTGACGGCCACGCCTTCGACCGGGGATCACGACGACCGGGATACGGTCGAAGAGGCGCTTCGCGTCCTGCGCATCGAGGCCGACGCGCTTCATCGTCTTGCCAGGGAGCTGCCCGCGGATTTCGCGGCCGCGGTCGATCTGATCCTGCAGGCCCGGGGCCGGGTGGTCGTCTCGGGCGTCGGCAAGTCCGGCCATGTCGGACGCAAGATCGCGGCGACGCTCGCCTCGACCGGCACGCCCGCGCAATTCGTCCACGCGACGGAAGCGAGCCACGGCGACATGGGCATGATCGGCTGCGACGATGTCTGCCTGCTTCTGTCGAATTCCGGGGAGACGGGAGAGCTCAACGACCTCGTCGCCTATTCGCGCCGCTTCCGCGTGCCTCTCATTGCCATCTCGTCGCGACCGACAAGCACGCTCATGCGCGCGGCCGACCTGCGCCTCACGCTTCCGGACGCGCCCGAGGCCTGCGCGATCGGGATGGCGCCCACGACCTCGACGACCCTCGCCCTCGCGCTTGGCGACGCGCTCGCGGTGGCCCTCATGCGCCGGCGGGCCTTCACGCCGGACCATTTCCGGGTCTTCCATCCCGGCGGCCGGCTCGGCGCCCGGGTCGCGACCGTCGCGCAGCTCATGCGGACGGGCGCGGCGCTGCCGCTCGTGGGCCACGAGACGCCGATGGACGAGACGCTCCTCGTGATGACCTCGAAGAGCCTCGGGCTCGCCATCGTGGTGGAGGAGGGCCGGCTTGCCGGCGTGATTTCCGACGGCGATCTGCGTCGCAACATGGCAGGCCTTCTCGAGCGCCGCGCAGGCGACATCGCCTCTCTCACCCCCGCCACGGTCGGGGCGGACCAGCTCGCCGCGGAGGCGCTGGCGCTGATGACCGAGCGCAAGATCACCGCGCTGCCGGTCGTCGAAGGGGACGGGCAGGTTGTGGGCGTCGTCCACGTGCAGGATTGCCTCAATGCGGGGCTTGCATGATGCGGACCGTCATCGTGATCCCCGCGCGCTACGCCTCGACCCGCTATCCGGGCAAGCCGCTCGCGGAGCTGGCGCTGCCCGACGGCACCCGCCGGAGCCTGATCCGGCTGAGCTGGGAGGCGGCCTGCCGGGTCCGTGACGTCAACCGCGTGCTCGTGGCCACCGACGACGACCGGATCGCCGAGGCCGCGCGCAGCTTCGGCGCGGAGGTGGTGATGACCGCGGAGGAATGCCGCAACGGGACGGAGCGCTGCGCCGACGCGCTCGCGCGGGGCGGGATCGAGGCCGATCTGGTGGTCAACCTGCAAGGCGACGCGCCGCTCACGCCGCCCTGGTTCGTGGAGGCGCTGGTGGAGGCCATGGCGCGGGACGCGGAGGCGGAGGTGGCGACGCCCGTCCTGCGCTGCGATCCCGTCACCTATGGCCATTTCCGCGCCGACCGCCTCGCCGGCCGGGTGGGCGGCACCACGGCGGTCTTCGACCGGTCCGGCCGCGCGCTCTACTTCTCGAAGGAGGTGGTGCCCTATATCGACCCGGGCCGCATCCCCGATCCGATCCCGGTCTTCCACCATGTGGGCGTCTACGCCTACCGTCCCGCCGCGCTCGCGGCCTACGGGGCCTGGGCGCCGGGACCGCTCGAGACGCTCGAGGGGCTGGAACAGCTGCGCTTCCTCGAGAACGGGGTGCCCATCGCCTGCGTGGAGGTCGAGGGCCGCGGACGGGTCTTCTGGGAGCTTAACAACCCCGAGGACATCCCCCGCATCGAGGCGGTGCTGAAGGAGGACGCGTGATGGATTTCGTCGAGACGAAAGTAATCGAGGTGGGCGGCCTGCAGATCGGCGGACGCGAGCCGCTGGTGCTCCTGACCGGACCCTGCCAGCTCGAGAGCCTCGACCATGCGCGGATGATGGCCGAACGGATCGCCGCGGCCTGCGCGCCCACCGGGACCCGCTTCGTATTCAAGGCGAGCTACGACAAGGCCAACCGCTCGTCGCTGGGTTCGACCCGGGGTCTTGGGCTCGAGGAAGGACTGGGGATCCTGTCGAAGATCGGCTCCGAATTCGGCTGCCCCACGCTCACCGACGTGCACCTGCCCGAGCATTGCGCCCCCGCGGCGGAAGCCTGCGACGTGATCCAGATCCCGGCCTTCCTCTGCCGCCAGACCGACCTGCTCCTCGCCGCGGGCGAGACGGGAGCCGCGATCAACGTCAAGAAGGGCCAGTTCCTCGCGCCCTGGGACATGGAAAACGTCGCGGCCAAGATCGCGTCGACGGGCAACGAGCGGATCCTCCTTTGCGACCGCGGCACGTCCTTCGGCTACAACACGCTGGTGTCGGATTTCCGCGGCTTGGCCGTCATGGCGCGGACGGGGTGGCCGGTCGTCTTCGACGCCACCCATTCGGTGCAGCAGCCGGGCGGGCAGGGTGCGACCTCCGGCGGGCAGCGCGAATTCGCGCCGGTCCTCGCGCGGGCGGCCTGCGCGGTGGGCATCTCCGCGCTCTTCATCGAGACCCACGAGGCGCCCGACCGCGCGCCCTCCGACGGGCCCAACATGATCCCCGTGGACGAGATGGAGGCCCTGATCGGGCGTCTCCGCGCCTTCGACGCGCTCGCCAAGTCCGCCTGATACTCCGCTCCTCACGTGAAACTCACGCGGTGCCCGGCTTGCGCCGTGGGATGCTGCCTCGGCGCGGACGCCGAGGCAGGACATGGCGGGCGCGCTTCGCAACAGCGTCGAGGAGGAGACCCATGCCGTTCGCCAACAGATCGAACCGCTCGAACCGGTCCAACAGATCGAACAGATCGAACCGCTCGGATGACGGGAGCGGAGGCGAGCTTCTTCATGCCGGGCAGGAGAATTCCGCCGCGCTGAGCCATGCGCTCGACGCCGTCGCCCTGTCGCTGCCCGGCCGACGCGATGCGGGCCTCGCCACCCCCGCGCCGGCCGGGCCAATGGCCCTCGCGGGCCGGCTGAACGCGCGCCACCGCCGGACGCTCCTCGTGGCGGCGCTTCTCGAGGGCGTCACGGTCGCGCGGACCGGAAGCGGCGTGCGCATCGCCGTGCCGGGCGCCACGCTCGACCTGCCCGACCCGCCGCGGGCGGGCCAGCCCTTCCTCGACGAGCTCGAGGCGGTGATCGCCGCGCGCTGGTCCCGCGAGGAGCGGATCGACGAGATCGTGTTGCAGCAGACCGACATCCTGAGCTTCCTCGCCCTCGTCCATCCGATCGGGCCCGACACCCATCCGATGCTTTTGGCGCTTCTCGACGCCGTCGCGGGCGCGCTCGAGCGGATCACGGTCGAGGTAAAGCACCATGTCTCCATGCCGCGGCCCGACTGGATGTCGCCGGCGGTGAACCCGGTCATCCAGACGCCCGCCCATGGCGCCTGTCCGAGCGGACACGCGACGGAGGCGTTCGGCCTCGCCTTCGCGATGGAGCAGCTGATGTTCACGGCCCCGAGCCTCGAGCTGCGCCTGATCGCCGCGCGGATCGAGGAGAACCGCGTGATCGCGGGCGTCCATTACCCGGGCGACGGCGTCGCGGGCCGCAGGCTCGCGGCCTTCCTCGCCCGCCATTTTGCCGCGCGTCTGAACGTGGGTGCGTCCGCCACGGCCCCGCTCGACGCCGACGTGCCGCGCGAGGCGGGGGTGAACGGCATCCTCGAAGCCTATGCGATCCCCGCCACCGGCCCTCTGCCCGCCCAGGGCATCCCCGACGGCCAGCCGCTGGCTCCTGCCACCGCGCAAGCCTCCACCGCCGCGACGGGCACGCCCCTGGCGCTCCTCCATGCCAGTGTCGCGCTGGCCCTGGGCGAGCTCGGAGGGTGAGGAGATGATCGCGCACGAATACATGGGCTACGATTTCGCGCTGCCCGAGACCTTCCTGCCCGCGGCGCTCCCGGCCCTGCAGGGGGCGAAGGATTACCGGGTTTCGGTCTTTCTCACCGGACGCGAGGGAAGCCATGTCCGCTCGCTCGACGCCGGCACGATCCGCGACCAGAAACGGCTCCGCGCGCTTCTCGAGGCGCCGGAGCGGCTCCTGAGGATCCCGAAGGAAAGCGGGATCCGGCGGATCGCCTCCGCGCGGGACACAGGTCGCGCGATCGCGGAGGACGGGCCTTTCGACGTCGCTTTCGGCCCTGCGGTGGAGGGGGAGGTCTTCCGCACGCTCCCGCCGGTCCCCAAGGTGCGGAAAGGGTCCGAAGGACCGCCCTACATCGCCATCCTCGATGCGGGGATCGCGTTCTGGAACGCGGCCTTCCTCGCCCCCGGCGGGCCCGGTTTCGCGGCGATGGGGGGGCTCCGGATCGGTCCCGGCACCGGCCCCGCGGTCGAGTGGCTCGACGAGACGGCCCTTGCGGGCATCCCGGCGGCGGGCCGGCCGGCGGCGGTGGCCCGGGCTGGGGAAACGCTCGCCCGGAGCCTCGTCGAAAGCGTCTTCGCCGACGGCGCGCAGGATCCGCGCGCCTTTTCCCACGGCACCGCCATGGCCGCGCTCGCCGCGTCGCGCGCGTCCCGCAAGGCGCGCCTCATCGGGCTCGAACTGCCCGTGCGGCTCGGGCGCGACGCTTCGGGCGGGATCTTGAGCAGCGTGATCGATCTCGCGATCCGCGCCGCGGTGTCGAAGGCCGTGGAGCTCGAGACGAAGGCGGGCCGCGGCCGGCCGCAGGTGACGCTCTGTCTCGCCTATGCCTTCACCGGCGGTCCGTCCGACGGCACCCATCCGGCGCTCCGCCGGCTCGAACGGGTGCTGGGGGAACTCGCGGACCATGCCGATATCCGCCTGGTCGTGCCCACGGGCAACCACCTGCAGGAGGACCTCCACGCCCGCCCCGATCGCGACGGCGACCGGATCGGCTTCGACTGGCAGATCCCATGGGGCGATCCCTCGGCCAACGGCCTCGAACTGATCCTGCCCGCCCACGACGCCTTCGACCTCTCCCTCGTGGACCCGTCGGGGCAGGGGACGCAGACCGATCTCGGCCGCGCGGGGCGCTACGGGCTCTGGCTCCTCTTCGAGGGCGGGGCCGTGATGGGCGCGTTGCAGAAGGCGCCCTCCGGCGCCGGGGGCACGCGGCTGCGCCTCGTCCTCGCGCCCACCGCGCGGGATCGGGCGCGCCCGGGCCGGGCGCTCGCCCGCCCGGGGCGGTGGCAGGTCGCGCTGACCGACCGCGATCCCTGCCGCAGCGGCGAGGCCGATCCCGTCGCGGGCTGGATCCTGCGCGACGATGCCGACCTCCCCGAACCCGGCCGGCCGCCCCGGCGGCAATCGTGGTTCGCCGATCGCAGGCGGCCGCTCCATGACGGGATCGGCGTTCTCGAGACCGACGACGCGCCGCGCGCGGGCGACGAGGTCCGCCGCCTCGGGACCGCCTCGGTCTTGGCCACGATCGATGCCGACGCCCTTGCCGCGGGCACGGGCGGGCGGGCGGGCGTCACGGTCGCCACCGCGAGCTGGACCGCGCTCGGCCGGCCCGCCTCCGCCCCGGCGCCCTATGCGGGACGGGTCCATCCCGACCATCCGCGCACCACGGCGCTCCACGTGGTCGACGCGCCCGGACCGGCTGGCGGGACGCCTACGATCGCCACCGCCACGCCCCGGCGCGTCCGCGTCTCGGGCACCTCGGTCGCGGCCGCGCTTGAGGCGGGCCGGCCCGCCGCGCCCTGAACTCAGCGCCCGAGCCGTTCCGCGAGGCCCGTGGCATGGAGCGTATGGACCGGGTAGCCGGGCGCGCGGAGGTGGTCGATCGTGAAGCCAGGCTCCCGCAGGGCCAGGCGCGCGGCGTAGCGTGCGGCGGCCTCGGGCGCGCCCTCGAGAAGCGAGAGCGCCGTCGCGTAGCGCAGGGCCGGCCGGTAGCCCGGATGGCTGACGAGGGCCGTGCGCGCGGCCCGCGCGGCCCGCGCGGTCTCGCCCACGCGCAGCGCGGTGAGGCAGACCTGCACGTCCCAGTAGAAGGCGTTGGGCATCCCGGTCGCGAGCACCCGGACCCGGCGCGCGGTCTCGTGCGCGGCGCCTGGCGCGCCGCGGACCGCTTCGGCCTCGGCCAGCGCGTCGAGCGCGTAGGGGTTCTGATCGTTCGAGCGGATCGCGGCGAGGGCGAGGAAGCGGCAGCGGTCCATGTCGCCCGCGAGCTTCGCCTCGAGCGTCGCGGCAAGAGCGAGAACGAGCGGGTTCGCGGGCCCCCGCGCGAGCGCGTCGCGGCCGAGCGCGAGCGCCTCCGCGCGCAGGTCGGGGCCCGCGTCGGCGAATTCGAGGATCCGGGTCAGCCGCGCGAAGGCCCGCCACGAGAGCGCGATGGCCGTGGCATCTCCGGTACAGAGCCCGGCGAGCTCCGTCTCCGCCCGTGCGAGCGCCGGCAGGTCGCCTTGGAAGAGCATTGCCGCGGCGCGCTGCATCCGCATGTAGGGGGTGAGCGCCACCGCGCTCGACCGGCCATGGGCCGAGAGCGTCCCCGAGGCGGCGGCCGAGACGAAGGCCGCGAACCGCTCCCCGGCGATGACGGTCTCGAGCGGGGCGTCGAGCCCGATCCGGCCCGACCAGAGGAAGCGTCCGTCCGCCCCCGCGACGGCGCGCAGCCGGATGGACCCGCCCGGTCCGGGCGTATCGAGCGCGACCAGGATGCGGATGTCGGCGGTGGGCGCGGAAACCCTGTCCGTGCGGATCGCGACCTCCGCCGCGCCATAGGTCGCGATCCGCTGGCGCAGCGCGTCGTGGAGCGCGCCCAGCACGAAAAGCTCCGCGCCTCCGGGCAGGGCGTCGCCGGCCTCGAGGCGGATACGGAGCGGCGCCCCCTCGGGCGTCTCCGTGCGAAAAAGTGCGGCGCCGCCGCTGGGAAGGAGGGCTTGCGGCGCCGCCCGCAGCCCCTCGATCCACCGCGTGAAGGCCGCATCGTGCAGCTCCACCCCCTCGAGCGGCGGGCCGGGCCCCTCGCCGTCGCGCGCGACGCCCGGGCCCAGCCGGACATCGCTGCGGTCGGCCTCGAGCAGGCCCGGATGCGTGCGGCGCAGATCGGCGAGGAGCCGGCGCAGGCTGTCGCTCGCCTGTCCGGGCGCGCGGTCCGACCAGATCAGCCGCTGCAGCCAGCGTCGTGCCCGGCTTCCGTCCGGCGCGAGAGCGACCGCGCCCACGAGCGCGCAGGCCTTCGGGCCGGGTGGCGTCACGTCGCGGTCCCCGGCGCGTATGCGGAACCGCCCCCGCGTGGTGACGAGGAACTCCGCGGAAGCGTTCGGGGCGTCGCTGTTCATGGGCGCGGCCTCGGGCGAAGGGGGCCGGTGAAAGCTTAAGCGGAGATCGGGTTGCATGTCATGCCCATTCTCCCGCCTCCCACAACCTGGAATGGGTACGGGCCACATCACGTGGAACTCACGCAAGACCGCCCCGCTCCGGCGCGATGGTCGGGGTGTCCGGTCGCATGACGCACCGGACCGTCCGCGAAACAGCCGATCGGAAAGACGGCCCTCGTCGGGCGCTGCACCCACGGACAAGGAGGATCTGGACATGAACACCCCCATCTATCCCATGACGGCCAACGCGATGCCGGTCATGACCGATGCCCGCTTCGATCGCGGCGAGATGGTCGCGGCGCGGCCGGTGATCACGCACGAGGAGACGCCGGCCGAGCTCGACAATGCGGCCATCGCCGCGGTGGCCGAGGAGGTGCTGGGGCTGGCGAAACTCTCGCTGACCGCGGCGATCGCGGAGCCCGAGGGATCGCTGCGCGGGACGGCGGAAGGCGAGGTTGCGATGGCGCTCCACAAGATGCCCTTCGCACAGCATGGCGGCAAGGCGGAGGCGATGCAGAAGCGCGCCGCAGCCATGCTCGATGCCGACCGCAAGGCGATGGCGCCGGTCTTCGGCAGCGTCGTCGCGCGGGAGGCGGGCGGCCTGCCCGAGGGCGGCAAGGTCCGCGACGTGCTGGGCGCGATCGAGGGCGGCATTACGCGCGCCATCGACGTGGTCGACCTGAAGATCACGCCCGAGCAGTTCGGCGTCACGCGGCCGACCATCGACGTGCCGATCGGGCCGGGCCTGCGGCTCGAGGACGGCAACCTCGTCGTGCCTCGCGACCTTCTGGGCGGCACCCAGTTCGAGGCGGGCGGCGGGGAGTTCGAGGCGGCGCTCTCCGGCATCGAGGAGACCGAGGAGAGCGCCATCGAGAGCGGCGTCTTCGATCTCGAACGGTTCGAGATGGTCTGGGGCGGCACGGCCGGCGCCGATCCCCATCCCGAATCCGAATTCGAGGCGGTGACCGACAAGCTGCGCCTGCATGTCCTGCGGGTGCGCTGCGTGGACGAGACCAACCCCGAATGGTGGGGCGACGACGAGATCGCCCTTGGGGGGGTTTCCGTCGACGAAGACGGCGACACCAAGAAGATCGCCGAGCGCTTCGTCGGATCGGGCTTCCGCGACGGACGCAGCAAAACCGTCAACTGGCCCTACCACATGTTCAGCCTGCGCGAGAGCTATCACTTTCCGAAGCGCTTCGGCGTCTCGTTCCTGCTCGCGGAAAAGGACAATGGCAGGCTCAGCGCCGCGATCCAGAAGCTCTGGGAGAACGTGAAGGGTGCGGTTTCCTCCGCCATCGCGAAGGTGGCCGCGGCGGCCGGCAAGGCGGTCGCGGCGTTCCTGGCGATCCCGGCCGCGGCGCCGGTCATCGCGGCGGCGATCTCGAAAGCGGTGGACTGGGTCCTCGGCCGGATCGTGGACTGGCTCATCCGTCTCTTCGGAGACGACATCTTCCCCGCCCAGACCGCTTGGATCACCATCCCAAGCCTTTCGGCGCGCTGGTACCATCTCGACGGGCAATGGGGCGCGACCTGGTCGCCGGTCCTGACCAAGCGGTTCCGCGGTTTTGGCGGGACCTACGATCTCGACTACCGCTGGCAGCTCTACGGCTGAGGCAAGAGGGAGGGCCCGCGTGCCGGGCCCTCCCGTCCCGATTTCCCTTCGAGCCCCTGGAGGTTTCCCATGCCACATGCCGATCCCGCCGTGACCCGCGCCCCGCTGAGCCGCGAGACCGCCATCGCCTTCTGGCTCGGCCGTCCCGCGGACGAGTTCGAGGCCGCCGATCTGCCACCCGCCACGCGCGCCGAGCTCGACCGGCTCGTGGCCGATCCCGGCCGTCCGGTTCCGCGCCTCGATCTCGACGCGCTCGATGCCGGCAGGCTCGCCCTGCTGCCGCAGATCGCCCCCGGACGGGCGGAGACCCTTGCCGAGGCCGGCCCCTGGTTCTCTCTCGACGAACTCGCGGGCGCGAGCGCGGTGCCGCGCGAGACCCTCGGGGCCGTTCTCGCGCCGAAGCGCTACCTGCTGCCCGATCCGGACGGCGCGGGCATCGCCCTCGACGTGCGACCTTGCGCTTATGTCGTAGAGCGCGAGGTCTGGGCGGCGGCGTCTCCTCCCGCGCAGGGCTTCGTGACCGAGGCCACCGCCCTCGGCGGGGCGGGGGAGGCGGTGACGCTCCGCCCCTCCGATCTCGAGGCCGCGCCGGCCGATCTCCTGGCGCTGCGCCGGGCGCTCGGGGCCCGTATCGGTCCCGTGGTCACCGATGCGTCGGGCGCGGAGCGGCGCTTCGTGCCGGGCTGCGTGGAGCTCTGGCTCGACGGCGCACAAGGCGCGGACGAGGTCGCAGCACTTCTCGAACGGCTGGACCTCGTGTCCCGCGTGGATGACCCCGGCGAGGCCGAGCGGCTCCGGCAGGCGGGGCTCGTCCGCGCACGGCTGGCAGGCGAGGACGGGGGCGACCTCCTCGCCCGCGCGATCGCGCTCCTCACCCGCGCCGCGTCCGACCCGGCCGTGGCCTTCGCGGAACTGGCCGAAGTGCCCGCGGGCAACGATTTCGAGGAGGCGGGCGGGGCGGCGGGTGTCGCGGAGCGGGACTGGGCCGCGGCGCTCGTCCATCTCGACGCGGCGCAGGCGGAGACGCGGGGCGATCCGGACGTGGTCCTCCTCGTCGTCGATGGCGGCGTCGCCGCGGACCATCCCGACCTCGCGGGCCCCCATCTGCGCGCGGAGGAGGATTTCACCGGCGGCGGTCCGGCCGCGCCCGAACATGGCACCGCGGTGGCGAGCGTCGCCGTGGGGCGCGGCGGGATCCGTGGGGTGGCGCCCGGCTGCACGTTGCAACCCATGCGCATCTCCGGGATCGCCTCGGGCGCGGCTTACGCGCTGCGCGCGGCCGCGATACGGCGCGGACTGGCGCTCCTGAAGGACGGCGAACGCGGCGTGATGAACCTCAGCTGGCGGACGGGCGGCATGGTGGTGGGTATCCGCGAGGCGCTGCGCGCGGCCGCGGCACGCGACGTCGCGGTGGTGATGTCGGCGGGCAACGGATCCGATGTCGCGGCGGGCACCCCGCACTGGCCCTCCGCCCATGCGACGGGGCCGGACGCCCTGCCGGGCATGCTCGCGGTCGCGGCACTGGGTCCCGACGCGCGGCGTGCGCCCTATTCCTACCACGGCCGCGAGACGATAAGCCTCGCCGCACCGGGCGGCGTCACGGGCGGGCCCGGCTTCGGCATTCCCGTGGCGAGCGTGCCCGCGCCTGCCCGCGACGTCGTCTACGGTACCTCCTTCGCCGCACCCTGCGCGGCCGGGGTCGTGGCGCTCGTGCGGTCCCGCGCGCCCGGGCTCGATGCGGCGGAGGCCGTGCGGATCGTGCGCGAGAGCTGCGCGCCGGGCGATCCCGATCTCGGCAGCGGCGTGCTCGACGCGGGCGCCGCCCTCCGCGCCGCGGCCCGTCTCGCATCGGACCCGCTGCCCGATCCCTTGCCCGACCCGCTCCCGCCGGCAGATCCGGGTGCGCCGATCGACCTCAACGCCGCCCCCGTCCCGATCCTCGCCGCCCTGCCGGGCATGGGGCCGGTCCGGGCCGAGGCGATCGTCGCGCGGCGCACCCAACTGGGGCGGTTCCGCTCGATCTGGCAGCTCGTCTTTCCCGGCGGGCTGAGCCCCCGCGCCGCCGCCGATCTCTCCGGCCTCGTCGTGCTCTGAACGAGCGGGAAAGGCGCTCGACAGGGGCGCCCGCGCGGTCTAGGCCGCCGGCCATGACCGATGACAGGCCCCAGGGGACGTTCGTCCTCCTCGATCTCGACGGCACGCTCGTGGCTTCCGCGCCTGGGATCGTCGCCTCGCTGCGCCATGCGCTCCACACGCTCGGCCGACCCGCCCCGGCCGAGGCGACGCTCGACTGGGTCGTGGGCCCGCCGCTGCGGCGGAGCTTCGAGACGCTCCTCGGGGAGGGCGGGGATGTCGAGGCGGCGCTCGCGCTCTACCGCGCGTCCTACGAGGCGGAGGGGATGTTCCTCTCGGTGCCCTATCCAGGCATCGAGGACACGCTCTCGGCGCTCTCGGAAGCAGGTCACCGGCTCTTTCTGTGCACCGCGAAACCGCTTCCCCATGCGCGGCGGATCATGGCGCATCTCGGTCTCGACGCGGCCTTCGAGGGCCTCTACGGCGCCACGTTCGACGACCGGTTCGACGACAAGGCCACGCTCATCGCCCATATCCTGGACGAAAGGGGGCTCTCGGCCCGGGACGGGTGCATGGTCGGCGACCGCGAGCACGACGTCCTGGCCGCCCGGCGCAACGGCATGACCGCGCTCGGCGTGACCTGGGGTTACGGCGGCGCGGCCGAGCTCGCCGAAAGCGGGGCCACGCGGCTTTGCCAGAGCACGGGCGATCTCGCGGGGGATGTGGCGGCGCTTCTCCGCTCCGAAACGGGAACGCGGGCGCCCGTGGCGTGAAAGGGGGGCGTCGGTGCTGCCCGGTCCCCCGCGACGGGACGCTCCGGAATTGACCCCCCCGGATTTGCGGCCTAGTGACGGGGAAACGAGCCCAGGACCCCGACCCCGCATCGTGTCACGAACCCTCATCATAGCGGGATCGCATCGAAGCGGCACGTCGCTCACGGCGCAGTACCTGCGGGAATGCGGGCTCTTCGTCGGAGACACGCTCCTCGCCGGGAACAGCAGCAATCCGCACGGGCATTTCGAGGACCAGGAGGTCATCGATATCCACAACGCGATCTTCGCGGCCAACGGAACCGACTGGATGCTCGACCGGCGCATCGTGCCGGTCGTTCCGGACGAGATCCGCGGGCGGATGCGGGATTTCGTGGGGCGGCGGCAGGCCGCGCATGCCGTCTGGGGGTTCAAGGATCCGCGGATCTGCCATTTCCTGCCGCTCTGGAGACTGTTCCTGCCCGACGCGAAGATCCTCGTGATCTACCGCAACGCGGTCGAATGCGTCCGTTCGATGAACCGCCGCCATGCCGAGGATCACGCCCGCGCGCCACAGGGCCGGATCTCGCCGTTCCATTCGGTGCCCGACCTGGCGCTCCGGATCTGGACCGTCTCCAATCTCCAGCTCGCCGATTTCGCCGAGCGGCACCGGGATGACGTCATGGTCGTCGATCACGCGAGCCTGTCGCGCGGCGTGCCGCTCGCGGGCCGGCTGAACGCGCGCTGGGGCCTCGGCCTCGAGGAGCGGAGCACGTCGGAGGTCTACGACAAGAGCCTGAGCGCCTCTGCCGCGCGGACGCTGCGCGTCGCCGATCCCGAGAACGGGCGCGCCGCGTCGCGGATCTGGTCCCGTCTCGCCGCGCTCCAGGACAGCCCATCAGGAGGATCCGACTTGTCCGACGACCCGTCCACGAGGTTCCGCCACGAGGCCGATGCCGGTAAGCTTCTCATGGAGAACGAGCTTCTGGCCTTCGAGAACGCCTATTACAGGAAGAAGGCGAAGGAGGTCGACGCGCTCTCCCGACGTCTCGGCGACCTTGAGGCCGCGCTCGAGCGCGAACGGGCGCAGAGCGAGACCTCGCTGCGCACCTACGAGGCCATCGCCAACAGCACGATCTGGCGCCTGACGGGGCCGCTGCGCGGGGCGATGAACCGGTACCGGTCCCTGAAGGCCCGACCCGGGTCGCAGTGACCCCCTCCCGTCGCGGCAAGAAACAGGTCGACATGCAGCAAAACCTCTCCCCAGACCCCGCCGGAGCGGTGACGCAGGCCCCTGCGTCGCGGATGGCCTATGCGCGCAGGGCCGGGTCCTGGCAGGTGGAGCAGCTCTTCCGGCCCGATTTCGAGGCCGCGCTGGTGGCCGCGGAGGTGCTGGCGGTGCTCGATCCGGTCTCCTTCGCCTGGGAAGCCTACGAGCGCGTGCTCGAGCGGGTCGTGGTTTATCTCGTGATCCCGCCCGACCTTCCGGCCGGGGACCTGACGCTGCTCTTCGGCGGGATCGCGGACGGGCTGAGTGTCTTCGACCGGATCGTGGTGCAGGACGAGGCCCAGTACCGGGCGCTTCGCGCGCGTGTGCGTCCCACCGCGCGGCTGGTGCGCCACGATGCGGCTCCGGTCACGGCGGAGTGGTGCTTTCAGGACTTCGACCGCCGCGCCGCGGCCTCGGGCGTGTTCGGAGAGAACGGCCGTCTGGTCTCCTCGCGCCCCTTGGGCCTTGCCGCGAACAAGCGTGCCCATCTTGAGCAAATGCGGGTCCTGCGGCCCGCGCTCGACCGGATCGATCCCGGGCGGGACTGGAGCGCGGTGGAGTGGGGTTGCGGCGCGGGCCGGGTGCTGTCGGAATGTGCCGACCGCGGCGCGCGCCTCACGGGCATCGAGCGCGACGAACGGCTGCTCGAGACCTGCCGCGCCGATCTGGACGGCGTGACCGCGATCCCGGGCGATGTCACAGAGGCGGCGGGGATCGGGCCGGGGCGGTACGATCTCTCGCTCCTCGTCAACCTCCTCCATTTCCTCGATCCCGAAGGCCAGCGGCGTGCGCTGGCCCACGCGCTCGCCGCGACACGGCAGGGCGGCGCGCTCCTTGTGGTCATGGACCACGTCGCCGATCCAGAGATCCGCGACATCCCCTTTCATCCCGCAAGCGTGCGCGACGCCCATGCGCTCTTCTCCGACGTCGCGGGTTCGGGACTGGTCCTCGAGGAGTTCCGGACGATCGCGCACGACCATTGCGACGAGATCCGCAGCGGCCTGAGCCTTCTGAGAAAGATCGCGCCATGAGCGCCGCGCACAGGATCGTCGCGATCGCGAACGACGCGGTCCCGGGCATGGGTCTGCCGGTCTCGGCCTCGGGCATGCGGACGGCGGGTCTCGCCGCGGGGCTCCGCGCGCACGGCTTCGACGTCACGGTGACCGTTCCCCGCCACCGCGTAGAGCATCTCGAGGCCGGGCATGCGGCCTTTGCCGCCGTCCCGCCCGGAACGATGGTTCTGCGCTACGGCGCCCTGCGCCAGTTCCTCGACACGGCGCGACCCTTCGCGACCCTGATCTGCAACAGCAACTACATCGACGAGATCGAAGGCGCCGCGACCGGGCACATCGTCTTCGACTTCTTCGCGCCGAAGGTGCTCGAGGCGGAAGGCGAGGGCCACGGCCCCGCCCATCTCGACGCGCTCCGGGCGCGCAAGCGCCGGGCGCTCGACATGGCCTCCGCCGTGATCGTGAACGGCGCCAAGAAGCTCGACTACGCGCGGGACTGGATCGCGCAGGCGGACCCTGCGCGGCCGGAGATCCCGGTCGTCGAGGCCGACATGACCTATCCCTGGCCCGCGCGGGAGACGGAGCCCGCCCCGGGCGCGCTTTCCGTGGTCGTCGCGGGCTATTACCAGCGCTGGCTCGATTACGGGAACATGTTCGTGGAGCTCGCAGGCGCGCTCGAGGCGATCCCGGCCCTGCGCCTCACGCTCCTGATCCCGCGGCTCGACGTGGAGATCACGCAAGCCATCCCGGGGCTCGCGGCCTGTCTCGCGCATCCCCGGACAGAGGTCCGCCGGATCATGCTCCTCGACGATTACTTCCGCCTGTTGCAGCGACACGACCTCTTCGTGGACCTCTTCCAGCCCACCGAGGAGCGGCGCCTCGCGATGGTGACCCGCTCCGTCGTGGCGCTCGGCATGGGCGTGCCGATCGTCCATCCGGGCTTCACCGAAGTCTCCGGTATCGTGGAGGAGAGCGGGGCGGGCTGGCTCCTCGACCCCGCGGATCCGACCGCGCTTCACGACCTGCTGCACCGCCTGGCGGCGCGTCCCGAGGAGCTTGTGGCCCGCCGCGATGCCGCCCGTGCGCTTGGGCTCGGCCGCCTCGCCCCCGCGGACTGCCTGCGCGCCACGGCCGAGATGCTGGGAGGGATGATGTGAGCCGCAGGTTCCATGTCGTCCTGCCGACCCTGAAGCCCGTCGGCGGGATCGTGAAATGCTACGACTACATCGCCCACGCGCTCGCCTTCGGGCTCGACGTGCGCGTCTATTGCTGCGAGCGGCCGGAACAGGCGCCGCATCTCTTTCAGAACCCGCGGCTGGCGCCGGTCTCTGCCCGCGCCTTGCCCTATCACGGCTACGAACGGCTCTTCGCCGCGCCGGACGATCTCTACTTCTTCTCGCTGCCTACCGATTTCCGCCATGTCGAGCCATTGCTGCGGCAGGGCGTACCGGCCCGCAACATCCTCCACATCGTCCAGAACACGCGCCATGCGCAGGTGACGTTCCAGGACGGCTATGCGCGGCGGCTCCTCAGCCGGCCGATGTCGCGGATCACGATCAACGACGAGGTGCGGGACGCGATCCGGCCCTTCCTCCACGACGGCTCGGCGCTGGCCAACATCCCGCTCGGCCACGATTGCGCGTTCTTCGAGCGGGCCCCCCGCATCCCGCCGGGACGCCCGCTCCGCGTGGGCTTCACCACCTGGAAGTCGCAATTCGGCCATCGCCTCGCGGCCTCGCTCGCGGGCGACGACCGCTTCTCGTTCCACGCCATGGGCGGCACGGTCGCGTGGCCGGAGCTTCGGGACTTCTACCATTCGGTCGACGTGCTCCTCTGCACGCCGAACCGCCTCGAGGGCTTCTACCTGCCCGGGCTCGAGGCGATGGCCGCGGGGTGCATCGTCGTCACGCCCGACGTGGAGGGGAACATGTCCTATTGCCGGTTCGACAAGAACTGCTTCGAGTACCGCTTCGAGGACATGGCCGATGCCACGCATGCGCTCGAACGGATCCTCGCGCTCGACACGGAGGAGCTCGGCGCGCTCCACGACCGGGCGGGCGAAACCTGGCGCGCGCGCAGCCTCGATGCCGAACGGGAGATGTTCCGCGCGTTCCTGAGGGAGATCGACGCGCTGCCCGCGGCTGCGTGAGGCGGGGTGTCCGGACCGAAACGAGAAGAGGAAGACCGCGATGGAAGTCGATGAAATCACGGAGCTTTACCGCGCGGTCTGGCGCAAGGGATGGGGCTCCGTCTCGATCGACGAGCTCGTCTTCATCCGCGATCTTGTCCGGGCCCACCGGCCGGCGGCCTTTCTCGAGATCGGCATGGCCTCCGGGCTTTCGTCGGGTTTCATCGCCCGCTTCCTGGGGGAGAGCGGAGGCAAGAGCTTCACCTCGATCGACCACGACGACACGTTCTTCGGCGATCCGACGAAGCCCAACGGCTTCCTCTTCGACGAGATCCACCGCGGCGGGACGCTCGACGCGCGCCTCGTCAAGTTCAAGACCTCGCTCGATGTCGAGGAATTGGGCACGCAATGGGAGATGGCGTTCATCGATGCCAACCACCAGCATCCCTGGCCGATCCTCGACACGCTCTCGATCTGGCCCCGTCTCTCGGGCCCGAAGATCGTCATCCATCACGACCTCCAGCTCTACATGAAGCAGGACGTGATGTTCGGGATCGGGCCGAAATACCTCTTCGACCAGATGCCGGAGGGGCGCCGGATCCTCTCGGACGCCAATGACGGCAACATCTTCGCGCTCGATCTCGACATGGAGCGCGACGAACTCGAGGAGATCGCGATCCGCGCGATCAAGCTCCCGTGGTCGCTCAGATCGCCCCTGCAGCCGGCCTATGTCGCGAAGATCCGCGCGATGCTCGAACGGTTCTACAGCCCCCGTCTCGTGGCCCATTTCGACCGCTGCCTCGCAGGCCAGAACAGGGAGGACCGGTTCCGCAGCGGCCTCTGAGCGCGCCGCGGAACCGGTCGCCGGATCAGAACACGAAATCCGTCTGGTCGAGATCGCCGATGGAGACGTTGACGAGCGTGATCGTGTTGCCGCCCAGGGCGTCGATGATTGCGTCGGCCCCCTGCTGACTCAGGTGGTTGGCTCTCAGATCGCCCAGGCCGCCGATCGACGAGACGTCGGAGAGATCGATCTTCTCGAAACTGTTGCGCGCCTCGAAATCGAGGATCCGGTCGCGGCCGAACCCGTTCTGGAACACGAAGCGGTCGGCGTTGAAGTTTCCGGCGAGCACGTCGTCGCCCGCCCCCCCGACGATCCGGTCGAAACCCGAGCCGGCAAAGATACGGTCGGAGCCGTCGTTGCCGATGAGCGTGTCGTTTCCGGCTTCGCCGAAGAGCGCATCCGCGCCGGCCCCGCCGGTCATCTCGTCGTTGTCCGATCCGGCGAAGAGCCGGTCGTTGCCCTCGCCCCCGTCGAGGACGTCGTTGCCCGATCGGCCGAAAAGGTTGTCGGCCTGCTCGCCGCCGCGCAGGACATCCGCGCCGCCGCCGCCGTCGAGCCGGTCGAAGCCGAGCCCGCCGAAGAGCCGGTCGTTGCCACTGCCGCCGAAAAGCGCGTCGTTGCCGATCTCGCCCGAGAGGAGGTCGTTGCCCGATCCCCCCTCGAGCCGGTCGTTGCCGGCCCCGCCGACGAGCTCGTCGGCGCCACCCTCTCCCAGCATCAGGTCGGCCTGCGATCCCCCCCTGAGAACATCGTTGCCGTCGCCCCCGAACATCTGGTCGTAGCCGTCATCGCCGTAGAGGATGTCGGCGCCGCTGTTGCCCGAGATCGTGTCGTTGCCGGCATCCCCGCGGACGACGTCGTTGCCGTTGCCCCCGAAGAGCCGGTCGAAGCCGGAATTGCCGCGGATGATGTCGCTGCCATTACCGCCGTTGATGATGTCGTTGCCGTCATCGCCGTTGAGGAAGTCGCGCACGAGCCCGCCGATGATGCGGTCGTTGCCGCCAAGGCCGCGAATGGTCTGGGAGGTGGTGTAGTCGGAATAATCGACGGAATCGTTGCCCGGGCCAGGCGTTGGCTGCGCCACGTCCCCGTCGACGATGGTGATCGTCGAGACCGTCGCGCCGTCGTAGAAGATCGACGGTGACAGCGACAGCAGGAAGGATTCCTCCGATTCCACGTTGCGGTCGCCGATGATTTCCACGTTGAATGAGAAATCCTGCTGGCCCGGCGCGACGTTGATCGTCCCCGATTGGGCGACGAAATCCCGTCCCGCCACCGCCGAGCCATTGCCGACGGTCCGGTAGGCGATCTGGAACGATTCCGTCGCGGGTCGCGAGAGCGACATCTTCACCGCGACGTCGCTTGTTCCGGAATCGCCCTCTACGACGGTCGGGCTGGTGATCCCGATCGCGGGTTGCCCGAGGCCGTCATCGTCGAGGATCCAGACGATCGACTGGTCGACGACGTTGCCGCCAGGGATGCGCGCGGTCGTCGTCTCGGAGTTTTCGATGAACGCCTCGAAGAGGAAGAACTCGTCCGACTCGACACTCGTGTCATTATCGGTACGGATCCGGACCGTCTCCGATTGTTCGCCGGGCTGGAATGTGACCGACCGGGCACCATAGTAATCGACGTCGGTTCCGACCTGCGCGGTTCCCGAGACTAGGCGGTAGCCGACCTGGGTCGTCGCCGCAGCGGGGCTGCTGAGATTGACCGCCAGATCGGCGTAATTGTCGTAGCTCCCGTCGTTTTCGGTGAGCGTCGCTCCGGCCGTGCTGACCGACGGCCCGTTCGGGGCGGTGTCGTCATCGATGATCGTGGCCACGCCGAGCGCGGATTCGGCGAAGCCCGAGGGGGTGGCGAAGCGGATTCCGAACTGCTCGTTCGGTTCGACCTTCTCGTCGCCGAAGATCTGCACGCCGATCGTTGCCTTCGTCTGTCCCGCGACGAAGCTCAAGGTGCCATCGGCCGCCCGGAAATCCTCACCCGCCGTCGCGCTGCCCGATTGCGTGGTCCAGGGAATGCTGAAGCTGTTCGTGGCCGGGCGTGACAAGCTGACCTCGAAATTTGCGGTCTGCGTGCCTGAATCGTTTTCGACGAGGACGGGGCTCGAGACAAAGATCGCGTTCGGCACGACCGTACCGTCGTCGTCGAGGATGAAGACCGTCGCCCGGCCCACGGGGGCGTCGCCGGGAAAGTTCGCGTTGCCCGAGATCACGAAGGCCTCGAAGACGAAGGCCTCGTCGGGTTCCGCGACGCTTTCGTTCTCGGTGCGAAGCTGGATGGTTTTCGACTGCTCCCCGGCCTGGAACGTGACCTGTCGGCCGCCGTAATAGTCGAAATCGTCCCCAACCTGCGCGGTGCCGGAAAGCAGGCGATAGCCGATCGTCACGGGCGCCGTCGCCGGGGCGTCGAGATTGACGGAAACGGCCGGATACGCGTCGTAACGACCATCCCCTTCTGCAGAAGATCCGCCGGTAATGTTTACAATCGCCATGTATGAAACAATCCTTTTTCGACCTAACTAGCGGTTTTTCATCGGTAAAAATATTTTCCATCCGGAGGAACCGGAACAGTTCAAATGGTATGGCAAACGTTAACCTTTTCGCAATGGAAAGGTTAACGCGCCCAGAACGGACAGCTTCGTACCGGGAGATACGGGTTGCGTATCGGGTAGGCCCTTCCGGGATGCGCGTCCTGAAAGCAGAAAATTTGGGTCAGCGTCCGGTGCGGCCGAGCCACCGTTCTACGGCCTGGCGGAGGGACCGGTCCGGCGTTGCGGGCTCGTCCGGCGCGGCGGGTGCCGCGGGCCGGTCCCAGGGATCGGTGTCGTCCACCACGTTCCGGGCCGGTCGGGATCGGGGCGCGGCGGGCGGTTCCGGCAGGGGGGCGGTCTCGGCCATCTGCGCTGCCACGCGGTCGAAGGTCGGGGCCAGCCCGTCGATCTCCGCGCCCGATCGCAGGGCGGCGAGGGCCTCGTGGATCTCCTTGACCGCGTCGGGGATCCGGGGGGAGGCCATCATCTCCGCCTCGGACGCCGCGGCATGTCCGGTTCCGCTCGGGGTCGAGACGTTTCGCGTGTCGATCTCGGCATGCGCGCGCGGCCAGCTCGGCCTGCAGACCGCTTTGAGCGTGGCGCACATCCCTTCCGGGTCGGACAGGAGATCCGCGTGGGACACTATGCAGCGCCGCACGCCGCGGCTGCTCGTTTCGGCGTCGAGCACGTGCCGGAGCCAGAGATGGAGCCCGTGGGCAATCGGCAGGCCGCGATCGCGGCGCAGACCCCCGGCCATGTCGAGCGGCGCGCGCATCGGGATGAAGATCGTCAGGTCCATCCCCTGCTCCTCGGCCAGGGCGCGCCAGAGCGGCAGCAGCCGGCTCGCGGCCGGATCGGCGATCACGGCGTCGTTCAGATCGGCGAAATCGGCGATCAGCATCTCGAGAAGCGTCTGGCGGTGGTGCCGCGCCGCGTCGGTGTCGAACCAGCCGGGGGGGACGGGGCGGGGATCGTCCGGCCCCGTCCCGGTCTCGGCCAGGATCGCCGCATGCACCGCGCCGATCCGGTCGGGCTCGGACGTCTCCGCAGCGAGGCGCCAGCGGGGCGGCGTGGCGCCGCGCCGGACGAGGAGGTCCGCGAGCGCCTCTCCGCCGCCGGCCGGCGCACCGGCGATCAGGATCAGACGGCCGCCATCCGCATCGCCAGGGGCCGGGACGGCACCGCGTTCCGCCCCGGTCCGGGGCGGGGCGGCCTCGGGGGCCGGGACGTCGAGCCGGCGAAGCGCCTCCACCATGGTCGGGTCCCGCCGCACCCGTCCTGCCTCGAGGTCGGCACGAAGCCGGGCGCGGCCCGGCAACGTCTCGCGGAAGGCCGGCCAGATCGTGCCCGTGGCCTCGGTCATGGCGAGCCAGCGGCGGTACTTCCACGACGTGCCGATCGGGATCTCCGGCGCCGCGCGCACCGCCTGGCCGATGCGGCGGACGGAGCGCTCGAACATGTCCCGCCCGCGGATCGGGTAATGGTAGATCCGGATCGGGACGGGGCGCGACGCGGGCGGCGTGCCGTCGTAGCCGGCCGAATGGGCGCCGCGGCCCACCGATTGCAGCCCGCGCGTGCGCAGGAGGAGCTTCGGAGGCAGCGCGTGGTAGAAATAGGGCGCCTCCGGCCCCGGACCGAGCAGCGCGGCCTCCGTCCTTTCGCCCGTGGGCAGGGGCGGGGGCGGGTCGGCGCGGCAGGTCAGGACGTCGTAGAACGGGCCCGTCCCGAGCGCGTCGCGCGGGCCGATCATGTTGTGCCGCCGGCAGGTCAGAATCCCGGCCGCGTCACTCTCGTCCGGCAGCATGTCGCGCAGGTCGCCCGTGGGCGAGCGCCAGAACTCGTCGGCATCGTTGCAGAAGACCCATTCGGCGCCGAACGCGTCGCGGGCCATCAGGGCCATCCGCGTCGCCCAGACATCTTGGAGATAGGCGGTCGAGGGCTCATTCAGCAGCGTCAGCACCCCGCGCCGCACGAAGGGGCGCAGCGCGTCGGCGGTCCCGTCGGTCGAGCCGTTGTCGGTCGCGATGACATGGTTCACGCCCTGCGCGAGGTGCCAGGCGACGTTCAGCGCGACGATGTCGGCCTCGTCGCGCACGAGGAGCGTCATCACGAGGCGCGGTCTCTCCCCGCTCATGCCGCGTCCTTCCGTTCGAGGACGTAGACCTGCCGCCCGCCATCCTGCAGCGAGGTCACGACGATCCGGCTCCCGTCGCGCGCGGGGACGGGGTGCAGGTCGCAGCGGAACGGCCCGTGCTTCGGCAGATGGCCAGTGAAGCGCGCGAGCCGCTGCGTCTCTCCGGTCGCGCGGTCGAGTTCGACGAGGTCGATCTCCTCGGCGTAGGGCGTGTCGTAGATCGCGCGGCGCGGATCGTCGGGGACGTGGCGGATATGGACGTTGGCGGTGATGAGGCCCTTGAGCGGGTCGTGCGGCTCGGAAGCCTTCGGCACGGCGTCGCGGATCGCGGCGAAGGCGCCGCGGTCCTGGTGCCAGAAATAGAGCCGCGTATCGTCGAGCCACATGACATGGCTCGTCCCGCGCGCGAGGAAGGCGAGGTCACGGCCGTCCATGCCGCAGGTGAGGCTGACCCCCATCTTTCCGGTCCAGGGCCCGGTGAGGCCCGCGCGGCGCCAGCGGAGCTTGACGGTGAAGCGCTTGCCCCCCGGTGCGATCTTCACGTGGTTGAACCAGTAGGCGTAGGCGCCCTCCCGATGCTCGGCGCGCTCGGGCTCCGGCAGATGTTCGGCGAGGAACGCCGCCGCACGGTCGAGGGGCAGGATCAGCCGGTCCTCCGCCGCGGCCCCGAGCCCGATCCGCCAGACCCCGTCATCGCCGGGGGCGCGGTCGCCCGGCCGCGCGTCCGCCCCGCCGACATAGCCGTAGCCGGGCCGCGCGCGGTCGAGGCGCGCCATGTTCACCGACAGGGCCGTCTCGCCTTCGGGATCGACGGCGTAGACAGGACGCCGGAGCGTCCGCGTGAGGCCCGTCTCCGGATCGTGGAGCCGGGCCACGAAAGCATCGCCCTCCGCCCCGCCCGCCTCGCGGTCGTTCCAGACGAGCCGCCCGTCGGGCAGCCACTGCGCCATCGGCCCCTGTTGCCAGCTCCAGGCGCGGCTGGTGCCCAGCCGGGCGAAACCGCCGTTCGCGATATCGACGATCCCGATCTCGACCGCGTCCTCCGGCGTCATCCAGCGCTCCGCGAAGCGCGCGCGGTAGGCCGCGATGCGGGTTTCGCCCGCGTCGAGGACGGGGATGTCGTAATAGCTGTGCGCGTGGAAGAGCCCGGTGCCGCTGCCGAAGGTGAGCTGGCGCAACCGCCATTCCGGCGCGATCGTGTCCGATTGCCTGCGTTCCGCCGCGCGCCTGCGGGCCGCACGGGCGCGGACGGGCTGCAGCGCGGCGCCGGTCGCGGCGATCGCCAAGACACGATCCCGCCAACTTCCCTCGCCGCACGTCTCCCCGGTCATCAGGTTGACGTCGCCGAGATCGATCCGCCCGTCATTTCGCTCGAGATACTCGACGATCCGCCCGCCATAGAGCGATCCTGCGGGGCTCGCCCCGCTGGTCTTGCGGCGCCGGTCGAGCCGGGCGGCGAGATCGGCGGTCCACTTGTAGTGATCGACCCGGAAGGGCAGGGTCTCTCGCCACTCGGTCGACTTGATGCGCGGGAAGTGCATGAGCGGCAGGCCGTAGAGGAACTTGCCCGGCCCGATCCCCTGCGGCTGGTGGCCGCCGAGGCCCGGCAGCACGTCGCCGCGGTGGAGCATCGTCTTCACCGTGCCGGTGGCGTCATCCACCCCGGGCCGCTTGCCGAGCGCGATGCCGATATCGGCGCGGACCGGGAATTGCGCCCCGATCGGGCGGTCGGGCCGGACGGGGGGAAGGCCGCCATCCGCCGCGACCCGGTCGACGAAGGGCCCCTGCACGCAGGCCACCCGCCGCTCGGCGCAGAAGGCCGTCACCTCGTCCAGGGGGGCGGGGTAGTCATGGAACTCGTCGGCATCGGCGCTGACGATCCAGTCTTCGGGCGCGGCGAGGCGCGATTGCAGCGCCCGCCGCCGGTCCCACATCCCCGAACTCGTATAGGGCCCGATCCAGATCTCGGGCTCCGGCAGGCCGCGCTCGGCCAGGAGCGCACGGGCGCGCACGAGGCCGGGGCTCTCCTCCTCGCGGGCGTTCAGGATCAGGTGCATCCGCGCGGGCGCGATGCCGAGGCCCGCGTAATGGTCGAGGAAATGCGGCAGGAGAGGCAGGTCGCCGCCCGCCTCGCCCTCCACGCCGATGCAGGAGACGAGCCGCACCAGGCCGGACGGCCGATCGCCCGGAGCCGGACCGCCGATGGGGCCCGCCGCGTTCTGCGGACCCCACTGCGCCTCGATCGCGGGACGGGCGGCCTGCCATTCCGGCGCTTCCCCGAACCGCGCGAGCCTGCGGGCGACCTCTTCGGGGGCGATGGCGTCCGGGGCGAGCGGCGGCTTCTCCGTGAGCCCGATCGTGGCGAGAAAGGCGTCGATCCGCTCGGGAAAGAGCCGCCGGTCGATGGCGATGCTTTCGGCTTCCCGCGCGCCGGGGCGGGTCGGGACGGGCGCGATCCGGTCCGGCGCCTCGAGCGCCTCGAGCGCCAGCCGCAGATCGGGCGCTTCCGTGCCGGCCCGCGTCCAGTACTCCCGCAGATAGGGCACGAACCGCTCGTGCTTGCGGGAATGGACCACGACCTTGCGGAAGATGTCGGCGAAGGATTGCTCCGCATCGTGCAGGCCCGTCATGACATCGGTCTGCATCCAGCCATGGCCCGCCTGCCGCATTTGCCGCTTCACGTGGCTTTCGGGCCGCCGCTTGGCCGGGTCGAACTCGGCCGTCTCGAGCGCGCGCGGCAAAAGCGCCGTGCGGTAGAGATGCTGGCCCGCGAAGCGGATCTGGCCCAGGAGCGGATCGGCCACACGGCCGCTGATCCCGAAGAGCGCGGGGTCGTGCCGCCGCGCCTCCGCGAGTAGATCCGCCACGGCGCCGGGGCGCAGGAGCACGTCGGCATCGAGGCAGAGCGTCCACTCGGCGCCGAGCGCGACGCCCTGCTCGAACGCCTTCTGCACAGCCAGCGCGAACGGCGTCTCGTGCAGGACCGCGACCATGTCCTCCGGCACCTCAGCCAGGGCGAGTTCCCGCGCGGCGGCTTCGGTGCGCTCGCCCGCGGCGCGGATCACCACCGCCACCTCGGCGCGCGCCGCAAAGGTCGCGGGCCGGGGCGCGGCCTCCGCCCGCATCCGGGCCATGCGACCGCGCCAATCGGGGTCCGGACGCTCGGCCGGACCGCGCAGCGCCACGTCGCCGAGGCGTATCCGGCCGTGCGTCGCGAGGTAGTCCCGGACCTTGCCGCCGTATTCGAGACCCGCCGGGCTCACGCCCGGGGTCGCGAGGCGCGTGGCGAGCGACGGCATCCGGCTCGCGGTCCACTTGTAATGCGCGCTGAGGAACGGAAAGGCGAAGCGGAAGGCCGGGTCGGCGATCGCCCGGACCGTGTGGAGCGGCCTGCCGGCGAGAAAGCGCGGACCGTCCCGGGACGCGGCCCCCGCGCTGTCGGGCGTCAGACCCTCGGGGTTGTGGCCCCCGCGGCGCGGCAGAACCGAGGCCGCGTGCAGCATCAGCTTCGTCGTGGCGGAGATGCCGTGATGGCGGCCCGCGCCGAAGATGCGGAACGACGCCTCGCCCTCGACGGGAAACTGCTCCGCAAGGGCGGGCTCGGACGCGACGGGGGCGAGGCGGCCCTCGGGGGCGAGGCGGTCGATATGCAGCCCCTGCACGCAATCGGCGCCGACATCGCGGCACTCCGCAATCACCTCGGCAAGCGGTGCGGGAAAGACGTAATGTTCGTCGATATCGGCGTTCACGATCCAGTCGCCGGGCACGGCTACCCGGCGCTGCAGCGCGCGCCGCTCCTCCCACATCGCGTCGCTCGTATAGGGAGCGATCCAGCGCCGCGGCGCCGCCGCCCCGAAGGCCGCGAGGATCCGCTCGGCCTCGGCGAGCTCGGCCGACATCGTGTCCTCGGAATGGACGACGAGATGCATTGCGTCCGGCGCGATCCCGAGACCGGCGTAATGGCGCAGGAAATGCGGCAGGAACCCTAGGTCGGTCCCGGTGCCGAGGCAGGAGACGAGGCGGATGCGCGGCGCGTCCGGAGAGGGGCCCGCGTCGCTCACCGCCCGGTCGGGACGGAGGCGGCCCGGTCCTGCATCGCCCGCACGCCCCCAAGGCGCTCCGGGCGTCGGATCAGGGGGCGCGATCCCGGCCCGGTTGCGGCGGGACCCGGCATGGATCGGGACGCTGCGGGATGGACGTCGTGCAAGATGCGATCGCTCCAGCTCTACTCTCGGCGGCGGCTCGCCCTGCCGCGGTAGGCCCGTCTTTAGCCATCCCCGGCGGGGAGGCCAAGCGAGGACGCCTTCCGTTGCGGCATTCGCGCCACAAGTCCGGCCCGTCGCGATCCGTCACGGGGGCGGCCGCGGGACCGGCGCGGGCCGGGCATTGTAATCGGAGATCGAATGCTTCAACCATCGGGGGAATTAATGCGGGATCGACGACAGAATACAGGCTGGACAGGCCGGCCAATCGCGCCCTTGGCAGATCTCCCGGCGACGAGCCGTGCGGTCCCTCGGTGCCAGATACCCCCAATAGCCGCATTTCCAGAAGGAGACCAGGATGCCTGACCACGAGACGTATTTCAGCGGGCGACGGATCATCGTGACGGGCGGTGTCGGATCGGTCGGCCGCGAGATCGTCAAGCGCCTGCTGGCACTCGACGTCGCGCGCATCCGGGTCATCGACAACAACGAGAGCGGGCTCTTCGAGATGGAGACCGCCTATCGCGGCGAGGGGCGGGTCGAGTTCTTCCATTGCGACATCTGCGACGAGCGCGAGATGTCGCGGACCTTCTCGAACATGGATGCCTGCTTCCATGCGGCGGCGCTCAAGCACGTGCCGTCCTGCGAGCGCTCTCCGTTCTCGGCGGTCAACGTCAATATCCTCGGCTGCGAGATCGTCGGCCGCGCGGCGCTCGCCAACGGGCTCGACAAGGTGATTTTCACCTCGTCGGACAAGGCGGTGAACCCGACCAACGTCATGGGCACCTCGAAGCTGATGGGTGAACGGCTCTTCACCGCGATGAACTTCCTGCGCCGCAGCGAGAGCACCACGAAATTCGCCTGCACCCGGTTCGGCAACGTGCTCGGCTCGAACGGATCTGTGGTGCCGCTCTTCGCGCAGCAGATCGCGTCGGGCGGGCCGGTCACGCTCACCGACGAGCGCATGACGCGGTTCGTGATGACCAATGCCCAGGCCGCAGATCTGGTGATCGAGAGCATGGCGCTGGCGCTCGGCGGCGAGGTCTTCATCACCAAGATGCCGGTGCTCAGGATCCCCGACCTCGCGCGGGAGATGCGCGCGCTGCTCGCGCCCCTGGCCGACCGGACCCCCGAGGAGATCGAGATCGCGGTGACGGGCCCGCGGCCCGGCGAGAAGCTCTGGGAAGAGCTCAGCACCGAGGAGGAGAGCACCCGCATCCTCGAGGGCGACAGGTTCCTCGCCGTCCTGCCCGCCGGCATGACGCGGGAGGAACGGCAGGGCTACAGCTATCCGGGCATCGGGATGGAGCCCTCCACCGCGATCTACCATTCCGACCGCCTGGCGCCGATGGGCGCGGCCGGCATCAGGGAGCTCCTGCTCAGCCCCGGCGTCCTGCCCGACGCGATCCGGGCCCGCCTCGAGGCGCGGGACGACACCGCCTGGACCACCGGGACGAGCAACACGCTTCGGCGCGTGCGCCCCGTGGCCGCGCGCCAGCTCGCGACCGGGTGAGGCCCGAGCGATGCGGATCCTGATCCTCGGCGGCGACGGCTATATCGGCTGGCCGACCGCGATGAAGCTCTCGGCGGCCGGACACGAGGTCTGGGTCGCCGACAATTACCTGCGCCGGCGCCTGATGCGCGAGATCGACTGCGACGCGCTCGTCCCGGTGCCGAACCTGCACGAGCGCGCCCGGCTCTGGCAGGCGGCCTCGGGCCATGAGGTCGCGGTCCGGATCGGCGATCTCGACGCCTGGGATTTCATCGACGCGCTCTTCGCGGAAGCCCGTCCTGACACGATCATCCACTATGCAGAGCAACCCTCGGCGCCCTATTCGATGATCGACCGGCGGGCCGCTGATCTCACGCTGAGAAACAATCTCGGCGTCACCTTCAACACGATCCAGGCGATGAACGCGCATGTGCCGGGCGCGCATCTCATCAAGCTCGGCACGATGGGCGAGTACGGCACGCCCAATATCGACATCGAGGAGGGCTGGATCGAGATCGAGCACAAGGGGCGTCGCGACAAGTTCCTGTTCCCGCGCGCGGCGGGCTCGCTCTATCACACGACCAAGGTGCTCGATACCGACCTTCTGTGGTTCTACGTCCGGGTCTGGGGCCTGCGCGTCACCGACCTCATGCAGGGCCCGGTCTACGGACTCGCCACTGACGAGAGCGCGGGCGACGAGCGGCTGCTCTCGTTTCTGAACTACGACGAGGTCTTCGGCACCGTCCTCAACCGCTTCATGGTGCAGGCCGCGGCCGATTACCCACTGACCGTCTATGGCAAGGGCGGCCAGACCCGCGGCTACCTGCACCTGAAGGACGCGCTCCAATGCGTGGGGCTCGCGGTCGACAACCCGCCCGCCGAGGGCGAGCTCCGGGTCCTCAACCAGTTCGTCGAGACCTTCTCCGTCAACGACCTGGCGGAACGGGTCCGGGCCTCCGGTGCGCGGCTCGGCCTCGATGTCCGGGTCGAGAGCCTGCCCAATCCGCGCAGGGAGATGGAGGAGCACTATTACAATCCCGTCCATACCGGGCTCCTGGATCTGGGCCTGAAGCCCACGCCGCTCGACGACGGGATCATGGACGAGATGATGTCGCTGATCCTGCGTTACCGCGACCAGATCGTGCCGGAGCGCATCTTCCGGGGTGTGAAATGGCGGAAATAACGGCGAACCGGTCCATGCACGACGCCCGCGAGGCGGGTTTTCCGCGCGGGCGGATCGGGGTATCCGCAGAAGAAAGCCGCGGCTCTGCTGGCCGCCAGGGAGACGGGATCATGGACGATCCGACCGGCAACGATGCGGATGACGGGACCGAGGCCCGGCTGCACCAGGCGCTCGAGGAGCTGGCTCGGACGCGCGAAGCCTATGCCCGGCTCTCCCGCGCGCGCGACCGTCACGATGAGGAAAAGGCGGCCGAGCACGCCAATCTGAGAAACCGTATCCTGATCCTGGAGAGCCGACGCGATGCGAAGCTTGCCGCGCCGCGCAACGACCGGGACGAATTGAAGACGCTTCAGGAGCGGAACCGGGCGGTCTGGGCAAGCAACGCGGCGCTCGTGGAGCGCAACAAGGCCCTCCTGGTGAGAAACCGGCGGCTCGAAGCCGAGGCCCGGGTGCTCCGCAAGGACAGGGCGGCGATGCTCGCCTCCGCACGGTGGCGGGCCGGCGGCATGATCTCGGACGCGACGCGGCGGATCGGCCCCGCCACGCTCGCCCTCCCGTTCCGGCTTTTGGGCCTGGTACGCCGTCGCAAGGCACCGGCCCGGGCGCTCCCTCCACGAAAGACCTGACACCGGCAGGCTCGCCGTTGCGCCGCGCGTGACCCTGGCGCACGACCGCCTCACGATTTGCGAATGACCCCTCGGGGAGATTGGCCCCCGCATCCCGAGGAGCCGACATGTCCAAATCGCCCAATCTCGCCATGCCCTACATCCAGCCGGCGCAGGCGCAGAAGCACGTCACGCACAATCTCGCGATCGAGCTTCTGGACGCGCTCGTGCAGTTGAGCGTCTCCGACCTCGCCGCCACTGAGCCGCCCGCCGCGGCGGGCGACGGCGATGTCGTGGTGGTGGGACCGGGCGCGTCGGGCGTGTTCGAGGGCGAGGACGGCAAGATAGCCTACCACACCAATGGCGGCTGGATGTTCGTGCCGCCGCGCAACGGCTTCACCGCCTGGGTGGAGGCAGCGGGCGCCGTCTACGTCTACCAGAACGGGGCCTGGCGGGTCCTGCTCGCGGTGAGCGAGGATGGTAGCGACGCGCGGGAGGGGCTCGGGATCAACACCGGCTGGGACGCCACCAACAGGCTCGCCGTTTCAGCCCCCGCGACGCTCTTCACCCACGAGGGCGGCAGCCACCGGATCAAGGTGAACAAGGCCACAGCGGCCGACACGGCGAGCCTTCTCTTCCAGACCGACTTCTCCGGCCGCGCAGAGATGGGCCTCGCGGGCGACGGCAACTTCTCGGTGAAGGTCAGCGCCGACGGGGAGAGCTGGCGGCCCGCGATGGCGGTCGAGGGGGCCACGGGCGAGGCGACGTTCGCGTCGGTGCGCGCGGACCGCATGGCGGGCGACGCGGTCCAGTCAACTCCGGGCGACACCACACCGGGCCGTCTCATGCGCGCCGATTGGGGCTACGGCCCGGGCAATGTCCTTGGGCCGGTCTCACAGGCAGGCGGCGTCCCCACCGGCGCCGTCATCGAGCGCGGCACGAATACGAACGGCACCTATACCCGCTTCGCCGACGGGACGCAGATCTGCACGCAGCAGGTGAATTTCCCATCACCGGACAGAGCTTACGGCGCTATTTTCTCGTCTGGTAATGTCGACGCAATCTGGACCTATCCTAAACCGTTTATTGATATCCCTGCTGTTTCGGGTATTCGAAATTACACTGGCGGTTATTGGTTGATCGGCCCGGCTACTGCTCCGTCCGATTTTTTAACTACATTCCGTGGAAGAATTGCCTCTGCCCTTGCTAATACCGGAGAAAGATCACTAGGTCTTTTTGCAATTGGCGCTTGGACATAAAAACTTATAGCAAAATTTTTTATACAATATTGTTGTAATTTTATATTTTATATCCTTTCAAATAAATTTCCTTCACAAACAGGCGACAGGCCGATCATATTTGTCGATCTTCCACTCATCATCCAGGTGTGATTGCTTTCATCTGCATCTCTGAAAACAATGAAAGACGTGCCATCATAGCTAGCTGTACGCAATCCACTACTTTTTGTAACGGATCTTATCCACTCTGAATCCGCAGAGTTTCTTTGTGAGTTTGAAAATTTAGGCAATGACCCATTTTTGTCTCCTGACAGTGTTGCTCCAGAGCTAAAGTCCATTAATTTAGTAATGCGCCGGCATCTTTCGAATTTTTGGGATTTTATTAAGGTTAAATCTTGACCGCTCATATAAAACAAAATCGGTATTCGCCCCACCGTATCCGCCTGCGTGGCGTGGTAGTACCAGGCGTATTCCTCCAGATATGTGCTGGCATAGTAATCGTCGTCGTCCATCTTGGCCCAGTAGCGGCCCGTGCTCGCGGCGATGGCCATGTTGAGGCAGCGGCCGATGTTGAAATGCGCGGGCAGGACGAAGAGGTGCTCGTTCTCGCGCAGCTCGGGCAGGTTCGAGGGCGGCTCGTCTAGGTTCAGGACCATCACGAGTTCGGTTTCGGGCCAGCTCTGAGCGCGGAACGTCTCGAGGCAGCGCTCGATGAGATGCGGCCGCCGGGAGACGAGGATCGTGCTCATCCGTGGCCGGTCGAAATCCGCGTCGTAGAGATCCTCGCCCAGGAGCGCCGCGCGATCCTCCGCGCGCCAGACATGGTGGCGCATGACGAGGCGGTAGAGCGCGCGCCAGCGCCGCTCGCGCAGCCAGGCGATGCGATAGGATCGCTGCAGCTCCATCAGCTCGGACGGCGCCGTGACCCTGTCGAGCGCCGCGAAGACCGCGCCCTCGGGAGGCACGGGGCCTACGAGGACCGGGATCGCCCCGGCCACGATCGCGTCGAGGGCGATGTCGAGGAGCTCCGCCTCGGTCCGGAGCGTGGTGGCGTTCAGGAGCACGATGGTCGCGTTGCGCAGCAGGTACGTCTGCTGCCGCCGCGAAAGGTCGGGCGCCATCGCCACCTTCCGGCCCTTCAGGCGTGGCGTGAGGGAGGAGGGGGCGAAGCCGTAGTGAAACTCGGTCACCAGCGCGTCGTAGCAGCCGGGTGTCGAGAGGAAGTCGGCGAAGTCGGGAAACTGGAAGAGATCCGACCCCACGGGGACGAGCATCAGGTCGTGCAGGCGCGGCTCGAGAAGGGCGGCGGGACCGGCCGCGGGCTCGGTCGCGCGGCGCAGGAAGCGGGCGTGATCCGGCAGGGCCGGGCAGGGGGCATCGCCGCTCCAGTCCTGCGGGTTGCCTTCGACGAGGACCGCGTCCGCGGCTTCTATCGCACCGCGCCAGAAATGGGAGGCGGCGGGGGCGGCGCTCAGGAGGAGATGGACCGGCAGGCCGCGCGCGCGGGCCGCGCGGAAGAGCGCCGTGCCCTCCGGCGCCATGTCCCCGTCGAGCTGGAGAAAGGCGCCGTTCCAGTCGCCGGGCCCGCTCTCGGCGACGGTTTCGATGAGGATCAGGTCGAAACCCATCTCGGCAAGCTGGTCGGTGCAGAGCTCCTTGCGTAGCCAGACGACGTCGCAGAGGAACCGCAACCGCTCGTAGGTCCGCGGGTGGCCGACGAGGCCCACGCGGATCTCGCGTCGCCGCGCCGCGGCCAGCCGCCGGACCCGTTCCTCGAATTCCTCGGCCTCCGCCTCGGCGCCCTCCGCCATGCGCTTGAGGACCTTCCGCCAGTCTCCACCGGGTCGGAACTGCCCGCGGATCGCGTCGAACTGCTCCACGGGAATCCGCGCAAGCGCCCGTATCACCGGGTCGGGCCGCAGGGCGGGATCGGGCAGAAGCCGCTCGATCAGCTCGGCCCGTGACGCCGCGATGGCTTCGACATGGCGTGACGTGGCGCGGCCCTCCCCGGGCCAGTCGATCCCGAGCGGCAGCACCTCGGCGGCCGCGATCTCCACGTCCGGATCGTCCGACGCGATCCTCAGGTCCGTCGCGTCGGGCGGGGCCACGATGAAGCGCGAGGCGTATCCCGCCGCGTGCCATCGTGCCGCTTCTTCTTCGTCTTGGAGCACCGGTCCTTCGGGCAGGAGTTCGACCTGCATGGGGTTGAGATGCGGGACGTGGTTCCGTCCGGTCACGAGGCGGAGATCGACGGGGCGGCCGCGATCGTCCGAGAAGTCGATGCGGATGGGGGAGAGCTTCAGGGGCTTCGGGCCGGTCCCGTCGCGCCGCGAAAGCAGGAGGCGGAGCTCGTAGACACTGCCGGAGATCACGCGGAACGACGCGGTGGAAGCCCCCTGGCATGTCGCGGCGGAAATCTGATCCATCGGTCTGCGGCATCCTGCAACTTCGGACTGTGCCTCAATACGTTTCCATCCCCGGATTACAACCTCCAGATACGGTCGTTCGGGGCGCGCGGCATATCGGCAGCATTGGGCCTCGCCCCGGCGCCGGGCGCCCGCGGGGGGCGATGCCCGGCCCGGTGGATCGAAGCCGGGATTGGCGCCCGCATGCACCGCGAAGAGGGCAGGACCAAGCCGCTCGTCGTACGCCCCGTATTGGCGGGGTCGCCCGGCCGCACTCCAAAAAGGGTCTGCTCCTCTGAACAATGCGGCGTCGGTGAGCTGATCCATATCTCATGCCGCCACCGTCTTCACCGTCTAGTTCAAGTATTCCCAGTTGCGGGCCGCATGTCGGACTTTGGCCGGTGGCCGAGCCGGGCTCAAGGAGGCACGACGCGATGAGCGAAGCGTCGCTATGTTCGATGCCGCGGCCGAACCGGGGCGGCCTTTCGATCAGAGAGGCCGCACCTCATAGCCCTTGGCAACGGGTAGGGCAGGCAGCCACTCGAGAAGGGCCAACACGCCATTCCGATCCCGCAGAGAGCCTGCGCCGCCCCGAATTTTGTCAGTCATAATTCTTTACATTGTCGGACATAGCACGATGATGCCGGCATGGGATACGTGAACGGCGGCAGTTCGGGCAAGCAACGGGACGTCCTCGAGGCGATCGCGGAGATGATCGTGTCCCGCGGGATCGGGGTGGACGACCGTTTGCCGCCCGAGCTGGAGCTCGCCCGCGAGCTCGGCGTCGGTCGCTCCACCGTGCGGGAGGCGATGAAGGCATGGCAGGGCATGGCGATCGTGACGCGCAACAAGGGCGCGGGGACCGTCCTGCGCGTGCCGATCGTCCCGTCCGCGGAACGTCTGCCGCTGTCGATCTCGCTCGAGGCGCAGAGCCTGATACGAACGCTGGAGGTGCGCCGGCCGCTGGAGATCGAGGCGGCGCGCCACGCGGCCGTGCGGGCGGACGAGCGGGCCCGGCACCGGATCATGGACCGGATGTACACATTGCTCGACCACCACGCGGCCGGGACGGACTGGCGGCCCGCCGATCGCCGCTTCCATGCCGAGATCCACGCGGCGACCGGCAATCCGCTCTTCGCGCAGATGGTCGAGCAGTTGCAGCGCGCCTTCCACGACGTCTACGGCGACCCGATCGGGGAGCCGCAGCTCGGCGCTGCCTCGATCCCGCTCCACCGCCCGCTCGCCGAGGCGATCCGCGACGGCGCGCCCGACCGCGCGGCAGCGGTGATGGGCGAGATCGTCGACATGGTGGAGACCGCCACGCACGACCGAATGGGAGATCTGAACCATGACTGACCACGCCCCCGACACCGTTCTGGCCAGGCCCTATGGCGGCCCCGCGGGCAGCGTGACGCCTCCCATCTACCAGACCTCGCTCTTCACCTTCGACGACATGGCCGCCTTCGAAGCGCGCATGGCCGGCGAGATCGATCGGCCGCTCTATTCCCGCGTGACGAACCCGACCACGGCGGCGTTCGAGGAGATGATGGCGCGGCTCGAGGGCGGGGCCGCGTCGGTGGGCTTCGCCTCCGGCATGGCCGCGATCTCCGCCACGCTCTTCGCGCTCGTCCGACCGGGCGACCGGATCGCCTGCGTCGAGCATGTCTATCCCGACGCCTACCGGCTCATGGAGCGGATGCTGCGGCCCTGGGGGGTGGAGATCACCTATCACCCGGTGACGGCGTTCGCGACGGATCCGGAGGTGATGCGGGGCGCGGCACTGGCCTATCTCGAAAGCCCCACCTCCATGATGATGCAGGCGGCGGATCTGCGCGCGATCGCGGAGGCGGCGCGGGCGGAAGGGGTGACCACGGTCATCGACAATTCCTGGGCGACGCCGATCTTCCAGCGGCCGCTCGCGCTCGGCATCGACGTCGTGCTGCATTCGGCGTCGAAATACATCTCCGGCCATTCCGACACCGTCGCGGGCGTGGTCACCGGCCCGGCCGAGATCGTGGGCCGCATCCGCGACCTCACGCTGCCGCTTCTCGGCGGCAAGCTCGCGCCGTTCGAGGCCTGGCTCCTGGTGCGGGGGCTTCGGACCCTCGGGGCGCGGATGCGGGAACATCAGCGCACGGCCGATCTCTTCGTCGACCGCCTGGGCGGACGGGCGGAGGTCACCGCCATCCATTCGCCCGGTGCGAACACGGTCCCGGGCCTCGAGGGGCGTTCGGGTCTGATGTCGATCGAACTCTCCGACAGCGTCGATATCCGGCGTTTTGCGGACGCGCTCGACCTGTTCCGCCTGGGCGTCAGCTGGGGCGGTTTTGAGAGCTTGATCGTCCCCGCCGCCGTGACCCTCGCCCAGGCAGGGGAGCACAATTCGGTCCGCCGCTTCGGCGTTCCCGAGCGCCTGGTGCGGCTGTCGCTCGGGCTCGAGGCGGCCGAGGATCTCTGGCGCGACTTCGACCGCGCGCTCACCATCGCCACACGCTGAGACAAGGGCCCCGTAAAGAGGGTCTCATGAGGAACATTTCAAGTATCACAGGGAGTTCGAGAGAATGAGACGACTTGCATTGACGACCGCGCTCACCGGGGCGATCGCCGGAACGGCGGGGGCGGCCGACCTCCGCCTCGTGGAGGTGATCACCAGCCCTGAACGTACCGCGGTCCTCGAGGAGATGACCCAGGCCTGGGCGGAGGAGACCGGCAATACCGTCGAGATCGTCTCACTGCCTTGGGGGCAAGCCTTCGAGATCTTCGCCACGATGATCGCGGGCGGCGACATTCCCGACGTGGTCGAGATGCCCGATCGCTGGCTCTCGCTCTACGGCGAAAGGCTGATGGATCTCGGTCCCTATTTCGAGGAATGGGAACATGCGGATAGCCTGACCCAGACGACCGTCGACATGGGTTCGAACACCGCCGACGGCAGCCTCAGGGAAATCCCCTACGGCTTCTATCTGCGGGCCATGTTCTACAACAAGGACCTCCTGGAGCAGGCCGGAATCGACGGGCCGCCCGAGACGCTGGAGGAGTTCCGCGACGCCTCCGCCGCCGTCTCCGAGCTCGACGGCAAGTCGGGCTATTGCCTGCGCGGCGGCCCGGGCGGGCTCAATGGCTGGATGATGATGGCGGCCACGATGAACGGCTCTCCCGCGTTCTTCGACGAAGACGGGCAGAGCACGATCAACCAGCCTGGCTCGGTGGAGGGGCTGCAATATCTCATCGACCTCTACCAGGACGGGCTTGCGCCGCGCGATTCCGTGTCCTGGGGCTTCAACGAGATCGTCGCTGGCTTCTATTCCGGCACCTGCGCCTTCCTCGACCAGGATCCGGACGCGCTGATCGCCGTGTCCGAGCGGATGGATGCCGACAGCTTCGCCGTCGCGCCGATGCCCAAGGGTCCGGACGGCATGGCCTTCCCGACGATCGGTTATGCGGGCTGGGCGGCCTTCTCCTCCACCGACGCGCCCGACGAGGCCTGGTCGCTGATCGCGCATCTCTCGAGCCCGGAGCAGAACCAGATCTGGGCGCAGCGGGTCGGCATCATCCCGATCCACGAGGGCGCAGAGCAGGATCCCTACTTCCAGTCGGAGCAGTTCGCGGGCTGGTTCACGGAGCTCAACGATCCCGCCTACGAGCCGATCGCGATGCCCACCTATCTCGAGCAGTTCGGATACTTCGCGGATTCCATCGCGCTCGAGACCTCGCAGCAGGCCCTTCTGGGCGAGATCACCGCGCAGGAGCTCGCCGACCAGTGGGCGGAGTTCCTGACGGCGGAATACGCCCGCTGGCAGGACGCCCGGTGACGACGCTCTCCGGAAACGACACCGCGTCCGGGATCCCCCGGACGCGGTTCGGCCGCGCCTATCTCGCCTATGCCGTCGAGCCCTGGCTCTATCTCTCGCCGGCGATCCTGCTCCTGATCTTCGTCATGCTGATCCCGCTCGGGATCGGGATTTCCTACTCGGTGCAGTCGATCAACCTCCTGCGTCCGTTCGAGACCGGGTACGTCGGCTTGGAGAATTTCGAGGCCCTGGGCGAGGATGCGCGATTCTGGACGGCGCTCGTCAACACCTTCTGGTGGACCTTCGGCTCCGTGACGCTGCAATTCTTCCTCGGGCTCGGCCTCGCGCTCCTCCTGTCGCGTCCGTTCCACGGCAAGCGGATCGTGCAGGCGCTCGTCTTCCTGCCCTGGGCGGTGCCGACCTTCCTGATCGCCCTGACCTTCTCGTGGCTCCTGAACCCGGTGATCGGCCCCTTGCCGCATTGGGGCGCGGCCGTCGGCTTGCTGGAAGAGCCCTACAACATCCTGAGCGATCCGGGCACGGCGATGTGGGGGCCGATCCTCGCCAATGTCTGGTACGGGGTGCCGTTCTTCGCGATCACGCTCCTGGCCGCGCTGCAATCGATCCCGGGCGAGCTCTACGAGGCCGCGGAGATCGATGGCGCCTCCGCCTGGCAGTGCTTCACGAAGATCACGCTGCCGTTCCTCGGCCCGATGATCGCCATCACGATCATGCTGAGGGCGATCTGGATCGCCAATTTCGCGGATCTGATCTACGTCATGACCGGCGGCGGTCCGGCGAATTCCACGCAGATCCTCTCCTCCTACATCTTCACCACGGCGTTCCGGCGGCTCGATTTCGGTTACGCTTCCGCGATCGCGGTGGCGCTTCTGGGCGTGCTCCTCGTCTATGCCGTGATCCTCCTCTTCGTGCGCGCGCGGCTGGTGAAATTCTGATGGCCGCCCTCCGCCGTACACCTCCTCTGGCCGTGGTCGGAACGTATCTCGCGATCCTCGCCTATGTCGCCTTCGCGCTCTTCCCGCTCTACTGGCTCCTGAAGATCGCGCTGACCCCGGAGCGGCTGATCTATTCCGACGGCACCGCGCTCTGGCCCTCCGCGCTGACGCTGGAGAACTTCCGCGCCGTCCTCTTCGCGACGGACTTCCTGGCCTATTTCCGCAATTCCGTCATCGTCTCGCTCGGCACGGCGGCCGCGACGGCCCTGATCGCGGCCGCCGCGGGCTACGCCTTCTCCCGCTTCGCGTTCCGCGGCAAGCGGCTGGTGATCGCGCTGATGCTGGTGACGCAGATGTTCCCGCTCCTGATGATCATCGCGCCGATCTACAAGATCGTGGCGGCCCTGGGCCTCCTCAACTCCCTGACGAGCCTGATCATTGTCTACACCGCCTTCAACATCCCCTTCGCCACCTTCCTCATGCAGAGCTTCTTCGACGGCATCCCGAAGGATCTGGAGGAGGCGGCGATGATGGATGGCTGCACCCGCCTGCAGGCGCTGCGCAAGGTGATCCTGCCGCTGACGCTGCCCGGTCTCGGCGCGACGCTCGGCTTCGTCTTCACCGCCGCATGGTCGGAGCTCTTCTTCGCACTGATGCTGATCCGCTCGGACGACACGATGACCTTCCCCGTGGGCCTGCTGTCCTTCGTCAGCAAGTTCTCCGTCGATTGGGGGCAGATGATGGCCGCGGGCGTCCTCGCGCTCGTGCCCTCCTGTCTCTTCTTCGCCTTCATCCAGCGCTACCTGGTGCAGGGCCTCACGAGCGGCGCCGTGAAAGGATAGCCATGGCCGAGATGGAATTGCGGGACGTCCGCAAGAGCTACGGCGGCACCGAGGTGCTGCGCAACATCGACCTCAGGATCGGGGATGGCGAGTTCGTGGTCCTCGTCGGCCCCTCGGGCTGCGGGAAGTCGACGCTCCTCCGGATGATTGCGGGGCTCGAGTCGATCACCGGCGGCGCGCTGCTGATCGACGGCGCCGAAATGACCGACGTCCCCCCGCGGGCACGCGACATCGCCATGGTGTTCCAGAGCTACGCGCTCTACCCGCACATGTCGGTTGCCCGGAACATGGGCTTCTCGATGGAGATCCGCCGCCGCCCCGAGACGGAGCGCCGCGGTCCGGTGGACGCGGCCGCGCGGACGCTGGGGCTTGGCAGCTTCCTCGACCGCCTGCCGCGCGCGCTCTCGGGCGGTCAGCGCCAGCGGGTCGCGATGGGCCGGGCGATCGTGCGCGATCCGAAGGCGTTCCTCTTCGACGAACCGCTCTCGAACCTCGATGCCGCCCTCCGAGCCGAGATGCGGCTCGAGATCGCGCGGCTGCACCAGCGCCTCGGCACGACGATGGTCTACGTCACCCACGACCAGGTCGAGGCGATGACGCTCGCCGACCGGATCGTCGTCCTGAATGGCGGCGACATCCAGCAGGTCGGCACCCCGATCGAGCTCTACGAGCGTCCCGCGAACCGCTTCGTCGCGACCTTCATCGGTTCGCCCACGATGAACGTGCTCGAGGTCGCACCGTCGCGGGACGGGCTCCGCCTCGCCGACGGGACGCCTCTTCCGGGCCCCGGCACCGCGCGCCATATCGGTATCCGTCCCGAACACATCGCCCTCGCGAAGCCGGGCGAGGGGATCGCCGCGACGGTCGAGGTGATCGAGCGTCTCGGATCGGACAGCAACGTCCATTGCGAGATCCCGGGCGTCGGCCCGATCCTCGCCCGGATCCGGGGCAATCCCGATATCCGTCCCGGAGCATCCGTGGGCTTGGTTCCGGAGAAGGACCACCTGCATTATTTCGATGCCTCGGGCACGGCGCTTCCCGGTATGGCCATGTGACACTCGCCCGTCGCCGCGCGCCGTCCAGCCAGCGACGCGCGTGATGGAAGCGGTTCGAACCGTCAGGAACGGCCATGTCGCGGACAAGACGCCGGGTGTCCACTAGGAGACCTGCGTCGTCCGAAATCCGTTCGGTGAAGCGCCCCGGAAGGTCTGCGGAGTACCCGACATCCGGTCGAGGCCGGTCGATGCGACAATCCCACCTGCGATCCCGACCAGGCCTGCCGCAAACGCGCCGGTTCCATGGCGACGGATCCCCCTGAGACGGACGCGTCGGGTCTTCGCGGTGCGAATGCCCAATAATGCAGGCACGACAGCACGTCGACAGGTTCGGCATCTATGGTTCTTCCCCAGGCAGCCTGTGGTGCAGGCTTACCAAGGGGGGATATTATGCAACTGAACGGAATGCTCTACGGATCGCGACTTCTGGGACATGTGGGTTTTCCACATTCCGAAGTCCTTGGCGCCGATGCGCAGGAAGACGAGATCCAGGACCTGATCGACCGGCACGGGATGATCTTCATCAAGCCGATCTTCCGGGGCGGCGTCGGCAAGAAGGGCAAGGCGGGCCTCATAGGCAAGGCCTCCGACCTCTCCACGGCGATTTCCGAGAAGGAACGTCTCTACTTCGCCGAGCATCGGCACGGGAACGCCAGGACCAAGGCCAACGGCGTGACGTTCGAGGCCGGGGTGCCGGCCGAGCACGAGATCTATTTCTCCATCACCGACGACACGCGCTATCGCGCGCCGACCATGACACTGACCCATCGCGGCGGGATCGATATCGAGGAGCTCGACAAGACCGAGATCGCGACCGTGCCCTTCGACGCCCTGACCGGGCTCAAGGCGTTCGTGGTCGCCAACGCGCTCTCGGACATCGGCGCGCCGAAAGAGATCATCTCGCCGCTGGTGCAGCAACTGCCCAAGCTCTGGGAGCTCATGCACCATTACGGCATGACCACGCTGGAGCTGAACCCGATCCGCATGCGACCCGAACCCGGCGGCCGTCTGACGCCCGTCGCCTGCGACTTCAAATGCGGCTTCGACCGGGACGACCCGCGCGTGGGCAGGCTGGATCTGCCGGAGCGCCTCTTCGCATCCGACGTGACCGCGTTCGAGCAGGAGGTGAACCAGCTGCGGACGCATCAGGGGCAGTCGGACGTCTTCGTGGTCAACGAAAAGGGCACCATTCTCGCCCCGACTTTCGGCGGCGGCGCCAACAGCCTCGTCACCGAGGTGCTCGGCGAGGCGGCGATCATCTCGTCCGATTTCGGGGGCAATCCGCCCTATGCGAAGATGAAGGCGGTCGCCTCGATCTGCTATCGCCATTTCCTGGAGCAGACCAACGTCCTGTTCATCATCGGCGGTAAGTCGAACAATACCGATATCCACGAGACGTTCCGGGGCATGGGCGACGCGCTGCGGGAACATTTCGCGACCCACGGTCGGACGCCGCTTTACGTGGTCGTGGGCCGCGGGGGGCCGAACCTGGTGCGTGGCATGGGCAATCTTGCCGATACGCTGGAAAGCCTCGGATTGCCGTACCGTTTCTTCGGTTTCGACAGCGCCATGTCGGAGGTGGTGAACTACGCGAAGGAGGTGGACGGGTGGATGCGCGCCGGAGGCCGCGCGGAGATCGCTGCGGGCCTCGGATTGTCGAGTGAAGCGGCTTGAGGGAGGGCAAGGCCATGAAACGTCAGTCAGTGGAAGAATTTCCGTATTACCTGGGACTGAACTCCCTGGACCAGATCGCGACGAAACTGGATCGCGTTTGCGTTCTGAACATCCTCGGTGGCGAGAGCCGGCAGGTGACGCCGGTGAGCCACGCCTTCTCGGGCGGCAACGTCGTTTTCGGCACGGCCCCCGGCAAGGCAGGACAGAAGCTCAGGACGTCGGTGGGCGACATACCGGTCTTCAACAACGTCCGCGAAGGGCTCGACGCGGGACATGATTTCAACGTGGGCGTGGTCTACCTCCCGCCCTCGGGCGTGCGCGACGGGGTGGCGGAACTGATCCGCGTGAACCCCGACCTCGAGAAGATCGTCATCATCACCGAGAAGATCGCCATACACGACGCGCGCGAGATCCGCGCCATGGCGCAGGCCAACAGGGTCGACGTGATCGGCGGCAATTGTCTGGGCGTCGCGGATTCGTGGAACCGCGTGCGGATCGGCGGGGCGCTCGGGGGCGATCACCCGGATGAATCGCTCCTCAAGGGATCGGTCGCGGTGATGTCGAATTCCGGCGGGTTCACGACCACGATCGCACAATATCTCGCGACCGAAGGATGGGGGACGACGACGCTCATCTCGTCAGGCAAAGACGTCTACATTCATTACGGCGCCGCCGATTTCGCACATGCGTTCCAGAACGACGAGCGCTCCAGGGCGGCGGTCCTCTACGTGGAGCCCGGCGGCTATTACGAGCACGGCGTGGCGTTCGGCAAGCCGACCGTGGCCTGCGTGGTGGGCCGCTGGAAATCGAAGCTGACGCGCGCCGTGGGTCATGCCGGCGCGATGGCCGGTTCGGGCGATCGGGCCGAGGACAAAGAGCGCTGGTTCATGGAGGCATTCGGCGTCGCGGATCTCTTCACGCCGGAAAACCCGGTTGTCTCGGCGAAGGGCGCGGTGGTCACGAATATCGCCCATATTCCCGAGGCGCTCACCGCGGTGATGAAGGCGAACGGCATCGCCCCCGATTTCGAACCGCGCGGCAACCTCGCGCTGAAACCGTGGCTCGCCAACGACCAGGGGCTGACGCTTCCGGCAAACCTCGGCATGGCACCGGTCGCGGCACCGGCGCCTTACGACGGCCAGATCGAGGCGCTGAAGGAGAAGGTCGGCGCGGTGGTCGCGCGGCAGAACATGAAGGATCGCTCGGGCGCCTCGGTGATGGACCCGAAGACGCAGGTGACGAGCGTGCACGGGCACCGGGTGCTGGACCTCGCGATGAAGCCGCTCGAGGCGACCTTCGCGCTGCCGCTGGTCCACGAGATCGCGACGGAGAACGACCGCGCGATGCTGGATGTCGCGGTCGCCGCCGAGGTCAATCTCGTGGGTGATCCGATCCTCGTGGCGGCGCAGGCGGCGCGCGAGGCGGGCAGTGCGCCGAACGCGGTGATGGCGGGCGCCGCGGCGATCTGCGGGCCGAAGCGGGTGGAACGCGCCATGGCCTGCACGCGCGCCCTGATCGACATGTTCGCGTCCTCGGGATTGCTCGACGGTCGTGACGAAAGCTTCGATCTCGGCGCTATCGAGATCGACGAAGGGACCCGTTCCCTCTTTCTCGCGACCGACGAGGAGGCGGATGATCCGCGCCCCGAGGCGATGCTGGCGGCCGTGCGCGCGCGGGGCGGCAAATCGGTCTTCCTGAAACTGCTCGGCAGTTTCGGCGAGCGGCCTTCGCGCGACGCGATCCTGGCCGCGATCGGGCTGACCATCGCATGGGGGCCGCTGGTGCGGAAGCGCATCTCGCGCCTGACGGCCGAGACGCTGCCCTGGTATCTGCGCCTTTACGGCGTGATGATCGGCGCCACGATCGAGGCCAGGCATCACGAGCACGGCGTGCTTTGCGGCATTCCCCGGGACGAGCGCTTCGGGCGCTGGACGATGGCCGATCTCTGCGCGCTTTCGCTGCTCGGCAAGAAGCCTAGGCCGGACGAGGTCCTGCCGCTGCAGATCCTCATCGGGCTCCTGATTTCCAACGGTCCCGGCGCGATCTCGGCCCAGGGGGCCAAGGGCGCGGTTTCGGCGGACGGGCCGCAGACGCCGGAGCGGGTGCAGATCAACAAGGCCATGATCGGATTCCTGTCCCATACCGGCTACAGCCATGGCGGCAACGGCTACGAGGGGATGGCCTTCCTGCTGCAGCAGTTCGGGGACAAGGGGCTGACCGATCCCGGCGATCCGGACCACGGGCTCGACCTTCGCGCGATGGCGCGGGAATTCGCGCTTTCCTACAAGGCGGACAAGGCCCGCGCCAGGGAGGAAGGCGGCGAGGTCCGCGCGCTGCCGGGTGTGCATCATCCCGTCTTCAAGGGAAAACCGGTGAACTACGACCCGCGCGAGCGGTTCGTCGCGGACTTCCTCGAGAAGGAAGGCAAGTACAACGTGTTCCACGCCTTCTACCTGGAACTCGTGCAGGCGCTCTACGATGTCGGCGCGTCTCGCTACGTGTTCTGCGTGAACGTCGACGCGGTGATCGCGGCCCTCCTCCTGGCGCTGATGTGGGAGGATTTCCGGAAAGGGTCCCTTTCGCAAGGCGATCTCGAGACCGCCGCCTTCACTATCTTCCTCTACGGGCGGATGATCGGCGCGGCAGCGGAGATCGACGATCACTTGAACCGCGGCCGGAACATGGACACCCGCACGCCTGCCTCGGAGTGCTCCCATGTCATCTGAGGTTTGCCCCCCGGAAGGACCGCCGACGATCCGGGTCATCGCCATGCCTGCCGACACCAATCCGGCCGGGGACATCTTCGGCGGTTGGTTGATGAGCCAGATGGACCTCGCCGCGGGAACCGTCGCGGCCCGGAGATCGCGGGGCCGCAGCTCGACGATCGCGGTCGACGGGATGAAGCTCCACCGCCCGGTCAAGGTCGGCGACGAGGTCTCGCTCTACGCCGCGATCGAGAAGGTGGGCCGGAGCTCGATGCGGATCCGCGTCGATGCATGGCGGCGCGAGCGTCATACCGAGGAGAGCCACCTCGTCACCGAGGCGACCTTCACCTTCGTCGCGCTTGACGGCGACGGCAGGCCGCGACCGGTGGACGAGGTTCCGGCCTGACGCCGGACCGGGGCGTCGCGCGGTCCGCGCCGCCCCCCATCGACAGCGAGCGTGGCGGACGGTGCCAGGCTCCATGTCTTCGCCACGAACCGTTTCGTTTCCGACATAGCGGGTCTGCGAACACGGCGCTTGTTCGGATGGCCGTGCGGGCGCAAATGCCTTGGCAGAGGGAGGACGCACAGAAACGGAGACTGCCATGTCAGTTGCATCCACAGATACCCCGCTGTTTGTCCCCGACATCCCGATCCGCGGCCTCGCGAAGCTGCTGGGCCCGGCGCTCAAGCGCCATCGCAAGTTCCGCGCGAGCCTCGCGGCGACCTGAGCGTCACGCCGATGCGATGGGCAGCGTGACCACGAACCGGGCCCCCTTGTCCGACGGCGCGAGAACCAGCGATCCTCCATGCGCCTCGGCAATGCGTCGCGCTATGGCGAGGCCCAGGCCCGCGCCCATGTGACCGTCCTCGGAGCCGCGGTGGAAGCGCTCGAAGATGTCGGCGCGTTCGCCGGGCGGCACGCCGGGGCCGTCATCCGCGACGGTCAACCGGGCGCTGTCGGCATCGCGGGCCATGGAGACCGTGACCTCGCCACCGCGCCGCACCCCGTACTTGCAGACGTTGTCCAGCAGGTTGTCGATCATCTCGGTCAGAAGCCCGCTTTGTTCGTTCACCGGCAGCGCGATCCCGCCATTGACGAAATCGATGTCGCCGCCTGCGGCCAGGATGTGCGGCACCGCCCGCGCGGCGGCCGCCGAGGCGATGTCGGCCAGGTCGGCCGTCCGGACGTTGCCGTCGACGGGCTGATCGAGCGCCTCGAGGCTCAGGAGCTGGGTGGTCATGCGCCGCACGCGTGTCATCGCGGCGTGGGAGTCCCGCATGATCTCGGCGCGCTCGGCATCGCTTTCGGCGGCGATGCCGGCATCGAGTTGTGCCGCCACCGCGGCAATGGGGTTGCGCAGCTGATGGGCGGCGTCGGCGATGAAGGTGTCGCGCTTGCGGAACGCTTCGCGCGTCTCGGCGATCAGCCCGTTCAATGCGTCCACCAGCGCGGACATCTCGCGCGGCACCGGCCGGGTGATCGGCGCGAGATCACGCGGGCTGCGTTGCGACACCGCCTCGGACAGCTTGTCGAGCGGCCGCAGCCCGACCCCGATCCCGATCGTCAGTGCCAGCACGGCTATGGCCACGACCACGGCGAGAATGGCCAGCGTCTGCCCGAGGAGGCGGAGGGCGAGGTCGCGACGCTCGGTCACCATCTGCCAGACCTCGACGGTCACCCAGCCATCGAATTCGGTGTTCGTGACGAATTCGCGCTGCAGGACGCCGCGGACCGGTGCATCGAAATAGGTGCCGTCGTAGAATACCGCCTCGCCCGTGGGCAGTCCCTCGCGCCGTGCCGGCGAGCCCGCGGGGGCCTCGGAATACCCGGTCACGAAGCGCCCTCCCGGGCCGATGATGCGGTAATAGATCGGATCGCCGAGCGCTCGCACGAGGCGGTCGAGCAGGTCTTCGGCCAGGATGTCGCCGTCGCTCAGGACCGCGTCCCTCGAGATCGCCAGCGCCACCACCTCGAGCGTGCTGTCGTAGAGCCGGTTCGACATCTCGCGCGCGAGCACGAAGCGCAGCGTGGACGCTCCCACCGCCGTCGCGACGAGCGCGATCAGGAGGATCGCGAACAACCGGGCGCGCAACGACAGCAGGGGCGGCGGTCTCACGTCCCCGGCTCGAGCAGGTAGCCCAATCCGCGGATCGTGCGGATCGAGGCCGCCTTGCCGAGCTTTCGGCGGAGCCGGGAGACGGCCAGCTCCACCGCGTTGGTCTCGACCTCGGCACCGAGACCGTAAAGGCTGTCGGCGATGTGGGTCTTTGCGACCACGGTGCCCGCGCGCTCGAACAGCAACTCGAAGAGCGCCCGCTCGCGCGGCGCCAGGTCGATGGGCGTTCCCTCGAGGTTGAGCGTGCCGGTGCCCCGATCGAACTCCATGGCGCCCAGACGTTCGACGGTCGGCATGATCCGCGTACGTCGTCGCAACAGCGCTCGGACCCTCGCCAGAAGCTCGTCCATCGGGAAGGGTTTCGTCATGTAATCGTCGGCCCCGGCGTCGAGGCCCGCCACCCGATCCGCAACCCCACCGCGCGCGGTCAGGATCAGCACCGGCATGCCCTGTCCGCGACTGCGCAGATCGCGCATGATCTCGAGCCCCTGGCGCCGGGGCAGGTTCATGTCGAGGATCAGCAGATCAGCATCCGCGCCGGCGAGATGTTCGCTCGCCTCGATTCCGTCGAACAGCTGGTCGACCGCATAGCCAGCTCGCTTGAGGACATGGGTGATGGCGCCGGACAGACTTTCGTTATCCTCGGCAATGACGATCCGCATCCCCTTGTCCCCCCGCACTCCCACCCCAGCGTGAAAGAAAACCCCGCCGACAGCAATCCGACAGGTTACGCCGATAGGATGCGGAATGTTTTAGAAAGCATCCACCGCAGAAAGCTGTGGAAATTTCGACGCGAGGTCGGCAGGAGGGTCGGGCTCGACACGTTCAAAAGGGAGGAAAGACATGAGCATCTCAAACTTCACTCGTCGTACGGCTCTGGCGCTCGGCGCGGTCGGGATCACGCTCTCGACGGCGCTGCCGGGCGCGGCTCAGGATGTGAGCTTCGAGGGCGAGACCATCGAGTGGCTGATTCCGTTCAGCGCAGGCGGCGGCTCGGATACCTGGGCGCGGTTTCTCGCCCCGTTCCTGACCAAGCACCTGCCGGGCAATCCCAGCGTTCAGGTCGTGAACGAGCCGGGCGGCGGTTCGACCAAGGGCGCAAATCTCTTCGCGGCGCGGGCCGAGCCGGACGGGCTCACGATCCTCGGCACTTCCGGCTCCACGCAGTTCCCCTACCTGCTGGGCGATCCGCGCGTGCGCTACGATTATGCCGACTGGACCGTCGTCATGGCCACGCCCACCGGTGGCGTCGTCTACACGACCCCCAATACCGGCGTCGAATCCGCCGACCAGATCGGCAAGCTGGAAGGGCAGGACCTGATCTATGCCAGCCAGGGCGCGACCTCGCTCGATCTCGTGCCGCTTCTCGGGTTCCGCCTGATGGGGCTCGACGTGCGTCACGTCTTCGGCTTCCAGGGCCGCGGCGATGGCCGGCTCGCCTTCGAGAGGGGCGAGGTCAATATCGACTACCAGACCTCGTCGGCATACCTGCAGAACGTGCAGCCGCTGGTGGACGAGGGCATCGCGATCCCGCTGTTCTCCTGGGGCGCGCTCGATGACGATGGCAACATCGTCCGCGACCCGACCTTCCCGGACATGCCCTCCTATGTCGAGGCCTACGAGATGGTGAACGGCGAGCCGCCGTCGGGCGAGGAGTTCGAGGCCTACAAGGCGTTCTTCGTCGCGGGCTTCCCGGCGCAGAAGATGACCTTCCTGCCCGAAGGCACCGACCAGTCGATCATCGACGCCTACAAGCAGGCCTTCGTCGACATCCAGGCGGATCCCGAGTTCCAGGAGACCAAGGGGGCCACGATCGGCGACTACCAGCTCGCCACCGGCGACGCGGCGCAGACCCTCTACGAACAGGGCACCCGTGTCCGTCCGGAAGTGCGCCAATCCGTGGTCGATCTGCTGACTTCGGAATACGACGTCACGCTCGACTGAGACGACGTCCATAGGTACGGCCGCCGCGGGGGAGGCCGTACCGACACCATTCCGTCCGGCGCCGCCGGATGCGCCACATCTGCATAGGGGGGAGCCATGCTGGAAGCGATGCTCACAGCGCTGTCGGACCTGCTGACAGTACAACATCTCATCTACATGGTCGTCGGGGTGGTCATCGGCCTCTCGGTCGGCATCTTTCCCGGCCTGGGCGGCATCGCCGGCCTCTCGCTGCTCCTGCCCTTCATCTACGGCATGGACCCGACCTCTGCGCTGGCGATGCTGATCGGCCTCGTGGCGGTCATTCCAACGTCCGATACCTTCGCCTCGGTGCTGATGGGGATACCAGGCTCGTCGGCCAGTCAGGCGACGGTGCTCGACGGCTTCCCGATGTCGCGCGACGGGCACGCGGCCCGGGCATTGTCGGCTGCCTTCGCCTCGTCGCTTTTCGGCGGTCTTCTCGGCGCGGCGATCCTGACCGGCTTCGTCCTCATCGCCCGGCCGCTGATCCTGCTCTTCACCTCGGCCGAGTTGTTCATGCTCTCGGTGTTCGGCCTGTCGATGGTCGGTGTCCTGGCGGGGCGCTCGCTGGCCAAGGGCCTCGGCGCATGCGGGTTGGGGCTGGTTCTCGGATCGGTCGGGGGCGCGCCGGCGACGGGCGAGTTCCGCATGATCTTCAATACCGACTACCTCTATGACGGGGTGCCGCTGGTGATCGTCGGCCTCGGCCTCTTCGCCGTGCCCGAGATCGTCGACCTGCTGCGCCGCGATCAGGCGATCTCCTCCGAGGGGGGCCTCGGCGCCGGCTGGCTCGACGGCCTGCGCGACTGGTGGAAGAACATCTTTCTCAGCCTGCGCTGCGCGGGCCTCGGCACGATCATCGGCGCGATCCCCGGTCTCGGCGGGTCGGTCGTGGACTGGCTGGCCTACGGCCATGCCATGCAATCGGAGAAGAACACCGAGAATTTCGGCAAGGGCGACGTGCGGGGCGTGATCGCGCCCGAAAGCGCCAACAACGCCAAGGAAGGCGGCGGCCTGCTGCCGACGCTGATGTTCGGCATCCCGGGATCCGGCTCGATGGCGGTGTTCCTGGGCGGCATGGTCCTGATCGGGATCGAGCCCGGCCCCTCCATGGTCACGACCAACCTCAACATCACCTACACGATCATCTGGTCGCTGGCTCTGGCCAACGTCATCGGGGCAGGGCTTTGCATCGTGCTGTCCCAGCCCATCGCACGGCTGACGACGATCCCGTTCCCGCAGCTCGCGCCCTTCATGATCGCGGTGATCAGCTTCGCGGCGTTCCAGGCCACGCGGTCGCTCGCCGACCTCGTCGCGCTCCTGGTCGTAGGCGTGATCGGCGTGTTCATGCGCCGCTTCGGCTGGCCGCGTCCGGCGCTTCTGATCGGCTTCGTACTCGCCGCGCAATCGGAGACCTATCTCTACCAGGCGGTGCAGTTCTACGGCTGGGAATTCATCCTGCGCCCCGGCTGCCTGATCCTGCTGGCCTTCATCGTCGTCTCGGTGTGGTACGGAATGCGCAACCGGGTCGACGACAGCGCGGGGAGCGAGCTGCGCTCCGATATCGACGAGCTGCCCTCCACGGGGATGGGAGGGGTGCGAACCCGCCTTCCGCAGATCCTCTTCGCCCTCTTCGCGGCAGCCATCTTCCTCGCGGCTTTCCTGGATTCGCTCCAGCATTCGTTCCTCGGGAAGGTCTTCCCGATGATCATGGCGCTGGCCGGGCTGGCGGCGGTGACGCTGTTGCTGGTCCAGCTCTGGACCAAAGACAACCGGCACAACGTCTCTCAGGATACCGAGGTCCTGGGCGAATACGCCAACGATCCCGAGGCGGGATCGCTCTGGGCCGGACTCCTGTGGATCACCTTCCTGGTCGCGCTCTCGGCACTGATCGGGTTCTTCATGGCAATGGTGATCTTCTTCGTGGTGTTCCTTATCTTCCGGGCCAGGGTCGGGCCGCTCCGCGTGGTTCTCCTGACCGCGGGCGCGGCGGCCTTCGTCCTGATCCTGGCCAATGCGCTGAACCTGCGCTTCCCCGACGGTCTGTTGCAGGCCTATACCCGCCTGCCCTGGCCGTTCGGCTGATCCGGAGGAGATAGAGACCGATGCAGCAGACCGAGATCCCCTTCCACTTCCTGCGCGGGGGCACCTCGCGGGGCCCCTACATCCGTCGCGAGGACCTTCCCGCGGACGAGGCGACGCTGGCCCAGGTGCTGGTGGCCGCCCTCGGCGCGGGCCATCCGCTCAACATTGACGGGATCGGCGGCGGCGCGGCGGTCACCACCAAGGTGGCGATGCTGTCGCGCTCCGACGATGACTGGGCCGAGATCGACTATTTCTTCGGCCAGGTCGCGGTGGAGGAGCGGTATGTCGACTTCAAGCCGACCTGCGGCAACATCCTCTCGGGCGTCGGGCCGGCGGCGATCGAGATGGGGCTGATCGCACCGCAGGGCGACGAGACGCGCGTCCGCATCCGTGCCGTCAACACCGGCGCCCGGGTGGAGGCGATCGTCCGCACCCCCGGTGGCAGGGTGGAGTACGAAGGCGACGCGGCCATCGACGGCGTGCCCGGCACGGCCGCGCCCGTGATGCTGAAGTTCCGCGACGTGGTCGGCAACGCGACCGGGGCGCTGCTGCCCACGGGCAATCTGCGTGACGAGATCGACGGGATCGAGGTCACCTGCATCGACGTGGCGATGCCCATGGTCATCGCCCGCGCGGACGCCTTCGGCCTGACGGGTTACGAGAGCGCGGCGGACCTGGACGCCAATCGCGACTTCTACGCCCGGATGGAGCCGATCCGGATCGAGGCCGGGAAGCGCATGGGAATGGGCGACGTGACGAAATCGGTCGCGCCGAAATTCGGCCTCCTCGCCCCGGCCCGCGACGGGGGCACGCTGGCGGCCCGCTACTTCATGCCGTGGAAGGCGCATCCGTCGATGGCGGTGACGGGCGCGCAATGCCTGGCATCCTGCGCGCTGGTGCCCGGCACGGTGTCGGACGGCCTGCTCGACCGGCCCGAACCGGGCGAGGCGCTGGTCACGATCGAACATGCCTCGGGCCGGATCGAGGTGGCGGCCACCTATACGCTGGAGGATGGCACCTTCGACCTGGAGAGCGCTGGCCTTTTGCGGACGGCGCGCCTTCTGGCGAAGGGGTCGCTGATGGTGCCGGGATCGGTCTGGGCCGGAGCCTGACGCATCTCGCGGTCCGGACGCGATCAGAGCGTCCGGATGGGATTTCCGTCCTGGAACGCGGCCACGGCAGCGGCCGTCTCCTGATAGAAGAGCCGCCAGGTGGCCTGCGTGACATAGCCCAGATGCGGTGTCAGCAGCAGCCTGTCGCCGAACTGCCGCCGCGCCGCCCGCCAGGGATCCTCCGCCGGCAGGGGCTCGGTCTCGAACACGTCGATCGCGGCCCGCGCGGCGGGATCGCGGCCCAGCCAGTCGAAGAGCGCATCGCGATCGAGCAGGCCGGCCCGCGACGTGTTCACCACGACAGCACCGGCGGGCAGCGCCGCCAGCGCCTCCGCCCCGAGGAGGTGCCGCGTGCTTTCGGCCAGCACCATGTGGACGCTCAGCACGTCCGAGCCTGCGGCCAGCGCACGGAGATCGGGGGCAGGGGCCACACCGGCATCCGCCGCGCGCTCGGCCGTGAGGTTCGGCGACCAGGCCGCTACCTCGGCCCCGAAGGCCCGCAGCAGCGTCGCGACCTGGGTTCCGATGTTGCCCAGCCCCACGAGACCCACCCGCAGGTCCGCGAGATCCCGCCCCGGCGGCCCCTGGAACCCGCCTTTGTCGAGGCGGGCGGCCTCGGTTCCGATGCGGCGACACTGGTGCAGGACGAGCGCCAGGGTCAGTTCCGCCGTCGAGGTCTTGCGGGAGGGTGTGCCCGACACGACGATACCGCGTGCCCGCGCCGCCGCCACGTCGATGGACAGGTTCCGCGACCCGGTGGTCACGATCAGGCGAAGCTCGGGCAGCGCCTCGATCAGGGCGGCGGGGAACGGCGTGCGTTCCCGCATCAGGCAGATCGCCTCGAACGGGCGAAGCGTCTCTGCCAGCCGGTCGGCCGGGATCGGGTCGGTGAAGACGGTCACCTCGCCCAGTCCGTCCCACTCCGCCATGTCGCGGGCCACGCCCGCCCAGTCATCGAGAACTGCGATCCGCATCGGCCTTCTTCCATCTGAACATGTGCCCGACGATGGGCGCCCCGATGATCACCACCACGATCCGCAGGACGTGATGCGTCACCACGAAGGCAAGGTCCGCCCCCGCCACGATCGTCAGCACCGCCATCTCCGCCTGGCCGCCCGGGGCGAAGGCCAGCAGCGCCTCCAGTGGCGGCGCCCAGCCCATCGAGGCCGAGATCTCGGCGAAGGCCAGCGCGCAGAGCCCGATCAGGACACAGAAGACGAGGCCCGCGAGCACGTCGATCCTGAGCTCTCGCAAGGTCACGCCCATGTATTTCGCGCCGATCGAGGTGCCGATGAAGAATTGCGCCGCCAGGATTGCCACGGCCGGTGGCCGGTTGTGCAGCAGGTCGCCCAGGCTGAACGCCGTGGCCAGGATCATCGGTCCCAGGATCGACGCGCCGAAGAGGCCGACCCGCTCGCCCACCTTCCAGCCGACGATCCCGGCGACGGCCATGAGCGCGAGTTCGCGCACCGGCACGTCGAAGAGCGGCTTGCCCGGCGGCGCGTCGAGCGTCTGGTCGAAGAAGTGCAGGATCAGGAACGGCACCAGCGTCACGATCAGCAGGACCCGCGTGGCGTGGATCAGCGACAGCGCCCGCATGTCGGCACCGGCCTCCTCGCCGAAGATGACCATGTCCTGGAAGCCCCCCGGCATCGCCGCATAGAAGCTCGTCGGCCCGTCGAAGCCGCAGACCCGCCGGAAGAACGGGTAGCCCACCAGTCCGATCACCGCGATGTAGGGCACGACCAGCGCGACCGAGAAGGCCATGCCCGGCAGCCGGGTCAGAAGATCGGGCGTGATCGCGGCGCCGACCGCGACGCCCAGGATCGTCCGCATGCCCGTGCCCACCCGGCCCATGTCCTGCATCCGCACCCCCATGAGCGCGGCGGCGAGACAGGCGAAGAGGGGGCCGAGCAGGAAGGGCAGGGGAAGTGACAGGAGGCTGAAGATCGCAACGCCGACAGCGGCGATCGCGATCGTCATCAACTGTCCGCCGCGGCGTCCCAGCTCAGGCATCTTGAGGCACCATCTCGCCACGCCGTTCCCGCGCGAAGCGCGCGAGGGCAAGGTAGCGGTAGATGCCATGGACGAACTTTCCGTAGGGCGCGGTCAGGAACAGCGTCATGACGACGCCCAGATGCACCGCCAGCAGAATGCCCATCAGCGGCGTCTCGCGCAGGAACAGGAGCAGCAGGCCGGTCAGGCCCGTCCCGAAGAGCATGGCGATGAAGGCCGCGTCCATTCCGAAGCGGGTGTCGTCCCTGACGTCGTGGTATTGTCGCAGTTTCGCCCGCAGCAGGCCCGCTGTTCCGACCACGAGCCCGACGCCGCCGACCGTGCCGAGCACCACGGGAAGATCCCACCAGGGGTAGGGTGCCTCGCGGCCCAGAAGGTAATGATAGAGCGTACCCGTCGAGGTCGAGGCGAAGCACAGGAGGAAGCCGTAGAACGTCAGGTGGTGCCAGAGCTTGCGGTTGTCGCTGGTCTGTTCGTCGGCATTCATGCATCCGTCGCCGCCGCCATCGAGATAGGTGAGGCGTCCCGCGTCGTGACCGGCGCGGGCGTAGTCGATGCCGGACTGGTGCGCGCCGTCCTCCATGTCGCGGGCCGAGATGTCGCGCCAGAAGGCCCGCCCTCCCATGTAGATTGCCAGGATCGCGAACAGGAATGCCGGCCCGAAGAGGGCCACCATGACGTTGTGCGGCATCAATGCGTAGAAGTTCTCGGGCGTGGTCTGTGCCGAGAAGACGGCGCCCGCGCCGTTCCACAGGAACGTGCCGAAAAGAAACAGCGCGACGAGCGTCGCACAGATGAGCCCGATCCAGAGGCCGTTGCGGCGGAACATCGGCTGCAGCGCGGCAGGCCAGGCATAGTGCGCGTAGCTGTCGTTGCGGACCTCGGCCAGGACCTTGGGGACGTTCACCGCGAATTCGTGCGGCGGCGCGAACTGGCAGTCGTGGTAGCAGGCGCTGCAATTGTGGCACAGATTGGCGAGGTAGTTCAGGTCCGCGTCGGCGAAGCTGCGTCGCATCTCCATCGCCGGGAACACCGCGCAGAGACCCTCGCAATAGCGGCACGAATTGCACACCGTCATCAGCCGGTCGGCTTCGGCGAGTGTGGCTGTTCTATGCTCCATGGCGCGCGGCCTCCTGTCCCGCGATCCGTCCAAAGACGGCTCCGATGGTCATGCCGATCCCGGCGGCATAGCCCTGTCCCAGGACGTTGCCGGCCATGATCTCGCCGGCGGCGAACATGTTGTCGGACGGCGTGCCGTTGCCGTCGTTCATGAGAATCCGGGCCTGCTGGTCGATCTTCACCCCGAGATAGGTGAAGGTGATTCCCGGACGGACCGGGTAGGCGTAATAGGGCGGCGTCTCGATCTTCTGCGCCCAGTTGCTCTTGCCCACGGGCAGGCCTTCGGTGCGGTTGCCGTCCGGCTCGGTGTGATCGAACGGGAAGCCGCCCACGACGGCGTCGTTGAACTCGGTCACCGTCGCTTCGAACTTCCGGGGGTCGAGCTCCAGCTTCTCGGCGAGCTCGCGCAGCGTCGGCGCCTCGACGGGGGGGAACAGCGAGGGCATGAAGCGCTTGATGTTGGGCGCGTCGAAGACGACGTAGGCGATCTGCCCGGGCTGGTTGGCGATCAGCCGCCCCCATATGGCATAGCGCTTGGGCCAGATGTCCTCGCCCTCGTCGTAGAACCGTTCGCAGTCGCGGTTCATCACCACCCCGAAGACGACGCAGTCGAGACGGGTGATGATGCCGCCATCGAATTTCGGCGCACGGGCATCGATGGCGACGGCGTGGCACTGGGTGGGGTCGCCGATCTGCTGCATCCCCGCGTCGATCAGCATCCGGGTGACCGTGCCGCGATTGTAGGGTGTGCCGCGGATCAGGAAGTTGTCGGCCTTCTCTCCCCAGCCTTCCTTCAACCACTCGATATTGGCCTCGAACCCGCCGCAGGCGGCAACGAAGGCGGCCGCCTCGACCCGGATGTCGGCGCCGTCGTGGCGCACGGTCGCGGCGCGGAATGTCCGCCCCTCGATGTCGAGCGCGACCACCTCCGCATCATAGACCACCTCGACCCCGAGCCGTTCGGCCGTGGCGTAGAGCGAGTTCAGCATCGACCGCCCCCCGCCGAGGAAGAAGGAATTGGTGCGCCCCAGGCTCAGCGTGCCGCCGAGCGAGGGCTGGAAGCGCACGCCCTGCTCCTGGATCCAGTCCAGCATCGACTTCGATTCCGCGATCATGTGCCGCGACAATGCCTCGTCGGTATTGCCGCCGGTCACGCGCAGCAGGTCGTCGAGGAACTCCTCCTCGGTATAGGGGCCGGTCAGGGTGTCCGTCGCGTGGTCGTGGGCGCAGCGCATGTTCCGGGTGTGGCGGGTATTGCCGCCGCGATAGAATTTCGGAGCGGCCTCGACGATCAGGACGGACCGTCCGGCGCGCCGGGCGGCGATCGCGGCACAGAGCGCCGCGTTGCCGCCTCCCGCGACGAGGAGATCCCAGGGACCATTGCGTTCGATCTGATTGAGCGGCATCGCGACTCCTCGGCTGCATTTAATGTATACAAACGGATCCGTTCATGTGCAATACTCCCGTTCGATGATCTCGCGAAGTCGGAGAGCGCGCAGGTGCGACGTGGATAAGCCTGATTTTGAGAAACTGCCCTCGCTGCCACCCGAGGGAAGCCGCGGGCAGGCCGTCTTCGAGGCGCTGCGCGCGGCGATACATGCAGGGCATCTCCGCCCGGGAATGACGATGCGCGAGGAGCAGGTGGCGGAGCGCTTCAGTCTCAGCCGCACCCCCGTCCGCGAGGCCTTCGCGCGACTTCTCGGGCAGTCACTCCTCGAACATGGCGGCGGCCGCGGCCTCATCGTGCGGAGCCTTGGCACGACGGAGGTCTACGAACTCTACGCCATGCGCGAGGTGCTGGAGGGCGCGGCGGCCGGTCTCGCGGCGCATCATGCCGGTCCTGCCGAGCACGCGGCGCTGCAATCCCTGCAGGAACGGTTCTCCGCCCTGAGCGCCGACGACATCGAGGAGGCCGTCCATATCAACCGCCGCTTCCACGATGAAATCCGGCAAGCGGCCCGCAACCGGTACCTCGACGGCGCCCTCGACCAGATGGCCGATGGTATCGCGCTTCTGGGCGAGACAACGCTGAGCGACCCCGAACGCCACGCCAAGGCGGTGACCGAACATCAGGCCATTCTGGACGCGATCAAGGCAGGTGACGCGACGGCGGCCGAAAGCGCTGGTAGGCAGCATATCCACGAGGCGTTCCTGAAACGCAAAACGGCTTTCCGCTCGTGAAATGACGGAGACATCCGCCCGGCGCGTGCCAGCGTATCGTTTGCCATCCGGATGACGATCTGCCGACGGATTCGGGCTGGCGACTAAATTGGAAACGGGCGGTCCTCCGGAGGGCGGACAATCCACCATCCGTCCCGCATTGCGGGCGCTCAGACCGCCCGCGGCGAGCGGCTCTCCGCAAGGGGATGGCGCAGTGATGCCGAACGTCCCTCCACAAGGAGCCTTCCGCAGGAAGGGACAGGGCGAACATGGAAGTGGACAGACCGCCCCGAAGGACGGCCTCCCATGCCCGTCAGGCAGAATGTCACGGGTCGAGCATCGTACTGCCGGCCCCGGGCCGGGGTTTGCGGTACGATGACCGCTTGTCCCGAATCCCGCCGTTCACCCTGGACCGTCGTGACAGGGCGACCCCATGGCGGGCGGCGGAGATCCCTGGCTCCGCGCCGGTTCCGAGGCTGAGCCCTACTTGCCGAAAACACCGCCGATGAAGCGGATCGCCTCCGGCAGGCCGCTGCGCCAGTAATCCCAGGTATGACCGCCCTCGCGGATCATGAAGCGATGGTCGCTGGCCAGGGTCCGCTCGGTCTCGCCCTCGCTTCTGAGCATCTGGTGCAGCAGCACCGACCCGTCGAAAAAGACATCGTCGGCACCGGTGTCGATGTAGAGTTTGGTCGCCGCGATGTCTTCCGGACTGGCCGCGTCGGCGAGGTCGAAGACGCTGTTGGCACGATACGCCTCGTTCAACCGTGCCTCGCCTTCGAGACCCACGCCCCAGGCCTTTCCGTAGCGACGGTCGTAGCCCGCCTGGTCCAGAGTCGCGATCTGCTCGTCAGTCCGGACCGCGGGGCTGAGGCCGACAGCCGCCGCGAACATGTCGGGATACTTCATGGCGTAGGCCAGGGCGGCGTAGCCGCCCATCGACAGCCCGGCGATCGCGCGCGCATCCTCGGACGCGATCACCGGATAGGTTTCCTCCACGAAGGGGACGAACTCCTCGACGAACATGTCCTCCCACCGAACTGCGCCGTCGGCATCGTTCATGTAGTAGGTGTTGTATTCCAACGTGTCGTCGCGACGTCCATCGGGCGTGACCGCGATGAACGGGGGCACCGCGCCGGACCCGATCATCGCATCGAAGAGGTCGTCGGCCTGACCGAACCGGTACCAGTCGGAATTGTCGCCGTCTCCACCGCCATGCATCAGGTAGATGACCGGATAGGTGCGCCCATCCGTGTCGAAACCCGGCGGGGTGTAGATCGTATATTCCACGTCCTTGCCCAGGATCTCGCTTTCCATGGTCAGATCGTACTCGACCTTGCCGTGTTCCTGAGCATGGGCGGCAGTGGCCAAAGTGATGCCGACGGCGGCGATGCCGCCCGACAGGGTGAAAAACGTCATTGGATATTTCCTTGATTATCAGTCTTTTCGCGTGATCTGCGGTGGCGTTGTCAGTTCCCAGTGCGGTGGGGCGGACAACACGAGTTCGCGCATGTCGCTCGGCATCGCGAAACCTTCGCCGCCATCACCCTCGTTCACCGCGGCGCGGGCGAACGCGACCATTCGCTCGCCCACGAGCGCCATCGCTTGAGGCGATTGGGTGCCGAGACCATGCGGCCCGTGGAAGACGAAGATGTCCTTCGAGGGGCCAGCGCGCCCGAACGCGTCGAAGGTGCCCTCCATGCCCTCGACGTAATCCCACGTTCCGCGGATGAGCTGCAGGGCGGGCCAGGCGTCGAGATTGGCGAGCACGTCGCCGTCGAGCCTGTAGGCGGTGTGGAACTCTTCCCTGAGCGCAGCCTCCTCCATGTCGTGCCCGGCGGCGCGGTAGCCGAGGCCGCCCGGATTGGGCCCGTAGAGGATCGCCCCCTTGATCCGCTCGTCCCCGCGCGGCTCGGTGCAGGTCGAGGGCGACGTGCCGTGATCGCAATCCTCCACGAAGTTCTGCTGCATCGCCCAGGCCACGGCGTAGCTGCCGCGCGAATAGCCGCCGAGGACGATCGGAAGAGCTTCCGGATCCCCGTCGGGATAGATCGCCTCGACCGCGTCCATCCCCTCGAACTCCTCGCCGCCGGGCGTGAGGACGCGCAGGCCTTCGCCGCTCGAAAGCTGATCGAGCTCGCGGAACATGTCCCGGCCCTGTTCGGCGGTATCGTATCCGTGCTGCCCGCCCGATATACCGTTTCCACGCCGGTCGGTGACGAGCACGTCGAAGCCGGCCGCGTTCAGATCCGCGAGAAAGCCCCGCCAGGTCCGCATTCCGGGCTCCTCGGACGCGCCGTCCGAGGCGGAGGCGCGCACAAAGTCGCCCGTCTCGGGGTCGTAGACGAAACCTTCGAAACCGCGCTGGTCGATGGCGGTGATCTCTCCGCCACCGCCGTTGTTCATGATGACGAGGGCGCGGCCCGTCTCGCCTTCCGGGCCCTCGACCCCGTCGCCCGCGAGATACCAGCCGCGCAGGTGGATGTCGCCGGACAGCCCCGCGAACTCGGTCTCGTAGGTGTCGCGCGGAACGGTGAACTCGACGGTGAAGGTCCGATCCTCGGCATCCGCGATGGGCTCGGCATAGGCCTCCGTGCCGAAGTAGGACGGGCGGCGGATATCGGCGAGATCGACATCTCCCTCGGGATCGATGCGCCCTTCCGGATCGACGGTGCCGGTGTCCTGGCTCTCCGACCCGGTGAAGCCGCGGGCTGCCTCGAGCGCTCCGTCGGGACAGCTGTCGTCCTGGCTACATTCCTGCCACCGCGCGCGGATGCGCTTATCGGTGAATTCCTCCACGTAGTAGTCCTCACCCTCGTAATAGTCCGGGACGAGGCTGTAGGTCGCGGTGAACGGATGGCAGATGCCGTCCGGGTCGGCATAGCCCGGAAGGGTGTCGTTGACGTTGTAGTTCACCCGTGCCGAGCAATCCGGCGCCGGCGCGCCGTCGTTCACCGCAGCGCCGTCCTGCGCCTGTGCGGTGGCGGCCAGCGCGGCGAGCGCCACCGATATCGTGATCGTGCGTGTCATCCTGTCCTCCCGAATTCCCTAGAGTAAACCACCGCACTTGCCGAGCTTCAATGTGGGGTTGCATGGGGCCGCAGCATTGCCGGGCGCCGGGTTTGCCGAGAGGCATCCGGGCGACGACATCGGTTCGACGGATCAAGCCCGACGTGCCGGGTTTCAGCGGCCATTCTCCTCACGCTGCCGGCGCATCAGGGCAGGGGAGCTGACGCCTACGTCGCCAATCTTTCGGGCCTCCGCAAAACCTTCCTGCGTCCGCTCCGGTATCTGCTCTCACTCGAACTGGGAAATGAAACCGGAGAATGGATGACGAGCCGGCCGAGATAATCGTGACGACGTCGCCCTCGTGGGGTTGGTCGATCAGCTTGTCGGGCACGGGGCGGGCGCGCTTTGCCTCGGAGTTCTCCTCCGAGTAGATCGTCCTGATGCCGGCATTACGAACGCGACCAGTTGCGCCTCGAGGCCCTGGCCTTCCGTCGATACCCGCGCGTATCCAAGGATGTCCTGACAGACCTTCGCAAACCTCCCGGAAGTACCGGAATTTGAAACGGGGGTTGTGGAACGGTCGAGCTTCTGACTGTTCAGGAAGCGCGCTTCCACCGGTTCCGGATCGAGGATCACGACGCCCCACCCGACCACCTGCTTCGGCGCGTTGATCGGGTTTTGGGTTTCGACGCGATCCGTCCGCAATTCGCTGCCCTCCATAGCCCGATTGGCAGACCCTAGGCTCCAGACTCATTAAGTTAGAGCCAGAACAGTACGGTTGCTGCGAGGGCGATCGCTGACAAGAAAACCTTCGGGCACCGGTCGTGGCGAGTGGCGACGCGACGCCAATCCTTCGGGCGCCCGAACATGATCTCGATCCTGCTGCGGCGCTTGTAGCGGCGCTTGTCGTATCGGACCGGCTTGTCGCGCGACTTCCGTCCCGGAATGCAGGGGGTTATTCCCCTATCTACAAGGTCTTCTCGGAACCAGTCGGCATCGTATCCGCGATCTCCCAGCAGCCAGTCGGCCGCCGGCAAACTACCCACCAAAGCCCTGGCTCCGGTATAGTCGCTGACTTGTCCGGCTGTGATGAAGAACCGTATCGGGCGCCCGATACTGTCGGTGATGGCGTGAAGCTTCGTGTTCATCCCGCCGTCCTCGGGGAAACGATCCACT
>NZ_QKZL01000015.1:0-3779 GCF_003253995.1 Palleronia aestuarii
CCGCCGGCGCTTCGCGTCCTTGACCCGGGGCGCTTCGGAATCGGGGGCCCGGACATGCTCCCGCATCTCAGCGTGAGCCCGCATCACAGGAGACCCTTCATGTCCGACCGCGCCCGTCACACCCGCACGCACCACGAAATCCAAGCCCAGAAGGGACGGCCCCGCCCAAACTACAGCATCGGGGAGTTCCTCGCCGCGATCGCGGCCGAGCCGCATCGACTGGCCGACCTGCTCGACGACAACGCCCTGCCGTCCCAGTGGGAGGAGGCCCAAGCCGCCGCCATTGCGCGGAGGAACGCAAGGCGGACGGCTGCAATCCAGCCGGTCTCCACGTGGACGTCGGACCCCTGCGACGACAGTCCCGACCCTCGGGATGCCCGGATCGCCACGCTCACCCGCTGGCTCTGGTGCCTGAGCCTCGCCCTGACCGCGATCAGTGTCGCGGCCATCATCGGATGGGTTGGCTGATGCCAAGCGCGGCCCCTTCGGGGGCCGCTTCGCCGTCGCCACCGGGGCGCGTCAATCCATGATATTGCGAGATGCCGCGAGGTGCTTCGGGCCGGTCGCGTGGCAGCGCGCCCGGCCCGGCCTGATGGTGCTGCCTCGGCGAACATCCCGCCCGCACCGTACCAGAATCCGGCCCGCGTCGCCACGCCGATCCGATCCGTCAGCAGCACGTCGCCCTCGCCCTGCCCGGAATTGCGGCACCCGGCGGGATGCCGGCGACGGACGCGGCAGCCCTCGGATCGAGCCGGTCCCGCCGGTCTCGCGGCGGGTGGGCCGGAGAGCATCGCAGGACGGTCGGCCGGTCCGTTCCCTGCGGCCTTCGTGGTACACGGGGACGATCCTGCTGGCCGCGGCGATCACGTCGCTCTCCTTTGCTTCCTGATTGATGACACTTGGCGGATCGCGGGCCGGGTGTCCGGTCGCTGCGCTCCCCAACGACAAATACGGCTTCCACGCCCTGCGGGCGCGGACCCTCCGCATTTGCCGTTGCACCCGGCCCTTCTCCGATCCGCCTCCCAAGCGTCATCGGAAGCAAAGGAGACCGACATGACCACCTACACCCTCACCGTCCCCGTCGAGTACCAGAAGAACGGCCGCACCGAGCGCAGCTTCAAACCGGTCGGCTTCGTCTTCGAGAACACCCGCCGCGAGACCGGCGAACCCTTCCTCACCATCAAGCTCGACTTCCCCGTCGCCGTCACCGAGCTGGTCGCCTTCCCCCGCAAGCCGCGCGAAGACGACGAGCCGCCGATCTGAAGCCGATCGGCGGGGCGGCCTTCGGGCCGCCCTTCGCCCGGACGGGCGACGCCGGCCGAGGCCGGCGGCCCTTCTTCAGGGGATGTTCACCGTCCTCATTGCCAGCTTGAAGAGGCGGCGGTCCATCAGCGCCGCCTTCTCGGGCTGATCTCGCACCATTCCCGGCGGTATCCGCCGCGCAAGTCTACAAATGACGATGTGGCTCTCGCTCAATGCCGATGCTGTCGAGCCTGATCGCGGCGAGCAAGCCCAAGCAGCTCCTCCAGCACCTTCGAGTTCCGCTCCCTTTCCTGAAGAAGCCGAGCCCATCGAGGCATGTCCTCGCGGAACGGCGTCTTCGCGGTTCGCGGCCCGAACAGTCCCTTGATGCGCGCCATCATGGTTGGTCGCCGCGGCGGCGCAGCCATCTCGATCGACGTGTCTCGGTCGCATCGGTAGTAACCCGTGTTGAGGACGATCGTCCCGGCCGCGAGACCGTGACGCTCGATCAGGCGCTCCTTCGTTCGATCCGAAAGCGCGATCCCGAGATCTTCGTACCGCCCTGTCAGCAGAAGCCACTCCGCTCCCTTCAGACCCTCGAATAGTTGGTCGATCGCCTTGTCGTAGTCGGCGATCCGGTCCTGATCGTTGTGAGCCATCGGGCAAGCCTTCCGCATTGGCGTAGCGAGCAAGACGACCAGAATCCCGACGAGGATCGAGGTCAAGCGGTCAGGAATCTTGGCCCCTCCGCGCACGGCCTGCGCCGTGCGCTTGGCGCCCTACTCGGCCCGCCTTCGGCGCGCCTCCCCGAGCCCTGGACCCCTGCCCTCCCTTCGGCCTGGTGCAGCGTCGGCCGTCTCCTCCGGAGCCACCCGCCGCCGCGGCCGAATGGTCGGTCAGCGGCCCAGGTCTCGGCCCTTCGGGTGACGGTCCCCGGTGCGACAGACGGCACCGATCCTCCAGCCGATCGCGCCAGGCCGCAGCCGTCGCCCCTGCCCTCGGCTTCGCGTGTCGGGCAGGGTACGGGCCGGACGGCCCGTCGCGCAGTCGCGCGGCGTCGCACCTGGCACCCGCAGCCGAGGCGGCCGCGGCGGCTCCGGTCTGCCGCCGAGCCGCCGATTGCGGTCCGGTCGGGATCGCGTGCCGCGACCGCTCCCTCCCCTCCATCGCCGTCTCCGCGTCAGCCCTCCACCGCGCGTCCACCGCCGGCTGCTGATCGGAAACGCACACACTGAGAGGCGGCAGCATATCCTCCGGATGCGCTCCCGAAGCACCCCGCCTCAAGGATCGGAAAACTCTTCGGCACCGTCGCGCGAGATGCGCCGTCGTCCCCGCCGCCAGCCGTCGCGCGAGCTGCACCCGGTCCCTGCGGAAGACTTTTCCGCCCGGCTCCGCCGGCGCTTCGCGTCCTTGACCCGGGGCGCTTCGGAATCGGGGGCCCGGACATGCTCCCGCATCTCAGCGTGAGCCCGCATCACAGGAGACCACCATGTCCGACTTCGACCCTACCGCGATCGTCGCCTACGTCGACGCCAACTCCATGCCCGAAGGCAGTTTCGGCTGCGTCTATGAACTCTGGCAGCAAGCCCGGAACGACAAAGCCTACAGCCTGCTCGGCCACGTCCCGGACGAGCACTTCGACGCGACCGTGGAGGCCCTGAAGGAAAAGGGCGTGATCGTGGAGATCGAAGCCCGCCCGGAGGGTCTCTGCAAGCATTGGCTGGACGCAAACACCTGCCCCTGCGGTTGCTTCGAGGGCGGGGAACCCGAGCCGATCGAAGAAGACTGGTCAGGCTGGAGCGACAACGACGATCTCGACGCTCCCGAGGAGCCCGACGAGTATCTCGACGCTCTCCCCGATGTCGAAGACGACTGACCCCGAGCGCGGCCCCTTCGGGGGCCGTGTCTGCCGTTGCCACCGAGGCGCGTCGCCGGGGCGTGGTCCCGCCGCCGATTGCGGTCCGGTCGGGATCGCGTGCCGCGACCGCTCCCTCCCCTCCATCGGCGGCTCACGAGTGGCGGCCGTCGGCCTCGCCTCGCGATGCGCGCATCGTGCGAGGGGAGCGGGCCTTCGGCCCGCCGGCACCCTCCCCGCTTCGCGAGGATGCCGATCCAGCCGTCCCTTCCGCCGTCGTCAGGCACGCCCGGCGAGGATCACGGCCGACTCGTTGTGGTCGGTGTCGCGTCTCCGTTGGGCAGGTGTCATGGCCCCTCCGCGCACGGCCTACGCCGTGCGCTTGGCGCCCTACTCGGCCCGCCTTCGGCGCGCCTCCCCGAGCCCTGGACCCCTGCCCTCCCTTCGGCCCGATGCGGCGTCGGCCGTCTCCTCCGGAGCCGCCCGCCACCGCGGCCGAATGGTCGGTCAGCGGCCCAGGTCTCGGCCCTTCGGGTGACGGTCCCCGGTGCGACAGCCGGCACCGATCCTCCAGCCGATCGCGCCAAGCCGCAGCCGTCGGCCTCACCTGCGCGCTGCGCGCTCCGGCGAGGGTGCGGGCCTTCGGCCCGCAGGCACCCTCTGCGCTTCGCCCGGGTGCCGA
>NZ_QKZL01000015.1:3914-89965 GCF_003253995.1 Palleronia aestuarii
CTCTGCGCTTCGCCCGGGCGGGTTCCACCAAGCGGCAGCCGTCGACCTCGCCCTCGCGCTGCGCGCTCCGGCGAGGGTGCGGGCCTTCGGCCCGCTGCGGCGTCGGCTGTCTCCTCCGGAGCCATCCGACGCCGCGACCGGATGATCGGTCGGCGGCCCAGGTCTCAGCCCTTCGGGTGACGGTCCCCGGTGCGTTCCGGACCTGACCACAGGCCGCTCGTCTGCCTTCGCTATGTGATGGCGCGTCCGACTCGCGGCCTATGGACAGCTCCGTTCACACGGCCCTTCGGGCCGGACAGGGAGAGCCGGGAGAGAGTGAAAGACGGCTTCGCTTGGGAGTGATCCGGACAGGATCAGAGAAACCCCCACACGGAGACGACGATGCCCCTTCATTCCACCGCCATCGAGGACGTGGACCGCTACGAGCTGGCCGCCATCCTCGCCGGTCTGCGCCTCTTGCAACTGACCCCTGCCCTGCCCCCGGAGGTCGAGGAGATCGCGACCGACTGCAACGAGTTCACGCCCCTCGACGCCGAGCAGATCGACGCGCTTTGCGAACGCATCAACGCCGTCTCGGAGTACCCGTGGCGGGACGTGACCGAGGACGATGACGAAACCCGGGCGTTGAACGCTCGCGTGGCCGCTCTCTTCGAGGAGATCGTCTGATGCTCCGCCAGTATAACCCCCAGCGTCATCGCCGCGTCGAGATCGGCGGGCGCATCCGTCAGGTCGGCACCGTGGCGGTCGGCACCATCGCCCTGATCCAAGGCCGCAAGGTGCAGGTCATGGCATGGCTCCCCCGCGATTACACCGCCGTCGAGCGTGGGCGGTTCGTCATCAAGCGGATCGCGGGCGGGCATCTCGCCCAGGTTCGTGACCTGGCCACCGGGCGGATCGGCCACCTGTCCGATGCGTGGCTCGTCGATGCCGTGACGATCCGCACCGACGAGCCGAATGGCCGCGCGCTCCTGCGGCTTTCCGCGCTGCGTGCCGAGCGCGCGATCGCCGCCGTGGCCGCGGCCGAGGACACCCGCGAGCTGGAGGACGCCCAATGATCCATTCCATCCATCTTCTGTCTGTCTTTCCGAAGCGGTTCGTCTGTCATGCCGATACCGGGCGGGCTGCACAGATCACCGCCCGGCTTCTGGCCGAGCGCCATCCCGGCATGACGTTCGGCTATGACGAAGGCCCCGATTGCCGGCACGACGACTGCCACCCCTCGATCCGGGACAGCGCGTTGTCGTTCGAGGTGCAGCACCTCGTCGCGGCCGAGATGATCCTCGAGGCAGCGGCGAACCCGATGGGCCTGCCGAAATGGTGCGCCTTCCAGTACCGCAACGGCGGCGTGGAGGCCCATCCCGACCACGACCTGCGGGCGGTGGAGATGTGCCGGCGGGACTTCGACGTGGTGGGCGAGCGGGCGATCTTCGCGCGGCAGCCGACCCCGGCCGAGGTGCTGGACCGCTTCCGCGACGCGGCCGGCACGACGGCCTGAATTGGGGCGAGAAATCGCCTCAACCCCCTTATTTCTTTGGCCTATTGCGGCCCCCATGATAGGATCGGGACACGGACAGACCCGATGGAAAGGTCCCCCAATGAACGCTCTTAGCCCCATCACGTCGGCCTGGAAGTCGGCGCAGCTCCTCATCGCCTTTCACCGCAACAAGGACGGGCGGACGCGCAGCGACCCCCGGCTCTGGAGCCCGAAGAACGGCGTGGCCGGCGTCACCGACGATCCGAAGGCCAAGGAGTCCTTCCTTGTCGTGCGCGGCCACGGAGATGCGGGCGATGTGCAGATCAAGCTCCACCCCGACAAGATCATCGTGCGCCGCGATCCCGACGCGATCGGATGGTCGGGCATCCAGGTCGATCACTACGGCGTCCGCGTCCTGGTCGGCGATGTCTGGATCACGGTCCAGCATGACGGCTCGATCAAGCGGGAGGTCGAAGGCCGGGACAACGATACGAGCTGGCTGGAGGCGGACGGCGAGTTCCTGCGCCTGACGCCGGACATGGAGATCAATGTTTCGGGCGACGGTGCGAAGATGACCCGGCGTACGAACGAAGGGTTTGCCGCGATCGTCGGTGACGTGCCCCTCAGCACGGAGCGGGCCGAACCCGAGCGCCCGCTTGCCTACGAGAACAGGCCGCGTCTCGCCAGGGACTGACCCCCCTGCCCTACCATGTGAAGCCCCGCCTCCGGCGGGGCTTTTCGCGTTTGGCCACGGGCGCCGCGGCAGGTCCGTCCCGGGTTTTCCACCCCGGGCCGGAACGACCTTGGGAGTGGAGGTTCGGGGCGAAGCAGGCCCGAGCGAGACCAAAGGTATCGAGCGAGGGCCTGTGGTAAACCCGGGACGGACCGGCGGTCCGGGTGGCGTCAGTTCTTCTTGCCGTCGTTCCTCATGTGCCAGGCCATCGCCATTTCGAGGACGCGGGTGCCGAGGGTGCCGTGCGGGAGAAGACCCATCGGGTCGATCATTTCCCGAACATGGTCGACGACATCGAGAGGAACGTGCCGTGTGGCCTGTACCTTGTCCGGCATCGACGGGTAATCAGGTCGAAGGTTCTTCGTCGGTCCCTTCCCTGCCCGGACAGCCTCGACGAACCCCTCGATGGCCTTATCCAGAAAATGCTTCGTAGCGAACTTGAGGCCATAGGCGTCGTGAATGGCGTCGAAGCTCGACGACACGCCAAGAGCAGGAAATGGCAGATAGCCTCTCAGCCTACTTTTTTCGGGCGATGGCGCGGGTGCGGATTTTGGCTTGCGTGAAGGCGGAGTTTCATCTGCGCGCTTCGGCAACCCGGTTGGCGCCTGGTCCATCGGTCCTGCGACCAGATCGGAGGTTTCATCTGGTTTCGACCCCTCGGTTTGCGATCCCCTATCTGCATTGGGGACTTGCGGAGTTTTGTCGACCGCTACGGGTTTCCGGCCAAGATCGGTCTTGTCCGCCTCTACCGCCGACAATTCATCCGCACGATCCGGTTCGATCGCGTGCTGATCCGAGCGAACGGCTTGCAGGGGAACAGGCTTGTTGTCCGGCGCTTCGGATCGCGGCGTGTCGTCCGATCGGGCCGCCTTGCTCGCTCCTTCGTCGTTCGCGTCGTTGAGCGAGAAGACTTCCTTGTAGCTAAGCCCATCTGGGCGTTTCCTGAGCTTACGTGTCATGCCTGCGCCTCCTTCGCCTCGGGTTCGAGCAGCGACAGCACTTCGTCGGTCAGGGTATCGGCGTCTTTGATGGCCTTCCGGACCTCCGGAGCCATGACGCGCCTGTCGGGGTGTTTGCGGCAATACTCGAAATACTTGTGCAGGATACCGCCTTGCGGAAGGTCCGAGAACACTTGGCGCCGCGGCAGGCGCGACGTCATGACCGGCATCTCGGCGTCGACCAGGGCCTTCAATCCGACCTTGTTCGTCGCCGCCAGTGCGGAATCCCGGGTCGGTGTCCTGTTGAGGAGGATCTGAACGGACACCTCGTCCTCATACCCCTCGATGGCGTCGACGAGGTAGTTGCACGTCCTGAAGAGGGCCTTCATCTCGTTGATGTCGAGAGCTGTCGGCACGATGACAAGCTGCGAGTTCAGGATGATCGTCTGGTTGAGGTCCGAGCCTCCCCCCTTCGTGTCGATGAAGACGAAATCGGCGCCGGCCTCGTCCGCCTTCCGGAGTGCGACACCAAGATCATCTGCATCCTCGATGGTGTAGATCAGGATTTCCTCGTCCCACGTCCCTTTCTCCAGCCCATCGGCTCTCCATGCGGTGATCGGCCTCATCTCGTCGGCTTCGAGAATGGCGACCTTCTTGCCTCGCGCCGACAGCGCCGACACGATCGTCATGAGACTGATCGTCTTCCCGGCCCCGCCCTTGCCGCTCATGAATGTCAGGATCGGAGCCCGCACTTCGTTGTCGGGGGCCGCCGCCGTTTCCATCACCTTCGCTGCTTCCGCCATTCTGATTTCTCCCGGCTCTGCTGCCTGCATGTCCTCAAGTGCGACGGTTCCCAAGGCCCTACGGTCCTGCGGCCGCCAGTTCCCAAGTCCGTCGTTCCATAAGTACGACGGTGCCGAAGGTACCAAGTTCGTGCAATCCCAAGTGCGGATGCGCCCATGACCTTCTAATCATAGATACCTAGGCGCCACAGTCCGCAGGACCGCGGTTCCCCATGTGCCGATGATCCGATGGGCACAGTTCCCTATATACGAATGATCATAAGGACACACATGCTTATCGGCACAAGTTCCCAAGTGTCTAAGTGCACAAGTGCGAATGGTCATATAGCTGCATGTGCCTAAGAACGAATGATCCCAGATACTCCCGATTTTGCGCTCAGAGGCCGCCAGACGGACACATCACCCTAGTTGGCACCACCCCCCCCTCAGGAGTTCGATTTGGCGCTCTGGCGGCCCTGCCAGGCTCTCCTCGGCGGCAATCAAGGTTTGGGGCACGACCCTCCGGAGATGCAATCCAGACCCTCAGAAGGCCTTGACCGATGAAGAAAGAAAACGGAAGGTTCATTGTGGTGAATGGCAGGATATATTCAAATGTATAACATTTGAAACTAGAAGAGCCAAGACCTCCGAAGTGGGACCGATGACGACCGACAACGACCAGACGCCAGGATGGAAGAACCGCCAGATGAAGGGTGGTGATTGGGTTGATCCCAATGCTTCGAAACCTGCCCAGCGGGCGGATCGCACCATCGCCGTGCGGGTGACGGAAGCCGAGCTGGCGGAGTTCGACACGCAGATCGCTCGGCTTGGGATCAAGCGGAACCGCGCGCTCCGGATCGCCATGCGGCGGATTGGGGGGTTCGTGGAGGCCGATCCGATGCAGGTCGAAGCACTTCGCGACGTCGCGCGGCAGCTCGTCGGCGTGGCGCGGAACATCAACCAGATCGCAAAATCCGCGAACCGGACCCGCGATCCGGACTACCGGGCCTTCATGGAAGAACGGGCGGCACTCGGAAAAGTCCTCGTTCAAGTGCAAGGGCAGACGCAGACGATCCTCGACCTGGCTGCGCGACGCGAGGACGGGCTGGCGCGACTCGACCGTGAGGTCGACGAATGAGTTACGAGGTCGCCACGTTCCTGAAGCGAGGCAGGGCAGCCAAGTCCGGCGTCTCCGCACTCGATGCCGTCATGGGAGAAGACTGGGCGATCATCGAGCCGGGCCGGGCACGACGGGCGCGCGAGGCGCGACTTGGCCTGCAAATGGCTCATCGAGCGAATGTCGAACGGATGCGAGGCGGAGGAGGGGGCGGGGGCGTCAGCCTTCCGGGGCGCAAGCCGCAAGCCGTCATCAAGATGATCCGCAATGGAGGGGCGTCCGACCTGCGCGGTCTCCGAGCACAGATGACCTACCTGTCGCGAGAGGGCTCTCAGCCCTTACAGCGATCGGAGGCCATGATGGGCCTTCCGGTCGATGCCGAGCAGGCGGATGCCATCGAGAAGGATTGGCGGATGCCGCCCGAGGGCTCCGGTCATGCTGACCGGACGTCGCATTTCATCGCCAGCTTTCCGGAGAACACCGATCCCCAGGCCGCCGAACGGGCAGGGCGGGCCTGGGCGGAGGAGATGTTCGGGTCGGGACAGTACGGCGGGGACAGCTACGACTACTACACCGCGTTCCACACCGACCGGGCACATCCACACATGCATGTCGTCGTCTACCGCCGGGGGCTGGAGAACGGCGAATGGCTCAAGGTCTCGCAGCGCGGCGACATGAACTACGATCGGATGCGCGAGGTCCTGGTGAACGTCGCCGGCCGCGAGGGAATCGAGTTGGAAGCGACACCGCGCCTGGCGCGAGGACTTCACGACCGACCGGTGCCGGACGCGGAATACCGTAGGGCGGGCGAAGAAGGCCGTGAACCGATTCCGCCTTCGCATACACGGACGACTGCCATTCTCGCGGCGGCGGCGCTCCTGCATCAATCCCGCCGCTTCGCGACCGAGGCGCAACTGGTCGAAGGCAAGTCGCCCGAGACCGCACGGATTCTCTATGCGGCCTCCGCAGCCGCATCCGAGGGGAAGGCTCTTGCGGAGATCACAGCGACTATCAGCAATCGGCAGGAGGCCGACATGAGCGAACGTGTCAATGCGGTGAAAACCGAGATCCGGGACAGCATCGACAAGATGGACCGGGGCGTGGAGAAAGTTGGCGACAATGCCACCCGAATGAGGCTGGCCCGCGAGATCGCCAGTCTGAAAGCGGAGACGGCTCCGCTTCTCGCCAATCCGCGCGACCTGGCCCCCTTCACGCAACCGGGCGAAAGTGGGCGTTACCGGGGTCTCGAGCAGAACAATCCCAGCGAGCTCGCAGCGAAGAGCGTCGTGGAAGAGCGCGTAAAAGCCGTGGCAACCCGGTACGGCGTCGATCCCGAGGCGACGGTAGAGCGGTATTCCGGCTCGACGCCATCCAAAGGTCTTGAACGCCAATTCCAAAGCGCCGAGGTCGAAGAGCGCGGCAGGACACGGGTTGCGCGCGGCGAAGGTCCGGAGGACGTGCAGGCGCGTGACGTCGCATTGTCTAGGATGCATCAGGAGATCGGATTGATCTACGATGCCGCCCGCGAGCGCAGTCGCGATGCCCGACCGGCGGCGATGCCTCGCGGCCTGGGAGGCGACGAGGGCAGGACTGATGCTGCCACACCCGATGCACGCCGTCAGGACCAAGCTCATCAAGCACAAACGGAAGCACAGCAACGCGACCGGGCCATCGACCCGATCGCACAGCGCATCGTCGACGAGCAGGCGGCGGAAAAGCGCGCCGCTGCGGCTCGCGAGGCGGCTCGGGAGCAGCGCGACCGGGAACTCGACGAGCGCGCCAAGCGCGATCGCGACAACGGCCGCGGCCTCTGACAGAAACGAGGAACAGAATGTCCCCTTCGAAATCCATCCTGCCGCTCGCACTCGGCGGCCTTCTGATTGGGCTCCTGCTCGGCTCGATCGTCGCCGGCGCCTATGCCTCGTGGGTCGTCGGTCGCGATCCCACGAATGTCGGCTTCACAACAATCTTCGACTTCATGCCCCTGTCGCTACAGGACATCCCGAAGCTGGAACCGATCCGTACGGCCTTGATGATCTGGGCGGCAATCGCGGTTGTCGCCGCGATCGCGATCCCGGCTATCGGTCGCCCGCGCCAGCTCACCAGCCACGGTTCGGCTCGCTGGGCCACCCAACAGGAATTGAAGAAAGCTGGCCTGTCGACGCAAATCAGGACCCTGAACGGACCCATCTATGCCAAGTTCGGCCCGCCGAACTCGAATGCGGATTTTTTTTCCTCGCGGGAAATCCCGCATTGCATGGCGATCGCCCCGACCGGATCGGGCAAGACGCGCGGCATCACGATCCCGACGGTGCTGACCTATCCCGGTTCGATCTTTGCCCTCGATATGAAGGGTGAGCTGTTCGCGAAGACAAGCCGGCGACGGATGACTTTCGGCGACAAGGTGTTCAAGTTCGCACCTCTCGACGACAACGATCGGACGCATCGCTACAATCCGCTTCAGGTCGTGCTGGACGCACATCCTCGGCGGCAGTTCACGGAGGCCAAGCGTGTCGCGTCCTCCTTCATTATCGCGCATGGGAACGGGCAAGGTTTCCTAGAAGGCGCCCGTGAGATTTTCACGGCCGCTGCCATCCACGTCATCGAGAAGGGCACACCGACGATCGGTGCGATCCTCGACGCGCTTTCCCAGCCCGGTGAAAGCTCGAAACTGATGTGGAACCTCGGCGACGAGACGAAATCCGAGGACGCCAGGAAGATCTTCTACAAGATGTCGGGCATGGAATCCCGCATCCTCAGCTCGTACCTGTCGGTTCTCGGAGACGGTGGTTTGAGCCTATGGAACAACCCCGCAATCCGTGCGGCCACCTCGAAATCCGATTTCACCTTTGCCAACCTGCGGTCCGAACCTGCCACGATCTACTTCGTCGTCTCGGACAACGATCTGAGCGATCTGGCGCCGCTCGTTCGACTGATGTTCCAGCAGGCCATCAAGATTCTGAAAAGGGCCGAGCCGGACCCCGAGAAGGGCGAGAAATACACTGTCCTCTTCTGTCTCGACGAGTTCGCGTCCCTTGGAAGAATGGACGCTTTGATGGATGGGATTGCCACGCTCCGCAGCTTCGGCGGCCGAGTGATGATCATCCTCCAGACGCTTGGCCAGTTGCGGAAGCATTACGACAAGGATGGCGAAACCATCTTCCTGTCGAACTGCCGCATACAGCTCTTCATGTCCGCAGCGGACGAGGAGACTCCCCGCTACGTCAGCGAGGCGGTCGGCGACTTCACCCGCAAGTCGCGGTCGAAATCTTGGAAGGGCGGTCAACTGACGACCTCTTATCAGGAGCGCGAAGATGGCGCCCGGCTGATCCGGCCCGAGCAGGTGCGAATGCTTGGCAAGAACACGATCCTCGCGCTGGTCGAGGACTCCTACCCGGTCATCGCCAGCAAGGTAATCTACTACGAGGACAAGATCCTCAAACCAATCTTCGACGACCAGACTGGTCCTCTACCGGAGCCTCCGGTGCTGCCGGACGATCCGATCAGTGAGACAGCCCAGCCCTTGGCACCTGCACAATCGAGCAATGGGAGCAATGGCGCGGATAATCCGCTTGCTGCGCTACGGCCTGCCACGGTCTCGTCGACTCCCGCGGTCGATCCGGATCGAGCCAAGGATGGTGCAGCGTCAGAGGCCCCTGTTCCAGACAAGGCTGCCGTAAGCGAACCGACTGTCGCCGGTCCGAACGCGACCGATGTCGGGGATGCAGAACCCGACGATTCCCAGGAAGCAGCGGAGCTGGCCGCGCTCTATCCCGTAAGAGACAAATGCCGGCGACTGGATGCCGCTCTGACCCTCGCGCAAGAAATGTATGCGGTAGGGATGCGATCCGAGGAAAAGAATGATGCGGCCCCGGCGCAATCTGCGCCCGAGGACGTCACCAACGAAGGCGATGAAGCAAGTAAGGTCGGCAATGTTGACGAAACGTCTTCGCAGCGCCCGAAAGGCTTGCGAAGGGCGAACCTGTCGCAAGCGCAAGCAAACATATTCCCCAATAAGGACGAAACAGGTCAGGATCGGCCCGAACCAGATCAGCCTGGCGCCTGATCCTCCAACGCCGGCATGAACACCTGCAGGACGCCACGACGCCCCTCGTGGCGTCCTGTCTGTATCACGAGGTCGATGGTGGCGCGGGCGTAGTCGAGGATGTCGCCCCGGCCGAGGTCGAGGCCTGCGCGCAGCACCATCATCGCCATGCGTTCGAGCGCGAGCTGCGGGCTGTCGGCATGGATGGTGCTGATCGAGCCGGGGTGCCCGGTGTTGATCGCCTCGAGGAAGTTGAACGCCTCCGCGCCACGGATTTCGCCCAGGATCAGCCGGTCGGGCCGCATCCGGAGCGCGCTCTCCAGAAGGCGGGCAGGGGAGCGTTCCGAGTCCGTCCGCCGGTCGGCGACGAGCGCCACATTGTTCGGATGCGGCAGGTGCAGCTCGGGCGCGTCCTCGATCGTCACCATGCGCTCGCCCCGGTCGGCCATCGACATGATCGCGCGGGCGAGGGTGGTCTTGCCCGAGGAGGTACCGCCGGAGACGAGGATGTTCAGCTTCTCGGTGACGGCCCGGTGCATGAGATTGGCGAGATCGCCGGCCTCGGCCAACGCGCGCAGCTCCTCCAGCCGGTCGAGACGCTGCCGCTCGACATCGACCTCGGCCCCCATGAGGAATCCCACCTCGTGCAGCTCCAGGATGCGCGAGACGTACTTGCGGATCGACACCGACACGCCGGCCTCGATCGCGGGCGGCACGATGACCTGCACGCGCATCGACTGGCCGAAGACATGGACGCGGCCCGAGACGATGGGGTGGTGGCGGCCGAGCTGCGTCCTGGCCTCGCCGGCGAGATGCGCGCCGAGCGCGTTCAGGCGTTCGGGCGGGATCGCGCCCTCCCACCGCTCCATGTGGCCGCGCTGCGCGTACTCGACCCAGACGCTGCGGTCGGGGTTGATGACCACCTCGTTGACGCCTTCGTCGATGAGAAGGTCGCGCAGCGGCAATAGCCCTTGCTCAGCATAGCTGGCAGGGCTGGCGGTCGAGCCAACTATGCTATCAACCCGTTGCACTAGAACACTAAATCCCTGTTGACGAACACGGTCATGTAGACGCCCTGGTCGATGTAGATGACCGGGCCGGCGTTCAGGTAATCCGCCATTACGCCCTGCGTGGCCGTGGCCATGTCGTCGCCCACGTCCTGCATCGCGTCTGCCGCATCGCCCCTTGTATCGTCCTTGATGACCACATCCGGACCGGCGCCGATGAGCGAGATCAGCGCGGCCGAGCCGAACCGCTGGCGGAACCGGGTATCCACCTGTCCCGCCTGTCCCGACATCCCGAGCGCGTCGGCGCCGTAGCCGCCCAGCTCGACGCTGACGCCCTCGGGCGTCACCGCCCGGTTCCAGGCGATCTGCACGCGGTCCTGAATGACCGAGACGTCCGAGTTGTACGACCCGATCAGACGCGAGCCGCGCGGGATCAGGACGTTCATGCCATCGTAGCTCATCACGTCGTCGGTCACGACGGCGCGGATCGCGCCGGGCAACTCGGTCGAGATCGCGGTCTCCAGCACGGCGTTGAGCGTCGTGCCCTGCACGATGGTCCGGCTCGGATTGGCGATCCGGGTGGCGCGCACGGTGTCGTAACTTTGCGTGCTGGCGTCCTGGATGAACTGCTCGTTCGAGGTCAGGGTGCGCCCCGAGGCATCGCCCGCGCCGGACGCGCCCCCCTGGCTGCCGCCGGTCTTGGCGCCGGCCGCGTCGAGGACGATGCCGTTCGACATGATCTGCGCCTCGGCGATCGCCGCCCGGCGCTGGCGCTCCTCTTCGAGACGCCGACGCGCCTCGCGTTCGTCCTCGCTCATGCCGGTATCGCCGCCCCCGGCGTTCTGGGCCATCTGCGCGAGGAGCGCCTGGTAGCGCGCATCCGCGTCTTCCCGTTCCCGTTCGAGCTTCGTCTGCATGTCGTCGAGGGCCGCTTGCAGGGCCTCGTCGCCGCCCTGCGACTGGCGCAGGGATTCGAGCTGCGCTTCGAGATCGGCGATGCGCTTGCGGTCCTCCTCACGGCCATCGTCGACTGGCGGCGGTGTCATCGGCGTCATCACGGCGGGGATGGGCGTCGTGTCGGGCTGATCCACGGGTTGACCGGCCGGCATTCCGGTATCCACCCCCGGCGCCGTTTCTTCTCTCTGCATCTCCTGGGTCTGCGACGTGTCGGGACCGCTTGTATCCACGGCCTCCGGACTCAAAATGAAGTAGGCGACGACACCCACGGCCCCGAGGAAAGCAACAGCAGCGATTGTTCGACCGCGGCCGGACCCTTCCGAGCCACCCTCGATCATCTGGTCGCGCGTGTTCGTACCCTGATCGCTCATTTTATTACCACGCTGCCCCGAATTTCGGGATCATAGACGGCGTAACCCTGGCCGAGCTGCGGCGCGCGCCGCCCGCCCGGCACCGAGCGGATCACGTCGCCATGCGCCACGCAGATCTCCTCGTCGCCGATGCGGATGGTCCAGCGGTCCGACACGCGATCGACGATGCTGGCGTTCTCGGCATGACGGACATTGACGATGCTCTCGCGCCCGTCCGGCCCGACGAGGAAGATACCCGGCCGCCGGGCGTTCTCGGGAAAGACGAAGATGGTGCGCTTGCCGTCGTCGTAGACCTGAAGCGGCTTGATCGAGGTCGCATCGCCGGCGGCGTAGTAGTCGAAGTCCTTCGGCCGTTCGGCCCGCTCGATCGCCGCGCTGCGGGCCTGCGCCTCGACGCCGGGATAGCGGAAGCTGACGCGGTAGTTCAGGTTGGGCGCTCCGACCTGGCCCGCCCGCGCCCGCAGTTCGAACGTGTAGGGGCGCTGGTTCGTGTAGACCGTCATGTTGGTGTAGGCGCCCTCGATCAGCGGCTTCACCGACAGCACGTCACCGCGGTCGAGACGGACGATCTGCCAGCTTTCGCTGTCGCCCACCTGAACGGACTCGATGTTCTCGCCCGGCTCGAACTCGATCGAGGTGATGAAGCGCATATAGGTGTCGAGCCGGTAGACCTCGTGCTCGTCGTAGGTGAACGACCGGATGCGGCTGTCCTGCGGGAAGGGCCGCGGCGTCGTCTCGGCCGTGGCAAGGCCGGTCATGGCAAGGAGCGCGATGAGGGGGAGAGCGTGCTTCATGGGTCAGCCTCTCGGATCGAGGGTTTCCGCGTCGATGCGGTAGCCGGTGACGGTGAAGCCGAGCGGATTGCGCCAGACCTGATCCAGTGTGCGTTCGGTGCGGGGCTCGAAGGCGTAGCCGACCACGGCCACGAAGTCGCGCTCGACGGCGGTTTGGCCCTCCTTCTCCATGCGGCGCACGAAGCGGACCTGCGCGGTGTCGTCGTCGAGGATCGAGACCGAGCGGACGCGCGTGGTGATGACGGTATCGCCGCCATAGAGCGTCGGTGGATACTGTTCGGAGCTGCTGTTCCAGATCGCGCGGAGCGACGACTGCGCCTGTCCCTGAGACATGCCGTCGACGAGCGGGATGCGCTGCGGATTGTCGTTCGGATCGTAGGTCTCGCGGTTGGTGACGTAGCGGACCAACTCGGCCTCGAGGACCGCGCGCTGGTCGTCGAGCGAGGTCGGACGGACCGAGACCACCTGCTCGGACTCGCCCGTGGCACGGTCCACCATGACGACGTAGGGCCGTGTCTCCTTGAGCGGCACCGTCAGCGCGAGCGTCACCACCGAGGCCAGCCCGATCCCCATGCCAAGGGCACCCACGACCCAGCCGATGTTGCGTTGCCGGCGCAGCGAGAAGAACACCTCGTTCTCGAAGGCTTCGGCGGTCTCATCTGGGGTTTTCTTCGCCATCGGGGCAGATTCCTTCCGGGCCGCGTCGCGAAGGACGCGGAGTGTTCACACATCGCAGGCTGGCAGACCTGCGTGTCAGTCTTCCTTGGTCTCGTCGGTGCGTCTGTTTCTGCGGCTTCGCCGGTTCTCGTACCGCTGTCCCGCATTGGCCGCGCGGTAGCGGTCGACGCTGCTCGCTTGGCCTCCGCGCATGGCGGCGTGCGACGCATTGAGGTCGGCGTACTTGTTGCGGATTTCCTTCTGCCGCGCGAACTCGATCTGCTTGCCTTCCCAGTAGTTGCTGCCGGATTTCTCGGCGGCGACCCCGGCCCGGTGTCCCTCGATTTGAGCGCCGCCGATGCGTGCGATCTCTCGGCCACCGGCTGTCGCAATCTTGCCGGCGACCGCCGAGGCGCCGACCGCAGCGGTCGCGCCGCCGATCGCCATCGCCACGCCGTTGGCGGTCGCGGTGATCGTGCCAGACAGGCCGTTGACCAGCGTGGGCACCATCGCAGTCATGAAGATCGCGCCGACACCGACGATGATGAAGCCGCCGGCATCTTCGAGTGTGATTGCCGCATCCGCTTCAGCAATAAGACTCTGACCAATCCCGACGATCGCTCCGACGACGCCGGCCATGACTAGCGGGATCAGTGCGAAGCCGAGGGTGAACCGCACCCAGCTTTCGAACAGGTTCGAGGTCGCTTTGAACATCAGCGCCGGAATGAAGATCGGCGCGAGCGCGATGGCCATTCCGAGCCCGATCTTGCCCAGCGAGATGACGATGATTGCGGCTGCCGCCATGAGCGAACCAATGATCCAGACGACGATCGCCGCAAAGCTGATGCCGAAAGGAAGGCTCGCGTTCTCCGACAGCGTATCGGAGAAATTGAACATCGTTGAGATAATCTCGTCGAACGCGGTGTTCAGGTTAGGCGCATCGACAATGCCCATCAGCTTGGCGCCAAGCTCCTGAGGTGTGTTGGTGACGATGTCGTAGATCGGCTCGAACTGCGCCCAGGTCGTCGCGACGGCGGTGATGATGATGTAGCGGACGCCCCACTTGAAGTATTCGCTCGTGCGGATCGGCACCCATTGCGTCAGCGCATTAAGCGCGATGAAGGCCAGACCGACGAGACCCATCGCCTGGCATATGGTTGCGATCGGTCCAGCGAACGCGGTGAAGCTGCTCTCAGCGTAGTTGCCGATCGCGTTGTCCACTTGGTTCAAGGTATTCTCAACGTAGCTCGCCATCGGTCCGGTCTTCCGTTACTCGATCGCGCCGACGTCGCGGCAATAGCTTATCATTGCGAGGTTTTGTTCGCGATTGCTCTCCATCGCACGGGAATGTGGGTGCAAGGCATCGTTCGACATACCGAAGTATTCCTCGGGCACCATCGCCTTGATCGCGTCCCAGTCACGCCGGTCGTTCAGGCAGGAAATGTCGTAGGGTCGTCCTTCTGCGTATGCTTCACATTGCGCCATACGATAGGCGGTGTCCCAGCGTTCGCGGTATTTCATCAATATATTGTAGAGGGCATTGTTCGAGCCCGAGATCGCACGGGCCTCATCGCTATCCATGTCCATCTGGTTCTCACAAATCCACGAGCCGCCGGTGGCGTGCGCCATCGGCGTCGCGAGGATCAGGGCAGCGGCCGCAGCCGCCAGGGTCGAGTTCAGCGTCATCCGTCATCTCCCACGCGCATGAAGGTCCGGGACGCCGCCTGTTCACGCGCTGCCAGAAGGGCGTCCGTGCCGGTGGCGTTGGCCTGCGCCGCCTGGAGCCGCAAGCTCTCGTTCAGAAGCACCGCGATCTCGCCCAGCATCCGGGTGTTGTAATCCACCGACGCCTTGAGATCGGCGTTGCCGTCGATCTGCCCGATGAGCTGGTTCACCCGGCCCATTGACGTATTGGCCCGCGCGTAGGTGTCCTCGGCCGTCGCCACCGCCGCGAGGCCCGCGCCCGCCTGCGTGGCGAGCGCCCGGTCCTGCGGCGTGTCCGATGTCAGGAACCCGTTGAGATCGGGCAACGCGAACGTGGTCTTCAGTTCGTTCATCCGCGCGGTCAGCGCCGAGGCGTTGCCGGGGATCGCCGCGCCCGTCATCCCGCCCGACATGATCGCGGACAGGCTGCCGGCCGATTCCCGCGCCGCGATCTCGGGCGCGGAGTTCAGGATGCCGGCGATCGCCTTGTCGCCGGTCATGCTCTGAAGCTGCTGGAGCTGGTTGGCGTAGTCCTGCCGCATCTGTTCGAGCTGTGCGATGGCCTGCGCCACCGAGGCCGCGTCGAAGGTCGGCACGCCCTGGGCGTGCGCCGGGGCCGACGCAAGTGCGCCGGCGGTGATCGCCGCCAGTGCGGCCGCGTTGCGAAGTCTCCGGATCATACCGTGGCCTCTCCCGTGGTGTTGATGGATTCCCAGTTGCAGACGCAGGGCGACGTCTTCTCGGTGTAGGTCACGCAGCCCCCCAGCAGGGCGGCGAGCGCGAGCGCGGCGATGATGCGGACCATCAGACGGCCTCCTTGAAGGGCAGGGGTTCGTTGTCCTTGTCGTCGTCCCCGGAATCGTCCGCGACACGGCCTGCGCCGAGCGCCCGGAGCATCGGCCCGAGGACCGACAGGTCAAGGTCCACGATCGTGCTGGCATCGTTCGCCCGCACCAGCGCCGTGCGCGCACCCGCCGCCGAGGTGCAGAGGAACTCCTCTTCCCGGTCGGTCAGGTTCAGCGGTGCCAGTTCCCGGCTCGTGTTCTTCGAGCTCGGGAACAGGATTTGCGTCACGCAGCTCTCGAAGATCGAGCCGCCGGCGGCGCTCTCGGCGATGTGGCTGACGCGCTGCGTCAGCATGACCACGACGACGTTCTTCTTCCGCATCGTCAGCATCCAGTCCTTCAGGCGGGCCTGGAAGTACGGATCGTCGAGCATCTTCCAGGCTTCGTCGAGCACGATGATCGTCGGCCGCCCGTCCTCGACCGTCCGCTCGATGCGCCGGAACACGTAGGAGAGCCACGCGGTCCGCACCGCCGGGCTGTCGAAGATCTCCGTCAGGTCGAACGCGGTGATCCGGTTCGAGAAGCGCAGCGGATCGCCTTCCTTGCCGGAGAACAGCCAGTGATACTTGCCGTCATCCCACTGACCCATTCGCGTATGCAGATCGCCGCCGTCATCCACCGAGACGAGCTGGCTGCGGAAGGCGCTCAGCGTTTGCAGGTAGGGGTCGCTATCGGCGTTGGCGCGCACGGCGTTCGACAGGGCCTCCTCCTGTGCCGCCGTGAGCGGCGGGGCGTCGGCGGTCAGCAGCGCGCCGAGCCAGTCCGTGAGCCAGCCGACCCCGCGCAGGTCCGCCTCGGAGCGGAACGGGTTGAACCCGGTCGGCACGCCCATCTGGACGGCCGAGTAGCTGCCCCCGAGCCCGCGGATCGCGCTCTCCAGGCCCCGGTCCTTGTCGAAGGCGATGATGCGCGGGCCGAGCCGCTGCGCCTGCGCCAGAAGGAACGCGGTGCCGAGCGTCTTGCCCGAGCCGGTCCGCCCGATGACGAGCGTATGGCCCACCGTGCGGTCGCCCGGCTCGCCGGGCTGGTGGAAGCTGAAGCGGTAGGGCTCGCCGCCGAGCGTCGGCAGGATGGTGATCGGGGCGCCCCAGGGCTCGGTGCCCGGTTCGAGCCCGCGGCCCGTGGTATGCAGCGCGGCGAAGTCCGCGAAGCAGGCCGACGAGATCATCGCGTCGCGCGCCCGGAAGGTGAAGTTCCCGGGATGTTGCGCGAAGTACGCCGTGCGCGCGCCGATGTCCTCGCGCACCGCGACCGCGAGGGCGCGCTGCGATTGCGTGCGGATCTCCGAGGCGAGGTCGTTCAATTCCTCGGGCGAGCGGGCCACGGCCATGATCGAGACCTGATGCTGGCCGAAGCTGATCCGCCCGGACGCGAGATCGTCGGCGGCATCGACGAGCTGCGCCTGCGCCGAGCGCGCCGCATCGTCGGCCGCGCTCATCTGCCGGATCGTGCGCTGCACGCGCCCGAGTGCGGGCACGAGGTCGATCGGCGTGAAGGAGTGCGTGACGATGGTATCGCCGGGCAGGTCGAGCCGGTCGAGGAAGCCCGGTGCGGTCTCGGTCGGGTACTTCTTGAAGGTGAACATCGCGCCGAAGCGCATGTCGTCCTCGTCGCTGCCCAGCACGACGAAACTGTCGCCCCGGAAGTCCACGCGGCTGTCGACGAGGAGATTGCCGATCGGCGTGAAGGCCACGCCGGGGGTCAGGGGCGCGTACTTGCCGGTCACGGCGGTCCGCAGAAGCCCGAGCCAGCGGCCGTCCGCGAGCGTCAGCCGCTCGGGCCGCGTGGGCGTCACGGCCTGCATCAGATTGGTGGTAACTTCGTTCAACACCGCGATGCGGCGGGTGCGCTCGGCGCGGAGGTCGCGTTTGGAGCCACCCGTGATCCGGGCCAGGAGCCCGGCCAGCTTTCGGGCGCGCACGACGACGGAGACCATCGAGACGCGCTCGCGCAGGCCCCCGCCGGAGATCAGGCCTTGCCATTGCGCGTCGATCCGCGCCGCGAGCCCGTCGCCCTCGACGGGCAGCAGGATCGGGGCGGTCTCGTGGGAGATACGATGGACGTAGAACGCGATGTCGGGCCGGGCCTGCGCGACGGTCGAGCCGAAGGCCCGTGCCACGTCCGCGACGAACGTCGCGTCGGCGGTGTCGGCCTCGATGCCCGAGACGAGGAACGACGCCATGACGTCACCGTCGCGCAGCATGAGGACGTCCTCCCCCACGCCCGTGACGTAGGGGAGGTAGGAGGCGAGCATGTGCTCGCGCTTGAGGCCCGGCGGATCGACGGCGCGGCGCCCGAGGCCCTGCTTCACATCAAGCACGGTAGATCATCCCCTTGCCCTTGAACCAGCTCGGCGGCGGAGGCGTCTTCCCGAGGCTGGTGAAGATCACGTCGAGCAGCCGGGGGTCGTAGTTGGCGAGCGCCCGGAGGGCGGCGTAGCCGAGGCCCGCGCTTCCCAGCAGCCACAGCACCGAGAGCGTCGCGATGTAGCCGCCGACGACCACGAGAAAGAGGATCACGAGGTAGGTCATCGGCAGGCCGGCCATCGAGACGGGCCGTGTGAGCGCCAGGAAGCACGGGTTCCGCATAGCTCAAGTGCTTGCGCCGAAACCGCTGAGGATTGTCGCCGCGCTGAACAGGATGACGAGCCCGAGGCAGACCGAGCCGGCGAACATCCAGTTCATCCGGCCCATCAGGAACAAGATGCCGACCGCTGCCAACGCGACGAGGCCGAGGGCCTTGCCGGTCGTGCCGGTCAGCGCCGCGCCGAGCGTCGAGAAGAACGTGTTGATGGGCGAGAGGTCCTGCGCGAAGACCGGCGACGCCGCGCAGACCGCGAGCGCGAGCGCCACGGTCGCGATGCGACCGGTGGAGGGGGTCAGTATTGCCATACCGAAGAGTCCTTCTGACTTTTGGTGGAGTGAACGGTCTGTCCCGTTCGGGGGGGTACGGGCGCGGGATTCACGTTTTGTACTGAAGCCACCGCGGCCGTGATCTTGGCGACGTAGGCGCGCGTCTCCCGAAAGGGGGGCACGCCGCCATACTGGGTGACGCGGTGCGGCCCGGCATTGTAGGCCGCGAGCGCAAGATGCACGTCGCCGAATTGGTCGAGCTGCGCCGCGAGGTAGCGTGCCGCGCCGTCGAGGTTCTGTTCCGGGTCCCACGGATCGCGCACGCCGAGCGCCCGCGCCGTGTCCGGCATGAGTTGGCCAAGGCCCTGCGCCCCCTTGGGCGACAGCGCCCTCGGGTTGAAGCCGCTCTCGGCCCGGACCAGTTCGACGAAGACCAGTGCGAAGGTCAGGGCGTCGAGGCCGGCGCGACGCGGACCCGCCCCGCCCGCATGGCGCAGGGCCACCTGTTCGGCCATATCGCGATAGACGGCCCGGGATGCTGCGACCCGCGCCGGGCGAGGCGCTTGCGGCTGAGCTTGTGTGCCGAGCGAGTCCTTCACGACGACGCGGCCGTCCCGCGTGTATTCGTAGACGGTGGCGTGGCTCGGAACGGCGAGTACGAAGCTCAGGAGGGACAGGGCGGCTGCACGGATCACCAGCTCAGCCCCCCCGTCGTCCAGTAGATCGCAATAGCCAGGACGGAAATCAGAACCGCCAGGGTTATCCAGACCGGCGGCGCCGTCACGAAGAACGACCCGAACAGTGTGAGGAGAACCGTCAATGCCTGCGGATAGACCGGCACGGCGATGACGAGCCCCACAACAGTCATGAACGAGAGGACTGGCGCAACAGCCGCGACGAAATACCCGGCGATCGCAAGAATGGGTCCGACCCCCATCCAGAGCAGCGCCCATCCGATCGTCCACGGAGTTGCAATCAGATCGTCGTAGGTGCCAACCGCCCAGACCGCGACCAGGTAGGGCGGCATGAGAAGGGCGAAGAATGCATAGCGAAGAGCGCGGGGCGTCCGGCTATGTGAAAGGCGAGGATACTTCTCGTCCAGTTGTGCGCGCCAGATTTCTAGCTCGAGCAGTGGGGGTAGGTCGTCCAGTTGTATCCGGACCGGCTTCGAACGTGACTTCTTAGTCGTCTTCGACATCCGCAGAGACTGCATTTGCTGGTCTGAAGTAGGGAACCTCCAGAGTAGGTCCGTCGGGATAGAGGCTCTTGTGATAGTTGAAGAGCGCATCGGCGGTTCGGATGCGCTTCGGCATGTCTGTCGAGAGAATGTAGACCTGCTTTTCGACCCCATCGTAGCGAAGCAGGAAGACTTCCCACTCGATCCGGCCGGAACCAGCATCGACGGGTTTGTAGATGACCTTCCCGCCATCTGATTCCACGTATCCGCGAACGTGCGCGCCATAGAGTCTCTTCTCGTCTTCTTGGCCTGCCATCTCGTGCACGTCCCTCATGGTTTTGCCTCCATACCAGGGACGATTAGCGCATAGCTGCCTGCTGCCTCAATCGCGATCATACGTTCCATCTATCTGAATACAAGTCAACCTGTAGGATATGTGGGACGTATATTTTTATCACGTCTGTAATTTTTGGATGCGGCTGTGTATGCCTACAAGCCTTGTATTTCCATACAGCAGATAATTTTGAGAACAGCAGTTTTGTTCAGCAAAATGCTGAAGTCTGGCTTGGTGAGCCTCATCGCGCTGAAACCAACAACCCAACCGCGGCCAGCGAATGGCCGACCCTGCCCATCACAACGGGACAGTCCCTTGGTGATGGATGCGCCCCGTTTGGCGGGAAGGGCCAGTTCTGTAGCGAACGCATACGAAACGAGACGAAACGAAACGTGCTACTATACTGTTTTAACTAAATATTAATATTTTGATGAAGCGGATTTTGTGTGGAACCGGACCAGCGGCTTGCGTCGCAGCAGGCAAGTGCCTCCTGCGAACCCGCTCCCGGTTCGGACCGCTTTCAGACTTTACTATGGAGGAGGCGTGAGCCAGCGAGGCCGGCGGGCAGGATATAAGGTGGCAGCGACAAGGAGTAGTGCCCGCAATTCAGGCGCAGCACTCTCGGCGTCGCACCGACGCGGTTCAGGGTCTCGATCAACTGGTCCGAAACCTGCGGCAGTACCACGGTGTCTCTCTTGGCCAAGACGAGCTGCAAGGCGAGACCCGGTCGAGCCAGTCGATCGGCATAACTTTCGAGGTTGAGTGGAGACCAAGCTTGGCGAAGCTGGGATAACTCGATTTTTCCTTCGAGGCTTGCTCGAATATGGCGCGTAGCACGCCCCGTCCACACCATATCGGCAAGGTTTCCCGCCGTCAGGAGCAACACCGCCTTCCCGATCGTAGGCTCGTGGCTCGCCACCAGACCAGCCACCCAGGAACCCAGGCTCATTCCAAGGACAGAAACCTTCTCGTAGCCCGCATCTTTCAAGACGCCGACCATCTTGCGTCCGTCCAGTACCGCTTGTCGCATCGACTGGATCGTACGCCCGAGGTTCGGACTAAGCATGTAATCAGCGTGAGAAGAACCAGGGCGACTGCGCTCTAGGTGATACGGCATAGCGATCTCGACCACCGTAATCCCTTGCCAAGCGAAGAATTGGGCGAGTTGAGGTTTGCGCGACGGGGCATTCCAGTGATGGAAGACCACAAGGGCGTGGTCCGAAGACCTGCCTTGTGTCACCTTTGCCCGGACAGTGTTGTTCTCGGAGATGTCGGTCTTGAGGGTCGAAGGAAAGGTTATCCACCCATCCTCCCAAACCGAGTCAGAAGTTTTTCCGTCCCACCCATAGAAGCTCGCTGAGTTGGCTACAGCCCGCTCCGCGTGAGTGCAAAACTCCGCGATGCCGGCCATGCTCTCCGCAGCGGGAAACGCAAGATCTGCATCGAGGATTGGGTCGGCCACTTTCTTGTCTGCGTCGGCACGACACGCGCGGCGCTCGTCCCGCTCGTCAAGCCACTTATGAAACATTCCGTACGCCCTTTGCCGCAACCTGACTGGTTCCGAAACCGGGATCGAACAAGCCGTAGGTGGCAAGCAGTATCCCAAGGACAAGAAGAACCGAGAAGCCGCTGAAGGCGCCCATCGACAGGTAAGCTAAAACCTCTAGCACCACGACGACCATCATCTTCCTCAAAGCAGCGCGGTAAGGTCCACTAAGCCCAATTCGAACGCAGCCGTACAGGAAAACAGTGCATGCCGAGAGCGCGACCACCAAGCTCGTGTAGTTCGTAGGGGTGGCATAATCGCCCCAGCCAATCGTCCCACTGATACCAGGCACGAGTGAAAGCCCGTCTATCAGCAACCAGCGCGGCACGTTTGACGCCGTGGTCGTAACGTACAACGCCTGTAGCTTCATGGTGATCGCGATGAGCAAGCCCAGGATTGTGCAGCGGAATATTCCCTGCATGATCCTTAGTTCGATCTTGCTGACCCGAGACGGATCGACATCTACCTTGCTGCCTCGCCGATGCACGATTTCCGAGAAATCGTGTACCAAGGTGTAGAGCAGAATGAGGCCCGTGAAGAAGAGATAGAAGCAGATGCACATATAGAAGTAGGCAAGACCGGTGAATACGATCTCCTGAGACACACTGATTGCGTCCGGGTCCACGAGAGCCAGTGAGCCCCAATCTACTGCATGGTCATTCTTACCAGTCAGAAGGGGAAGCAATCTGACGTCAACCCATTGGAAAATACCAGCAAAACCAATGTTGACCAGAAACGCCGCCCAGAAAGTATAGGAGGACGCATCGACCTTCTGCTCCCATCCCTTGAGAACTCCACTTGGACTTACCGGACCAGATATTTCCGCACGTCCCTCCCTTCGCCAGAACACCAACAGATCAACGACGAAGGCCAGGAACAATGGCAGGAAGATGATGAAAAGGATCGTCCAGTTGGGTGCCCAAAGAAACCCAACCTGCTTGATGATGCCGTCATCGCGCATGTACGTGACGCTGCTAATGCCGAGAAACAGGGATATGAACTGCAACGAGACTGCCCCAGCGAACACGCTCACCGGGAGATTCAGGGGCGATCCCTGACTGAAAAGCGCCTCCGACGCGCGAGCGAGGCCAGTACCTTCCGCACCGGTCACGACAGTTTGGTCTTCCGCCATTGTCCGATCTGGCGGTTCGACGCCTTCGGCATCAACTAGCTGATTGGTATCTGGCTGCTGGGGAGCGGTCTGCTCGTCACGCCCGCGTCGACGCATATCTCGACGCTTGGCCGTAAGTCTTGCTTGAGCTGCGCTGAGTTCTGCCTGCCAGGCGCTCGTCGCTTCGGGATCATCGCATCCAAAGACCCGGGCCAACCATCGGATATTATCGGTGCTGATGCCCTTCTCGTTGTCTTGGAACCATAGCTGGACAGTCCGCAACTCGATGCCGGCGCGATTGGCCTCGATCTGAGAAATCGCTTCCGCAAGGGCATCAGGGGTCCATGACCCTTGCGGAAAACCCTCGTCGTCTACGGGCCTTCCTGCACCAGCACTTACTGTGCGCTTGAAGAGCGCCTTAAAATCGTACTCGCCATCACCTGGCGGTACAAAATATTTTCCATTTTTTATCAATGACCTACGGGATTTCGTTTCGTGCCGTTTCGTATGACTTCGTAATAGGACGTGATCTAGCCAGCGATCACAACGCATCCAGCAGCTATAAAGCGCGATGACGCTGGGGCACCTACACCGTCAGGTTGTAGACCTCCTATTTTCTGTAACGCTTTCACGGCGAGGAGGAACACTCACATGCATACAGAGGGCACCTATACAGATACAGGCTATCTTGTTGGACATAGCCTATGTATCTTGCCAGAAGCAAGTTTTAGGGTAACAGTGCAACCAGAAGCATTGCGCGCGGGTTCGTAGCGCGGCCAAGCTTCTACGCCCCATGTGAAGACCCATGAAAGAAGAGGACAGCCGAAAGCACATAGATCCCTGAGCCGCAGACGAGGGCGGGATGGACGAGCAAAAGAACAGCGTCGTTTAGGCGGAGGAGCGTCGGCGGTTAACGCCAGAATTGCTCCAATATGCTTGACCGGCTATGCCTTGGAACGGACAACACAAGAATCAAGAGCAGGAAGAAAGAACACCCAGAAAAGCGAACCCCCCGCAAGGCGGCCACCAAGCGAGGGGGGTTCAAGAACCAGGGAATTGGCGTTCCCGACGGTCCACAAATCAAGTGTTGGATTGGTTCTAGACCCCCCCGACAATCGAGGCAAGAAAAAAGCGCATCCGTGCGAACGGGAAAGCCATGCCTCGGCCGCCTTGTCCAATCAGTTGTTGACAGGACAAGAGCAGTGAAAACCCAATCCAACGAATACCTTGCAAGCCGGCGATGCCCTCCGAGCCCTGCTTGTCAGCGTGGCATCGGAGCCACGGCAACCTCACGTCAGCGCAAGGACAAGCCTGAAGACACCGACCAGATTGACGTCCGGCCGATCCTCTACAAAGCCGTCCGGGACGCCGAGTACGTCGAGAAGATTTCGGCAAGGCTGAAAAGCCTTCTGGAAAACCTGATCAGGCATGTCCCGCACGATGCGCCCAGTCCCATCAGCCCTGCATCCGTTGAGGCCCTCGTCGATAAGCTCGGCTGCAAGGACCGGGCGCTCCGCTACAAGATCGCCACGCTGGTCGAACTCGGCCTCGTCGAGAACCGCTGCCTCGGCAACGGCCGCCGGCATGTCCAACGCAACCGGCGCGGCGTAATCGTCCACATCGCCGGGATCGACTTGTCGCCCTTGCTGGAGCAGGCCGACGACCTCGCCCTCAAAGCTGCGGCGAAGCAGGACAACTACACCCTGCGCGCACAGCTTCGCTACGAAATCTCCTCGAAGCGCGCGCACTTGAAGCGGATGTTGCACACGGAGACGCTTCCGGATGACCTGATGCGGCGCTGGACCGACTTGCCCCCCGACCTCGCAAAACTCGACCTCGATGAGCTGCGTACGGTTGGGGATAAGGTCGATCGCCTATTCGACGACATCACGGCTTACCGGCAATTTGGTGCCGGTCGACCGGCAATTTCCGACCCGGCATACATTACAGATCATATACCTTCAGAATCCTGTAATCGGACGATACCCGCAGAGAAGAAGGGGAAACCGGAGAACCGGCAGCCCACCGGACCCGCCACCTGTGGCTTGGAGAACGTAAGCCTCCAACAAGTGCTGCAAGCAGCACCACAGGATTGGCAGGTGGAGATGGCCCTTCACGGGCAGCCGTCGTGGCAGACCTTTGCCGGGGTCGCGTCCGAGCGGGCCAGATGGCTCGGGATCGACCCGACCGCCTGGTCCATCGCGCAGGCCGCCATCGGTGCGCCCGGCGCCGCCGTCATCGTCATGCTGGGAGATGCCCAGAGCCTCGAACGGGGTGGAAAGGTCCGATCCGTAGGTGGATGGGTCCGGCGAATGGCGGAACGGGCCGAGAATGGCACCGCGCACCTGAACCGCACCCTGTTCGGGTTGCTCAACAAGGAAACCGAGCTGTGCTGAGGGTTCTTGACCTTATGTCCAGTGGGTTCGGCGCTTTGATCTTGTTTCTCGCGCTAGCCACCAGCGTCGGATGGCAGTGGACGTCCGACCGAGCCGACACCGAGCGCCCCCTCACAATCTACGAGGGCGTCCCCACGATCCGCGACGGCGACAACGTGAAGATCGACGGCGAGAACATCCGCCTGCTCGGCATCGACGCCTGCGAGCTGGGCCAGCCCGCGCGGTTCGCCGGGGCAGAGATCGACTGCGGGATCTGGGCGCGGGACAGCTTCCGCGAACTGGTCGGGCCGCGCTCCGTGCGCTGCGAAAGCACCGGGCGCGATGTCTACGACCGGCCGCTGGCGATCTGCTATACCGGCGAGCGCGAGCTCAACCGTGCCCTCGTCGAGAACGGGATTGCGTTCCCCTATGCCCGCGAATCCGATTACCGTGCGGAGGCCAGGGCGGCGCAGGCGGCGGGACGCGGCCTCTGGCTCTTCGAGGACGTGGAAGAGCCGTCCGATTATCGGCGACGAAAGAGGAACGAGTGAATGAGCCGGGCCCCGGACGTGGCGGAGAAGTCCGCTGAGATCTGTTTCGCGGCCATGACCTTTGCAACCGCCGCCGCGGCCGGGATCGCGCCCTTCGTCGTTCCCCTTGCGGTTCTTGCGACCATCGCTCTGCAGTGGCGCAACGGCAAGCGTGCCGCCTGTGCCAACGCGGCGCGCGACAATGCGCTAGCGGCGTTGTCAGCCAGCCGGGACTTTAGCGACGCGGACCTGGCCCGGGCCGCGGTTCTGCTGGAGGACCTCAGCCGGACAATCCGCCTCGAGCCGGCCGCCATGATCGCGGCCGCTAGGCCTGGCGGCGCGGCGACGTTCGAGACGGATCTTGCCCACCACCTCATGCGCGGCCTGAAATTCGACGGGGGGGAGGAGGCTGTCCATCGCGCCATCGAGATCGCCTTCGTCACGGCGATCGGCACCTGCCGACGGCACCCCGACATCGACCGCGACCTGACGCAGACCTTCCTCATCGAGAGCGCCCGGGACCAGTCCGTCATGTTGGCGCGGCTGGAAGCGATGAATGCGAAGGTCGACGAGATCCTGCATCGCCTGCGGCAGAGCGGGGCGTTGCAACAGGCCGAAGTAGCCGGGATCACCGGCTTCGCCATCCAGGCGCTGGCCAAGCGCATCACCCCCGAGGTCGCGGATACCGAGCAGGCCCTTCGTGAACTTGAACACGCGGTCGAGATCGCGGTGCGGGTCCGCGAGGAGGGGCGGCACGGCTCCAACCTCGGGGATTTCGTCGACGAGGTGCTGCGCCGGTCGGCGGACTTGGCGGGCGAGGGCGATTACGACGCTGCGGATGATGAGATCGAGAAGGCGCTGCGTCACGAGGCGGAGAAGTCGAAGGCGCGCAAGCTTCGTCTGCTGGAGCGGGGCGTCGACACCGCGCTGCTGCGACGCGATGCGGAAACGGCGGCGCAGCGTATCGCCCGCCAGGAGGAGCTGGAGCTGCCGGAGGGTGCAGACCTCTGTTCTGCCCTCTTCAGCATTTGCTGCACATGGTACGAACGAGAACAAAACAAGGGCGTGAACCTCGATCTGGAGGTGGCGATCCAATTGGCGAAGATCGCACGGCAAGCAGCCGTGGGTCCAGACCAGAGTGGTTCTTGCCTCAACCTCCGTGGAGTCGCGCTTGCGACCCTCGGCAAACGGGAGAGCGTGACGGCACGGCTGGAGGAAGCCGCGTTGACCTTTCAGGCAGCATTGAAGGAGTTTACCCGCAGTCGCGCACCGCTCGAATGGGCCGGGACACAGAACAACCTCGGCAACGTGCTTCAAATTCTCGGTGAAAGGGAGAGCGGAACGGCGCGTCTGGAGGAGGCGGTGTTGGCCCACCGGGCGGCGCTGGAGGAACAGACCCGCGATCGGGTGCCGCTCGACTGGGCGATGACACAGATGAACCTTGGCAACGCGCTTCAGGCCCTCGGTAAACGGGAGAGCGGGACGGCGCGTCTGGAAGAGGCCGTGTTGGCCCACCGGGCGGCGCTGGAGGAGCGGACCCGCGAGCGGGTGCCGCTCGATTGGGCGATGACGCAGAACAACCTTGGCAGATCGCTCGCGGCCCTCGGCGCTCGGGAAAGCGGTACGGGGCATCTGGAGGAGGCCGTGTCGGCCTACCGGGCGGCACTGGAGGAACAGACCCGCGAGCGGGTGCCATTAGAATGGGCTATAGCACAGATGAACCTCGGCAACGTACTTACTGCCCTCGGTGCACGGGAGAGCGGGACGGCGCGTCTGGAGGAGGCAGTGTCGGCCTGCCAGGCGGCGCTGGAAGAGCGGACCCGCGATCGGATGCCGCTACAATGGGCCGCGACGCAGATGAGCCTCGGCAACGCGCTCGCGACCTTAGGCGAACGGGAGAGCGGGACGGCGCGTCTGGAGGAGGCAGTGTCGGCCTACCAGTCGGCGCTGGAAGAGCGGACCCGCGATCGGGTGCCGCTCGACTGGGCAGATACGCAGACCAACCTAGGCGCTGCCCTCCGGTCCCTCGGCGAGCGGGAAAGCGGGACGACGCAGCTGGAGGAATCGGTTGTGGCATACAGAGCGGCATTGGAGGAACAGACCCGCGATCGGGTGCCGCTCGCTTGGGCCACAACACAGAACAACCTTGGCAACGTGCTTCAGACCCTCGGTGCGCGCGAGAGCGGGACGACGCGTCTGGAGGAGGCGGTATCGGCCTTTCAGGCGGCACTGGAGGAACGGACCCGCGATCGGGTGCCGCTCGATTGGGCGATGACGCAGATGAACCTTGGCAATGCGCTTGTGATCCTCGGCGCGCGGGAGATCGGGACGACGCGTTTGGAGGAGGCGGTGTCGGCCTACCAGTCGGCGCTGGAAGAGCTGACGCGCGATCGGGTGCCGCTCCAATGGGAGAAAACCCAGGCCAACCTGAAGATCGCCCTCGATCTGATCGCAGATCGCAATGCCTGCTCGGAATTGCCCGGATGGTAGCAGCCCCTTTTCGGCGACTGCCCGGAATCGACCGATTTAGAACACCCCACGTGAACACTGTTCAAAACCCTCATTTGCGTGGTTACGATCATGTTCAGAAAGAACAGGGGATTTTGACGCCGTGGCCCGCACCTTCGCCTATCTCCGCGTGTCGACCGCCGGCCAGACCACCGAGACCCAGAAACGGCAGATCGCGGCGGCCGGGATCGAGGTCGAGGACTACCGTATCATTGCCGAGACCGTCTCGGGCAGCGTCGAGGCGACGAAGCGTCCGGGCTTCGCGCGGCTCGTCGACCGGCTCGAGCCCGGCGACCTGCTGGTCGTCACGAAGATGGACCGGCTGGGGCGCAACGCGGTGGACGTGATGACGACGATCAAGCAGCTGGGAAAGATGTCGGTCCGGGTGAAGAGCCTCGACCTCGGCGACGCGGACCTGACCAGCGCCGCGGGGCGGATGGTCACGCAGATCCTGAACGTGGTGGCGCAGTTCGAGCGCGAGCTGATCGTCGAGCGGACGCAGGCCGGCGTCGACCGCGCCCGCGCCCAGGGCAAGCGGCTCGGCCGGCCGCCGGCCCTCGATCCGGAACGCCGCGCCGAGATCGCGGCCGGGCTGCGGAAAGGCGAGGCGATCTCCGCCCTGGCGCGACGGTTCGGCACCAGCCGCATGACGGTGCAGCGCATCCGCGACGGGTATGGCAAGGTGAACGCTATAGTCGAGGTAACCTGAGCCAGCTGCATCTTGTTGTCCGGCCGAAGGGGTGCACTCCAATCTGTGTCGATGAAGAGGAGTTCTATGGAAGCAGACCATAAAGTAGGATCGGTCGATCGGCGGATAGAAGGCGATGGCTCGCACGAAATCCTCGCGCCCGATCTGATGCACGCGATTCGGCAGATCGAGCGTCTTCGACCCGAGGAGGGCGATCCGGGCGGGATCATGGGGGCGGGGCGTCTGCGGGTCCTGCAGGATACCGGTCTTCTCAACGACACCGTCGAAGACATCTTCGAGCGTGCGGTGACCTTCGCTCGGCGGATTACCGGATCGAAGGTCTCCCTGTTCTCCCTCGTGGATGCCGACCGTCAGATCAACAAGGCTCAGGAGGGCCTGAAGGCGCCGCCGGAATTGAAGCGGCAGATGCCGCTCACTCATTCCTTCTGCAAGCATGTGGTGACCAGCCGGTCCACCCTGGTCATTCCCGATGCCCGGACCGATCCGCGCGTTCAGGAAAACCCCTCCATTCGGGATCTGGGGATCGTCGGCTATCTCGGCGTGCCGATCGCGGCCCCAGGGGGTGAAGTCCTCGGAGCGCTCTGCGCGATCGAGCCTGAGCCCCGGGACTGGACCGATGCCGACGTGCAATCGATGCAGGACATCGCCGTCGGCATCGAGAGCGAGATCGCCTTACGGCTCGAATCCTCGATACGCCGCGAACTCTACGCCCGCGTCCTGTCCGAGCAGAGGCGCTTGAAAACCGTCCTGGAGAGCACCAGCGACAGCGTCTTCCAGATCGATCGCGAGTGGATCGTCACCTACGCCAATTCAAGGACGAAGGATCTGGTGAAGGACGAACCCCGCTTTGTCGGCGTGGACCTGCGGGACTTCCTGAAAGGCGAAGGAGATGCGTTCCTCGACGCGTACCGCACGGCTTTCAGGACACGGAAAGCAGGCGCGATCGTTTCGTTCTATGCGCCCTACGATGCTTGGTACGAAGCGCGATATTTTCCGATCGACGACGGCATGATCATCTTTTTCCGGAATTTTTCCGATCAGAAGGCCGAGGAAACGACACGACTGGTGATGTTCCGCGAACTGCATCACCGCATCCGCAATAATTTCACGCTGTTGAATGGGATGGTATCCCTGACCGCGCGATCCAGCACGAGCCTCGCAGAAATGCGTCAGGCGCTCCTGGGACGGATCGCCTCGATGGCGCGGACCCACGAACTGATCTCCCCCGATCTTGAAACATCCGAAGACAGGCAGATCCCCTTCGAGGCCATCTTGCGCGCTGAAATCGAGCCGTTCGACGGACCTGAACATTCACGGACCAGTCTGACCGGTGCAGCCTTCTCTGTCGGGCCCGAGACGGCGAAATGCTTTTCCCTGATCCTCCATGAATGGGCGACGAACGCCTCGAAGTACGGGGCGTTCTCCAGTTCCAGTGGCAAGCTCGAGGTCGACTGGTCCCAGACGGATGAACGACTGGAACTGAGTTGGTCGGAATCGGGCCTCGCAAACATACAGATCCCGACGCGCGAAGGATTTGGATCGACATTGACCCGGACGATCGTCGTCTCGAACCTGGACGGTACTTTGGATCGCAATTGGCAAGGTGATGGTCTGAAGATGATTGTCTCGATGCCGATCGACCCCCTCATTAACTAGTGCTTTTGTCAATCGAGCCCGGGGCTTGCAGGATGCGCAGTGGCCATGATCGACCGACGAAATGGCATGAGTTCCGACAACCGCGCCGCAACCGACGCTCTCCTGAATTGGGTTCCTCCCGTCCAAGCGGATGCCGCCGCGTGTCTCGCCGCAGTCAGACGATCGCGCAGCGCCGGTCAATCGTGAGTTCGGCTCGGGCACTTGGAGGCCTGAGCATCAGGCCAGATCGACATCAGCAGCTTCCGCGGCCGATACGAGCGCGCGATCCGCGGTCGCGAGAGCAACGCCGCGCTCATGAGCCAGGAGAAGATACGCTGCATCGTAGGCCGTGAGACGGTATCGCTCGGCAAGATCAATCAGGCGGGCATCGGCGAAGCCCCCGACATTCACCGTTTCAATGGGAAGACGACGGAGGCGCAGAAGGCTTGGCACAACCTCCGGAAGCGGTATTCGGCCTCGACGCGCGGCCACCAACAAGATGTTCCGCAATTCGTGCCAAAGAAGTTCCGGGGCCAATGCGCCTTCTGACGCCACACGCCGCAGAACTGCGTCGGCCTTGTCCGAGCTTTCATCTGGTAGAACCCAAGCGGCGGCTACGGACGCATCGACGACAATCGCCATCAGAACCTTAGCGCCGACCGGCGTCGCGCCAGGAGATCAGCTCCTCGGAACTCGTCGTCGACAAGGCCGATCTGGCCATCAGAATGTCGGCAACAGCACTATCGGCATCGCTATGGCGCTTCACCGAGATGAGGCGGGCAACGGGAGTGTCACCGCGGGCGATGGTGACTTCTTCGCCAGCCTCGACGAGCGCGATGAGTTCGGAGAGCCGCGTTTTGGCTTCGCCGGTTTTTATCACGAAGCTCATCTCGATCATTCCGCGTTGGTTTATACCTCTACGCCTAGCCAATAAGCCCAATCCTATGCTTGGTCAAGTCTTGACCAAGAACGTCGTATAATTTGGTTTATGTTGTGTTGGCAATCTGATCCTAGCCTTATTCGTCCTATCGAGTTCTTGACGCCTTTTCTGTGCGACGGTCAGTAGCGAAGTCCTGCGCGGCGGCCTGCTGCTGGACCTGTTGGTACTCCTTTCGGCAGCGTCCGAGTTGGGCCTGCGCGGCGATACTTCCGAGCTTGCTTGAAATTGAACCCGCCCGACCTGGAACGATGGCGCCGATCAATCCCACGCCCTGGCTGGTGCCATTGTAATCTGCCTCGCAGCGGCGATCGTGGTCGGCAAGGGTACGTCGCACCTGCTCCTCGCTGGTGGATATTGGAGCCTTCACAACCTTTGCCGAGCTTGACGGCAAGGCAGTCGCGGATGTTTCGGCGCATCCTCCGATACAGGCCACGGCGATGATGGCAGACAATGGTTTCACGGCTGAGCCTCTTTTCCGGAGAATGCTGCAGGGGAGCTCGTTCACAGGTCTGAGCCTCGATGCCGACGCAAGCCGGATCCAAGAGGGCCGGATCCGAGACAAGCCATGGAGAGCTCAGTCCGGATGTCGTCCAGTCTTCCAAGTCCAAGTTCGCTTCAATCAGGTGCCGATCCGGGACTTGACGGCGTTGCCGATAAGATCAGCCCGGATCGTCTCGGAAGTCGGTCAGTCGTCGTCCGGCAGGTCTTCTCCGGCCGGAAGAAACCGGAGAAGGACCGGGTCAGGGGAGCTTTACCGGGTCGGTTCGGTCCGGTCGGTTCGATCGTCCTCAATCTCGACTTCCGTATGCCGCACCGTATCGCTGACGGTCTCGGTGTGCTCTTCGACATCCTTGTTCAGCGTGATCTCTTCGACCACGCGGGCCTCCTTCGAGACGACCGCGACCTCGTCCGTCTCCGTGGCCTCGAGGGTTTGCTCGGCGAACGCGGCTTCGCCGTCGCTCAGGGCGCGGTCGACGGGCCGTCGTTCGACGTGGACGTTCTCCTCGCGAAGCGAAACCTGCTCTTCGACCGGTGTCTCGACGATATAAGAGCGGACACGGACGCGCCCGTGATCCATCTGCCGCTTGCCGACGCGCAGCTTCTCCTCGACGACGTCGATCGTTCCGTCGACCATCTCGCCGGAAGCGCCATCCGGCCGGTACGCAGTTTCACCGGCGATTTCGTCCGACATCAGCGGGGTTTCAGCGCCGCCTGTCGCCATGGCGGGCTGCTCGTAACCGGTCTGGCGACCCTCCCAGCCCTCGGAGCGCCAGCTCTCCTCGCGGGCATCCATGTCGACCGTGCCCTCGTCGTCGAGGATGTCGAGGATCCGGTCGCGGTTCGCGTCCGTGGTGTTGAGAGAGACGAGGTAGCCGCCGCGGGACAGGCCCTCGGCATAGGCGTGGCGGTCCTCGTCGGGCATGAAGAAGTCGCCAAGGGCCTCGAAGAAGCCCTTGTCCTCCTTGTAGGACGTCTCCTTCGCGGTATCGTCTCCGGCGACGACACGGATATCGCTGCGCGAGACCCCTTCGGCGACGATGCGCTCGACGGCCGCGTCGGCATCGCTCTGGCTGTCGAAGAAGGCGGTGACGTATTGATCATGTTGCGTGGCATTGTAGTCGGACATTCTGTCCTCCGGGGCTGCGAGCGTGTCAGTCTTCCGACGTCGATCGCTCGATGGTTGCGACCTGCCTGCGCAGGGTCACGGGGATTTCGACCTCATCGGTCGTTTCGTACTGCGTGATGTGCAGTTCTTCCTTCAGCACGATCCGCGTCTCGGTCACGACGACCTCCTCGTAGATCGGGATGATCGTCACGGCGCCTTCGGTGCGGGCGACCGCCGGCGCCTCGCCGGGCTCCAGCATCCGGTCTATGGGCACCCGCTCCATCTCGACGCGCGTCCCGTGCAATTCCCGGCGCAGAACCTCGTCGCGGAGTTCCGTCTGGGTGGCGACCCGGACCCGGCCGGTAATGACCTTGCGAATCTCGAGGCTCGCCGTCTCCTCGACCAGCTCGATGCTCGCGCGTGGATCGGAGGCGATATCATCGGACGTCATTGCGAGTCTCCACCGAACCCTGCGGTCAAACCACCCGGTGCCGGGTAATCGTCGGATCGACAGCGCCCATGCGGCCGCCGAACCACGCGGCCACGGCGCCGAGGATCAGGCCCAAGGCGCCCAGAAGCGCGCTGGTCGAGACCGCCGCGGATGCGGTGTCAGCGGTCTGCTTGGCCTGTTCGACGGTCTCCGTGTACTGCGCCTGGAACTGGTCGAACTGCGCCTGCGCTTCCTGCTGCGGGATTCCCTGGGCTTCGGCGATCGCCCGGACCGCTTGGGCCTCGGCCTGCTCGGCGCCTTCCGCATCGCCGGTGAGCGCACTGCGGACCGAAGCGATGGCCGCGTCGCGCATTGCCGCGGGATCCGCATCCTCGGGGATCGCCGACTGGAAGGTCTGTTCGATTGCCGAGAACGGATTGGGACCGGCCGCCTCGACCGCGGTGCCCGCCGCGCCGGCGACATTGCCGACGGCGCTCGTCAGGGTGCTGTAGGCGCCACCCACGATGCCGCCGATGCTGGAACTCACCAGGTAGACGACGACAAGTGTCGCCAAGGCCCAGGAGGTGAGCCCGTGCCAGCTCGCCGTCGACTCCTTGGCCTTACCCGAAAGGCGGCCTGCCGTGAAGCCACCGGCCAGGGCACCGAGGATGCCCGAGATTGCGAACCAGATGCCCGCGCCGATGGAGAAGCCCGCGACGCCCGGATTGTCGCCGGTGCCGGGATCGAGTGTCGCTGCGCCGATGCCGACGCCGATCATGTTGATGATCACCTGCGCCACGAGACCCACCACGACGCCGGCGAACACGGCGCCCCAAGAGACATTGTTGATCATGATCGAGCGCGCGTCCTCGGCCGGCGTCACCGGGCTCGTATGGGGCGCATCTCTGTCACCGCGCTGGCGGGGCGTGTCGCCGGTGGATTCGTAGAAAGTGTCGGTCATGTCATTTTCTTTCCCGGCCTCTGCCGTTTCGTGCCGACGGGCTTGTGAGCTTCGACCTCGGAGGTCTGTGCCGGGTCTTTGGCGAATTTTGCGATGGCGCTACGGATGGCGTCCGTGGCCGTCTCCAGGGCGGTGTCCTTGCTAGCCTTCGGCACGATGGCCTCCTCTGCGCGCCGGGTTCTCCGGCGGCGATTGCGCGGCTGCGGCGAATGGACGCCCGACCTGTTAATGAATTTGCGATCTTCGCGGAGCGTTCCAAGGCAGGAACCAGCTAGCGGAACTGGCAGGTTCTAACCTTTTTTGCCGCCGGATGCTTTGGGTGTCCGCTTCCCATGAACGATCCCGCAGTCGCGGGCCCAAGCGATCGCGGCCGCACGTCGTTTGACGCCGATCTTGCGGTAGAGGGAGGTCAGGTGATTGCGGATGGTGTGTGGCGACAGGCAAAGCGTCGCCGCCATCTCCGCGTCCGATTGGCCCTCGCAAACGAGGTCGAGAACGTCCCGTTCGCGGTTCGTGAGCGATGCTGTCTCGGCGCTGGGGATGTTACGTCTCGATGTCTGCCTCAGCGTCCCGAGTTTCTCGACGATCCCGCGGCTGAACCAGGACGTGTCCGCCATCACCGCTTCGATCGCGGCGACGAGCTCGGCCTCGGTGCGCTTCTGCTCGCCGATGTCCTGGATCACCAGCAATACGCAAGACTGGTCGTTCAGGGTGATCGTGTCCGCCGCGATCAGGCAATCGACCGGCGCGCCGTCCGCCGTCGAAAGACCGACGTCGAGCCCAACGATATTTCCGTCGGCCTTCAGGGCGTCGAGCATGGTCTTCTGGGTGTCGGCCTCGGCCCACAGCTTCAGATCACGCGGGTTGCGGGCGATGACCTGTTCCTCGGCATAGCCCGTCAAGCGCGCGAAGGCGGCATTCACGTTGAGGAAGTCGAGCCGGTCGAAATTGCAGATTGCCAGAGCCACGGGGGACAGATCGAACGCCTTCGAGAAACGTTCCTCGCTGTGCCGACTGGCACGTTCCGCCCGGTTTCTCGGGTCGAGATCGACGAAGGTGAAGAGCATGCAGGGCTCGTCCGAGACCTCGATGGGCTGCCCGGCGACGATCACCGATTTGCGGCGCCCATCCGGCAGCGTCAGCGTGGCTTCTCTCTGGGGAATGGTGCGCCCCTCCCTCAGGCAGTTCAAGGCCGTCTCCCGGTCGCCGCGATCCGCCAGGATGTCGAAGGCATAGATCGACTGGCCGACGAGGTCCTCGTTCCGGCATCCGGTCAATTCCAGAAAGCCGCGATTGACCCGCACGAAGCAAAGATCGGCCAGACGGCAGATGATGGCTGGGGCCGGATTGGCGTTGAATGCACTCTCGAAACGACCTTCCGCCTCGAAGCGCGCCGTTTCGTCCCGCAGGACCAGGACGAGGTAGTCCGGTACATTCTCTTTGTCGGTGATGACGAAGCAGCGGATCGTCTGCGTCCACTCGGTCTCGGGCGCATCAGCCGGCGAAACCTCGACCGTGATCTCTCCGGATGCCTCGCCGGCGATCACCTTCTCGACCGGGAACGTCCCTTCCTTGATCGGGTGGTTGTTGCGATAAGTCAGTCGGAAACGCTCGCGGTACTCGGACATGTCCTTTCCCAGGTCCGTCAAGGCCTCGACGCCGTGCATGGCGAGTGCGGCCTCGTTGGCCCAAAGAATTGTCTCGTCGAGATCGACGAGGACGATCCCTTCCCCCAACCCGGAGATCAGCTGCTGCAGCTGTCCGTGATCCCTCGCGGCGCGCGGCGCTTTGGTCTTTGCCATGGTGCGTAGCCTGCCTTGGATGCTTGGGGCGCGACGACATCGCCGCGCCAGGGACCGATCCTGGCATCGAGATAGCGCGAACCAGGCCGCAGGCGCGCAATCGAGATGGACATTGCCGACCATAACGGTACGGAGCGGAAGTGGCAGGATACTCAGCAGCTATTCTGGGCAGACGCGGTTCGGCCGTTCCCGCCCGGATGGATGTCATCGCGACATCCGCATGTAAATAGTCCCTCTTCTCGACAGGATCCCGCCTTGAGAGCCAACGCCCAGGAGGCGGCCCCGGAGACCCTCGACCAGGCCGTCGATGTCGATCCGTCCTTCATGCTGTCGAAGCTCGAGGGCTTGATCGTCGGCTTCCAGAACTATTGCCCAACATCGCCGTCGCCCTGATCGTCATCGCGCTCTTCTACGCGATCGGCTGGCGTTGATCTGAGCCACCGGACCGCCAATCCCGTACGGGCAACATCGAACAGTTTCCGAGCAGCGAGTGAGGCGCCCGGCAAAAGGGTGTCTGGGGTCGTTTGCAGGAGAGTGCGAAATCCTACGCTAAGCCGAGGCGGTCGTTCGGGTAGAGCGCGCGAGCGGCCGGAGAGAGCCCACTTCTTTGGTTGCTGCGGTCGACGTGAATGACCGAAGCGACTTTAGCAGCCTCTGCGTTCCGGTTGCAGGCGATAGCTAAGGCAACCACACAACGCTATGAATGAGCATGGATAGACGCGGATACTCAAACCATGTGGCCTGACTTGCCGGGATGAGCCGACGGCGGCATATCGAGCGGCTTCTGCCGGAGCTGAAGGCCTATGCCTACGCGATCAGTGATCGGCGCGAGGACGGGGACGACCTCGTGCAGGACGCCGTGGCAAGGGCTCTGCGCGCGGAGGCGCCGCCCCGGCGTCTCGGCGAGTTCAAGCCCTGGATGTTCAGGACGATTCGCAATCTGAACACCGACGAATTGCGCAAGCGCCGCGTCCGCAGGGAATATCTTGCGCGCGAGACACGTCTGTCCGGTGAGACATCCGATGATCCGAAACACGAGCGGGACATGCACGTCCGCGCGGCTTTTGCGACCTTATCGAGCGAGATGCAGGAAATATTGACCCTGATCGACATTCTAGGCCTCAAGTACGACGAGGCGGCGTGCGTCATCGACGTGCCGCGTGGAACGGTGATGAGCCGGATCAGTCGCGCACGACGCGCGCTTCGCGACCGGATCATCGGCGGCGATAGCGATAAACGGAGCACTTCGTGACTGATCCCTGCGACGTGGACTGGGAGACCCTGAACGCTTATCTCGACGGCGAGCTTCGGGGGGCCGAACGCCGCGCCTTTGCCAGGCGGCTGGCCCGTGAACCGGACCTGGCCGCCGCCGCGGCAGAGCTGCAAGCCCAATCCGAAAGCCTGGCGCGGATGCGTCCCTTCGCCGATGCGGGATCGACCGTCCGGGTGCGTCCCGTCGCCTGGGGCGGAGCGATCGCGGCCACCCTGGCCATAGTCGCATTTCTCGCGATGCCCGGGGCGGACCGAACGGACTTGACCTCGATCCACGAGACCTTCCTCAAGCAAAGCTTTCCGACCTCGGATGACGCCCTCGCCGAAGCAGGCCTCAGCGGGGGCGGTCCACTTCCCGACTTGTCCCCGGCCGGATTGGCACTCGTGGCCGTGCGCGAGGTCGAGGGTGGCATCGCCGGCCACTACGCCGGACGCAACGCCTGCCGTCTGACGCTTCTGAGGCTGGAGGACGGGACTGCGGATGGCCCCGATGCGCCGGATCTTTGGGCCGTCGGCGGACAGCGCTACGCGATCCTGGCCGAGGGGATGAAACCCGACCGCCTCGCGGCGATCGAGACTTTTCTCAAGGCCGTAACCGATCCAAGTGATGGAAACGTTGACCGATTGGCCTTCTCGCGTCAGGTCTCGGAGACCGAGACCTGCGCCTGACGGGCGGTGGGTTCAGCCCCCGCTGCCCGCGACTTCTGCGACGTAGGTCGAGACCGTCTCGATTTCTTCCTCGCTCAAGGTGCCCTCGAAGGCGGGCATGACCCCCACTCCGCTCGTGACGGCCGCACGAACTTGGTCCACGCTGGGCTGTAGCTCGTCCAGGTTCGGCCCCACCTTCCCCTCGGCGTCCGCGTCGGCGAGGACATGGCAAAGCGCGCATTGGGGCTGCGCGGCTTTGGTGAAGATCGTCCGGCCGGCCTCGGGATCGGCCTCCTGCGCGGCGAGCGGTACCGCAAGAAAGGCAAGGAGAACGGCCGAAAGACCTGTCGGACTTCCGTGGGAGGTCAATCGGAGTCCCGTAGGGGTGATTTTCATCGTCTCTTCCTTATCCGACCGTCACGTCGACAGCATGGCCGCGCCAACCGTTATGCCCGTAGCCGCGTTCGTTGGGCTCGAACGTCTCGGGTTGCGTATCGCCGTTGCCGTTGGTGGCGCGGCTCGCGAGCGTGTGGGTCCCAGCGTCCAGATCCGCGACGAGGACGAAGGGCCGCCAGGCATAGGGACCCATGTCGGGGCCGAGGAACTGGGCCTCCTGCCAGCTCTCGCCACCGTCGGTGGAGACCTCCACCCCCGTCACAGCGCTGGTGCCACCCATGGCGAGACCTTCGATCCTGACCTCGCCCGTTTCGGCATCCTCAAGCGGGCCGGTGATCCAGGACTTGACGCTCATCTCGTACATCGAGGGCTGGGACGGGTCGCCCGAGACGCCCACGGGACGGACGCGGTAGCCGGTCTGCTGGATCGCGGCGGGGCTCTCCTCGGCGGTGAAGGCGAGCCGTTTGAGATATTTGACGTTGTTGACGCCGTAATAGCCCGGAACGATCAACCGCAGGGGGCCGCCATGGGCCAGCGGTACCGGCTCGCCGTTCATGTCCCAGGCCAGGATCGCCTGCTCCATCGCCTCCACGGGCACGGAGCGTTCGACCTGGATGCTCTCGGGTGGCAGGCCCTCGGGGATCTCCTCACCCCCGGTGCCGGTCAGGAAAACCATGTCGGCCGCAACGCCGCCCAGGGCTTCAGCCACGGCGCGGACCGGAACCCCCGTCCAGATCACGTTGCCGGCCGCGCCGGTCGCCCATTGCGACCCGCTCGCCTCGTGATCGAAGAACGCCCGCCCGTTGCCCGAGCATTGCAGAACCGCGACCACGGTTTCCGACCCGAGCAACTTCAACTCGCCGAGCGTCATCGAGCCGGGCTCGGCGACGCCTTCGATCGACACTTCCCAGGCGTCGCGGTCGGCGACGATTTCCTCGGAGGGTGCCGGCAGGTTGTTGCGGATGTAGAGGTCGCTCGACGGCGTCACGAGCGCGTCGCCTTGCGCGGCGCGCATGGTCTCCAGCGTCTCGTCGGTGTGGACGATCATGTCGCCCGCGTCCTTCCAGGCGACATAGGCGGGCAGTTTACCGCCTTCCTGCGCGATTGCCGGCAAGCCTGTCACGGCTGCGCCGGCAAGGCCGGCCGAGCCGATCAGGAACTGGCGGCGTTTCACCGGATATACAGTGGTCATGATGTCCTCCCTTCGTGTTCTGAGCCACACTGTGCTCGACGGAAAGACGGCCGGCCCGCATGAATTATTCCCTCGCGACGAAAAGTCTCCGTCGCGAGGTCCCGGCCGGGGGGGAGCGCCTACCTCTGCCAGCCTTCGGTGGCCATGAGTTCCTGCGCCTCATCGGTCACGAGAAAGTCCAGAAAGTCCTGCGCCGCCGGGTCCGCGTTTGGGGAGATCACGACGTTCACGTCGCGCCAGATTTTCCGGGCGTCGTCGAGTTCCACCATTTCAAGCACGTCCTGATGGGTCAGCGGCCAGTTCGGCCAGGTTATCCACGCATCGGCATCCTGGTCCTGGAACTCTTGGAAGCTCGCTCCGGAGCCGAGAGCGTAGGCGACGATGTTCTTTCGAAACGCCGCGATGTCGTCGAGCCGCCCGAGACGGCCCGCCACGTCCTCCCAGGTTCCCGTGCCGGAAGTGTTGTAGACTCCCGCTCCTTCGGTCACGACGATGCTGATATCTTCATCGAGGAGATCGTCGAAGCCCTCGATACCCTTTGGGTTACCCGCCTTCACGGCGATGACGACGGGACGGATGTAGATCGGCTCGACCTCGGCATGATCAAAGGCCGGATAGGTCAGCAGGAACGCAGTCATCGATTGCTCCGACGTGCCCCAAAGGATGTCGGCATCGGCCTGGGCGTCAGCACTCCAGTCCGCTTCAGGCCCGGCAACGATCTCGACTTCCGTACCGGTCTCTTCCTGCCAGACATCGGCGACCTTCTGGAACGCGGTATGCGGGCCGCCTGCGCCATAGAGCTTGACGATGCCGTCCTCAGGCGCGTGGGTGATGGCGGGATCCGCGAGATCCGTCTCGCCGACACGGTCGGAGAAGACATCGGCGGCCACCGGCAGAGCCGCGACTGTCGTGGTGGCGATGAGCATGGTTAGACGATTCATGGAACTTCCCTTGGCGTGTATTGCGACGGTGAATTGGATCCGTCATTCGAACTGACGTTCCAAGGGCGCGGCCCATTCCCGGACAGACACTCACAGTCGCGTCATCAGAGGGCGCGAAAAGAGATACAGAAAGCTGCGGGAATACTTGGCCCGGGTCGCACGTCTGTCGGGTACGTGTCCCCGAGGGGGACGTGTGGATATTCCGACAATCGGACGAAAGCCTTCAATGACAGACACCACCGCCGATGCGGGTCAGAGCAGCTCGATCTGGCCCGGCCTCGCCCTCACCGCCCTGATCGCCGCCGCCGCCTTCGGGCTGCGCCGCGTCCCCGGGGTAAACGCGTTCTCGCCGCTGATCCTGTCGATCCTGCTCGGCATGGCACTGCACAACACCATCGGCACGCCGGGCGCGGCGAAGCCCGGCGTCACCGTCTCGCTGAAGGTCATTCTGAAGGCCGGGATCGTGCTACTGGGCCTGCAGCTCACCGTTGGCCAGGTCATCGAGGTCGGCCTACGTGGCGTGGGTATTATCGCGGCCGCGCTCATCGCGACGTTCCTCTTTACCAAGTGGCTCGGGCGGCAACTCGGGGTAGGCGCCAAGCTCACCGAGCTGATCGCCGCCGGCACCTCGATCTGCGGCGCCTCCGCCGTGATCGCCACCAACACCGTCACACGGGCCTCCGACGAGGACGTGGCCTATGCGGTGGCCTGCGTGACTGTATTCGGTTCGCTGTCGATGGTGTTGATCCCGGTGGTCGAGGCGACGGTGCTTCATCTCGGCCCCGATGCCTACGGGCTTTGGACCGGTGCAGTCATCCACGAGGTGGCCCAGGTGGTCGCCGCCGCCTTCCAGCAGGGCGACGCGGCCGGGCATACGGGGACGATCGCCAAGCTCACCCGGGTGATGATGCTGGCGCCTCTGGTCCTGACGCTCGGCCTTCTGGCCAGGCGGCGAAACGAGGGAGCCTCGGGTGCCGGCGCCCCGATTCCGTGGTTCGTTCTTGGCTTCGTCGCCATGGTGGGGATCGCCTCGTTGGGGATCGTGCCAACGGCTGCGGAGCCCTGGCACAAGGGCCTGACCCAGTTCCTCCTGGCCATGGCGCTCGCGGCGATGGGGCTCGAGACGGACATTCGCAAGCTCGCGGCCGAGGGCGCGCGGCCCGCGCTCCTCGGGGCGACGTCGTGGCTCTTCATCGTCGCGCTCGGGCTTGGTCTCGTTCTTCTTCTCGGGCCGAACGGGTGACGGAGGAGCTTGCAAACGCCGCCTCCCGGTCCCGGCGCCTTGCAGCATTGGATGCGCCGCACATGGCCGCGCTCAACGGCTATGCGGAGGGCCTGCGCACGGACGGCCGCGGCGTGCCGTGGTTCGATCCGCACGATGGCGGCGCGGCGGCACAGTGCCTGATCCTTCTGGAACGGCCCGCGCGGCTTGGGGAGACGCCCCGGTTCGTCTCGTGTGACAACCCTGTACCGGCGCAGCGCAACCTACGCCGGTTCCTGGCGGAGGCGGGGCTGACCCGTCGGCGGATCGTGATCTGGAACGCCGTGCCCTGGCTGCCGCCTGCGGACGCAGTGCGCAACGCAGCACCCCGCGCTGCCGAAATTCGTGAGGGGCTGACCCGTCTCCCGGCGCTACTGAAGCTGCTGCCCGCGCTGCAGGTGGTCGTGCTGGCCGGACGGGTCCCGGGACGCGCCGCGTCCCTGTGCACGGTCCCTGTCGTACAGGTTCCGCACCCGTCGCCGGTCAACGTGAACGCCAACCCATCAGCGCGAGGTCGAATCGTGGCTGGGCTTTCTCAAGCCGCATCGAAAACAGAATGTCCGACGACTGGCCGTCACTAGAGCACGGCACTGGTAGACTATGTGGCTCCGCCAATCAGTTCCTTGGGACGGACGTACATACACGGCGCAGCGAATGTCGGCTCCCGCTTTATCCCTTGGGCCATTTGTACTCCCCGGTCAGCAAGATGTGCCCCCAGCCGAGGGGCGAGGTATGCGCCAGGAGGTCGGGCGGGACTGGCAGTCCTGCGCGCCGGCGCCGAATGACGGCCTCTCCCAGCCGGGCCGTGTTCCAGTAGATCACGATGGCGGTCAGCAGGTTGAGCGCAGCCATCCGGTAATGCTGTCCTTCGGCCGTGCGGTCGCGGATCTCGCCCTGGCGGCCGATCCTGAGCGCGTTCTTCAACGCATGATGCGCCTCGCCCTTGTTGAGGCCGATCTGGGCGCGGCGTTGCATGTCGGTGTCCAGCACCCATTCGATCATGAAGAGCGTCCGCTCGACGCGACCCACCTCGCGGAGCGCCGTAGCCAGGTCGTTCTGCCGGGGATAGGAGGCGAGCTTTCGCAGGATCTGGCTGGGCGCGATGGTTCCGGCCGTCATGGTCGCGGCCACCCTCAGGATATCCGGCCAGTTGGCGGCAATCAGGTTCTCGCGGATCATGCCACCGGACAGACCCCTTAAGTTCGATGGCATGGCTTTCGGATCGAAGACGTGGAGACGCCTGGATGGCAGGTCGCGGATGCGCGGAATGAACCGGTGACCGAGGATCGCGGTGACGGCGAAGACGTGATCAGTGAAGCCGCCGGTATCGGCATATTGCTCCCGGATCCGCTTGCCGGTTTCGGTGTTCAGCAGTCCATCCAGAATATACGGCGCCTCGCTGACCGTGGCCGGAATGGTCTGGGACGCGAAGGGCGCGAACTGGTCGGACACATGGGTATAGACCTTCAGGCCCGGCTCGGGCCCGTATCTCGCGTTGACGAGGTTCATCGCCTCGCCCTGCCGGGTGGTGGGGAAGAACTGGCCATCACTGGAGGCGGTTGTGCCCAGGCCCCAGACGTGGGCCATCGGCAGATTGGCCTGCGCCTCGACCACGCCGGCCAGCGCGCGGGCGTAGGCGTCGCTTTCCAGGTGCCAGCGGGAGAGCCGCAGCAATTCCCAGAAGCCGTGGGAATTGCTCGCCTCGGCCATCTTGCTCAGACCAAGGTTCAGCCCCTCGGCCAGGAGCAAGTTCAGCAAGCCGATCCGGTCCTTTGGCGGGGCGCCGGTCCGCAGATGCGGGAAGTGTTCGGTGAACCTGGTCTCCCGGTCCACGTCCAGCAGGATGTCGGTGATCCGCGTCTCCGGGATCCGGCGGTAGAGATCGACCAGGAGGTCGTCGGCCCCGGGCGGTACCGATGTCGGCAATCGGCTGAGCTGCAGAACACCATTCTCGATCGATCCGCTTGGGATCGCGCCCGACCGTGCGGCACGGCCCAGTCGTTCGAGGCCGAGGTCCATCCGAGCCCGGCGATCGCTCAACCAGTCGTCGGGATCGAGGGGAACGGCGAGACACGGGCTTTCCTTCGCTGCTTGGGCTGGCACCAATACCTGTTTCATGTCGCCGTAGCGCCGGGAGTCCGCCAGCCAGATGTCGCCCGAGCGGAACGCATCGCGCAGGTGGAACATGACCGCGACCTCCCAGAGCCGATCGTCCCCGGCCACCTGGTCTTTCAGGTGCCGGTGCCACTTCGACGTGCGCCGCAGGAACTGCGTCGGCTGGCTGTGAGCCTTGCTGGACCGGATCACGTCCGCGACTGCGAGGAGAGGTCTGGCCACCTCCGCCCCGTCGATCTCGAGGAGACGCAGCATGCGGGGGGCGTAACGGCGGAACCTCCGGTGCCCTTGCCCGACATGGGAGATCGGGTCCGACGACAGCGTGTCCGTCAATCGGGCCGCAACGGCCACGAGCGATTGCAGGTCCGTCCATCCCGGGCTGAACGAGATCGCCCCGTCGAGGGACGCGCCGTCGGTCTTCGCCTCGAGAAGCGCCGTGCCCATGTCACGGAACGCGCGCAGGGTCTTTCGGACCGCCGGTTGCGCCCCGTCCAGCTCCGCATCGCTTAACCGGGCCGCGTCCCGCCACGTCCTGCCGACGATCCGGTCGTGGGTCTCGACCACGGCATCCGCGATCGCGCGCCGCCACTCCGCCACGCAGACGACGAGGATTGCGTGGCGCCGATCGTCCGGGAGATCGCGAAGTCCATCCGCATAGTAGCGCTCGCCCTGGCGGCGAAGCCGGGTGATGCGATGCTCGGGAACGCCTCGCAAGGCCTCAGCCGGGAGTTCGAAGCGTTGCAGGACATCCAGCCGATCCAGCAGCCGACGCGCCCCGGCCGAGTTGCTCCCAACCTCGAACTGGCGCAACCAGACGAACCGGGTTAGCCGATCCTCCATCATGTCCCTCAGCAAGGCGTCGAGAGCCCTGCGGAGATCGTCGCTCAGGCGATTGGCGATCCGCGCCTCGATCCGGCGCTCGGCCACGACGAGGGCGTCGGCACAAAGCCGTTCGATGGTGGAGATGGCCGGCAGGATCGTCCGGGTCCGGCGACATTCCTCGATGAAACGGTGGGCGATATCCTCGTTCGAAATGGCGAGTTCGGCCTGATCCTCGAGCCAGGTCTGCATGTGCCGGACTCCCAGGCCCGAGAGGGACCGGTAGCCGTAGATCTTCCGCAGCGCCGCCATGTGCTCATGTCGCGTTTCCTCCCGCGCGGCGTAGTCGTCGAGATCGGCGTCCCTCAGACCGAGCTGGGCGGCGAGGAAGCGGGTGATCTCGGCCGGGATGAGTTCTTCCGGCAAGAGAGCGCGTCCGGGGTAGCGCAGCGCACAGAGCTGCAGGGCGAAGCCCAACCGGTTCCGCGGCCGGCGGCGCTGGTTGGTATTTGCGAGGTCCTCGTCCGAGAGCGTGTAGTGCTTCAGTAGCCGCGCGTTGTCCGTGGGGAGACCGAACAACACGTCCCTTTGCTTCGATGTCAGGATGGTCCTGCGGGCCATGTTCCTTTTGCTCCCTTAGAAGCCTTTGCGTATCGTTGATTACGATACGGTTTGAGGAACGCCAGACATGCCAGGACATGCGGGTCTCCAAGATCTGTCCCAAACGATCGTTTGCGACGCATGCTGATCGGCTACGCGCGGGTCTCGAAGGCCGACGGAAGCCAGTCCCTCGACCTGCAGCGGGACGCCCTGATCGCCGCGGGCGTCGGCGAGGACCAGATCTACTCGGACAGGGCCTCTGGGAAGATAGACGCCCGGCCCGGCCTCGAAGCTTGTCTGAAGGCCCTCCGAAACGGCGACGTGCTGGTGATCTGGAAGCTTGACCGGATGGGGCGCAGCCTGCATCACCTGGTGAAGACGGTCGCCGGTCTCTCCGAGCGCGGTGTCGGACTGAAGGTACTGACCGGCCAGGGCGCGCAGATCGACACGACCACGGCGCACGGGCGGCTTTCCTTCGGCATCTTCGCCTCCCTCGCCGAGTTCGAAAGCGAGCTGATCCGGGAACGGACCATGGCCGGGCTTGCCGCCGCACGGGCCCGAGGGCGGAAGGGAGGTCGCAAGTTCGCGCTGACCAAGGCCCAGCTACGCATGGCGCAGGCGGCGATGGCCAACCGCGATACCTCCGTGTCCGAACTCTGCAGGGAGCTGAAGATCAGGCCGGTGACGCTCTACCGATATGTGGATCCAGAGGGAAACCTGCGCGAGAACGGAAAGCGGCTTCTGGGGGTATGACGTCTGAAGGACTTCAGAGAGGAACGTCCGCCATGGATCTCGACGACGACAAGATCGATGCGGCCGTGCTGGCCCTCCTGCGCCTGACCCTCCACGACGGCCGGCGCACCTGGAAGGGGTTCGACTGGGACAGCATGGACCGGTTGCACCGGAAGGGCTGGATCACCGATCCGGTGGGAAAGGCGAAATCGGTCGCCTTCACCGACGAAGGCTTGGAGCGATCCGAGCGCCTCCTGCAGCAGTTGTTTGGCAAGGGGGCCGAACCGGAGGCGTGAGCGAACTCAAGGCGAGCCGCCTCGGCCTTAGCGTAGGATTTCGCGCTCTCCTGCAAACGACCCGTCACAGCAAGGCGTCTGTCGGAAGTGTCAAGGTCCGTTTCGAGCCCATAATTACCACGGCGTGCAGCTCCTGTTCACATGTGCAGCGAGGCGCGCCTCGTCGCGCCGGCCCTTCGCCGCCGTTCCGGTAACATCCTTGGTTTCCCCAAAGTTGCCGTTCGTGCTTACTGCCGCGACAACCCGGCCTGCACGGGAGTTTTCTTCTGCGCTGTTTTCACCAAGGCGAGTTTCCATCTGAACTCGAACCTTCGTGCGCGACAAGCGGTGCGAAAAGATTCTTTAGGTCCCGATCATCAAAACGGTCGGCGGCATGACGATCCTCGCCTGTCACCGACAATTCTTCGTCACTTACGGCCTGCTCAATGACTTTCTCGATTCGAAGCTGGATCGCCTGTTTCGCGGCATCGACGGCGCTTGGATTGTATCCGACCCGTTGGGCCAGCCTTTCGACCGCGTGAACATAATCGTTCAGTGTGGAATCGGACTCGACATGGTCCAGATTCTCGCCAACATTCTCGATTAGTCGCGGAATGGCGGTTGCAATGTCCGCACGGAACAATGCGCCAAGAACGCTGTCATGCGCATCGATGGCGTTCAACAAGCGATCCAGATCGTCAGGATCAAGATCCTGTTCGAACATGCCATGGATTGCCTCTTCTATTGAAGTGGCGAGCGCTTCGGTCTGATCGCGCTCATCGTCCGGAGCGGAAAGGAGGCTCTCAAGGAGGTCGGGTAATGCATTTGCATCTTGCCATGGCGAGAACCCACCAAGCGGACTGCGCGCGATCGCCGTCGCAGCTTCGATAAAGATAGGTAGGGCACAGACACGCCACCATCCGAGCAGCAATCCGATGCGCCGTCCATTTCCCATGTCCGACAAAGAAAAAGTCCCGGGACGTTCGGGATTTGGTCGCCAGAATGGAATGCTTTTCAGTCGCGCACTAAGGTCAGCGAAATTCTCCAGGAGGACCCGCAAGTCGGTGGCGCTCACCTGCGGAATGCTCTGAAATTGCTCGAATATCCGTTTCGCACCGTTGGCACTCACTGCACCGCTCGCCATAATCATCAACGGCCCTTTGTCGCAGAGATAACGGTTCAAGTAGTCCCGCACTGAAGGGTTGATGAAGCATACTGTCCTGTTGACGATGACGATAAAGCTGCCCTCAAGCGTCTTCAAGCTTTCCTCAAAATCCTTGATGTCATGGGCAAGTTGAAAGGCGGCGCAAAGCCGTGGATGAATGCCATCGAAGACCTCGTGCAGTTCGTCGATATCCGCGCCATACTCGGATGCGAAATAAAGAGCGAAAAGAAGGTGCTGACAGCGCCGTGGAATGTGGTTGCGAAACGGCTTCTCCCATATTCGCTCGGGATTATCGAGCGCCTTAAGAAAGCCGTCGGCGTAGCGCCCTGCCGGGACGCGCTCGATGTGGCCTGCGTCAGTCATCCATTCGACGATGCGCGGGTTGAAATGTTTATGGTCGACGATATCCCTAATCGCCCCGCTCTCGACGAGCGCACGGATATGCCCAACGGGAACACCGGCGACGACGAGATGGTTGTAGATGATACGCGCCCGGATGCGTCTTGTATATACCCCGACATCAAGCACGTAGCGCGCGACCTGTAGCCGCTGGTCGGACAAAGATTCCGAGGCAAGGCGCGCCTGCTCATAAATGTAGGCGCGGGTAGTCAGGACGAAGCGGGCAGTAGGCGTGCGAGCAACGCGTGCGAGGAAGCGCGCAAAATCGGAGTCCTTGTTCGATAGAGCACGCTCGTCGAGCGCAATTCGACCGAGGAAGTCATCGAAAAAGAATATCTGCCTACGGCTGTCATTGATTCTGGCGAAACCATCTTCCAGAGACCGTATTGCGACCAGTTCCCATTCTTCGCCGATGTAGGCGTAACACAGCATCTCCGCGAGCGTTGTCTTACCGACGCCAGGCGGCCCCGAGACGATAAGGATGCGCTCGGATTCCAGGGTGCGTCGTCCCTCGGCGAAGCTCGGATTTTGGGCATAGACCTTGAGTTTCGCTGTGATGTCTGCGCGGGTGATCGTAGTAAAATTATGCGAGGCCGCGTGAAGCACGCGCTCAAGCACGGCGGTATCCGATAGCCAAAGTTTGACGTGAGCCTTGGCGACGTCGTCGTGCTCGCGCAGCAGGCCATTCAGGTCCTCAAACCCACGCAAATCGTCGAGGCTATTGAGGCTAGGACCGATTATCTCAGCGAGCGCCCGCTTGTTGGCCGGGGTGAGCGAAACAGATGTCGCTAGGATATAGCGGTTGAGCGCGAGCTGATCGATAGTGGCGCGTTCGTGGCGCATCTGCCGACTCAGGCCCGTAAACCCGGAGCCCCGATAGTGCTTGGCTTGGAGGATGATCGTATCGTCAGAACCTGCATGCCGTCCGTCGATACCGCCATCTGGCCCAGGCCCGAACGCTTCAAACCGGCAGGACAGCGCGCGGCCTATGAGGTCGCGGACGAGGTCCTCAAAGTCGGCGGGCGAAAGGGATGAAAAACTATAGGCCACAGTCCGCTCTGAATGTCGTCTGCGATTCTTCGAGCTGCCTTATAAGGGTTTGACTGCATCGATAGCGGATCAGGCGCGCAGCCATGCCATCGCATCCCTTACCGACTGATAGTCAGGGATCGCGGCCCTATAGTCGTCATCTGCAAGACCATCCATAAACGCTCTTTGTGCCGCACCCGTCTTCGCTATGCCGAGGTGAGCCTCAATCGCACCCTTTGTCCACATCCAAACACCAAGCGCCTTCAGTTCCTCATGCAACCGCACTATGCAGGGCATTGCTGCATGATGCATTGCAAGCAGTTCGAACGCGGCGGCAGCGGGGGCACCATTGTGCTTCATCGGAAGCCCTTCAGCATCAAGTCCGATATGTCCGTCGTCTCTTAGTTCGGCGAGAACCACCTTACATGAGGCAAGGTCCGCATGTTCTCGATCAAGAAGAGCTTTGATCGGAGCAATTCTGAACGCGAAGTCGAGATCGACGATCGCCTTGCAAGGCACACCCATCGCATTGAGAACTTTCATCGTATCCGGGATGTTGGGTGTGCCTCCGATATCTACCAACCCAATTTTATCCTCGTCAGGCGTGAGCCCGAACTCTTCTTGAAAGATCGCAGGCAAAATGGTGCGCTCGGTCTTGCCCTCTGTGATCCCAACACGCTCCGAGAACAGGATTTTGCTCGAGTTAGAAAGGGCGAAAAGCGCGTCCGACTGATGATCAGCATCATGGATCGCATTCTTCACCGCATCCTTGATCCGAGCGTTACACTTCGTTCCGTCTGCAGCCGTCCTGCGGATTAGGAGTGCGCTTGGTGCATCTGAGCGCGAAATCATATTCGCCGAGTGCGTCGTGATGACAACCTGATAGCCGTCTCCCGCAAGGCGGCTCAGGGCAGCGCGCACGACTTCTACGGCTTGGGGGTGCAGGTAAAGCTCGGGTTCATCGATTAAGAGGAGCGTTGTTCTACCAGCGTTTCCGCCGCCCGCCCTTCGAACCTCGGCGAGGCACTTGACAAGCGCAATCTGAATAGAGCGCTGAGCGCCGTGCCCGAATGACGAAGCATCCCGACCGTCCGGATTCTCGTATCCTTCCTCGAATATCCGGATCGTAGCTAACTTCATAAAATCAGCAAACTCTGGCACCGGTATGTGGGTCTTTGCCGAGACGCCCGGGAAGAGCTTTGACAACTCACCCTGGATGCGTCCGTCGAGATCGACTAGGGTTTCATCTTTTTCGGCGGCATTCGCGGATAACCTTTGCTCGATATCCTGGAGTGCCGCAGCAACAGCTGGCGAGTGTCTGTCTATGACCGGCGTCATGATCTCTTTTAAGAGTTTGCCGATTGTAGTGCCGCTACCGAACTTCGCCACGTCCTCTGTCGCGTTCTCCATCGCCCCGATGAAAATGGGATCCGGAAACAAGGCGCCTATTGCGGGGTCGATGCCCGCTGGGTTCACCGCCCATTCGTTTTGGCCGTTTTCGCGCCTGAGCACTTCGAAGCGTATCGCCGCGGCCGTCTGCCCCGGTGTCGTTTGGATGCGCCTAATACGTATGCGATCGTCGACCACTAGCGGCTCAATGCGTCCCCGATGCGCGTCCCCGATGGCATTAAGGACCTCGCCGGTGATCCCGGATATCTCCGCCTCGACGACGACGGGCTGATCTGCCCGGTGAAAATCTTCGGCAGAAAGACTGGATCGTTTGATGATCCAGCCGACAGCCCGAATGATGTTCGTCTTGCCAACATTATTGTAACCAACCAAGGGCGTATAATGTGAAAGCGGGAAAAATCCGTCAGATATGGACTTAAAATTCTGAATTCGAACCTCTGAAATGTGATGCACGCAACCCTCCCCCGCCGGTTGCACAGATCATCACAGTTGCGCTCAAAATAATCCACCCATTTTCCGCTTTTTCGCGTTAGCACGTGCCACTAACAGCCTGCTGGAAAAGGCCGGTCTCGACGCAGTTTCGAGAAGATGATTCACCTTCGTCACGGCAGTGGCGGAGAGGGCGACGATGCGCGGGACGGACGAAGCGAGCGGATCGCTGTTCAGCTATGTGGACCTTGAGGAACGGGTTCCGTCGGGTCATCCGCTTCGCAAGATCCGGCAGATCGTGAACGACGCGCTGGCAAGTCTCGATGCCGAGTTCGGTGCGCTCTACACCGACTTCGGCCGCCCCTCCATCGCGCCGGAGCGGCTGATCCGGGCGAGCGTTCTCCAAATCCTGTTCTCGATCCGGTCCGAGCGGCAATTGATGGAGCAGATGGATTACAACCTGCTGTTCCGGTGGTTCGTCGGACTCGGCATCGACGACCCGGTCTGGGTCCCCACGGTGTTCAGCAAGAACCGCGATCGGCTGCTGACCACGGAGATGTCGCGCAAGGTGATGGCGGCGATCCTGGCACATCCGGAGGTCCGACCGCTGCTCTCGGATGAACACTTCTCGGTGGACGGCACGCTGGTCAAGGCGTGGGCGTCTATGAAGAGCTTTCAGCCGAAGGACAGCGCACCGCCGGATCGCGACGACGATCCAGGCGATCCGCTGCCACCGGCCGAGGAGAGCTCCTCAGACACCAGCCAGCCCCAGCAGACCGAGACGCCGCCGATGTTCGACACACCCCGCCAGACCCGCAACGCCGAAGTGAACTTCCGGGGCGAGAAGCGCTCGAACGCAACCCATGCGTCTGTGACGGACCCGGATGCCCGCCTCTACAAGAAGGCGCCGGGTGCCGCGGCGATGCTGTGCTTCATGGGGCATACGCTGATGGAGAACCGAAACGGGCTGGTTGTGCAGGCGGAGCTGAGCCACGCCGATGGCCATGGCGAGCGCAAGGCAGCGCTCGAGATGATCAATCGCCACTCCCCCGGCTCGACCCGGCGCCTGACGCTGGGAGCAGACAAAGGATACGACAATGCCAACTTCATTGCCGCGCTCAGGCGCCGGGTCGTGACACCGCATGTCGCGCAGAAGGCCCGGCATTCAGCCATCGACGGCCGGACTACCCGGCATCTCGGCTACGCCGTGTCCCAACGGCGCCGGAAGAAGATCGAGGAACCCTTCGGCTGGGCCAAGACAGTGGGCGGCATGGCGCAGACGCTCCACCGCGGCCTCGACAGGGTCCGCGCCAAATTTACGATGACCATGGCCGCCTGCAACCTGGCGAGGCTGCCGAAACTCCTTGCCGCCTGACGAGCGGAGCACCCCGGAAACCCGGCCTTCGCAGCCGCCAAGCCCCCGCCTTCAGATCGCGCCAGCAGGAACAGCTTCCCTCCAGCCCGACTTCTTCAGCAGCCTGTTAAACGGTCCACTATCCTGTCCTTCATGACAGCATCTCGTAGGCGGGTAATTGGACGGGATGAACCACCGTTCCCACCGGATGTTTCGTGGGCCATGCCGAACCTGCGGCAGTCACCTTTCCGCCGTCCTTCCAGACAGCCTTGGCCGGTGCGGCAGAAATCGAGCAAGTGCAGCGTAAGTCCGGAAGGTCCGCACACCGGACATCCGCCAGGGCGGTTCGGTTCCTTCGTTTTCGATCCGCGCGAGGTTCGCTCTTGTCTACGAGGTCGGCGCTGCGGCCGCCTCAGGATGGTGGTCCGAAGATCGGGAGCTGCCATCTATTCGCGGGCTCGCAATGGCACGCAGGTTACACCGCAGTCATCCCGACCTGGCCCTCGCGGGACCTCCGTCGACCTAAGGCATGATCCGTCGTGTCACGCGTCAGGTCGCCGTAGCCGATTGTCCCCACTCGTAGGTGTTTCCGTCCTTCCAGATCCGGTGCATCAGGATCGCCAGTTTCCGCCCGACGGCGACGATGGCGCGTCGCATCCCACGCCGCTTGGCGACCGCCATGCCCCAAGCCCGCAACTTGCTCCACCGCTGCGAGCGCGTCAGCAGCGCGAGCCCAGCTTGATACAGGACCGCCCGCATCCCGGCATCTCCGACCTTGGAGATCGGTCCGTTTCGATCGGTCTCGCCGGACGCGTACTTCCTCGGCGTCATTCCGAGATGAGCGCCAACGTCGCGGGATCGCCGGAACCGCGCGGGATCGTCGATGGTGGTGCGGAACGTCACGGCGGCGAGAGGTCCGACGCCAGGAATAGTCATGAGCCTCCGGCAGACCTCGTCCCGGCGCACGATGCGGTGGAGCTGGCGGTGCAGGATGGCGTATTGTTCTCGCATCGCCGCCCTTGCGCGGAGAAGGGGTTCTATAAGTTCGCCCTGCTCAGGGGCATCCGTGACCGCCTCCCGCACGCGCGCTTCGAAAGTGGCATGACTGATATGGCCGGAAATTTTATGCCGAACACCCGCAGCGTGCCGCGGATCGCGTTGTCGATGTCGATCTGCTTGTCCAAAAGCGTCTTGCGGTTGGTCAGCAGCATTCGCAGAAGCTGCGAGGCCTTGGACTTGATATGGACCTCGGAGTACCAGCCGACTCGCATCGCCGCCGCGATGGAGCGGGCGTCGTTCCGGTCCGTCTTCACCGGCATGATCTTCGTCAGGGCCCGGAGCCGCCGTGGGTCGATGCAGATCGCGTTCAACCCGCCCGCGCGCAGTCCCTCATGGAGCCAACGGGAAATACCGCCGATCTCGAGGCCCGCCCGTTCGATCGGACACTTCCTTCGGTCGAGCCAAGTCAGGATGCTATCGGGATCGGATGGCACCGCGCCCTCAGCGACGATCCTCCCCGTGGCATCTACTACACAGATCGCCGTCTCGTTCAGCGACACGTCCAATCCGGCATAATACGTCATGGCATTCTCCCTGATCCGCCCTGTCAGCCGATCCTCCGTTTGTATGGGGGCGACTGCAATCACCCCATCTATTCGCTGACCAAGGGCCAGGCGGCGATCCGCGAGATCGCCGGGGCCATGACCGATCATACCGGCAACCTGCCCTCGCTGCCGGCCATCTTCCCCGACCAGTCTGCCCCGGTCGTGCGCCAGGGCGAAGACGGCCGTGAGCTCGTCATGATGCGGTGGGGAATGCCCTCGCCCAAGTTCGCTCTGAAGAACCGCAAGACAGATCCCGGCGTCACCAACGTCCGCAATCTCGGCTCGTCGCACTGGCGGCGCTGGCTCGGGGTCGAGCATCGCTGCCTGGTCCCCTTCACCAGCTTCTCCGAGTACCGCGTCGAGACGGACAAGAGCCGCACGCCGGTCTGGTTCGCCCAGAACGAAGATCGCCCAATCACCTTCTTCGCCGGCATCTGGACCGAGTGGACCTCCGTACGGAAGGTGAAGGAGGGCGAGGTGACGGCCGAGCTCTACGGGTTCCTCACCACCAAGGCGAACGAGACCGTGGGCGCCATACACCCGAAGGCCATGCCGGTGATCCTCACCGAGCCCGAGGAGTGGGAGACGTGGCTGACGGCGCCGTTCGACGAGGCGAAGGCGCTGCAGCGGCCGTTACCGGACGACGTGCTGCTGATCGTGGCGGAGGGGGAGAGACGGGACGGTGACAGCGGTAGATAGGCACCGTTGCTCGGTATTGCGGCGAACGACACGAAGGGCGGAAAACAGTCATTCGCGGCGGCGGGTATGGAAGTCCGGTGTGCGGACGAAGCCGACTTTGTTTTTAGGCGAAGAGTTTCTTTAGGAAGTAGCGGCTTTGACCACGCGGATTGTCAGGAAGTTCTCCGAATACCTGGTAACCAAGCTTCTGGTAGAAGTCCGGTGCTTGAAACCCAAAGCTATCGAGCCAAACGCCGGTGCATTTACGGTTCCGCGCCAGCTCTTCGGTTTTCTCGACAAGGGTTCGACCGACTCCTGTGCCGCGCAGGTCTTGTGGCACAAAAAGCAGTTCTATGACGGCCCAATCATAGGCTGTTCGGCCCCAGAGTCCGCCAGAAGTTCGCCCTTCCGACGACTTTAGAACGAAAGCGAATTTTCTGAGGTCGGGATCAGGCCCTCGCTCGAGATTGTCTGCGACAAGGGGCTGTAGGATCGCCCGCCTCTCTTCATCGCATGGATCTTCAAGGTATGTGATAAGTGCCACCCAGCGCCTCCGAATTGAGCAAACGGAGCGACTGATTGGCAGTTTTGTCTTGTTGGTCAACAAGCAAAGTGGGCTCGAACCTGACCTTCGCTGCGATTTGCGCGAACGGCAGCTAAGGGCCGAAGCTGTTGCGAACTTTCAGAATTCACGGTTCGTTTCCTTGTGGTAGAATCCGGTCAGTTCCCCTCCGCCGCATCACACCCCGGAGACGACATGACCAGAATGGACCGGACCCGCTCCTCCGCCATCGCCCTGGCCGGCACGGCCGCCCTCGCCAGCTTCACCCCGTCCTCGGCGTCGGCCGCGGATTACGACATGGACTGCAAGCTGATCCTCTGCATGCCCGCGGGCTTCCCGTCCGGGTGCAGCGATGCCTTCGACCACATGATCGACCGCCTGCGCGACGGCAAATCGCCGATCGGGACCTGCGCCATGTCGAACGGGGCGGCGTACGATCGCTACGAGATCGCCTACGACATCAAGCCCGCCACGGACCCCGCGAGCTGGGACTGCCCGGCCGGCAAGACGCTCTACCACAGGGTTCGGAGCGACGACGATGCCGGGCATCGGCAGACCGTCAACACGTTCTGCTACGACACGGCCTACCGGCATGACGGCTGGACGCCGAGCGACGGCGACACGACCGTTACGACCTACACGAACATGAGCCTCCCCGAGCGCAAGGACTTCTGGGTGAACCTGACCGTCGAGCCGGACACCGAGGCGGCCTATTCGCCCGGCTGGCAAAAGTTCGACGCCGGCCTCCACCGCGGAACGACGACCATCCGTTACCGCGATTGATCCGGACGGGCGCGACGCTTCTCTGCCTCGCGATGGCGCCGGCCCCGGCCACGGCCCAGGTCGGCTGCCTGCCGCCGGAGGAACCCTTCGCCTACGAGCCGCCCGACGACGACCCCGAACTGCGGGCGCTGATCGACGAGCAGTACCAAGCCTACATCAACGGTACCGAGAGCTACCTGAACTGCCTGAACGACGAGGCGGTGCGGGCGCGGGCCGAGTTCCAGACGATCCTGAACCGCTACCTCCGGTATTTCGGGGACGAGGCCGGGGTGGAGTTCGACGTGCCGGGCTGAGCGTGTAGCATGAGGTCGTCAGACAATGCTGCCATTCGTCGACGCCGCAGCGATCGGCGGCTTGGAGTCCACTTTACCTGATGCTGCGCGAACCACGAATGGCGGCTTCTGTGGACCTTGCCACGATTGCAGCATGTTGTTCTGTATAGCCCTAGACCTTCCTCTGCGTGCGTTCCGAAAGCCGAAGGGGATGCTATAGCAACGGCTGGTCTGTTCCATTCGCACGTTGCAGATAGCTGCACACCGCGCCGGCAAAGCAAGGTCGGGTGGCCTCCCATTCGTGGGATCACACACGCTCGGCTGGTGAGCGCTGCTGGCCGCCGGTCCGCATCGCGCAGCGGCCGGGTGAGGCCCGTGCGCTCGATGGGTCGCACGCTCCGACAGGCCGGCGACTGGAAGCAGCTTTTGGATCAGGGCTCGAGGCCGTCGGACAAACCTGGCGATCCTCCTCCGAAGAAGCGGATGGCGACGAAGCCCCGGCCGGTGCCGTCGGGCATGGACTGAGCTTTCGGCGCGCCGATGGCGAGCTCTTCGAGGCCGTCCCCATCCACGTCCAAAGACACGATCGCATTGCCGAAGCCGTGCATACCGCGCTCGTCCAGATCGATCTGGCAGGCTGAGACCCGCGTCGATGCCGAGGCCGCCATGACGACCTTTGCTACGACGTACGGCGCCAAGTACGCCCACGCCGTCACCTGCCTGACGAAGGACCGGGAGGCGCTGCTCGCCTTCTTCGACTTCCCCGCCCAGCATTGGGACCATCTCCGCACCGCCAACCCGATCGAGAGCGTGTTCGCCACCGTCCGGCATCGGACCGTGCGCACGAAGGGCGCGCTGTCGCAGGGTTGAGGAGACCGTGGCCGCAGTCCGGCCGCGCAAGCCCCGAAACGGCGAAGCTCATGGTCTTCACCCTGATCCGTGCCGCCTAGAAGTCTTGGCGCCGTCTGTCGGGCGCAAATCAGTTGCCTCCGGTCGGATCCGATCGATCCCGGCAAACGCTCTCAAGATGTCCGGGCGACAAGCGGCGGACACATGCATTCCAATTGTTGTTGCCTCCCTTGGCGCAACGTCGCAATCTTGAATTGTAGGCAAAGGGGACGCGCATTTGGCGTGATACAGCCGCGTTCCGTCAGCGCGGGGGGCTCGATCGTGGCAGGTCTCGACATTCGAAATGCGGACAATCGGGCACTGAGACGCCTGCCGGGGATCGGAAAGGTCGGGGCTCGCAAGATTGAAGATGCCGTCAAGAGCGGTGCCGTCATCGAATCCGTTGGCGAGCTGGCCGCCATCGCCGGGGTGCGGCGGAGCTTCCTGCCCGCACTTGCAGCCGCGGTAGAGCTTAGACCGGACCGGACCCGCCCCGAGATCGACACGCGGCTTCCAGTGGTCCGATTGCCCGAACTTAACGTGGTCGGCCCGGCGCCTACTTGGAACATTTTCCCTCACGAATGGAGTTTGCGCGCTGCGGCTCAGGGCCCCGGCACCGCAGACTTCGCCGGTTGGACGGTGGCTTGGGAATACGATTCACTTCGGGGCCGACGGCGGCTGACCGCAGATCTGGACGCCGATGGCGAAGTAGGGTTGACGGTGCGGGGCCAGGATCGCCCCGCATCCTTCGTCCCGGCCATGTCGGTTTTCGTCGCCGATGAAATTGGGCGCATCGTCGCGGAACGGCACACGACGCTGCCGAATGACGCTTTGCTGCGGATCCGCCTTCCGGAGACGCGTCAGGACGATCGCCTGCGCATCGCCGTCAGGAAAACGGCGGCCGACACGGATTCCGGTCTTACGCTGGATTGGGCCGTCACGCGTCGCCTCCATCCCAGAGGCACGGCACCGAGCGAAAGCGGGTCGGTCGACCTGTCCCGTGACAGCGAACTTCTGGTCGAGGCGCACTTTCCCGCGCAATTCGACACGATCCGGGCAACCGTCCGGACCGAATATGGCTTGATCCTGTTCGACGGAGATCTTGCGTTCGAAGCCCTCGCGGGCGATGACGATGTCGACGCGGGAGAGTCAATCGATGCCCGTCGTCTGACAATCGAAATCGCGCCGCCGAACGAGGACGCTTTCACCGTTCGTCTGGACGAGGATCTGCGGGTCGTCGCGAATCCCTACCTGTCGCATAAGATAAAGGCCTCCTTCGCGCTGCTCGACGCGTCCAGTTTCGATATGGTTTGGCGGGGCGAGGAGCGATTTGCCATCGATGTCGATGGCACCGCCCGCGTGGTGCTCCGGCACCACGGCGTCATCGACGATCTGGCCGTGGAAGTGGAAGCGCCGACGGGCGAGATTCTGGGGCGGCTCGATGTGGACGCCGAGGCATTGCGCAGCGGAACCGAGCTGGTGGTCGCGGTTCCGCCCAAGGAACTGGTAGGTTCCGTCGGTGGTTTCGAGCAGCTGCCCGTCCGTCCCGACAAGGCGCTCTGCCGCCTCCTCGATCCGTCAGGCGAGAAGACCTATGCCGATCGGCAGGTCATCTTCTATCTGTCCCAAACCCCCAATCCAGGAGAGAGCGATTACAGCCCTTATCTCGCTGCACGCTCCGAGAGCGGGGGCTATTTCACGATCGACCTTCCGACGGGTCCGTTCACCGGCGCTTTCGCGCGCGTGGGCGTGGCACTCGACGGGGCACGTTTCGTCGATGTCGAGATCAGGCTGGAGCGCGACACCATTACCTTCGAGGAAGGCGGTGCGCTTCGGACTCGTGAGGCGCTGTTCTTGCCGGGCCGAATCCTGCTGGTCGTCGCGAATGACGAGGACGGTGGGCCGGGCGAGGATTGCGAGTGTTCGGGCCGGTTCGACAAGGCGCATGCCGTCGTCGACGAATTCAACTACTCGACCGTCGTGCGAACCACGGAGCCGGCCATTCGCGGCTACGAGCTGCGCGACGAGGGCATGGTGACTGTCGCTGAGATCGCCGATCTGGTGCCCGAGGATACCGCAGGTTTTCTCGCGCGCATTCCCGATCGCCTGCACGGGAGTCTGATCGTCAAGGATATCCTGTTGGGGGCGGTGAACCGCAGCGGGGGCCTCGATGCCACCGTGATCGAATCGGCCATTGCGAAGTCGAACGCACGGGCCCTGAAATCCGGTTTGGCCCTGCAAGACCGGGTTCGTGCACGCGGCCGCGCAATCCTGAACGCCGACAGGGAGATCGACTGGGACGACGAGCCGACGGTCTATCAGGCGACCAGCCTCGCACATGGCCACCTGCTGCAGTTCAAGCAGGAATGGATCGCGGACGGCTATTCGCTGGGCGACGTCGTCCATTCCCTTCCCCTTGCCCCGGGTCAGCAGAAGCAGATTGCCGTGATCGACTGGGAAAGCCGCGTCTCTGCGCGGCTGGACGAGAATCGCATCTCGACCGAAGCCGTCGATAGCACCCTCGATCGGATGCGCGATGTGAACGAGGTCGCCGCGGGCGTGCTGAAGCAGAACAGCCGGGGCGGGTCGTCATCCCGGGTCTGGGGGGTCGGAGGCGGAATTGGCATCGGAGCCATCATCCCGCCCGTCGGCGGACTTCTGGGCGTGGCGGGAGGCTACTCGTCCTCCAGTGCATCGTCTTGGCAGAACCATACGCGCCGTAACACCATGTCTTCCGCCCAGAACCTGCGCGACCGGACGGTGCAGTCCGCGGCCGCAACCCGTGGTCAACGAGCGACCGTGGTGCAGACCGTGCGCCAGGGCGAAACCTTCACGGCGACGACGGAGACGGTGTCGAACTGGAACCACTGCCATTCCCTGACCATCCAGTATTTCGAGGTCCTGCGGCACTACCGGATCGAAACGCGTCTGGCCTCCGTACAGGAATGCCTTTTCGTGCCGCTGCTCATGAAGCCGTTCGATCGGTCCAAGGCGCTGCGCTGGCGCGAGATACTGGAGGCGTCGATCCTGCGCCGTGACCTGCATGATGCTTTCGCGGCGATGGCGCGGATGGCGGTCGATCATGCCGGCAGCGATCTGCCGGAAGGCACCTACGCGGATGCGCCGCTCCACGGTCTCAACGGCGAAGTGACGATACATTTCCGCCTGCCCACGCCAACGGAGATCCTCGGCACGGACAGTGCGAAGTGGATGAAGACCCATCTCACGGCATGGAGCGCCTATAATCCGGGCCTCATGGCTATGGTGGACGATTTTCAGGAAGCCGATGATCGCGGGCGCCATGCGCTGTTCGAGCGCCACGTAGCCCCGGTCATTGCCGGTCAGATTGTCGATGCACTGAGCTTTCGGGCGGTGATCGCGGATCCCGAGGGGACGAATGAGCGTCGGGTCGACCTGCCGCTCGATGCGACACTGGTGGGCGAGTTTCGCAACGACAAGCCGCTAACCGTGTCGATCCGCCAGACCGGAGCGCTGCCGCCTGATCTCGTTCGTGCGCGCATCCGGGCGATAGAGATCGAAAAGTCCGATCTCCTCGGGGCGGTCCTGAGCCGACCGGACAAAGACGACCTTTTCTACCTTGACCTGATGCCCGTCGGATCCAGCGCGTTGGTCGTACGAGGTACGCTTCGATATCGGACCGATTTCGCGTCCGGGACGCTGTTCGGACCGACGCGCATTCGCGACGACCTCCTGGACCGACAGGCGGGCGCCCGCGGTATGATCCCGCCACCGATCTACATACCGACGCCGATGTCGCGCAGCGAGATGGTCGATCCGCGGAAGGAGGACGCTCGTCGGGACGCCGAACTGCTGGACCATCTGAACGACAATCTGGAATTCTACCATCAGCTCATCTGGCGCGGCATGGATGATGCCCGTCGCTTCATGTTCCTCGACGGCATTCAAGTGGTTGACTGGTCGGAGACAACCGCGGATCGCTACCCTGATGGCGTGGTGCGATCCGTCGCCTCCGTGGTCGAGAACGAGGTCATCGGCGTTGTCGGTAACAGTCTCGTCCTGCCGGTGGCGCCAGGATTCCGGTTGGACCCCGGCGTGCGCGGCAAGGCGATCGATCTCTTCAGCCTTTACCGTCCTGATACGCCGTTCGAGCCGATCCGCGTCAGCATGCCCACCAGCGGCGTGTTCGCAGAGGCTGTGATGGGGCATTGCAACAGCTGTGAGCGGATCGAGAACGATCGATTCTGGAAATGGCACGAAGTTCCGATTCCCAATGCCCCCACAGCCATTTCCGAGGTTTCGACCGCATCGCGTGCCGCACCGCCACCAAATCTCGATCCCACCGAATACCCGTCTCCGCTGGTCTCGATCCAGAACGCGCCCAATGTTCCCGAGCCCTCCTTGGGGCGGGCCACGGCCGAGCTCTTGGGCAAGTCGGGCGTGTTCCCTGACGCAGCCGGTCTCGACCGCACGCAGCAGAATGCGATGTCGGCCTATTCCAAGCAACTCGACACGGCGAAGGGTTTCGGCGACCAGGCCGCGGGTCTCACCGCGCTCGGCGCCAAGCTCGATGCCATCATGCAGGCGCGCAAGAACAACCTGATGACCGCCGATGAAGCCGCGTCGGCGACGAAGGACGCCTTTTCCCAAGCTCAAAAGGCGTCCGACGTGGCGATCGACACCGCGCGCGCCGCAGCGGCGGGCGCAGCAACGGGGGGCAAGGGGGGCAGCACGCCGCGAGCTTTGCCCGGTCTCACACCGGAGGCTACGCGCGATCTGCTGGCGCAGACGGGGAGAGCAAAGACCGCCGAGCTGAGCGTGCGGGACGACGACGGGCAGTTCGACCTCAAGCTGGCATCAGCGATCGATGATCCCTTTCGTGGAATGGAGTCCGACCTGAGTGACGATCCCCTTTTGTCGCGCTTCAATCCTCTCGCCTGGTCGAATCCCACCGAGGAAGATCGCGTCGCCGCGGCGCTGGACATCTTCTCCCGAATTTACGGTGCGACCTACGCCGACCTCGACCGTCGGTTAGCCCTCTCGGTGGCCTATGCCGTTGAGCGAGACCGCGAATGGACTACACGGCCCGATGACGCGGCATTCGCTCAGGCCTATGCCGACAACCGTCATCCTGTGTCCCGTGCCCGGGGCCGATCAGAGTCGGAAGCGCCAGCCGCAAGATTGTTCGAGACGATCCGCGAACATGCCGGTGTCGGAATGCCGGCCGGCATGTACACGTCGGTTCCCACCGAGGACGAGCTCGATGACATGGCACCGAGCGAACGGGTGGCCGCCGTCCAGGCCATCATGGCCGAGTACGGCGTGGATGAACCGCAAGCGAAGCGTCAACCTTGGAGTGCCGTGTTTCTGACGGCCTGTCTGAGACGCCTGGCGGCGCCTGAAGCGGATCGGATCGATGCGAGCGACGGCTTTGCGCCCAGCGGCGCGCACCGAACCTATTTCATCCGCGGGTTCAGAAACGCTCGCCGTGGTCTACTGGACCGACCTTTCTGGACGAGCGAGCGCAGCGAGGTCCCGATTTCGGCCGGCGATCTGATTCTCAAGACGCGTTCAGGGGACTTGGCGACCTTTACTCGCCACGGCGGGTATTCGGGACATTGGGATGAAGTCTCGGCGCAGTGGGCTGCTCGCTTGGACGCAGAGGCCGCCGGACAGACCCTGCCGCGCCTGTCCGCATGGGCACGTTCGCTGCATTCCGATCTAGTCGTGTATGTCGGACCGCTGGCTGCAGATACCATGTCCCCGCCTTCGGGCCGCTTCGCCGTCACTTTGGGCGGTAACACCCGCGATGTCCGGACCCGGCGAGCGAACACCGTCGGGATGAAAATCTACCGCCTGGATGCAGACGATGTGATCGAGAACGAGGTCGAACGGAACCTGACTGATGTGGTGACGATCGACACATCGTTCGCAGTGCTGCACCGCCCCACGCCCGCGCAGAGAGCGGCTCAGATCACGGCGCTCCACCCCGATCTCGTGGAACGTGGCGCCCGATCGCACGCGATTGATCGGGTGATCGATGAAGGTCGCGACCTGCGGTACCTGGACGACGGCGAAACACCAACCGACGAACCTGAGAACGAAGGAGATTTCCCGGAGGATGGAGGTGGCGGGACGATACTCGTCTGACCTGACTGATTGGCGCGCTGCTCAGCGATTGAACGAAGGTTCGGCCCTCACGAGGCTCTGGAGCTTGATCGTCGAGACGCCAGGCCACTGGTGGTCTATTCCCGGTCGAAGACCTATGCAGCGATCCGGGAGCTGGCGGTGTATGGCAGAATGAACGGGCGATCTGGCTCCCCCGCCGAATATTTTTCTCGACATGTCCGTCTCGATCGTCGCTGGGGTCCACCGCTACTTCGTTTTGATGATCCACCGGGGCAAGCCGTCATGGTCAAAAAGACCGACAATCCGAATTCGCTCAATTCGATCAAGGCGAAGAAAGTCGAAACGGTGCCCTCCGCACAAAATTGGGTGGCCGCGACAATCGACGCGCATGGCCTCGACCCGACTTCCGACCCGCTCACGGAGGGCGTCATCAGACTGGCAAGCTTCATCGTGGGTTTCAACACACCTTTCCCGAAACAGCGCCGTGTCGATCTGGAACGATGGGCTATAGCCGATTGAAACCGGCCCTCCGAGCGGTCCGCAGCGAATGCCGGGTTCGTCCGCATAGTGTGATTTTACGCTAGGCCCGTCGAGCGTCCGGACTGACGGACATCGCCACCCTGGCCTGATCCTCCGGCGCCGATCCCCACACCCGCCACTCTCCAAGCGCGGTTCCTCTGCGGACACGTCCCGCGGGCGGTGACGTCCCGCGGGAGAGAGAAGAGCGGGCTTCTTTCAGGATGAATGTCCGGGAGGAAGAGACGGGAGCGGTGCGCCACGGCGAAACCGGACCGCAACCCCTTCCCTGACATCCGGGACCGGCCAGGCGGCGTCCCACCGTCCGGCCGAGGCCGAGCCTGTCGAGCAGGCTCAAGGGCGCAGCAAGACGCCCCCAAGGGACATCCACCACGAGCCTGAAAGGAGGTGAGAACACTGGAAACCTACTGGCACGCGCGCCGGGCTGAAGCTTGGGCGCTGTTGAGGAAGGGCGGCCTCTCTCGCCGGATCGCCCGCGCCTTCCTCCTCCAGCACGGCACCGTCTGACGACGAGCCACGCCGCAGCCCCTCGCGGGGCTGCGGCACCCATACCGCATCCGGCGCTGCGGCGCCACGAGAGACATGGAGGCCCCCATGCCCGATTTCACCATCCACACCCACCCCGTCCTCGCCGTCCCCTGCCCCGATTGCCGGGCCGCCACCGGCGCCTGGTGCAAGCGCCCGAGCGGTCATCGTGCCGCCGACCTGCACCGCGCGCGGAAGGAGGCTGCCGATCGCGTCTTCATTTCGCAGCATGGCCCCGACGCGACGATCCGCTTCGACGAGGATCTCGACCGCTGGCAGATCGAGGCCGCCGACATCTGCGCGCCTGCCGCGCCATGACGCTCGCGGACTGGCTCGCGATGGCCTTTGCGATCCGGCGTCGCCGCATCTCGGCGGCGAGATACGCCGCGGAGGCCCGTCACCTGCGGGCCTTCCCGGTGGACGAGATCGACGTCGAGCTGGACGTGCCGCTCCTCGAGCACGTCCTGGCGGTCCTGATGGGGCCGCCGCACCATCATCCGACCGGGTTCGAACGGCCCCACCGGGGGGCGCGAGGCACGGCGCCGCAGACCCCGATCATCGTGGCGCTGGCGAACCGCGTGGCGCGGCTGCGCGCGGCGGGCGTCGGCGGCAATCTCCCCGCGTCCGACTGATCCGAAGGCTCCCGGTCCCGAGAGGGAAAGGCGGCCTTTTTTCGTGGTGGATTTGCACCCCGGAGAAAGGACCCGGACCGATGGCCACCAAGCAGAAATTCGATCCCGCGGCGGAGATAACCCAGGAGATCATCGCGCTTCTGGAGAAGGGCACGATGCCGTGGCGGCGGCCGTGGAAGATCGCCGGCGGCGGCGTGCCGCTGCGCCACAACGGGGAACGCTACAAGGGCATCAACGCCTTCCTCCTGGGTCTGCGCGCGGCAATGATGGGCTACAGCTCACCCTACTGGATGACGTTCAACCAGGCTCGGGACCTCGACGCCTGTGTCCGCAAGGGCTCGCGCTCATCCATCGTCGTGTACTACGGCACCGGCAGGAAGCGCGGCTCGGAGGCTGGGAGCGGCGACGGCGATGGTAGTGGAGAGGACGGCAAGGAAGGTGGCGGCAGCTACCGTTTCCTGAAGTCCTACCGCGTGTTCCACGTCAGCCAGATCGACGGGCTCAATGCGTCGTACCACCCGGAGCCTGAAGGCGACCCGAGCGACGGTCCGACGATGGATCCGGACGCCCAGGCGTTCTTCGACGCGATCGACATCGACGTGCGCTACGGTGGAGATCGGGCGTGCTACGTCCCGTCCGTCGATCAGGTGTGGATGCCACCGCTTTCCCGGTTCGAAACCGCGGGCGGATTCGTGTCCACCCTGACCCATGAGCTCTGCCATGCCACGAAGGCAAAGCACCGGCTCGATCGCAGCTTCGGCGTCTCCAGCTTCGGCAACGAGGCCTACGCGAGGGAGGAGCTCGTGGCCTGCGTCGGAGAAGCCTTGATGGGGCAGCGCATGGGCTTCTACGCCGATCACATCGACAATCACGCGGCCTACATCGCGTCGTGGATCAAAGTGCTGAAGTCCGACACGCGGTTCCTGTTCACCGCGGCCGCCCACGCGCAGCGGGCGGTGGACTTCCTCGTCGCGGCGTCGGAAAGCGGCGCGAAAGCGAAGGAGGCGATCCATGAGGCGGCGTGACGACCTGGCGATCCACAACGAGCGGGTGAAGCTGGCAGTGACGATCCTGAACGCCATCGCCATCGCGTTCTTCGGCCTGGGCGTCGCGCGGCCGCTGATCGACGGCGATGTGGCGATCACGCCGATGATCGTGGTTCACTTCGTGGTGGCTGTTGCTGCCGTAAGGGTCGCCTATATGGTATTGGGACAGTTGAAGACAGACGACGCGGAGAAGGAGACGGACCGATGATCGGAGAACTCATCCTGGCAGCTCTTGCCCTCGCGTTCTGCGGCGGGGCCGTGATCTGGGCGCGCTGGTCCGGTAACCGCGTGGAGAACGCCGATCCTGCGCGACGGAGCCGCCCGGCAGAGTAAGGCGACCCTATGATGGCGAAGCCCCCGCTCCGAAAGGAGATCGGGGGCTTCTTTTCGTTTGGCTCAACCCGAACGGAAAGGATGTCCCCCATGTCAGACCGCACCCGACACGTCGTCGCCTTCTACGAAATTGACCGCGCCTGGGGCGGGCCGGAGGAAGGCGGCTGGTGGTACGATTGCGGCGAGCTCGCCCGCATCCTCAAGGTTGTGCCGTCGGCCGACGCCGCCCATGACCTCGCCGCCCGCGCCAACCGGCTGATGGACCGGCTCCAGCGCGGCAAGCGCGATGTCGGCTCGGTCATCTACGCCGGTGGGCGCTACGCGGCCTGCGTGTTGGAGGACACCGCGCCGCGCGCCTTCCCCGAAACCCGACCGCATTACGAGTGACGCAGGATCGCGAGGTTGGCATAAGCAGGTGCCAACCTCGTCCCCGACCGCATTCGCCCAAGGACCCCGCCCATGAAATCCGCCGCCATCCATAGCCCGTCGCTCGACCGGATCATCCGGGGCGAGCTCATCGCCCGCCACGACGACGGAACGGCCACGATCCGCTTCGCCGGCAGCCTGGTCCGGCGCGGCCGCGAGATCACCATCGCGGAGATGATGGGCGCCGCGGTGTCCTGACCGACCGGCGGCTCCGGCTGCGCCGCTGCCACACCGAAAGGTAGAGGCGGCCTCTTTTCGCGTGGACTCAAACCCCACCGAAAGGAGCCGATCATGGCCCAGCCACGCCTCGTCCACACCAAGCGCATCTCGCCCAAGGAAATCCGCGAACTCGACGTCTACTACGACAAGGGCGGCCTCAACTACTTCGACTACACGACAAAGCCCAAGGGCATCTTCTTCAGCTCGACCGTCTACGAGCAGGAGGAAGGTTCGATCTGGAAGACGCTGAAGATCGGGCTCGGCAAGAGCAAGCCCGGCGTCGGCTACATCTGCGTCGTGCCGCTCGACGCCTACCGCGCCAAGGCGCTGCGCCAGGTCCGCGAGCGGGTCGAGGCCCACGCCGAGGCGATCCACGCGCTCTGCGACATCGGCGATGCCCAGGCGCTGGAGCAACTGAAGGCGATTCTGTCTGGCGAGATCACCCTGGCGCAAGGGGAGGCACGGGCATGAAGGTCTGGATCCTCCGGCGCCTGCGCGCCGAGACCCGCGCCTGGTGGGCGCATCTCGCCCTGCGCCAGCGTGGCGAGATCGCCGAGGCCGCCGCCCGCGAGCGCGCCTCGGTCCGTTCGGACCTCGATGTCATCCGCAAGACCCGCGCCAATCCCGGCGCCTACGTCTCCTGCGGGATCGGCGGGACGACGATCCACTATGCGCGCGGCTGCACGCTGTCGAGCTACAGCCCCCTCGAGCACGTCGCGACGGCGCAGGTCCTCGTCGAGATGGGCCTGCCGCTCATCGACACGCGCCCGGTCGTGAACAAGCACCGGATCATCGGCCTGCCGCTGGTCGCGGTCGGTCACGACCCGGATCCGGAGCCGTGGCGGAGCATGAGCTACGCGCCGCTCTGCGTCTACGCGGCCCGCGCCGCCGCCCTCGGCGCGCGGACCCGGAACATCAAACTGGTCGATCTGTCGGCCCCGCAAGGCTGGGCCGTCGCCCACGCCTGACGCCGAACCGGGACGCCGCTCCGAGAGATCGGGGCGGCGTCTTTCGTCGTGGGTCCAGCATGGAGGCACGACATGGACGACGCCCTGCAATCCGACGACGCCCTCGATCCCGGCGATCTGGTCCGCGTCACCTTCGATCCACCCTACCGCGACGACGACCACGCGCCGATCCGCGAGGCGACGGGGACGATCCTGCGCGTCACGGGCCTGCTCTATCTCCAGGCCACGTCGCTCCGATCCCGTTGGCAGATGCCCACCATCGTCGATCTGAATGGCACGTCCCGCCGGATCGAGCGGATCGCCACGGCCGCCGAGCAGCGCGATCGGCAGGCGGCGGCCCGGCGCGGCACGATCGTCTTTCCCGATCCCGGCCGAACCGGCGCCGCGCTCTTGCGGCAGCTCGACGAGCTGGCCGAGTTGCGCCTTGCCGCGGAGGCCGCCGGCGACACACGGCGCGGGGACGAGCTGCGCCACCAGTTCGACGACCTGGCCGACCGCGTGGCGCTGGCGAAGCGCAAGCGGACCTACCTCCTTCACCGCGCCCGGATCGGCGACTTCCACCCGTGGCTGACGCGCGATCCCCGCGTCATGCGGATCGAGACCGTGCGGCCCCTGCCCGCCGACTTCGAGCCGGAACCCTCCTCGCGCCGCGACCGGGCGCGCCGTCTGGACGAGGCGGTCCGCCTCTTCGGGGAAGCGGAGCGCGAGACCCGCCGCATTGCGTCCTCTTTCACCGCCGCGGGCTACCATGTCCGCCGCCCGCATCCGAACGCGCAGGAATTGCTCCTGCGGATCACGATGTCGCCCTGCATGCGCGCCGACATCCGGCTCGCCCCCTCGGCCAACGGCCTCTGGTCGGCCGCGCCAGCTCCGGCCCGAGAACAAGCGCAAGGCACGGGCCGTCGCGCGGATGGTTCGGGAGGGTCATGTCGCCGTCGCCCGCAACGGCCTCGAGGGGATGCGCGGCAACACCTCGGCATGAAAGAGAAAAGGCGGCGCCTTTCGGTTCTGGTCCCCAGACAGAGGAGAGAGACCATGACCGAGACCGCCGAATACGTCGCAGACGCCGCGAAGGTGGCCGAACAGAACGACGCCTTCCGCCGCCATGTCTGCCTCGGCAGTCCCTACCCGCTTGAGACCGGCGCGCTCACGGGACGGCTGGCCTGCACCGCCGCCGTGGCCGCCCGCGGCCTCTTGTTCGTGAACACCTGCCAGCGAGCGATCGGCTTCTTCACCGACTTCTCGGCCGACAACGACCCCGACGGCTTCCACGACTTCGGCGGGGTGCAGATCGCCGGGGTGAACGTCTGGTTCAAGATCGACGTCTTCGATGACGCGGAGATGCAATACGGCTCCGAGGCCCCGGACGACCCGGCCCGGACGTACCGCGTGCTGACGATCCTGCTGCCCTCCGACTGGTAGGTCGGCCCGCCGATCCACCCGGTCCGCCCGACTGCGAAGCCCGCGCCCGAGAGGGAAAGCGGGCTTCGTTTTTGGTGCGGCCATGAGGCCGGCGAAAGACCGAACAGGAGATCATCCGATGACCACGACGCCCGAGCTGACCGACACCGAGATCGCCATCAAGGACCTGGCGCTGCACGACCTGAACGCCCGCGCGGGCTCGCCCGAGACCTACGAGGCCGACGACATTCCCGTCCTCGCCGCCTCGATCGCCACGCTGGGGCTCCTGAACCCGCTCATCGTCCACAAGACCGGCAAGGTCTGGGGCGTGATCGCCGGCGGCCGCCGCCGGGCCGCGCTCATCCACCTCGTGAACGACGCGGAGGCGAAGGGCTGGACGATGCGGACCAAGGTGCGCTGCCGCGCCCTGCCCGACGACATTGCTGCCGCGACCGCGATCACCGTGGCCGAGAACGTCACCCAGAAGGCGATGGATCCGCTCGACGAGTTCGAGGCGTTCGCGCGGATGATGGAGACGGGCGGGCACGATCCCGACGGCATCGCCAGGATGTTCGGCGTGGAGCGGCGCCGGGTGATCGACCGCCTGCGCTTCGGCCGCGTCCATCCCGACATCCGCGCCGCCGCCCGCGCGAGGGAGATCACGCTCGACGCGATGAAGGCGTTCGCCGAGCATCCCGACCAGGCCGTCCAGAAGGACGTCTTCGACGCCATGCAGGGCAGCACCATGCAGGCGTGGACGATCCGCGACAAGCTCAGGAATCGCGGCGTGAAGATGGGCGACGCGGTGGCAAGGCTGGTGGCCGATGCGTACCGCGCCGCGGGTGGCGACATCGCCGCCGACCTGATCGCGGAGGACTCGATCCTCACCGACGAGACGCTGGTGGAAAAGCTTCTGATGGAGACCCTCGCGGCCCATGCCGAGGCCGAGCGGGCGCGTCTCGGCTTCGCCTGGGCGCAAGCCGTGCGCGCCGTGGACTACAAGGTTCTGCAGGAGTTCGGACGGGTCTATCCCGGCGCGGTCGATCCGGTCGGTGAGGACGCCGCGCGGTGCGAGGCCATCGCCAACCGTCTCGCCGAGCTCGACGAGGCCCGCGAGGCCTACGAGGCCCCCGGTGCGGAGGACTGCCCGGACATCGAGGCGTTGGACATCGAGTACGACACCCTCACCGACGAGTACGAGAGCCTGACGACGGGCTGGGCCGAGGCCGATCTCGGTCGTGCCGGCGTGCTGGCCTATTGGGACCAGGGCCGGATCGCGACGGCCGAGGGGCTCGTCCGCCCCGAGGACCGGGCGGATCGCCAGCCCGTCGCGGCCGGTGGCGACGGTGGCGGGGCGGCGACCGGCAACGCGGGTGAAGGCGAGGCGGGCAACGATGCGCTCGAGTTGCCGGAGTCGCTTCGGATCGACCTGCGGACCGAGCAGGCCGCCGTCATCGGCAGCGCGCTCGCGGCCGATCCCGACCTCGCGCATGACCTGCTGCTGTTCAAGACCATCTCCGACCTTCTCGGCCGGTCCCGTCCCGTCACCTACAGCTTCGGCGTCACCGCCTCCGCCGCGGATCGCCCGCACGGCAAGCCCGAGGAGGTGGACGGCCGCCCGGCCGAGGCGCTGGCCGAGCTCTACGAGGGTCTCGACCTGCGGTGGTGGGCGGACGGCAAGTCCATGCCCGAGCGGTTCGAGGCGTTCCGCGCCGTCGATCCGGGCATGAAGTCCCGCATCGTCGCGGTGGCGCTCGCGGATGCCGTGAAGCCCACGAGCTACGGGTTGAACGAAGGGCTGATGGCGCATGTCGCCCGCCAGCTCGTGCCGGACCTGCGCGCGGTCTGGCGTCCGACCGGCGGTGCGTTCTTCGGCCGCCTGAAGAAGAGCGTGCTGCTGGGCCTCATCGCCCGCGACCTGGCGCAGCCCGAGGAGGCGGCGCGTCTCGCCACCGAGAAGAAGACGGCGATCGTCGACTTCCTCGAGCGGCTCTTCGCCGCGCCCTTCGCCACGCTCACGCCCGAGCAGCGCGAAGCCGTCGAGACGTGGTGCCCGCCGGGGCTGGAGATCGACGAGCCGCGTGCCGCCTACGAGGCGTTCGGCGAGGCCCGCCTGCGCGGCATGGCGAAGGACGAGGCCGGGGATGAGGCCGACGCCGACGCGGAGGCTGAAGCGAACGCCGCCGATGCGGAGGAGGACGCCGAAGCGTGGGACGAAGAGGTGCCGTTCGAGGAGGCGGACCCGGAGGATGCGGACGGCGCCCGTGCGTGGGCGGAGGCCGAACACACCTGATCCAGCGATGCGCCAGGACGGGCCGTCTCTCTCCGAAAGGGGAGAGGCGGCCCTTCGTCGTGGGGAACCCTCGATCCCGCGAAAGGACCCCAGCCCATGAACCGCCCGGCCATCGACCAGCTCCTCCCCCGCCTCGCCCGCGACCTGCACACCGGCGGCCTGACGAGTGCCAGCCTCGCCGCGCAGCTCACGCAAGCCACCGGCGGCACCGACGCGGCGGGCGCGTGGACGTGGCGGCACGCCTACGACCTCGTGCAGTCGGCCGCGATCCTCGTCGATCGCGACCTGCCCCTCGCGTCCGATCCCGCCGCCCGCCTCGCCATGCTCACCGCCGGCGCCGGCGCGCGGCCGACCGAGACGCGGCGCTCGGAGACGCAGGTGCGGCTCCAGCAGTTCTCGACGCCCCTCCCCTACGCCTATGTCGCGGCCTTCGCCGCGGGGGTCCGGCCGGGCGACGTGGTGCTGGAGCCCTCGGCCGGGACCGGGGCGCTCGCGCACATGGCCGCCCGCGCCGGGGGCAAGCTGGTGCTGAACGAGATCGACCCGTTCCGCGCCCTGCTTCTGCAGGCGGTGTTCTCCGCGCCGCTTAGCGCGCATGACGGCGAGCATATCGACGACCTGCTGGACCGGCGGCATGTCGCGGACGTGGTGCTGATGAACCCGCCCTTCTCGTCGTCGGCCTCCCGCGCGGCGGACCCGACCATCGCGCTGCGGCACGCCGTCTCGGCCGCCAAGCGCCTCGCTCCCGGCGGGCGGCTGGTGGCGATCCTGCCGATGGCCGCTTGCGCCGACCGCCAGCCCGCGCTCTGGCGGCGCCTCGCGTCCCTCGTCACGCCGCGCCTGCATCTCGGCCTGCCCGGCATCGTCTACCGGAAGATGGGGACGAACGTGGAGACCGCGCTTCTGGTCGCGGACGTGACCGGGGGCGACCCCGTGGGTGATGTCACGATACCCCGGCGGCAGATGGGGCTTGCCGCCGCGCTCGACGTGATCCGCGACGAGCTGCCGGCGCGTCCGCCGCGCGTGGACCGTGCCCCTCTGCCTGTCCGTCCCGCAGCAGCGGTTCGTCCTGCTTCCGCGCCTGCGCGCCGCGCTGCCACGATGCCCGCGGCGTCCCGTGCCGTCACGCGAGCGCCCACCGTGGCGCCGGTTGCCTATGTCGAACGTCCCACGCCGGGGGAGAACGCGGCCGTGTCGGACATCTACGCGGCCTACGCGCCCCAGCGGATCGAGATCACCGGCGCGAAACCGCACCCGACGCCGCTGGTCGAGAGCGTGGCAATGGCGGCCGTCGTGCCGCCGATGCCGACCGCGCAGCCGACCCTGCCGTCGCAGCTCGTCGCCGAGGGCGCTCTGTCCGAGGCACAGCTCGAAGCCATCATTATGGCCAACGACGCGCATGAGCACGACCTCCCAGGCCGGTTCGTCGTCAAGGACGACTGGACCGCGATCGAACCCGCCCCGGAGGGCGAGGGCGTGGCGTTCCGCCAGGGATACTTCATCGGTGACGGGACAGGCTGCGGGAAGGGTCGGGAAGCCGCCGGGCTCATCATGTCCGGCTGGCTGAGCGGCCGGACCCGTGCCGTCTGGCTATCGAAGTCCAAGACGCTGATCGAGGACGCGATCCGCGACTGGACCGATCTCGGCGGCTCACCAACCGACATCCAGTCGATCGACCGCTGGACGCCCGACGAGACGATCACACTCGGACGCGGCATCCTGTTCATGACCTACGCCACGCTGCGCTCTGTCGGAAAGACCGGGCGCACGCGACTTGAGCAGCTCGTGGAGTGGGCCGGCGAGGACTTCGAGGGCGTCATAGCCTTCGACGAGGCCCACGCGATGCAGAACGCGGCCGGATCGAGCGAAGGTCGCGGCACGGCTCCTTCGCAGCAGGGCATCGCGGGCCTGCGGCTCCAGATCGCCCTGCCCCGCGCCCGCGTTCTCTACATCTCGGCGACCGGAGCCACGAACGTCTCGAACCTCGCCTACGCCGTGCGGCTCGGCCTCTGGGGGCCGGGCGAAGCCTATCCTTTCACGACGCGCGAGGATTTCGTGGCGGCGATGGAAGCCGGCGGTGTCGCGGCAATGGAAGTGGTCGCCCGCGACCTGAAGGCAATGGGGCCGTATCTCGCTCGCGCTCTGTCGTTTTCCGGTGTCGAGTACGACATCCTCGAACACCGGCTTTCGGACGACGAGCGCCGCGTCTACGACACGTTCGCCTCGGCGTTCCGCACCATCCACCAGAACTTGCGGAAGGCGCTGGAGGCCACCGGCATCGTGGATGTCGAGTCCGGCACCTCCGCCTCGGCCGCCAAGGCGTCGGCGCTCAGCCGGTTCGAGAGCATGAAGCAGCGGTTCTTCGGGCACATCCTGAACGGCTTCAAGGCACAGACGATCATCGACGCGATCGAGGCGGACCTGGCCGATGGCTGGGCCCCCGTCATCCAGCTTGTCTCGACCGGCGAAAGCCATCTGGATCGCGCAATCGAGGGACTGGAAGCCGGCGACGATCTGACCGAGGCGCACCTGACGCCGAAGGAGGTCGTGGTGCATTGGCTCGACACCGCGTTTCCGATCCACGCGCAGCAGCTCGTCGAGATCGAGGGCACAATCGTCACCCAGCCTCTTCTCGATGCGGACGGAAACCGCGTCGTCTCGCGCGAAGCCGAGGCCCTGCGCGATGCGGCGCTGATGGAGCTTTACACCGTTGCGCCGATCCCCTCGGTTCTCGACCGTCTCGTCTGGCACTTCGGCGAGGAGCGGCTGGCCGAGGTCACGGGCCGCTCGAAGCGCACGATCCGCACCGCGAACGGCAGCCTGAAGGTCGTGCCACGTTCGGGCTCCGCGAACACTTCCGAGGCCGGGGCCTTTATGGCCGGCTCGAAGGAAATCCTGCTCTTCACGGACGCCGGCGGCACCGGACGTTCCTACCATGCGGCGCTGACGGCCGCGAACCAGCGCCGGCGCCGGCACTACCTCGTCGAACCCGGCTGGCGGGCGGACGCGGCGATCCAAGGTCTCGGGCGCACGCACCGCTCGGCGCAGGCGTGCCCCCCGTGGTTCCGGGTCGTGACCTCCGACGTTCACGGCGAGAAGCGGTTCACCAGCACGATCGCCCGCCGTCTCGACACGCTCGGCGCGCTCACCCGCGGCCAACGCCAGACGGGCTCGCAGAATATGTTCCGCGCCTCTGACAACTTGGAGTCCCCGATCGCCCGCCGCGCACTCGTCTCCCACTACAAGGAGCTGGTTTCCGATAGCTGCGAGGCGATGACCTACGAGGAGTTCGAGGACTGGACCGCCCTCAAGCTGCTGGCCCATGACGGCGCGCTGCTGGAGGACCTGCCGCCGATCCAGCGGTATCTGAACCGCCTCCTGGCGCTGCCGATCCAGATGCAGAACGACCTCTTCGCCGCGTTCTCGCGCAAGATCGAGGCGCAGACCGAGGCGGCTCGTGTTGCGGGGACACTCGACATCGGCATCGAGACGCTCCGGGCCGACCGGATCGTGGTAACGGCCGAGGAGGACATCTGGACCTGCCCCAAGAGCGGATCGGTCACGCGCACCGTGACGCTGGAGGCGGAAACTGCCGTCTACATCCCATCGGGCGAGGCCGTACTCTCCGACTATGGCCGATACGACCGTCCCATGCGAAACGCCGCGTCCGGCAAGGTCGCATTCATCTCGAAACGCCCCTCGCAAATCTTCGATGACGAGACCTTTGCCGAGGTCCGCGAGATGCGCCGTCCCGGCGGTAAGACCACTGTGGCCGAAGAGGCGTTCGCCTCGTCCCACTGGGAACCTTGCGACGAGGCCGATTTCGTCACTCTTTGGGACGCCGAGGCCGATGAACTGCCGAAGGTCCGGGCGGAAACCATCGTCCTGCTGACCGGCCTTCTCCTGCCGATCTGGAAGATGATCCCCTCGAACAGCCAACGGATCTGGCGCGTGAAGCCCGAGGACGGCATCTCGCGCATCGGCCGCGCCATTTCACCTGATGAGGCGCTGGTGCTGAAAGGGCGCTTCCGGGGCGACGGGGCTACAGCGCCCGACGAGATGATCGCGGCTGCCATGACCGGGGAGGCGAAGGTGGAGATCGGGCGCGGCCTGACGCTCCGCGCCCGCCGCGTGGCCGGGGCGAAGCGGCTGGAACTGGAGGGCTGGGCACCCTCGCAGGTGCCGGCGCTGAAGGCCGCGGGGTGCTTCTCGGAGATCATCGCCCACCAGCTCCGGGTGTTCGTCCCCGTGGGCGAGGACGCGAAGGACGTGATCGCCCGGATCGGCGGGGGGCACGCCGCGGCGCAGGCCGGGTGATGGGGCCGGCGTCGGCGCGGGAGAGATGAAAGGGGGCTTCGCCTGGAGTGATCCGAACCGGATCGGGAAAGCAATCCAGCCAAGGAACACGACAATGATCACCGGAACCCTGACCCAGAACGCCGACGCCCGCAGCTTCACCGCCACCATCTCCACGATGATGTTCGACATCGCGCGGATCGCGGTCGTGGCGAACCCCTACAAGACCGCCGACAACCACCCCGACTTCCAGCTCGAGGTCCGCACCCCGCGCGGCCGGACCATGCGCGTGGGCTCGATGTGGAAGGCCGTCAGCGAGAAGAGCGGGCGGGCCTACTTCTCGCTCGCGATCACCGACCGCATGGGCCGGACCTGGCGCATGAACGCCGTGCGGAACGAGGAGACGCCCGAGGGGACGTGGCAGATCGTGCCCATGACCGGTGGCAAGTCCGAGCAGATCGCGCTGACGGGCCAGTTGGAGTTGCTCGACGACGACAACTTCGCGGGCTTCATCGGCGGCTACGACTTCGACATGGACTTCACGGCCGTCGAGAACCCGCACAAGACCGATCCGAGCCATCCCGATTACCACATCGAGGCGCGCAGCCCGGCGGGCGTCCTGATCCGAATGGGCTCGATCTGGAAGGCCAGGAGCGAGCGGACGGGCACGGCGTACCTGTCGATCGCCTTCGCGTCACCGCGGGGCAGCCAGCACCGCGCGAACGCCTTCCGTCGCGAGGACGCGGAGCCCGGCGTGTACGAGATCGTGGCCCTCACCGGCCCGGACCTCGCCGTCGTCGCCTGATCCCGGTCGGGCCGAAGGAGCCGCGGCGATCGTTTCTCCGCGGCTCCGGACGACCCGGGGCCGAACCGTACTTTGCCCCTGACGATCCGGATTGCCGGGGCTATCACCACGGGGTGCAAACCATGAAACAATCCCTCGGCGTCATCTGGACGATGGTCCTCGCCGCGATCGTTCTCTGGACGATCCTGACCCTGTTGCAGTTCTACGATCGCCTGACCGCGCCCTACGAGCTTGCGCTGACGAGTACGATCAGCGGGTGCATCGGGATCACGACCGCGCTTCTCATCCCCAGGCGTTCCCGTGAAGGGCTCTCCCTCCGATCGCCGAGAGGTCTTCCGGCCATCATCTTTCTTCTCGCGCTGCCCGCGGCATCGGTGCCGACCGCGCTCTCGATCTTCCTGATGCTGTCCGAGATGACGACCGGCGCTTCGACCTCGGAGCCGCGAGCGACCGTGATCGGCGCCACGGTGCTCTTCATCGTGATGGCGCAGGCGGCCATCCTGATGGGTCTCGTGACGATGTTCCGACGATCCTCCCGACCCGGATAGGCGTCGATCCAGACCCGTCCTCCAGGGCCGTACCGCAAGGTGCGGCCCTTTTTCGTGCGCGATCCCACCCCGCTTCGGAAAGGACCGACGCATGACGACTTCGATACATGACACACCGACGCCCCCACGGGAGGCGGTGGCCCGCGAGGCCCTCGCGACCGTCGCCCGCCGGCTGCAGCTCACGCCGACCTCGGTGACACGGGCGATGGCGCTCTCGGCATGGACCACCATCGACGAGATGATCCTCCGCGAGTTCGGCGGTCCCTACCTCGGCTACTACCCGAAGGTTCACATGGAAATCCGCTCCGAGGCGGTGATCGCCGAGGTGTTCGACCAGATCGCCATCGCGCTCGGCGATCCGCGCCGCGCCCTGCGCTGCGGCGCCTGGACCCCGCCCGGCGGCTGGAGCGGAGGCGCGCACAATGGGTGAGGGCCTCTACTGGAGCCGGGACGGCCGCACCGCCTATGCTGAGCCGTTCGAGGATCTCGATCCCCAAGATGGCTGTCTCTGGCGCGACGCATGGGACGATCTGGTTCTGGCCATACGAAGCAATCTCGGATCGACGTGGCATCCCGTCGGCGGAGACTTTCGCGGCCACGGCGAAAACATCGTCGCGCGCAACGGGCTGCACGAAGTCTGGCTGTACGAGGACAGCTATGCCCGTGTTCACGTCACCTTCGGCGTACGGGCGGACCTCGATGTCACTGATGCGCTGGCGCGCAGCCTCATCGACGACCGGGCCGAAGCGTTCTTCGACGCGCTTCAGCGGACCTATCCGCTGCGCGTCCGGACGAGCGCCTGGACCAGCGCGCCGCGCGAGACGCGGAGGGTCGCGGCATGAGACCCAAGCCCGTCCTCATCCGCATCCCCCGCGTGTTCCTCGACGACCACGCCGAACGCGATCTGCCCACGCCGGCGATCCAGCGGGTCGAGCGATACCACTACCGCATCCGCGCCGACGATCCCGCCCTGCCCGAGCTGGTCTCGGACGCGGCACACTACGCCGGGGGCGGCATCGACACGCGCGCCTTCCCGCACCTCTTCGGCCTCGTCGCCTCCGCCCGCGCGACCCTCGCCGCCATCCGCACATCGCAGGAGACCTCCACATGACCTTCCGCATCGCGCTGAAGTCGAAACCCTCGCCGCACTTCCACGAACCGCACAAACGCTGGCAGGTCCTCCTGAACGGCGAGCCGTGGGGCGATCCCTTTTACTACAACATGCGCGGCTTCCGGGGCGTCCTGCCCCTGCCGGACGGTCGGTCCTTCGACCCCGGCGAGGTCACGCTGACCCGGCTCCGGCAGGAGGTCGCTCGGATCAACCGCGAGGTGCGCGCGGCCGCGTCCGCTCCGACCGAGGCGGCGGGGGCATGAGCGGCCCCGCCTCCCTCTTCGGCCACTGGTACGCCACCGGCCCCGCCGACAAGCCGTTCCGCGCGGACGATCCCGACTGGAATATCCACCGCATCGTCGAAGACACGCCGGGCTTGCCGGATGTCCTCGTCGAGAACGCGGGCGGCCAGCGGTTCCTGCTCGCCCGCGTGCTCGCGACCGCGATCGCCCTTCCCCCCTCCGACCTCGAAAGGACGATCCCATGAAGATCGAACTCAAGGCCATCCAGTACGCGGCATTCTCGTCGGAAGAGACGAACTGCTACAGCGCCAGCCTCACCATCGACGGCCGCAAGATCGGCACGGTCGGCAACGACGGTCACGGCGGTCCCGATCGCTTCGACGGCGACCGGGCCGCCTTCGCGGCGGCCGATGCGTGGTGCAAGGCCAATCTGCCCAAGTGGACCGGGCATGACGGCACGCCGCGCGACACCGATCTGGAGTTCCACTGCGGCCAGCTCGTCGAGGACTGGCTGATTGCGCGCGACCTGAAGACCGCGCTGCGGACCAAGGTCGTGATGCGCGATCCCGCAGACGGGTGCCTTTACGAAGTGAAGCACCGCAAGCGCGTCGAGGCCACGATCGCGGGCGTTCTCAGACAACACCCCGGCGCCGTGATCCTCAACACCCTGCCCTTCGCGGAGGCGCTGACACTCTACCGCGCGGCGACCTCGCCGTGACGGGCGATGCGGTTCCGCCGGAGATCGCGGAGATGATCGCAGCAGGTGCTTTGGTCAGTTGCTCACACAGCAGCGGGAAGGACTCGCAGGCCATGATGATCCGCCTGCGGTCTCTCGTCCCGCCCGATCAGCTCGTCGTCGTCCACGCGCCCCTGGGGCGCGTGGAATGGCCGGGCACCCTCGCCCATATCCGCGCGACGATCGGGGACACGCCCCTGATCCTCGCCCATGCGGCGACCGACCTGCTCACCGCCGTCCGGAAGCGCAAAAAGTGGCCCTCGCCCTCAATCCGGACCTGCACCTCCGGGCAAAAGCGAGATCCAATCGCCCGCGAGCTGCGCCGCTACCTGAAAGCCAACCCACGTTTCGGTGGGCGGATCGTCTCCTGCATGGGGCTGCGCGCCGAAGAAGGACGCGACCGGGCACGACGCGCCCCGGTCCTGCGGAACGAGCGCAACAGCAAGGCCGGCCGCGAATGGCTCGACTGGCTGCCGATCCACGGCTGGACGGAAGCCCGCGTCTTCGCGGAGATCGCCACCGCCGGAGAGCGACCACATTGGGTCTATGCGCGTGGCATGACCCGTTGCTCCTGCTCGTTCTGCATCATGGCCTCGCGCGCGGACCTGCGCCGCGCCGCGCGGCTCCGTCCGCGTCTCGCCGCCGAATACATCGCGCTCGAAGAGGAGATCGGACACACGCTCAGCCCGACGCGGGTGCCGCTGCGCGAGATCGTCGGCATGGGCAAAAATCTTGCCTGACCGGACGAAACTGATCGACAGGCCGACCCCATAGGGTGTAAACAAAACAGGAACACACCAGATATGGGGTCGGATCATGCTCCAGATGATCGACGACGAGACGGGCCTGAGAATGACGATGGCCGTGCAGTCGAAGCCGCGGAACCCGCGGCTCGCGGACAACAACCTCTTCCGGATCGTGACGTGGACGAAGGGGTTGGGCGACCCGCACCCGTTCCACGACCGCGTGGAGTTCCACAGCCGCATCCCGACCCGGCAGTACCTGATCTACCGCCTGCGGCTGAACACGGACCAGACGGGGCGTTCGTCCCTCAGCGCCATGCAGGGCGACATGGCTCCGACAGCCGGCTACGCCTTCGCGGACTACGACCTGCTCCGCCTGGAGTTCGACGAACCCGGCGACATCGGCCCGGAAGAGGTCCAGCGCGCCTTCGAATTGCTGCAAGTCGAGCTACTGACCTACGAGGAATACCTCACCGGCCAGGTCTATTCCTTCACCATCTCCGACCGCGCGGGGACCGCGCTGGAGACGCAGGCCAACATCTACGGCGCGGACTACGCCGAGCATCTTGCCAAGGAAGCCTTCGACAATCACCGCATGGGCATCGGCGCCGACAACCGCTGAACCCGTCTTGCCATCGAGGGCGTGTCCCTCCCCCGAAGCGCGGTCCCCGGACCGCGCTTCTTGCGTGACGGCCTAGTCCGGCGTGTCACGATCCACCTGCTGCAGAATCCTGATCACCTCGGCGCGCGGGCTCTTGACCGAGACGACCGTCTCGATTCCCAGGTCGCGGAGATCCTCCGCCTGGCGGTCGTTGAACGCGAAGCCCACGATATGCGCCTGCGGGGCTGCATCGCGATACCATTGCAGATGCTCGGCTGTGTCTTCCTCGACGGATGTGCTCACGACGAGGATGTCAGGCTTCGTTTCCCGGACCGCCACCGTGCCCTCCTCGCCCTCCGTCGACGCCATCACGACGTCGCCGATGTCGAAGGTCTCGATGGTCGCCTTCAGGCTCTCCCGGAGTGCGGCGTTTTCCGCCGCGACGTGAATTTTCTTCGTCATGGGATGATCTCTTGGTCCGCCGCAATTCCGCGCTGCACAAGCCGTCCGTCGGCCGACGTCCATAGCAACGCGCCATTTAGGTTCGATCACGGGCGAAGAAAGCCACCGATAACCCGCCATTAGAGCAGGCTACTTCTTCCGCTCCGGCAACCGGCCGTGAAGGTCGAGGCCGCGGATCAGCCGCTCGTGGCTATGCGCGTTGTCGGGCAGTGTCAGGCGCAGCTCGCCCATCATGCCGCAGGTCTGGCATCGCAAGCGGCGCTGAAGGACGCGGATCCGGACCGTAAGGCCGAACTTCGCCAGCAGCGTGCGGCCTCGACGCAGCGAGACCTTGCCGCATTGGGCACAGTGGATCTCCAGCTCCACGTCCTCGTCGATCATGTCCGCGATTGTGATAGGCATGAGGAGAACATTATGAGAACATCACGCAGGCGGGAAGCCGTCATCGACACCATCCATCGACTCCGAACCAGTGGCAGAGGGACCTGACATGACCGCCTACAAGACGAGCCCGGACCCCCGGCACGTCATGCCGCCGCGCCGTCTCACCGAGACCCGCGGTGTCGCGACCCCCGAAGGCCATACGATTTCCCTGTCGATCGGCTTCGATCCCGAAGAGCCGGATCGGCCCCGCGAGGTCTTCTACTCGGCCGGCTTCAAGTCAGGCTCGCAGCTCGAGTTCCAGGTCCAGGATGCCTGCGTTCTGGTGTCCCTGCTTCTCCAGCACGGCCTCCGGCCCGCCGACGTGGCAAAATCGCTGTCGCGCGACGAGCAGCCCGATGGCTCGATGCCCTATGCCAGCCATATCGGCCTGATCGTGGAAGAGTTGGCTCGCCCAAGCCCGCCATGCGATCCTCTTGAAACAGCCAGCGCATCGCGAGGCGCGTGCAATTCCAGACGCGGCAGGTAGGTTGAACAGTACATGACCACGATCGACCCAGAACGATTTCGACCGACACGCGCTTTCGTGGCGCTCACTCTCGTCAGTGGTTTCGCCATCGGCGTGACGGCGTATCTCGCCTATTCCCATGTCCGCGCGTCGGGTGCCTTTTATGGCGACGTGATGCGGGCGCTTTGCGAGAATGAGGACCCGGCTCATGTTGGCGTCTTCTGGCCGCACGACGAGCCCCAGGAAGCCCGGTGCGTGACTGCCGCGGAAGCTGAACGGTTCACGACCAGCGAAGTCCGGTAACTCGGACGGATGACCACATGACCCGAGATCCCCGCCCTTTGGACGAGTGGACCGTTCGCGGCATCTTCGATCGCGACATGGATGAAGACGAGGACGAGGACGAATATGCCGCCGCGATGGAGAAAGAGAGCCCCGTGGTAGCCTTGGCCGAGGGTGCCGATGGCGTCTGGTACGTGGCCTACCGCGAAGAAGAGACCATTACCGGTTTGACCATCTTCAAGGGACCGATCGAGCGGGATGGCAAAATGATCGAGGCAATCATCGTCTCGTCGGAGAAAGAGAACCCATCCTTCACCGGCGCCCCTCGGGAGATCCTCGATCTCCTCACACCGACCGGAAACAGGGCGGCAAACCGGTGGCGCGAAGCCTGCCGGAGTCGCGGTCAGGCTTGATGCCGACCCGTTCCCGATGGCGCTCGTGTTCGGGCACCTCCCGTCCGGCTGACACCGGCCGGGAGGTGCCCTACTCGACCCCCGCTTCGCGCAGGCTTTCTCTTCCTAAAGACCCAGCGTCGCCATCGCCGTCGAGAACAGGCGTTCGTCGCAAGCTGATGCCTTCTCCAGTTCGGACCTTACGCCGCGCTCGGGTTCCCCGGCGGCCAGCGCCCCGAAATGCTCTTGCTTCAGATGCAAGTGCATGTCCGCGAGCGTGAAATCCTCCCCCGGACGGTTTGCCATCGCAATCATATAGGCCCACACATACCGGCAGCCCATGTGAAAGAAGGTGTCCGTCGGACCGCCCGGCTCCCCTATGCGCAGCGTTCCGAGCAGAAGATCGACGCTCCGCTTGGCATGAACCATGTCCGATCCGCCGGACACCCCGCCGGCCAGTCGGGTATCGAGGATCCACTGACGGATCGCTTCGCGCGGATCGGCCAGCGGATCGCGCTCCTTCGCATTGACCTGTCGCGCCATCTCCGTCGCCTGCACTCTCGAACGCTCGATCGCGGTAATTGCTGCCACGACACGGTTACTGAAGGCTTCCCAGGAGACGTCACGTCCGGTCAGGCGATCAATCGCCTGCAACGTCCACAACTTGTCAGGGTTCTCGAACAGGTCGCCGCCGACCTTCTGCGACAACTCCGTCCACATCACGGTCGAAATACTGATCCGACCCGGCAAGCGTTGCTTCGTTGGATCGGGATCGCTGCGACCGATACAGCGCAGAAGTCGGTCCCTGACTTGGCGGCTTACTCCGAACGGCGTGCCGTCAGGTCGAAAACGCGGTGTCGATCCCTTCTTCGGTCCGTTTGGCTCGGAAGCCGGTTCAGGATTGGACATGATCGGGCCCTTTGATCTTCGAAACGACTTTCAAGATTTAATCACGCCAAGTCGGGCGGGTGAATCCGCCAAATCAGTGGGATGGACGCCTCCCTGCGGGACCGTGCCCTACTCGGCCCGCCTGCGGCGGCCCTCCCCGAGCCCCGGCCCCCTGCTCTCCCTTCGGCCTGATGTGTCGCTCCCCGTCTCCTCCGGAGCCGGTCGCGCCACGGCCGCATGGTCGGTCAGGCGGCCGGGTCTCGGCCCTGCGGGTTTCGGTCACTGGCGCGGGTTGCTTCACCGGCATCGCCTCCCGGGCCGGGGGTTCGGACAAGCCGAACGCCCCTCTGTCGCACCAGGCTGAACCGCCGGCCTCGGGGATTCGCCGCTGCGCGACGAACGCCGCTCGGCCGGGGCTTCCTTCCGGACCAGCGCCCGAGGGCATCGCCTGTCCGCCCCCCGAACCGTTCGCGGCCTGATCGAACCTGACGCACCGGGGGGACGGCGGTGCGGTCGGCTGCGCCTCCCCAACGACAAATACGGTTTCCACGCCCTACGGGCGCGGACCCTCCGCATTTGCCGTTGCCCCCGTCCCCCCGCCGCGTCCTGTTCTGGCCGTGCGACCGGCTGCGGGATGACGAACAAACGACGCCCTGACGGGTCTGTCCGTATTAAAGAATAAGGAGGCGCTATCGCGCCATTTGGATTTATTTCCGAATTGATTTGCAATCAATTCGGGGTGTGCTTCCCAACAACAGGAATCAAAACAAACGGATTTAGGGAATTGAGGCAAGAAAACAATTCGCATAAAATGCAGATAAATCATTAGATTAGACCCGATTTAATTAGTAAAAAGGGGACAGGGGAAGCGATTGGCGCTCCCCTCCAAAGCCGGAAATGTCCGGCGCACATCAGGAACTAAAACCATGCTGACCCCTTATGACGAAATCGAATTGTTTGGCCTCACCGAGAACGGCAGCGACGACCTTCCCATCCCGAACGACGACGAATTGCAGACCCGCGCCGTGGGAGAGGCGTTCGAGGCCCTGATCGGCACCCTTCAAGGCACCGGCCTTGCGTCCGAGGTGGAACCCCTCGCCCATGCCTTCGCGACCATGTTGCAGCGCCGCGCCGTGTCGCTGGACCAAGCCGCCGACCGTCAGAAGGTAAAGGCCCGCGCCCTGATCGCCTCGCAGGATGGCAGCGAGATCGCGGAGGTCGAGCTTGACCAGACGACGCGCCTCTACACGATCCTGCAAGAGAAGGCCGACGCCCTGAAACTCATGGCCGAGTGCGCCGCCGAGCATTACGAAACCGAGACCGGCGAGCATTACACCCCCGTCACCGGCGACCGCACGACGCGCCGCGCGATGGAAACCGGGGCCGTGTTCGAGGCGAAGAAGCTGCTGGACGCCGCCGACCGCGCCGAGGCCGAGCGGAACAAGGTGACTGGCACTTTTATCGCGGTGGCCGGGGATGCCGACTGGATCGACAGCGCCCCCATTTGGAAGCGTCTGGATGCCGCCCTCGCGAAATGCCCCGACATGGTTTTGTGTCAGAAAGGATCGCGCGGCGCCGAGAAGATCGCCGCCGCGTGGGCGCGGTCCCGCAAGGTGCCGCAGGTGATGTTTCGCCCGAACTGGCCCGCCCACAACCGCCGCGCCCCGTTCCTCGCAAACGACGAGATGCTGCGCGCGAAGATCAAGGGTGTGATCCTCTTCGGAGGCAACGGAATTGCCCTCAACCTTGCCACGAAAGCCGAGGCGAAAGGACTGCACGTCGCCCGCATCCCCAAGCCGGAGCCGAAGCGGGACGCTTGACCCGCACCCCATCGACCCCCGAGAGGGCGGCCCGCACGGGTCGCCCTTTCTCGTGCGCGGGTCGCCCAGGCTGGATCCGTCGCCCTGGCGGCTGGCGGTCGGGGTAGTCCTGCCGGGGCGGGGACTGGCGCCCCCGCCCCGGCAGGACATGGCGCTGCCCGCGCAGGGCCGCGACCTGGCGGTCGCGGTAGCGGCGAACGAGAAAGGCGATCGAGGTCCGGGGAGGCCGAGAGAAAGGCGGCTTCGAAAAGGGTGATCGCGGTGGACGACAAGAAAGCGCGATCACCCCAACCATTCAGAGGATGAAACCACATGCCTTCCAGCAATTCCGTCGCCCGCCTCATCGACCGTCTCCGGCCCCGCCGGACGGCGCCTCGGATGCCGTTCGAGATCGGCGAGAAAGGGTTCGATCTGGACACGTTCGCCGCCTACGCGGCCACGCAGTCCCGTCCGGACCAGTCCTACCAAGCCCTGCTCGATTTCTGGCAGATCCAGCGAAACCGCAAGGTCGCCGACCTGATCGCCGCAGCGGTTCCGGACGGATGGCAGTACCACGTCGTGGAGCGGCTCGAACGGGACGGGATTGTCCGCAGCGTGCAGCTCCACACGCCCGGAACATGCCCTCACGGGCTGTCGTCGGACTACCCGCGGCACTCCTGCCCCTTCTGCAATCTGGAGGATATTCCGTTCTGACGAGGACGGACCTGCCCCCGCTTCGGCGGGGGCATCCTCATCCAGAACCGGTCGCGCCGCGAAGGACTTGCTGGAACGCGGCTGTACCCTCCACCCCGCCTGCGGCGGGCCGGAGGGCCGCGTGAGACATCATGCCCACAGGCAACCGTGACGCGCCGCTCGTCGCGATGCCCGTGTGGCAAATGTCGGCCCCCTGCCCTCGGCTTCGCGTGTCGGGCAGGGAACGGGCCTGGCGGCCCGTCGCGCAGTCGCGCGGCGTCGCACCTGGCACCCGCAGCCGAGGCGGCCGCG
>NZ_QKZL01000016.1 GCF_003253995.1 Palleronia aestuarii
CCCCCCCTTTTGAAGGCGCAGGCTTGAGGCCGTCCGGTGCGCCTTCAGATGGATCGTGTCGATCATGATCGTCCGGCAATCGGCTTGCTCGGCGGCGAGCCCCTCCATGATCCGCGCGAACGCGCCCATGCGGCTCCACCCGATCCAGCGATTGTAGAGCGTCTTGTGCGGGCCGTATTCACGCGGCGCGTCCCGCCAGCGCAAACCGTTGCGATCGATGAATACAACACCACTGAGCACGCGCTTGTCGTCCACCCGCGGCCTGCCATGCGACTTCGGGAAACAGGGGCGCAGCCGCGCCATCTGCGCGGCGGTCAGCCAGGCAACATTACTCATCGTCAGCCTCCTTCTGGCGAAGGCTAAATCACGCAGCGCCGTCCTGATCGATGGGTCCTGAGCCTAGATCACTGGTCAAGAAAGCTCCGCAGCTTGCGCGAGCGGCTCGGATGCTTGAGCTTCCGGAGCGCCTTGGCCTCGATCTGCCGGATCCGCTCGCGGGTTACGCTGAACTGCTGACCCACCTCCTCGAGCGTATGGTCGGTGTTCATCCCGATGCCGAACCGCATCCGGAGCACCCGCTCCTCCCGCGGGGTGAGGGACGCGAGGACCCGCGTCGTCGTCTCCTTGAGGTTCTCCTGGATCGCGCTGTCAAGCGGCAGGACGGCGTTCTTGTCCTCGATGAAGTCGCCGAGCTGGCTGTCTTCCTCGTCGCCGATCGGCGTCTCGAGCGAGATCGGCTCCTTGGCGATCTTCATCACCTTGCGGACCTTCTCGAGCGGCATCTGCAGCTTCTGTGCTAGTTCCTCCGGCGTTGGCTCCCGGCCGATCTCGTGCAGCATCTGCCGGCCCGTGCGGACGAGCTTGTTGATCGTCTCGATCATGTGCACCGGGATACGGATCGTGCGGGCCTGGTCGGCGATGGAGCGGGTGATCGCCTGCCGGATCCACCACGTGGCATAGGTGGAGAACTTGTAGCCGCGGCGGTACTCGAACTTGTCCACGGCCTTCATCAGGCCGATATTGCCTTCCTGAATGAGGTCGAGGAATTGCAGGCCGCGGTTCGTGTACTTCTTGGCGATGGAGATCACGAGGCGCAGGTTGGCCTCGACCATCTCCTTCTTCGCCTGCCGGGCCTCCTTCTCGCCCTTCTGGACCTGCTGGACGATGCGGCGGAATTCCGAGATGTCGACGCCGACATACTGACCGACTTGCGCCATCTCGCCGCGCAGCTCCTCGATCTTCGGCGTCGAACGCTCGATAAAGCTCTGCCAGCCGCGGCCCGACTTCTCGGCCATCCGCTCGAGCCAGGCCGGATCGAGCTCGTAGCCGCGATACTCGTCAACGAATTCACGCCGATTGATCCGCGCCTGGTCGGCGAGCTTCACCATGGCGCTGTCGATCGACATGATCTTGCGGTTGATGCCGTAGAGCTGGTCGATCAGCGCTTCGATGCGGTTGTTGTGCAGGTGCAATTCGTTGACGAGCAGAACAATCTCGCCCCGGAGTTTCTGGTAGGTCTGCTCGGCCTTTTCCGAGAACGATCCGTCCTCGTTGAGTGTCGCCGACATCCGGAGATCCTGCATCTCCGAGAGCTTGACGTAATCCCGGGCGATCGAATCGAGCATCTCGAGGACGCGCGGCTTCAGCGCGGCCTCCATGGCCGCGAGGCTCATGTTGGCCTGATCCTCGTCGTCCTCGTCGTCGTCGCCCTTGGCGATCGGGTTGCCGTCGGCGTCGAGTTCCGGTTGCCCGTCGTCGGTATCCTTCTCGGAAGAAGTATCGGAGCCCGCGGGGGACAGGCCCTCGACCACCGGCGCGTCGTCGCCATCCTCGCCCATCGACCGCCCGAAGGTCGTCTCGAGGTCGATGACATCGCGCAGCAGGATGTCCTCGGTCAGAAGTTCGTCGCGCCAGATCGTGATCGCCTGGAAGGTCAGCGGGCTCTCGCAGAGGCCCGCGATCATCGTGTTGCGACCCGCCTCGATCCGCTTGGCGATGGCGATCTCGCCTTCGCGGCTCAGGAGTTCGACGGAGCCCATCTCGCGCAGGTACATCCGCACCGGGTCGTCGGTGCGGTCGAGCTTCTCGCTCTCGCTCGTGGAGACCGCGACCTCACGAGAATTCGACGTCGTCGCGACGTCGGTGGAGGTCTTCGCCGTCTCCTCCTCGGCCTCGTCGTCCTCGATGACGTTGATGCCCATCTCGGACAGCATCGACATCACGTCCTCGATCTGCTCCGAACTGACCTGCTCGGGAGGGAGGACCTGATTGAGCTGATCGTAGGTGATGTAACCGCGCTCGCGGGCATCGGCGATCATCTTCTTGACCGCCGTCTGGCTCATGTCGAGCATGACTTCGCCGTCCTGATCGTCGGGCTTGCGGTCGTCATTGTCCTTGGCGGCCATAGGCACTCCTTCACTCATGCGGGCAACCCCGTTCCGGCCCGAAACGTCCGTCACGCCGAATCATTAGCGCGGCCAGATGATTCGGCAAAAATTAACCCTGATTCTCTTACCAAATTGCCGTCGGGCTTCCCAGCCGCCGAACTTACTTTCCGGCTTTCCCGGGCCCGGACGGCCCAAGAAGCGAATCAAAGAGCGACCGCGCGGCGGAAACCTGATCGCGGTCGAGGCGCACCCCATTCGGGGCGACCTCCCATTCCGTATCGGCAGAACCCGCGACATTCGACGCACGATGCATCTCCTGGATCGCACTCGTAAGGCGATATGTCAGCGACTCGTCCGCGCCAGCGTCGAAATCCTCGATCGCCTCGATCAGTTCACGCTCCGCGCCGCGGCGGGCCGCGAGCTTCGCGAGTTCTTCAGCAAGACAAAGCCCGGCCGAAGCCGGATCGTTCCCGCGCATTGCCGGAACGACGGTCAGATGGCGCGCCGAAAGCACATTTTCAAGGGTCTCCGGGCCAAGCGATGCCGCCACGCGATCCCTGACCGCCTCGGCCGGGGCGCCCGCGTTGGCAAGGATTGCCTCGGCGATCCGGGCGTGGTGCGGCAGGTCGAACTCTGTGCGGACCAGCGCTTCCTCGAACCGCTCGAGGAGGATGGGGTAGCGGAGGAGGAGCGCGAGGACGACGGCTTCCCGCAGATGGTGCTCCACCGTCGCGCCACCGCTCGCGAGAGCCGAATTGCGCGTCGCTGGGGCGGCATTGACCACCGGCGTGCGCGCGGCGCGGCCGCGGCCGGTCCGGCGAGGGTTGTAGAGATGCCACAACCGATCGCGAATCGCGGCACCGTAATGACGGCGGATCGCCTGATCGGAGATCCGGCCCACCGCCTCCCGCAAGGCCCTGTCGAGGGCCGCACGCCGCTCCGGACTGTCGACGGGATGTCGCGCGACCTCCCGCTGCCAGAGCAGGTCAACCATCGGCACCGCATTCGCGAGGAGGTTTGCCAACGCCTGACGACCCTTGGCGCGCAGGAGATCGTCCGGATCCTGCCCGTCGGGGAGCAGGCAGAAGCGCAGTGACCGACCGGCCTCGAGCATCGGCAGGGCGAGATCGAGAAGCCGCATCGCCGCCCTCTGGCCCGCGGCATCGCCGTCGAGCGCCACAATAGGCTCGGGATGGAGGCTCCAGAGGAGGCGCAGCTGTTCCTCGGTAATCGCGGTGCCCAGCGGAGCGACGGAGGCAGTGAAGCCCGCCTCCGACAGGGCAATGACATCCATGTAGCCTTCCGCGACCACGAAAGGCTTCTCCTGGTTCGCGGATTTGCGGGCGGCTTCGTGATTGTAGAGGGAGCGGCCCTTGTCGAAGAGTTCCGTCTCCGGCGAATTTAGATATTTCGCCGTGTCGTCCGGGTCCATCGCGCGGCCGCCAAACGCGATCAGGCGCCCGCGCGCATCGCGGATCGGGAACATGACGCGATTTCGGAAGACGTCGTAAGGCGCGCGGCCCCGGTCGGAGGTCCGTGCGAGACCCGCCGCGACGATCAGGTCGGTCGCGATGCCCTTTCCCGTCAGATGATCCATGAGCCCCTGCCAGCCCGCGGGCGCGAAGCCGAGGCCCCACCGCCCCTGCGCCGCACGGTCGAGCCCGCGACGCTCGAGATAGGCGCAAGCCTCGGCACCTGCGCCAGAGCGCAGGCGGAGCGCGAAGAACGCCGCCGCCTCCTCGAGCACCTCCGTCAGTCGCGTCCGCCGGTCGGCCGTCTGCCGCGCCTGCGGATCGTCCTGCGGCATCGCGAGACCAGATTCCTCCGCGAGCATCTTGACCGCCTCGATAAACGAGACGTTCTCCGTCGCCATGACGAAATTGATCGCGTCGCCCTTCTCGTGACAGCCGAAGCAGTAATAGAACCCCTTGCGGTCATCGACGTGAAAACTCGCGGTCTTCTCCTGGTGGAACGGACAGGGCGCCCACATGTCGCCACGTCCCTGATTCGATTTCCGCGTGTCCCAAGACACCTTCCGCCCGACCACTTGAACGAGGCTCAGGCGGGTACGAAGTTCGTCCAGAAAACCGGGTGGCAGGCTCATGGGGTCCCATATTGTGCGAGACCCGGCGCGTGTCGAGTGGCACGAAGCCAGAACAGGGGATGCGCTGCCCCGCCGGGCGGCGCCGCAACGCTTGGATCGCCCCTAGAGCCCCTTCGCGCGATAGCTCGCCGCGACCTTGCCGATGGCCACGAGATAGGCAGCGGTCCGCAAGTCACCGACATCATCGCGACCGTGCCAGAGAGCGCGCATGTCCTGGTAGGCGGTACGCATCGTGTCGTCGAGGCCGGAGCGGACGAGTTCGAGTTCCCCCGCACCTTGGAGGTAGCGCTGCTTGAAGCCCGGAGAAAGCGTCCATCCCAGATCGCGATCCTTCGAAAGCCTTTCGAGCTCGTCGATCAGAAGCTGGTGGCGCGACTCCTCCTGCCGGCGCTGCATCCGACCGAAACGGATATGGCTAAGGTTCTTCACCCATTCGAAGTAGCTGACCGTCACACCGCCTGCATTGGCATACATGTCGGGGATGACGACGGTGCCCTTGCGCCGCAGGATATCGTCCGCCGCGGCCGTGATCGGACCGTTCGCCGCCTCGACGATGAGCTTCGCCTTGATCCGCTCCGCGTTCTCCCGGTTGATCGTGCCCTCGAGCGCAGCGGGGATCAGGATGTCGCAGGATTCCTCGAGCAGCGAGGACCCGTCGCTGACGTGGTTCGCCCCCGCGAAACCCTCGACCCCGCCGTGGCGCATCATCCATTCATGCAGCGCGACGACATCGATCCCGTCGGCATTGAAGAGTCCGCCGTCGCGCTCGATCACGCCGACGATCCGCGCGCCGTCCTCCTCGCTCAGGAATTTCGCGGCGTGGTAACCGACATTGCCGAGGCCCTGCACGATCACGGTCTTGCCCTCGAGCTCGCCCGTGAGCCCGGCAAGCCGCATGTCCTCGGTATGGCGGAAGAACTCGCGTAGCGCGTATTGCACGCCACGACCCGTCGCCTCCGTCCGGCCCTGAATACCGCCCGCATGGGCGGGCTTGCCGGTCACGCAGGCGGCGGCGTTGATGTCCGTGGTGTTCATGCGGCGGTACTGATCGGCGATCCAGGCCATCTCGCGTTCCCCCGTCCCCATGTCGGGCGCCGGCACGTTCTGCGACGGATGGATGAGGTCGCGCTTGGCGAGCTCGTAGGCGAAACGGCGGGTGATCAGTTCGAGCTCGTGCTCGTCCCAGACGCGCGGATCGATCCGGAGTCCGCCCTTGGAGCCGCCGAACGGCACGTCGACGAGGGCGCATTTATAGGTCATCAGGGCCGCCAGCGCCTCGACCTCGTCCTGATGAACGCCGAGGGCGTAGCGGATCCCGCCCTTGACGGGCTCCATGTGCTCGGAATGGACGGAACGGTATCCGGTGAAGGTGTGGATCGATCCACGGAGCCGGACGCCGAAGCGCACCGTGTAGGTCGCGTTGCAGACGCGTATCTTCTCCTCGAGCCCGGGGCTCAGGTCCATGAGCGCGACCGCCCGATTGAACATCAGATCGACGGATTGGCGAAAACTCGGCTCCGGCTCGTTCAGATCCCTAGGCGCCATGGCCTTCCTCCCATTCAGGTTCGAGGGCTTCGAGATGGCCATGCGGCCGCTCAAGGACCCCCAGATGACTCCACGCTATCACGCTTTCGGGAATATGCGAGAGCGACGGGAAGCGAGGGCTGCGCGGTAGCGGTCCCAACGCATCCTGGACACGTTCTGGTCAGATTTGGGTGGCATTCTCGCGCCAGGACCGATGCGGAGAATCGCCATCGGCCAACGCGACCGGAGGCCCGACAGTGCGTACGAACCTGCTCACCCGATTGCGGGTGAAGCTCGCGAGCCGCAAGGCAGGTATCGGATCCGAGGACGGATCGCTGACGGTATTCGCCCTCTTCCTGTTCGCGGCGATGGTGCTGGTCGGCGGGCTTGCCGTGGATCTCATGCGCTTCGAGACCGGACGCATCCGGCTCCAGGCCGTGCTCGACCGGGCCGTTCTGGCCGCGGCAGATCTGCAGCAACTGCGGACGCCCGAAGATATCGTGCGGGAGTATCTCGCGATGTCCGGCATCGAAGCCGGGAATGTCGCGATCGACGTCGACGAAATCTACGCGCGCCGTGAGGTCGGCGCGACTGCAGGCGAGAGCGAAACCGACCTCGTCCGGCGTATCGTGACGGCGAACATGCCCTATTCGATCGGAACCATCTTCCTGCCGATGGTGGACCTGAATTTCTTCAACTCGACGATCTGGTCGCAGGCGGAGGAAGAGGGCGACAAGATCGAAATCTCCCTCGTCCTCGATCTCTCGGGGTCGATGAACGACAACAACAGGCTGGGAAACCTGAAGGTCGCGGCCAAGCAATTCGTCGATACCGTTCTGCGCGACGCGCCGACACGCGATCTGGTTTCGATCTCGATCGTGCCGTTCAGCGGTCAGGTTTCGACCACCCCGACGATCGTCAGCCTGCTGAACTTCAGCACGGAACACGATTACACGAACTGCGTCGATTTCGACGATTCCGCGTTCACGAAAACGTCGATCACCGCGATCGAACCACTGAAGCGTGCAGCCTATTTCGATCCTTACAGCGGTACGGACCTGGGCGTGGTAGATGTCGTATGTCGTAGGCGAACGGATCAGAGCCGATGGATCTTTCCGTTCTCGTCCGATCCGGACAGGCTCAAGAGCTATATCGATGCCTTTTCGGCCAACGGCGGAACCTCGATAAATATCGGGGTGAAATGGGGCGCGTGGCTGCTCGATCCCTCCAGCATGCGTCTTGCCGATGCGGAGATCGCAGCCGGACGGATCAATCCGAAGCTCGGCGGCCGGCCCTACCAGTACCGCTCCGACGGTGTGCGCAAGATTCTCGTCGTGATGTCCGACGGCGAGAACTGGCAGCGGGTCGAGATGAAACGCGACTACATGACGGCGACATCCGAGGTCTGGCGCGATCCCGATGACGGGCGGCTCTCGGTTCGATACTGGGACGCATATTACGGCCGCTACCGGTGGCATGCGAGTGCGACCAATACCCGGTCGAACGCGCCGATCGACAACGACGGCAATCCGACGAACGGGATCGGTGACCCCGTGCGCCTCACCTATCCCGATCTCTGGAACCAGACCAACGTGCAGCGGCACTACCTGCTGCAATACAATGCCAACTCCAATAGCGGGGATTGGTACTGGCGCGTGCTGCGCGACGTTCCGGCAACGGATGCCGATCGGCAGCTGGACACGATCTGTACGGCGGCCAAGAACCAGGAAGTCGAGATCTACGCGATCGGGTTCGAAGCGACCGATCACGGCAACCAGACATTGAAAGGCTGCGCGACCGATGAGCCGCATTTCTTCGACGTCGACGGGATCGAGATCTCCGACGCGTTCGCAGCGATCGCGCGCAACGTGAGACCGTTGAGATTGTCGCGATGACCCGACCGACGCGCCTTCGAGCCCAGTTCCGGCGATTGACGGCGGCTGCCTGCCGCGAGGATGGCTCGGCGACGATCGAGTTCGTGATCCTTTTCCCGGTCTTCATGCTGATCTTTCTCTCCGCGGTGGAGAGCGGGGTCCTGATGGCGCGCAGCCTGATGCTCGATCGCGGAATGGACATCGCGGTCCGCGACCTCCGGGTGCGCACCACGGGCGGGACGGGGACCACCGAGATCAAACGCCGGATCTGCCAGTCGGCGCTGATGTTCGCCGATTGCGAGAACCGGATCCGCGTCGAACTCTCGCCCGTCGCGGCGGGTAACGAGCCCTTCTCGATCCCGCCACCGAATTGCGCGGCGGCGGAGGCCCCCTTCGATTACGGCGCCAACGACCAGTTGATGGTCATACGTGCCTGCATGCCGGCCAGGCCCTTCTTCCCGATGTCGGGGCTGGGCCTGATGCTGCCGAAATCCGGCGACGGCGAATACATGCTGGTGACGGCCAGCGCATTCGTGAACGAGCCCGTGCAATGACCAATCGGCTGCGCGCTTCGATACGCCGTTTCGCTATATCGGAACGCGCCACGCTTTCCGTCGAGGCGGTCATCATCCTTCCCATCCTTTTCTGGGCCTACGCGGCGATGCTCGTTTTTTGGGACACCTACAGATCGGAGATGCTGGCGACGCGCACCACCTACACGATCGGGGACATCCTGAGCCGGTCGGAAACAGTCGATACGGCAGAGCTGACCCGGATGAACGGGCTCTACGCCTCGCTGTCGGGCGCGCGCGAGGGCGCGCAAACCCGCATTTCGCTCGTTCGCGCCGAACTGGCCGCGGACGGAGAGACGGTCGAGACGCAACTGCGGTGGTCGCACGGCATGGACGGGGCGCCCGCCCACACGAACATGTCGGGGCTCGACAGCCGCTTGCCGGAGATGGTCGCCGGCGACCAGATGATCATCGTCGAGACCTTCCAGTACTACCGGCCATTCTTCAATATCGGGCTCACCGATCGGACGATCTCGCGGTTCAGCTTCACCCGCCCGCGCGCGGCCCAGCTTCTCTGTTCCGATTGCAGCGGGGTCTAGCGCCCGTCCGTATCCTGAAACATCACATTCGTGCCCCCCTCGATCAGGACCATGAGACGCTCGGCCATCAGCCGCGCCTGCGCTGCAGGAAGGACGCCGCCCACGCCAAGTCTTCGGCCCACCCGCCACCAGAGCCCGGGAACCCAGCGGGTTTCCGCGGGCCGGCGCAAAGTCACGGCGAACCCGTTCGACGGCTTGAACGCGAAGGAACCGCGGTCCACGCGAACCATCTCGGCAAGCGACGCGATCACCTGCCCGTCTCCGTCGCGCAATGCGTCGCCCGAAAGCACCAGGACGCCTCCCGTCGAACGCCAGAGGATCACGGAACAGAGGCAGGCCAAACCTCCTCCCGCGACCAGCGCCACGCGCCAGATCGCGCCAATCGGTTCGGTGATCCCCATGGAAAGCAGCAGGACCCCCAGTGCAGCGAGCACGCCCACCGCAAAAGCGCGGCGCATGGGAGAGGCGCGAAGCGTCAGGGGCACCGCGTCTATGCCGAGATCGGGATCGGTAGGAGCCATCCGCTCCTCCTATCCCCCAGGCGGCGGAGCGCAAGCCCGCGGCAATACCTTTCCCTCCAAGCCGTGACCTCTCTAGGATGGGCCATCGGATACCAAGTCGCGACGGAACAGCCATGCGCCTTCTCCCGCTCCTGACGCTCCTCGTGGCCGGCTGCGCCGCCGAGCTACCGGATTTTCCGCGGAGCGACGTCGATCCGGGCGCGCCGGAGCCGGTCCTGCTACCGCTTTCCCGCGTGCTGGCCGATTCTAATCGCCCGAACCGGATCGATGCCGCCGGGACGGATGCGCTCGCAAACCGTGCGGCCACGCTGCGCGCTCGGGCCGATGCGATGCGCGGCGAGGTCCTGACGGATCGGGAGCGGGACCGACTCCGCGAAGCGCGCGGGACCGGAAAAGCGGATGATGCATCTCCACCCTAGAGGTCTTTCGTCAAACCCGGTAAGCGCGGGCGACCCGTTCACCACCGAGGAGCCCGCCAATGACATCCCCCCTTCGCCTCGGCATCGCAGGGCTCGGCACCGTCGGCACCGGCGTGGTCCGCATCGTCCAGCGCCACGCCGCGCTTCTCGCCGCCCGGGCGGGACGGGAGATTGCGATCAGCGCAGTCTCGGCCCGGTCGCGGCAAAAGGATCGCGGCGTGCGCCTCGGCGCCTATGATTGGGAGGACGATCCGGTCGTCCTCGCCCGGCGCGACGATGTCGACGTGTTCGTTGAGCTCGTGGGTGGCGATGCGGGCCCGGCCAAGGCCGCGGTTGAGGCGGCACTCGAGCTGGGAAAGCCGGTCGTCACCGCGAACAAGGCGCTGCTCGCCCTGAATGGCCAGGCCCTCGCCGAGACGGCGGAGGCGACAGGCGCACCGCTGCGGTTCGAGGCGGCCGTCGCCGGCGGCATTCCGGTGGTCAAGACCTTGACCGAAGGGCTCGCGGGCAACCGGATCGAGCGGGTCATGGGGGTCATGAACGGCACCTGCAACTACATCCTCACACGGATGGAGGATGCGGCGCTGCCCTACGACGACGTCTTCGCCGAAGCCGAGGCACTGGGATATCTCGAAGCGGATCCGACCCTTGACGTGGGCGGCATAGATGCCGCGCACAAGCTCGCGCTCCTCACGTCCATCGCCTTCGGCACGCGGGTCGATTTCCCCGCGATCTCCCTCGAGGGGATCGAGCGCGTGACCATCGACGACATCCGCGCGGCCGCCGACATGGGCTACCGCATCAAGCTCCTCGGCGTGGCGCGAAGCTCGGGCCGCGGTGTCGAATCGCGGATGTCCCCCTGCCTCGTTCCGGTCGACTCGCCGCTGGGCCAGCTCGAGGGCGCGACCAACATGGTGGTTCTCGAGGGCGATGCGGTGGGCCGGATCGTGCTGCGCGGCGCGGGCGCCGGCGAGGGGCCGACGGCGAGCGCGGTGATGTCGGACGTGATCGAGATCGCCCGCGGCCAGCGCCTGCCGACCTTCGGACAGCCCGCGACAAGCCTCGCGCCCGCCCGACAGGCGGCGGAGCCGACGCCGGCGCCCTATTACCTGCGCATGGCCCTGCAGGACAAACCCGGCGCGCTCGCGAAGATCGCGACCTGTCTCGGGGAAGCCGGCATCTCCATCGACCGGATGCGGCAATACGGCCATGCCGACGTCACCGCGCCGGTCCTCATCGTCACCCATCGCGCCATGCGCAGCGCGCTCGACCGGGCGATCGAGGACATGGACCGAACGGGCGTCCTTGCCGGCGCGCCCGTCGCCCTGCGGATCGAGGAACTCTAGCGACCCCGCGCCGTATCGGCGCGGGAACGATGACCCGCAAAGAGATGTGGTAGTCGTCGCGACGATCCAAACCCGTCAGCTTTTCACGGCATTGCTCCGTCCGCGAGCCGTCGATCTCCGATGAAGAAATGCGCTCGTTGGCGCGACGTCGACCGCCCCATGCGAGCGGAGCACGGCATAAAACTCCGCTCCCCGACCCTCGAACGCCGCGGATCGAGGTCACGCAATCCTTCACAACGCCCGGCGGATTGGCCGGCTTGCGCTTTGATACAGGCGTGCCCCGATAGGGGGCGGAGAGTGCCGCAATCGGCTTGCCCCGCCGCGAACCTCTGGGCTAGGTGTCGTCCACCAGTTTTCCGGGGAGCTTCGGCCGATGGCCCAGACCAACGATTTCAACGACCGCATGCTGTCTCTGGGCCTCGCCCGCGTCTCCGAGGCCGCAGCGCTGGCCTCCGCCGCCTGGATCGGCCGCGGTGACGAGAAGGCGGCCGACCAGGCCGCGGTCAACGCCATGCGCGACCAGCTCAACAAGCTCGAGATCGCCGGAACCGTCGTCATCGGCGAGGGCGAGCGCGACGAGGCGCCCATGCTCTATATCGGCGAGGAGGTCGGAACCGGCAGCGGCCCGGACGTCGACATCGCGCTCGATCCGCTCGAAGGTACGACGCTGACCGCGAAGGACATGCCGAACGCGCTGACCGTGATCGCGATGGCCGGTCGCGGCTCCATGCTGCACGCGCCCGACGTCTACATGGAGAAGCTCGCCATCGGTCCGGGCTTTCGCAGCGGCGTCGTGACGCTCGACATGTCCCCTGCCGAACGGGTGAGCGCGCTCGCCTCCGCCAAGGGTTGCTCGACCCACGACATCACGGTCTGCGTGCTCGAGCGGCCGCGCCACGAGGAGATGATTGCGGAGCTGCGGACAACCGATTGCGCCATCCGCCTCATCACCGATGGCGACGTGGCCGGCATCATTCACTGCGCGGATGCCGGACGGACGGGAATCGACATGTACATGGGATCGGGCGGCGCACCGGAAGGCGTGCTCGCGGCGGCGGCGCTCAAGTGCATGGGCGGACAGATGTTCGCGAAGCTCCTCTTCCGCAACGACGACGAGCGCGGTCGCGCGAGCAAAGCGGGTATCACCAATTTCGGTCGGGTCTATACCCGCGACGACCTCGTCTCCGGCGACGTGATCTTCGCGGCGACCGGCGTGACCGATGGCTCCATCGTCGACGGCATCAAGCGCGAGCCGGGCTACCTTACGACGGAAACCATCCTGATGCGGTCGCGCACGGGTTCGGTCAGACGCATGATCTACCGCAATCCGACGAAACATTCCGGGGTCCGCTGATCGGCAGGGGGGCAATACCGATCCGGCCTGGTATCGCGGGCCATCGGCTCCGGAGGCGGCCATGACGACGCGACCTGACGTTGCCGAACGCCCCGCCTTCCTCGAAGTCGAACGCTCGCTGACGGGGCGGACCTGGATCGGTCCGTCGGCGGAGGACGACCGGCTCGCGGAGGCGATGTGCCAGCGCACGGGCCTCGCGGATCCGGTCGCGCGCGTCCTATGCGGGGCCGGCGTCACGCCCGATAACGCCGCGGCCTATCTCGCCCCCGCCCTGCGCGACCTGCTTCCCGATCCGCTGGCGCTCAAGGACATGGACCGGGCCGCGGCACGGTTTCTCGCGGCACTCGCGCGGCGCGAGCGGATCGCCGTCTTCGGCGATTACGACGTCGATGGCGGGGCATCCGCTGCCCTGCTGCTCGTCTGGCTCCGGGCGATGGGGAACGAGGCGACACTCTACATCCCCGACCGGATCGACGAGGGCTACGGGCCCAACGACGCGGCGATGAAGGCCCTCGCCCGCGATCACGACCTCATTGTCTGTGTCGATTGCGGCACGCTCTCGCACGGTCCCGTGTCGGCGGCAGAGGGGGCCGATGTCGTGATCCTCGACCACCATCTCAGCGGCGAGACGCTGCCCGCCGCGGTGGCGGTGGTCAATCCGAACCGGCAGGACGAGAGCGGCGATCTCGGCCATCTCTGCGCCGCGTCGGTGGTCTTTCTGCTCCTCGTCGAGGCGAACAGGAGGCTGAGATCTGAGGGAGTCACAGGCCCCGATCTGATCGCCCTCCTCGATCTCGTGGCCCTCGCGACCGTTGCGGACGTGGCGCCCCTGATCGGGGTCAATCGCGCACTCGTGCGGCAGGGGTTGACCGTCATGGCCCGTCGGCGCCGCGCGGGGCTCGTGGCGCTCAGCGATGTCGCGAAGATGGATACTGCGCCTACCGCCTTCCATCTCGGGTTCCTCCTCGGGCCGCGGATCAATGCGGGCGGCCGGATCGGACAGGCCGATCTCGGTGCGCGGCTCCTTTCCACCGACGATCCGCGGGAGGCCGAGCGGCTGGCCGAACGCCTAGACGCGTTGAATTCCGAACGCCGCGAGGTCGAGGCACGGGTGCGCGAGGAAGCGCTCGCCCAGGCGGAAGCGCGCGGCACGGATGGCGCGCTTGTCTGGGCGGCATCGCAGGGGTGGCATCCGGGCGTCGTGGGCATCGTCGCTGCCCGACTGACCGAGGCAACCGGGCGTCCGTCGGTCGTGATCGGACTCGATCGGGGGATCGGCAAGGGATCGGGTCGCTCGGTCGCCGGCATCGACCTCGGGGCCGCGATACAGCGCGTGGCGGCCGAGGGCCTTCTACTGAAGGGAGGCGGCCACCGCATGGCTGCGGGCCTTACCGTTGCAGGGGACGGAATCGATGCCGCAATGGCGCGCCTGTCGGACCTTCTCGCCCGGCAGGGATCGGGCCAGGGCGAGGCGCGACCATTGCGGCTCGCGGGACTTCTGATGGCGAGCGCCGCGTCACCGGAGATCGTGGAGGAGATCGAACGTGCCGGACCCTTCGGCATGGGCGCGCCGGCGCCGCGCTTCGCCATCGCCAGATGCCGGATCACCTCTGCTCGCAGAGTCGGGGAACGTCATCTGAAGCTTTCGGTCACGGACGGTTCCGGACCGACGCTCGACGCCATCGCCTTCGGGGCCTTCGATAGCGATCTGGGTAACGCGCTCGAAAATCATGGCGGAGACCGTTTCCACCTCGCCGGCCGGCTCGAGCTCAATCATTGGCGGGGCCGCAGCCGCGCCCAACTTCGCCTCGAAGACGCGGCCCGCGCCTGAAACGCGGATCGGTGGAGCCCCCTGAGGCTTCGTCGGACTTCAGATCGTAAGGGAAAATGGCAGCCCGTAGGGGAATCGAACCCCTCTTTCCAGGTTGAAAACCTGGCGTCCTAACCGATAGACGAACGGGCCATTGGCGGCAGTTACTAGGGAAACCCTTCTGGGCACGCAAGCGGATTTTTCCGTCATTTTCACGATCTTTCGACATCGCCGATTTCGGCCCGAAAGCCCCGATCAGAACCCGTCGCGGATCTTGTAATGCGCATGCGCATGCGGGGCGCCGCCGTGGGAATGCACGTCGCGCGTCGTCTCCACCGGGATGAGCGCGAGCCGTCCGTGTCGAACGCCGCGCTCCGAAAAGAGACCGTTGGCGAAATCCTCGACCCCCCCGAGCGCACCGCGCATCACGGTCACTTCCACGGCCACGTCGTGATCGATCGGAACGGAGATCGTCGCCACGGCCTGGTCGTGCCGGGCGTGACGGTTCTGCGGCACGCGGCGCGACAGATCGCGCGTCGAGAGTTCGAGCGCATAGCTCAGCACCCCGATGCATTCCGCGTCGTCCGGCGCATCGCGGCCGAGCGATCGCCGGATCAGCTCGCGCACGGCCTCCGACCGGTTGGTCGCCCCCGAGCGATCCATGTAGGCGTCGAGCTCGGCGAGGAGGTGATCCTCAATGGAGACCGTGATCCGCGGCATCTGGCGTCCTTCCGTTTGGCACGCGATGGTTCCGTTCCGTGTCGCGGGACGCAAGCCCTTTACCTTCCTTGCCGAGGGCGTATGAATTTCGCAGGCGATTTTCATACCGGAGGGAAGATGACCAAGCTGACGGCAGCCGTCCTCTGCGCGGCAGTTTTCCTTTCGGCCCCGCTCTCGGCCCGCCCGCTCGTCCTCGCCGTGGGGGGCGAGCCGGACGGCGGCTTCGATCCCCTGACGGGCTGGGGTCGTTACGGCAATCCGCTCTTTCAGTCGACACTTCTGAAGCGCGATGCCGATCTGACGCTCGAGGGCGATCTCGCAACGGATTGGGGGCTGTCGGAGGATGGCCTGATCTGGAGCGTGACGCTGCGCGAGGATGCGCGGTTCTCGGACGGGGCGCCGGTGACCGCGGAAGACGTGGCCTTCACCTTCAATACCGCCCGCGATGCCGGCGGGCTCGTCGATCTGCAGGATTTCGTCGCCGCCCGGGCCACCGGGCCATTCACGGTCGACCTGGAACTGAGCGCACCGCGCATCTCCTTCGCCAGCCGTCTAGCCACGCTCGGCATCGTGCCCGCGAAGAGCTACGGACCCGGCTACGCCCGCGAGCCGATCGGATCGGGACCGTTCCGCATGGTCGAGTGGCAGGAGGGCGCGCAGCTCGTGGTCGAACCGAACCCCTACTGGCACGGTGGCGAGGTGCCATTCGAGCGGGTGAGCTTCGTGTTCGGCAGCGAGGATGCGGGGCTCGCCCTGGCCCGGACCGGCGTGGCCGATGTCGTCGCCGTTCCCGCATCGCAGGCCGATGCGCCACCCGAGGGGATGCGGGCGCTGCATATCGAGACGGTCGACAATCGCGGCCTCATGTTCCCCATGCGTCCCGATACCGGAGAGCGGAGTGCGGGCGGCGCGCCGATCGGCAACGACGTGACGGCGGATCGCGCGATCCGCGTGGCGGTGAATCAGGCCCTAGACCGCGACGCACTCGTCGCGCTCGCGCTCGGCGGGCACGGTCGTCCGGCAACAGGGCCCGCCGATGGCCTGCCCTGGGACAACCCGGATGCGGGGCTGGCCGGGAACGATCCCGATGCCGCCCGCGCGACGCTGGAGGCGGCGGGTTGGGTCGATGCGGATGGGGACGGGACACGCGAGAAGGACGGTCTCCCCGCACGGTTCGCCATCGTCTATCCGTCGAGCGACAGCACCCGCCAGGCCCTTGCACTCGGTGCGGCGCAGCAGCTGCGCGGCATCGGCATCACGGCCGAGCCCGCGGGACGGAGCTGGGACGAGATCGGCGCGATGATGCATTCGAACGTCGTCGTTTTCGGGTGGGGCGCCCATGATCCCTCGGAGGTCTACAATCTCTATCATGGCCGGTTCGCCGCCATCGACGACTTCAATCCAGGCTACTACGACAACCCCGCCGTGAACGCGCATCTCGAGGCGGCGGAGAGCGCGAACGATTTCGCCGCCTCGTTGCCACACTGGCGCGCGGCCGCCTGGGACGGGGAAACCGGTTTCGGGCCGCGCGGCGACGCGGCATGGGCTTGGATGGTCAATCTCGAACATTCCTACTGGGTGTCGGAATGCCTCGACATGGGCCCCATGCAGATCCACCCGCACGGACACGGCTTTCCGATCACCCACGATCTGCCCGGGTGGCGGTGGACCTGCGCAGAATGAACTGGCTCCGCCCGCTCCTTCTCGGGCGTCTTCTGAGGCTCGCCTGGCTGCTGCCGCTGGCGACGATCGGTCTTTTCACCCTCGTCTCGCTCGCCCCGATCGATCCCGTGCAGGCCTATATCGGCGATCTCAGCGCGCTCGTCGGCCCGGAACAGCGCGCGGCCATCGCCGCGACATGGGGTCTCGACCAGCCGGCGCCGGAGCGGTTCCTTTCCTGGCTCGGCGGGGCGATGACGGGGGATCTCGGGCGCTCCCTGACTTACGGCGTTCCGGTCGCGGAAGTGATCGAACGGCGCCTGCCCGCCTCGCTCGCGCTGATCGGTATCGCCTTCGTCCTCTCCTTCGTCCTCGGCACGGCACTCGGCATCGCCGCAGCGGCTTCCCGCGGCGGCAGGGTGGACCGCTTGATCCGCTTCGTGGCGGTGACGCTTTCCGTTAGCCCGGGCTTCTGGATCGCGCTGCTCCTGATCGCGGTCTTCGCCGTGGGCCTGGGCTGGCTTCCCGCCTGCTGTGCCGCGCCACCCGGGCTCACGGCAGCGGAGACGGGGATGGGCGACCGGCTTCGCCACCTCGTCCTTCCGGTGGCAACCCTGTCGCTCGTCGGGACGGCGCCGCTCGTCTTGCATACCCGGCAGAGGCTATTGGGATTTCTCGAAAGCCCCGCGGCACTGCACTTGCGGGCGCATGGGCTATCCTGGCGGCGCGTCGCCTTCGGCGCAGGATTGCGCCACGCGTTGGGCCCGGCGCTGGCGCTTCACCTCGCGGGTGCCGGCGAGCTCTTCGGCGGATCGGTGCTGGCCGAGACGATCTTCGCTTGGCCCGGTCTCGGTCAGGCGACGGTTCGGGCGGCCACGGGAGCGGATGCGCCGCTCCTCATGGGGATCGGTCTCGCAACACTGCTTTTCGTGTTCTGCGGCAACCTGCTCGCCGACGTCGCGGCGCAACTCGTCGATCCGCGCCTCCGCCGGACGACCGCATGACGGCGCTCGATATTTCGGCGGACGGAGAGGGAACCGTTCGAGGGATCCGACCCCCGCTCCATCGCGGGCTCTGGGCCGCATGCCTCCTCATCCTGGTCCTCGGAGGGTCCGCGCTCCTGCCCGCAAACCTTCTGGAGATCGACGCAAGCGCGATCGGCCGTGCGCCGGATCCGGGTCATCCCTTCGGCACGGACAGTCTCGGGCGCGACGTCGCCGCGCGGACGCTCGCGGCCCTCGCGATGAGCGTGAAGGTCGGACTGGTCGCGGCGACGGCCTCGACGGGGATCGCGCTCCTGCTCTCGCTCGCCGCGGCTTCAAACCGGGTGGCGGATCAGGCGGTGGGCGTCCTGACGGAACTCGCGTTGGGCCTTCCGCATTTCGTGCTCCTCATCATGATCGCCTATGCCATGGGCGGAGGGACGAACGGCGTCGTGGTCGCGATCGCGTTCACTCATTGGCCGCGTCTCGCCCGGCTTCTCCGCCACGAGGCGCAGGGCGTTGCTGCGTCCGACTACGTCGCGGCCTCGCAGGCGCTTGGACGACCGGCGCACTGGATTGCCCGCCACCACATGGCGCCGCATCTCGCACCGCACCTCATCGCGGGCTTCGTTCTGATTTTTCCCCACGCAATCCTGCACGAGGCGGGGCTGAGTTTCATCGGCCTCGGGATCGAGCCGCACTTGCCGTCGATCGGCGTGATGCTGGCCGAGTCGCTGCGCGAGATCATCGCCGGACGATGGTGGGTGGCCGTAGCGCCCGGGGCTGGGCTCCTCCTCGTGGCGCTCGCCTTCGAGAGGTTCGGCGAAGCGTTGCGCGTGGCCGCGGAACCGCCCGGAGGCGCATCGTGAGCCTGCGGGTCGAAAGTCTGGGGCTGGTCTTGCCGCGGGCCGATCGCCAGCCGGTCCGTCTTCTCGACGGTATCTCCTTCACGCTTGGCCGTGGCGAGATCCTGGGCATCGCGGGACGGTCGGGCGCAGGCAAGAGCCTCGTGGCCGCCGCCCTCGCGGGCATACTGCCTGCCGGTGCGAGGCGCGCGGGACGGATCACCGTGGACGGCCAGGCGCCACGGCCACGCGACATCGCGCTCGCACCCCAGAGGCTCGACGCGCTCGATCCCCTCGCGCCGATCGGTCGCCAACTCCGCCGCCTCGCCCGCGGTCGGCGTGATCCCGGAGGTTTCCTCGACCATGTCGGTCTGTCCCGGAACGTCGCGAGACTCTATCCGCACATGCTCTCGGGCGGCATGGCGCGCCGTGCGCTCCTTGCCACGTCGCTCGCAAGCGGTGCGGATTGGATCGTCGCCGACGAGCCGACCGTCGGACTCGATCCGGACGCGGCCGATCATGTCATGTCGCTCCTGGGCCGCCTCGCGCAGGATGGACGCGGGTTCGTCGTCGTGAGCCACGACCTGACCCGTCTTACGCGTATTTCGGATCGGGTGCTGATCCTCGAGAATGGCCATCCGGTGGAGATCGCGCCGGCCGACGCCTTCACCGGTGACGGGACCGCGCTCTCGACGGTCTTCTCGCGGACCCTGTGGCGCGCCCAGCTTCCCGATACGGTATGCTGAGCGCCGAACGGATCGGTCATGCCTTCGGGGGCAGTCCCGTCCTTTCCGAAGCAAGCCTCGCGCTCGGCGCGGGAGAGATCGTCGGGCTTGGCGGAATGTCGGGCAGCGGGAAGAGCACGCTCGGACGCATCCTCGGCGGACATCTCGTGCCGCAATCCGGTCGAGTCCGGCTCGACGGCGCCCCTCTTCCGCCGCCCGGGGTCGGGCGTCCCGCACCCGTGCAATACGCGCCCCAGGCCGCGGAACTCGCGGTCGATCCGCGCTGGCGGATCGGGCGCATTCTTGCCAATGGCGGCACGCCGGACCCGGAGGCGATCGCGGCCCTCGGCGTGGCGCCCGCCTGGACGGATCGGCATCCGTCGGAACTCTCTGGCGGTGAGCTTGCCCGGGTATCGCTCGCCCGGTTCTTCCATCCCGGGCTGCGCGCGCTCGTCTGCGACGAGATCACCGCGCAACTCGATGCGCTCGAGCAGGCAGCCCTGCTCGAGCGGCTGACAGGGGTGGCCCGCCGGCGGGGTCTGGCTCTCCTCCTCGTTAGCCACAGTGCAGGATTGCGGGCGCGATATTGCGACCGCTCGCTCATCCTTACGGAGGGTCGGCTCGTTCCGGAGGCGATGCCGCGTTGATCCCCCGCTCGGACGGACGCGGGTCTCGCCAAGGGTGGACGCCGGGTCGAACCTGTCCGACAAGGGCGCGTGGCCGGCGCCGCGAGGGGTCTCTGCGCCATTGTGCGGGCATCGGAGATCTCCGATCGACCCGAAGAGGGAGGATCAGAATGAGCACGATAACCTATCTCACCCAGGTGGAGTTCGGCGCGGGTGCCGTCGAGACGCTCGGACCGGCGCTTGCCGATCTCGCCATCTCGCGGCCCCTCCTGATCAGTGATCGCGGGCTCGAGGCCGCGGGGCTTCCGGATCGCCTCTCTGCCTATCTCCCCGCGGGAACGCCGATGTTCCTCGATGTGCCGACGAACCCGACGGAAGAGGCGCTCGACGCGGCGCTCGATTCATACCGGCAGGGGGATTGCGACGGGATCGTGGCCCTGGGCGGCGGCTCACCGATCGACCTCGCCAAGGGGGTGGCACTCCGGGCATCACATCCGGGTCCGCTCGCGCAATACGCCCTGATCGAAGGGGGGCTCGCACGCATCACGTCGGAGGTCGCTCCCGTCATCGCGATCCCGACCACCTCCGGGACCGGTGCGGAGGTCGGCCGGGCCGCCCTTCTCACGCTTTCGGATGGCCGCAAGCTCGGATTCATTAGCCCACACCTGATCCCGAAGCGGGCGATCTGCGATCCCACGCTCACGCTCGGCCTGCCGCCCGGCCTGACGGCAGCGACGGCGCTCGACGCTCTATCGCATTGCGTGGAAACCTTGTTCTCTCCGCGCTTCAATCCGCCCGCGGAAGCGATCGCCCTCGATGGGGCACGGCGGATCTGGCTCGCCCTGCCCCGCGCTATGGAGGACGGCGGCGATCTGGACGCGCGGAGCGAACTGATGATGGGAGCCCTGCAGGGCGGCCTGACGTTCCAAAAGGGGCTCGGCGCCATACACGCGCTGAGCCATGCCCTGGGCGGTCTGAAGGAGCCGGTCCTGCACCACGGGACGCTCAACGCCCTCCTCCTGCCGCCCGTCGTACGCTTCAATGCCGACCACGTGGGCGACAAGCTCGACCGCCTCGGGCATGCGTTCGACACGGATGGCGGTGCGGTCGCGGACGCGCTCGACGCCCTCAACCGCCGTCTGGGCATTCCCGCCTCACTGGGCGCGATGGGGGTCGATCCGGCCATTCTGCCGCTCGTCGTCGAGCGCGCGCTTGCCGATCATAGCCACGCGACGAACCCCAGGGAGGCTTCGTCTGCGGATTACCGCGCCCTTCTCGACGAGGTCATGGGCTGAATGGATAGGGCTCCCGCGCGGTCACGCTTTCTCGGGAAGACGGAAGAGGTCGAGGACGGCACGGCCAAGCGCAGGATCGCCCGCGATGGACACGCCGGCCTCCGCCGGGAGTACGTCTGCGTAGAAGAGGGCGGCAAGGGGCGGGGCGCTCGCCGCGGCAAAGCGCAGATCGGGCGTATCCTTCTCGCCGCGGCTGACCGGCATCTCTCCTCGTTCCAGCTCTGCGGTGAACCGGGCCGTTCCGATGGCGAAGAGCAGCGTGGCCTTCACGTCCCGGGCGGCCTCCCGGTCGAGCATCGTGCGGAGCGACAGCATGAACGACGCGGGCGAGAGCGGAAGCGTCGGATCGTGCAGCGGCGAGGCTGCGGCCCATCGGCCGAGTTCCTGGATGATCGGCTCGGTCCGGTAGCCCCAATCGGTCAATCCGTAGAGCTGCGCGGGCGTGGGCTCGGGCGCGGTCTGGCGGCACACGATGCCGTTCGCCTCGAGCGCCACGAGCCGCTCCGTCAAGACTTTCGCGCTGATCCCCGGCAGGTTCGCACGAAGATCGGTGAAGCGCCGCGGCCCGAACATCATCTCGCGAACGATCAGCAACGACCATCGCTCGCCCAGCAATTCCAGCCCGAAGGCCGTGCCGCATGCATCGCCGTACCATCTGCCATGGGGCCGAAGGTTCGAGTTGGTTTCTTTAGGTGAGTTCATCGTATACAAGAATAACGGGCCACGAAGGTCTGTCAATCGGACGAAGCTGCCTCTCGGCGGCTCCGGCCGGCCGTGAAGATGTCCGCAGTCCCCGGCCTCGCCCCGGTCTGTCCCCCATGAATCTCGACAGCGCATCCATAACGGCGGAACCCGTCCGACCGACGTGTTCTCTCGTCCTGCGGACCGCTCCATGAGTGGGTCGACATCTCTTTTCGCGGAGCCGCAGGTTCTGGCCCTGATGGCGCTTGGCCTGATCGTGGCCGGTGCGGCGATCGGGCTTCTTGCCGGGCTTTTCGGCGTCGGCGGGGGCGCGATCAGCGTTCCGGTCTTCTACCAGACGTTTCTCCTCATGGGGACACGGCCCGACATTGCCATGCCCCTCGCCGTGGGCACGTCGCTCGCGATGATCATTCCGACCTCGATCCTGTCCGCCCGGACCCATGCGGAATCGGGTGCGCTCGACATTCCGCATCTGCGCGCCTGGGCCGTGCCGGTCACCTGCGGCGTCCTTATCGGAAGCGCCGCGGCCCGCTACGCGCCCGCCGAACTCTTCCAGATCGTCTTCGTGGTGGTGGCGGGAACGAATGCCGTGAAGATGCTCTTCGCGCGGGGTGCGTGGCAGCTTCGCGACGGGCTGCCCGGCAATCCGCTCCAAGCCGTTTATGGCGCGATCGTGGGTCTGCTGTCGGCGTTGATGGGGATCGGCGGCGGGGCGATCTCGAACCTGATCCTCACGCTCCATGGCTGGAGCATGCATCGCGCGGTCGCGACCTCCGCTGGCGTCGGGGTGCTCATCGCGATCCCGGGGACGATCGGCTACGTTCTCGCAGGATGGGGCAAGGCCGGCCTGCCGCACGATGCCTTTGGGTTCGTCTCCGTCGGTGCGCTGGTCCTGACGATGCCCACCGCGATCCTGACGACGCGGCGTGGCGCGCGGCTGGCGCATCGCCTGTCGCGCGAGGTTTTGCAGCGCCTCTTCGGCCTCTTCCTGCTCGCCGTCACGATCCGCTTCCTCGTCGCACTGTTCTGAGGGATCAGGGCCGGTCGACGGGTTCCGACACGATGCGGCAGGGATCTGCGAAAAGCTCGAAACGCCCCTCCCGCGCCGATCCGGCGAGCGCGATCCCCGATGCCTCGGCGAGGCGAACCGCCTGAACGGTTGGTGCGGAGACGGCAACGAGGAGCGGCACCCGCGCCATCGCGCATTTCTGCACCAGCTCTATCGAGACCCGGCTCGTCATGACGATCGCGCCCCGTCTGCCGTCGATCCCTTCCCGCGCCAGTGCGCCGACGAGCTTGTCGAGGGCATTGTGCCGCCCGACATCCTCGCGTGCCATGACGATCGTGCCTTCCGGCCCGAGAAAGCCCGCCGCATGGACCGCGCCGGTCCGGTCATGGAGGGATTGGTGCTGGCGCAGCGCGTCGGGCGCCCGTGCGAGCGTCGCCGCGTCGAACCGGCAATCGGCTTTAGGAAGGGTCGGCACAGAGCGCTGCGCTTCCTCGAGACTGTCGATCCCGCAGAGACCGCATCCGACCGGGCCGGCCATGTAGCGCCGACGCGCCGCAAGTCGCGCGGCCCTCTCCCCGGCAATCCACATGCGAAGCTCGATCCCCTTCTCATGCGCGGCGATCTCCAGGCTTTCGATCTCTCCACCATGTGCGACGATGCCTTCGGTCAGGCTGAACCCCGTCGCGAGGTCCTCGAGATCCGATGGGGTCGACATGAGCACGGCCTGCGTCGTCTGCTGATAGACGAGGGCAATGGCCACTTCTTCCGCGAGATGGCGCGCAAGCCGCGTGGCATGACCGTCGCGGATCGCGAGGCCGTTCATCTTGCGCGACGTCGTCAAAACTTCCCTCCGTCGAAATACACCCTGACCCGTGCCAACAGATCAATCGCCGGACTCGTTCCGCTGTTGCCTGCCCCGTCTCCCGCGATGCACGGCAAGGACGTGGCAGACATAGGGAGAACCGGAGCCGATACGAAGACCTCCAATACCAAGCCAGCATCACGGGATGTACGCAAAACGTCGTACGGGCAGACCGGATGACCATCCGAACTGCGAAGGCAATGTCGGTAGAACCGGCTCAGGTCTTAAAAGTTGACGCGAGTAAATCCGAGGCATACGGTTCTCCAATGGCGTCCCACAAGTGCGGCCGCTTAGGGAGGAACATTATGAATTCGATTTTCCGGCGGACCGCTATTGCGGCCGTTTTCGGTGCAGGTCTCGCCATGGCCGCGAGCGCCCAAGAGCAATCTCTGCCCGAGGATGTCAGCATCACGCTCGTACCAGGCCTGACGACGGATGCGTTCTACATTACGATGAACCGCGGCGCGCAGCTCGCTGCCGAAGCCCTCGGCATCGAGGTGAATTTCCAGGGTGCCGAGGAATTCGACCCGGTCCTGCAGACCCCGGTTCTCGACGCGGTAATCGCGCGCGGCCCCGATGCGATCCTGATCGCGCCGACCGACAGCACGCAGATGATCGAACCGCTACGCCGCGCCTCCGACGCAGGGATCCCGGTGATCACGGTGGATACCTATGTCGGCGACGGCACCTATCAGGACGGCTCGGGCGACGCCGATTTCCCGATCTCCTACATCGCCTCCGACAACGTCCTCGGCGGTCGCATCGCGGCGCGCGCCATGGCAGAGCGGATCGACGAGGCGGGCAAGGTCTATGTCGCGCATCTGCGCCCCGGGGTCTCGACCATGGACCAACGCGAGGAGGGTTTCCGCGCCGAGATCGAGGAGAACTATCCCGATATCGAGGTGCTCGACACGCAGTACAACGAGAACGACGCGTCCCAGGCGGCCTCGCAGTTCCAGGCGGTCCTTGCACGTAACCCCGATATCAAGGGCGTCTTTGGCGCGAACCTCTTCTCCGCCCTTGGCGCGGCCAACGGGGTGGAAGGTGCCGACATGTCCGATCAGGTGACGGTGATCGCCTTCGACGCGCCGCCGAGCATCACCAACAACATCGCCTCCGGACAGGTCGATGCCGCGATCGCCCAGCATCCGGCCGAAATCGGCTATTACGGCGTGATGACGGCCTATGCCGTCCTGTCCGGGCAATCCGTCCCGACCCAGATCGGCACCGGCTTCACGGTCATCGACGCCGAGAACGTGGACAGCGACGAAGTCGCCCCGTTCATCTATTCCGAATAGGGCGTAAGCATGTTACAGATCGGCGGGGCTTCCTTCGTGAAGCCCCTACTCAACGCCTGGTCATGGCTTTTCCTGGCGCTGATCCTCGTCTTCTTCGAAGTCTACGCGCAAACGCAGACCGGGAACACGTTCCTCTTCCGTCTCTACTCGATCCAGTCGATCACCATCGCCGCGTCGCAGATCCTCCTCATGGCTCTGGGGCTCACCCTCGTTGTCGTGGCAGGGCATATCGACCTCTCCATCGCCTTCTCCTCCGGCTTCGCCGCGGTGGTCATGGCGCTTGTCATCAATTTCGTCGGGTCCGATGCAGGTCTGGTCGCGTTCCTGCTCGGGGTCGTTGCAGGGCTCGCCGCCGGGGCGATCGTCGGCGTCATCAATGGCTGGCTCGTCTCTCGCCTCGACGTGCCAAGCTTCATCGGCACGCTCGGCACCTACGGGATCGCGCGCGGTGCGGCGCTCATCGTCGCGGGCGGCGCGGTGGTGTCGATCCAGAACGACGCGGCGCGGACCTTCGGCAACGGCGACGTCGCGGGCGTGCCGATTCCGGTCATCGTCGCGCTCGCCCTCGCACTTTTCTGCCACTACGTCCTGACCTACACCCGGTTCGGCGTGCATACCTATGCGCTCGGGGCCAGCCGTGCCTCGGTCGAGCGGGCGGGCGTGGACGTGAAGCGTCACCTGATGATCCTCTTCGTCCTCTCCGCGCTGACCGCGGCGGCCGGCGGGCTCGTCTATACCGGACGCTTCTCTGCGGGCGCGGCCAATGCGGGGGAGCCGGTCCTCCTCTATGCGGTGGCCGCGGTCTTCATCGGGGGGGCCTCGCTCACCGGCGGACAGGGCACGGTGACGGGCACCGTCATCGGATCGCTGATCATCGCGGTGATCCAGTTCGGCCTCGTCTTCTCCGGCCTGCCGCCCTACTGGCAATTCATCGCCGTGGGCCTCGTCATCATCGTCGCCGTGATCGTCGATCAGTCGCGCGACCGTATCGCGGGGGGACGATCATGACCGCGCTTCTGGAAGTCGACGGCCTGAACAAGCGCTTCGGAGGAAACGAGGCGGTCAAGGATGTCTCCTTCACCGTGTCGCCCGGCGAATGCGTGGTGCTGGCGGGCGACAACGGGGCGGGCAAGTCGACGGTGATCAAGATGATCTCCGGCGTCTACACCCCCACGAAAGGCGAGGTCCGGTTCAAGGGTAAACGGCTGACCGGCAGTTCCCCCGAGGCGGTGCGCCGCGCCGGGATCGAGACGATCTATCAGGATCTGTCTCTCGCCGACAATCTCGATCCCGGGCTGAATCTCTATCTCGGGCGGGAGAAGATGAAGCGTGTCATGGGGATTCCCGTGCTCGACCGCGCCGGGATGCGGTCAGATGCGGCCAAGGTGATGAAGGGCCTCGGGATCGAGGTGCCGGATCCGAAGGCCGCGGTCCGGGAATTGTCGGGTGGACAGAGGCAGGCCATCGCCATCGCCCGCGCGATCCATTGGGAGGCGCAGCTCGTCATCATGGACGAGCCCACCGCGGCGCTCGGCGTTCCGGAACAGCGCGAGGTCATGGCCCTCATCGAGCGGTTGAAGGCGCGGAATGTCGGGATCATCCTCATTTCCCACAATCTACCCGATATCTTCGCGGCCGCCGACCGGATCATCGTTCTCGCCCGCGGCGTCGTCGGCGGCAGCCGCAAGCCGTCCGAGACGACCGACGAGGAGATCGTGCGGCTGATGATGGGCGCCGCGGCCTGAGCCGAATGGCCGGCCCATTCGGGCCGACCTGTCGTCGTCAGATCTGCTGGCTGCGCGGCAGGATCACCAGATCGCGGATGGTTACGTTGCGGGGCCGGGTGAGCATGAACATCACCGCCTCCGCCACGTCCTCCGAGCGCAGTCCCTCTCCGGCGTCGGCCTTGCGGTCGATCTCCGCGGGATCGGAGATACCCCAGAGATCGTTCAGGACGACGCCCGGCGCGACGGCCATGACGCGCACATCGTTCTTTCCCACCTGCTGGCGTAGAGAATGGACGAGCCCCTGCACCGCATGTTTCGTCGGGCTGTAGACTGGCTCCCACGGGATCATCTGGTGTCCGGCCACGGAACTCGTCACGAGGATATCGCCCTGCCCGCGCTCGATCATGCCGGGCAGGACGCGACGCACGAGGCTAAAGACGCCGAGGATATTCGTGCGGATCACCCGCTCGATCTGATCCGGGTCGGCCTCGATCAGATCGCCGCCGAGATAGATGCCGGCATTCGGCATCACGATGTCGAGCGGACCCAAGGCGTCCTCCGCCGCATCGACCATCGCATCGACACCGCCGGGAGCGGCGACATCGGCCGTGATCGCCACCGCGTTGTCGCCGATCTCCGCCACCGCCCGCTCGAGCTTCTCGGTAGAGCGTGCGGCGAGCCCGACCCGCGCGCCCGCCTTCGCGAGAAGCCGCGCGGTTTCGAGCCCGATCCCGGTGCTCGCTCCGGTCACAAGCACCGTCTTTCCCGTCAGTTCCGTCATTCCGTCCTCCCTGGAAATCCTGAGTTCAGCGCATCTAAAACGCGCGCACCGTGGTCTGAGACAATTTCGCGAGCACGGTGGCCGGAACGGCGCTGTAGATCTCAATGACCTGTTTGCCGAACCGGACAAGCCGCGCGGCGTGACCTGCCATGATGTCGATATGGTGAAGAAGGGCCGCAACATCGGTGACGCGTTCGATGACCAGAAACTCCGCCCGGTCCGTATCCTTGAAACATTCGCCGCGGAGCGTTCCGGGCTTGTTCGCTACGATTTCGTTGGCACCTTCGTTCGCTGCGACGAAATCCGTCCGCGCCATCGTCTGAACGATGAGCTTCGCGATAGTGTCAATCTCGGCCGTCACGTTTCCTCCCCCGACGTTGTCCAGCGAGCATGGCTGAGTTCTTTCAGCGAGTAAATAATTGCGCGCGACATGCTGCTTTGCAGCATGTTCGTAATGCCTAATGCCCTATACAAGAGGGTTTATTCTCGATTGACGCGCTTAAAGAACGGAGCGAAAATTCCGGTGATACGCGCCGGGGAGGGCGTCATTGATGTATTTCGAAAAATTCGACTTGAAGGGCCGTAGGGCCGTTGTGACCGGCGGGGCGCAAGGGATCGGCGCGGCGTGTGCAGCGGCGCTGGCCGAAGCTGGAGCCCATGTTGTTATCGCCGATATCGACGAGGCCGGTGCAACGGTACGGGCCCAAAGCCTCCGCGAAGACGGACGCAGCGCGGAAGGTCGCCGCCTCGACGTGACGAATTCCGCGGAGATCGAAGCACTGGCCGAAAGCCTCGAGGCGGATGGACCGATCGACATCCTCGTCAACAACGCGGGCATCGTGAATACGAACATGCCCGCGGAAAAATGCGATGACGACCAATGGCGCCGTCACATGGCAGTGAACCTTGATGGGGTCTTCTACTGCGCGAGGAGCTTCGGGCAGCGGATGCTGGAACGCGGATCGGGCGTGATCGTGAACATGGGCTCGATGTCGGGGATCATCGTCAACACCCCGCAGGAGCAGTGTCACTACAACGCCTCCAAGGCGGGAGTGCATCATCTCACGAAGTCGCTTGCGGCCGAATGGGCCTCGCGCGGCGTACGCGTCAACGCCGTGGCCCCCACCGTGATCGAAACGGAACTCGTCGCCCGTTCGCTGAGGGAAGTTCCCGACATGAAGGCCCGCTGGCTCGACCTCACGCCGATGGGGCGACTCGGCCGGCCGGACGAGATCGCCTCCGTGGTCCATTTCCTCGCCTGCGACGCGTCGAGCTTGATGACGGGCGCGATCGTCTCCGCCGATGCGGGCTATACCTGCTGGTGACGGAGTTGCCCCGCCCCCCGGGCTGCGCCGGGTTTCTGGAAATGTCCGCACGGCTCGGCACCGACCCGGCGCTCGTGCAGGCGGCAGGTGGCAATACCTCGATCAAGTGCGGCGACAGGATGTGGGTGAAGGCGTCGGGCACGTGGCTCGCCGAGGCCGGCACCCGGGATGTCATGGTGCCCGTCCGCCTCGGGCCTCTTCGCGAGCGTATCCGGGACCGGACCCTCGTGGATGCGCATGTCGCGGAGGCGACGGAGGCCGGATCGCTCCGCGCCTCGGTGGAGACACCGTTCCATGCGCTTTTCGATCCCCCGGTGGTCGCGCATGTCCATTGCGTCTCCACCATTGCGACCGCCATCGCTGAGGATGGGCTGGATCGGCTGACGGGGCTGCTCGACGGTCTCGACTGGGCTTGGCAGGAGTACCTCAAGCCCGGCGCGCCGCTGACGCTCGCGCTTGCGGCAAGCGGCGCCGCGCAGTCACGGATAGTCGTGCTCGGAAACCACGGTCTGATCGTATCCGGCGAGACGCCCGAAGAGGTCGAGGCGACGATCCGGGATGTCCACCATCGGCTCGACGTGCCGATCCCCGCGCCCGGGCTCGATCGATCGCGCGTTTCCGGTTGGGATGAGACCGGGTATATCCCGGCGCCGGAAGGGCCGCTTCACGACCTCGCCGTTCGCCCGGACCTGATCGAACTCGCGACGAAGGGACCGTTCGCGCCCGATTTCCTCGTCTTTTTTGGCCCGGATGTACGAATCGTCGATCCCGGTGCAACGCTACCCGCGCGATTGGCGGAGTTCACCGAAGTGCCGGCACCCTTCAACTCACTGGTGATCGTGCGCGACCACGGGGTCCTGCTGCGCCGCGACGCGCTCTCGGGTACGGCGGAACTCGCAGGGGCGCTCTACGACGTCCTCGCCCGTTTCGCCGCGATGGGCGCGCCGCACCTGCGCTACTTCGACGATGCGGAGGCACGGGCGCTTCTCGACTGGGATGCCGAGAAGTACCGGCAGTCGCTCAATTCCGGAAACCCCGCATGAGCCGGGATACGGCGCCGCGTCGAATGGCCATCTTCGACATCGGCAAGACGAATGCCCGCGTGGTGCTCGCCGATCTCGCGGAGCGGCGCGATCTTGCCATGGCCCAGCGGCCGAGCAAGGTTCTCGAAGGTCCGCCCTACCCCCATCTCGACGTCGACGGACTGGCCGAGTTCCTGCTGACCACGCTCGGACAATGGCAGGCGGAGGCGCTGCTCGACGGGATCCTCGCAGTGGGGCACGGCGCGACATTCGGGTTGGTGGCGGGCGACGCCCTGGTCCTGCCGATCCTCGATTACGACCATTCCGGCCCCGAAGAGATCGCGGAGGAGTACGACCGCCAGAGGCCCCCCTTCGCGGAAACCGGATCGCCGCGGATGCCGGGAGGGCTCAATATCGGTGCGCAGCTGCAATGGCTCGAGGCACGGTTCCCGGCGGAGGTCGCGCGGGCGGACCATGCGCTCTTCTGGCCGCAATACTGGACCTGGCGCCTGAGCGGCGCGGCGGTGACGGAGATCAGCTATGCCACAGGGCATACCGACCTCTGGTCGATCCATAGCGGAGAGCCCGCGACGGAGCGCGCGCGCACGCTCTTCCCGCCCCTGAGCCCCGCAACGGAGATTGCCGGTCGCCTAAAACCCGATCTGGCGAAACGCTACGGCCTGCCGGACGATCTGCCGATCCACACGGGCATCCACGATTCCTCCCTCGCCCTTGCGCCCTATGCCGCGGCGGATGAGGAGACGCCCTGCACGGTGCTCTCGACCGGAACCTGGGTCACGGCTTTCGCGCTCGGGGCACGGGAGCTGCCGCAGGCCGAGGGCGACGGGATCATGGTCAGCCTCGACGCCCAGGCGCGGCCCGTTCCGAACATGCGCCGGATGACCGGCCGCGCCTTCGCGGAGCTGAGGGCCGGAGACGCCGACGGCCTGCCGCTGCGCTCGACGGCCGCCTGCCGCATCGACGGCGACGGGACGAGCTTCCGTCTCGTTGATCGCGAGAGCGGCATCCCTGTCGCGCTCGATCCCGGGACGGGGTCGCGGGACAACGCCTTGGGCGCCGTCATCGCACATGACGCGATGGCCGGAATGCGGGCAATCGGCGCCCGCGGTCCGGTTCATCTGAGCGGCCCGTTCGGTGGCAATGACGGCTTTGTCAGGACGCTCGAAGCGCATTGGGATGCGCCCGTGCGGGTCCTTCCCTATGAGGCGGGCTTGACCGAGCAGGTCGCGGACCTCTTTGCCTTACGGCCACGGTCGCGGCAGATGCCCTGACGATCCGGCCACGCCAGGGAGTACGCCGCGTGACCCGCAAGAAGATAGACACGATGCAGGATCTAGCCGGCGAGATCCGCGTCTCCCGCCCGACGCTCTCTCGGTATTTTCAGGATCCCGGCACCGTCTCCCCGCGCATGCGCGAGAAGATCGAGCGGGGCCTCTCCGCCGTCGACTACGTCCCGAACTTCTTCGCGGTGCAACTTGCCCGGAGAGGCGAAGGTCTGGTGGGTATCGTCATTCCCTCGCTCACGGATGTCTTCCAGGCCTCGATGTTCGAGGCCGCGGAACGGGCGCTCGCGGAGCGGGGACATCGGCTGATCCTGCAAAGTTCCGGCAATGACGTCGCGGGAGAGGATCGGGCCATCGACACGCTCCGTTCGATGAACGTGAACGGCATCCTGCTCGCCCCCGTCGCGGCACCGAACCGCCTGCCGCGGCTCCGGGAGATCGTCCGCTCCGTACCGGTCGTGCTCATCGATTCGGGCGTCGAGGGGGCGGAGGGGTATCTCGACGATGTGGGCATCGACAATCGTCAGGGGATCGAGTTGATCCTCGACTATCTCATCCGGGAGGGGCGAAATCCCGTCTATCTCACCATGCCCTGCGTCAATCGCAACGCGACGGAGCGGCGCGCGGCCTATGAGGCGGTCATGCTCGAGAACGAGCTCGAGCCGCGCTTCGTCGAGAGCGGCCCCCCCGTCGGGTGGAACTTCGAGGAATACGGCTACCGCACGATGGCGCGGTGTTTCGCCGAGGGGCGCCACGTCGCGGATACGCTGATCTGCGCCTCCGACCGGATCGCCACAGGTGCGATGAAGGCGGCGCATCAGTTCAAGCTCTTCCAGCCGGGTACACGGCGGTTCGGGATCGCGGGGCACGACAACGACCTGCTCGCGCGCTTCCTGCATCCGGGCCTGACCACGGTGGAGCAGGACCTCGGGCGCATTGCCGAGACCGCCGTGGAAATTCTGCTCGCGCGCGTGAAGGATCCCGCGGGCGCGAGCGTGCCGATCCGGTCGCGGCGGATACCAGGTCGATTGATCGTCAGGGAATCGGCCTGACGCAAATGAGGGGAGGATGACCATGACGAATTACGACGGACCGATCCTGGTGACGGGGGCAAGCGGCGGGATCGGCGGCGCGACCGTACGCCAGCTTCGCGCGGAGGGCGCCGATGTCATCGCCGCGGGACGGAACGCGGAGGCCCTCGACCGTCTCGCCGCGGAAACCGGTGCACGGAGCCTGGTCTTCGATCTGACCTCCGAGGCGTCGGTCGAGGAGGCGCTCGGCGATCTCGATCTCTGGGGCGTCGTGAATTGCGGCGGGTTCGGTGGCGAGATCGCGACGCCGATGGAGACCGATATCGCCGTCTTCGATCAGGCCATCGCGACGAACACGCGCGGCGCGCTCCTCGTCACGAAATACGCATCGCGATCGATGATCCGACTGGGACGCGGCGGCGCCATCGTGAATGTGTCGAGCCAGGCCTCGCTCGTCGCGCTGCATGGACATGTCTCCTACGCGGCGTCGAAGGGCGCGCTCGACAGCATCACGCGGGTCTCGGCGCTGGAGCTCGGCCCCCACGGGATCCGGGTCAACGGCGTCCATCCGACCGTGGTGATGACGGAGATGTCGGCCTTCTACTGGGGGCTGGAGGAGATCGGCGGACCCGCACTCGCCCGGATGCCGCTCGGCCGCTGGGCGACGGAGGCGGAAATCGCCGCGCCGATCGTGTTCCTGCTCTCGCCCGGCGCCGCGATGATCACGGCCGTGAGCCTGCCCATCGACGGGGGCTACACCGCCGTCTGATCCGCGAGCAGGCCGCGCAGCGTCTCGAGACCGTCCGTCGCCGTCCGGCCCCCGAGACAGGCGGCGGCGGCACGGAAGGCAAGTGCGATCGCGCGCTCGGCGTCCCATTCTTCGTGGAACCCGTGGAGGATGCCCGCGGCAAAGGCGTCGCCCGCGCCTACCGGGCTCACGATCCGCTCCGCCGGCACCGTTTCGGGGCGAAAGACCCGCGCGCCGCTTGCGCCCTGCCAGATCGTGACCTCCGCGGAATGGAGGATGACGGAATGGCGCACGCCGCAATCGATGAGCGCCTTTGCCGCGCTGGCCATCGCCGTCTCGTCCCCCGGGCCGGAGATATCGATCCCGGTACTGCGCGCCGCTTCCACCTCGTTGAGAAACAGCACGTCGACATCCGGCAGGGTCGCTTCCACGCGGTCGCGATATTCCTGCGCCTGGCTCGAGACCAGATCGAGGCAGGCCAGCATTCCCGCCTCCCGGGCGCGGGAAAGAAGCTGCGCCGCCCCCGTCCGACCATCCGCACCGATCCGGTCGAGCCGCGCGAGGAGGTTGAGATAGCCGAGGTAGAAGACCTTCGCCCCGCCAGCCGCGAGATCCTCCACGTCGATCATCTCCTGCTCCAGTAGGTCGTTCGCGCCGGGATGGTAGAAGAAGGTCCGGCTGTCGCCCGGTACGTTCATCACATGGGTATGGGCCGTCGCGGCCTGCGACGTGCGCGCGATGCGCCCCGTGGACAGGCCCGCCCGATGGCAAAGCTGCAGCACCTCCTCCCCCATCGCGTCTTCACCGATCAGGCCCACCGGGATCACGGGATAGGGCGCGCCGAGCGTTGCCAGATCGACCGCCACGTTGGCGGGCCCGCCTCCTACTCCGGCCGTCTGATCGCGGATATGGACGAGGTCCGATTTCTCCGGCCAGCGTTCGACGTCGTGGACCACGTCGAGGATCCATGTCCCCGCGCAGACGATGCCTTTTCGTCCGGTCAAGCCGACCCCTCGTTCCAGAGAAGTCTCCAGGGTGCCTCATCCTCCTCGATCTCCGAGAACCGGCCGACACCCTCAAGGAAGAAATTGTCCGTCCGGTCGTCGTTCCTCTGGCTGACCTCCGCCACGAATACGGGCGCGCCCTCGCCCCAGAAGCGGTGCTGGAGGCCGCGCGGGATGGTGATGCTCTGGCCCGGCTCGAGCCGGTGGACCTGGAAGGCCGGGACCCGCGCGCCGTCGATCATCGCATGATCGAAGAGCGGGCCTTCATCCGGCTCCACACTTCCCTCGTCGGTGAATTCGACGCAAAGCGTGCCGCCGCCGCGAACGATGATGTCCTCGAGCTTGTGCTTGTGGGCATGGTAGGGCGTCTCCTGATCCACGCCGACCATCAGGAGCTTCTCCGCATAGGGACGCTCCTCCGGGCCGTCGAGGCCGTTGCGGATGCAGAAGAGCGCCAGACCGCGCGCCGCGAAATCCCCATGCCCGAAATCCGTTACGTCCCAGCCGATCTGGCGCTCCGCGAGCCAGCGGCTGCGCTCGGGCGAGGCTGCGTGGTCCTCGGCCGTCCACGCGGCGAAGTCGGGCATCGCGAAACCGTGGCGCGCGATCAGCGCATCGAAGTCCCTGATTGCCGCATTGATCTCGGATCTCTTCATGTCTCGTCCTCCAAATCGACGATCGCGCTTCGCCTTCACGCCCCGGAACGGCGGTGACGAACGCGTGGATATATCGGCAGTCTCCGCCGGCTTCGTGCCGTGATACCGGATCACGGCGCCGCGGCAATGACCCTCGTCAGTATCCGCGCAAAGCGGTCGGATCGCCCTGATGGTGCCGCCGGCGACGATGCGAATGGTCTCTTCGACCCATGAACTGACGGCTCTTTCGACGCGCCGCCGCATTCTGTGTCACAGATGGAGCCGAGCCGAGCGTGTCACGAACAAACGCACTCTCCGCATTTCGTCGCCCGAGACCCTTCGTTAGGGTCTCGACGCCTTTCTGAGGCTAACGCTCGGCCTTACTGAACGAGCATCAAGTCCCTGCCGCGCCCAAGGCATACCGCCGTTCGCTTCAGATAATCCTCTGTTCCGTCTCGCGATCGAAAAGATGCACCCGGGCCGGATCGATGATGAAACCGACCTCGTCGCCGGGACGGGCGCTGATGCGGTCCTTCACCACTGCATCGATCAGGTCGTCGCCCGACCGCGCGAAGACCTGCGTCTCGGATCCCGTCGGCTCCGTCACGACCACCTTCATGCGTATCCCGCTGTCGCCGATGCCGATATGTTCGGGTCTGATCCCGTAGCTCACGGCTTGACCGTCCGACGCGGAGGTTTCGGGCAGCGGGAGGTGCAGCCCCTCGTCGGAGACGAAATGCTTGCCGCCCTGGTCCCGAATATGGCCATGGATGAAGTTCATAGACGGCGAGCCGATGAAGCCGCCCACGAAGACGTTCTGCGGATTGTCGTAGAGATCGAGCGGCGTGCCGATCTGCTCGACACGGCCGTCGCGCATCACCACGATCTTGTCGGCCATCGTCATCGCCTCGATCTGGTCGTGCGTGACGTAGACGATGGTGGTGTTGAGGCGCTGGTGCAGTTCCTTGATCTCGACCCGCATCGTCACGCGAAGCTTCGCATCGAGGTTCGACAAAGGCTCGTCGAAGAGGAAGACCTTGGGTTCCCGCACGATCGCGCGTCCCATCGCGACCCGCTGCCGCTGTCCCCCCGAAAGCGCCCGCGGATAGCGATCGAGATATTTCGTCAGATCGAGGATATCTGCCGCGCGGCCGACCTTGTCGTCGATCTCCTGCTTCGGGCGCTTGGCCATCTTCAGCGGAAAGCCGATATTGTCGCCCACGGTCTTGTGCGGGTAGAGCGCGTAGGACTGGAACACCATGGCGATGTCACGTCCCTTCGGCGGCACGTCGTTGACCACGCGGCCGCCGATCTCGATCGTCCCGTCCGAGATCGCTTCGAGCCCCGCGATCATGCGCAGGAGCGTGGACTTACCGCAGCCCGACGGGCCGACGAGTACCACGAATTCGCCATCGGCGATGTCGACGTTGACGCCGTGCATCACCTGAAGCGATCCATAGCGCTTCACCACGTCCTTGATGGATACGTCCGCCACGGATGCGGCCCTCCCTTTCTTCAGCCTATTGCGGCAATTCGATCTGCATCTTCACGTCCGCCGGCGGCGCTTCCGCCGCGATCTCGAACGCCCGCACGCTTTCGTCGAACCCGAAGGTCCGGGTAATGAGCGGTTTCACGTCGATGGCGCCCGAGGACAGCATCGACACGCAACGCGGAAAGACATGTGCGTAGCGGAACACGTTCTCGACCCGCGCCTCGCGTACCATCGCGGCGCCCGCATCGTAGGCCACGGGTTCGGCTTGGCCGCCGATCATCACCACGCAGCCGCCGGGGGCGAGCGGCTCGAACACGCCGGCCGCCGCCGCGGGCGCACCCGATGCCTCGAAAAGGACATCCGCGCCCCAGCCATCCGTCTCCGCCATCACGCGGTCCTTCAGCGCACCGCTCTTAGCCGGGACGGGCACGATCGCCTGTGACAGCGAGGCCGCGATCTCGAGCTTCCGCTCCGACAGGTCGGTGACGAACACTTTCGCGCAGCCCGCCGCGAGGGCGGAGAGCGCCGTGACGAGACCGATCGGTCCCGCGCCGAGCACCACGCCGATATCGCCAGGAGCCACGCGCGCCTTGGTCGCGGCATGGATCCCGACGGCGAGCGGCTCGACCATCGCGGCCTCCGCGAAGCTCACGTTGTCGGGCAGCTTGAATGTGAAGGCCTCCGGATGCACGCAGGTCGGCCTCAGGATGCCGTGGACGGGCGGGGTCGCCCAGAACCGCACGGCCGGGTCGACATTGTACTTGCCGAGCCGCGTCGCGCGCGAGTTCGGATCGGGCACGCCCGGTTCCATGCAGACGCGGTCGCCCTCGGCAAGAGTCGTGACCTCCGACCCGACCTCGATCACCGTACCCGACGCCTCGTGGCCCAGGACCATGGGCGCGTTCACGACGAAGGGCCCGACGCCCCCATGGGTGTAGTAGTGGACGTCGGAGCCGCAAATGCCGACCGTGTGCAGCTTGATCCGCACGTCCCGGGGGCCGAGCGTCTCATCCAGGGCGACATCTCTGAGAGAGAGCTCACCCTTTTTCTCGAGGACAAGTGCGTCCATTCTTCTACCCCTTCCAGATCAGGACGATGCCGATCACCACGGCGATCGCATGTGCGAAATTGAGCGACAGGCCCGCGGGCTCAAGAAATCTCAGCCAGAAAAGGCAGAGCCCGGTCCAGATCACGACGGAGATGAAGAGCCGGTCGAACCAGTTGGTCTGGATCGGGAGGAAACCCGGCGCCTTCGCATCCGTGGGCGACTGGCGGCTCTCTTCCTGACGCTCGATCTCGTTCTGCGGCGTCTCGATGTCCTGCGGTTCGGTATGGGTCATCCGTTCATCCCTTCACCGCGCCGAAGGTCAGACCCGCGACGATGTGCTTCTGGACCAGGCTGAAGACGATTAGCGCCGGGATCAGCGTGAAGACGGAGATCGTGGCCATCACCCCCCATTCGGTACCTGTCGTGGTGACGTATTCGCTGAGGCCCGTGGTAAGCGTCCGCGCATTGAAGTTCGTTAGCGTCGCGGCGAGCAGGTACTCGTTCCAGGCAAAGACCCAGGTCAGCATCAGCGTGACCGCGACCCCGGGACGCGCGAGCGGGAACACCACTTCGGAGATGACCTTCCAAGACGACGCGCCGTCCATATAGGCAGCCTCGTCGAGATCCTTCGGGATTCCGTCGAGCGTCGGGCGCAGCGTCCAGATCGCGAAGGGCAGGTTGAGCGTGCAGTAGACGAGGATCAGCCCGATCTTCGTGTCGAGGAGGGAGAAGTTGCCGATCCGGTAGTAGGATGTCATCAGGAGGAAAAGCGGCAGCAGGAACACCGCCGGCGGCGCCATCCGGTTGGTGATGGTCCAGAAGAAAATGCTTTCCTTTCCGCCGAGGTCGTACCGCGTGAGCGCGTAGCAGGCGAGAAACCCGAGCGTCGTGACGAGAAGCGCGTTGCCGCTCGAGACGATGAGGGAGTTCCACATGTACCCGCGCAGCGTCCGGTCGGTCAGCACGTCGAGGTAGTTCTGCCAGTAGAAGCTCTTGAGAAACAGGTCGGGCGTGGTGAAGAGATCGACCGCGGGCTTCACCGAGATCACGAAGAGCCAGTAGATCGGAAAGAGCGTGATCAGGCTCACCGCGATCCAGAAGACGAGCGACAGCCAGGTACTTTGCCTCTTCATGGATCAGGCCTTTTTGTTGCGCGGGGCGATGAGGCCGACGAAAAGCAGCCAGCACACCACGATGGTGAGGTAAAGGACGATGACCGAGACCGCGGATCCGTATCCGTAATTGGTTCTCGGAAAGACCTCCCGGAAGATGTGGACGCCGAGATACCGCGTGGCCGATCCCGGCCCGCCCCCGGTGAGCATCAGCACCTCGTCGACGGTCCTCAGTGCATCCATCAGGCGAATGAAGACGGTGGCGAGGATCGCGGGGCTGATCATCGGCAGCGTGATGTGCCAGAAGATCTGTCGCCGGTTCGCGCCGTCGATCTGCGCCTGCTCGAACGGGTCGGGCGGCAGCGAGACGAGCGCGGCGATGAGCGTGAGCGTGACGAGCGGCGTCCAGTGCCAGACATCCATGATAACGGTGATGGTGAAGGCCGCGATGGCACTCTGCCCGATGTTGAGATCGTAGCCGAACCACTGATCGAGGTAGTGCGGGATGATCCCGATCGACGGCGTGGTCATCAGCTTCCAGATCGACCCGACGATGATCGGCGCCATGATGAGGGGCAGCGTGTGAATCGTCCGGAAGATCGCTTTGCCGGGAAAGTCGCGCATGAAAGCCTGCGCCAGGACGTAGCCGAGGATCACCTGCGTCGTCACCGCGAAGAAGGTGAAGGCGAGCGTCACCCCGAGGGAGGACAGGAACGCTTGATCGAAAACCAGGCGGCGAAAGTTCTCCGCCCCGTTGTAGATGATCGTGGGATCGACGGCGAAGGGGTTCCACTGGTGGAAGGCCAGCCACACGACGTAGAGGAACGGCACCACGCCGAAGAAGAAGAGCACCACCAATGTCGGCGCCAGCAGGAACCAGCCCAGCTTGTTCGATTGCATCGAATTGACCTCAAGATCGGGAATGTGCGGCGCGGTGACCGCTTCCGAATGGGGAGCCGCTCGCCGGCGGCCCCCCTATGCCGGGATCAGTTGGTGCGGTAGCCCAGGTTCGTCAGTTCCTGCTCGGCCCGCTCTGCCATTTGGTCGAGCCCCTCATCGACCCCGGTCGAGCCCGTGAGGATCGAGTAGAAGATCGGCGCGACCGCTTCGCGCACCTGAGCGTGGAACGGATAGGGCGGCGCGCCCTGGAACAGAGCCCCGTCGTCCCGCATCATCGAGAAATAGCCCCCGAGATCCTCGTCGAGCTGCTGGACCCGCTCGGAATCGTAGGTGGAGGTCAGCGTGATGCGCGGAGCGGCAAGTGCCCATTCCTCCTGCAGGTCAGGCAGCGCAAGGAACTGGGCGAAGAGAAGCGCCGCCTCATGGTTGTTCGAGGACACCGGGATCCCGAAGGCGCCCCCGTCGTAGTAGCCGATATAGCCGTTCCCGGCCTCGATCTCTTCCATCACGCCGTCTTCGACGGGCGGCAGAGCGACGCCCACATTGCCGACGACACGTGACTGGTTCTCGTCGGACGCGATCCAGGCCGCGTTCTCGCCGTAGACCAGCCCCTGAGCGGCGCGGCCGGCGGCGAAGGTCGTGGCGACTTCAGTCCAGGTCGACTGCACCGACTCCGGCGGGGCGATGTCGCGCATGGAAAGCCACCAGGTCAGCGCCTCCTTCGCGGTGTCGGAGTTCATCTCGCCGCCATGCTCGACGGTCGCGGCATAATCTTCGTCCGCGTTGATGCCCCAGTTGTAGACACCGAACGTGGGCAGGATGGATTCCACGTATTCGTACCAGGAGGCGGGGTGGCCGGTATGGGCCTGTGCCGTCGTCCCCCAGATATCCTCGCCCTGTTCCTGGAAGTACTGGGTGAAGAACTCGGCGATCTCCGCGTATTCCTCGTGCGTCTTCGCAGGCTCGAGCTCGCGGCCCGTCTGCTCCTGGAACGCCGCGCGGATCTCCTCGTCGTCGAACAGATCGGTCCGGTAGAGATAGATCTTGATGAACGCTTCCATCGGGACGCCGAAGAGGTCACCGTTCTCGCCGCGGAAATAGTCGGCGAACGTCGTGAAATTGTCCTCGGAATAGCCCGGCGCCTGAAGGTCGGAATTCTCCTCGAGCGCCGCCGTCATGTCGACGAGGAAGTCCCGCGACAGGTAGGAGTAGACAATGTCCTGCTCGATATAGACCACGTCGTAGATGCCGGTCCCGGCCTCCATGTCCTTGATGGCCTTGTCGTACATCTGGTCCCAGGACGTGGTCTCGATCTCCACGCGGATGCCCGTGAGCTCCTCGAACTTGGGCGCTATGACGTCGGTGACGAAATTCGACGGCGGCGTCGACTCGGTCACGCCCCGGATCGTGACACCGTCGAACTTCGCACCGGCCTCCTGCCACCAATCGGCATTCTCGATCTGGATATCCTGGGCGAACGCCCCCTGCGCCGCGAGCGCGAGTGCCAGCGCCGATGCGCCTGCCTTCAATGAGATGGTCATGATTCCCTCCCGGTCGACCTACTAATAACGGATGTTCCTCCGGCATCGCTGCCCACATCCTTGGCCCTGATCCTGCAATTGTATCCTTCGGCTTTCAAGTGTAATTTTCAATTGCCCGGGCCCGCGGGGAGATGTAACCGGAGGACGGGAGGACTTGGCGATGCAGCGCGACAACGGCGACGAAGAGGACGTGTTCGTCAGCGAGGTCTGCTGGAATTACTACGTGAACGAGATGACCCAGGCCGAGGTCGCGGCGGTCATGGGCGTCACCCGTCTTCGGGTGAACCAGGCGATTCAGAAGGCCCGGGCCCAGGGCATAATCCGCATCCAGATCGAATCGCCGTTCCTCGAAGGTCTGTCCTGTGCCGCGGAAGTGCGATCGGCCTACGGGGTCGCGAACGTGCTCGTCGCTCCCACCCATCCGGACAATTACAATTATCACGCCCCCGCCGGGGCGGCGCTTGCCTCTCATCTCACTTCGCGCCTATCGCAAAAGGCCTTTCGCAGCATCGGCGTTTCCTGGGGCATGACGCTCGAAGCCGCGGCGCGGCGCCTCGTGCGGCAAACCAATCCCGAGCTCGAGGTGGTGTCGATGCTGGGCGGTACGACCCGCGGCGCTTCCTTCAACACGTTCGGCGTGGCCTCCGCCTTCGCCGAGGCGCTCGGGGCGAAATACTCCCTGCTGGCCGCGCCGATCTATCTTGCGCCGGGCCTGACCCGTGACAGCTTTCTCTCGCAGGCGGTGTTCGAGGCCCATTTCGAGCGACTGCGGACGCTCGACGTGGCCATCCTGACGGCATCCGACGTGTCCGCCCGATCGTTCCTCGTGGAAAACGGTCTGCCCCGGGACGTGACGCCGGAAGATCTCGGGGCCGCTGGCGCCGTGGGCGACGTTCTGGGTCAATTCCTCGATGCCGAGGGCAACGATATCGATCATCCGATCCACGAGCGGGCCGTCGCCATCGACCTGCCCACCGTGTCGCGGATCCCCGAGAAAATCCTCGCGGCCGCGGGACCGCACAAGGTCGACATCATTCGCGCGGCGATACGGCGCGGCCTCGTCGATACGCTCGTCACCGATGACCGGACCGCGCGCCTCCTCCTCGAGGCGGCCCGCTGAAGCATGAAACGAAAGGACCTACCATGAGACGACTCGGCATCCATTCCTTCGTCTGGACGGACGGACAGACGCAGGAAGGCCTCGAATTCGCTTTGCGCAAGACCGCGGAGCACGGCTACCGGATGATCGAGTTCGCCTATCTCAAGGCCGACGAATTCGACCTCGACCGGCTGTCTAAGCTAGCGCGGGAGAACGACATCGAGATCACGGTGACCATGGGCCTGCCGGCCGACGCCGACGTCTCCTCCACGGACCGCGAGAGCGTGGCGCGCGGCAAGGAGATCCTGCGCAAAGCCGTGGGCTCGGTGCGCGACATCGGCGGCGTAAGGCTCGGCGGCATCCTCTTCTCCAAGCACGGCAAGTACGAATCCATGCCGACCGCCGACGGCTGGAAGCACTCCGTGGAAGCCGTGGCCGAGACGGCGGAACATGCGAAGGAGGCCGGCATCCAGATCGCCCTGGAAGTGGTGAACCGCTTCGAATCGAACCTTCTCAACACCACCGCGCAGGGCCTGAAATTCCTCAAGGATACCGGACGGGACGACGTGAAACTGCACCTCGACTCGTTCCACATGAACATCGAGGAGCCCGATCCCGCCGGGGCCATCCGCCTCGCGGGCGACAAGATCGGCTACTATCATATCGGCGAGAACTACCGTGGCTTTCTCGGCACCGGCACCGTCGACTTCCCGGCCGTCTTCTCCGCGCTCGTCGATATCGGTTTCGACCAGGACATCACGTTCGAGAGCTTCTCGAAGGCGATCGTGGACGAAAGTCTCTGCTATGCCTGCGGCATCTGGCGCGATACCTGGACCGAGAACGACCCTCTCGCCGCCCATGCCCGCACCTTCATCGAGGAGAAATGGCGCGAGGCCGAGATGCGCGCGAAATCCCGCGCGGCCGCCTGACATGACACTTGCCCCCGACAGCCTCGGCCCGACCCTCGTGATCGGAGAGCTCCTCGTGGAGATCGTGGCGACCACTCTCGGCGAGGGGTTCCGCGAAACTCAGGATCTGATCGGCCCCTACCCGTCCGGCGCTCCGGCGATCTTCGCCAGCCAGTCGGCGCGGATCGGGGGCAGCACGGCGATGGCGGGTGGGGTCGGCCGGGACGATTTCGGCCGCATCCTGACCGAACGGCTCGAGGCGGACGGCGTCGACCTCTCCGCGGTCCTCACCGACCCCGCCCTGCCCACGGGAACCGCCTTCGTACGCTACCGCCCCGATGGCGGACGGGATTTCGTCTACAACATGTGGACTTCCGCCGCGGGCAGCCTGACCTGGACCGACGCGCTCGCGGCGGTGGCGGAGCGTGCGGGCCATGTCCACGTCATGGGAACGCTCCTGCCCCGGCCGCAGATGGCCGAACTGATCGAGCGCGCCGCGGGCATCGTGAAGCGGCGCGGCGGGACGGTTTCTTTCGACCCGAACCTCCGCAAGGAGCTCATGGAGGGCGACGAGGCCGCGCTCGCCACATTCGAGCGGATGATCGACCTCACCGACCTGCTCCTGCCCTCCGGCGAGGAGCTGCTCGCCGCCGGCCGGACGGATACGCCGCGCGAGGCGGTTTCCGTTCTGCTCGACCGGGGCATCAAGGAGATCGCGCTCAAGGAGGGTGTTCATGGCGCAACCGGGTTCCGTCCCGACGCCGATCCGGTCCATGTCCCCGCCTTCGAGGTGGACGAGGTGGACCCGACCGGTGCGGGCGATTGCTTCGGCGGCGCCTATGTCGCCGCACGGCGCATCGGCCTCGGTATAGAGGAGGCACTGACCTACGGGGCCGCCGCGGGTGCGCGCAACGTGGCCGTCCGCGGCCCGATGGAAGGGGCGGGCAGCCGCGCCGATCTCGACGCCTTCATCGCCGAGACGCCACGGAGGTCGGCATGAAACTTTCCCTCGCCGATCTGGCCGGGACCCGTGCCACGCCCACGCCACGCGGTCTCGTCTCCGTCTGTTCCGCCCATCCGCTGGTCCTGCGCGCGACACTGCGCCATGCCCGCGATACGGAGACGACCGCGCTGATCGAAGCGACCTGCAACCAGGTTAACCATCATGGCGGCTATACCGGGATGACTCCCGCCGATTTTGCCGAACTCACCCGTCGCATCGCGCGGGAGGAAGGGTGCGACGAGGCGTTGATCCTTCTCGGCGGCGATCACCTCGGGCCCAATCCCTGGCGCGATCGTCCGGCCGAGGAAGCGCTGGCGGAAGCCGGGCGCATGGTGGCCGATTACGTCGCCGCGGGGTTCTCGAAGCTTCACCTCGACGCCTCGATGGGGTGCGCGGGGGAGCCGGAACAGACGGACGACGACCTCGCGGCGGAGCGTGCCGCGCGGCTGGCAGCCACGGCGGAGGACGCCGCGAAGACGGCCGGCCTTCCACCCCCGCATTACGTCATCGGTACCGAAGTCCCGCCACCAGGGGGGGCCGACCACGCGGTGGATGCCGTGACGCCAACGGCGCCCGAGGCCGCACGGCGGACGATCGACGTTCACAGGGATGTCTTTGCCAAAGCGGGGCTCGAGGAGGCATTCGAACGTGTCGTCGCGGCCGTCGTTCAGCCGGGCGTGGAATTCGGGGTCTCCGGCGTCGCAATCTACGATCCGGAGGCGGCAGCGGGCCTGTCGGCGCTGCTTGACGACAGGCCGGACCTCGTTTTCGAGGCACATTCGACCGATTACCAAGGCGAAGCGCCACTCGCGGCGCTGGTGCGGACGGGGTTCCAGATCCTCAAGGTAGGCCCCGAACTGACCTTCGTCATGCGCGAGGCCCTCTATGCGCTCGATGCCATCGCCGCAGATCTCCTTCCGGAGCGGAAGGGCCGCGCTCTTTTCGCCGCGATGGAGTCCGCGATGCAGGGCGACCCGCGCCACTGGAAGCGGCATTACGCGGACAGCGAAGCGCATTGGCAGCGTCATTACGCCTTCTCAGACCGCATCCGCTATTACTGGCCCGGCGCGCAGCACGCGCTCGACGACCTCTTCCACGCGATCGAGGGGCGTCGCATCCCCCTGCCCCTCCTGATGCAGCACGCCCCTTGGGCCCTTTCGGCGGCGGACACGCCGCTCGACCCCGCAGCCTTCGTGATGGACCGCATCCGCGTGTCCCTCGACGCCTATCACGCCGCAGCCAAGGACATCTCATGACCCAGGACCCATTTCGCCTCGATGGCAAGATCGCCCTCATCACCGGTGGCAATCGGGGTATCGGCCTCGCCATCGCCCAGGCCTTCGGCAAGGCCGGCGCGCGCTGCATGCTGACCAGCCGGTCGCGTACCGACGGCCTCGAGGAACTCGTCGCGGACAGCGAGACCTATGCCTGGACCGAGGCCGACCTCACCGACACCGCCGCTCCGGGCAAGATCGTCGACGCAACGACGGAGCGGTTCGGCACGCTCGACATCCTCGTCAACAATGCGGGCGTCGCGGCCAATGGCAATTTCCATGAATTCGGCGACGAGGAACTCGAATACATCATGGGCACGAATTTCACCGCGCCCTTCCGCGTCGCCCGCGCCGCGATCCGTCCAATGCTCGACAAGGGCGCAGGGGCGATCGTCAATATCGGATCGATCTCGGCCGTGGTCGCGAACCATCCGCAGCTTCAGGTCGCCTACAATTCCTCGAAGGCGGCGATCCACCAGATGACGAAGGTGATGGCATTCGAATACGCCTCCCGCGGCATCCGCGTGAATGCGCTCGCGCCGGGCTACGTCATCTCCGATATGACGGCCGGGGGGATCGCCAATGAGGAATGGAACCGCATCTGGACGGCGAACACGCCCATGGGCCGCTTCGCCCGCCCCGAGGAAATGGCGACCTGCGCGCAATTCCTCGCGTCCGACGCCGCGAGCTACGTCACCGGAGCCATCCTGACCGCCGATGGCGGCTACACGACGCACTGACACCATACCTAAAGTTCCAAGAGGAGACCCTCATGTCCGACATGTTCGGCGGCAAGACCGCCGCGATCACCGGCGCCGCGTCCGGGATCGGCCGCGCCACGACCGAAGCGCTGATCTCGCATGGCGCGCGCGTCGTGATGATCGACCGCGACGAGGCCGCGATGGCCAGGATCGTCGAGGCGCACGGCGAGAATGCGATCCCGCTGAAGCTCGACCTGCTCGATCCCGCCGATTGCGACGGGCTCCTCGACGCGATCCTGGGCAAGGTCGATGCGCTCGACATCTTCCACGCGAACGCGGGCACCTATATCGGCGGCGACCTGTCGGACACCGACAACGCCACGATCGACCGGATGCTGAACCTCAACGTCAACGTGGTGATGAAGAACGTCCGGACGATCATGCCCCACATGATCGAGCGCAAGACCGGCGACATCATGGTCACGGCGTCGGTCGCAGGTCATTTCCCGGTGCCGTGGGAGCCCGTCTATTCGTCATCGAAATGGGCGATCACCGCGTTCGTCCAGACCATGCGCCGACAACTCAGGGAGCATGGTATCCGGGTGGGCCAGGTGTCCCCCGGCCCGGTGATCTCCGCCCTCCTCGACGATTGGGAGCCCGACCGTCTGCAGCGTGCCAAGGACGCGGGCACCCTGATGGAGCCCACGGAAGTCTCCGATGCCGTCATCTACATGCTGTCACGGCCACGCAACATCACGATCCGCGACATGATCGTCCTGCCCACCGCCTTCGATCTCTGATCCCATGACCGATCTCACTGGATTGACGGCCCTCGTCACCGGCGCGGCCGGCGGCATCGGCCGGGAGATGGCGCATGCTTTCGCCGGCGCGGGCGCGCGTCTCGCCCTCGTCGATCTGGAGGATTGCGCCGATCTCGCACGGGAGCATGGCGAGGAGCATCGCGCCTACCGGCTCGACCTTACCGATCCGGACGCCATTGCGGCGACAGTGGCGCAAATCGGGGAAGAGACGGGTATCGACATACTCGTCAACAATGCGGGCCTCGGCGTCGTCTTCCCAGCCGACGATGTCCGCGTCGATACCTGGAACCGGACGCTCGACATCAATCTGCGCGCGCCATGGCTGGTGGCCGCGGCGGCGCTTCCCTTCCTCAAGCGTTCGGGTCGGGGGCGGATCGTCAACATCGCGTCGAAGGCGGGGCTCGTGGCGATCGACGAGCATGCCGCCTATGGCGCGTCGAAAGCGGGGCTGATCCAGCTCACGAAACAGCTCGCGCTCGAATGGGCGCCCTACGGCATCACGGCGAACGCCATCTCTCCCACCGTGGTGGAGACGCCGATGGCGCTCGTCGGCTGGGCCGGGGAGAAGGGCGAACGGGCGAAGAAGGAAATCCCGGCAGGCCGCTTCGCCCGTCCTGCGGAAATCGCGGCGGCCGCGCTCTACCTCGCGTCCGAGGAGGCGGGCATCGTCACCGGCGCGAACCTCGTCACCGACGGCGGCTACACGATCCGATGACGTGAGCTCGGGCCGGCATCGTGAGCCGCCCCGATCTTCAGGCGGTTCGGAAGCGGTCGATCGCGACGGCAAGGATGATGACACCGCCCTTGATGATGTACTGCCAGATGTCGGAGACACCCATCAGGATCAGTCCGTTCGTTAGCACCGCGATGATCAGCGCACCGACGAGCGTTCCCCAGATCGAGCCGATCCCGCCCACGAAGCTGGTCCCTCCGAGGATGACCGCGGCGATGGCGTCGAGCTCGTAGGCCTGCCCAAGCTGCAGCCCGTTCGCGGCATAGAGGCGCGCGGCCGACATGATCCCGCCGAGCCCCGACAACAGGCCCGAGACACAATAGACGAAGATCAGGACGAGCGGCACCTTGATCCCGGCGAGCGCCGCCGCGTCGGCATTGCCGCCCACCGCATAGATCCAAGTGCCGAGGACCGTGCGCCTGAGGATGAACCACGACAGCACGATGACGGCTAGCGCGATCACCACGAGCCACGGCACACCGAAGAGCGTGCCGTTGCCGATCCAGGCGAAGGGCAGGTTCGAGTTGAAGACCGTCGCATCGTCCGCGGTCAACCGCGCGACCCCGCGCACCGCGGTCAACGCGCCGAGCGTCACGATGAAGGGCGGCAGTTTCAGCCCCGCGATCAGCGCCCCGTTCGCCGCCCCGCAGGCGAGCCCGGCGCCGAGCGCGGCCGGAATGGCGAGCCAGGCCAGGGCCGGATCGCCCGTCACCGCGACCGCCACCACCGCCGAAAGCGCGAGGATCGATCCCACCGACAGGTCGATCCCGCCCGTGAGGATAACGAAGGTCATGCCCGCGGCCAGCACCGTGTTGATGGAGGCCTGCTGCATGACGATGGAGAGATTGTTGAAGGTCAGGAACCGCCCCGACGCGATCTCGAACCCGACGCAGAGCAGGATCAGGATCGGCAGCATCCCAGATAGTCGCAGGAGCGCCCGCATCCGCTCCCGCCGGCCCGGACCGGCATCGGTCGTGGTCTCCGTGGTGGCCTCGCTCATGCTGTCTCCTCCTCATGGGCCTTTGCGGCCCCCTTGTTCTCCCGCGGGCCGGCGGAGAGCGACATGATCGCCTCCTGCGTGGCCGGGGAGTCCCTCGTATTGGCGACCTCGCCCGCGATCCGACCCTCCCGCATCACGAGGATCCGGTCCGACGTGCCGATCACCTCCGCGAGCTCGCTGGAGATCAGGATGACCGCCAGCCCGTCGGCTGTCAGACGGTCGATGAGGCCGTAGATCTCGGATTTCGCCCCGACATCGACGCCTCGCGTGGGTTCGTCGAGGATCAGGACGCGCGGCGCCGCCTCGAGAAGCCGCGCAAGCAGAACCTTCTGCTGGTTCCCGCCCGAAAGATTGCCCACCCGCGTCGACGCACCCGCGCCGCGGATGTCGAGCGAGGAGATATGGTCACGTCCCATCTTCGCCGCGATCTCCGGCGTCATGACGCCGCCCGCGAAGGCACGGTCCCTCAGGACGCTCATCGCGACGTTGTCGGCCACCGGCATTTCGAGGAACAGCCCGAGCCCTTTGCGGTCCTCCGTCAGATACGCGATGCCGTTGTCGAGAGAGCGACGCGGCCCGCGGTTCTCGAGAAGCTCGCCGTCGAGCCGCACGCTTCCCCCCGTCGCGCGGTCCGCGCCGTAGATCAGCCGCGCGAGCTCCGTCCGGCCGGAACCCACGAGCCCCGCGACCCCCAGCACCTCGCCCGCACGCAGATCGAAGCTGCAGGGCCCGACCCGGGCCCCGTCAGTCAGATCGCGCACCTCGAGGAGTGCCGGCGCCTCCGATGGCGGGCGGTGCGCCTTTTCGTAGAAGCTCGACGCCTCGCGGCCGACCATCATGGAGACGAGGCGATCGGGGTCGAGTTCCTCGCGCTCGAGCGTCCCGATATAGGCGCCGTCGCGCAGCACGCTGCACCGATCGGAGAGGCGGTAGACCTCGTCCATCCGGTGGCTGATGTAGATCATCGCGATCCCCTCGTCGCGAAGCCGGTCCACGAGACGAAAAAGTTGCTCGCTCTCGCGTTCGCTGAGCGCCGTGGTCGGCTCGTCCATCACGATGATGTCGGCATCGGATTCGAGCGCGCGGGCGATCTCCACCATCTGCCGCTGGCCGAGCGACAAATCCATCACCCGCGTTCCGGCGGTGAAATCTGCGCCGAGACGTTCGAGCACGGGCGCCGCCGCGCGACGCTGCGCCCCGCGATCGAGCAGTCCGAACCGCGTGCGTTCGCGGCCGAGGAAGATGTTCTCCGCCACGGTCAGGTTCGGCGACAACGCGAGTTCCTGGTATATCACGGCAATCCCGCGGTCGCGCGCCTCGTGCGGGTTGGACATCTGCACGACCTCGCCGCGGATGCGGATCTCGCCGCCGGAATCGGCGCGCAGCGCGCCGGCGAGAATCTTCATAAGCGTCGACTTGCCGGCGCCGTTCTCGCCCATCAGCGCGTGCACCTCGCCGCCGCGGACGCTCAATGACACGTCACGAAGCGCTCGGATCGCGCCGAACGTCTTCGAGATACCCCGCATCTCGAGGCGGGGCGTCGAACTCTCGTCCATGGCAAAACCTCCAGAAGCGTGTACGGGGCCGCCCGAAAGCGGCCCCTCCGGTCAGTTCCCGGTGCTCCAGGCATCCCAATCGGCGGCATTGTCCTGCGTGACGAGTTCCGTGTCGAGAAGGACTTCAGTCTCGCCGACCTCCTCCCCGTTCATCATCTGGATGCCCATGTCGGCCGCCTGCCGCGCCATGCCGTAGGGGTCCTGCGAGGCGGACGCGACGAGAAGCGTGCTGTCCTGGTTCATCGCATCCACGAAATCGGGCGAGCCGTCGACGCCGCCGATCACCATCTCCGTGCGTCCGAATTGCTGCGCGGCCAGTTGCGCCCCGATCGCGGTCGGATCGTTCGCGCCGAAGACCGCGTCGATCTCGCTAAAGCGGGTCAGGAGGTTCTGCATCACCTGGAACCCGCCATCGCGGCTCGCCTGGCCGTCCTGATTGTCCGACAGCAACTCGATGTCAGGGTAATTTTCGAGCGCCTCGTGGCAGCCCTGCACGCGGTCGGTGATCGAGGAAACCGGCGGACCGTTGATGATGATGAAGTTCCCCTCGCCACCGATCTGCTCGGCGAGGTATTCGCAGGTGATCCGGCCCGCCTGCACGTTGTTCGTCATCACGGTGAGATCGGCACCGGCGGCCGACACGTCCACCGCGGCGACCGTCATGCCCGATTGCTTCGCCCGTTCCACGGCGGGTCCGACCGCCTGCTGGTCCACCGCGTTCAGGATCAGGAGCTGCGCGCCGCCCGCGATGAAGCTGTCGATCTGGGAGGATTGCTCGTTCAGATCGTAATCGGCCCCGACGGTGGTGATCTGCGCGTCGGGATTGGCTTCCTCGATCCGGTCCGTCGCCCCCGCGATCACCACCTGGAAGAAGGGGTTGCCGAGCGTGCCGACCGTGATGGCCGCACGCTCCGGCCCGGAGCTTTCCTGTGCCGCGACACCACCGGCGGCGAGCGCCAGAGCGGAACCGAGACCCGCCAGTACGACCCTATGTCTCTGCGATTTCGTCATCTTTCCCTCCCTTCGGGGCACAATCACACCCCTCCAGCGGACGAACCCGTTTCGCCCGCGTTACATCTGCAAGGTAAGGATTACAGAAGTGACGAGGTCAAGTCCGGTCCGCCCCAATTCAATCGAGGGGAAGATGGCTAGCTCGAGACGGATCGGAAGAGGGCCTGGCCATAGCGACCCCAGAGATAGCGCAGCCCCATGACGACGATGAGAATTCCGCCCCAGAGCGCCGTCGCGAGATGCTGATTGGTGCCCAGGAGGTTCAGGCCGGAGCCGATCACCTGAAGAATGACGAGCGCCAGGACGACCGGCGCGATGCGGCCGAATCCCCCGAACGGATCGACGCGGCCGAGGAAGCAGGCCAGGACGGTGATGAGGAGATAGGCTTCTCCATGACCCACCCGGACGGAGTTGAAGCGCGCCGCCATCACGATCCCCGCGACCGCGCACATGACGCTCGAGAGTAGGTAGACCATGACGAGCGCCCGGCGCGTGTTCACCCCCGAATAGCGCGACGCGTCAGGGTTCGATCCCAGCATGTAGATCGTGAATCCCAACCGGGTGCGGTTCAGGATCAGCGCCCAGACCCCGATCGCCCCCAGGAACACGAGGAGCGGCGCCGGGATTCCGAGAAACGTCCCCTGCCCGATCGCGATCAGCGCCGGTGGAAACCCCGAGATGCTGGCCCCACGGGTGAGAAACTCACCCAGGCCGCGCAGGAAGATCATCATGGCGAGGGACGCCAGGATCGGATGCGCGCCCGTATAGGCGACCACCATGCCGAGCACCCAGCCGATCGCCGCGCCCGCGAGGATCGCCAGAGCCATCCCGAGGATCATCGCGCCAAGCCCCGCATCGGCCCCGCCGAGCCAGGTCAGCGTCCAGGCGAGCACCAGCCCCGAGAGGTTCGCCGAGAAGGTGACGGCAAGATTCAGCCCGCCCGACAGGAGCGGGATCATCATCGCCAGCGTCAGAAGCCCCAATTCGGGAAGCTGGAACGCGATCGACGCGAAGGTCGCGCCGGTCAGGAACCGGTCGGTCAGCGCGCTGAAGAGAACGACGAGCAGGGCCAGCACTGCAAGGAGGGCCAACGATTCTCCGCTCGGCCGGAGGGCAGTCCAACCGCCGGAGCGCCGGGTCGCGTCGAGTTGCACGTTGCTCATCAGGCCGTTCCCTCCGCCCGTCCGGTTGCGCGATGACGGCGTACCTTCTCGCGCAGCACGGCGAAGGTATCGCTCGACATGCTGATCGCGACGAGGATGATCGCCCCCACGATCATGCGGAACGCGTAGGGCGAAATCCCGAGAAGGTTCAGGCCGTTCTGCGTGATGGAGATCAAAGCGAGGCCCAGCACGGCGCCCAGAAGCGTACCACGTCCGCCACCGAGACGTGCTCCGCCGAGGACCACGGCGGCCAGCACCTCGAGCTCGCGGCCATAGAGCGCGTTCGGCACGACTTCCCGGGCATAATGCGCCTGCATGAGCCCCGCGATACCGGCACAGGCCCCGAGCCAGCAATAGGCGAGATAGTGCATCGCGCCGATGTTGATCCCGAGCCTCCGCGCGGCCTCGGGATTGTCGCCCATCGCGAAGAGCTGCCGCCCGATGCTGAGCCGGTTGAGGAGCGCCCAGGTCGCGACGAGGACCGCCACCATCACGGCGACGGGTAAGGTGATCTCCGCCCAGCCGAAGGATGTCTCGTGTTCGAAAAGGATCACGCGGGAGGAGAGCCAATCGGGCAACAGGTAGAGCGAGACGCCCCCGCTGAAGAACATCAGCAGGCCGAAGAAGAGGTTGAACGTGGCGATCGTCACGACGATGGAGATGATCCGGAAGTGATAGATCAGCGCCGCGTTTATCGCCCCGAGCGCGGCGCCGAAGAGAATCGCGAGCGAGATGCCAACCGCCCAATTCCCGCCGCCGATCTGCATCAGCGTGATCACCACGAGATACTGTACCACGGAAGCGCCCACGGCGAAGGAGATGTCGATCCCGCCCGCGATCAGGACCACGAGGAGGCCGGCGGCGAAGATCAGATTCACTGCCGAATAGTTCAGCAGGTCGAAAGCGTTGACGAGGGTAAGAAACGTCTCCGTCGTCAGCGATAGGCACACGCAGATCAGGAGGATCACGGCGAGAAGCCACGCCTCCGTACCGCCGATGGGAAGTCGTCTAGCCATGGACGGCCGCCTCCATGTCGTCGAGCGCCATGGCGTCGGGGCGGAACGTCTCGACGATCCGTCCGTCGCGCATATGCAGCACCCGGTCCGCGTTGAAATAGACCTCCGGCGTCTCGTCGGAGATCAAGAGGATCGCCATTCCCTCCCGCGCGAGACCGTCCACGATGTCGAAGATGCCTGCCCGCGCGCCCACGTCGACACCGACGGTGGGGGAATCGAGGATCAGGAGCTTCGGCCGCGTCGCCAGCCATTTCGCGAGTACGATCCGTTGCTGGTTGCCGCCTGAGAGGGTCGAGACGGCATCCGAGGGTTGGCCGATCTTCACCTTCAGGCGCGCGATCCAGTCATCCGCGACCTCCGCCTTCCGCGCGGGCGACAGGAGCCCCGCGGATCCGAGCAGCCGGTCGAGGACGGTCACCACCACGTTGTCCTCGATGGGCTGGTCCTGCACGAGGCCCAGCGAGAGCCGGTCCTCCGAGACGTAGGCGATGCCCGCGTCGATCGCGTCGCGGTTCGAGCCCAGGCGCAGCGGACGCCCTTCGAGAAGGATGCGCCCCCGGTCGGGCGGCGTCATCCCAAAGATCGAGAGCGCGAGCTCGGTCCGTCCCGAGCCGAGCCGCCCGGTCAGCCCGACGATCTCTCCGGGCGCGATGCTGAGCGAGACGTCCTCGTACTCGCCCGCGCGTCCGAGCCGTTCGGTCTCGAGGATCGGGGTGCCATCCGTCGCCCGTGAGGTATGCGTCTCGTAGTCGAAGGTCGCCCCGGTCATGAGTTCTGTAAGACGCGTCTGTGTCATCCCCTCTGTGGGATAGGTCCCGACGAGCTTGCCGTCGCGCAGCACCGTCACACGCGAGCAGATGTCTAGCACTTCGGCCAGCCGGTGGCTCACGAAGACGACGGCGATCCCCTCGTAGGACAGGCGCCGGACGATGTCGATGAGCGCCTCCGTCTCCGCGCGGGAAAGCGACGCGGTGGGCTCGTCCATGAAGATGAGGGCGGCGTCGGCGACGAGCGCGCGGGCGATGGCCACGAGCTGTCGCCGGGCGATGGAGAGGGAACTCACCGGCGCGTCGAGGTCGATCTCGACACCGAGGCGCGACAGGATCGCGTCCGCCTCCCGACGCATGGTCGCATAATCCACGACCGTCGGTCGCGCGCCCAGATTACGCTCGAAGGCGATATTCTCGGCGACGCTCATATGCGGGAACAGGGCCAGATCCTGCCAGATCACCTGAATGCCGATCCCCCGCGCGGATGCCGGATCCATGCTTCCGAGCGTCTCGCCCCGCCATTCCATCACCGCGCCCGGATCGGGCTGGTGGACGCCGCTGATCGTCTTGATCAGCGTCGACTTGCCCGATCCGTTCTCTCCCGCGAGGCAGAGGACCTCGCCCGGGTGAACCTCGAAGGCGACATCGTCAAGTGCCTGCACCCCGCCGAACCGCTTCGAGACATGTTCGAGCTTCAGGAGCAGCGTGTCCCCGCTCCGCGCCGTGTCGTCCATCTTCCCCTCCTCCCGGAGCCGCACCGCCAGGGGCCGGCCCCATCGGGACCGGCCACCGGGATCAGAGCCCCAGTGCCGCGAGATCGTCCACGGTGTCTTCGTTGATCTCGACGAGTTGGTCGACGATGATCGTGCGGTTCTCGACATCGGGCTCGATCGTTCCAAGCCCCTCGATTTCCATCCCCGCCTCGATCTCCTCGCCGTTCGCGATCATGTTCCCGAGCGTCACGAAGACCTCTCCGGCCTGCTTCGGATTCCACATGAAGCCGCCCGTGAGGATCCCGTCATGGACGAGCTGCCGTCCCTGCCCCGGGGAGAACGGGCCCAGCACGACGATCTCGCCGCCGCGCCGCCGCTCCTGGACCGCACGCGCCGCGCCGATCGGCCCCTGGCTTCCGAAGGCCAGGAAGCCGCCGAGATCCTCGTTCGCGCGCATCAGGTCGAGGGCAGTGCGACGGGAGGCATCCACGTCCTCGGCCACGCCGTAGCGGTCACCGATGAGCTGCATATCGGGGTGGTTCTCCTCGATATAAGCGATCGCGGCATCGGCCCAGGCGTTGTGGAGCGGCACAGACAGCCCGCCCACGAAGACCGCGTATTGACCCGTCCCGCCCATCTCCTCGGCAAGCCGGGCGCCATAGGCTTCCCCGAAGCCCTGGGCGGAGGCGAGCTCGAAATCCCAATCGACGTTCTTCTGGCCCGGGGATTCATGCGTGATGACGTGGATGCCCTGTTCCATCGCACGGCCGAGCACCGGTTCGAGCACGTCGGCGTCGTTCGGCACCACGCCGATCACGTCGACGCCCTGCGCGATCAGGTCCTCCACCGCGCGCACCTGAAGCGCGGGATCGGCGCTGGTCGGGCCCACCATGAAGGCCTCCACGCCGAGTTCCTCGGCCTTCTCGGTGATCCCCGCCTCCATCGCGTTGAACCACGGTATCCCGCCGATCTTCACGACCACGCCGATGGTGGTGGTGTCGTCCTGCGCCGCGGCGGGCAGCGTAAAGCCGGCGGCAGCCATCGCCGCCGCGACCATCAGCCCGCGCCTGTCAAACGAGTATGTCGGCATGAAGTCCTCCCTGAGATGTCTCGCAATATCTTCCGGCGTTCTTTCTCACGCCCCCTCCGAGGATGTGATGCCGGTGTCCGACGTTTGCTAAATCCTTTTAGCTTGTGCTGTCAATCGTGATCGCGCTAGGAGAACGGCAATGGAGGACGCATGGGAAAGCCGCGCGCATCACGTGGAGGACGGACGACGATCCGCGACCTCGCCGCGCGCGCCGGTACCTCCGTATCGACGGCGAGCCTCGTCATGAATGGAACGTGGGAGCGGTACCGGATCACCCGGACCACGGCCGATCGCGTCCGTACCGCCGCGGCGGAGATCGGCTATGCGCCGAACCCGCGTGCTCAGGCGCTCAGGACGCGCAGGTCCGCGCTGGCCGGGATGATCGTGCCGCACCACCGCAACCGCTTCTTTGCGGGCCTCGCGGAGAGCTTCGAGGCGCGGGCGCGCGATCTCGATCTCGTGCCCATCGTCGTCAGTACGCAGCGCGACCTCGCGACGGAACAGGCGGTCGCCCGTACCCTCGTCGCTCAAGAAGTCGAAATCCTGATCCTCGCGGGAACTGAGGATCCGACCGCGATCAATCGGCTCTGCCGGGCCAGCGGCATATGGTGCGTCAATGTCGACCTGCCGGGTCCGGAGGCGTTTTCCGTGGTGAGCGACAACCGCAATGGCGCGAACCATCTGACCGCCCGCCTCCTCGCGCATGGCGAAGGTCCGGTCGTGTTTCTTGGCGGGCGCGAAGGCGAATACGCGACGGAGGAACGGGTGGCGGGCTTTCTTGCCGCCTGCGACGCGGCGGGGCGGGCCCGGGCCGATATACGTATCCTTCGGTGCGGCTATCGGGCCGATGACGCTTGCATCGCCCTGTCGGAACTGCTCGACGCGGGGCCGTTTCCCCCCGCACTCCTCATCAATTCGATCACCGCTTTCGAGGGCTTCGCGTCCTTCTGGCAGGCGGAGGGGTCGCGGATCGGCCGGCCGAACCTCGCCTGCTTCGACTGGGATCCGCTCGCCGCCTGCCTTCCCCTGCCGATCATCATGCTGCGCCAGAATGTCGAGGCCCTGATCGGCGCCTGTTTCGACCGTTTCGCGGCGGATGGGGACGAAACGGGCGGCCTGATGCTGATCCCGCCCAGCGTCGCCCTCGACCGCCTCGACGACACCCAATCCCCACACCCGTAAAGATGAAAGAGAGCGAGACATGAACAAACTCGGATTGCACGCCAATGTCTGGGTCGCCGGATGGAGCGAGGCGGAAGCGGACCGGGCCATCTCGATGACTGCGAAGACCGGATTCGAGCTTCTCGAGATACCGGCCTTCGAGACCGAGCTTCTGCGTCCCGAGGCGACGCGCCGCGCGATCGAGGCGGCCGGGATCTCCTGCACGCTCTCGTTGGGCCTGCCGCCGGAAGCGGACATCGCCTCCCGCGACCCCGATCGGGTGAAGGCCGGCGAGGCGCAATTGATGCGCACGATCGAGAGCGCCGGCGCGGTCGGAGCGACCCATATCTCCGGCATTCTCTACGGCGCCTTCACCAAACATTCGGAGCCACCCCTGCCCGACGGCATCCGCGAATCCGCCGAGATCGTCGCGCGCGCCGCAGAGGAAGCGGCCAAACACGGTGTCACGCTCTGCATGGAGGTGGTGAACCGCTACGAGACCAACATCCTCAACACCGCGGCGCAGGCCCGCGCGTATTGCGACATGGTGGGGCGCGAGAATGTCGGCGTGCATCTCGACGTCTATCACATGCATATCGAGGAGAACGATCCGCTCACGGCCATCACCGACACCGCGGAGCAGCTCGTCTACTTCCATACGGGAGATTCCCACCGCGGCTACATGGGCAGCGGCTCGGTCGATCTCGCCGGTACTTTCCGCGCACTCGTCCGGGCGGGCTATGAAGGACCGATCACCTACGAATCCTTCTCTTCCGAGGTCGTCGGCCAGCCGCTCACGGGCATCCTCGGGATCTGGCGCAACACCTGGGAGGACGGTGAAGATCTCGCGCGTCATGCCCATGCGTACACCACCTCGCAGCTCAAGGCGGCGCGGGAAGCGATGCGCCGGGAATCCGCGCTGCCCGGCGCCGCGGGGCGCTGAACGGATGGCGGGAGACGATCTCGCGACGCTCACGACCCGGCTCCGCACGCTGGCGGAGGCGGGCCCGCGCCGTCTCGCCGCCATCGCGGGGCCACCGGGCGCGGGCAAGTCGACGCTCGCCGAGGCGCTTCACGCCGCGCTCGAGGAAAGCCATCCGGGTCAGAGCGCGATCCTGCCGATGGACGGTTTCCATCTCGACGACGGTCTCCTCGCCGCGCGGGGCGATCTGGCGCGGAAGGGCGCGCCGCACACCTTCGATCTCGACGGGTTCCGCATCACGCTGGAGCGTCTGGCGCGGGACGACGCGCCCGTCATCGTTCCGGTCTTCGACCGCGCGCTCGAGATCTCGCGTGGCGGTGCGCGGATGATCGGGCCCGAGCGGCGATTGCTGATCGTGGAGGGGAACTATCTCCTCCTCGATCTGCCGGGCTGGGCCGATCTGCGTGAGACATTCGATCTGACGGTGTTCCTCGACGTGCCCTACGAAGTGCTGCGCGCGCGGCTCGCCGAACGCTGGGCCTCCCTCCCTCCCGACGTGGCGATGGCGAAGCTCGAGGCGAACGACCTGCCGAACGCGCGTCTCGTCCTCGAACGGTCTGGACCGGCCGACATCCGCCTTCGCTGAAGCGGATTGGTCAGACGATGCCGCCGCCGCCGCCGGCCGATTTCGGCCGCGTCTCCGCGATCCGCGCCCGGTAACCCGAGGCGCGGTAAACCGACAGCGGATCGATCGCGCAGCCCTTCTCGAGCCGTGCCATCTGCAGGATCGGGGTGACGTCGGTGCGGAAGGCGCGCTTCAATGTCTCCGACGCCATCATCGGATCGTTCTCCTCCTGATACTCCTCGAGCGCCGCGCGCTCCACGATCAGCGCCTGGGCATAGGCACGCTGTACCTCCATCGCGGAGTTCATAAGGCTTTCGATCGGGTCGGTGACGTTGTGGCTCTGGTCGAGCATGTGGGCGGGATCGAAGTCGGGCGTGCCCGCGGCATCCACCAGTTCGTTGAAGACGAGGAAGAGGCGGTAGGGATCGATAGCCGCCGTGTCGAGATCGTCGTCGCCGTACTTGCTGTCGTTGAAGTGGAATCCGCCGAGCTTGCCGAACTGGATCAGCCGCGCCACGATCATCTCGATATTCACATTGGGCGCGTGGTGACCGAGATCGACGAGACATTGCGCGCGCTCGCCGAGCTCGGTCGCGATCAGGTAGTTGGTCCCCCAATCCTGCACGACCGTGGAATAGAAGGCCGGCTCGAAGACCTTGTGCTCGGTGAAGAGCCGCCAATCCTCCGGGAGCCCTGCATAGATCGCGCGGGCGCTGTCGAGATACCGCTCGAATTGCCGCGTGAAATGCGATTGTCCGGGGAAGTTCGACCCGTCGCCCACCCAGATCGTAAGCGCCTTCGAGCCGATCTTCGATCCGATCTCGATGCAGCGGAGGTTGTGCTCCACCGCCTGCCGGCGCACCGGCGCCTTAGTATGACTGAGCGATCCGTATTCGTAGGAATGCGGATCGCCAGCGTGGTCCTGAAAGGTGTTCGAGTTCATGGCGTCGAAACCGAGCCCCGTCTCCTCCGCCTTCGCGATGAGGTCTGCCGGATCGGCGTCGTCCCATGGGATGTGCAGGGAGACCCGAGGCGTCGCGCCCGTAAGCCGGTGGATCACGCCGCAATCGTCGAGCTTTTCGAAGACCGATGTGGGCTCTCCCTCGCCCGGGAAGCGGGCGAAGCGCGTGCCGCCCGTGCCCACGCCCCAGGACGGTACGGCGATACCGTAGGCCGCGACCTTCTCCTTCACGCCTTCGATGTCCACGCCGCGCCGGTCGAGCTGGACCCCGAGCGCGTCGTAATCGGCGCGCAGGGCGGCCTCCGCCGCCTCGTTGGCCGAGGCGATCTTGTCCGTGTGAATCATGGTGTCCTCCCTTCGTCCTTCAGCGCGTGAAGGACTGCACGTTGCCTGCATCCACGTTCAGGATGTTGCCCGTCGATTTCGAGCTCTCGTCCGAGGCCAGGAAATAGCAGGCGCGCGCGATATCCTGCGGCAGGACGGAGCGCTTGAGAAGCGAGCGCTCGCGGTACATCTCCTCGAGGCCCTCCTTGTCGGTACCGTAGGTCGAGGCGCGCTGGTCGAGCCATTCGCCGGACCAGATCTTGGAGCCCTGGAGGACCGCGTCGGGATTGACCACGTTCACGCGGATGCCGTCGGGCGCGCCTTCGAGCGCCAGGCAGCGCGCGAGATGGATTTCGGACGCCTTCGCGGTGCAGTAGGCCGACGCGCCCGGCGAGGCGGCGAGGCCGTTCTTCGAGGCGACGAAGACGATCGCCCCGCCGATGCCCTGCGCCTTCAGCATCACGAAGGCCTCCCGCGCGACGAGGAAGTAGCCCGTCGAGAGGATCGACATGTTCCTGTTCCAGAGATCGAGCGTGGTGTCCTCGACCTTGGCCGAAGAGGCGATCCCGGCATTCGAGACAACGATGTCGACCCCGCCGAACTCTACCGCCATCTCGGCATAGGCGCGCGCCACCGCATCCTCGTCGGTGACGTCCATGACCACGCCGCGCACGACATCCGTCGAGTGGCGACCAGCGAGGGCGTCCCTCGCCTGATCCAGCGCGGCCGCGTCGATATCGGCCAGCACCACGCAGGCACCCTTCGCGAGATACGCCTCCGCCGTGGCCATGCCGATCCCGCCGGCGCCGCCGGTGACGATGGCCACCCGGCCCGCGAGCGCCTTCGGCGCCGGCATCCGTTGCAGCTTCGCTTCCTCGAGGAGCCAGTACTCGATGTCGAACGCCTCTTGCTCCGGCAGGCCCTGGTAGGTTGAGACGGCGTGCGCGCCGCGCATGACGTTGATCGCGTTGACGTAGAACTCGCCCGAGATCCGCGCCGTGGCCTTGTCCTTGGCGAAGGTGATCATGCCGACGCCCGGCACGAGGTAGACCACCGCGTTTGGATCGCGCATGGCAGGGCTGTCATCGTGTCTGCACCGCTCGTAATACGCGGCGTAATCGGCACGGTAGCTCTCGATCATGCCTTTCAAAGCCGCGAGCGTCGCATCGACGTCCGGGTTCGCGGGATCGTAATCGACCACCAGCGGACGGATCTTGGTCCTGAGGAAATGGTCGGGACAGGACGTCCCGAGAGCCGCGAGTGTCTCCATGTCCTTCGCGCAGACGAACTCGAGCACCGCATCCTGATCGTCGAAATGGCCGACCTTGTGACTGCCTTCGGAGATCATGCCACGGATCGCGGGCATGAGCTTGGCGGCGACGGCCCGGCGCTCTTCGGCGGGCAGCGTCGGCGCGGCTTCGCCGCCAAAGGCCGGCACGCCATCGGTCTTCTCCGCGAACCAGTCGATCGCGCGATTGATGATCCGGAGCGTCAGCGCATAGCACTCCTCCGCATCGTCGGCCCACGTGAAGAGGCCGTGGCTCTCGAGGACGACGCCCTTCGCGTCCGGGTTCTTCTCGCAGAAATCCCGAAGCCACATGCCCAGTTCGAAGCCGGGGCGCTTCCAGGGCAGCCAACCGATCTCGTCGCCGTAGATTTCCTGCGTGAGCGCCTTCGAGTTCTCCGCCGCGGCGATGGCAATGACGGCATCGGGATGGACGTGGTCGACATGGCGCTTCGGCACGAAGGCGTGGAGCGGCGTGTCGATGGAGGCCGCACGCGGATTGAGGTCGAAGGTGCAGTGCGGCAGGTACCCCACCATTTCGTCCTCGTGCTCCACGCCGCGGTAGAGCCCTCTCAACGCGTCGAGCTTCTCCATGTAGAGCGTGGCGAAACCGTCCATCGCGATCGAACCGATATCGCCGCCCGAGCCCTTGACCCAGAGGACCTCCACCTCGCCGCCCGACAGGGGATCGGTCTCCATCACCTTGGCCGAGGTATTGCCGCCGCCGTAATTCGTCACCCGCTTGTCGGAGCCGAGAAGGTTCGAGCGGTAGAGCAGCTTCTCCGCCTCGCTCATCCCCCCGGCCTTCGAGGCGTCCCAATAGTTTGCGATGCGATGGCCTGCGTTATCCTTGGGCACGACGATTCCCCCCTTGCACGTGTCGGTCGCGCGGACAATCGGCCGGCTCGCCGTTCAGGTCAATCTATTTCGATCACCTTTAATCATGCTGCGGCGCAGAACTGCGGCTCGATGAAAGTTGATGATTGACAATGACCGGTCCGCCGGGAAAAGGTGAGCCGAGAGGGAGGATCACGATGATCGAGACGGAGCGCCATCGCGTCATCCTGTCGGCCGTTCAGGCCCGGCCGGTCGCGACCGTGGCCGAACTCGTCGAACTCACCGATGCCTCCGAGGCGACGGTCCGCCGCGACATCGCCGCACTCCACATGCAGAAAAAGGTCCGCCGTGTGCGCGGTGGCGTGGAGGCGGTGGCGCCGCCGCAATTCGTGGGGCTCTCGGGCCGTCCGTTCGAGATGAACGCCACCCGCCACGTGGCCCAGAAGCGCGCCATCGCCCAGGCGGCGGTGGAGATGTGCGACGACGGCGACGCAATCATCATCAACGGCGGCACGACGACGTTCCAGATGGTCCATCCGCTCGCCAACCGCCGCTGTCTCGTCTTCACCAACTCGTTCCCGATTGCCGAGCACCTGCTGAAGCAGTCGAAGAACACTGTCATGCTGGCCGGGGGGACGATCTACCGCGAACAGAACATCGTCCTGTCGCCTTTCGAGAACGACGTGACCCGCAATTTCGCCGCACGGCGGATGTTCCTCGGGGCCAAGGGGGTCTCGCGGCTCGGGGTGATGGAGCAGGACCCCCTCATCATCCAGGCGGAGACGAAGCTCATCGGGCAGGCCGACGAGGTCGTGCTGATGGTCGACAGCTCCAAGTTCCGCGACCGCTCCAGCCTGATCCTGTGTCCGCTGGAGCGGATCCAGACGCTTATCACCGACGACGGCCTGGAGGAGGCCGACGCCGCCATGATCGAGGCGGCGGGGGTGAACCTCGTCGTCGCGCCGGTCACCCGGACGGAGGAACGCTCTAGGGCCGGTTGAACGCTTGTCATTCCAGGGAGGAAACGATGACGACCACAAGACGTATCGCGATCGGCGCGGGCCTTGCCGCCGGTCTGTCGGCGAGCCTCATGGGCGGCGCCGCGACGGCGCAGGACACCGTCCGCATCGCCCTCGTGGCCAAGGCCCTCGGGATCGGCTTCTTCGAGGCCGCCGCGCGCGGCGCGGAGGAGGCGGCCGAGGAACTCGGCGATGTCGAGATCATCTATACCGGGCCCACGACCACCACCGCCGAGGGCCAGATCGAGGTCGTCAATTCGCTGATCGCGCAACGCGTGGACGCCATCGCGATCTCCGCCAACGATCCCGACGCGCTCGTCCCGGCGCTCGAGCGGGCGATGCAGCGGGGCATCACGGTCGTCTCATGGGATTCCGGCGTGGCGCCCGCGGGCCGGGAGATGCACCTCGCCCCCTCCTCCGACCAACTCATCGGCGAGACGATCATCACGCTCGCGGCCGACCACCTGCCGGACGAGGCGGGCAAGGTCGCCGTCCTCTCGGCCACCTCCACATCGACGAACCAGAACGTCTGGATCGCGGCGATGAAGGAATACATGGCCGACACCTATCCCGACATCGAGCTCGTCGCGACGGTCTACGGCGACGACCTCGCCGACAAATCCTACCGCGAGACGCAGGGGCTGCTGCAATCCTATCCCGATCTCGACGCGATCATCGCGCCGACCTCCGTGGGCATCGTCGCCGCGGCGCAGGCGGTGCAGGACGCGGGCAAGGTCGGCGAGGTGAACGTCACCGGCCTCGGCCTGCCGTCGGAGATGGCGGGCGCGATCGAGAGCGGCGCGTCGGAGAGTTTCGCGATCTGGAACCCGATCGATCTCGGCTACGCGGTCACGACCATCGCCTACGAACTTGCGACCGACGCGGCAACGGCGGAGCCCGGCGCCGAACTCTCGATGGGCCGGGTCGGCACCGCCACGCTCGACGAGAACAACGAGGCGGCGATGAGCGAGCCCTTCACCTACGACGCCTCGAACATCGACGAGTTCGCGAGCGTCTTCTGATCCGTGCCGCCCGGCCCCCTCGCGGGCCGGGCCCTGCCCCATCCGGGAGGTCGCAAGTTGAAGGATACGAGCCCCGAGAGCCGCGAGGTCCTGAGCCTCGAGGCGATCACCAAGACGTTTCCCGGCGTCACCGCACTTAACGACGTGGCGCTGTCGCTCTATCCGGGCGAGGTCACGGCACTCGTCGGGGAGAACGGCGCGGGCAAATCGACGCTCGTGAAGATCCTTACCGGCATCTACCAGCCCGATGGCGGCACGATCCGCGTCGACGGCGCGGAGACGCGGTTTCCCACGGCCATCGCCGCGCAGTCGGCCGGCATCACGGCGATCCACCAGGAGACGGTGCTCTTCGACGAGCTCTCCGTCGCGGAGAACATCTTTCTCGGTCACGCGCCCCGCGGACGCTTCGGCCTGATCGACTGGGCCCGGCTCCGCGTGGATGCGAAGGCGATCCTCGAGCGGATCGGCGCGCGGCTCGATCCCGAAACGCCGCTGAAAGAGCTCGGCATCGCCTCCAAGCACCTCGTTGCCATCGCCCGCGCCCTCTCGGTCGAGGCGCGCGTCGTCGTCATGGACGAGCCCACCGCATCTCTCAGCCAGGCGGAGATCGAAGAGCTCTACGATCTCGTCGAGCGCCTGAAGGCGGAGGGCAAGGCGATCCTCTTCATATCCCACAAGTTCGACGAAATCTTCCGCATCGCCGACCGCTACACCGTCTTCCGCGACGGCGAGATGGTGGATGCCGGGCGGATCACGGAGGTGACCGAGGACCAGCTCGTCGAGAAGATGGTGGGCCGAACGATGGACGCGATCTTTCCCGACAGGACCTTCGATCCTGGCCCCGAAATCCTGCGTGTCGAGGGCTATCGCCATCCGACCGAATTCGCGGAGATCGACTTCACCCTCCGGCGCGGTGAGATCCTGGGCTTCTACGGCCTCGTGGGGGCGGGCCGGTCGGAGGTCATGCAGGCGCTCTTCGGCGTCACCCGTCCCTCCGCGGGCCGCGTGCTGTTGGACGGGCAAGAAATAGTAATCCGCTCACCCGCCGACGCGATCGCGCAGGGGATCGTGTACGTGCCCGAGGATCGCGGGCATCAGGGCGCGATAACCGCGCTGCCGATCTTTCAGAACGTCACCCTGCCCTCGCTTCCGCAGACGTCACGGCACGGCTTCATCCGCATGGCGGAGGAATTCGCCCTCGCCCGCGAATACACCGAACGGCTCGACCTGCGCGCCGCGGCGCTCGATCAAAACGTCGGCAATCTCTCGGGCGGCAACCAGCAGAAGGTGGTGATCGCCAAGTGGCTCGCGACGCGGCCCAAGGTCATCATCCTCGACGAGCCCACGAAAGGGATCGACGTGGGCTCCAAGGCCGCCGTCCATGCCTTCATGGCGGAGCTTGCCGCCGAGGGCCTTGCCGTCATCATGGTCAGCTCCGAGATCCCCGAGATCCTCGGCATGTCGGACCGCGCCATCGTTCTGCGCGATGGGCGGATCGCCGGTGCGTTCGAACGCGAGGATCTGACGCCCGAAATTCTCGTCCGCGCCGCCGCGGGCTACGCGGAGGTCGCATGACCCGGTTTCTCAAATCGCGCGAAGCGATACTTCTCGGCGCGCTGCTCGCGCTAGTCTTCCTGGCGGAGACGCGGTTCTCCGGGTTTGCCGCACCCGGCAATCTCGTGCGGATCTTCAACGACACGTCGATCCTGATCATCCTCGCGCTGGGACAGACTATGGTGATCCTGACGCGCTGCATCGATCTCAGCCAGGCGTCGAACCTTGCGCTGACGGGCATGGTCACCGCGATGATGAACGCCGCGATGCCGGGCCTGCCGGTACCGCTCCTGATCCTCGTCGCGGTGGGGATCGGGCTTGTCCTCGGCGCGCTGAACGGCCTTCTCGTCTGGAAGCTAGACATCCCGCCCATCGTGGTCACGCTGGGCACGCTCACGATCTTCCGCGGGCTCGTCTTCCTCGTGTCTGGCGGGGCCTGGGTGAACAGTCACGAGATGAGCGCGGCCTACAAGGGCTTTCCCCGTGCGGACATCCTCGGCCTGCCGGTCATGTCCTGGATCGCTCTGGCCACCATCGCGGCCTTTGCCGTGGCCGTGAACCGTACATCCCTTGGCCGCGCCTTCTACGCCGTCGGCGGCAATCCGGGCGCCGCGGTCTATACCGGCATCGATGTCGGCCGCACGCGGTTCTGGGCCTTCGTGATCGCGGGCGGACTTGCCGGTCTTTGCGGCTATCTTTGGGTGGCGCGCTACGCGGTGGCCTACACGGATGTCGCGGGCGGGTTCGAACTCGATATCATCGCGGCCTGCGTGATCGGCGGCATCGCCATCTCGGGCGGACTCGGCACGGTGACAGGCGCGGTGCTGGGGGCGCTTTTCCTCGGCACGATCAAGAACGCGCTGCCCGTCGCGGGCATCTCTCCCTTCTGGCAGATGGCGATCTCCGGCACCGCGATCATCGTGGCCGTCGCCGTCAATCGCCGCCGCACGCCGGGACGCATCATCCTGAAGGAGGCGAAGGCATGAGCCTGACCGAGGGCACGAGGCCCCGCCACGTTCCCGATCGCCTGTCGAGCCGCCCGACGCGGATCCTGCGGTCATGGGAGCTGCTGCTTTTCGGCATCGGGGTTCTGATCTTTCTCGCGAACACGCAGGCCAGTCCCTATTTCCTCGATCCCTGGAACCTCTCGGACGCCACCTTCAATTTTACCGAGAAGGCCTTCATCGCCTTCGCGATGGCGCTCCTTATCATCTCGGGGGAGATCGACCTTTCGGTCGCGGGCATCATCGCGCTCGCCTCCACCGCCATGGGCTGGGCGCTGCAATGGGGCGTAGGCGCGCCCGGGCTCGTGGCGATCGGCCTCTCCGTCGGCCTTCTTTGCGGCGCGGTGAACGGCGTGCTCGTCACCCGGCTGGGTCTGCCCTCCATCGTGGCGACGATCGGGACGATGAGCCTCTTCCGCGGGATCAGCTATATCGTCCTGGGCGATCAGGCGTTCAACGGCTATCCGCCGGAACTGGCCTTTCTCGGGCGCGGCTACGTCTTCTGGGTGATCTCGTTCGAGCTCACGCTGTTCCTCCTCTTCGCCCTTCTCTACGGCACGCTTCTCCACTTCACGAATTTCGGCCGACAGATCTACGCGATCGGTAATAATCCGACGGCGGCCACCTTCACCGGAATCCGCGTGGCCCGGGTGAAAATGATCCTCTTCCTGCTGACGGGTCTCATGTCCGGGATCGCGGCCGTCTGCCTGACCGCGCGGCTCGGCTCCACGCGGCCCTCCATCGCCTTTGCTTGGGAACTCGAGATCGTCACGATGGTCGTCCTCGGCGGTGTTTCCATCCTGGGCGGTTCCGGTTCGATCCTGGGCGTGGTCATCGCCGCGCTGGTGATCGGGCTCGTGACTTTCGGGCTGGGGCTTCTGAACGTGCCCGGCATCGTCATGTCGATCTTCATCGGCGGCCTCCTGATCGCCGTCATCGCACTGCCGCGGCTTGTTCGTCTGTTGCGCACCGGGAGGGTCACATGAGCGAGAAGATCGCCTTCCTGATGAAACTGATCCCGGGGCAGGAGGACGAATACCGGCGGCGACACGACGAAATCTGGCCCGAGCTTGCCGACCTGCTCCGCGAGGCGGGCGTGAGCGACTACTCCATCCACCTCGACCGGGAGACCTCGACCCTCTTCGCCGTCCTTTGGCGGCGCGAGGGGCACGGGATGGACGACCTGCCCACCCATCCGGTGATGCGCCGCTGGTGGTATCACATGGCCGACATCATGGTGACACGGGCCGATGCCGCGCCCTACGAGCGCGCCCTCGAGAAGGTGTTCCACCTTCCATGACCCATACCCGGATCGCCGTCATCGACATCGGCAAGACGAACGCGAAGCTCGCGTTGATCGACGCCGGGACGCTGAGCGAGATCGCCGTGACCACCCGCCCGAACAAGGTCCTGCCGGGTCCGCCATGGCCGCATTTCGATCTCGAGGGGCATTGGACCTTCCTTCTCGACGGACTGAGGGACATGCACGCGGCGCACGGCATCGACGCCATATCCGTCACCACACACGGCGCCTCTGGCGTCCTCCTTGATGCAGAGGGCGGGCTCGCGGCGCCGATGCTCGACTACGAGCATGACGGCCCCGACGCGTGGGCCGCGGAGTACGACGCGCTGCGGCCTTCCTTCGCGGAGACGGGCAGTCCACGGCTGCCGCAGGGTCTCAATCTTGGCGCGCAGTTCCACTACATGCTCGCCACCGATCCCGGTCTCGCCGCGCGGATCCGCCATGTCGTCACCTATCCGCAATACTGGGGCTTCCGCCTGACAGGCGAGGTCGCCTCGGACGTGACGTCGCTCGGGTGCCATACCGATCTCTGGAACCCGTGGGAGGTTGCTCCGTCCCCCATCCTCGGTCGTCTCGGTCTCGACGGCCGGTTGGCGCCGGCGCGGAAGTCGACCGACATCCTCGGCCCAATCACGGCCGATGTGGCACGGCGAACCGGTCTTTCGCCCGATACGCCGGTCGCCTGCGGGATCCATGACAGCAACGCTTCGCTCTATCCCCATCTCCTTGCGCGGGAGGCACCTTTCGCCGTCGTCTCGACCGGAACCTGGGTCGTGGCGATGGCCGTGGGCGGGACGGACGACGCGCTCGATCCCGCACGCGATACGCTCGTCAACGTCGATGCGCGTGGCGGCACGGTGCCCTCCGCGCGCTTCATGGGCGGGCGGGAATACGAGATGATCCGGGACGGGTCGGAAGCCGAGCCCGGCGAGGCAGACCGCGCGGCGGTGCTGGCGGGTCTCTACCTTCTGCCGACCATCTCCGGGAATACCGGGCCGTTCCCGGGGCGCCGCGGCGGTTTCACTCACGATCCGCCGAGCGAGGCCGCGCGGATGCTGGCGCTGTCCTACTACCTCGCCCTGATGACTCAGACCTGTCTCGAGCTCATCGGCGCACGCGGCCGGGTGATCGTCGAGGGACCATTCGCGTCGAACCGCCACTATCTCGACATGCTGTCGGCCCTGCGGCCGGGCGAAGTCGAAGCGACGGTTTCGGCAACGGGAACCTCCGTCGGCGGTGCGCTTCTGTTCGCCGCGGGATGGACGCCGCCGCCCGCCTCGCCCCTCGAACCCTCCGATCCCGAGGCGCTCCGTCGATACGCAGAAAGTTGGCGCTCAAGGGTGGAGAATGAATTGCCGATGCGGCAGGCGTCCACTTGAACGCAGAGAGCCGGCGCGTCCGAATGCCCCGCCACGGCGTGTAACGGGTCTTGAATGGATCTCGCCTGGTCACGAGCGCGGGTGGCTATGGCGACGGGAGGCTTCGAAGTAGCTCAGTAGAGCCAGTACCGATGCTCTGTGTTTTGATCGGAGCATCGGCCCTTGGGTGGGGCCGACCACTTCTTCCTCGAATCACTAAGTTCAAGCGGCGCAGCAGCGTACCAGGTGTTCGCCGGATGAACAGGAGGCAGACGCCGCAACGTCTGCCTCCTGCCCACAGGTTCCTCAGCTGCAGCCGCTGGTTCCGCCACAGGTGTTGCACTTCATGCAGGTGCCGTTCCTGACCAGCGTATAGTTGCCGCATTCGCCGCAAGGATCACCCTCGTAGCCCTGCATCCGGGCTTTGGCGCGCGGGTCCATCGAGGTGGCCACGGCCGTCTCCGAACCCGTCGATCTCAGCGTGCTCACCGCACCGGGCTCCTCCGGGGCAACTGCCGCGCTCATGCCGCCCTGCAGCAGCACGAGGTCCTGCGGGAGACGGTTGCGCAGATAACCCGAGGAGGCGACCTGCCGGAGAACCTCGAGCGGGGAAGAGCCGCCCTTCTCCGGTGCGTCGGACAGGCGACGCTTGCCCTCGTCCTCGCCGCGGCCGAGATCGTCGAAGCTCGCACCTTCGGGCTTCACATGGGCAAGGTCGGTCCGGTCGAGATAGCTCACCGCCAGTTCGCGGAAAATGTAGTCAAGGATCGAGGTCGCGTTCTTGATCGCCTCGTTGCCCTGGACCATGCCCGCCGGTTCGAACTTCGTGAAGGTGAAGGCGTCCACGAACTCCTCGAGCGGCACGCCGTATTGCAGGCCGACCGAGACGGCGATGGCGAAGTTGTTCATCATCGCCCGGAAGCCCGCGCCTTCCTTGTGCATGTCGATGAAGATCTCGCCGAGCTTGCCGTCGCGATATTCCCCGGTCCTGAGATACACCTTGTGGCCGCCGACGATGGCCTTCTGGGTATAGCCGCGGCGCCGTTCCGGCATCCGCTCCCGGCCGCGGGCGACCTCCTTGACGATCACCTTCTCCACGATCTTCTCCGCGAGGACCGCGGCCTTTTCCTGCGCCGAACCGGTGGCGAGGATCTCTTCCGCCTCCTCGTCGTCCTCCACCAGCGCGGCGGCGAGCGGCTGCGAGAGCTTGGAGCCGTCGCGGTAGAGCGCGTTGGCCTTCACGCCCAGCGACCACGACAACTCGTAGGCCGCCTTGCACGCCTCGATCGAGGCGTCGTTGGGCATGTTGATCGTCTTCGAGATCGCACCGGAGATGAAGCTCTGCGCGGCAGCCATCATGTGGATATGAGCCTCCACCGAGAGGTAGCGCTTGCCGGTCTTGCCGCAGGGATTGGCGCAGTCGAAGATGTGGTAGTGCTTCGGATCGAGGTGCGGTGCCCCCTCGAGCGTCATGGTCCCGCAGACATGGTCGTTGGCCGCGTCGATCTGGCTCCGCGTGAAGCCCAGGTGCCGCAGCAGGTCGAAGGTCGGGTCGGCGAGCTTCGCCGCCGGGATGCCGAGCGTGTCGCGGCAGAACGTCTCCCCGAGCGTCCACTGGTTCATCACGAAGCGGATGTCGAAGGCGGACGGCAGCGCCGCCTCGATGGCCTCGATCTGGGCCGGGCCGAAGCCGTGACCGATGAGCGCGGTATGGTTCACGCCCGGCGCGTTCCCGAGCGAACCGTGGCCGACGGCATGGGCCACGATCTCCTCGATCTGGGCCGACGAATAGCCGAGATTGTCGAGCGCCGCAGGCACGGAGCGGTTGATGATCTTGAAGTAACCGCCGCCCGCGAGCTTCTTGAACTTCACCAGCGCGAAATCCGGCTCGATGCCCGTGGTGTCGCAATCCATGACGAGGCCGATCGTGCCGGTGGGTGCGATGACGGAAACCTGCGCGTTGCGGAAACCGTTCGCCTCGCCCAGCCTCAGCGCCTCGTCCCAGGCATTGCGCGCGAGGTCGGCGAGCCGTGGATCGGGGCAGTTAGCGTGATCGAGGGCGACCGGCGCGACCTCCAGCCCCTCGTATGGCACCGTTCCACCCTGCGCGGCGTTGCGATGGTTGCGTATGACGCGCTGCATGTGGCTCGCGTTCCGGGCATAGCCCGCGAAGGGCCCGAGCTCGCCCGCCATCTCCGCCGAGGTGGCATAGCTCACACCGGTCATGAGCGCGGTCAGCGCGCCGCAGAGCGCACGGCCCTCCGGGCTGTCGTAGCCATGCCCCATGTTCATCAGGAGCGCGCCGATATTGGCGTAGCCGAGGCCGAGCGTCCGGAAATCGTAGCTCCGCTGCGCGATTTCCTTCGACGGGAACTGCGCCATCATCACCGAGATCTCGAGCGTGATCGTCCAGAGCCGCGTCGCGTGCACGTAGCCTTCGGCGTCGAACGTCCCGTCATGCAGGAACGTCAGCAGGTTCATCGACGCGAGGTTGCAGGCCGTGTCATCGAGGAACATGTATTCCGAGCACGGGTTCGAGCCCCGGATCGCGCCGTCCTCCGGGCAGGTATGCCAGGCATTGACGGTGTCGTGGAACTGGATGCCGGGGTCGGCGCAGGCCCAGGCGGCATGGCCCACCTGCTCCCAGAGATCGCGCGCCTTGATGGTCTTTGCGACCTTGCCGTCGGTGCGGCGCACGAGTTCCCAATCGGCGTCGTCCTTCACCGCCTTGAGGAAGGCGTCGGTCACGCGGATCGAGTTGTTGGAGTTCTGGCCCGAGACCGACGAATAGGCCTCGCTGTCCCAGTCGGTGTCGTAGGTCGGAAATTCGATCGAGGCATAGCCCTGCCGCGCGTAGTCGAGCACGCGCTTGATATAGGTCTCCGGGATCGCGACCTTCTTGGCCGATTTCACCGCGTCCTTCAGGGCGGGGTTCACCTTCGGGTCGTAGGCGTCCTCCGCCCGGCCGTCCCACGCGCCGATCGCCGCGAAGATGCCGTTGAGCTTCTCCTCGTGCATCTTTGAGCCGGCGACGATCGAGGCGACCTTCTGCTCCTCGATGACCTTCCAGTTGATGAAGCTCTCGATGTCGGGGTGGTCGGCGTCGCAGATCACCATCTTGGCCGCGCGCCGCGTCGTGCCGCCCGACTTGATCGCACCCGCCGCGCGGTCGCCGATCTTGAGAAAACCCATGAGCCCGGAGGACCGGCCGCCGCCCGAGAGGGCCTCGCCCTCGCCGCGCAGCGAGGAGAAGTTGGTGCCCGTGCCGGATCCATACTTGAAGAGCCGTGCCTCGCGCACCCAGAGATCCATGATGCCGCCGTCGTTCACCAGGTCGTCGGAGACCGACTGGATGAAACAGGCATGCGGCTGCGGATGCTCGTAGGACGAGGACGATTTCGTGAGCTCACCGGTACGGTAATCGACGTAATGGTGACCCTGCGCGGGCCCGTCGATGCCGTAGGCCCAGTGGAGGCCGGTGTTGAACCATTGCGGCGAGTTCGGCGCGGCCTTCTGCGTGGCGAGCATGAAGCGCATCTCGTCGAAATAGGCGCGGGCGTCCTCCTCCGAGGTGAAATAGCCGCCCTTCCATCCCCAATAGGTCCAGGCACCCGCGAGCCGGTCGAAGACTTGCTTCGAGGAAGTCTCCCCGCCCATCTCCGCGCCTTCGGCCGCGACGGAGCGCCAGAGGAACTCGGGCACGCCCTTCTCCTTCACGCGCACGAGCTTCGAGGGCACGCCCGCCTTGCGGAAATACTTCTGCGCGATGACGTCGGAGGCCACCTGGCTCCAGGTCGAGGGCACCTCAACGGAGTCGTTGCGGAACACCACCGTTCCGTCGGGATTGCGGATCTCGGAGATCGTCGTGGTGAAGTCCAGATCGGCATAGGCGTCCTGCCCGGCCCGCGTGAAACTGCGCTCGATTTTCATGGCGTCCCTCGTTCTTCTGCGGCTTTGCCGCCCTGTTCCCGCACGATGCGGGCGACACGCGCAGGTTTCCCGCTCCGTCCCACGCGATGGGATGGAGGGTGAAGACCAACAACATATGGTGTCGCCCCGTCGGCTGAACACAAACTGGAGCGAAAGCGCCGTGCTCGTCAAAGCGATTCTTCGACTTATCCACCGACAAAATCTCTTGACCTTCCCTCACCCCGAACCATGCGGAACGCTCCGATCCGGCTAAGTGCCCGTAAGTCCATGCAGGTGCACACGTTTAGGGAGATCTGCCTGTAGAATCGCCTGTTCCGCGGTGTTGCGCCGGGAAACGGCGCACCGCCAATCGATTAGGCAGAACGTACCGCATTTGGCGACCGACCTCGAACTGACGCTACATCTTGCGATTTTTCCGGGAGATCGATTCGTCCGGGACCCGCACCATCCGCTGGCTTGACCCTGCCGATGGCGCTAGAATTCCCGTCGTAACGATCCCCAGGGAGGACAGATATGGACCGTCGCAGATTTCTCAGGACCGCCGCCGTGGGCGGCGCGGGGGCCAGCGCCCTTGCCGCCCCCGCCCTCGCGCAATCGCAAGACCGCATCCAGTGGCGATGCACCTCGTCGTTCCCGCCCGCGCTCGACACGATCTTCGGCGGGGCGCAGGACGTGGCGAAGTACGTGCGCGAGGCGACGGATGGGGCGTTCGACATCCAGGTCTTCGCCGCCGGTGAGATCGTGCCGGGCCTTCAGGCCGCCGACGCCGTGCAGAACGGTACCGTGGAGATGTGCCACACCGCTGCCTACTATTATGTCGGGAAGTCGCCGACTTGGGCACTCGGCGCGGTCATCCCCTACGGCCTGAACAACCGCGGCATGAACGCTTGGCTGTATTACGGCGGCGGCCTCGACATGCTGAACGAGTTCTACAACGCGCAAGGGCTGCAGTACCTTCCCGCGGGCAACACCGGCACGCAGATGGGCGGTTGGTTCCGCAGCGAGATCAATTCGCTGCAGGACATGCAGGGCCTGCAGATGCGGATCGCGGGACTGGCGGGCCAGATCATGGAGCAGATCGGCGTGACGCCGCAGCAGATCGCGGGCGGCGATATCTACCCTGCGCTCGAACGCGGAACGATCGACGCGGCGGAATGGATCGGGCCCTACGACGACGAGAAACTCGGCTTCTACCAAGTGGCACCCTACTACTACTATCCCGGCTGGTGGGAGGGGAACCTGACCCTCAATTGCTTCATCAACCAGTCTTCGTGGGACGGGCTGTCGGACACCTACAAGAGCCTGCTTGCCACGGCCTGCCGCGCCGCGAATACCGAGATGATGGCGGAATACGACTACAAGAACCCCACCGCGCTCCGCTCGCTCGTGTCGAACGGCGCGCAGCTTCGCGCCTATCCCGAGGACGTGCTCAACGCGACCTACGACGCGGCACTGCAACTCTACTCCGATATCTCTTCGAGCGATTCGGACTGGAAGCCGATCTACGACAGCATGATGGCGTTCCAGGCCGAGCATTTCCTGTGGCAGCAGGTGGCCGAGACGACGTTCTCCAACTTCATGCAGAACAAGCAGCGCGCAGGCGAACTTCCCGCGCAGCAATGACACGATCGCGGGCGGCCCTCGGGCCGTCCGCTCGACTTGAAGATGGTTGGAGACCATCGATCAGGATTGATTTCTGACAATCCGTTCACTTTAATAGCGAACAAAGATTTGATCGACTGAATTTTACAATCATGAGGTGAAGTTTTGAACGTCATCACCTTGGACACGCATGAATTGCGTGAACTCTATCGGCATGCCCTCCACGAAACCTACCGCGCCGAAATGCAGGCCCTCTCGATCTTTTCCTGGATCGTCGACAATGCACGAAGCCCCGCGCTGCGCGGCCTCGCCCTAGCGGAAATGGATCTTGGGCGTGCCAACCTGGATCGGCTCGATGACGTGATCCGCTCTGCCGACCCGAAGCTCTCGCGTGAGATAGCCGCGCGTCAGCCCGTTCCCTTCGACGAATCGACCTTTGGCGCCAAGCGCTTTACCTCTGCCCGTGTGCGAGATTTCGCGATGTCGATGACGGCACAGAGCATGTCGGATTACCGGCTCATGCGGTACCGCGCCTTGGTGAACATCGCGAAGATCCTGCACAGCGACACGCTTCTCGACGGGTTCCGCATGACGCTGACGGCCTTGGATATCAGCGAGGCGCGGATGACACGACTGCAAGGCAGGCTCTGAACGGCTCGATTAATTTCCGAAATTGAAGCCACCGGTCGCGTCGTCTCCGGATTGTTCGTCAGCTGGGGCGGAATCACCACCCGAAGGGGTGGGCTCCGCGTTTCCTGCATCGATGTTCAAATCGGAACCACCCCCAGATCGAGCGGGCTCGTCGGATGGTGCCGTCGTCTCGTTCGCTCCGCCGCCGAAATTGAAACCGCCGGTCGTACCGCCGGAGGCACCCTCCGACGGCTCGGCCGATTCTCCCCCACCGCCGAAATTGAAATCACCCGACGGGGCAGAGGATCCGCCGCCCGTTCCGAAGTTGAGGCCGCCGGTGGCATCGCCCTCGGCCGCCGGCGCCGTAACCGAGCCCCGGTTCTGTCGCGCATCGTCGTAATGGGTGACCAGTCCCGGCACGAAGATGACGAGGAGGATGAGCAGGAACTGAATGCCGATGAAAGGCAGCACGCCGCGATAAATCTCTACGGTGCGGACCCGTGGAAGTTTCCGGCCGCTGCTCTCGTCATGCCAATCCCGCGTCGGGGCCACGGATCGCAGATAGAAGAGCGCGAAGCCGAACGGCGGTGTCAGGAACGACGTCTGCAGGTTCATCGACAGGATGACGCCGAACCAGATGAGGTCGATGCCGAGCGTCTGCGCCACCGGGGCGAGAAGCGGCACGAGGATGAACGCGATCTCGAAGAAGTCGAGAAAGCAGCCGAGGATGAAGATCACGATGGTGACGACGATGAGGAATCCGTACTCGCCGCCCGGCAGCCCGAGGAGGAGTTCCTCCAGCCAGACCTGACCATTGACGCCGTAGAAGGTCAGGCCGAACACCCGCGCGCCGATCAGGATGAAGAGGACGAAGGCCGACAGCTTTGCCGTCGCCTCGACCGCGGAGCGGGTGGTTGCGAAATCCAGCCTTCCTTTCGCCAGTGCGAGAAGGAGCGCACCGACGGCGCCCATCGCACCGCCTTCCGTAGGCGTAGCGATGCCGAGAAAGATCGTCCCGAGGACGAGGAAAATCAGCGCGAGCGGCGGGATAAGGACGATCACCACCTCCTCGGCAAGACGTGAGAGAACGCCGATCCCGAAATGACGGTTCGCGAGCGCGATCGCGTAGCAGATGACGACGGAAAAGGCAGCGGCGTAGACCACGCGCGATGCGGGGATCGCTTCCGCGAACAGGACGCGCGCGGCCACCAAGTAAAGGACGACCGAGAGGGCGATCATCGCGACGAGCGACCAGACCCCGCCGCCGAGCCGCCGTTCCTCAGGCGGGAGAGCGGGCACGGAATCGGGACGCAGGATCGTCAACGCGAAGATGTAGAGGCAATAGACCCCGATTATGATCAGCGCGGGCCAGATCGCACCGAGATACATGTCGCCCACGGACACGCCGAGCTGATCCGCCATGACGATAAGGACGAGCGAGGGCGGCACGATCTGCGCCAGCGTACCCGCCGCGGCGATGGTGCCTGTAGCGACCGACTGATCGTAATTGTATCGCTGCATGATCGGGAGGGAGATCAAACCCATTGCGATGACGGACGCCGCGACTACGCCCGTCGTGGCTGCAAGCAGCGCACCGACGAGCACCACGGCGAAGGCCACGCCGCCACGGATCGGCCCGAAGAGCTGTCCGACCGTATCGAGCAGATCCTCCGCCATGCCGGATCGTTCGAGGATGATCCCCATGAAGGTGAAGAACGGAATCGCGAGCAGCGTGTCGTTCGACATGATGCCGAAGACCCGTTCGGGCATCGCCCTCAAAAGCGGCCAGAAAAGATTGATCTCGTTCGAATAATCGGAGAGCGCCACGCCCACGACGAAATAGAAGAGCCCCCCCGCGGCCAGTGTCAGCGCCACCGGATAGCCGAGGATCAACATCCCCATCACGGAGATGAACATGATGGGCGCGAGATTGTGTGCGATGAGTTCGATCATGCGTCGCGCGCTCCGGCTTCCCGGGCCGCGGGCGGCAGATCATCCTCCGCCCCACTCTCCTCCGGCATCGGCAGATGGCCCGTCAGCATCGCGCCGCGCTTGATGATCTCCGACACGCCCTGGGCAACGAGGAGCGCGAAGCCCGCGAGGATCCAAAGCTTCGCCGGCCAGCGGATCAGACCGCCTGCATTGTTCGATTGCTCGCCGGACAGGAAGGAGCTCACGACGAACGGCCAGGACAGATAGGTCATCAGTATCGCGAACGGCATCAGGAAAAGGATGTGGCATACGAGGTCGATCCAGACCCGCGAGCGGGTCGAGAGACGCTGCGACAGCACGTCCACGCGAACATGCTCGTCCTCCCGCAACGTCCAGGCCGCACAGAGCATGAAGACCGCGCCGAAGAGATACCATTGCAGCTCGAGCCAGGCGTTCGACGAAAGATTGAAGCTCTTCCGGATCACGGCGTTGCCCGCGCTGACGATCACGGCCAAGAGAAGCAGCCACGCCATGGTCCGCCCGATCCAGCCCGTTACGCGGTCGACAACCTGCGAGACACTGAGAAGCCCGTTCATCGAACGCGCCTCCGATCAAGCTGACCGAACATCTCACCCCTCCCGGATCGACCCGATAACGCCGTCCATAGAGGCATTCCCGGCGACCCGTTTCAATGCCGAAAATGTCGGAGATGGTCGGGGCGATAGGATTCGAACCTACGACCTACGGTACCCAAAACCGCCGCGCTACCAAGCTGCGCCACGCCCCGACACGGTGTCCATATAAGCGACGGTGCGCGTTGGAAAGGGTCTAGTTCGCCTCGGCGTCACAGGACCATGCCGAACCATCCTGCGGCAGGGCCGCGTGCCGGAGTTCCGTCCCGGGACCGATGCCGATCTTGCGGGACAGGCCGCCATTGATCTCGAGGACGCTCTGCACCGCGTCGCCGCCCGGAATCGGCGTTTCGTCGAGGGGCACCGCGTTCTCGTGCACCCGCGTCACGACGCCCTCTGCATCGGCGAAGATGATGTCGAGCGGGATGAGTGTGTTGCGCATCCAGAATGACGTTCGCTGGGGGCGATCGTAGACGAAGAGCATGCCGCGTCCGGCCGCGAGGCTCTCGCGGTGCATGAGGCCGCGGGCCCGCTCGGCATCGTCGTCCGCGAGTTCGACGTGAAAGCGGGCCGCGCCCCAATCGCCCCGCAATTCGACCACCCCCGGCGCGCATTCCGCCCGGAGCCCGACCGCGGACGCGACGAGACCGAAAATGAATACCCCGCTCAGGAGGATGTTATCGCGCTTTCCCATATGCTCACAAACGTCGCAAGACGCCCTCTGTCTCCATCGGCCACGCGGATCGCAATCGCCTCGCCCGGCTGGAGATCCGCGAGGGAAGACCGCCGCAGGACATCGATGTGGATAAAGACGTCTTCGGGGCGTCCGAAAACGTTCGCGAATCCGAAGCCCTTCGAACGATCGAACCATTTCACGCGCGCGGGTTCGAGTTCGCCCCCGTCTAGTTCCGGGTCGAAGGATTGATCGGCCAGATCAGCCGTTTCGACGGACGGCGGGACGATCTCGAGGATTTCCTGGGCCTGCATACCACGCTGCGTCTCGACTACTCGTATCGTCACGGTGCTTCCGTCGCTGATTGAGCTTTGCCCGAAGTTCTTCAGAACATTGGCGTGCAGCAGCACGTCCCGACCGAGTTCGGCCGAGGTCACGAACCCGTATCCCTTCACACTATCGAACCATTTGACCTGACCGGTCATGATCGATGCGTTCGTCTCGTCGCCCTCAGACAATTCATTCATGCAAGCAGCGCCCGCCCTCATCTCGATTTTGCGAAACATGATAGCGTCGTTATCGCCGTTCACCATGCAAGAGGATCGTCCAGAACAATCTAGGGAAAAAGACGCCGTGCGGACCAACTTTTGGCAAGATCGTCGCGACGCCAAGCTTCCCTGTCATGCAGACGAAACTCTACATCGGCCCAGAACTCAATTTCTAGTGGGGTCAGCATAAATCCGCCCCAATGCGGGGGACGTGGGGGATTTTCGCCGAAACGCGCCCGAGCCTCCTCTATACGGGTCTCGAGAGCGCCGCGATCCGCTAGGGGTTGTGACTGTATAGATGCCCAGGCCCCCAAACGCGAGTCAAGAGGCCGCGATGCGAAATAGGCATCCGAGCGCTCGTCCGGGATCCGCGAGATCGGCCCTCGCGCCCGAACCTGCCGCCTGCAACTCTTCCAGTGCATCGTGAAGGCCGCCTGACCCGTCGCGGCAATCTCCGATCCCTTGCGGCTTTCGTAGTTCGTGTAGAACACGAATCCCTCGTCATCGATCTCCTTGAGAAGGACGATCCGCACGTTCGGCACGCCCGCCGGATCGACCGTGGCCAGGGCGATTGCGTTCGGGTCGTTGACCTCGGTCTCGGACGCACTCGCGAGCCAGTCACGTACAAGGTCGACGGGATCGGTCGCGCCGAAGACGGGAGACGGAGATGTCACGATCTGTTCCTCCGGGAGATGAGCTTGATGCCGGGGGAACAATCCCCTAAAGGCAGCGGAACGTTCGAGGATCGGTGAAAGGCGCGAAATGTCAACGGATTTGATGGCGGGCAAGCGCGGACTGATCATGGGATTGGCGAACGACAAGTCGATCGCCTGGGGGATCGCGAAGGCGCTGTCCGGCGCCGGCGCGGAGCTCGCCTTCTCCTATCAGGGCGATGCGTTGAAGAAGCGGGTCATACCGCTGGCCGAAAGCCTTGGATCGGACGTGGTCCTGCCCTGCGACGTGGGCGACGCGAACAGTCTCGACGCGCTGTTCGATGCCCTCCGGGATCGCTGGGGCCGGATCGACTTCGTCGTCCACGCGATCGGCTTTTCCGACAAGTCGGAACTTCGCGGCCGCTATGTCGACACGAGCCGGGAGAACTTTCGGATGTCGATGGACATCTCGGTCTATTCGTTCACGGCCGTCATGCAGCGTGCCGAGAAGCTGATGACGGATGGGGGGGCGGGCCTGACCCTTACCTATTACGGTGCGGAGAAGGTCATGCCGCATTACAACGTCATGGGTGTCGCCAAGGCGGCGCTCGAGGCGTCGGTGCGCTATCTCGCCGAGGATCTGGGCCGTGACGGCATCCGCGTGAACGCGATCAGCGCCGGTACGATCAAGACCCTAGCGGCCTCGGGGATCGGTGATTTCCGCTACATCATGAAATGGAACGAGTACAACGCCCCCCTGCGCCGCACCGTCACGCAGGAGGAAGTCGGCCGGTCCGCGCTCTATCTCCTCAGCGATCTCGGATCGGCCGTGACGGGGGAGGTGCTGCATGTCGATGCCGGGTATCACGTCGTGGGCATGAAGGCCGTCGACGCGCCGGACATCACCAAGGACTGACGTGGTTCGGTCCCGCCAGCGATCCGGAGTCCCGGAATGACCCTTTCCGCGATCGTCGGTGTGGCTCTCGTCCATCTTCTCGCCGCGATGAGCCCCGGCCCGTCGTTCGTCCTCTCGATACGCACGGCCGCCACCGAAGGGTTCCGTCCGGCAGCCTGCCTCGCGCTCGGCTTCGGGTTCGGGGCGATGCTCTGGGCCTTCGGGGCGCTTGCCGGTCTTGCGCTGCTCTTCGAGATCGTCCCGCCGCTCTTCGTCGCGTTGAAAGTCGCAGGAGGGATCTTCCTCGTCTATCTCGCGTACTCCATGTGGCGGCACGCACCCGATCCGATGCCGGTGATCGCACCCGACGCGCCGCCTCGGGGCGCGGCCGCGGCCATCCGCCTCGGACTTGCCTCGATGCTGGCCAATCCCAAGCCGGCGGTCTTCTTCGGCGCAGTCTTCGTGGGCCTCGTTCCGCCGAGCGCCGACATGGGCGATCGCACCATCATCCTACTCAATATTCTTTGGGTCGAGACGGCATGGTATCTCGTCGTCGCGCGCCTCTTCTCGTTGGAGCGGGCACGGCGCGCCTATGGGCGTGCGAAAACCGTTCTGGATCGCGTATTCGGCAGCATTCTCGGCGCTCTCGGGGTAAAGGTGGCAGTGACGTGATCACGGAAGGGTAACGAACGGTATGGTCGAGCGATTGCCACACGAAAAGGGGTTCCACGTAAGCTGGGACCAGATCCATCGCGATGCGCGGGCGCTAGCCTGGCGGCTGGACGGTGCGGGTCCGGAAGGCGGCGCCGGGGAGCGGGGCGGCGGATGGCGGGCAATCGTGGCCATTACCCGCGGCGGGATGGCGCCCGCGATGATCGTCGCCCGCGAACTCGATATCCGCACGGTCGATACGATCAGCGTGAAGAGCTACGATCACCAATCCCGTTCGGAAGCTCGCGTTCTGAAGTCGCCCGATATCGGGCTCATGGGCGACGGAGAGGGAATCCTCGTGATCGATGACCTCGTCGACAGCGGCAAGACGCTGGAGCTTTGCCGCGCGCTCTTCCCGAAAGCGCATTATGCGACGGTGTATGCCAAGCCCAAGGGCCGCGCGACCGTCGATACGTTCGTCACGGAAGTCAGCCAAGATACTTGGATTTTCTTCCCCTGGGACATGGCATTGCAATACGCCCCGCCTTATCGCGGGACGGATTGAGCGGGATCAGTTGTCCATTTCGGACTTCACGAGGCGCTCGATATCCTCGATCTCGTGATTGGTGAGCGTCTTCGGGATTTCCTTGATCACCCGGCGCTCGACCTCCTTGTGGACCTTGGCCCGCAGGTCACCGAGCACACCTGGGGACGCGACCACGACGAGGCTCTCGAACGCCCCGTTATGCGCACGGTTGTAGAGCATCTCGGCCAGGTCATCTGCGAACCGCTCCTTGGCAAGCTGGTGCCAGTCGGTATCTTCCACGGCCGACCGCTGGACGTTCGGTCCGTCATTGAAACGACCGCGACGGTTGGCCGCCTGCTCGCGGTTTGGCGGGTTCTCCTGCTCTTCCTTGGTCAGGACGGTAAAATACGGATCCTCGTGATCGGTCTGGTTCTCGAGGATCAGCGCCTTCTCACCGTCGGCGATCAGCACCCAGGTGCCTTGCGTCAGTCGGGCCATGTTATTCCTCCTCGTCTGCGCCGGTTCCGTGATGCCCGCCGAGATTTCCTTCTCCCTCCTCGTCGGACTTCGTCACGCGCGTGGCACCACCGCCGCCTACACGCTGCTTTTCCTCGTCCCGCGTGCCGACCTGTCGTTCCAACTCACCCTCGGCACGACCCTGATGGCTCGGTGCCGCCGTGTCGTCCACGAATTGCTCGGTCTCGCTCACGCCGTCCTTCGATCTTTTACGCTCTGCCATCGTCCTCTCCTCTAATCCTTTGATCCGCAACGGATCGGAGACACCGTTGTTCCGTCGTTCGAAACGAGAAAGGCCCGCCGATGGCGGGCCTTCGAGCTAACGTGACGGCTGGATCACATCCGGCTGGCGACGCTCTCCCAGTTCACGAGCTTCTCGAGGAAGTTCGACAGGTAGGCCGGGCGCTTGTTGCGGAAGTCGATGTAATAGGAATGCTCCCACACGTCGCAGCCGAGAAGCGCCGTCTGTCCGAAGCAAAGCGGATTCACGCCATTCTCCGTCGAGGTAACCTTGAGACCGCCGTCGCTGTCTTTCACGAGCCAGGCCCAGCCCGATCCGAACTGCCCGCCACCCTTCGCGGCGAATTCTTCCTTGAACTTGTCGACGGAGCCGAAGCTGTCCGTGATGGCCGTTTCGAGTTCCGACGGCATCTTGCTCTCGCCGGGACCCATCATCTCCCAGAACTGGCAGTGGTTCCAGTATTGCGAGGCGTTGTTGAAGAGACCCGACTGCGCGACGGCGCCCTTGTCATAGGTGCCCTTGACGATCTCCTCGATCGATTTGCCTTCCCACTCCGAGCCACTCGTCATCTCGGCCGTCTTGTCGGCATAGGCCTTGTGGTGAATATCATGGTGATATTCCAGCGTCTCGCGGCTCATGCCGTTATCGGCGAGCGCGTCGTGCGAATAGGGAAGATCGGGAAGTTCGAAAGCCATTTTGTCCCTCCGAGGAATTGCCGTGTCATTTCAATCCGTAACCATGCGGCTCACCGCACGGCCTGACGGATTGCTCGATTAACAAACGGTTCATCATGTGGGCGGTTCCTGCATTCGGGAGAAATCGGCGGATCCCGCGCGTGCAAAAGCCGGACGCGTCTTGCGGCATCGTGACCCGGCGCACCGGCTTGCCGCTTTCACCCGCCCTGCCGTTTCGGTAAGACGGCGCCGGATCGTCTCGGAGATATCATGCTGTTCTGGGCCCTGAGCATCGGTTGCGCCGCACTGGCCTTTCTGCCGGTGCTGGCCGCGGTCCTGCGGCCGGGAGATGACGAGGCCCGCGAGCCCGCGGATCTCGCGATCTACCGAGATCAGCTCGCGGAGGTGGGGCGTGATCGTGAGAAAGGCCTTCTCGACGCGGATGAGGCCGAACGAGCCGAGCTCGAGATTCAGCGCCGCCTGCTCGACGCGTCGCGCAATCAAACCACGCGCGCGGAACGGTCGCCGCAACTTCTGACCGGGCTCGTCATCGGCGTCATCGCGATCCTCGGCATCGGCGGCAGTTTCGGCCTCTACGCCGCGATCGGTGCGCCGGGCTACGGCGATCTTGGCCTCAGGACCCGGCTCGAGATGGCGGAAGCGGCACGGGCCGAGCGTATATCACAGATCGATGCGGAGGCCCGGGCGGAACAGTTCCTGCCTGACGAACGCACGATGCCCGAGGATTTCGCACCGCTCATGGCCCGCCTGCGCCGGGAGATGGAGGCGCGACCCGACGATACCGAAGGCCTGCGCCTCCTTGCCCGGAACGAAGCTGCGCTCAACAATTTCTCCGCCGCGAAACGCGCGCAGGAGCATCTCGTCGACCTGCTCGGTACGGAGGCGGAGGCGGAGGATCTCTCCGCCCTCGCCGAGATCATGATCCTCGCGGCGGGGGGGTTCGTGTCGCCCGAGGCGGAAGCACGGCTCGACGCGGCGCTGACCCTCGATCCGCGCGACGGACGGGCGCGGTACTTCAAGGGGCTCGCGCTTGCGCAGATCGGGCGTCCGGACCTGACCTTCGGTATCTGGTCCGCCCTTCTCGAGGCGGGGCCCGCCGACGCGCCCTGGATGACGCCGATCGCCACGCAACTCCCTGAGATCGCAGCGAGTGCAGGGATTCGCTACGACCCCCCGGCCGCGCCTGCGGCGCCGGGTCCCGATGCCGCGCAGATGGCAGATGCGGCCCAGATGTCGCCCGAGGATCGCCAGACGATGATCGAGAACATGGTCGCGGGATTGTCGGAACGTCTCGCAACGGAAGGCGGCCCCGCGCCCGACTGGGCCCGTCTCATTGCGGCTTATGGCGTCCTCGGCCGCCTCGATACCGCGCGTCGTATCTATGTCGAGGCACAGGACGTCTTCGCGCGCAGCCCGTCCGATCTGGCCCTCGTCGACGATGCGGCCGAACGTGCCGGGATCGCGGAATGATCCACGACGACATCGCCGGCTTCGCTGTGGCCCTCGCCCCTCGCCGGGCGATCCTCGGGCTCGACCTCGGCACTGCGACGATCGGCGTCGCATCCTCCGACACGCGTCTTTCCATCGCTAGCCCGGTCGAGACGATCCGACGGCGGAAATTTACGCTCGATGCCGCCCGCCTTCTCGAGATCGCGTCAGGGCGAGAGGCGGCCGGGATCGTCTTGGGCTTGCCCCTGAATATGGACGGATCCGAAGGGCCGCGCGCGCAGTCGACGCGCGCCTTCGCCCGCAATCTCACGCGGTTGACCGATCTGCCCATCGTCCTTTGGGACGAGCGGCTGTCCACCGTAGCCGCGGAGCGCGCGCTGATCGAGGCCGATACGTCCAGAGCCAAACGCGCGGACCGGATCGACAGCGTGGCTGCGGCCTACATCCTGCAAGGTGCACTCGACCGGATGCGGTACAGGACGGCGCATGATGTCTGATGACGATGTCTGGCGCCGGGACGAGGTCGAAAGCCCCTGCATCAAGATCTGCGTGGTCCACCCGGAGGAACGGCTCTGCATCGGCTGTTTGCGCAGCCTCGACGAGATTGCCAGATGGTCGAGCCTCTCATCCAGCGAACGGAAACGCATCCTCGTTGAATTGCCGTCGCGGGCCCCGCGCATCGCACGCCGCCGAGGCGGCCGGGCGGCGCGACTCAAGCAGCGGGACTGACAGCCGGCTGCCCGTCGACTTCCAGCGCGGCAAGCGCGCGCTCGACGAGTTCCGGCCCCGCATCGGCGCGATGCGCTCCCTCCGACAGGATCCGCCGCCACGCTCTTGCACCGGGGCGCCCGGCGAACAGACCGAGCATGTGGCGCGTCACCTGGGCGAGCTTGCCACCGGCGGCCAGATGCGCCTCGATATAGGGCAGCATGTCGCGCGCCACATCTTCAGCGCTTCGCTCCGATCCGGTCTCGCCGTAGATGCGCCGGTCGGCGGAAAGGAGGATGCTCGAAGGCGTCTGATAGGCCGCACGCCCGATCATCACCCCGTCGAGACCCTCGGCGAGTGCCGCCTCGGCCATCTCTAGCGATCCGATCCCGCCATTCAGAGAAATGTGGAGGGACGGAAAGGCGCGCTTCATCTCGTGGACGAGCGCGTAATCGAGCGGCGGGACGTCCCGGTTCTCCTTGGGGCTCAATCCCTGCAGCCACGCCATGCGCGCGTGGATCTGAACCCGCTTTACCCCTGCCTTGACGAGACGGCCGAGGAAGTCCGGAAGCACCGACCGGGGGTCCTGATCGTCCACGCCGATCCGGCATTTCACGGTCACTTGCCGGGGTTGCGCGGCGATCATCGCGGCGACGCATTCCGCCACGAGCGCGGCCCGCGTCATAAGGATGGCGCCGAAAGCCCCGGATTGCACACGGTCGGAGGGGCAGCCGCAATTGAGATTGATCTCGTCATATCCCGCCTCCGCACCGAGCCGCGCGGCGGCCGCCAGTTCCCCGGGATCGGAGCCGCCGAGCTGCAAGGCCACCGGATGCTCGGACGGATCGCGATCGAGCAGATGCGTCGCACCACCCCTGACCAGAGCCGGCGCCGTCACCATCTCGGTATAGAGGAGCGTCCGCAGCGACATCCGTCGATGCAGGTAGCGGCAATGCCGGTCCGTCCAGTCCATCATGGGTGCCACGGAAAGCCGTGATGCCGAACAAGCAGTTGATTTATATAAGCTAATCACTGTTTCACCGCGAGATGTCGGACTTGAAAATCTCCCGGTTTTGGCGAGTTTCTGCGGGTTTTTCCGGGTTTCAAGAACGGATTTGCTACGCCGTAGCAAGTCGAACGGCGGGCACCTCCCTCGGTCGCGAGGCCCTCCAGCACCGTCAGGCAGCCTCGATTTCCGGGCTTCGCAACCCGGACCAACCTACCGCCCGAGATCGACCAAGAAGGCCTGACCGTGTCCACCAACATCATTCAATTTCCCGGCTCGAATACAACCTTCTCCTCCGCCCCCGCAACGAAGACCGAACCTGTCGAAGCAGTGGCGCATGGCGACGGTAACCGCCGACGTAGTACAGAGTTGCGCCCTGCAACACCTTCAGACGGTCGTCGACGGGAAGGAGGTAAGTCTCGCAGCGTAGAGCGGAACATTCAAGAGATCCCCGGCGAGAACGGGGGACTCTCCTATCGCGTTCAGATCCGGAAATCGGTGGACGGAAAGACCTTCAGCTTTACCAAGACCTTCTCCAAGCTCGCCATGGCAAGGAAGTGGAAGAAGAGAAAGCTTGCAGAGATCGAGATTGATGGAGTGCAGACGTTGTCACGATCCGGCGATACCGTCGCTGATGCCATATCGGGTCGATTGGCAACGCATGCCAGCCTCGGTCGATCGGCGAAGCAGCAACTCGAGTGGCTCAGGGCAAGCGATTTCGGGAAGATGAAGTTGACTGAGCTCAGGGTGAGGGATTTGACCAATCTCGCTGACGAAATGCTGGGAGAAGAACGGCAGCCCCAGACCGTCGCTGGATATCTATCCATCCTCGTGAGTACGCTGGACTGGGCATCGAGGCGCGAGTATCCGGTTCCCATCGCTGCCCTGAAACAGGCCATGCAACTCATGTGGGAAGACGAGGTACTCGCTCGATCCGAAGAACGTGCCCGTCGCCCTACCCTGGATGAACTTAACAAGATCCTGGAAGCTGTGGCCGCGAACAAGCGCCAGAAAATGGCCTTGTTGCAGAAAGCCTGCGTGGGATTCACATCGTGAGTCCAGCGACATAGCTGTCCGGCATGTCCAAGCCTGCGCCCACCCGTTACCGCACCCTGAACTGGTCGAGTTACTACGCGTCGCTGCGTGAGCGCGGGTCTCTGACGGTCTGGTTCGACCCGGGCATGGCTTGGCACGCGGCGCCTTCGGGCAAGCAGGGGCGGCAGAAAACCTTCTCGGACGCGGCGATCCAAGCGTGCCTGACCATCAAGGTGCTGTTCGGCCTGCCGCTTCGCCAGACAACGGGCTTCGTGGCGAGCCTGT
>NZ_QKZL01000017.1 GCF_003253995.1 Palleronia aestuarii
ACGCCAAAGCATGGAAGAAAGACAGCCCGGGGGCAGGTGCGAGAAACGACGCCCTGCGCGCCATCAAACGCTTCGGTCGGACGCTCTGGAGAAGGTGGTCCGGCTACCACCGTCGAAGCCGCGTCGAGACCAAGATGAACTGCATGAAGCTCCTCGGTCAGAAGCTCATGTCCCGCGACTTCGACCGCCAGACCGCCGAACTCCAAGTTCGCATCGCCATCCTCAACCGCTTCACCGCCCTCGGCATCCCCGTCACGCAGCCCGTCGGCTGACCTCAAACGAAGAAAGGGGAAGTCCCTCCGTCAGGAGATTTGCGCAACAAGGCCTCGACAAGGCGCTTCTTCGCCGGGCCCGCGCCGCGAGGAACCGGGGCTACCGGAGGTTCCTCCTCCCGGCCCTGGCGACCGTGATCGTGCTGACGATCCTGCCGCTGATCTTCTCGATCACGCTCAGCATGACGTCCCTCTCATACTCGAGCCTCAGCGGGCCCCGGTTCGTCTGGTTCGAGAACTACGTCGATCTCCTGTCCGACGACCGCTTCCTCAGAAGCCTCTGGCAAAGCGGCATCCTCATTTTCGGCCCGTTGGTGTTCCAGCTGATCTTCGGCTTCTGCCTGGCCCTCGTGATGAACGAGCGCCTGCCGGGTCTCGGTTGGCTGAGGGTCATCTTCATCGTGCCCATGTTCTTCCCGCCCATCGTCATGGGCCTGATGTGGAAGGTGCTGTTCACGCCGCAGCTGGGCGGCATCAACCATTACCTCGGCGCGATCGGCATCGACGGTCCACAATGGCTGTCGAACCCGTCCTCCGCGCTGACCGCCATCGTGATCGCCGCCGTCTGGGGTTGGACGCCTTTCGTCACGATCATGTTCTACACGGCGATGCAGACCTTCCCCAAGGATCTCTACGAGGCGGCGCGCATCGACGGCGCGACGTGGTCGGAGCAGATCCGTTTCGTCACGCTGCCGCTTCTGAGGGACACGGCGGTCGTCGTGATCGTGTTCCGCATCATGGAAGGCCTCGCGATCTTCCCGATCATCTACGTGATGACGAATGGCGGACCCGCGGGCTCCACCGAGACGACGAACTACTACGCCTTCATTTCGGGGTTCGAATTCCTGCAGGTGGGGTACGCCTCGGCGATCATCCTGTCCTTCCTCGCCATCCTCGTGGCCATCCTCGCGCCCTCGACCGGATTTCTTCTCCGGGGCGCCGAATCCGATGGAGATGCGGCATGAACCCGACCAATCGCCGGATCCGGACGGCCCTCTACGCCTTCGGCATCTTCTGGGGCTTGGTGATCGTGCTGCCGTTCTTCTGGCTCGCGACGCTTTCCGTGAAGAGCCGGCTCGACGCCTTCGCGACGCCGCCCAAACTCCTCTTTACCCCGACTTTCGAGGCCTATCGCGAGGTCTTCACCGACAGCGATTTCCTCTCGGCAATTATGAACAGCCTCATCGTCTCGACGGGCGCCGTCGTGCTGTCGCTCGTCATCGCCATCCCGGCTGCCTTCGCGCTGCGCAACCTCACCGGACCGATAAGGCACAACGCCCTCCTGACGATCCTCCTGATCCGGATGGTGCCGGGAATGGTGTATCTGCTGCCCTATTTCGTGATCTACGGGCGGCTCGACCTGATCGATACGCGCATCGGGCTGATCATCGTCCACCTCATCTTCAACGTTCCGCTCATCATCTGGATGCTGACGCCGATATGGCGTGCCATTCCACGCGACCTGGCGGAAGCCGCACGGGTGGACGGCGCCACGCCGCTCCAGACATTGCTGCTCGTCGACCTGCCCCTTCTCAAGGGCGGCATCCTCGCCTCGTCCGTGCTGGCGTTCATCTTCTCGTGGAACGAGTTCCTCTTCGCCCTCGTCCTGACGCGGCGCGACGTCGTCACGCTTCCGGTGGCGATCGTGAACTTCCTCGCCTTCGAGGGGACCGAATGGGGCAAGATCGCCGCCGCCTCGATGTTCATCGTCATTCCCGCCATCGTGTTCGGCTTCTTCGTGCGACGCTACATGATCGCGGGCCTCACCGGCGGCGCCGTCAAGGGATGAGACAGGTCCCCGCTCCCGCGACAGCCCGCACCGCCAAGAAACAGGATCCGTCCCGTGGCTGAAATCCAAATCACCAACATGAGCAAGATCTACGGGAACGGCATGACGGCCGTCGACGATCTTACCCTGCATATCCGGGACGGGGAGTTCCTGGTTCTGGTCGGCCCATCGGGCTGCGGCAAATCGACGATCCTCCGGATGATCGCAGGCCTGAAATCCATATCCTCGGGTGAACTCAGGATCGGCGACCGGGTGGTCAACGATCTCGAGCCCAAGGAACGCGATATCGCCATGGTGTTCCAGTCCTACGCGCTCTACCCGCACATGACCGTGGCCGAGAACATCGGCTTTCCGCTGCGGCTCGAGAAGCGGAGCCCTTCGGAGATCGAGACGCGGGTGAAGGCGGCGGCGGAGACGCTCGAGCTGAGCGCATATCTCGATCGCAAGCCGTCGCAGCTCTCGGGCGGTCAACGCCAGCGCGTCGCCATGGGCCGCGCCATCGTGCGCCAGCCCTCGGTCTACCTGCTGGACGAGCCGCTCTCGAACCTCGACGCGAAATTGCGCGACGCGACCCGCGCCGAGATGGTCGACCTCCAGGCCCGGCTCGGCGTCACGACCGTCTACGTCACCCACGACCAGGTCGAGGCGATGACGATGGGAGATCGCGTCGCGGTGATGAAGGACGGCACGCTCCAGCAATGCGCCGCGCCGCGCGAGCTCTACAGCCGTCCCGCGAACCAGTTCGTCGCGGGCTTCATCGGCACGCCCGCGATGAACTTCATCCCGGCCGAGATCAGGGGCGATGCGATCTTGGCCGGAGATCACGCGTTTCCCTTGCCTGCGGAATTGAGCCCGGCGATCGGGACGCTTCCGGACGGGCATGTGACGCTGGGCATCCGCCCCGAACATCTCTCCATCGGGCCGGACGGCATCCCGGCCGAGGTCGTCGCGGTCGAGGAGCTCGGTTTCGAGGCGATCGTCCGCGTGAGCTTCGCGGGCGCGGGCGCGCACGACCAGCTGATCGTCCGCGCGGGCGGGGAGACCGAGATCACGCGTGGCGAGACGGTACGGATCGGCTTCGGCGAGAAGATCCACGTCTTCGACGCGAACGGGCAGCGTCTTGGAGAGATGAATTGAACGACAGGATTACCGACATGCGGCGACCGAACGTCCTCTGGATTTGCACGGACCAGCAGCGATGGGATACGCTCTCCTTCCTCGGTCATGCCGGGGCTCGGACGCCGAACATAGACGCGCTGGCCGCCAGGGGTACGGCGTTCGATCGCGCCTATTGCCAGAGCCCGATCTGCACGCCGTCCCGCGCGTCCTTCCTTTCCGGCCGCTATCCGATCGCACACCAGAACCATCGCAACGGAAATATCGGCTTTCGCGAGGATATCCCCCTCGTGCCCAAGGCCTTCCGCGACGCGGGTTACGAGACGGGCTTGATCGGCAAGTTCCATCTCTCCCGCGCCAAGGGCATGGTCGAAGCACGCCCCGAACATGACGGCTATTCCGAGTTCTACTGGAGCCATCATCCCGATGCGGATTGGGACGAGGGGCACGATTACCAGGATTGGCTCGTCGAGAAGGGCGTCGATGCGAAGTCGCTGCACGATCCGGCGCGGGTCTATGGCCCCGGGGCGGCGGCGGAGCATCACCAGACGACATGGGCCGGCGAGCGGGCCCGAGACTTCATCCGGCGCCATGCGGACACGCCGTGGTTCCTGACCATCAATCTGTTCGACCCGCACCCGCCCTTCGACCCGCCGGCCTCGTATCTCGAGCGGTTCGACCGCGCCGACATGCCGCCGCCGATCTTCCGGGAAAGCGACATCGCCCATCAGGAGCGTTTCACGGGCGTCGACCAGCAATCGAAGGTCGCCGTCGATCCCCGCGCGGGTGACCCGAATTCCCCCGGCTTCCGGACCGCGCCCGCCCGGCCGGACGGGGCGAACCACGACACGCCCCCCGAGATCTACGACGGCAAGTACATCCGCGCCTGCTATCACGCGATGATCGCGATGGTCGACGACATGGTGGGCGCCCTCGTCGCCGAACTCGACGAAACCGGCCAGACGCGCGATACGATCGTCCTTTTCATGAGCGATCACGGCGAGATGCTCGGCGATCACGGATTGATCTACAAGGGCGCGCGCTTCTACGAGGGCCTGACCCGCGTGCCGATGATCTTCTCGTGGCCCGGACAATTCCGCGAGGGTGTCGTCTCGGAGGCGCTCGTGGAGCTGATCGACATCCCCGAGACCCTCCTCGAGGCGGCCGGCCTGCCGAAGATGCAGGGCATGCAGGGAAAATCGCTCCATCCGATGCTCACGGGCGACGTGCCCGCCGATACCCACAAGCCATACGTTCTCTGTGAGTATTTCGATGCGCTCGGCATGCCGGGCGGGCAGCAGACCCGGGCGAGCATGTTCTTTGACGGCCGGTACAAGCTGAACGTCTATCATGGCCTCGAGGATGTGGGCGAGCTATTCGATCTGCAGACGGATCCGAAGGAGTTCGACGATCTCTGGAGCGATCCCGAACACGCCGCGGTCAAGTGCGACCTCATGCAGCGCGCCTTTTCCGCGATGATGCTCGTTTCCGGCGCGGGTCCGGAGCGGACGGCCCCTTACTGACGGTGACGCGAAAGCCGTCATCGCGCGGGCTAGCCTGACGACTTTCGCGACCATCGCCTGCCAGAACGACGCCAGAGTGCAACACACGGCGGCCACGAGATACATCCGGCGCGAAACCGTGCCGGGCCGCAGTCGTCACGGGCGCGCGCCTTCTCCTTACAGGGTATAGGCGACGCGACATCCGGTGTTGGACGTGCCGCTGTCGGCAACGATCCCCGACCGCGCGGCGATCCGATACCGGTAGCAATAGCTCGCGTGGCACAGGAAGCTGCCGCCCTTGGCGACCTTCTGGTTCGACCTGCGCGCCTCCTCGTTGCGCTGACGCGCCGCGCGCGTGTTCGACCTGACCTGGAACGGCGTCGACGTCCACTCCCAGACATTGCCCGCCATGTCGAAGAGACCGCTGCCATTGGCGGGAAAGCTGCCGACGGGCGCCGTCCCGAACCATCCGTCGGCGCAACTGTTGTGATGCGGGAACCGGCCCTGCCAGATATTCGCGGGCTGGAATTCCGTATCATCCGGCTCGCGCATACCCCACGGAAACCGGGGGTCCTCGAGGCCGCCGCGCGCGGCATGTTCCCATTCCGCCTCGCTCGGCAGACGCCCGCCCGCCCATTCGGCGAAAGCGCACGCATCGGCCCAGCTCAGATGCACGGCGGGGTGATCCATGCGATCGGTCACGTCGCTTTCGTCACCTTCCGGCCGCGCCCAGTAGGCACCCTCGCAGGGAAACCACCAGGGCAGCCCACCCTGAGACGGCGGCAGGCTCTCCGGCTGCGCCATCAGCGGCCGGAAGACCGGGGCCCAACCGAAGCGCTCGGCTTCCGTGACATAGCCCGACGCGACGACGAAGGCGGCAAAGCGGGCGTTCGTGACCGTCACCGTCTCGAGCGCGAACGCCTTGATCCGGACCGTACGACGGGGCGCTTCTCCATCCTGGGGAATTTTCGGGGCATCGGTGCCGACATGGCTTCGTCCGGCATCGAAGGACGCCCGTGGGGGCGGTGATGCGTCCGCCCGCGAAAGAACCTCGGGTGCCGGCCGCGGGGCACCCCCTCGTATTCCCCGCGACGAAGCGAGGTCGCTACAGCATGCCATGAGCCGCTTACTATCTTCCACCGACGGACATGCAAAGCGGCTTGACCGTGGTGCTCCCGGTTCCGTCCACGCGATCTCGCGCACCTCAGGTTCTTCCGGCCATCCGGACGGCTTGCAGGATCGTCATGCCGGTTCGGCCGACCATGTCGAGCCGCCGCCCGGCAGGGCCGCAGATGGTCCTTGTCCACGAGCCGGAGGCGGAGCCCGGTACGTGCTGTAAGGCCTCCTGCTCGAACGCCGCCTCGAACGAAGCCGCGCGTCGCTTCCCTCCCATCGGCCATACGGCACGGAGGAGACGACGTCTCGTGCCCCGCATCGAAGCATAAGGCGCTCCTTCGACTGGCGTGTCTCGGGTTCGGCAGGTACTGGCCGAAACGACGAGCGGCGCAGGCAGGGGAAGACGATGACGGCGACCAACGAAGACAGCCCCCGCGGCCTTGCACTTGCCGTGACCGCGTACGTCATGTGGGGGTTCCTGCCGCTCTACATGAAGGCGCTCGCCCACGTCCCGCCGATCGAGGTGATCGCCCACCGGGTGATCTGGTCGGTTCCCATCGCGGCCGTGATCCTGCTCGCGATGCGGCGCACCGCCGATATCCGTGCGGCCCTCTCCAACCCCCGGACGCTGGGCATGGCGGCGGTGACCGCGGCGCTGATCTCGATCAACTGGGGAGTCTATGTCTGGGCGATCGCTTCGGGCCACACGCTCGACGCGGCACTCGGCTACTACATCAATCCGCTCTTCAGCGTCGGCCTCGGGGCCCTGCTGCTCGGCGAAAGGCCACGGGGCGCACAGATACTCGCGATCGCGCTGGCGGCGGTGGCGGTAGTAGTGCTGACGGTCGCGGCGGGGCAGGTGCCCGTCGTGGCACTGGGGCTGACATTCAGCTGGGGCTTCTACGCCTATTTCAAGAAGAGTCTCCCCGTCGGATCGGCGCAGGGCTTCTTTCTCGAGGTGATGCTCCTGACCCCGCCCGCACTGGCGCTGATCGCGTGGATGGGCATGAGCGGCAAAGGCCATTTCGCGACGGGATCGGCGCAGGATACGTGGCTCCTGCTGGGAGCGGGGTTGGTGACGGCGGTGCCGTTGATCGTCTATGCCACGGGGGCAAAGCTGCTGCGGCTCTCGACGATCGGTATTCTGCAATACATCGCGCCGACGATGATCTTCCTGACCGCCGTCTTCGTCTTCGGCGAGCCGTTCGGAACCGCGCGGATGATCGCCTTCCCGATGATCTGGGCTGCGCTCGTACTCTATACCGTTCCCCTGATCCGCGAATCCCGCCGCAAACGCCCTCCCGAGATGGTCGCCCCCGATCCGGTGTGACGGAGCCGAAACCGATGTTCGGTGAGGGCGGCTATCAAGGCATGATCGCACCGCTGGAGGATCGCTCTCTTCGGGAGCACCAGACTTTAGCGTTCGCGCGGCGTCGTTATCCGACTGGATCGGGGATAAGGTCCGTCCCGACACCATGGCATCCGCGGGATTCCTGTAAATGCGTGCGGCCTTCGCTTCTCATGACGGTATCGTCAGCAGGCTTGCGGCTTCGGGATCGAGATGCATGCGCACGTTTCCATGGGTCTGCAGGATCGACGCGGGAGAGCGGTTCGTGACGGGGCCGTCGATCGCCGCGCTCACCGCACTGGCCTTGCGTTCGTCCGGGACCGTCAGGACGATATCGCGTGCCTTCAGGATCTGGCGGATCGACATCGAGATCGCGCGGCCGGGCACCTCGTCCAGCGACGCGAACCACCCCTCGCCGAGTTGCTGCCGGCGGCATGCCTCGTCGAGTTCGACGACGAGGTAGGGGCTATCGGTTTCGAAATCCGCCGGCGGGTCGTTGAAGGCCAGGTGACAATTCTCGCCGATCCCCGCGAAGCAGACCGCGATGTCCTCGCGGGAGATGCGCTCGTTCAATCGCGCGATCTCGGCATCCAGATCGTCCGCGTCCCCGTTCACCGCCACGAAGTCCCCCAGATCGCCCAGAGGGTCCACGAAACGGCTCCGGAGATAGCCCCTGAAGCTCGCCGGGTGGTCGATCGGAAGGCCCACATACTCGTCGAGATGGAAGGCCGTGACCTTTCCCCAGTCGAGATCCGCACGAACCAGACGCTGCAGCATCTCGAACTGGCTGGCTCCGGTCGCGACCACTATCGCGGCCTTTCCATCGGCCTCGATGGCCCTCCGGATCGCCGCCGCGCCGTCCTCGGCCGCGCCGCGCCCCATGCTCTCCTTGTCGTCGTATGTGAGGATTTCCACGCCCGCCTCCTTCCAGATACTTCCTTATAGATCGCCCGAACTGCGGCGGCACTGACCGTCAGCACTCCCGAACACTGAACGACATCGCCTGAATGGTCGCGATCAGGCATAACGACCAATGCCGGGTCTTCCGGGTTGCAGGGGCCAACGGTGGCACCAATATGAACTGCGCTCTCGCATCGAGGCCCCACATGGAACAGTTCCGGATCGGTGGCCTTCTCGCAGGCACGGCCCTTGTCCCGAGCGGGTGAGAGACTGTGAGCGAAGCGGTAAAAAGCCTCGGGTTCCGCGAGAGGCCCGATCGGCCCGGCAATCAGATCTGGTTGAGAACGAAGTCGGGCACGATGCCGGACTGCTCGATGGCCTCGCCCGCATCCAGCTCCGCCAGCGATCCATGCCCTGTCACCAAAGCCGTGGCGAACCCCATATGACGGCCCCCGAGGATGTCCGTATGCAAGGTGTCGCCCACCATGAGCACGCGCGTGTGAGCAACCGATTGCCGCGCCACGGCGAGGTCGAAGATTTCGGGGAACGGCTTGCCGAAGAAACGGGGCTTCAGACCCGTCCGGTCGATCAGGCGATGGGCGAAATAGCCGGGCTCCCGCGTCAGGCCGATTTCGCGGGGCGCGACGAGATCGGGATTGCCGACGAGGATCGGACGCGGATTGGCGCGCAGGGAGGATTCGAGCAGCGCTTGCCGGGTATCGGTCCAGCCCTCCGATCCGATGAGCAGGAAGCCGACAGCATCGTCGTAGGCCGCACGGTCTTCGTCCATGTGGTCGATGTCGAGGTCGGCCAATTCCTCGTCGGGCGTCGCGAGGTTCATCATGACCCCCCAGCGTCGCGGTGACGAAGCCGCGAGATGGGCGAGAAGCGCCTCCCGGCTGGTCACGACTTCCGACGGGGAGAAGTCGAAGCCGAGTTCGGTGTAGCGCTCCATCATGCGGCGCTTCGGGTAGCCGGCCGAGTTCGAGACGACCATCACCCGCTTGCCCATGGACCGGAGGGACGCGATCCGGTCCGCCGCGCCCGGGATCGGTCGTTCGCCGACGTTCAGCACCCCGTAGGCATCGAGGAGGATCAGGTCGAACGCGTCCGCGATATCCTCCAGGGATTCGACCGCCTGCCATGTCGCGGGGAACGACGCCTCCGGCAGGCGCGGGCGCACCCTGAGATAGGTTTCGAATGCGCGGGCCGGATCCGCGACCGTCGGGACGCTCACAGGATGCGGCGCCGCAGGAAGGCCGAAACAACCTCTCCCACGATCACCAGCGCGAGGATCGCCAGAAGGACCGTGGCCGCCTCCGGCCAGTTGAAGGTGTCGATGGCGCCCTGCAGGATGATGCCGATCCCGCCCGCGCCGACGAGGCCCAGCACGGTCGATTCCCGCAGGTTGATGTCCCAGCGCAGGATCGCGACGGCCCAGAATGTCGGCATGACCTGCGGAACGATGGCGTAGGCGATCACCTTGAAGCGTGACGCACCGGTCGCCTCGAGCGCTTCGACCGGCCGCTTGTCGATCTCCTCGATCGCTTCGCCGAGGAGCTTGCCGATGAAGCCTACAGAGCGGAACATGATCGCCACGATGCCCGCCACAACGCCGGGGCCGAAGATCGCCACGAAGAGGAGCGCCCAGATGATCGTGTTGACCGAGCGGGAGGTCACGAGGATCAGCCGCCCCAGCCAGAGGGTCGCCTGGTTGGGCGTGGTGTTCTGCGCCGCGAGATAGGCCACGGGCAACGACATCAGCGTCGCGAGCGCCGTGGCGAAGGTGGCGATGTTCACCGTCTGCCACAGGATGCGGAGGATCTCCGCGAGGTTCGTGGTGTCGGGCGGATACATCCGGCCGAAGAGATCGCCCATCTGCGCCGGGGCGCCCCAGACCCAGGCCCAGACGACCTCGATCGAGGACAGCGACCACGCGATGGCCAGCGCGCAGGCCGCGAAGATCGCGAAACGCCGCCAGCGCTGTTTCGGGGTGAACCGGGTCCAGTCCTCACGCCCGAACTGTTCTGCGATGCTGCTCATCCGATGCGCTTCCTGATCATGCCGCTGACCCCTTCGGAGATAAGGATCACGCCCACGATCACGATGGTGATGGCGAGGGCGAAGTCGTAATCGTAGCGCCCGAATGCGTTGGCGAGCGTGGCGCCGATCCCGCCCGCGCCCACGATCCCAACCACCGCCGAGGCGCGCAGGTTGGAATCGAGCTGGTAGATGGTCAGACCGATCTGACGCGGCATGATCTGCGGAAAGATGGCGTAGAACATGGTGGACAGAAACGGCGCGCCCGCCGCGCGCATCGCCTCCACCTGGCCGAAATCGATCTCCTCGATCCGCTCGGCCAGCATCTTGGCGACGAAACCGATGGAATAGACGATGAGCGTCAGCACCCCGGCGAAGGGGCCGAAACCCACCGCCTTGACGAAGATGATGGCCACGATCACCGGGTGGAAGCTGCGCGCGACGATGATCACGAACCGCCCGATATAGTAGACGGGCAGGGGGGCGACGTTGCGCGCCGCCATGAACGCGATGGGGATCGACAGCAGCACGCCTCCGGTGGTGGCGAGGATCGCGATCTTCAGGCTTTCGAGGAACCCGTCGATCAGGAGGCCCGAGCGCTCGAAGCTCGGCGGAAAGGCTCCGCCGAAGATCCGTCCGGCCCGCCCAAGTCCGTCGGCCACGCGGGCCCAGTCGATGGGCATGGTGGCGCCCACCCAGAGGAAGTAGACGGCAGCGCCGAGATAGACGGCCCAGCGGATCACCGGATTGGCGATGAAGGGCGGCTTCTGCCAGGTGTCGCGGGTTTCGCTCACGACGCTTCCCTCATGTCCTCGCTGCGATCGGCATGCGGGCTTCCGGAATAGATCCGGTCCATCGCCTCCCGGTCGAGCGCGGCCGGCTTGTCGTCGAAGATGATCCGGCCGTAGCGCATCCCGACGATGCGGTCGGTATACTCCTTGGCCTCGGTCACGTTGTGGATGTTGATCAGCACCGGCAGCTTCAGTTCGCCCGCGAGGTCGCGCAGGAGCCCCATGATCTGCTCGGAGGTCTTCGGGTCGAGGGACGCGGTGGGCTCGTCGGCCAGCAGGATCTCGGGATCCTGCATCAACGCGCGCACCACGCCCACCCGCTGCCGCTCGCCGCCCGAAAGCTGGTCGGCCCGGGTGTCGGCGTATTGCGCGATGCCCACCCGCTCCATCAGTTCGAAGGCCCGGCGGACATCTTCCTTCGGATAGCGGCGCGTGATCGCCGCGAAGGTGGAGATGTAGCCCAGACGCCCGGACTGCACGTTCTCCATCACCGTCAGGCGATCCACCAGGTTGAAGCCCTGGAACACCATCCCGATCTTGCGCCGCGCGGCGCGCAGGGACTTTCCGCGCAGCTTCGTCAACTCGGTCCCGTTCAGCTCGATCGAGCCCGAGGTCGGCTCCACGAGCCGGTTGATGCAGCGCAGGAGCGTGGACTTCCCCGCGCCTGACGATCCGATGATCGACACGACGCTCTCGCCCTCGATCATCAGGTCGAGATTCTTGAGGACGGGGTCGCCGCCGCCGTAGCGCTTCACGAGGTCGGTGATCTTCAGCATTGCACGCTCCGCCCTTGGGCCGGCGCGTCGCCACGCCGCCCCACTGGTGCCGAAATCATTCCGCGGCCAGGCCTTCGGGCGTGTACTGGACGCCGTTCGCCTCCTGGATCTGGCGGATCACCGCCCATTGATCCTCGTAGGTGATGGGAATGAACTTCGACACGCCCTGGAACTCCTCGCCCAGTTCCGTGCCCGCGAAGTCGAAGGAGAAGAACGCCTCCTCGATCTTATCCTTCAGCTCAGGCGCCAGGTCGTGGGCATAGGTATAGGACGTCGTGGGGAACGGTTCGCTCTCCCAGACCATGCGCACGTCCTCCGGGTCGTAGAGGCCGCGCTCGGCCATCCGCTCCACGACCTCGGAGGCGACGGGCGCCGCATCGTAGTCGCCGGCGACGACGCCCAGCATCGACTGATCGTGGCTGCCCGAATAGGTGACTTCGTAATCCTCGTCCGGAACGACGCCGAGATCGGGGAAAAGCGCGCGGGGCGCCTGGTTGCCCGAGTTCGAGGTGGGCGAGGTGTGGGCCACCCGCTTGCCCGCGAGATCCGGCATCTCCTCGATCTCGCTGTCGGCCTGGGTGAAGACCTGCAGCGTGTAGCCGAAACGACCGTCATCCGCGCCCATGATCGCGAAGGGTACCGCACCCGCGAGGTTCACCGCGAAGGGCGTGGGCCCGGTGGAGAAGCCCGCGATGTGGAGCCGCCCCGAGCGCATCGCCTCGACCTCGGCGGAGTTCGACTGGACCGCGAAGAACTGCACGTCCTTGCCCGTCACCTCCTCCAGATGCTCGATGAAGGGCGTCCAGATATCCTCGTAGATCGCCGGATCCTCCACCGGCGTGTAGGCGAAGACGAGCGTGCCCGGATCCTGGAGCTCGCTTTCGTCCTGGGGCGCGTCGGCGACGAGATCGCCGTCCGCGTCGCAATATTGCGCGTCGAGCGCGCCACGGTTCGCGCAATCTTCCTGCGCGATGGTGGCCGGGGCCGCGGATACGAGCACGGCGAGCGCGGTGCCCGCGAAAAGCTTGGCCTGGTACATTTTGGGTCCTCCTCCCGAGGAATCTTGCCCCGCTGGGGCGTCTGCCGTCGAAGACAGCATCAAAGTTTGGGATATGCAAGATCTAGATGTTGGAAATCTGGCGATAGCCACAATAAGGGTGGGGTTGCGCAGACGCGGGCAAGAACGGGAGTGAGCGACATGCCGTCACCGAAACGGCTCGGAAAAGCCGAACGGCGCCGGCAGATCCTGCTGGCATTGCGCATGAGTCCCCACGTCCGGGTCACCGAACTGGCCGCACGGTTCGGCGTCACGACCGAAACCGTTCGTCGCGACATGGACGCGCTCGGCGCGGAGGGATTGCTGACACGGGCCCATGGCGGCGCGTCCGCGCCCGTGCCCGGTCACCGCGACATGCACGAACGTCGGCTCGAACGTGTCACCATACGCGAGCAGCTCGGCCGGTTCGCGGCCTCCTTCGTGTCGGACGGCGACACGATCATGATCGATGCGGGCACCACGACGATGGAGTTCGCCCGTGCGCTTTCCCTGGCGGAGCGACGGGTGACGGCGATCACGAATTCGCTTCAGGTCGCGATGGTACTCGGCCAGAGCCGGGCCGCCCGCATTCGGCTCGCGCCCGGCACCTACATGCCCGAGGAGGCGGCGATCGTTGGCACGGAAGCATGCGAGTATCTGTCGGGCTACAACGTCGATGCCTGCTACCTCGGCGGCGCGGGCCTTGGCGAGAAGGGCGTGACCGAGATCGTCGAGGGGTTCGACGCGATCAAGCGGACCATGATGCGCCAGAGCGCGGAATGCCGTTTTCTGATCGACAGCAGCAAGTTCGGCCGGACCTTCCTGTCCCGGGTCGCGGAATGCTCGGAAATCGGCACGTTGATCACCGATGCACCGCCCGGTGCCGCGCTCACGCGGCTTCTCGGCCACCCCACGCAGGTAATCGTCGCGCCACCGCCGAACGAAACCCGGATCGACGGCGCCTGATCTTTCATTGGTTTGATGGACGTTCCGCGCGCCGGGCGAATGAGGCGTTCGGGAAGAAGCGACGGCGTCCTCACCCTCTCGGGGCGCCGTCCGAAAATGAGGGCTTTCTCCCAGAACCTGCGCTGTTAACACTTGCGTGATAACGAAGAGGGGCATTCTGATGACGGCAATCGTCGATTTCCTGAACACGATCCTGTGGGGCTATGTGCTCGTATACGGATTGCTGGCAGTGGGATTGTATTTCACATGGCAGACGGGATTCCTCCAATTCCGTCATTTCCCCGAGTTCTTCCGGGTCATCAGATCCTCCCGCGAGACCTCCGCCTCGGGCATCTCTCCGTTCCAGGCGCTCACGATCTCGCTGGCGAGCCGGGTCGGCACCGGCAACCTCGCCGGCGTCGCGGTCGCCATCTATCTCGGCGGGCCGGGGGCCGTGTTCTGGATGTGGATGGTGGCGCTCGTCGGCATGGCGACGGCCTATTCCGAATCGACGCTCGCGCAACTCTACAAGGTCCGTAACGCGGACGAGCAGTATCGCGGCGGCCCCGCCTTCTACATGTCGAAGGGCATCGGGTCGAACGCGATGGGCTACGTGTTCTCGGTCTGCCTCATCCTCAGCTTCGGGCTGATTTTCTCGGCCGTCCAGGCGAACTCGATCTCCGTCGCGATGGAAGAGGCGTTCGCGATCCCCAAGCTCGCGACCGGCCTCGTCATCGGCGCCCTCGCGGGTGTCGTGATCTTCGGCGGCATCAAGTCGATCGCGCGTGTCGCCGAAAAGGTCGTGCCGGGCATGGCGGGTCTCTACATCCTCGTGGCGCTCGTCATCGTCCTCATCAACATCACCGAGGTTCCGGCGATGCTGGCGCTGATCGTCAAGTCGGCCTTCGGGTTCGAGGCGGCGGCGGGCGGTTTCACGGGTGGTTTGATGGCCGCGCTACTCAACGGCGTGAAGCGCGGTCTCTTCTCGAACGAGGCCGGCATGGGGTCGGCGCCCAACATCGCCGCGGTCGCCGTTCCCGATCCGCACCACCCGTCGAGCCAGGGCCTCGTCCAGGGCCTCGGCGTCTTCATCGACACGCTCGTCATCTGCACCGCGACCGCGTTGATGATCCTGCTCGCAGGCGTGGTGGACTATTCCGAGGGAGCCCCGACCGGCATGGCGCTGACGCAGATCGCGCTCGAACAGCATATCGGCGCCTTCGGCCCCATCTTCGTCGGCATCGCGATCCTGTTCTTCGCGTTCACCTCGATCATCGGGAACTACTCCTATGCCGAGAACGCGATGGAGTTCCTCGGGATGGGCAAGCGCATTCCGCTGCTGGTGCTGAAGGCGCTCGTCGTCCTGATGGTCGTCTGGGGCTCCGTGCAGGCGGTGACGACGGTGTTCAACTTCGCCGACGCCTCCATGGCGCTGATGGCCACGGTGAACCTCGTCGCGATCCTGATCCTGTCCAAGACCGTCGCGAAGCTCACACGGGACTATTTCGCACAACGGCGCGCCGGCAAGGAGCCGCTGTTCAGAATCGCGGATTACCCGGAACTCGGCGACGGCGTGGACCAGTCGATCTGGAACCGCAACGTCGAGCGGGAAACGAAAGGCGCGACCCCCGAGTAGCGCCGGGCCCAACCGCAGAGCGCTCCCGACGTGATCCCATGTCGGGAGCCGCATTCTTCGCAGATGCGCGGAATATCGAGTTCGGGCACGTCTTGCTCGCAAGATGACCCCCTCCGGCAAGATCGCGGCGGCTCGGTCGCGACCGTGAGCGGGCACTGCGATATCCGGAAAAACCCCGACCGCTATGCCAACGTGGACATGGAGATCGCAGGCGTCCCCAGCGCGGCAAACGCCGAACGGAAATTGACGGACCATATAACTTAAGGTTCGTCGAACGATCCTTCCCCCAACACAGGGGAAGATGTGACGGCATTTGGTAGGCCCGGAGGGACTTGAACCCCCAACCAAAGCGTTATGAGCGCTCTGCTCTAACCAATTGAGCTACAGGCCCGCCACCAGACGGGATTAACAGAGACGCGGCCCCGGTCAAGGCCGCGGGCTAGGGCGTTGCGGTGGAGGGGGCGATGGTCTACCCCGCCGGCGGGCAAGGCGATGGCGGAGAGACGCGGATGACCAAGGGGATGACCTATGCCGGGGCGGGCGTCGACATCGCCGCCGGAAACGCGCTCGTGGAGCGGATCAAGCCCGCCGCGAAGCGCACCGACCGGCCCGGCACGATGGCGGGCCTGGGCGGCTTCGGCGCGCTCTTCGACCCGCGCGCGGCGGGCTACGACGACCCGGTCCTCGTCGCCGCGACCGACGGCGTCGGCACCAAGCTTAGGATCGCAATCGACAGCGGGGCACTCGGCGGCGTCGGCATCGACCTCGTCGCGATGTGCGTCAACGACCTCGTCTGCCAGGGGGCGGAGCCACTCTTCTTCCTCGACTACTTCGCCACCGGCAAGCTCGACACCGACAGCGCGGCCGAGGTGATCGAGGGCATCGCGGAGGGCTGCGCCCGTGCGGGCTGCGCGCTCATCGGCGGCGAGACGGCGGAGATGCCGGGCATGTACCAGGCGGGCGATTTCGACCTCGCGGGTTTCGCCGTCGGCGCGATGGAGCGGGGCGCGGCGCTTCCCGCGGGCATGGCCGAAGGCGACGTCCTCCTCGGGCTCGCCTCCGACGGGGTCCATTCCAACGGCTTCTCGCTCGTGCGCCGGATCGTGGAGCATACGGGCCTCGGCTGGCACTCCCCCGCGCCCTTCGCGGACGGCCCGCTCGGCGCGGCGCTCCTGACGCCCACGCGCCTCTATGTCCGCCCCGCGCTCGCCGCGATCCGCGCGGGCGGCGTCCGCGGGCTCGCCCATATCACCGGCGGCGGCCTGACGGAGAACCTGCCGCGCATCCTGCCCGAGGGATGCGGCGCACAGATCGACCTCTCCGCGTGGGAACGACCCGCGGTCTTCGGCTGGCTCGCCGAGCAGGGCGGGATCGCGGAGGACGAATTGCTGCGGACCTTCAACGCCGGGATCGGCATGGTCGTCGTCGCGGCCCCAGACCGCGCCGACGCGCTCGCGTCCCTCCTGACGGAAGCGGGCGAGCGGGTGGCGCGCCTCGGTCACGTCGTCGCGGGGGAGGGTGTCAGCTATTCGGGACGGGCCGGGTGAGCCTCAGGGTCGCCATCCTGCTCTCCGGCGGCGGGTCGAACATGGTGGCGCTCGTCGACAGCATGACCGGCGCCCATCCCGCGCGGCCCGTCCTCGTCCTCTCGAACCGCCCCGATGCGGGCGGGCTCGAGAAGGCCAGCGCGCGCGGCATCGCCACGGACGCCATCGACCACCGTGCCTTCCCGGGCCGGGAGGCGTTCGAGGATGCGCTTCATGCGCGCCTTCTCGCGGCGGATACGGAGCTCGTCTGCCTCGCGGGGTTCATGCGCATCCTGACGCCCGGCTTCGTCGCGCGGTGGGAGGGCCGGATGCTCAACATCCACCCCTCCCTCCTGCCGCTCTATCCCGGCCTTCACACCCATGCCCGCGCGCTCGCCGCCGGAGATACGGAGGCGGGCTGCACCGTCCACGAGGTCACCGCCGCGCTCGACAGCGGACCCCTCCTCGGCCAGGCGCGCGTGCCGGTCGCGCCGGACGATACCGCCGAGAGCCTCGCGGCCCGCGTCCTTACCGCGGAGCATCGCCTCTATCCGGCCGTGCTGGAGCGTTTCGCGCGTGGCGAACGATCGCCGCTCCATCTTCGCTGAGGCTTTCCTTCCCCGCCATCACCGCCTATCAGAGGATGTCGCGGGGGCGGGATGGAGCGAGGACAAGACCGGACGCATGATCACGATCACCACTACCGACGCCCTGCAGACCTTCTGCGACCGGGCGGCGAAGAGCCCCTACGTCACCGTCGATACGGAATTCCTGCGCGAGCGGACCTATTACGCGAAACTCTGCCTGATCCAGATCGCGATCCCGGGAGATGCGGAGGAGGACGCGGTGCTCGTCGACCCGCTCGAGGGCGAGCTGTCGCTCGATCCGCTCTACGCGCTCTTCCGCGACACTTCCGTCGTCAAGGTGTTCCACGCCGCGCGGCAGGATCTGGAGATCTTCTGCGTCGAGGGGGGCGTGATCCCCGCGCCGCTCTTCGACACGCAGGTAGCCGCCATGGTCTGCGGTTTCGGCGAGCAGGTGGGCTACGAGACGCTCGTACGGAAGATCGCGAAGGCGAGCATCGACAAGTCCTCGCGGTTCACCGACTGGTCGCGCCGCCCGCTCACCGATGCTCAGAAATCCTACGCGCTCGCCGACGTCACCCATCTGCGGGTGATCTACGAGCAGCTCTCGACGCAGCTCGCCCGGTCGAAGCGCACCGACTGGGTCGAGGAGGAGCTGTCGGTCCTGACCGATCCCGCCACCTACCGCGTCGATCCCGTGGAGGCGTGGCGGCGGGTCAAGACGCGCACCAATTCCGGCAAGTTTCTCGCCATCGTGGCCGCGCTCGCCGAGTTCCGCGAACGCTACGCGCAGGAGCGCGACGTGCCGCGCAGCCGCGTCTTCAAGGACGACGCGCTGGTCGAGCTCGCCTCCACCAAGCCGCAGAACGAGAAGGATCTGGGCCGCTCCCGCCTGCTGCTGCGCGAGGCGCGGCGCGGCGACATCGCCGACGGAATCCTCGCGGCGATCCGCTCCGGTATGGAGGTCGAGCCCGCCGACTATCCCCGCATCGACGGGTCGCGCGACCACCTGCAGATCAACCCGGCGCTGGCGGACCTCCTGCGGGTCCTTCTCAAGGCGAAGGCGGAGCAATCGGGCGTGGCGCAGAAACTCATCGCCACCTCGTCCGATCTCGACATGATCGCGGCGGGCGAACTCGACGTGCACGCGCTTTCGGGCTGGCGGCGCAAGGTGTTCGGAGAAGACGCCATGAAGCTCGTCGAGGGCCGTGCCGGTCTCGTGGCCAAGGGCGGCGACGTCGTGGTCTTCGATCTCGGCTGAACGGGCGCCGCGCCGTCGCGGCCCCGAATGACGCGGCCCTAGCGGGAGACGGCCTGCGCGTTCCGCGCGCCCGAGACGCGGATCTCCCGCACCCTGCGGATCTCGGCCTCCGGCACGAAGAGCGCCACCGTCACCTCCCGCGAGCGCGGCGTGGAGACGCGGGCAGGCGTGGCGGGCGGGGCCGCGCGGAAGGCGAAGGCGAGCGTGCTCGGAAGCGCGGTCGGCACCGGGACGAGCGCCCCGTCGTACCAGCCCTGCGCCGGCGCGATCCCGGTCGCGCGGATCACGACGCCGCCCGGCGCGGGCGTGACGGCGAGCGCGGCCACCTGGTCCATGAGCGGGCGCGGATCGGCGGCCGCGTCGGCACCGAGCGTGACCGCGGCGGGCCGCGCCTCGGGCAGCCATCCGAACGGGTTGAGCGGCGAATCGGCCAGCCGCCCGCAGGCCGGGACGAGGGCCAGGAGGCCCGCTGCGAGAAGGAGTGTCGTGCGCATGGGTCGTCCCGTCAGAGCCCCGTGAGCCTCCCGACTACCCGATCGCCGGGCGCTTGAAAAGCACGCGCCCCACGCTTGCCGCGACGCCGCCCGCCGCATAGGTGGGATGGGAACGATCCGGGGACAGACATGGCCACCGCAGCCTTCGAAGACATCGCCGACACCTTCGCCTTCCTCGAGGATTGGGAGGACCGCTACCGCCACGTGATCGAGATGGGCCGCGACCTCGCGCCCCTCGATCCCGCGATGAAGGTGCCCGCAACCAAGGTGGAGGGCTGCGCGAGCCAGGTCTGGCTCGTCCCCTCGCTCGAGGCGGGGCGCTTCGACTTCGCGGGCGACAGCGACGCGATGATCGTCAAGGGCCTTATCGCCGTCCTCCACGCGCTCTATGCGGGCCTGCCGGTCGAGGAGGTACGCGCCGTCGATGCCCAGGCCGAACTCGCCCGCCTCGGCCTAGACGAGCATCTTTCCTCGCAACGGTCGAACGGTCTCAGGGCGATGGTGGAGCGCATCCGCGCCGTCTCCGCCCATGCGGGGTAGCCTCAAGCTCGGTTTCGATTTCGACAGCCGATGTGACGCCGCCCGCGCGTCGGGGCGGCGGTACCTCCTCGTTTGCGTGGACATGTTCGACCGGATGCGCGGCGACCGCGACATGGGGTTCTATTATCCGGCCTTCGACCGGGCCCAAGAGGTCGCGGATTACATCCGCAATCACGCGATCGGCGTGCCCGATCCGTCCGACAACCGCGACCGCTGCGAGGCGATCGCGGAGCTCGGCGCGACCACGATCGTCCACGACCCCGCCCAATGGCTGAACCGCAGCGCGGGCGACTGACCCCTCATGCCCGCGCGGCGAGCGCCGTCGCCAGATCGCCGTAGCCCGTCAGCCGCCGCTCGAAGGCGAGGCCGAGCCGCGCCGCCGCCGCCTCCGCGGCCCGCGCGAGGTCCGGATCGTCCACCTGTGCGAGATGCACGACCTTCTCGTAATGGCCGAAATAGGCGTCCCTGAGCTCCGGATGCCGATCGAGCCCGAGCGGGCGGATCACGAAGGCGTCGAATTGCCGGACGAGGAAATCGGTGAGGTAGAAGGCGGTGAACTCCTCCTCCGCCTGCGCCTCGAACCGCGCGACCCCCTCGAAGAAGGCATAGCAATGCGGCCCCGCGACCATCTCCACGCCCAGCTCCGCGCAGACGCGGGCAAGATCGCCCCCGGTCCCGCAATCGGCATAGACGACGAAGATCGCGTCATACGCGGCCCGGTGCCGCCCCACCGCCTCGCGCACGGCCGGCGCGATCTTCTCGGGCGCGTTGTGCAGGATCGCGGGCAGGCAGGCGAGATCCATGTGGTCCCACCCGTTCGCCTCTCTGAGCGCCAGGATCTCCCGCGCGAGCGCCCCGCAGGCCAGAAGCAGGATCCGCCCGCGTCCCTCCGGCGCGAGCCCCTCCCGCGTGAGGGTGACGGGGGAGGGCGCCTCCGTCACGGCGCGGGCCCGAGCCGCACCGCGGTGCCGTAGGCCAGCACCTCCGACGCGCCGTTCTGGATCGTCGAGGTCTCGAACCGCGCGGCGACGACGGCATCCGCGCCGAGGGCCCTCGCCTCCGCCACCATCCGGTCGAAGGCCTGCTCCCGCGCCCCCGCGAGAAGCTGCGCGTATTCGCGCACCTCGCCGCCCACGAGGTTGCGGAACGAGGCCACGATGTCGCTGCCCACATGCTTGGCCCGCACGGTGGAGCCGCGCACGACCCCGAGCGCCTCGATGATCGCCCGGCCCGGCACCCCATCCGTCGTCACGACGATCATCTCAGCGCTTCGTGCGGTCGTAGCGGTCGTCCTCGGCGCTTCGCAGCCGGTCGGAGACCACGCGCCAGAGGACGTAGAGGACGAGAAGCGTCGGGACGAGGGCGAACCAGCCCATCGGAAAGGCGAAACTCGCCGAGACGATCGCGCCGAGCCAGATCGTGAGGCCGGCCGCGCCGATCACGCAGACGAGGATCAGGACGAATCTGTCGAGGGGCATGGGCATCTCCTTCCCGTCCAAGGTGGGGCCGCGGAGGCGATTCGTGAAGAGCGGCGCGGCCCCGCGGCGCTTGACGCCTTCCGCGGCACGGTCTCACCTCGGTCCGGGCATGGGCGGGAGCGGGAAGAGATGACGGACAGACCCTATGCCGTGACGATGGCGCGGTACAATGCGTGGCAGAACGCGAGCCTTCTCGCGGCGGCCAAAACCCTTCCCGAAGGCGATCTCGACCGCGACCGCGGGGCCTTCTTCGGAACGATCCGCCGCACGTTCTCCCATCTGCTCTGGGCCGACGCGGTCTGGCTCGCGCGCTTCACCGGGGCGGAGGTGCCGCCGGGCGGGATCGCGGACTCGACCGGACTCGCCGCCGACTGGAGCGATTTCCGCAGGCAGCGCACGGCGCTCGACGCGGACATCCTGCACTGGGCGACCGCGCTGCCGGCGGCGGGCCCGGAGGGCGATCTCGCCTGGTTCTCGGGCGCGACCGGCCGGACCGTGACCCGGCCCCGTCGCCTGCTCCTTCTCCATCTCTTCAATCACCAGACCCATCACCGCGGACAGATCCACGCCATGTTGACCGCGGCCGGCGCGCATCCGGACGCGACCGACATCTGGCTCATGCCGGACGGGTCCGCGACGGGATCGGGCGACGGGACCGGCTGACCGGCCCCGCCGGGGCTCAGGCCCCGGCCCGCATCTGGTTGTGCTTGCGCTGCACGAATTCCTTGGCCGTCTCCACCGCCACGGCGGCATCGCGGCAATAGGCGTCCGCGCCGATGGCCTTGCCGAATTCCTCGTTGAGCGGCGCGCCGCCCACGAGGACGATGTAATCGTCGCGGATCCCCTCGGCCTTCATCGTGTCGATCACGACCTTCATGTAGGGCATCGTGGTGGTCAGCAGCGCCGACATGCCGAGGATGTCGGCCTGTTCGGCCTTGATCGCCTCGATATACTTCTCGACGGCGTTGTTGATGCCGATATCGACGACCTCGAAACCCGCGCCCTCCATCATCATCGAGACGAGGTTCTTGCCGATGTCGTGGATGTCGCCCTTGACCGTGCCGATCACCATCTTGCCCATCCGGGGCGCGCCGGTCTCCGCGAGGAGCGGCTTCAGGATCGCCATCCCCGCCTTCATCGCGCCCGCGGCGAGCAGCACTTCGGGCACGAAGAGGATGCCGTCGCGGAAATCCCGGCCCACGATCGTCATGCCCGCGACCAGCGCCTCGGTGAGCACCCGGTAGGGCTCCCAGCCGCGCTCGAGCAGGATGTTCACCCCCTCCTCGATCTCCTCCTTCAGCCCGTCATAGAGATCGTCGTGCATCTGCAGGACGAGATCCTCGTCGGAGAGTTCGGAGAGGATGATTTCGTCGTCTTCGTCGGCCATGGCGGGATCTTTCCTTGCAGGCGGGTTCCGCGACATATGGCGGATCGCCGGTGGAGCACTAGGCGGATTCCGACACCGTTTGTGCGTTCCCCGACGGGCAGGTGCAAGACCGGGGGCCGGGCGCATCGGCGGGGTTGGCGGATGTTCTCCATGTGTTCTAGTCTGCCCGCATGACCCCGCCGATTCCCTCCCGCAGCCACCGTGTCCTCGGACGCGGGACGCCCGCCAATCCCGAGACGCGGTTCGACCGCCACACCCGCACGGCGGAGGATGACGGCTGGGCGGCGGAGGACGATCTGCCGCCCGTCCGGACGGAGGTGCGCGAGGAGGTGCCGCGCCGCGTCCTGACGCGCAACACGTCTCCCGATATCGGCTTCGACCGGTCGATCAATCCCTATCGCGGCTGCGAGCACGGCTGCATCTACTGCTTCGCCCGCCCGAGCCACGCCTTCCTCGGCCTCTCGCCGGGCCTCGATTTCGAGACGAAGCTCGTGGCCCGCCCCGACGCGCCACGCGTGCTCGAGCGCGAATTGCGCCGCAAGGGCTACGCCGCGGCCCCCGTGGCGCTCGGGACGAACACCGATCCATACCAGCCGATCGAGCGCGACAGGCGCATCATGCGTGGGCTCCTCGAGGTGCTGCAGGCCTTCCGCCATCCCCTGACCATCGCGACGAAGGGCGGGCTCGTGCTGCGCGACGCGGACATCCTGTCGGAGATGTCGGGGGCAAACCTCGCGCGCGTCGGCATCTCCGTGACCACGCTCGACGCGGGCCTCGCGCGGCGGCTGGAGCCGCGCGTCCCGCCCCCCGCCGCGCGGCTCCGCACGATCGAGGCGCTCGCGCGGGCGGGGGTGGAGGTGCGCGTCATGGTCTCGCCCATCATCCCGGGCCTCACCGACCCGGAGATGGAGGCGATCCTCGGGACCGCCCGCGACGCGGGCGCCGTCGCCGCCTCCTGGGTCATGCTGCGCCTCCCGTTCGAGGTCGCGGGCCTTTTCGAGGACTGGCTCGACACGCATGCGCCGGGGCGCAAGGCCAAGGTGATAGCGCGGCTGAGGGAGATGCATGGCGGCAAGCCCTACTCGGCCGATTGGGGCCGCCGGATGCGCGGGGAGGGGCTCTTCGCCGATCTCGTCGCCCGCCGGTTCGATCTCGCCTGCCGCCGCCTTGGGCTCGCCTGCCGCCTGCCGCCGCTCCGCCGCGACCTCTTCGCCCCGCCGCCCCGGCCGGGCACGCAGCTTGCGCTCTTCTGACGCGCGGGCGCGCGGAACCGCCGCCCCGCATCCCGGATTGGCCTTCGTGGAATGCATCCGCCGGAGGAGAGACAGCCATGACGGACCCGACCGACACCGACCCGAAGACCGGGACCACGGACGATCCGAACCAGGCCACGCGCACCGGCCTGCCCGAGACGCCGGAGCACCCCGCGAAGGTGCGCCCCGACGACAGCGACCCGGACGACCCGCGAACCGGGCCCGGCTCGACCTCCGATCCGAACCAGGCCAACCGGACCTGACGCGGATCGCCTACGCCCGCGCCGCCCCGGTCCCCGAGCCGGGGCCTCGTGGGGTCAGCTCCGGCGGCGCCCCCGGCGCGCGCGGGCGGGCGCCGCGTCGTCGCCAGTGCCGTCGTTTTCGGACGAGAATCCGCCCAGCACCTCCACGATCCGCTCGAGCGACGGGCGCGGTCCGCGCTCCCGCTCCTCGAGCGCCGCACGCATCTTCGCGAGATGTTCGGGCGTCGTGCCGCAGCAGCCACCGATGATCGTCGCCCCGCAATCGCGCGCCATCACCGCGTATTCGGCCATAAGCTCCGGCGTGCCGTCGTAATGGATGTGCCCGCCGCTGAATTTCGGGATCCCCGCATTGCCCTTGGCGATCACCGGCCGCTCCGGCCCCTGCGCGGTAAAGCCCAGGACGGTGCGCAGCAGGTCCGACGCGCCGACGCCGCAATTCGCCCCGAACGCCATCGGCGCGCGATCCTTCAGCTTCCCGACCAGCGCGACCATGCCCTCCGACGTCGTGCCCATCATCGTGCGGCCCGCCGTGTCGAAGCTCATCGTCCCGCACCAGGGCATCCCGGCGAGCGCCGCCGCCTCGGCCGCGGCCTTGTATTCCTCGGGCGCGGAGATCGTCTCAACCCAGAGCACGTCGGCGCCGCCCTCCTTCAGGCCCTCCGCCTGCTCGTGGAACATCTCCACCGCCGCCTCGTGGGTGAGCGTGCCCATGGGCGCGAAAATGTCGCCCGTGGGCCCGATGGAGCCCGCGACGACGATGTCGCGCCCGGCCGCGTCGGCAACCTCGCGGGCAAGCTCCGCCCCCGCCCGGTTGAGTTCGCGCACGCGGTCCTGCGCGTCATGGAGCTTCAGCCGCGAGGCGTTGCCGCCGAACGTGTTGGTCAGGAACAGGTCCGATCCCGCCTCCACCGGCCCGCGGTAGAGGGCGCGGATCTTGTCGGGCTCGTCCACGTTCCAGAGTTCCGGCGCCTCGCCCGATTGCAGCCCCATGTTGAAGAGGTTCGTGCCGGTCGCCCCGTCCGCGAGTATCCAGTCGCGGCGGGCGAGCATGCGGGAAAGCGCATCTTGGGTCATCGTCGGGGCCTCTCTCAACGGACGGGTCGCGGGCGCCATCTCACGAAAAGCGGCCCTGCGCAAATAATGGGGGGTCGGCTCGCGGGGGAAGGGGGCGTCAGCGCCCGTCCATGAGCTGTGCCTTCGCCTCGGTCATCAGCTCGGCCATCTTCGCGCGGATCTCGCCCTCGTCTGCCCTGTCGCCGAGATCGCCCGCGACCTTGCGATAGACGTCCTCCTCGCCCGCCTCCTGGAAGTCGCTCTTGACCACCTCGCGGGCGTAATCGGCGGCCGCCTCGCCCTCGAGCCCCATCCGCTCCGCCGCCCAGAGCCCGAGCAGTCGGTTGCGCCGCGCATCGGCCTTGAACTGCATCTCCGCATCCTTCGCGAACCTGTTCTCGAAGGATCTTTCGCGATCGTCGAATGTGCCCATCCTGTCCTCCCATGCCGTCGCCGGACTTTCATGGCATATGGTTTTGCCGCGATCCCCCCGCAAGAGGCGGCCCGCGCCTCGCCTTGCCGTAGGGGTCAAGGTGGCCTATAGGCTTGGCGCGAACGGGCCCGCCGCCCGAACGGAGTTTCCATGGCACGCCGCAAGAAGATCTACGAAGGAAAGGCCAAGATCATGTACGAGGGCCCGGAGCCCGGGACGCTCGTGCAGTATTTCAAGGACGACGCCACCGCCTTCAACGCGGAGAAGAGGGCCACGATCGAGGGCAAGGGCGTCCTGAACAACCGCTTGTCCGAATTCTTCATGAAGGGGCTCACGCAGATCGGCGTCCCGAACCACTTCATCAAGCGCATCAACATGCGCGAGCAGCTCATCCGCTCGGTGGAGATCATCCCGCTCGAGGTGATCGTGCGCAATTTCGCCGCCGGTTCGCTCTCGACCCGGATGGGCCTCGCCGAGGGCACGGCTCTGCCGCGCCCGATCGTGGAATTCTGCCTCAAGGACGACAAGCTGGGCGATCCGCTCGTCTCCGAGGAGCACATCACCGCCTTCGGCTGGGCCACGCAGCAGGATCTCGACGACATGGTTTCGCTCGCGCTGCGCGTGAACGACTTCATGTCGGGCCTGATGCTCGCCGTCGGGATCAAGCTCGTCGATTTCAAGATCGAGATCGGCCGGATCTGGGACAACGACTTCCAGCGGCTCATCGTCGCCGACGAGATCAGCCCCGACAGCTGCCGCCTCTGGGACATCGAGACGGGCCAGAAGCTCGACAAGGACGTGTTCCGCCGCGATCTGGGCAACCTGACCGACGCCTATACCGAAGTCGCCCGTCGCCTCGGCGTGCTGCCCTCGAACGTCACCCACGCAACGAAGCCGACGCTCATCAACTGAGCGTCCGCTCCGGGCCGACGCGCCCCGGTCAAGGCCGTCCGCCCCACCCCTCTCCTCCGACGTTCCGGGCCTCGACCCGGGACCTCGCCGAGCAGCGGCGTCCGGCCCACCCCTCTCCCCCGCCGTCCCGGGCCCCGACCCGGGACCTCGATGGTCCATGCCACCCCGCCCCGCGTCCCCCATCGCTGCCACGTTCCGTCCTGCCCGGCACGCCATCGCATCGGTCGTCCGCCCCGTCTCCGCCGTAGCGGGAACCGTAATCTTCCGCGCCCCGCAATCCTTGCGATGCGATGAACGCGCCGAACGCGGCCGGTGTACGCGCGGTGCACGTCGTGCAGACATTCGGTGCACGATGTCGGGACGCGCGCTGCACGGAAGATGCACGTTCCCTGCACGCCCGGTGTACGTTCGCTGCACGGGAGATGTACGCCCCGTGTACATGCCGTGTGCGCACCCCGCCCGTCTTGAACGCCTGCGCCATCCGCGCTACCGCTCCCCGCGATACCTCCCGGGGAGAGATGCGCGATGAAGGCTAGGGTGCACGTGATGCTGAAGGACGGCGTCCTCGATCCGCAGGGCGAGGCCGTGCGCCACGCGCTCGCCGCGCTGGGCTTCGACGGGGTCGAAGGCGTCCGGCAAGGCAAGGTGATCGAGCTCGACCTCGCCGACGGCACCTCAGAGGACCGGATCGCCGAGATGTGCGAACGCCTCCTCGCCAACACGGTGATCGAACGCTACCGGGTGGAGATCGTCGGGTGAGCGGGTGCAAGTGCCTCACGACGCGTGATCTTTTCGAAGGCCGCATCGCATGAAGGCGGGCGTCGTCGTCTTCCCCGGATCGAATTGCGACCGCGACCTCGCCGTGGCCCTGCGCCAGGTGGGCTTCGAGGTCGTTCCAGTCTGGCACAAGGAAACGACGCTGCCCGACGGGCTCGACCTCGTGGGCCTGCCGGGCGGCTTCTCCTTCGGCGACTATCTCCGCTGCGGCGCGATCGCCGCCCGCTCGCCCATCTGCCGCGCCGTCGCCGCCTTCGCGGGCCGCGGCGGCCACGTCCTCGGCATCTGTAACGGCTTTCAGATCCTCACCGAAACCGGCCTCCTCCCCGGCGCATTGATGCGAAATCAACGCATCAAGTACATCTGCCGCCCGGTCCCCCTCATCGTCGGAAACACCGAGAGCCCCTTCACCTCGGCCTATGAGCAGGGCGAGGAGATCCGTATCCCGATCGCGCATCACGACGGGAATTATTCCGCAGACGCCGAGACGCTCGCCCGGCTTCGGGGCGAGGGCCGCGTGGCCTTCACCTATGCCGAAAATCCCAACGGGTCCCTTCTTGATATTGCCGGTATCGTGAGTAATAACGGCCGCGTGCTCGGATTGATGCCGCATCCGGAACGCGCTGCCGATCCGGCACTCGGCGGAACCGATGGTCGGCGGCTTTTCGCCAGTCTCGCAGGGTCATTCGCTGCGGCCTGAGCTTGTTGCATGGCGCATTGACGCCTAGTTTCACGGCATGACGGCTCCGACCGAACACGATTCGCAGGCGGCGGAGACGCCTGGGCGCGCTTGGATGCTGCGGATTTCCGCAGCGTTGCTCGTTCTGGTGGCAATTGCCACGCTCTGGGTCACCAATGCACTTTTGACGCAGCGTTTCACCGAAAGCACCCGGAACCGGGCGGAAGTCCGCCTCGCGCTTTATTCCGGCAACCTGATGAGCGAGTTGCGCCAGGCGAGCGTCGTGCCGCTCCTTCTCAGCCGCGATCCCGCGTTGATCGGGGCGCTGACATCGGGCGATTTCTCGCAGACGACGCAGCGGCTGATCTCCTATCTCGACGATATCGGCGCCGCGTCCTTGATGCTCCTGAACCGCGAAGGGCGCGTGGTCGCGTCCACGGATCGCAATCAGCTCGGGTCGAATCACGCGTCCGATCCGTATTTCGTGGATGCCCAACGCTCCGACGACACGGTCTTCTCCACCGTGCGGCGCGACAGTGGCGCCTTCGCCTTCACCTATTCGCGTCGGATCGAGGTCGGCGGCAATCTCACCGGCGTGATCGTCGTGGGCGTCAATCTCAAGCAGTTCGAGGAGGCCTGGGCCGGTTTCTCCGATGCGGTCCTTGTGACCAACAGCGAAGGCCAGATCATCCTCGCGACCGAAAGCCGCTGGCGCGGGCTCGAGGAAGAGGTCGCGCTGGCCCGACGCTCGCCCACGGGCGCAATTCAGCGCGCGATCCAGGCGACCGCCGACTGGACCGCGCTGCCCGCCGATGCCTATCTGTCGGGCGAAGCGGTGATGCGGCAGACGACCCGGATCCCGTTCCAGGGCTGGCGCATGACGAGTTTCACCACGTATGCGAGCGTACGGGAGCGGGTGAACGGGGTGCTGGCGCTCGAGATCATGGGGTTCGCGCTCCTGATGGCGGCGGGTTTCTATCTCGTCAGCCGGCGCGCGCGAAGCCGCGTCACCTTCTTTCAACGGGAATCGGCCGATCTAAGGGTGCTCAACGCCGCGCTCCAGCGGGAGATCGCGGAGCGGGAGCGAGCGGAGAAGAACCTCGAAGTGGCCGAACAGACAGTCGCGCAGACTTCCAAGCTCGCCGTCCTCGGCGAGATGTCGGCAGCGGTGAGCCACGAGTTGAACCAGCCGCTCGCGGCGATGAAGACGTATCTCGCAGGCGCGCGGCTGCTCGTGAAGCGCAACCGTCCCGAAGAGGCGCTCGCCGCCTTCTTCCGGATCGACGACCTGATCGAGCGGATGGGCGCCATCACCCGGCAATTGAAGAGCTATGCCCGCAAGGGGGGTGATGCTTTCGAGCCGCTCGACATGCGCGAGAGTGTTTCGGCCGCGCTGGCGCTGATGGAGCCGCAGCTCAAGACCCGCGACGTGCGCATCCATCGGTCCGTCCCTGCGCATCCCGTGCGCGTCGTTGCCGACCGCATCCGTGTCGAGCAGGTGATCGTCAATCTGCTCAGGAACGCGATCGACGCGACCCGCGATGCACGTCCGCCAATCATCGAGCTCATCCTTTCCTCGGGCGATACCGCGGTCCTGACGGTGCGCGACAATGGCGTTGGGATCAGCGATCTCGATGCGCTGTTCGAGCCGTTCTACACGACCAAGGCCCCCGGTGACGGAACCGGTCTGGGCCTCGCGATCTCCTCGGGGATCGTGAGCGACCTTGGTGGCAGGTTGACTGCGAGAAACGGGCGCGCGGGGGGCGCGGTCTTTGAAATGAAACTTCCGATTCAATCGGAGCTGAAAGAAGCAGCTGAGTGAGGGTTAGATGGCCAACGCCATGAAGATCGCGATCGTCGACGACGAACAGGACATGCGGCAATCGATCAGCCAGTGGCTGTCGCTTTCCGGATTCGACACGGAAACCTTTCCATCCGCGGAGGACGCGCTGAAGTCGCTCGGCTCGGACTATCCGGGCGTCGTCGTCAGCGACATCAAGATGCCCGGAATGGACGGAATGGCCTTCCTGAAGCGCCTGATGAGCGTCGATTCGGCCCTTCCGGTCATCATGATCACCGGCCACGGCGATGTCCCGATGGCCGTCGAGGCGATGCGCGTCGGCGCGTTCGATTTCCTTGAAAAGCCGTTCAATCCGGATCGCATGACCGACCTTGCCAAGCGGGCGACCAACAGCCGCCGCCTCACGCTCAGCAACCGCGCGCTGCGTCGCGAGTTGTCGGATGGCAGCGGCATCATGCGCAAGCTCGTCGGATCCTCCCCCGTCATGGAGCGGCTGCGCGAGGACATCCTCGATCTCGGTCAGGCCGACGGCCATGTCCTCATCGACGGGGAGACCGGAACCGGCAAGACGCTCGTCGCACATGCCCTGCATGCGGTGGGGGCGCGGGCGGGTCGAAAGTTCGTCCTCTTCTCCTGTGCCGGGCAGCCGGAGGAGATACTCGCGACGCGTCTCTTCGGCCCGAACGAGGCCGACGTTCCGCTGCTCGAACAGGCACGGGGCGGGACACTCGTCCTCGAGGACATCGACGCGCTGCCCACGGGTCTGCAGGCGCGGCTTCTCACCTGGATCAACGAGCAGGGCCATCCGGCGGAAACGCGGCTCGTCGCGATCTCGAACCTCTCGGAACAGGGCAAGACCTGCGAGGACGTGCTGCGCCCCGATCTCTATTACCGTCTGGCCGCGATGAAGATCACCCTGCCGCCGCTCCGGGCGCGGGGCGAGGATATCCTGACCCTGTTCGCGCGCTTCTCCGAGCAGGCGGCCGAGGAATACGGCTGCGAGCCCCCGGAAGTGAGCGCGCAGGAGGCCGCACAGCTCCTTCAGGCGCCCTGGGCCGGCAATATCCGCCAGCTCGTCAATGTGGCGGAGCGGGCCGTGATGCAGAACCGCCGCGGGACGGGCACGATCTCCTCCCTCCTGATGGCCGACGAGGAGGATGGCGAGCCCGGCATGACGACGGAGGGCAAGCCGCTCAAGGAATACGTCGAGGCGTTCGAGCGGATGCTGATCGACAACACGATGCGCCGCCATCGCGGCTCCATCGTGGCGGTCATGGACGAGCTCTGCCTGCCGCGGCGGACGCTGAATGAGAAGATGGCGAAATATTCCCTTAGTCGGTCGGACTACCTCTAGCCCTGTGGCGATACGCCGGACCGATCCCTCCCATGCGCTTTTCTTCTAAAGGTTGATTCGATCGCTCCACATTGGGATTGTAAATCCTACGCGAAACCTCGTATGTAATCTTACCGGGTTTTCCCGCGCGATCGACGCGTGGGCAATTCGAGCGATTTTCCTGGCGAGACGCAGGCTTGACCTCCGTCCAGCCGAATCGATCCGGACCTGACCGGTCCACGATACGTCCCGACATAGTTCGCTGTGTCGTGGCCCTGAGGATGCGCGGTTTCCGCGCATCGGAGACGAAATGCGATGCGCCGCGCGCCCGACACGATCCCGCCGATGACGCGCCCTTCGGGGCGCCCGACGGGAAATGGGGCGCCAGCGTCTTCGCCGCAAACAGACATCCTGCGATCCGGAACCGCGTGCAGCGATATGCGCGGCCTTGTGGCGGGGTGCGGAAATTGGATCCATGGCAAAAAAGATGCTCATCGACGCCACCCATGCGGAAGAAACCCGCGTCGTGGTGGTGGACGGCAACAAGGTCGAGGAATTCGACTTTGAATCCGAAAACAAGCGGCAGCTCGCCGGCAATATCTACCTCGCGAAGGTAACGCGGGTCGAACCCTCGCTGCAGGCGGCCTTCGTCGATTACGGCGGAAACCGTCACGGTTTCCTCGCCTTCTCCGAAGTGCACCCCGATTATTACCAGATCCCCGTCGCCGATCGTGAGGCGCTCCTCGCCGAGGAAGCCGCGGAGGCCGAAGCCGAGCGCGAGGAAGAGGAGACGTCCAAGCGCAGGACCCGTTCGCGCAGCCGTTCGAAGCCTGCCGAGGCCCGTTCGGACGATGGCGTGACCTCCGCAGAGCCGGACGAGGCCGCCGATGATGCCGAGAACGGTGAAGAGGCCGACGCGAACGACGGCGATCTTCAGGCGACGGCCCGCACCGCTGCGGTGATCGACGCGATCCCGGGAATGGACGTCGTCGATCTCGTCGAGGACGACCCGAGGCCCGACGCAGCCGCGCGAGAGGCCGTCGACGCGGTCGAGAGCGACGAGTCGATCGAATCCGTGGCCGACGACGATGTCGAGGATGAGGTCCGCCGTCCGCGCAAGCCGCGGGCGAAGAAGTACAAGATCCAGGAGGTCATCAAGGTCCGCCAGATCCTGCTCGTTCAGGTCGTCAAGGAAGAGCGCGGGAACAAGGGTGCGGCACTGACCACCTACCTGTCGCTCGCGGGCCGCTACTGTGTTCTCATGCCCAACACGGCGCGGGGCGGCGGCATTTCCCGTAAGATCACCAACGCCGCGGACCGCAAGAAGCTTAAGGAGATCGCGAGCTCCATCGACGTGCCGCGCGGCGCGGGCCTCATCGTGCGGACCGCGGGTGCCAAGCGCACGAAGACGGAGATCCGGCGCGATTACGAATATCTGCAGCGCATGTGGGAGCAGATCCGCGCGCTGACGTTGCGCTCGATCGCACCGGCGCCGATCTACGAAGAGGGCAACCTCATCAAGCGCTCGATCCGCGACCTCTACAATCGCGAGATCGACGAGGTGCTCGTCGAGGGCGAGGGCGGCTACCGCACCGCCAAGGACTTCATGAAGATGATCATGCCGTCCCACGCCAAGAACGTGAAGAACTACCACGACCAGATGCCGCTTTTCGCGCGCCATCAGGTCGAAACCTATCTCAACGGCATGTTCAATCCGACGGTGCAGCTAAAGTCCGGCGGCTACATCGTCATCGGCGTGACCGAGGCTCTGGTCGCGATCGACGTGAACTCCGGTCGGGCCACGAAGGAAGGCTCGGTCGAGGAGACGGCCTACAAGACGAATCTCGAGGCCGCCGAAGAGGTGGCTCGGCAGCTCCGCCTGCGCGATCTCGCCGGCCTGATCGTCATCGACTTCATCGACATGGAGGATCGCAAGCACAACGCGTCCGTCGAGAAGCATTTCAAGGACAAGCTCAAGACCGACCGCGCCCGCATCCAGGTGGGCAAAATCTCGGGTTTCGGCCTTCTGGAGATGTCGCGCCAGCGCCTGCGTCCGGGCATGATCGAGGCGACGACGCAGCCGTGCTCGCACTGCCACGGCACCGGTCTCCTGCGATCCGACGACAATGTCTCGCTCAGCATCCTGCGGCAGCTCGAGGAGGAGGGGACGCGGAAGCGGTCGCGCGAGGTTCTGGTGATCTGCCCCGTGGCGATCTGCAATTATCTCATGAACCACAAGCGCGACCACATCGCCCTGATCGAGGCGCGTTACGGCATGGCCGTGCGTGTGGAAGCCGATTCCGGCATGGTCAGCCCGGATTACAAGGTTGAGAAGTTCAAAACGCAATCCACTCGCGTGGTCGAGCAATCGGCCGCGATCGTCTCATCGAGCGCCATGATGGAGGAGATCGACGCAGACGAGGTGGAGCAGGAGGTCGACGAGACCGAAGCCCCGCCCGCGGCGGAATCGCTTCCCTCCGAACCTGATCACGATGCGGGGGCCGACACCGAGGATTCGGCGCGGACCGACGAAGAGAAGCCCAAGAAGCGCCGCCGTCGGCGCCGTCGCCGCAAATCCGGCGGTGAGAATGGCGGCCAATCCGACGAGTCCCGCAGCGCTGACGGCGACGATGCGCAGGCGTCCGATGAAGACGGGGAAGGGCACGCCACACGCGATGCGGAGCAGGACGACGACGCTGCGCCACCGAAGCGGAAGCGCTCTCGTTCGCGGAGCCGCAAGTCGGATGGCGGGGCCCCCGAGACGTCGTCCGAACCGCGTGAGACCGAGACGGCATCGGGCGATACTCCCGATGCGACGGTCGAGGAAAGCCCGGCTCCTGCGGAACCTGTCGTGGAGGAGACGGCATCCGCCCCTCCGGCCGAGACGACCGAGGAAGTCGCTGATCGCCCCGTGCCGGAAGACATCTCCGATGCGATCACCCGCGATGTACCGATTGCTCCGCCTGCTCCCGAGACCGAAGCGGAAGCCCCGGAGGAAAGACGTGATCCGGAACCTGCGAATGCCGAAGGTGCGCCGGACGCCGATCACAAGCCCAAGCGGCGCGGCTGGTGGTCTTTGCGCGGCTGATCGACCGGGGGGTCCTACGATCCCCGTCTGACGAGGAAGAGGCGGCAATCGGCCGCCTCTTCGCTACCCACGATCTCGCATCCGCTTTCCGCGCAGAAGTGTGGAATATCCACGATCGCTGCCGGATCGTCCACGAGGACGCGCAGGACCTGACCGGTCTCCATTCCGGCAATCCGCTTGCGCAGTTTCAGGACGGGAAGCGGGCAGAGCAGTCCGCGCGCATCGAGGTCGATCACATCAGGCTCGAAATTCATCCGTCCGACCGTAATCGCGCAGACGGCACTGTCCACAGGCTTGTGAGCCCTGCGGTACGTGACCTCGGCCGCAACTTCGGATAAGGCCCCGTCATGATCGGGTTCGACATCATCGACGCGTCACTCCTGCCGGCCATGCTCATCGCGCTCACGGCCGGTCTTCTGTCGTTTCTGAGCCCCTGCGTCCTCCCGATCGTGCCCCCTTATCTCGCCTATATGGGCGGGATCAGCGTGTCGGAGATGAGCGGCTCCGCCTCGGCGCGGTCGCGCGCGGTGGTGGCGGCGATCTTCTTCATTCTGGGCCTCAGTACGGTTTTCCTCCTCCTCGGCTTCACCGCCTCCGCGTTCGGTGCGTTCTTCCTCCAGAACCAAGTGATGTTTGCCCGGCTGTCGGGCGCCGTCGTCATTGTTTTCGGTCTGCATTTCCTGGGCGTGTTCCGGATCCCGATCCTCGATCGGGAAGCGCGTCTCGACGCCGGCGATCGAGGTGGCTCCTCTCTCGGCGCCTATGTCCTCGGTCTTGCCTTCGCGTTCGGCTGGACGCCCTGCATCGGCCCGCAACTCGGCGCAATCCTTTCCCTGGCGGCGTCGGAGGCGGATGTCGGCCGCGGAACGATGCTTCTGGCGACCTATGCGGCCGGGCTCGGCATCCCGTTCCTTGCCGTCGCGATCTTCATGCAGCGGGCCCTGACCGTCATGAACCGGCTAAAGCCGTACATGAAGGCCATCGAGCGGGCGATGGGGGCGCTCCTGCTCGTCGTGGGGGTCGCGCTTCTTACAGGCGCGTTTACCGCCTTTTCCTGGTGGCTCCTGGAAACCTTTCCCGGGCTTGCCCTGATGGGTTGAGCTGAGCTTGGCTCGTCACGTCACCCCATGCGACGCGCGGCGTTGCAGATCCTCGAGAACGAAGACCCTTATCGCGGAGGCGAGCCCGGTTTCCGGAGCACGACCGGCATCGATCTCTGCGGCAAGATCGTTGATCGCACGTTTGTCACGCGCGGCGATGGCGCGGAACTCCGTCCAGAACGCGTCCTCCAGCGAGACGCTCGTACGATGTCCGCGCAGCGTGAGGGATCTCTTGGCGGGGGGCGGCGTCACTTGCCCTCGTCGTCGCTCCGATGCGCCTCGAGGACCGCGCGGTCGCGGGCATTGCGCGTCGCCTCCGCCGACCGCGTGGCCTTGTTGCGGCCGAACTTCACCGCGTTCGCATCCGCGCGGGCCTTCGCTTCGGCCCGGTCGCGTGCCTTGCGGACGCGGTTGAGGTTCACGGGTTCGCTCATTTCGGGCCGATCATCTCCTCGGGCCGCACGACGGCCTCGAACGTTTCGGCATCGACGAAGCCGAGCGCGATCGCCTCTTCCTTCAGGGTCGTGCCGTTCTTGTGCGCGGTCTTTGCGACCTTCGTCGCGTTGTCGTAGCCGATCTGCGGCGCAAGGGCGGTGACGAGCATCAGCGATTCACGCATCAGCCGTCCGATCCGCTCCTCGTCGGGCTCGATCCCCGCTACGCAATTATCGGTGAAGCAGGATGCGGCGTCGCCCAGAAGCTGCATGCTCTGCAGGACGTTGTAGGCCATCATCGGCTTCATCACGTTAAGCTCGAACTGACCCTGCGACCCGGCAAAACCGACCGCAGCGTCGTTGCCCATCACATGCGCACAGACCTGCGTCAGGGCCTCCACCTGCGTGGGATTGACCTTGCCCGGCATGATCGAGGAGCCGGGCTCGTTCTCCGGCAGCTTCAGTTCGCCCAGTCCGCAGCGCGGGCCGGACCCGAGCAACCGGATGTCCGACGCGATCTTGTAGAGGCTTGCCGCGACCGTCTTGAGCGCGCCCGACATCTCCACGAGCGCATCGTGGGCCGCCAGGGCCTCGAACTTGTTCGGCGCCGTCTCGAAGGGCAAGCCGGTGATCCGCGCGATGTTCCCCGCGACCTCCTCGCCCCAGCCTGTGGGAGTGTTGAGGCCGGTGCCGACGGCTGTTCCGCCCTGTGCGAGCAGATAGATGCGGGGCAGGGCGCCCTTCACCCGTTCGATCCCGAGCGCGACCTGATGCGCGTAGCCGGAGAATTCCTGCCCCAGCGTGAGCGGGGTCGCGTCCATCGTATGGGTACGGCCGATCTTGATGATCTCCCCCCAGGCATCGGACTTCGCCTTCAGCGCCGCGTGTAGCTTCTCGAGACCGGGCAGGACCACGTCGCGCGCCGTGGTGGCGATCGCGATGTGCATAGCGGTCGGGAAGGTGTCGTTCGACGACTGCCCCATGTTGCAATGGTCGTTCGGATGGACTGGATCCTTGGATCCGATCACGCCCCCGAGGATCTCGATCGCGCGGTTCGCGATGACCTCGTTGGCGTTCATGTTCGATTGCGTCCCTGATCCCGTCTGCCACACGACCAGCGGGAAGTGATCGTCCCACTTGCCCGCGACGACCTCCGACGCGGCTTCGATGATCGCGTCGCCGAGCCGTCCGTCGAGCTTGCCGCTGGCCTTGTTCGCTTCGGCGCAGGCCTGCTTGATGACGCCAAGCCCGCGGACGAGGGCAACCGGTTGACGCTCCCATCCGATGGGGAAGTTCATCACGGATCGTTGCGTCTGTGCGCCCCAATACTTGTCGGCAGGAACCTCGAGCGGGCCGAAACTATCGGTCTCGGTACGTGTCTCGGTCATCGCTATACCCTCTCTCGCGGCTTCCAGTGGGGAATACGAGAGCGGTGCCGACCCGGCAAGGCCCGGAAGGCCTACTTGCGGAAGGAATCGAGCCGGACGATTTCCGCCTCCGGCTGAGCGCCCCGATCGCCATCCTCCTCGTCCGGTGCGCCATTCTCCTCGATCTCGACCATCTGCGCCGCGGGAACTTCCTCCTCGTCGGTCTGCGACTCGAAGCGAAGCCCGAACTCGACGGAGGGGTCCACGAAAGTGCGAATCGCATCGAACGGGATGTAGAGCGGCTCCGGACTGTCCCCGAAATTGAGGGTGATGGAGAACCCTTCATCCCCGACGTCGAGATTGTCATACCAATGCTGGACAACCACGGTCATCTCGCCGGGATAGCGATCCGACAACCAGTCGGCGATCTCCACATCGGGGTGCAAGGTATCGAACGTGATGAAGAAATGATGCTCGCCAGGCAGGCCGTGTGCCGCGACGTCGAGCAGTACCTCGCGGATGAGACCGCGCATGGCCCGATGCATCATGTTGCCGTAGTCTAGACTGCGCGCCATGAACGAATTCCCGTCTTTGGCGTAAAGCATAAGACTTTCTGGAAAGATGGAAAGGGCCGCTGCAAGCGGAAGCGCAACGCGCGCTGCCGCGGGACGCGAGAAGATCAGGCGGCGTCGCTCTCAACCAGGAGGCGGACGGTGAAATCCGGCCTCAGCATTCCGAGCTGTACAAAGAAGTCGAGCGTGTCGAAATTGTTGTGGGCCTCGACAATCTTGCCGTCGACGAAGCGCATGATCGACTGGCCGCGAAGCCTGACGGGTGCGCCGGTCCGGCGCGATGTGCAGCTGACCTCGGTGAGTGCCGAGAGCCATTCCCCTTCCGAGACAAGACGCACCAATTTCACGTCAACGTTGTCGACGAGGCGGAGGACGGCCTGCACGAGAGCTTGGAAATCCTCGATCCGGAAGGCGAATTCCGGGCTGATTCCCGCTGTCAGGGCGTCCGGCGAGAAATAGCGACCAAGCGACGCGACATCACCCTCGCTCCAGACGGTTCGATAGAATTCCGCCAGGATGTCTTCATGCCGCATCGTCACACTTTCCGATTGTATCCGATCAATCGGTACTACCAGAGGCTTATCGAAACGTGAAGCGGAGTTGAAAATGCAGGCTTCTGTTGCCAGGTGCCTGCGGACCCCGCCTTACGCTGCTAGGCGCAAGGGCTTAGATTTCGGTCTTGTCACAGCTTAGGCTGCGACGGCGACCGGAGCACGATTGTCGTTGGCAATTGTACTTTTCCGGACCGATAACGGTGGTACCTCACCGAGTAAAAGCAACAACTTTAGACGTCCGTCGATCCTGTTTCGGCCCCATGATCCCCAACGATGGGATGTTTGGTGGAGCCGCCGGGTACCGCCCCCGGGTCCGATCCGCTTATTACTTGCGCGTTTATCACCATAGTCCCCGAAGGAACGATCCAGATCTACGCAAGTTGCGACCGGATTTCAAGATGCGGCGTGGCCCCTCGCCCTCGATCGTACGATCGGGGCCGGAATTCCTCAGAAACCTGCCTTGATCCGCTCGAACTCCGCGCTCTGCCGTTCGCGCAGCTCCACGTCGAGGGGAAGTTGCGCGAAGACGGGAACGTCGATCGCGCCGAGACCGGATGCCACGAGGACGTCCTCTCCCATCTGCTGCATTCCCGCCTCGTTCGCGGATCCGAACCCGCTTTCCATGAGCGGTTCCGCCGACACGGGCGCGAGGATCGCGTTAAGATAATCGTAGGCTAGATCCTCCGACCCGTCCCCGTCGGCGAGATTGACGTAGCCGCAGAGCCAGAGCGACGATCCCTCTTCCGTCTCCCGCGCAAAGCCGATCGGGAAACCCTCTTCGGCCAGAGTGGGCAGCGTCTCGTTCCACGCCCAGGCGATCTGAACCTCGCCCGAGGCCAGAAGCTGGGCGAGCTCCGCGGGATCGGTCCAGTAGGTCCTGAGGTTCTCGTGGACATTGCGGAGCCAATCCGACGCGGCTTCGAACTGCGCATCGGTGACCGAGCCCCAATCCGTCGTGCCGGTCGCGAGATACGCGAGCGCGTAGGCATCGTCGACATTGTCGGGAAGCGTCATGGCCCCGGCGTATTCGGGGTTCTCGAAAACCGATAGGGAGGCCACATCCTCCGCCGGGACCGTGTCGGTGTTGTAGGCAATGGCGGTGGAGCCGTAATCCGTCGGGACGAACAGCACCTCCTCGGTGTCGTCGGTCACGTCCTCGCCCACGAGGTCGCGGTTGATGTTCTCCCACGCGTCGATCCGCGAGGTATCCCATGGCTCGAGAAGGCCCGATTCCGCCCAGGTGCTCACCGAGCCCGCGCAGATATGGGCCACGTCGGCGCGAAAGCCCGATCGGAGCTTCTGAAAGGCTTCCTGCTCGTCGCCGAAAAAGCTGAAATCGGGGCCCTGGCCGTGGGCCTCGACATAAGGCTGGTGGAAGTTCGGATCCTCGAACCCGGAATAGTCGAAGACGAGAAGCGAATCGTCCTGGGCCATCGCGGGTCCGGCAGCGAGGAGGGCGAGGGCGAAAAGCGGGCGGGTCATGCGATCCTTCCGTTTGACAGGCATACGGGCGCAGACGCTAAGAGCGCCCCCATCGCGACGCAAGAAGAAGTTCCCCGCGTCCCGCCCCGTGTTGACACCCCGCCCGGTCCGGCAGACCGTCGGCCCCGCTGGACCGCGCGCATCGACAGGCGCGGTTCCGGGATCGAGTGACAGAACGGGGGAGACGATGTTTCAGGCGCTGCTGGTCGAGAAAGACGACGACGGAAAGACACGGGCCGCGGTGGCGCAGCTCGACGACGATCGGTTGCCTCCGGGCGATGTGACCGTCCGCGTGGAATACTCGGACCTGAACTACAAGGACGGGCTCTGCATCGGTCCGGGAGGGGGATTGGTGCGGACCTATCCGCATGTCCCGGGTATCGATTTCGCGGGGGAGGTCGAAGCGTCGTCCGACGATCGCTACAGCCCCGGCGACAAGGTCGTCCTGACCGGGTGGCGCGTGGGAGAGGCACATTGGGGCGGTTACGCGGAACGCGCGCGGGTCAAGGCCGACTGGCTCGTGCCGCTGCCCGAGGGATTGACGACGCGACAGGCGATGTGCGTGGGCACCGCCGGCCTCACCGCGATGCTGGCCGTCATCGCGCTCGAAGATCACGGCCTCGAGCCCGGCACCGAGAAACCGGTTCTCGTCACGGGCGCGTCAGGGGGTGTCGGCTCGATCGCCACGGCCATCCTCGCCGGTCTAGGCTACGAGGTGGCTGCGGTCACCGGGCGGCCGGAGAACGTGGAGTACCTGACCGAACTGGGGGCGCACCGGATCGTCGCACGCGAGGAGCTGGCGGAGACGGTCAAGCGTCCGCTGGAATCGGAGAACTGGTCGGGATGCGTCGATGCGGTCGGGGGCGCGATGCTTGCCCGCGTGCTGGGCCAGATGGCTTATGGCGGGTCCGTGGCGGCCGTGGGCCTTGCCGGAGGCCCGAACCTTCCCGCGACGGTCATCCCGTTCCTGTTGCGCGGGGTCAATCTTCTCGGGATCGATAGCGTTTCCCAACCCTTCGAGGCGCGCAGACGCGCCTGGAGCCGCGTCGCGACCGACCTGCCGCTCGACAAGCTCGAGGCGATGGTCGAGACGGCCCGCCTGCCGGACTTGCCCCGCCTCGGCGCGGACATCCTCTCGGGAAAGGTCCGTGGCCGCGTACTTGTGGAGATCGGCGAGAGCTGATCCGGCGCGGGGAGGTCGGCCGCGTTACCGTGGTCGAGGGAAAACCTCCCCCTCTTTCTCGGTCGAACGCGCCGCCATCCGCGAACCACGCGTCGCACGTTATGCGACGCATCAGGTCGAAATTCTGCCCCGCCTTCTTTCGTCGGCCGGGCGGTTGCCCCGAGGCGGAGCTATCGTTAGCGTAGCTCCATTCGATTTACGACACGGCATCGCTCGCAGTTTCGGTTCGGCACACCGGCCGTTTCTCGAAACGAGCGTCAGTTGGAATTGTCGGATCCGCGGGCGGATTCGACCAACGAGGGAGCGAAATGACAGATACATCGACACAGAACGGAATTCCGACGCCGGACGGCGAGACGAACCGGGTAGAGACCGGCTACGATGTCGGTCAGGACAATATTCAGGGCAAGATCGGCCCGCTCGTCTTCGACGTCCACAACCCCGTCTTCATGATCTCGTCATTGACGGTGGTGGCTTTCGTGCTCGTCACGCTGATCTTCCAGGATCAGGCGAGTTCGGTCTTCAACTGGATTTTCAACTTCGTCACGACCACGTTCGACTGGTTCTTCCTCGCCGCGGCGAACATTTTCGTCATCTTCTGCATTGCGCTGGTCTTCACGCCGCTCGGCAAGGTGCGCCTGGGCGGCGTCGATGCGAAACCCGATTACGGCTACATGTCCTGGTTCGCGATGCTGTTCGCGGCGGGGATGGGGATCGGGCTCATGTTCTTCGGCGTACTCGAGCCCGTCTATCACATGCAGGTCTCGAATCCGCTGGGCCTGACTGGACCGTTCACCGACGGCAACCTCGACGAAGCTCAGATGGCGACGGCACGGGCGAACGGCCTCGCCGCCACGATCTTCCACTGGGCTCTTCACCCCTGGTCGATCTACGCCGTCGTGGCGCTGTCCCTCGCGCTCTTCACCTACAACAAGCAGTTGCCGCTTTCCCTGCGCTCCGCTTTCTATCCGCTTCTCGGTGACAAGGTCTGGGGCTGGCCCGGGCATTGCATCGACATCATCGCGGTCTTCGCGACCCTGTTCGGCCTGACGACCTCGCTGGGCCTCGGCGCGCAGCAGGCGAGCGCGGGCATGTCCTACGTCTACGGCATCCCCGACACCACGACGACGCAGATCATCGTCATCGCCTGCGTCACCGCGGTTGCCCTGATTTCCGTCGTCCGCGGTCTCGACGGCGGGGTGAAGGTACTCTCGAACATCAATATGTGCTTCGCGGCCCTCCTCGTGCTCTTCGTCTTCATCTTCGGGCCGACGTGGCAGATCACCCAGGACTTCTTCATCGGGCTTGGTGCCTACGCCAAGGACGTGGTCCCTCTGTCCAATCCGTTCGGTCGCAGCGACGACAGCTACCGCGAGAGCTGGACGGCCTTCTACTGGGCGTGGTGGATTTCCTGGTCACCCTTCGTCGGCATGTTCATCGCGCGCGTGAGCCGTGGCCGGACGGTCCGGGAATTCGTGACCTGCGTGATCCTGATCCCGAGCCTCGTGTCGGTCTTCTGGATGGCCGTCTTCGGCGGCACCGCGATCGACCAGGTCTTTACCGAAGGGACCTCGTCGGGCGTCTACCAGAACGTGATCGAGAACTACGACGCCTCCATCGCGCTCTTCGCCATGCTTGGTGAACTGCCGTTCACCGCGATCGCCTCGACGCTCGCGATCATCCTCGTCCTGGTGTTCTTCATCACGTCGTCGGACTCGGGCTCTCTGGTGATCGACACGATCACCGCAGGCGGCAAGACCGAGGCACCGACCTCCCAGCGCGTGTTCTGGGCCGTGACGGAAGGCGTCGTCGCCATCGTGCTGCTCATCGGCGGCGGATTGACGGCCTTGCAGGCGATGGTGAACGCCACCGGCATCTTCTTCACCGTGGTGCTGCTCTTCCTCTGCTGGGCGACGTACAAGGGCCTCAGGTCCGAGCCGAAGAGCGTCTGAGACAGACCGCTTCGATGGTAATGAAAGGGGGGCGCCGGGAAACCGGCGCCCCTTCGCGCGTTCCACGTCTTGACCTCGTCTCATGGGACCGCGAGGGTCGCGCCATGGCATTCGATACCGATTTCGTCCGGGCGCAATTCCCGGCCTTCTCCGAACCTTCCCTCGCAGGTCAGGCCTTCTTCGAGAACGCAGGCGGCTCCTATCCCTGCCGGCAGGTCGTGGACCGTCTCACGCGCTTCTACATGAGCCGGAAGGTCCAGCCCTACGGCCCTTACGACGCCAGCAGGCTCGCGGGCGAGGAGATGGACGAGGCGCGGGAACGGCTTTCCGCGATGCTCGGCGTCGCCACGGACGAACTGAGTTTCGGCCCGTCCACGTCTCAGAATACCTATGTGATGGCTCAGGCCTTCGCCGCACGGATGGAGCCGGGCTCGGCCATCATCGTCACCGATCAGGATCACGAGGCAAATAGCGGCGTCTGGCGCCGCCTCTCCGAGCGGGGCTTCGAGGTCCGGGAATGGCGGGTCGATCCGGAGACGGGACATCTCGATCCGCGCGACCTCGACGCGCTCCTCGACGACAAGGTGCGGCTCGTCTGCTTCCCGCATTGCTCCAACGTCGTGGGAGAGATCAACGATGCGGCGGCGATCGTCTCGCAGATCCACGCGGCAGGCGCCTTCGCCTGCGTCGACGGGGTGAGCTACGCGCCGCACGGCCTGCCGGATGTCGGTAAGATCGGGGCCGATATCTATCTCTTCTCCGCCTACAAGACCTACGGGCCGCATCAGGGCCTGATGGTCGTCCGACGCGAACTCGGCGAATGGCTGCCGAACCAGGCGCACCATTTCAATTCGGATGTCCTCTACAAGCGGTTCACTCCGGCGGGGCCGGATCACGCGCAGATCGCCGCCTGTGCGGGCATCGCGGATTACATCGACGCGCTCCATGCTCACCACGAAGGGCAGGACGCCGATCCCGCTGTGCGGGCGACGGCCGTCCACGACTTGATGCGTGGCCGGGAAAAGGCGGCGCTCGCGCCGCTTCTCGAGGCGGTCTCGCGACGCAACGCCATGCGGCTCCTCGGTCCGGCCGATCCGGAACGGCGCGCTCCGACGGTGGCGCTGGCGCTCGGCATTCCCGGACGGGAGGCGGCCGAACGGCTCGCTCCCTTGGGTATCATGGCCGGCGGCGGCGACTTCTATGCGGGCCGGGTTCTGCGCGCGATGGGGGTCGATCCGGCGCATGGCGTTCTGCGGCTGAGCTTCACGCATTACACCACCGATGCCGAGATCGCGCACCTGATCGAGGCGCTCGACGTCTTGGGCTGACGCATCGGCTTCGCACGCTAGATCCGGCTGCGACGAACCGATGGAGCCGACCATGTCAGACACCGCCCCGATCCTAATGTGGTTTCGCCGCGATCTGCGCCTGACCGATCACCCCGCGCTAACGGAAGCGGCGGCGACGGGCCGTCCGGTCATCCCCGTCTTCATCCATGACGAGGTGGTCGAGGATTACGGTCCCGCGCCGCGCTGGCGCCTGGGCGAGGGGGTCCGCTCCTTCGCCGAACGTCTGGAGAGCATCGGCAGCCGCCTGATCCTGCGCCGCGGGCGGGCCTGCAACGTGCTTGAAGGTTTGGTGGAGGAAACGGGCGCCACGGCCGTCTGGTGGACGCGTGCCTACGATCCGCCCTCCGTCGAACGCGACGAGGCGGTGAAGTCGAGCCTCACGGGCCGCGATGTCGATGCAGCCAGCCGGCCCGGTCATCTTCTCTTCGAGCCCTGGACGGTGGAGACCAAGCAGGGGGAATTCTACAAGGTCTACACGCCCTACATGCGGTCCGTGAAGAATCGCGAGGTGGCGGACCCGGAGACGGCTCCCTCGGAACTCGCCGCGCCGGAGACGTGGCCCGACAGCGACGATCTCGACGATTGGGGGATGGGGGCCGCCATGGACCGCGGTGCCGAGATCGTGGCGCCGCATGCCTATATCGGCGAGGATGCCGCGCAGACCCGCCTTGCCACCTTCATGCGCGATCTGATCGAGGATTACGCGCAAGCCCGCGACTATCCGGGCGTCGAGGGCACGTCGGGCCTGAGCGAGAACCTCACCTACGGCGAAATTTCACCGCGCACGTGCTGGCATGCGGGCCTGCGGGCGCGGGACGCTGGAAAGGCCGGGGCGGAGACGTTCCTGCAGGAGCTGATCTGGCGCGAATTCTCCTACCACCTCCTCCACCACACGCCCCGCCTGATGACCGGCAATTGGCGCGAGAAGTGGGACGCCTTCCCCTGGAACGAGGACGAACGGCTGACGGAGGTGAAGGCCTGGAAGCAGGGGCGGACCGGCATCCGCTTCGTCGACGCCGCGATGCGAGAGATGTACGTGACCGGCCGGATGCACAACCGCTCGCGCATGGTGGTCGCGAGTTATCTCACGAAACATCTGATGTGCCACTGGAAGATTGGCATGCACTGGTTCGAGGAACACCTGATCGACTGGGATCCGGCCAACAATTCGATGGGCTGGCAGTGGAGTGCGGGGTCGGGGCCTGATGCGACGCCGTTCTTCCGCGTGTTCAATCCGATCACCCAAGTCGACAAGTTCAAGGCCGACGGCTACATCCGGAACTGGATAGCGGAGGGGCAGGACGACCCGCCCGAGGACGCTCTCGACTATTTCCGCGCGATTCCCCGGCGCTGGTCGATGTCGCCGGACGACGACTATCCCGAACCGGTCGTCTCGCATGAGGACGGACGCCAGCGTGCGCTCGACGCCTATCAGGCGCGCGAATTCTGAGCAGCCACCCTTCGCCGGGCTTTTTGCCGTAGATCACCGAGCGATGCCTGCGCTAGCCTCGTCGCGGGGGTAGAACGCATGAGAGTTGAAACGACGATCGAGGATCAATCCGGGCTGCCGCGCTATTTCGCCTCGGTGTTCCGCATGGCCCAGGATCTGCGCCACGGGCGGCTCGACTTCGTCCTGCCCGACGGACGTCGGTTCCGTGCCGAGGGGCGGCATCCCGGTCCCGTTGCGGAAATCCGGGTCCATCATGAAGACCTTTTCGCGCGGCTTGTGAGAGAGGGCGATCTGGGCTTCTGCGAGGCCTATCTCGAGGAATGGTGGTCGACGCCGGATCTGCAGGCCTTCATGGATCTCGTCCATGCGGACAATGAAGAAATCTATGACGGCTTTCCGGGGATGACGGCCCTGCGGCTCTACGAACGGCTGCGTTTCTGGCTCCGGTCGAACTCCAGGTGGCAGGCGAGGCGGAACATCAGCCACCATTACGATCTCGGCAATGCTTTCTACAGCCTCTGGCTCGACGACACGATGACCTATTCCTCCGCTATCTTTCCCACCGGGCAGGAGAGCTTGGAGGCGGCGCAGCGATTGAAGTACGCGTCCATGGTCGACGGAATGGGCGCGCAGCCCGGCGATCATGTCCTCGAGATCGGCTGCGGCTGGGGCGGTTTCGCCGAATACGCCGCGGCGGAACGGGGTCTGCGGGTGACGGGATTGACGATCAGCCGGGAACAGCACGATTACGCCGTCGAGCGGATCGCGCGGGCGGGATTGTCCGACAGGGTCGAGATCAAGATGCTCGACTACCGTGACGAGCGCGGCCTCTACGACGGCATCGCCTCGATCGAGATGTTCGAGGCAGTCGGAGAGAAGTACTGGCCCACCTATTTCGATGCGGTCCGGGACCGGTTGAAGCCCGGACGACGTGCGACACTGCAGATCATCACCGTCCAGGATGCCCGTTGGGATGTGTACCGCCGCGGCCCGGATTTCGTGCAGAAGCATATCTTTCCGGGCGGGATGCTGCCGAGCCCCACGGCGCTCAGGACGCAGATCGCACGGGCGGGACTGGAGATCGCGCGGTCGATCGAGTTCGGCGACAGCTACAGCCAGACGCTGAAACGGTGGTTCCACGCCTTCAACTCGAGATGGGACGAGATCGCGCCTCTGGGTTTCGACGATCGCTTCCGGCGGATGTGGAACATGTATCTCACGTCCTGCGCGGCGACGTTCAGCTCGGGCAATTGCGACGTCTCTCAGATCACGATCACCAAGCCGGCCTGAGATGTATCCGACAGCCGGCAAACTGGTGGCGGCCGTGCTCTTCGCCGCACTCGCCTGGATCGTCTGCGATCTGGCCAGGGACGAATTTCCGCAGCGCGTGACGTTCGGCTGGGTATCCGAAGCCGGCGCTCTCCTCGGTCTCGTGCTCGGATGGCGGATCCTCGGTCGGCAGGCGGGGCGTGGTGCGGCGGCCACGGCCGGTGCTGCTCTTACCACCGCTATCCTGTTCGCGGTTTTCGGGCTCGCACTCTGGGCATTTGTGGATACCCTCATGCGTATCTCGCCATCGCGGCTCGACGGGCCATTCGAGGCGCTCGAGGAGGCAGTGTATCTGGCGATCGAACGCGCCCGTCGACTGATCGCGACCGATGCGGCCGCAGTCCTGTTCGCCGGATCGCTCGTCGCGGGGGCGATCACGGAATTCGTCGCGCGGAGGTATCCATGACGCGGTTCTTCTTTGCAGGCCCGCTGCGCGACGCAACGTTCCGCGGCGTGATCGCAGGTGCGGACCTTTCCACCTCTCCCGCGACACTGAGCGGGGCTCGTGCCGTCCGTGCCGAGGGGACAGATCACCCCCTGATCGACTGGACGGCGGGACATGAGGCGGAGGGCCTTCTCGCCATGCCGGGCGACGAGATCGCTGCGCGGATTGCCTTTTACGCAACGGCGCAGGGACTGTCCGAACAGGTCTGCCGCGTCTCGCTCGACGGGACCGAGACGGAGGCGACGCTGTTCTCTCCCGCCGGGGCGCAATCCGTGGCGCAGGACTGGTCGCTCGAGGCCTGGTCTCGCAAGGATCGGGCGACGGCGCTTCATGCCGCGCGGGAGACGATGGCGTATTACGGACAGGCCGATGCGCGGGAGGTTCGGCGCCGGATGCCGACGATACGCATGCGCGCCGCATCACATGCTCGGGCAGAGACGGAGGAGACGCCACGCACGCTTCGCTCCGGAGTGGCCCGGGACAGCGTCGAGGTCCGCGAACGGAGACAGCCCTATGCGAATTATTTCGCGGTGACGGAGGTCGATTTCGATCATCCGCGCTTCGACGGCGGCCGTAGCGCCGAGGTCACCCGCGCGGCGCTCTCGAGCGGCGATGCGGTGACTGTCCTCCCCTACGATCCCGTACGCGAGCGCGTCCTCGTGATCGAGCAGTTCCGCTTCGGCCCCTATATCCGCGGCGACCGCCACCCTTGGGTCCTCGAACCCATCGCCGGCCGGATCGATCCGGGCGAGATGCCGGAGCATGCCGCACGGCGCGAGGCGGAAGAGGAATCGGGGCTTGCCCTCGGGCGGCTGATCCCGATCGGGCGATATTATCCCAGTCCCGGCGTCATGACGGAGTACCTTTTCACCTACGTGGCCATCGCCGACCTGCCGGACGGCGCCGGCGGGCTCGGGGGGGCGGAACAGGAGGAAGAGGACATCCGCTCCCACGTCATCGCCTTCGATCACTTCATGGAACTCGTCCAATCCGGCGAAGTGAATACCGGCCCACTCCTTCTCAGCGCGCTCTGGTTGCAGCGCGAGCGCGCCGGCCTCGCTTGAGTTCGACGGGCCGTCGGCCTAGGGATACAGCGTCACCGCGGCAGGGAGGAAGGCGACGGACATGGCGATCTACAGCGATCTGGCCGACGCGATCGGCAACACGCCCCTCATCCGGCTGAAGGGGCCGTCGGAGGCGACGGGCTGCGAGATCCTCGGCAAGGCGGAGTTCCTCAATCCCGGGCAATCGGTGAAGGACCGCGCTGCGCTCTTCATCATCCGCGACGCGGTGGAGCGCGGCCTTCTCGAACCGGGCGGCACGATCGTCGAGGGCACCGCCGGAAATACCGGGATCGGGCTCAGCCTCGTGGGCGCGTCGATGGGGTTCCGCTCCGTCATCGTCATCCCCGAGACACAGAGCCAGGAGAAGAAGGACATGCTGCGCCTCGCGGGCGCGGATCTGGTTCAGGTCCCGGCGGTCCCCTACAAGAACGTCAACAATTACGTGAAGTACTCGGGCCGTCTCGCCGAGCAACTCGCCCGCTCCGAGGAGCACGGCGCGATCTGGGCGAACCAGTTCGACAATACCGCGAACCGCCGCGGCCACACGGAAACGACCGGACCCGAGATCTGGGAGCAGACGGGCGGCCGCGTCGACGGCTTCATCTGCGCCGTGGGAACCGGCGGAACGCTCGCAGGCGTGGCCGATGCGCTGCAACCGCGTGGCGTCAAGATCGGCCTGGCCGATCCGGAAGGCGCGGGGCTTCTGAAGATCTACACCGGTGAGGAGAACCCCGGCGATTCGATCACCGAGGGCATCGGGCAGGGGCGGATCACGGCCAATCTCGACGGATTCACCCCCGATTTCTGCTGCCGCATCCCGGATGCGGAGGCGCTGCCGGTGGTGTTCGACCTCCTGGCGGAGGAAGGGCTCTGCCTTGGCGGATCGTCCGGCGTCAACGTCGCCGGTGCGATGCGTCTGGCGCGCGAACTCGGGCCCGGCCATACGATCGTCACGATTCTCTGCGATTACGGCAATCGGTATCAATCCAAGCTCTTCAATCCCGAATTCCTCGCCGAGAAGAACCTGCCTATCCCGCAATGGTTGACCGACACGTCACAGCGTTTCCTGCCTTCGGTCTTCGAGGAAGCATGATCCGGCCAGCCTGTCGCGGCGGACTCGTCGCCGGGCTGATCGCGCTCTGGCTGCTCTTCGCTGCAGGCCTTGCCGCGGCGCAGGAGGCCGAGCGGCCCGACTACCAGAGGTTCCAGAGTTTCGCCGGCGAGGTCGCCGATACGCTCGACGGGAATGTCGGGTCGGGCGAACTCGAGGCCCTGCGCTCTCGCCTCGCCGAATGGCGGGCGACCTTCCTCACCGCGCAGGACACCAATTCCTCGCGCATTGCCACGATAGAAAGCCAGATCGAGGCGCTCGGTCCGGTGCCGGGGGAGGGAGCTCCACCCGAGAGCGCCGATGTCGCACAGCGCCGCGAGGCCTTGAACGAGCAATTGCGCACGCTGCGTGCGCCCGTCGTCGCCGCGGAAGAGGCATACCGGCTCGCCGACGGACTCGTCGTGGAGATCGACCGGACGATCCGGGATCGCTACACCCGCCAGCTCCTTGCCCGGGACGCCTCGCCCCTCAATCCCACGTACTGGCCGACGGCGATCGACGCGCTCGACGAGGTCCGCCAGGCGGTCGTCTCCGAGTTGCAGACAGCCTGGTCATCCCCGGATCGAAGCCGGCGTGCGATCGACGCGATGGCCGTGGCCATTCCGCTCGCCATCATTGGTCTACTCCTGATGTTCCGCAGCCGATGGTGGATTCGCCTGCTCGAGCGATGGGCGGTCACGCATTCCCCGCGCGGCCGTGGGGTTCTCGCTTTCACCCTGTCGCTCGGGCAGGTGATCCTGCCGTTCCTTGGTGTCGCGCTCCTCGTCGTCGCGCTGACCCTGCCGGGCCTCGCGGGGCAGCAGACGCTGACGCTCATCAACGCGATCCCCTACATCGCGGCGCCCATCATTCTATCCAAATGGCTCGCGCAGGTGGTCTTCCCGAGCGAGCCGGACGATGCCGGGCCGCTGGAGTTGTGGGAATCGACGCGCAATTCGCTTCGGTTCTACGGCACGATGATGGGCTTCATCGTCGCCGTGATCCTCGCCGAGCGCGCCGCCTCCGAGGTCATCGGCCGAGCCGATACCGCAATAGCCGTACTGCTTTTCCTGCCCCGCATCGCGCTGGCCTTCGTCACATACCGCGTCGGGCGCACGCTCATGCGGATCGGCGTGGCGCAAGACGAGGAGGAGGACAAACGCGGCCTGAGCGGGCCCTTCCTGCGCGGGCTCGGGCGGCTCGCGATCGTCGCCGCCGTTGCGGGCGCGGCCGCCGCGGCGCTCGGTTATACGAATGCCGCGGAATTCCTGCTTCTCCCCACGGTCATGACGCTGGGGATCTCCGCGCTCCTTCTTCTGCTCCAACGGTTCGTCTACGACCTCTATGCACTGATGACGGGGACGCCCGAGGGGGAGACGGACGCGCTTGCGCCCGTGCTCATCGGCTTTGCCTTGGTTCTGGCTGCACTGCCCCTTTACGCCCTCGTCTGGGGCGCCCGGGTGGCCGATCTGACCGAGATCTGGTCGCGCTTCCGCACCGGTTTCGCGATTGGCGAGACCCGAATCGCGCCCTCCGATTTCATCGCCTTCCTCGTCATCTTCGCCGTGGGTTACGCGCTTACGCGCTTCGTGCAGAGGACGCTCAGAAACTCGATCCTGCCCAAGACCCGTCTCGACGTGGGCGGACGGAACGCGATTAGCGCTGGCGTGGGCTACATCGGCATCTTCTTGGCCGTGATGATCGCGATCTCTTCCGCCGGCATCAATTTGCAGAACATCGCGCTGGTCGCAGGTGCCCTTTCCGTCGGGATCGGTTTCGGCCTTCAGAACGTGGTCTCGAACTTCGTCTCCGGCATCATCCTGCTCATCGAGCGCCCGATCTCGGAGGGCGACTGGATCGAGGTGGGCGGTCAGATGGGGTACGTGCGCGATATTTCCGTCCGGTCGACCCGGATCGAGACCTTCGACCGAACGGACGTGATCGTACCCAATGCCGATCTCGTCTCGAACTCCGTGACGAACTGGACGCGCGGCAACCTCGTCGGCCGGGTGATCGTTCCCGTGACGGTCGCCTACGGCACCGACACCGCCCATGTCGACCGCCTCCTGCGCGAGATCGCCGAGGCCAATCCGATGGTCGTCCTGAACCCGCCGCCCGCGATCTATTTCCGCGCCATGGGCGAGAACGGGATGATGTTCGAAATCCGCGCCATCCTGCGCGACGTGAACTTCATCCTCGAGATCCAGAGCGAGCTCAATCACGCCATCGCCGTACGCTTCGCCGACGAGGGAATCCGCATTCCGCTGCCGCAGCGCGACCTCTGGCTGCGCGGTACGCCCTCCGATCCGGGCGGGCCCGTCGCGGCGCAGACGTCGGCCGGGCCACGCGCGATGCAGGCCGACGGAGATGCCGGCGACGGGTGGTAAGCGACCTTGCATCCGTCCCCGGTTTCGCGCTACCTCCCCCGGACGGAGCGGTGGCCGAGTGGTCGAAGGCGCACGCCTGGAAAGTGTGTAGGCGGGAGACCGTCTCCAGGGTTCGAATCCCTGTCGCTCCGCCACTTGCCCCCGGGAAAGTGTTCTCCCGATCCGGCTGCGCCCGGATTTTTCTGTAGTGTTGAGAGTTATTCGGGAGGGGTGAGCACTGCTCTCAGCGCGATGGGCCTGGTAGCGTTCTCCCAGGTCTGAAATTCTCTGGACCTAATGACTGCGCCGATTTGGTTGATCTATTGGCCTACGCGAAGATCAGGAAAATCGAGGCTGTAGACGTTGGTTAAATCCGAGTCGCGTTTGAGTCTGCCGTAGCGGGGTTCGGGAGGCCTGAGGCTATGGCCCCTTCCCACCTCTGCTTGCGACGCTTCGGGTCGAGCATCACTTCGTCGAGGAACTCGAAGAATGTTGTGGAGGGAATAGGCCTCGCGCATCGCCGAGTCGTGAGTGATCTCGCAGTCCTCGGTCAAGTGCTCAGGATGCATGAAACGAGCGTAGTCGACCAGATCCCGGAGTTCGCAGTAACGAGCGCGGCTTACATCGTGGTCATTGAGCCCAAGGAGACAGGTTCCAAAAGAACCGCGCACTGGCGTTGGACAGACGCTTTGATCCTCAAGCCATGGCCGCTCCGCGATAAAACCCGATCGGGCTAGTTCGCATCCGTTTCCTCGACCCATGGCGCGATGTAGAAGGGGGGTACCGCTGTCGCGGCGACGCAGGAATCGTCGAGCTCCCGCGTCGGATTGTTGATGAAGGCGACCGTCATATCGCCGACGCAATCGGCATAGGCGAGCGCGCCATGACCGGCCTCGGCGATGAAAAAATGCTGTGCGTTCGTCAGTCCGCGGGTCGCCTCCTTGGCCCAACTCGCCGCCGTCTGCGTGTCCCAGCCCGAGCCGATGGAGACGGTCGGGATGTCGCTCTCGACGACCTCGTGCCAATCTTCCCGGTCGACGTGTTCGAAGGCCTCGCAGATCGTAAAGATTCCCATCGCGGCTTCATCGAAGAGGGAGGAAACGTCGTAGGGTTGTTCTGCCGCGGCCTTCTGGTACCCCTCGAAGGTATTATACGGCACGTCCTCCTGACAGGCATAGAGCGTAAGGTCGATCCAGTTTTCCTGGAAGTCGAGCGTGCGGGATCGAACCGTCGTGGCCGAATATTCATACACCGCCGCGATCTCGTCTTCCGTCATGGCATCCACGATGGCGAGAAGGCGGGACAGGTGAGGGCCGTTGAAATGCGTCCGGACGAAATCCGATAAACGGTCGCGCGTCGGCTCGCCCAAGCGCAGCCCCGCATAATCCGTGAGCGCGGCGCGCGCGGCGTCACTCGTCGTGATTGTATCCGGAAGGGCTGCCGACAGCTCCGTATCGAACAGGCCGGGCATGGGGCCGAGCTCCCGGTCGCGGTGGAGTTGTCGGCGCAAGTCGGCCACTGCGATGTCGAGCGCATCAGTGGCATTTCCGATGATCTCGGCATCGCCGAGGGCGAGCCTCAGCAATTGCGCCTGCTGCTCGGTGAGATCGCCCCCGCGCGCCGCGATCACGGCCTCCGCATCAAGAGGTGGCACCGACCATCGCCAGTCCTCGATCACCATTTCGACGGTCGGTGTGTCCTGACCACGCGCGAGCTCGTAGATCATCGCCGGGATGTAGGGCGTGAGCGAGCCGAGATGATGACGGTTGTTCCGTTCCGCAAAGAAGCTCAGCACGGCCTGTGGCGGAAGCTGTTCGCCATCGAGAAGGATCTCTCCGTCGGTCGACCGAGTGATCACGTCCGTCAACACGTCGCCGAGGTCAGGGTAGGCCGCGTCGCAGGCAGGCTCCGCCGCGCAGTCCCGCACCAGCCGCTCCATCGATTCCGCCAGCGGCAGCGCCAACAAATCATAGAGCCGGACCCACTGGGGCGCGACACCATCGATCACTACCGAGCGGATGCCTTCGGGGGCGACGCGCATCGTCTCGAGGGTCAGTTTCGTGCCGTAGGAAATGCCATAGAGGTTCCATTCGTCATATCCGAGCGCTGTCAGGACAGTCGGCACGTCGAGTGCATTTTGCGTCGTGTTGTAGGCGCTCAGGTCAGTGCCGTTGGAGGCGATCTCGGCGAGGCAGTCGGGCAGGAACTGCGAAATGACCGGATTTCCCGCCTCGTCCTCTTCCAGGGGAACGGCGCCCTCGGTCGCGACATCGGCGATGTTCGCCGTGATTTCCCCGTAACAGGATACGCTGTCCGAAGAGATCCCGGCCGCACGCTGGTCGAATATGACCACGTCTCGTGCCGCCCGAAACGGCGCGAAAGCTTCGGCCATGAAGCTGAGCCCGTGATCGAGGTTGCCGATGCCGGGGCCGCCGTGAAGGTAGACCAGGGGATCCGCCGCAGGATACGTGGTTTCGGCGCGCAGTATCGCGAAGGCGAGGTCGATCGTCCGGCCATTGTCGGGATCGTCATGATCTTCCGGGACCGTCACGATCCCGCAGATGATCGTCTCGCCGACGATCTCGGGCGTTGCCAGCGGACCGAGACAGGGCGTGACTTCCACCGGTGCACCGTCGCCTTGCGCGAGCCGATTGGCGAAGTAGGTCCCGTCGGGTTCCGGCGCCGTCAGCGCCAGCAGCATCGCGAAGATTTCTTCCATGTCGATTTATCCTTGAACGATGCTGCCTGATGGACGCTTCAGATCGTACCGGCCGCGCTGCAAGGCGGAAGCGCCGCCAAGCCTTTGCTGCCGTCAAAGCAGACGATATCCTCCTGCACGCGATCGGCAATCGTATGAAGGTCCGCCGCGCCGACCGAACCGGTTTCGGGCAGCGCTGCGATGGTCTTTGCGTTCTCTCCGGGGCTCGGGATCGAGCGCGCCGGCGCCGCCGTGTCGGATCGGCTGGTCCCGTACGTGACCTGCGCCGCGACGCATGTCGGATCACCGACGGCTACTATGGCGATCTTGGCCTGTCTCGAAACCATGATGCGCGTCCTTCCCGTCACCTGTCTTCGGCGTCGCCAAAGACGAGCCCGTAGGCCACGTCGAAGGGAACGCGGTAATAGTCGTCTTCCGAGCAGCTGAAATCCGGTCGCGACATCGGATCGTCGAGGAATGCCGCTGCGATGGCGCCTGCGCATCCATCCGGGCTGCGCGAGGCGATCACGTGGCCTTCGGACGGCCAGACATGCACGATGCTGTTGGGCAAAGTTTCGGCCACCAGCTTGCCCTGGGTTACGGGGGTCTGGCTGTCCATGCCTTGAGAAAAGATCAGGACGGGGACGTCGCTTTCGACCGGTGCCGTGATATCGGCCTCCGCGAAAGGTGAGGGAAGCATCCCGCAGGCCGCGTACATGACCTCGTAGGTCTCGACGGATTGCACGCCGATCCCGGGATATGGCGTCGCCGCGACGAAATCCTCCGCGACCTCGGGCGGATTGAACCCCACATCCTCGGCACAATTGACGGCGTTCAGCATTCCCATTGCGACACCCGGCACGCCGCTTCGCTCGCCGCCACCGCTCATGCGTTCGGCGATATCCTGGATCGCCCAGAAGGTCTCGCGCACCTGTTGCCTGTCCATCGCGCCGGCAAGGGCCTTTGCGGTCGTCGCAGTCTCCGGGAGCAGATGCGCGTCGGCAAATTCGACGAGCGCCGAGGCGTCGGTGGGCTGCAGCGGAACGAGGCTCAGCTCCACGAAATCCCGGATGATTTCGGCCTGCGGTTCTCCATCGAGGAGGCGTGCATTCATCTCTCCAATGACGGTGCCGAGCCAATCGGTGCTGAGGGAACCGCTTTCGGCGGCCAGCGATGCTTCCGCCAATTGCACGATCAGTCCGATAGACGGCGCGATCAGGCTGTCGTCAGGAGTGAAAACGTCCGCCGCATCGGGAGAGGCAGTGACCGGCTGCTGCTCCGGCAGGGTTCCGCGACCCATGATATCGCGCAGATATTCGGTGTCCCGGTCCTCCAGCGCATCAACCAGCATCGGCACGAAGGCCGCCGCCCCGCCGCGCCCGGCCCCGTTGTTGAACACGCCAAGCCGGTTGAAGAACGGCACGTCGATGCGGTCGACGGTGACGAACCCGCCACTCCGAAAGAAGTCGCTGCCCACGAGCGGGGGATCGAGCACCAGTGGCTCTGCGGCGAGATCCTCCAGCACCGCAATGAAACGCGTGCGCAGATCGGGAAACCGTTCCTCGCAGAAGGGATCGGCTGCGCAGAGTTCGAAGATCGTATCGTACTGCGCCGCGAGTTTCGACGACGTATGGGCGTTCCCGGGTTCGGAGACGGACACGGTCCCGTCCATGATCGCGGCACGCACGCGGTCGGGTGTGGTCCGCAGCGCGTGCTGCGCAAGCCGCGTGCCATAGCTCGTGCCGTAAAGGTCGTAGCGTCCGCCATAGCCCATCGCGTCGGCTAGCAGGACGATGTCCTTCGCGCTGGCGACGGAATTGTACTGTCCGAGGTCGATCCCGACGCTTGCGTAGCTCATGCCGCAAACGGCGACGACGAAGGACATGGCCGCGCCGCCCTCCACGATCTCTTCCATCTCGGCAATGTCCACCTCGTCGAAGATTTCACCGACGACACCGATGCCTGCGAAGAAAGGCCCGCAGGCGAGGATTTGCGAGTGCCCGGTGCCACGCTGGTCGAAGGTGATCACATCCCGCCGCTCGCGCATGGCCTGCATGTTCTGAAACAGCGTCGGGTTCGACGCGAACTCGTGCAGGCCGGATGATCCGGGGCCCCCGGCGAGGTAGAAGACCGGATCGGGGCGAGGTGACAGCGTCGTGGCACGGAGCCGCAGGGCCGCGATCTCGAGCGTCCGCCCGCCATCGGCCTCGTGGTTCTCGGGGACGACCACGATCCCGCAATCGTAGGTCTCGCCCTCGACCTCGCCTTCGTATGGCAGCGGCACCGGACAGGGTGTCGGCTCGAACGCTCCGATCTTCTGTGCCATCGACGGTGTCGCGGCCGAGGCGGCCAGTATGGCAAGAGGCGGGACCACCCAGCGTGCCGGTGAGTTCTTCCTCATGCCTCGTCCCCCTGCCGTGTCGTCGTCAGAACGTTATCGTGCCCGAACCAATCTCGAGCCCGCCATAGGTCGCGCTGACCGGTGTGCCGTCGCTGCCGTAGCGAACGGTCGCATTCCCGCCGGCGCCGGTGGTGCAGGCCAGCGGCCGAAGCTCGGAGCCGTTCGGACGCGGTGCGCGGTAAACGGCGGAGCAGTAGCCGTTCGTGGTGGAGACGCCCAAGGCGTAGGCACCGTCATCGCGAAGCCGGATCGTGCCTGACGTCGTCCCTCCCGAACTGTTCGCGCCAATGCCGGTGGAGGTGCCCTCGCTGACGCAGCCGCCAAACAAAAGCACCGCAGGAAGAGCGAGTATCATGATGGGTTTCATCCGGTTATTCTCCTCGTGTCATCGGATGGCGGTCGATCGAAGGTTATTGCGACGGCAAGATTTCCTACCGGGTGTCGGCGGGCGGAGCGTGAAGTCCCTGCTCGCGGCGGAAAGCGGCCACGGCGTCCGCCGCGCGGATCGATTGCGATGGGGAGCATGTCGATCCTGCGGTGATCAGATCGCCGGCGGGATTGAAGAGCAACATGCAACCCGAAGCGAAGCCGACCTCGAACTCGCCGGTCGTCCGGCGAACGAGCCCCGGCACGTCCTCGGCTGGCTGGCTCGGAGGCGGCGGCGACTGCACCGCATCGGGCGGAGCGCCCTCTGCAATGAACCGCGCGCTGACCCAGCCGCGGATGCTTCCGTCAGAGGTCTCTATCCGACACCAGCGAGCCTGGACACCGCCCTGGCAGCCGAGATTGCGCAACCGGGCGCCATTGTCTGCCTGCCCTGTGATCGCATACTCCGTCGATGGGCCGGTGCGGATGTTCAACCTGTCGCCAGCCTGAACACCCTCGACGACGTACCAGTCAGGCCCACCGGCAAGCCCATCGGCGAAATCCGGTTCCTGTGTCGGTCGTGCCGCCGAAGCCGTCTCACCTGTGATCGCGATGTCGATCGTGAAGTCCGCCGTTTCGGCGCGACGGGCCGCATTCCGCATGAGAAAGACCTGCACCCGATATTCGCCGGTGCGCGGGAGGCTGCCGTCGAAATGGTCACCGGAACTCGCGCCGGTAAAGAGCGCAGCGTCGTCCCCCGGTGGCCAGATGTTGAAGTAATTCGACAGGTTCGACGTGCTCAGATCGATGCGCATCCTCTGGCCGGCATCGGCGGTCAGGAAATACTCTATGGAATCGTAACCGACGATCGTGTCGCTGTAGCTTGCCCCGGAGGTCCCGGGGGCGAAGCGCACGTCCACCCGGCGCACATCGTCTTGCGCGAGGGCCGGAAGACCGATGAGAGCCCAACCCGCGATCGCGGCCGCCGCTACCGCCCGGGTGAGATATAGCATGGTCGTTCTCCCGCACCCTACCAGCTCTCCCATTCGAGCATGGGGAAAAGCGCTTCAGCTTACTGCCGGTCGGGCGGGCGCTCACCTGATCCGCGACCGATCAGCCGTTGATTCTCAGGTTCGCCCCGGCTTTCCCGGAGGTTGTTTGATTCAGATTACGTAGCTCGCTGATGCATGTCGACTTGATCATCATATGCGGTTTCGGCCTCTGCCGGCGGGATGTATCCGATTGGCCCGAGGAAGCGGCTGTCATTGAACCGGTCGGCCCATTCAACGGCCGTGGCGTTCTAGCCGGGGCTCGTTTGACCAGTCGGCCTGCAGGAAATTAACGTCCGGATGAAGAGCGCGGTTCTCGCGCTTTGGTTCGAACGCCGCAATCCATCATTCCGGGCGCTCAACTTTGGGGCCACTCTTCTCACTAGCGCTACCGGCAGCGTGCTCGGTTCGGGCCGCGAATGAAGAAACCGTGCCGGGCCGTCGCGGTCCCGGCAAGGGCATGCGAGACGCCGACCCGCTCGCGGCGGGTTGGTTTGCCGGATTTCACTGCGCGAACTTCGCCCGGGCGGCGGCGAGGGAAGCGGGTTCCGGGGCTCCTTCTGGGGTGTAGGCATCCTCGATCCCCGTGCCGAGACCGGTTGCGATGGGCAGGACACCACCCCAGAGCCCGGTATCGAGATCCATTTCGTCATCTTTTGGCGGGCCCGTCCGGACCTTGGCGCTGGCATGCTCGATCTCGATCGCGACGACGCCCGTGGCCTTCCGCTCCTGCGCCGTCATCGCCCGTACTTCCCCCGTGCGCCCGGGCAGGAGATGGTCGGTGATCGCGTCGAGGGCCGCGTCGGCTTCCGCGCCCGTCACGAGGCGCGCCATGCCATGCACCATTGCCGTGCGGTGGTTCATCGAATGGTGGAAGCCGGACCGTGCCGCGACGATTCCGGTCACGATCGTGACCGTCGCGCAGACCGGCACGCCGTCGAGCCGGGCAATCCGGGTCTTCGATGCCCCGTGCAGGAAAAGCGTCTCTCCCCTGCGCGCATAGGCCATCGGGACGACCATCGGGCGGTCCGCATCCAGAAAGCCGATATGCGCGACGAGACCCGTATCGAGGATCGCATGGATCGTCTCGGCGTCGTAGCGGGCGGTCTTGGCCTGTCTGGCACGGGCGTAGCGGGGCGTCATGGTCGTCTCCTCGGTTTGACGCCACCTGCGTTACCGGGTGAAGTGGACCACGAGAAGAACCAGTTCCTGCAAATATGGTAAAACCACTTTCGCTCGCCATCCTCTGCCGACTCGACATCTCCCGGGCCGAACCGTTGCCCGTGCAGATCTACCGCGATCTCCTCGCAGCGATCCGGGACGGTCGATTGCGACACGGGAGCCGCCTTCCGGCGAGCCGCGGGGCCGCGGGCGAGCTCGGCGTGTCGCGCGGCACGATCAACGTCGCCTACGACCTGCTCCGCGCCGAAGGGGTGATCGAGGTCCGTCCGGGTGCCGCCCCCCGCGTCGTCGCCGCGACGGAGCCCCCGCCTTTCTCTCAGGCGGTACGCGCCTTTGCCCCGTCGGCGCGGGGCGCCCGTCTCTCCGTCGATCCGCGTCGGGAGACAGCAGGAGCGCCTGAGGGGATCATGGCACCGGGCGAGCCGAGCGAGACGCTCTTTCCGCGAGACGAATGGGGGCGGGCGCTGCGCCGCGCCGCCCGCCGGATGCACGGGACACGCGCCGCGTATGGCGATCCGCATGGCCTGCCCGATCTCCGGCTCATCCTGTCGGAGCGGCTGGCGCAGGATCGCGGCGTCTTTGCCGATCCGGGGCAAATCCTGATCACCACGGGGACGCAGGGAAGCCTGTCGCTCGCTACACGAATGACGAGCGATCCGCACGATCTCGCCGCGATAGAGGATCCGGGCTATCTCGGGGCGCGGGTCGCCTTCGAGGGGGCGGGCCTTCGGCTCGCGACGCTTCCCGTCGACGAGCACGGCGCCCGTCCGGACGTTCTCCCCGAGGAAGCCAGGCTCATATACCTTACCCCGTCGAACCAGTATCCCACCGGCGTGCGGCTTTCCCATGCGCGCCGACGCGTCTTTCTCGACCGGGCCGAGGTGATGGGCGCGCTGATCCTTGAGGACGATTACGACAGCGAGTTTCACTGGCGCGGTCGCGAGATCGCGGCGCTCGCCGCGGAGGGCCCGGAGGCACGCGTGATCTATGCGGGGTCGGCCGCGAAGGTGCTGATGCCCGCGCTCCGGATCGGCTGGTTGGTCGTCCCGGACGCGCTCGTGGATCCGTTCCGCGCCGCTGCGCGCAATTGCGGGCTCATGGCCAATCTTCATGCGCAGGCGGCGCTGGCGGAGATGATGCGGTCGGGGCGCTACCGTGCCCAGCTCGGTCGGATCGCTCGGGTCTACGCGGCGCGCGGCCTCGCCCTCGCGGAGGCGCTCGACGGGATCGATGGCCTTTCCGTGCGTCCTCCGGACGGCGGCGTGCAGCTCGCCATCCGGTTCGAGGACGGGCGGTCCGAGACGGAGGCGATTGTGGCCCTCTCGGCAAAGGGCTTCAGTCCATCGCGGCTGTCGCGATACATGTTGACCGGCTGCGTTTCGGGATTGGTCGTGGGCTTCGCGGATGCCACGCCCGAGCGTATCGCGCTATTCGTCCGCACGCTGATCGAAACACCTTGTAGCGGCTAGCAGACCTGACGCGATTGGCGTCTGGGCGGGCCGATCTCACCGGCACGCTATTGCGAGCATCCGCGGGCGGCGATCCGCACCGTCTCCTCGACCCCGCTGCCGCGGATCATGCGGGCGCTGTCGAAGAGGTTCGTCACCACGCAGGCATGGTTCGGCACGATCCGGACCTTCTCCCCGATCGCGGGGAAATCCTTGCAGGCAGAGATGTCGACGACCGCATGTTCCTCGCTCAGGCCGGTCAGCACCGCGTCGGGATGGCCCATGACGTGACCATGTCCGGGCAGGGCGCTCAGATCGGCGGCCAGCGCCTTGGACCCGGCGTCGAGCACGGCGCGCTCTGCGGTCGGACGGCTGACCACCGTGGCGAGAACGCTCAACGCGCAATCCTCGAGCGTCCCGAGGCCGGCCGCGACCTGCATCCGGTCGGAATAGATGTAGGTACCGGGCCGGTATTCCGTGATCCCCGCCGTCTCGTGTGCGCTGTAAAGCCCGGGCGAGCCGCCGCTGGAAATCTCTCTCACCGCGATCCCGTCCGCCTCGATCGCCTCCTTCATGCCCGCGAGCCGGGCCCCCACGCGATCGTCCCGGGGCGGGTAGGTCATGAGGCCCAGGAAACGCAATCCGGGCGCCGCATCGATCATTCGGGCGAGCACCAGCGCCTCCTCCGGCGTCTGCACCCCGTTCCGCCCCGCGCCGGTGTCGCATTCCACCATGACGCCGAGGGGGTGGTCCGGGTCGTCGAATCGCGCTTGGTAGCCTTCGATCACCGGCGCGTTGTCGGCGACCACGGCGATCCTGATCCGCGCATGCAGATCGGCGAGGCGGTCGAGCTTCGCAGTCCCGAGGATATTGTAGGTCACGAGGATATCGGCGATCCCGGCATCCGCCATCACCTCGGCCTCGCCCAGCTTCTGACACGTGATGCCGCGCGCGCCGAGCGTGATCTGGGCCTTGGCGAAACGCGGCAGACGGTGGGTCTTTATATGTGGCCGCAGCGGCAGGTCATGCGCGTCGGCGTAGTCCTGCGCGCGCTTCATGTTGGCCTCCGCCCGATCGAGGTCGATGAGAAGGGCGGGCGTTTCGACGTCGGCGATCTTCATGGCAGGTCTCCCTTTGGCAGCGACGCGGATACTGGCGTAACGCCGTCGGACCCGGCCGCGGTCCGATCGCGTCTGGCCGTCCCGCGCAGGATGCCGCATGCTGGCGCGAAACACGCAAGGAGTTCCGATCATGAGCAAGCAGACCTTCGGCGCGGCAAAGGTTCCGCTCTCTCCGGCCGTGCGCGCAGGCGATTTCGTCTTCATCTCGGGGCAGACGCCGGTCGATGGCGATGGAAATGTCGTTCCGGGTGGCATCGCGGCGGAGACGGACCAGGTGCTGCAGAACGTCGCCGCGGCGCTGGCCCTTGCCGGCTGCGACATGAGCGACGTCGTCAAGACCACCGTCTGGCTGCGCGACCGCGACGATTTCGCGTCCTTCAACGAGGTCTATGCCAAGCATTTCCCCTCCGAGCCCCCGGCACGAACCACGGCCGAATCGCGGCTGATGATCGACATCGCCGTCGAGATCGAGGCAGTGGCGTACAAGCCGCTCTGACCCTGCGGGTCGCGGGTACGGTTCGAGGGGCATTAGCTTCCAAGCGGGCGCGCGATCCCCTCGTGACAGGCGTCTATCCAGAGCGAACCGGCTGAAGAAGTGCCACATCGTGCGAGAGGGCTGCCGTGGAACCAGAATCCCAGGCGCTCCTTAAACGGCACCCCGCATTTGGCGCGTCCGAGCGCCGTGCGTCCGGAAACCCAGGTTTCGCGGACGCCCGCGTCATCTTGCGAAACGAGCCATGTGACGGGTCTTTGCTTTCAGCAGTACGGCCACTGGCGGGCGCTAAGCAAACAACCGGCTGCAGGTAATGCTGCACGTTGTCCGTCGCTTCCGAGCGTCAGGAGGAAACGAAGGACAGTCCCGCGATCTGGCAACTTGCACCGCACGTTTCGGTGCTCCCTTCATTCAAGGCGGTTTACTGCTGCCGAGCGAATTTGTTTTCAGAATTACATTGCTGCCCGATCGATGCGCAACAATCAGGCCGTGCCATGCCGTTTCGTTCACGAAGCTTGACAGGGATGTAACAGACTTACAGTCTCCGATTGTGGGGTAGAGCCGGAGAACCGAACAATCGGGTCGGGGTCCGGACGGAGGTCGGGATGCGGTCAGCGAAGCTCGAGATCGACGGGGCGGTCAAGGCCTACGGAGATTTCGTCGCGCTGTCGGATTGCAGCTTCTCCGTCGGCAGGAACGAGATCGTCGCGATCCTCGGCCCGTCTGGTTGCGGCAAGACCACGCTCCTGTGGTCCATGGCGGGCCTGCACGAATTGACATCGGGCGAGATCCGGCTCGACGGCGTGCCCGTGACGGGGCCGCGACCTGAGATCGGCCTCGTGTTCCAGGAGGCGAACCTGCTTCCCTGGCGCGATCTCGACGCCAATATCCATTTTCCCTTCGAGATTACCGGTAAGCGACCCGATCATGGCCTGATCGCCCATCTTCTCGATCGGGTCGGTCTTTCGGGGTTCGAGGGCGCGATGCCCGGCACGCTTTCGGGCGGGATGCAGCAGCGCGCCGCCATCGTCCGCGCACTGGCGCAGGAGCCGCAGGTGCTCCTCATGGACGAGCCCTTCGGGGCGCTCGACGCCTTCACGCGGGAGGAGATGAACCGCCTCGTCGAGGATATCTGGATGGAGGCGCGGACCACGATCGCGTTCATCACCCATTCGATCGAGGAGGCGGTGTTTCTCGCGGACCGGATCGTCGTGCTGACGGGTCGACCGGGCCGCGTCTCGCGGATCCACGAAGTGGATCTGCCGCGGCCACGCACGACGGAGATCATGGCGAGCCGGGAGGTCTTCGACCTGAACGCAGCGATCAAGGCGGGCATCACCGGCGGTCACCGATCCGGAAAGGCGGCCTGAGAGATGGGCGATACGACGCCGGACTTCGCGCGCAAGGGCTCCGGGGGCGGGGCCAGTCTCGCGAACCTGTCGGCCTTCGCGCCGGGACGCGGCGGGCGAACCGTGGCGGAGATCGCCGCCATCGCCCTCACGGCCCTCGTCGTGATCGGCGGCGCGGAGCTCGCCCTGAGGCTTTTCGACGTACCGCTCTACGTGATGCCCCCGCCATCCGCCATCGCGGCGGCGCTCGTGACCGAATTCCCGTCGATCGCTCCGCATCTGGGCCATACGCTCGTGGAGCTTCTCTCGGGTTTCGCCATCGGCGCATCGATCGGGCTCGTGCTCGCGGCCATCATCACGCAATTTCCCTTCACCGAGAAGATCATCGCGCCCTACATCCTGCTTCTCGTCACCACGCCCATGCTGGCCCTCGTCCCGCTTTTGATCCTGCGTTTCGGCTTCGGCTACACGCCCCGGATCATCGCCGTGGCGCTCGCCTCCGGACCGATGGTGATGATCAACGCGGCGACGGGATTCCGCCGTGTCGATGCTGCCAAGATCGCGCTTGCGCGGAGCTACGGCGCCTCGACGCTGCAGATATTCTGGAAGATCCGTGCCCCGATGGCGCTGCCGATGATCCTCGTGGGCCTGATGATCGGCGCAATCTTCGGGCTCCTGACCGCCGTGGGGGCGGAGATGGTGGGCGGCGGGTTCGGCCTCGGCAACCGGCTGACCACCTATTCGTCGATGATCCAGATGCCGCAATTCTTCGCGGTGGTGCTGATCCTGTCGATGCTGGGGATCGCCATCTACCTGATCTTCTTCCTGATCGGGCGGCGCTGGGCGAGTTGGGAGGCGTAGGGATGAACATGAAACGCAAGGGGATCGAGGATATGGGCATCGAACTGAACCGCCGTCGCCTCCTGCAGGTGGGTGCCGCGGGCCTCGTGACCGTCACCGGCTTGCCGCACCCCGCACGGGCGGAGCCCTATGACGGGGCCTTCACCTGGATCAGTCCGCGCGGCACGCTCGAGGTGCTCGACGATTACGCCTACTGGGTCGGCCGCAAGATGGGATATTTCGATGGCCTCGACGTCGAGATGCAACCCGGTCCCTCGGACGGCACGGCCACGGTCAAGTTCGTCGACGTGGGGCAGGCCGATATGGGGTTCCCGTCGCCGGGGGTCTTCTCCTTCGCGATCCTGAACGGGATGGACCTGACCTCCGTCTTCCACATGGGCGCGCGCGACACGTTCTCGATCGCGTTCAGGCAAGGAGAGGGCAGTGACGATCTCACGACGCTCGAGGGCAAAACGGTGCTCCTCGGCTCCGCGGCCTGGCAATCCATCGTCGACCCGATGCTGGCCGCGCAAGGGGTCGACGTCAGCCGTGTGACCTACGTCGAGGCGGGCTGGCCCACCTGGGGCACGGCGCTCGCCGCGGGGCAGGGCGACGCGGCGCTCTCCTGGGAGGGGTTGCGCGCCGAATGGATCGCGACGGGGCTCGAATTCGAGTACTGGCTGGGTGTCCAGAATTCTCCGCTGCCGGCGAATACCTTCGTCGTTCGCAGTTCCGACATCGAGGATCCCGACCGCGCGGATTTCCTCGGGCGCTACCTGCGCGGTTGGGCGATGGGACTCGAATTCGCGCAGGCCAACCCGGCCGCTGCCGTTCAGGCCGTGTTCGAACAGTTTCCCACGCTCGCCTCCAATCTCGGTCCCGAACTCGGCGTCACCTCCATCCTGCAGCAGCTGAACGTCAACCGCGGCGACATGGAGACGCGCGAGGGTTGGGGCTGGCACGACATGGAGAGCTGGCAGACCTTCTTCGACATCTCCGCGGAGATCGGCCAGGCCGGGCAGATCGAGGCGGAGAACGTGCTGACGAACCGGTTCATCGGGCCCGCCAACGATTTCGACCACGCACAAGTCCGCGCCGACGCGGAGGCCGCCGAGGTCTCGGGAGAGCTCGCCCAGATCGACGTGGAGGCGATCCGCGCCAACCTCTTCGCACAGGCGATCTGAGCGTGGCGGGGGGAGCGACAGGCGAGGGAAGGGTCCGTATCCTCGTCGTGGGGCTCGGCAACATGGGCGCGTCCCATGCCGACGCCTATCACCGGAGCGACGGGTTCGAGATCGTGGGCCTGATGAGCCGCACGATCCGATCGCGCGAGATCCCGGAGGCCCTTGCGGGCTATCCGCTCTTCGAGGATTTCGAGGAGGCGCTGGCCGAGACGACGCCCGATGCCGTGTCGATCAATTCCTACCCCGACACCCATGCCGCCTATGCCCTGCGCGCCATGAAGGCCGGGGCGCATGTGTTCATGGAAAAGCCGATCGCCACGAACGTGGAGGATGCAGAGCGCATCGTCGCGGCCGCGAAGGCCGGTGGCCGCAAGCTCGTCCTCGGCTATATCCTGCGCGTCCATCCCTCATGGCAGACGTTCATCGAGAAGGGGCGCGGCCTCGGCAAGCCTCTCGTCATGCGGCTCAACCTCAACCAGCAGAGTTCCGGGCCCGCCTGGCACTGGCACCGCAACCTCATCGACAGCCTGATGCCGATCGTCGATTGCGGCGTCCATTACGTCGACGTCATGTGTCAGCTGACCGGCGCGCGACCCGTCCGCGTCCACGGCATCGGCGCGCGACTCTGGGACGAGGCAGCGCGGCAGAATTACGGGCACATGCACATCACCTTCGACGACGGATCGGTCGGCTGGTACGAGGCGGGCTGGGGCCCGATGATGTCGGAGGAGGCGTTCTTCGTGAAGGACGTGATCGGCCCGAAGGGCGCGGTCACGATCACGGCGCGCAACGCCGCCCGCGCGGAGGGAACGGACCGTTCGGACAGCGCCGATATCGACCGCCATACCAAGACCGACGCGATCCGGATCCACCATGCCGATGTCGGGCCCGACCGTGAATTCACACGGGCCGACGAAATCCTGTCCATGGACGACGAGCCCGGCCATCAGGAACTGTGCGACCGGGAGCAGGAGTTCTTCCTGCGCGCGATCCGCGAGGATCTCGACCTCGACGCATCGATGCGGGCGGCGGTCGACTCCCTCAGGATCGTCCTCGCCGCAGAACGCAGCATTCTGGAGGAGCGGGCGATCACGCTCGACTGACCCCGGCGGGAGTGCCGGGGGAGACAATGAAGGAGACCACGAGGTGCAACGAGAAGCTACGCGATCCGGAGGGCGGGGACGGCATGACCGGTGATCTCGTCATCCGCGGCGGGCGCGTCATCGATCCCGCGAACGGTATAGACCGCGAGGCGACCCTCGTCGTTCGCGACGGCAAAGTCGCGGGCCTCGATGTCGAGGCGCCGGAGGGCGCGGAAACGATCGATGCGACCGGCGCGATCGTCACGCCCGGCCTCATCGACCTGCATACCCATGTCTACTGGGGCGGCACGTCGCTCGGCGTCGATCCGGATGCCTACGCGCTCAAGTCCGCCTCCACGACGCTCGTCGATGCGGGAAGCGCGGGGCCGGGAAACTACGCGGGCTTCGCACGGCACGTGATCGACGGCGCCTTTCCCCGCGTCCTCGCCTATATCCATGTGAGCTTCGCGGGCATCTACGCCTTCGCCGACCGGATCAGCGTGGGCGAAAGCCAGGACATGCGCCTGATGGCCGCGCGGGAGGCCGTGGAGGTGGCGCGGGCCAATCCCGAAACGGTGATCGGCGTCAAGGTCCGGCTGGGCGCGCATGCCTCGGGCCCGTCGGGCATCGCGCCGCTCGACGTCGCGCAGATCGTGGCCGAGGAGCTGGGCCTGCCGCTCATGGTCCATATCGACGAGCCGCCGCCGACCTATGCCGCCGTGGTCTCGCGGCTCAGGGAAGGGGACATCCTCACCCATTGCTTCCGGCCCTTCCCGAACGCGCCGATGGACGGCAACGGCAAGGTCCGCCCCGAGATCCGCGCCGCCCGCGAGCGCGGCGTGATCTTCGACATCGCCCATGGCCGCGGATCGTTCTCGTGGAAATCGGCGCGCGCGATGCTTGCGGAGGGGTTCCGGCCCGACGTTCTCTCGTCGGATGTCCACGAATTCTGCATTCGCGGCCCGGCGCATGACAATCTGCGCGTGATGACGAAGTTCCTCGCCCTCGACTGGAGCCTGCCGGAGGTGATCGAGGCCGCGACCGTCGCGCCCGCCCGTGCCTTGGGCCGTCCCGATCTGGGGCATCTGTCCGAAGGCGCACCCGGTGATGTCAGTGTGATCCGACTGACGGAGGGTCCGATCGACCTCGAGGATGTACGAGGGGAGATCGTGCCCTTCGACCGCCTTCTCGATCCGGTGGGCATCGCGCGAAACGGCGTCTGGAAGGCCGCCTGAATGCGCCATTCCGTCTGGGCCTATCCGTGGGACATCCTCGATGCCGGGCCGGAGGCGGCACTTTCCGCGATGACGGAGGCCGGAGCGAACTGCGTCTCGCTCGCGACCTCCTATCACGCGGGGCGTTTCCTGCAGCCGGGCAACCCGCGCAGGCGCGTCTATTTTCCCGAGGACGGAACGGTCTATTACGCGCCCGACCCCGCACGCTGGTCAGACGCGGAGATCGTCCCGAAACCCGCAGCCATCGTTGCGGAGGAGGGCGACATGCTCCGCCGCCTCGTCGAGGCACGGGAGGCCGGAGGGCCGCAGGTCTCGTGCTGGACCGTCTGCCTGCACAACCTGCGTTTGGGACAAGCGCATCCGGCCCATGTCCTGCGCACCGCCTTCGGTGACCCGTCGCTCTACGGGCTCTGCCCATCATCGGAGGCCGCGCGGGACTACGTCGCGGGGCTGGTGGCCGAGATCTCGCATCTGTACCGTCCCGACCGGATCGAGCTCGAAAGTCCGGACTTCATGGGGTTCGATCACGGCTTCCATCACGAGAAGGACGGGCTGGGCCTGCTGCCGGAGGATCGGTTCCTGCTGGGCCTCTGCTTCTGCGAGCATTGCCTGGCGCGGGCGGGTGCCGCGGACATCGACGGGCAGGCCGCGCGGCGCGCTGTGGCCGATCACCTCTCCGCCGCTTTCGAGCGGGAACTGCCGGAGGCGCAATTTCCCGACTTTGCGGAGCGGGGTGCGGCGGCCTTCGACCGGGTACCGGAGATCGCCGCATGGATCGACTGGCGCACCGAGCCCGTGACATCGCTGATCGCGAGGCTGCGCGACGCCGCACATCCCGACACCGAGCTTCTCCTGATCGACGCGGAGGCCTCCTGGTGGGGCGGCGTCGACCGCGCGGCGGCGGCCGGAGCCTGCGACGGGCTACTCTACTGCGCCTATTTCACACCGGCGGAACGCGTCGGGGCGGAGATCGCCGCTGCGCGCGCGGCCATCGGCGCGGATGCAACACTCGTCGCGGGCTTCCAACTTTTCCACCCGGAAGTCGCGGATGCCGAGGATCTCGTGGCCCGCGCGACGGCCGCCGCGGGGGCGGCCGACGGGTTCAACTTCTACAATTTCGGCCTCGTTCCGCGCGCCCGCCTCGGCTGGATGGCGCGGGCACTCGGGGCGGTGGAGGCAGCATGACCGGTCGTTTCGATCTTTCGGGGCAGCGCGCCTTCGTCACCGGCGGCAGCCGGGGGCTCGGGCGCGAGATGGCGTTGGCCTTCGCAGAAGCTGGCGCCGACGTGGCCATCGCCGCGCGAGATCCCGGCGCGCTCGACGCGACGGCCGACGAGATCCGTGCCCTCGGCAGGCAGGCCTGGACCTTTCCCGCCGATCTCGGATCGCCGGAGGCGGTGGAGACGCTCTGTGCGCAGGTGATCGAGGCGATCGGCGCCCCGCGCATCCTCGTCAACAACGTGGGCGGGCGGCGGATCAACGTGGCCACGGAGGCGCTTGCCCTCGATACATGGCGGGAGATGATCGACCTCAATCTCACCGCCACCTACATCTGCTCCCGCCGCTTCGGGGCCGCGATGATCGAGGCGGGAAAGGGCGGGCGGATCCTCAACCTCGCCTCGATCAACGCCTTCGCCGCAGGGCGCGGGATCGGCGGACGGCATTACGAGACGGCGAAGGCGGCGGTGGTGCAATTCACCCGCACCCTCGCCGTCGATTGGGCGCGCCACGGCATCACGGCCAACGCGATCTGTCCCGGCATCTTCGCCACGGAGCCGAACCGCAAGTGGCAGGAGAGCAATCCGGAAATGATCGCGGGAATGCTCGAGCACGTGCCGATGGGGCGCATGGGCGATCCGCGGGAAATCGGCACGCTCGCCGTCTATCTCGCCTCGGCGGATGCAGGCTTCATGACCGGGGCGAGCCTCGTCATCGACGGAGGCTATACCTGCCTCTAGGCTCGGAACCGAACCATAAGAACACACAGGGAGACAGACATGCGATACGGATACCCCCTCGGCGCCACGGCGCTGGCGCTTCTTCTCGCCACCCCGCTCGGCGCGCAGACGCTGCGTTATGCCACGATCGGCGAGCCCCCGAGCCTCGACATCCAGATGGGCACGGCGACGCTCGCGACGACCATCGCCCAGCACATGTTCGAGACGCTCTATGCCTTCGACGGGGAGGGCGTGCCGCAGCCCTTCCTCGCGACCGGAGGCGAGGTGTCTGAAGACGGGCTGACCGTGAAGATCACCCTGCGCGAGGGCGTGATGTTCCATGACGGCGACGAGATGACCGCCGAGGACGTGGCGGCTTCGCTCCTGCGCTGGTCGGAATTCGGAGCGCGCGCGGGGATCCTCGGGCTCGAGAGCGCGGAAGCGACGGGGGATCACGAGGTGACGCTGACCCTCTCGGAGCCCAACGGGGCATGGCAGAGCATCCTCGCCCATCCGAATGGCGGCCCGGTCATCTATCCCGCCGACATCGTGTCGGAGGCGGAGGGCGAGCCGATCTCGCCGGAGAACTACGTCGGGACCGGCCCCTATGTCTTCGGCGAACTTCGGCCCAACCGCTATGTCGAGCTCACCCGGTTCGACGATTACACGCCGCTCGACGCGCCGGCGGACGGAGAAGCGGGGGGACGGGAGGCGCTCTTCGAGACGCTGCAATTCATTCCCGTCCCGGATGTCGGCACGCGGATGAGCGGTGTGCAGGCGGGCGATTACGATTACGCGGAATACATCTCCGGCGATCTCTACGGGCTGGTGGCCGAGGATCCCGCGATCCAGGTCAAGATCAGCGAGGCGCCGATCTTCGGCCTCATGTTCACGAACTCCGAAGAGGGGCCGCTTTCGGACAACATCCCGCTCCGCGAGGCCGTGCTCGCCGCGCTCGACATGGAGCAGGCGCTGCAGGTCTCCGTCGGCGAGCCGGAACTCTACGCCGTGGACGGCGCCTTCTTTCCCGAAGGATCCGTCTGGCACACGGAGGCGGGCACGGAGCCCTACAACCAGGGCGACCCGGAAAAGGCCCGGCAGATGGCGGAGGAGGCGGGCTACGACGGCACGCCGCTGAAGCTCCTCGTCTCCACGAATTACCGCGAGCATTTCGACCAGGCGACCGTCTTCGCGCGGCAATTGGGTGAGGCCGGCATCGAGACGGAGATGGTCGTCGTCGACTGGGCGACGCTCCTGACCTTGCGCGGACAGCCGTCCGAATGGGACCTCTTCATGACCCATCACGGCGCGATGCCGGACCCGGTCCTCTTCACCGTGGTCAACGAGAGCTATCCCGGCTGGTGGCAGACCGACGAGCGCGACGCGGCGATGGCGGCGCTCACGGAGACGTCCGATCTCGACGAGCGCGTGGCGGCCTGGGCGGATCTGCAGACGTTGATCTGGGAGCAGGTACCGACGATCAAGGTGGGCGACGTCTATTCCTTCGACATCGCCTCGCCGAACCTGCAGACGCCGTGGGAAGATGCCCCGGCATTCCCGCATTTCTGGGGCGCGTCGACGAACTAGACGGCGCATGGGACGCTACGTCATAGGTCGGATCGGGGCGGCGGCGGCGACGCTCTTCGCCGCCTCGATCGTGATCTTCTCCTTTATCCACCTGATCCCCGGCGATCCCGTCTCCGTCATGCTGGGGGATGCGGCGACGCCCGAACAGGTCGCGGCGCTGCGCGAACGGATGGGCCTCGACGAGCCCATCTGGGTGCAATACCTCGTCTGGGCCGGCAACGCGCTGCAGGGCGATCTGGGGCGGTCGATCTTCTTCGAGACACCGGTGACGCAGGTCATCGCGGACGGGGCGGAGACGTCGATCCTGCTCGCGCTCATCACCATGATCTGGATCGTCCTTTTCGGCATCCCGGTGGGCATCCTCGCCGCGATCCGGCAGGGGACATGGATCGACCAGGGGCTCTCCGGCCTCGCCATGCTGCTCGCTTCCGTGCCGACCTTCTGGGTGGGGCTCTACCTCATTCTCATCTTCGCCGCCGGGCTCGGCTGGTTCCCGAGTTCCGGCTACCCGTCGATCTTCGAGGGGGGCGGTCTGGCCAACCTGCAGTACCTGCTACTGCCGAGCATCGCGCTCGCCGCCCCGAACGCCGCGCTGATCCTGCGCCTGACGCGCGCCTCGATGCTCGACGTTTCAAGGGAGGATTTCGTGCGGACGGCCCGCGCCAAGGGCATCCGGCCCTCCCGCGTGGTCCTGCGTCACATCCTGAGGAACGCGCTCCTCGCCGTCGTCTCCGCCTTCGGCTTCACCTTTGCCGCGCTGATCTCCGAGGCGGTCGTGACCGAGACGGTCTTCGCGCTACCGGGCATCGGGCGGACGGTCGTCCAGTCGATCCTGCGTCGCGACTATCCCGTGATCCAGGGGGTGATCCTCGTGACCGTGTGCCTCTACCTCGTCATCAACCTGCTCGTCGATCTCTCCTACCGCCTCCTCGATCCGAGGGTGGAACTCTAGATGCTGGGTTATCTCCGCGTCTGGACCCGCCCCGTCGTCTCGCGCCCCCTCGCGGCGCTCGCCGGGCTGTTCCTGATCGTCGTCCTCTGCTGCGCGCTCTTCGCGCCATGGATCGCGCCCTATCCGCCAGATCAGATCGACCCGGTCAATCGCCTTCTGCCGCCCGACGCCGCGCATCTCTTCGGCACCGATCATTACGGCCGCGACACGTTTTCCCGCGCGGTCTATGGCGCGCGCCTCGCGCTCCTCATCGGGGTGGGGGTCGTGAGCTTCGCGCTCGCCTCGGGCGTGCCGATCGGCATTCTCTCCGCGCTCTACCCGATGCTCGGACGGGTACTCATGCGGATGGTCGACGTGCTGATGTCGTTTCCCTCCCTCCTTCTTGCGCTGGGGCTCATCGTCATCCTGGGCCAGGGGGTCCTGAACGCGATCCTCGCCATCGGCCTCATTTATCTCACCACCACCGCACGGATCGTCTACGGCGTGGCGCTGAGACTCCGCTCGGAGCCCTATGTGGAGGCCGCGCGCAGCATGGGGGCGGGGACGTTATGGATCGTGCGCCGTCACATCCTGCCCAACATGGTTTCCCCGCTCCTCGTGCAGGCGAGCTTCGTCTTCGCCTTCGCGCAACTCGGCGCCGCGGCGCTCGATTTCCTCGGGCTCGGCGCGCCGCCGGAGATACCGTCCTGGGGCAACATGCTCGCGGAGGAACGGATCTACATCACCCGCGCCTCGTGGCTGCTGCTCTGGCCGGGGCTGATGATCGTGCTGACTGCCTTCTCGCTCAACGTCATGGGCGACGTGCTGCGCGATCGGATGGATCCGCGCTTCCGCGAGATGATGGGAAAATGAGCCGATGCTGAGCGTTACCGATCTTACCGTCTCGGCCGGCCCCCGCACGTCTCCCATAGGCATCGTGCGCGGAGTTTCCCTTGGCGTGGATCAGGGCGAGATCCTCTGTCTCGTGGGGGAATCGGGCTGCGGCAAGTCGATGACCTCGCTCGCGCTCATGGGTCTCCTGCCGCCCGGCGCGCGGGTCTCGGGCGGAAGCGTCGAGCTCGACGGACACGACATCACCCATCTTGCCCCGCATCGGCGCGTCCGCGCGGGACGCGGCAAGCTTGCCATGGTGTTCCAGGAGCCGATGACATCGCTCAATCCCGTCACGCGCATCGGCTGGCAGATCGAGGAAGCCGTCCGCGTGCACGACCCCGATGCCAATCCGACGGACCGCGCGCGGGAGCTTCTCGAGATGGTGCGGATCCCCGATGCGGCGAACCAGCTCTCGGCCTATCCGCACGAACTCTCGGGTGGCATGCGCCAACGGGTGATGATCGCCATCGCGCTTGCGTGCCGACCGCGTGTCCTGATCGCCGACGAGCCCACAACCGCGCTCGACGTGACGATCCAGCGCCAGGTGCTCGGCATCATCCGGGAGCTCTGCGACGATCTCGACATGGGGGTGATCTTCATCACCCACGATCTCGGCGTCGTGGCGCAGATCGCGGACCGGGTCGCGGTCATGTATGCCGGCCGCCTCGTCGAGACGGGGGCGGTCGCGCCCCTCTTCCGCGCGCCGCTACACCCCTATACCGAGCGGCTAATGGCCTGCCTGCCCGATCCGGCGGCCCGGTCGAAGGGCTTCGCCACGATCCCGGGCAGCGCGCCGCGTCCCGGAGAGATCCCCGACGGGTGCGCCTTCGCGCCCCGCTGCCCTCGCGCGCAGGACGTCTGCCGCGGCGGCGAGGTGCCGGTGGTCCGACCCGAGGGCGGTCGGCGCGCGCTCTGCCACTTCCCTCTCGCCGAAGGAGAGACGGCATGAGCGATCCGATCCTTGAGATACGTGATCTGAGGAAGACCTACAGGATCAAGCGCGGCGGCGCATGGCGCGAGATCCACGCCATCGACGGGGTCTCGCTCACCGTCCGCCGCGGGGAGACGCTGGGCATCGTGGGCGAATCCGGGTGCGGCAAGTCCACACTCGGCCGCGCGATCCTGCGATTGACGGAGCCCGACGGGGGCCAACTCGTCCACGAGGGATCGGATCTCCTGTCGCTCGGACGGCGCGGGCTCGCCGCAGCGCGCCTGAAGATCCGGATGGTGTTCCAGGATCCTTATGCCTCGCTCAATCCACGCCGGTCGGTCGGCGATTCCGTGGCCGAACTCGGCGACATCCACGGCCTCTTCCGGTCACGCCGCGAACGGGCGGAGCGGGTGGGCGAGGCGCTCGACCGTGTCGGGCTCGGCGCCCGTTTCGCCGCGAGCTTCCCGCACGAGCTGTCGGGCGGGCAGCGTCAGCGCGTCGGCCTCGCCCGCGCGATCCTGCCCGAGCCGGATCTCATCATCGCCGACGAGCCCGTCTCCGCGCTCGATGTCTCGATCCAGGCACAGGTCCTGAACCTGCTCGCGGAGCTCAAGTCCCGCCTCGATCTGACGCTGATCTTCATCAGCCACGATCTCGGCGTCGTCGCGTCGATCTCCGACCGGGTGGCGGTGCTCTACATGGGGCGCGTCGCGGAGATCGCCCCGGCGGACGACCTCTTCGAGGCGCCGCTCCATCCCTACACACGTCTTCTCCTGTCGGCGATCCCGCGGCCCGATCCGTCGCAGAGGATCACTGGCGCCGTCGATCTCGGCGAGCCGCCGCGTCGCCTCGAGACGACGCTCGGCTGTCCGTTCCGCGATCGCTGCGAGCATGCGACCGCCCGTTGTCACGACGAGACGCCGCCCCTGCGCGAGATCGCAGCCGGGCGCCATGTCGCCTGCCATCACGCCCGTCTCGGGCCCGAGTGGTAGCGCGGTTCAGTCGCCGATGGGCAGATGCGGATCGCGGATGTCCTGCGTGGCGAGGCTCTGCCGCACGCGGCGCAACCGCTCGATCGCGGGAGGTCCGATGGCGTTCGCGGTCTGCATCGCGATGGCATCGACCGCCGCGAGCAGCGCGAAGCGCGCGGCCGACGGCCGGAAGAGATCGGTCCCCTCCTGAAACGTCAGGCGCAACGAATTCTGCGCCACCTGCGCGAGGGGCGTATCGGGCCGCGTGACCGCCACCGTGGTCGCGCCGTATTGTCCGGCGATCTTCAGCGCGTCGCTGACGGATCGGGCCTGTCCCGAGATCGAGAAGCCGATGACCGCGTCGTCTTCGCCGAGGACGGAAGCGCTCATGCGCTGCAACTGCGGATCGGTCTGTGTCGTGACCTGAAGGCCGAGCCGGAACAGGCGGTTCTGCAATTCCACCGCGGCCATCGACGATCCTCCGCCGGTTCCGCAGACGAGGATCCGGCGCGCCTTGCCGAGCGCCGTGGCGATCCTGTCGAGCTCCTCCGGCAGAAGGCCGAGCGCGAAGAGATCGAGGGCCGCATGGGCGCCCGAGATCACGGCCGCGATGCTGGCGGCCGGCCCGGTCTCCTCGGACGCGCTGGCGGCGGGGGCGCGAAGATAGGCGCCGCCGATGGCCAAAGCCTGCGTGAGATGGAACCGGAGTTCCCGCGTGCCGGAAAAGCCCATCGCGCGGGCGAGCCGGGTGATCGTCGGCTCGCTCACCTCGGCGTTCCGCGCGATCTCCGCGATGGGGGCGTTGGCCGCGCTGTAGGGATCGGCCAGGATGATGTCGATCAGGCGCCGCTCGGCTTCCCCGCCGCGGTCGCGCCGTTCGTGCAGGCGCCCGACGATGTCGACGGTCCGGTCGAGCGCGGCCGCGTCGACGGGCCATCCTGCGGCCCCGCCGCTCACAGGCGCTGCCCGCTCCCGGCGTCGAAGAGGTGGAGCTGCCCCTCCGCCACGTCGAGATGAAGCGTCTCGCCTGGCCGCGGCAGGTCGCGGTCGCGGAAGACCGCGCGGATCTCCGCCGTGCCGACATGACCGAAGACCTGGATTTCCGGTCCCGTGGGCTCCACCACGTCGACCTCGAGTCGAATCGGGCCGTCCTCTCGGCGCAGGAAGCTCTCGGGCCGGATCCCGGCTGCGAGGGGTGTCCCGTCCGCGATGTCGCGTCCCTCGACTGGCAAGCGCATGTCCTCGTCGAGAACGATGCACCGCGCGGCGCGATCGTATCGGCCCTCGAGGATGCCCATTGCCGGGGAGCCGATGAATTCGGCTACGAAACGGTTCGCCGGACGGTCGTAGATCTCGAGCGGCCGGCCCACCTGCTCGATCCGGCCGCCATGCATGACGACGATCCGGTCGGCCATCGTCATCGCCTCGATCTGGTCGTGCGTGACATAGACGATCGTGGTCTCGAGCGATTGGTGAAGCGCCTTGATCTCGGTGCGCATCTGCACGCGGAGTTTCGCGTCGAGGTTCGAGAGCGGCTCGTCGAAGAGGAACACCTTCGGGTCGCGCACGATCGCACGTCCCATCGCCACGCGCTGTCGCTGCCCGCCCGAGAGCTGTCCGGGGCGGCGGTCGAGGTGATCGGTGAGGTTGAGGATCCGGCTTGCCGTTTCGATCCGCCGCTCCGTCTCCGCCTTGGCCTCGCCGCGCACCTCGGGGCCGAAGGCGATGTTCTGGCGCACGCTCATATGCGGGAAGAGGGCGTAGGACTGGAACACCATCGAGATGTCGCGTTTCTGAGCCGCGAGATCGTTGGCCCGCTCCCCGTCGATCAGAAGGTCGCCCGCGTCGATCGTCTCGAGCCCCGCGATCATCCTCAAGAGCGTGGACTTGCCGCATCCCGAGGGCCCGACGAGAACGACGAACTCGCCATCCGCGATGTCGAGCGAGAGATCCTCGATCACCTTCGTCGGACCGAAACGCTTGGCGAGGTTCCGCATCGCCAGCGTCGCCATCAGTCGATCTCCCGCAGGAACGGAAGGAACGCTGCCTCGAGCCCGCAATCGACGGGCAGGATCGCTCCGGTTATGCCGCTCGCGGCCTTCGAGGCGAGAAACAGGGCGGCTTCCGACACCTCGCGCGGCTCCACGATGCGGCCGAGCGGATAGAAGGCCGCCACGCGATCCATGATGGCGGGATCGCGCGCGAGCCGGTCCTCCCAAGCCGCGGTGCGCACCGAGCCCGGGCGGATCGCGTTGGCGCGGATGCCGTGCCGCCCCTCCTCGGCCGCGATGGCGCGGATCCAAGCCTCCATGGCGCCTTTCGCGGCCGCGTAGGCGGGATTGCCGTAATGGCGCGCGGCGTTGACGGAAGAGATCGCCACGATGGAGACGGGCGCCGGCCTCTCCCGCAGCGCAGGCAGGAGCGCCGCGGTGAACTGCGCCGTGCCGCGGAAATTCAGATCAAGCTCGCGATCGATCGCCTCCGGCGTGATGCCTGCGAGCGTCTCCGCACGGGTCCAGCCGGCATTGAGCACGATCGCGTCGGCGCCGCCGTCATCGGAGAGCGCCCGGGCCGCCGCGTGGCACGCGGCATGGTCGGTGAGATCGAAGGTCAGACGCTCGATATCGCCGTCGATCGCATCCCAATCCGCCTCCTCGAGATCGCAGGCGGTGATCCGCGCGCCGGTCTCCGAGAAACGGGCGACGAGGGCGCGGCCGATTCCTCCCGTGGCTCCGGTGATCACGACCCTCATCGGCGTCTCGACCTTCATGCGAACAATCTTCCCCGAGGATACCGACGAGCAGGCTAGGATCCGCGCTGTGATTTAGCAACTTCGACCACGGAAAAACTTGCGTCGGGCTGCATCGTGAAAGAACATTACAGAATGAAACGATCGACGCAGCCGACGTCGACCAACGAGGAGATGTCGATGAGATCGGGAGTCCTTGCCGCCGCCGCGACCTTCGCCCTGACGGGCGCCGCCTCTGCCCAGGACCTGCGCGTCACGGTGGCCGAATACAGCTCGGCAACCGGACCCTATTTCGAGGATGTCGCGCGCGCTTTCGAGGAGCAGCACGAGGGCGCGAACGTCCAGATCGAGGTCGTGCCGTGGGACGTGCTGCTGCAGAAGCTCACGACCGACATCTCCGGCGGCTCCGCGCCCGATCTCTCGATCATCGGTACGCGCTGGCTGGTCGATTTCGTCAACGAGGGGATTGCCGCCCCGCTTGACGAATACATGGACGACGCGTTCCGCAGCCGCTTCATCGAGGTCTTCCTCGAACCCTCCATCATGGACGGGTCGACCTATGGCCTGCCCATCGCCGCGTCCGCGCGGGCGATGTACTACAACCGAGCGCTCTTCGATGAGGCGGGGCTCGACGGCCCGCCGGATACCTGGTCGGAACTCATGGAGGATGCGGATGCGATCTCCGCGCTCGGCGACGACATCGCGGGCTTCGGGCTTCAGGGCAACCAGATCGAGACGGATGTCTACTTCTACTACGCGTTCTGGGCCTATGGCGGAGAGCTCGTCGAGGAGGACGGGACGTCCGGGCTCGACACCGAGGCGGGCTATCAGGCGGCGCAGCTCTACCGCGACCTCATCACGGCCGGCGCGACGCAGCCCGGCGTCACCGGCTACAGCCGGGAGGACGTGCAGAACCTCTTCAAGCAAGGCCGGGTGGGCATGATGATCACCGCACCCTTCCTGTCGAACCAGATCGCCGAGGAGGCACCCGATCTCGATTACGGCGTCGCGGCCATTCCGGCCGGTCCCGACGGGGATCGGGGCACCTACGGCGTGACGGATTCGATCATCATGTTCGAGGGCGCCCAGGACAAGGATGTCGCCTGGGACTTCCTCGACTTCCTCTTCCAGACGGAGCAGCGGGCCGAGTTCACCCAGAACGAAGGTTTCCTGCCCGTGAACCAGGAAGTGGCGGAGATGCCGGCCTTCACCGACAACGCCGATCTCGCGGAGTTCACGGCGCTTTTGCCCGACGCGCGCTTCGCGCCCGTGATCCCGGGATGGGAAGAGATCGCCGCGATCACCTCGAACGCGCTGCAACGGGTCTATCTGGGCGATCAGGAGCCCAAGGCGGCGCTCGACGCGGCCGCTTCCGAGATCAACGCGATCCTCGAGAATTGAGGCCGGGCCGGACCGGCTCCGTCGTGCCACGCGGCCTCGCCCCCATCGCGCTCGTCCTGCCGGGGTTCGTTCTCGCGGCGCTTATCATCCTCTGGCCGGTGCTCCAGCTCGGCCAAATCTCCGTCTCGGAGGTCAATCGCTTTGGCCAGATACGGGGCTTCGTCGGGCTCGAGAACTATGCCGCGGTCCTAGCCGATCCCGACTTCCTGGCCTCGCTTCTCCGGACCGGCATCTGGACCGTGGGAATCGTCGGGGGCGCCATCGTCGTGGGTCTTCCGGTCGCGATCATCCTGCACCAGGATTTCTACGGGCGCGGGATCGCCCGCGTCATCGTCATGCTGCCCTGGGCCGTGTCGATCACCATGACCGCGATCGTCTGGCGCTGGGCGATGAATGGCGAAAGCGGGATGCTGAATTCCGGCCTGCGCGGACTGGGCGTTCTCGACACGAACGTCACATGGCTCGCACAGGCCTCCACCGCCTTTCCGATGCAGATCCTGATTGGCATCCTCGTCACCGTCCCCTTTACCGTGACGATCCTACTGGGCGGTCTTTCCTCGATCTCGGACGACCTCTACGAGGCCGCGCGGCTCGAAGGGGCGTCAACCTGGCAATCCTTCCGGCGCATCACGGTCCCCTTGATGAAGCCGTTCCTCAACATCGCCGTCGTGCTGAACACGATCTACGTCTTCAATTCCTTCCCAATCATCTGGGCGACGACGCAGGGCGGGCCGGCGAACTCCACCGACATCCTCGTCACCTATCTCTACAAGCTCGGCTTCCAGTTCGGCCGTCTCGGGGAGGCGTCGGCCCTGTCGCTCCTGATGTTCGCTCTTCTTCTGGCGCTCCTCGTCCTCTACGTCGCGTTGATATCGCGCGGGGAGGCTGACCGATGAGCCGGAAACTGCGCCGTTCGCTCTGGTGCTGGCTGGCCCTCTCGCCCCTCGTGGTGCTCACGCTCTTTCCCTTCGCGGTCATGATCGTCACCGCGCTGAAACCCGCGACGGAGGTGCTCTCGCCCACCTGGTGGCCGTCCCGCCTCGCATGGGAGAACTTCGTCACCATGTGGGCCGCGACGAATTTCGGGCCGGCGCTCCTCAACTCTCTTTATGTGGGGGTGGCCTCGACGCTTCTAGCCCTCGTCGTGTCGATCCCGTTCGCCTACGCGCTCGACCGCTTCCGTTTCCGCGGGCAGGGCGCGTTGCGCCAGTTCCTCCTCGTCACGCAGATGCTCTCGCCCATCGTCGTGGTCATCGGGCTCTTCCGCATCGCTGCAGCGCTCGGCATGGTCGATACCGTCAACTCCATCACCGTGATCTACGGCGCCTTCGCCATCGCCTTCACCGTCTGGATGCTGCAGAGCTACTTCGCCACGATCCCCCGCGATCTGGAGGAGGCGGCGTGGCTCGAAGGGGCGTCGCGGGGGCAGGCGCTCGTACGGGTCTTCCTGCCGCTCGCCGTGCCCGCCATCGCGGTGACGGCGATCTTCGCCTTCATCAACGCGTGGAACGAGTTCGTCATCGCGCTCACCATGCTGAGAAGCCAGGACAGTTACACGCTGCCCATCCAGATCTTCTCCCTCGTCGCGGGGCGCTACACGATCGAATGGCACCATGTCATGGCGGCCTCGCTTCTTGCCACGATCCCCGTCGCCGTGATCTTCGCCTGGCTGCAGCGTTACCTCGTGAAGGGCCTCGGCCTCGGCGCGGTGAAATAGCGCGGGCGCTAAAAGGCGGAAGAAGGCCGGTCGAAATGAAAGAGAGTGACAGGATGCATGATGCGATTCCGCGCGGACGACGGATAGCATTATGACCGACGATCATCTTCTCTGCACGGCTTGCGGCGCACGGCATGCGATCGCGGATGTTCCATCGAAATGTGCGACATGCGCGGGGATCCTCGATCTCGTCCTCGGAGAGCCGGAAGACCGCCCCGTCGCGGATGATCCCCGATCGCTCTGGTCCTGGGCAGAGCACCTGCCGCGCTGCCGCGAGGCGCATCGGATCACGATGGGCGAGGCCGGTACCCCACTTCTCAAGGCGGAACGGCTCGGCGCGCGGCACGGTCTTCGCGATCTATGGATCAAGACGGATTCGGTGATGCCGACGGGATCGTTCAAGGACCGCGCCATCGCGCTCGCCACGTCGCTTGCCTGCGAATACGACCGGCCCGCCCTCGTCATGTCGTCGAGCGGCAATGCCGGCGCGTCGGGGGCCGCCTATGCCGCGCGGAGCGGCAAGCCGATCGTGGTCCTCGTGCCCAGGACCGCCCCGGAGGCCAAGCTGCGCCAGATCGCGATCACCGGCGCGCATCTCGTAACCGTCGACGGGCCGACGAGCGCCTGTTGCCGCTTGGCGGAGGAGCTGGCCCGCGACCGCGGCTGGGTGAACCTCACGACGACCTATCATTGCCCGTATGGCGTCGACGGCTACGCCACCATCGCCTACGAGCTCGCCGCTGCGGCGCCCGACGTGGTTCTCTTGCCGATCTCCGCCGGACCACTTCTGGGCGGGATCGTGAAGGGGTTCGCCCGGCTGCGCGCGAGAGGTGAGCAGGTGAAGATGCCACGGCCCATCGCGCTCCAGCCGGAAGCCTGCGCACCTATCGCGCGGGCCTTCGACGAGGGCACGGGGATCCGTCCCTGGACGCACGCGGCGACCGTCGCCTCCGCGCTCAACGACACGCTCGAAGGCTACGAGCAGGATGGTGACTACACGCTCTCGCTGATCCGCGCGCATGGCGGCGCGGCCGTCGCCGTCGACGACGCGACGATCCTCGCCGGGCAGCGCATGGCGGCATCCCTCGAAGGTATCCTGATGGAGCCGAGTGCGGCGATCACGATCGGGGCGCTGGACCTGTTGCGGGAAAGAGGGATCGTCGCGCCGGACGAGCGTGTGGTCGCGGTCGCGACCGGACACGGATTGAAGGACCTCTCGCATGTCGACATCACGCGCGATGCGACAATTCCCCCGACCGGCGACGGGCTTTCCGCGCGTCTCGCGGACGCGATCCCGCAGATCTGACGCACAGCCCGTCATCGATTCCTTTAAATCCCCGGAGACGCTGCCATGACGACGACACACGATTTCGACCGCCTCGAGATCGGCTATGACATCCCGGCACGGCCCGGCATGGCGGAGGCGGAGATCCAGACGCCCTGCCTGATCCTCGATCTCGACGCGCTCGAGGCCAACATCCGCAAGATGGGGGAGGTGAGCCGCTCCTACGGCCTTCGCCATCGCGCGCATGGCAAGATGCACAAGTCGGTCGACGTGCTGCGATTGCAGCAGGAACTCGGCGGGGCAATCGGTGTCTGCTGCCAGAAGGTGAGCGAGGCGGAGGTCTTCGCACGCGCGGGGATCGCCGACATCCTGGTTTCGAACGAGATCCGCGATCGCGCGAAAATCGACCGGCTGGCACGGCTTCCCCTCTATGGCGGCCGCATCTCCGTGTGCATAGACGATGCCGAGAACGTCCCGGACCTTTCCGAAGCCGCGGTCCGGCACGGTACCGAACTCCATTGTCTCGTCGAGATCGCCTGCGGCGCCCGGCGCTGCGGCGTCGAGACGCCGGAGGCCGCGCGCGCGATCGCGGAGGCGGTCGGCGCCGCCCCTGGTCTGCACTTCGCGGGCGTACAGGCCTATCAGGGTCCTGCCCAGCATCTCGAGACCTTCGAGATGCGGCGCGTGGCACTCGCGCCCGCCTTCGACCAGCTGCGAGCGACGCTCGACCTCCTCGCGCAGGCCGGCCTCGCGGCCGGGATCGTAACGGGGGGCGGCACCGGCAGCTACGTTCTCGAGGCTGAATCGGGTCTTTATACGGAGCTTCAATGCGGTTCCTATGCTTTCATGGACGCCGATTACGGGCGTATTCGCGACCGGGATGGCCAGAGGCTCGACGAGGGAATGTGGCGCAACGCCCTTTTCGTCCTCACCTCGGTGATGAGCCACGCCACGCCGGATCGCGCGATCTGCGATGCCGGGCTGAAATCGCTTTCCATGGAGAGCGGTCTGCCGCGCCTCCACGGACGGGATGACGCGACGTATCTCGGGGCTTCCGACGAGCACGGGACGATCGAGGATCCCCACGGCCGCCTCGGCATCAACGAGAGGCTGCGCCTGGTGCCGGGGCATTGCGATCCGACCTGCAATCTTCACGACTGGTATGTCGCGGTCAGGAACGGTCAGGTCGAAACGCTCTGGCCAGTCTCCGCACGTGGAAAGTCCTACTGATCGCCAGACCGGCGCGTCCCTCGCGCTGATCGCAAGGTCTTTTCTGTTCTCTGCGACCGACGACGAACTAGGATGGCGGTGCGGGTCCCGCTTCCGCACCGCGCACGGGCTCGATTGAGCCGGAAAATGTTCTGCGAGAAGCCTCCCGCACTAGGTTCGTTCAGCGTTGCATGGCAGACATGTGGCGATCCGACGAGACATCTCGCCTCGACCTGCCCGACCAAGATGTCCCGGGTGCATTCTTTTTGAAGCACGACAGATCGGCAGGCAGGGAAGAGTGCAAGGGCAACGACGCGATACGGATGGATCGATTTAGTGGTGGCCGCCGTGGTCCATGGCGCCATGGTCGTGCGCCTAGTCCGCGTTCGATGCGCCGATGGCCAGCGGCACCGTCACCTCTCCGGCAATTTCGAAGGTGAGGGTTAGGTCCACCGTCTCGCCCTCGACCAGTGCCCCCCGCAGGTGCATGAGCATCAGGTGAAGACCACCGGGCGCGAGGTCCGCGCTCTCGCCTGCCGGAATGACGAGGCCCTCCGCAAGCTCACGTCTGCGCATGACATCGCCGTCCATCACCGCCTCGTGGATCTCCTCCTCCCCCGCGATCTCGGAAGGTCGCGGCGATCAGGCGGTCATCTATCGGCCCATCGTTGGCGACGGTCATGAACCCGCCGGAGACGGGCGCGTTCGGCAGCGTGGCGCAGGCGAACGGCACTTCGACGGTCAGATCGCCGATAGTCCACGGACCGGCGGCGGCGTGATCGTGCCGGTGATCCCCGGTGCTATCGTCTGCGGTCCCGGTGATCGTCGCAGTCCAATTCTGCGTGATTATTCCGCAATCTTGCGCTACCGGGATCGTAAGGTCGGTGCCCGGCGCGATCTCCACTTCGATGGCGGCGCGGAAGGTGAACTCGTCATACCACGCATCCTCGAGCTTGCCGCCCGACCAGACGATCTCCCGCATGCCTTCGTTCACCCCGTTGCCGTGGTTGTCGAAGGGTGTTGTGTAGGGGCCGGTGAGGGTTTCAAGCTTCCAACCCGCCTTCGGCATGGGCTTGGCGACATAGACACCTTCGTGCAGTTCGACGCGGAGCGCCGTGGTCGCCGCGTCATCGCAGCTATCTGCGACACGCAGCACGGCGCGGTAGGTCCTTCCGGCCGCCGCCTGGCTTTCGGCCAAGGTGATGCGGGCGAAGGCGGGCAGAGACGGGATGATCAGGGTGCTGGCGAGAAGCGTGCCACGCAGGTACGGAAAACGAATGATCATGGATGATCTCTTCGTTGCAAGTCAGCTGCCGCACGCCTTCTGACGACGGTTTCGACGGTCGGAAATAGGTTCGCATATGGCTCGAAGCGCGACTGCGCTGCGTTCAGATCGCGAGAGGCGGGCCGCGGGCGGGCCTCGTCAGATCTCGGGACAGACTTGGTGTCTTGGTCGATAGAAGAACCTTGGTCGGGTTTCGTGACTGGGGCACCAGAGGGACCGCGTCGGACGTTGCAACGTCGAGAAGCGGTTGGGAATGGATCGCCTAGGCACAGGGGTCGGCATCGCCGCGATCCTGTTGCACCTCTCCTGCCGGGACGATGTCGCCATCGTCATCGTCATCGACGCGGACCTCGAATGCGCCTTCTCCGGTGCATAGCACGAACGTGAAGGTGCCATCCGGTTCAGCCGTGGTCATGGTGCCGGGCGCGATCCGCGAAAGTGCCAGAACGGAAGCAGGACCACCCAGAACGCCAGCGTCTAATAAACGCTGTGGCCCGCGCGCATACGTCCGGCTCTGCCGCGGGAGGTCGACGGCCGGGCGATCATAGCGTCGGAGGCGGGAAACACAACGGGCCGTTGGTGCGCCGCCGGAAATTGGGGGCCTCCCGGCATCTAGGCTCAGGACCCATTGATCAGGACGGTACTGCGTGATGCAGCCTTCGCCAGAAGGAGGCTGACGATGGACCTTGTTGCACTAATCGGAGGCGAGGATGCTTTGCCCCTTTCCCCGTTGGGCTCAGGCAATGGCTTCGATCTCGTCCCTTCCAAGGCTGGAGTAGCGGTTCATGATGGCGATGCGGATCTGAATTCCGGCGGTCTGGCGATCGGGGTCTCGTGACACGATCCGGTCGCCGAAGAGCTTGAGGCGGTTCATCCGGGCCTCGACGCGACTTCGGATGTGATAGCCTGCCCATTTCTTCCGGATCGATCCCCCCACACAGCGCGTCGCCCTCAGGATCTCGTTTCGCGGTATCGCGGCAGGGCAGTCCGGCTTCCACGCTCGCCCATTGCGACGGATCGGGATGATCGGTTCGGCGCGATGCTCGAGGATCGCCGCA
>NZ_QKZL01000018.1 GCF_003253995.1 Palleronia aestuarii
GGGACGGTGCGGAGGCCGGGTCGCAATACCTGCAGGGCGTCACCCGGCTCGGCGGACCGGCGGACGAGGTGATGGAGGGCACTCCGCAGGAGGATTACCTGATCGGGGGGGCGGGCGACGACCGCTTCGTGACCGTGGGAGGCCGCAACGGCCTCCATGGCGGGCCGGGCCGCGACCGGGTCGATTTCCCGCATGGGGCAGAGGCCTATAAGCTCCGCGTGGAGGGGAACGGCATCCGCGTCGACGGACCCGAGAGCAGCGACTTCCTCGTGAGCGTGGAGGATCTCTCCTTCGCGGGCGGCCCCGTGGTGGCGCTCGACACGCTCGAGCCCGACGCGGAGGGCCGCATCGTCCTGCCGTCCGAGGGCTGAGCGCGAAGGCTCAGCCGCGCCGCCGCTCGGTCCAGGCGATGCGGCCGAGCCGCGGCAGGATCGCGAGGCAGGCGAGGTAGCGCGCAGCGAGGCGGCGCGGATTGCCCGCCGCGCGCCAGAGCCATTCGGCGGCCATGGCCCGCACCCAGTCGGGCGCGCGCGTCTGCGTGCCGGCGATGAAATCGAGCCCCGCGCCGATCGAGACGAAGCCGCAACGGGGCAGGAGGGGGCCCGCGCGGGCGGCCAGGCGCTCCTGCTTCGGCGCGCCGAGCGCGAGGAGGCAGAGCCCCGCGCCGGAAGCGCCGACCGCCTCCAGGGCCTCCTTGGCGGCCGCGCCGTCCGGATCAAAGCCCTGCGCGGGCGCGATCCGGGCCACCACCTCGAGCCCCGGATGCGCGGCCGCGAGCCGGTCGGCCGCGGTCGCGAGCGTCTCCTCCGTGGAGCCCAGGAGCGCCACCTTCGTGTTCGTCCGCGCGGCGCGCTCGCAAAGCGGGTGGATCAGTTCCGATCCGGGGATCAGCTCCACCTCGCGGCCCGCGAGCCGCGAGAGCCACACGATCGGGTTGCCGTCGGCCACGACGTGGCTCTGGGCCAGATAGGCCGCGCGGAAGGCCGGATCGTGCGCGATCTTCACCACGTGGTCGAGATTGAGCGTGGCGATCGTGAAGCCTTGTCCCGCGCGCATCCGCGCCTCGATCTCGTCGAGGAAAGGGTCCCGGTCGGCATGGGTGACGCGGACGGTGCCAGGCGAGGTTCCGGAAAAGGAGACGAGGTCGGTCACGGCGGAAGGCTCCTCGGGAATTCCGCGATGCAGCTACCACTGTACAGGGCGCGAGAAAACACGCTACGAGCGATCCGATCCCAAACGAGGCCCGATCTCCGCGACATGACCGAGAGAACCCCCATCGCGATCCTGGGCTGCGGCTATGTGGCCAACATGTACCGCCTGACCCTCGCGGGTCATCCGGAGCTCGAGCTCGCGGGTGTCTGCGACCGGGAACGGTCGCGGGCGGAAACGATGGCGCGGCTCACCGGCGCGCGGGCCTATCCCGATCTCGACGCGCTCCTCGCCGACGCGCGGGTGAAGATCGTCCTCAACCTCACCAACCCGTCGGAGCATCACGCGACCACGAAAGCGCTCCTCGAGGCGGGCCGCCACGTCTATACCGAAAAGCCGCTCGCGATGCGGCTCGACCATGCCCGCGATCTGGCGGCGCTCGCCCGCGAGAAGGGCCTCCACCTCGTCTCCGCGCCCTGCACGCTCCTCAACCCCGTGGCCCAGACCCTCTGGAAGGCGGTGCGTGCCGAGGAGGTGGGCCGGATCCGCCTCGTCCACGCGGCGATGGAGGACGGGATGGTGCCGCGCGCACCCGTCCATCGCTGGGTCAACGAGGCGGGCATGGCCTGGCCCGCCATCGACGAGTACCGCACCGGCTGCACGGTGGAACATGCGGGCTACGTGCTCACCTGGCTCTGCGCGATGTTCGGTCCCGTCATCCGGCTCACCGCCCATGCCGAGGAGCTGATGCCCGACAAGATCGACGGCTTGGCGCTCGAGCCTGTCCCCGACCTCTCGGTGGCGACGCTCAGGTTCGAGAACGGCGTGGTGGCGCGGATGACGAACGGGATCTACGCGGCCCACGACCACGCGCTGACGCTTTTCGGCGACGCGGGCACGCTCACGGTCGAGGACCCCCGGAGCGACACGTCCGACATCCGCCGCCGCCGCTACCGCACCCTGCGCCGCCGCCGCTTCCTCGAGCCCTGGGGGCGCAAGCTGACCCGCCTCGGGGGACGGGAGACGATCGCCGCCTATCGCGGCTCGCAGACGCGCGATTTCTGCCGCGCCATCGCCGACATGGGCGCCGCGATCCGCGAGGGCCGGGCACCCGCGACGGGCGCCGATTTCGCCGCCCACATCACCGAGGTGACGCTCGCGTGCCATTTCGGCACCCATCCGTCGGGCCGCGACGCGGGGTTCGACGGCGGTCTCGAATCCATGCCCTACACGCCGGTGACCCGCTTCGCGCCGATCGAACCGCGGCCTTGGGCGGCATGAGCCGGATCGTCGTCACCGGGGCCGGGGGCTTTCTCGGCCAGGCGCTCGTCGCGGCCGCGCGGGAGGCTGGCCATGCCGTCACGGCGCTCTCGCGCGGGGAGGGGCCCCCGGCCTGGGCCGAGGATGCGGGCATCGCGGCACACCGCGCCGATCTCGCCGCCGGCTCCGACCTGAAGGAAAGCTTCGCGGGGGCGGACGCGGTGATCCACGCCGCCGCGGGGCGCGGCGACGACGCGGCCCATGCGCGCGACACGCGCGCGGCGACCGAAGCCGTGGTGGCCGCGATGCCCCCGGGCGCGCGGCTCGTCCTCGTCTCGTCGTTCTCCGTCTACGCGGCGGCGGGGCTGCCCGATTGGGCGACGCTCGACGAGACCTCGCCCACGGAGCCCGACGGGGCGGTGCGCGACGCCTATGCGCGGGCCAAGATCGCGCAGGAGAAGATCGCCGTGGCGGCGGCGCAGACAGCCGGGCTCGATCTCTGGATCCTCCGCGTGGGCACGCTCTACGGCCCCGGTCATCTCTGGACGGCGCGACTGGGCTGGGAGAAGGGGGGCCGGGTGGTCTCTCCGGGCGGCGACGCGCCCGTCCCCGCGATCCACGTAAATCACGCCGCAGCGGACCTCGTCGCGGCGGCCACGGCGGAGGAGCGGGGCTGGCCCGAGGATCTGCCCGTGCTCGAGGGGGCGGGCCACGTGCGGATCGTCAACCTCGTCGATCCCGACCCGCCGACGCAGGGCCAGTGGCTCGCGGCGATCGGACGGGGACGGGTCGTGAAGATCCCGCGCCGGCCGCTGATGAAGGCCGCGGGAATGCTCGATCTCGCGGGAAGCCTCGTGCCGGGGCTCGAGGCGCGCCTGCCCACGGGCCTGGGCGAGGCGGTCCTCGCCGCGCGGTTCAAGCCGCTGCGCTATTCCACGGCGCGCGCGGAGGACCGGCTCGGCCCCCGCCCCATGGCCCCCTTCGCGGGGCTGATCCACGCGGCGCGGCAATGAGCGGTTCCGCCATCTCCGGGCCCATCGCTTATCTGACGGGCGAATATCCCCGCGCCACCGACACGTTCATCCAGCGCGAGGTCGCGGCGCTTCGCGCCCTCGGGATCGAGGTGCTGACCCATTCGGTGCGGGCGACCGACGCCTCCCACCATGTGGGCCCCGAACAGCGCGCGGAGCATGCGGCGACCTTCCGGGTGCAGCCCGCGGCCAAGCGGCCCGCGACGCTCCTCAGATCGCATCTCTCGTGTCTCGGGCGCCGCTGGCTCGCCGCCGCGCGCCTCGCCTGGCGCACCCGGCCCGCGGGGCTCAAAGGCTCTCTCTGGCAGATCTTCTACTTCCTCGAGGCGGGCGTGCTTGCCGCGCGATTGAAGGAAAAGGGGGTGGTGCATCTGCACAACCATTTCGGCAACTCGTCGTGTTCGGTCGCGATGCTCGCATCGGAGATGTCGGGCGTGCCCTTCAGCTACACGATGCATGGCCCGATGGAATTCTTCGAGCCGCAGACCTGGCGCATCGACGCGAAGGTGGCGCGCGCGGCCTTCGTCGCCTGCATCAGCCATTACGCTCGTGCCCAGGGCATGATCTTCGCGGACCAGAGCCATTGGGAGCGGATGCGGATCGTCCATTGCGGGGTCGACCCGGCGCTCTACGACGGCGCGGAGCGGTCGGGGCCGGGCAAGACCATCCTCTTCGTGGGCCGGCTCGCCGCGATCAAGGGCGTGGCGCTGCTTCTCGACGCGGTGGCGGCCCTCGCGCCGGATCACCCCGACCTGCGCCTGACGCTCGTGGGCGACGGGCCCGACCGCGCGGGGCTCGAGGCGCGGGCGCGCGATCTCGGGATCGCGGAGGCCGTCACCTTCACCGGCTATCTCGGCCAAGCGGAGGTGGCCGAGCATCTCGCACGCGCCGACATCTTCGCGCTCCCGTCCTTCGCCGAAGGCGTGCCCGTGGTGCTGATGGAGGCGATGGCCGCGCGGCTGCCGGTGGTGGCCCCCCGCGTGGCGGGCGTCCCCGAACTCGTCGCCGACGGGGAGGCGGGCTTCGTGGTGCCGCCGGGCGACCCGGAGACGCTGAAGGTGCGCCTGGACACGCTCCTTTCCGATGCGGATCTCCGCGCCCGTATGGGGGAGGCGGGCCGCGCCCGCGTGGCGGCCGAGTACGACGCGAAGGCGGAGGCCGCCTGGCTCGCGCGGCTGATCGCGGGCAGCCTCGAAGGCCGCCTGCCCGACGGGCTCCGGCCCGAAGCGGAGGTGCCCGCATGAGCTCCGCCCCCGGCACGACGTCCCGCCCGCGCGTCCTCGTCATCGCCGAGGCCGCCAATCCCGAGATGGTGAGCGTGCCGCTCGTGGGCTACCAGCTCGCCGCGGCCCTGCGCGCGGTGGCCGACATCCATGTCGTCACGCAGGTGCGCAACCGCGCCGCCTTCCTCGCCGCGGGCTGGACCGAGGGGGAGGACTTCACCGCCATCGACAGCGAGGCGGTGGCCGCCCCCCTCCACCGGTTCGCGAATGCGGTGGTGGGCCAGGGGCGGGGCTGGACCGCGCGGCAGGCGATCAGCGCGCTCTCCTATGCCTGGTTCGAACGGCTGGTCTGGCGCCGCTTCGGCGACCGGATCCGCGCGCGCGAATGGGACATCGTGCACCGCGTGACCCCGCTCACCCCCACGAAGGCGAGCGCCGTCGCGCCGAAATGCGCGGCCGCCGGCGTGCCCTTCGTGCTGGGGCCGCTCAATGGCGGCGTGCCCTGGCCGGCAGGCTTCGACGCGGAGCGCCGGCGGGAGCGGGAATGGCTCTCCTATCTGCGCGGCGCCTACAAGGTGCTGCCGGGGCAAGGGGCCACGATGAAGGCCGCCGCCGCGATCCTGGTGGGGTCGCGCCACACGATGAGCGAGATCCCCGCGGCCCATCGCGCCCGCACGATCTACCTGCCCGAGAACGCGATCGACCCCGCGCGGTTCAACGCCCGTGCTGCGCCCGGAACCTCCGGCGGGCCGCTCCGGGGGGTCTTCGTCGGCCGCATGGTGCCCTACAAGGGACCCGACATGCTCCTCGAGGCGGCGCTGCCGCTCCTGAGGGACGGGCTCCTGACGCTCGAGATGATCGGCGACGGACCGATGCTCGAGGGTCTCAGGGCCCGGGCCGCGCGCGACGGGGTGGGGCGCGCGGTGACCTTCCACGGCTGGCTCGACCATCGCGACGTGCAGGGGGTGATGGCGGGCTGCGACCTCTTGACCTTCCCCTCGATCCGCGAATTCGGCGGGGGCGTGGTGCTCGAGGCGATGGCGCTCGGCATCCCGCCGCTGATCGTGGATTACGCCGGTCCGGGAGAGCTGGTGCGGCCCGACTGGGGCTACACGGTGCCGATCGGCCCGCGGGCGCGGATCGTGGCCGATTTCGCGGCCGAACTGGCGCGGCTGGCGGCCGATCCAACCGATCTCGCGGTGAAGGGCACAGCGGCGCGGGCCCGCGTGGACGCGGTCTTCACTTGGGAGCGCAAGGCCCGTCAGGTGGCCCGCGTCTACGAATGGGTGCTGGCGGGCGGTACTGCCCCCGCCCCCGCGCTTCTCGACTGACGCCTCAGCCCGCGGTGCGCGACTGCCAGAGCGCGGTGCGGCCCTCCACGATCTCCGCTGTGGCGCGCGCCTTGCCGACACGGAGCGCGCGGCGCTGATAGGCGCGCACGAAGGCCAGGAGCTCCGCGTCCTCGTGCTGCTCCGCGCCGCGGATCCAGGCCCGCACGTAGCCCCACCAGCTCGCCAGCCCGCCGATGACGAAAGGAGGATGCCCCATGCGGAAGAGGCACGAGGCGGTGAAGAAGGCGAAATCGGAGCCCATGTAGTACTGCCCGAAGCCGTGCCGCATCCGCCCCGTCAGCACGCCCGACTGCGACGAGCCCATCGGGCGCAGATGCTCGAAGCGAAGCTCCGGCGCGTCCCAGGAGCAGGCGATCCAGCCCATCTGGCGCGCCTTGTGGCAATCGATCGCGTCCCACATGACCTCGCGCACGAAGCCGCCGATCTCCTGGAAGCAGGCCACGCGGTAGAACTTGGTCATGCCCACCGACATCTCGTCGCCGCATTTCTCCGAGATCATGCCGGAGACGTCGATGAGACCGCCTTGCGTGCGTTGCTCGGGCCGCGCGCCCTGGCGGAAATAGGGCTTGCCCGATGAGGTGCCGATCCGGGGATCGTCCTCCATCCGGTCCATGAGCCCGGCGAAGTAGCCGTCGGGCAGGTCGAGATCGAGATCGAGCTTGCAGATGTAGTCGACGGCCGCGAGATCGACATGGTCGAGCCCCGCATAGAACGCCTCGATGACGCCGGGGCCCACCGCGCGATGGCCGCGATCGGGCTTCTGGACCACCTCGATCCAGTCGTGGCGGGCGGCGTAATCGGCGAGGATCGCGGGCGTGGCGTCGGTGGAGCCGTCGTCGACGATCACCCAATGGGCCGGCCGCTCGGTTTGGCCCGCGACGGAATCGAGGGTGCGGCGCATGTACTCGGCCTCGTTGCGGCAGGGCGTGACGAGGGCGTAGCGGCGGCCGCGGGGCGGCAGGTTGGTGGCGGAGGTCATGTGCGGGTGTTCCCTGGCGGCGGGTCGGGTTGGCCGCCGCCATAGACCAGGATCGGTTTCGCGTCCATGAATCGCGGAAGGCATCGTTAACCCTGCATGGCGAAACGGATGGTGCCGGCGCGGGCCGATCCCTAAAATCCCGCATAACCGGAATCGGTGCAGGCGGGGCCCGGACGCGGCGGCGCGGTTGCAAATCCCGGCGGCACGGCTAGTAAACAGACGGATTTCCGCGAGGACCCCTCCCATGACCCTCCCCTCCTTTTTCCGCGCCCCGGGCCGCTCGTCCGGCCGGGCCGGACTCTGACCGCGCCGATGGCGATGCCGTCCGATCCCGCCACGCCGCAGGAACTCGACCTCGTGGTCTCCGTCATCAACTACCGCACCGCGGAGATGACGCTCGCCTGCCTGCGTTCGGTGCTCGAGGATTTCGCGCAAAGCGGGATCCGCGGCCATGTGGTCGTGGTCGACAACGCCTCGGGCGACGGATCGGACGCGGTGATCGCGGAGTGGATCGCGGCCGAGCCCGAGGGCACGCCCGTCACGCTCGTCCGCTCGGCCACGAATACGGGCTTCTCGGGCGGTCACAACCAGGGGATCGGGGCGCTCCCGGCGCCGTTCTATCTCGTGCTGAACTCCGACGCGCTGCTTCGTCCGGGTTTCTGCGCGACGATCCTCGCGGCCGCGCAGAACGCCCCCCGGACCGGCCTCTTCGCGCCGCGCCTCGAGGATGAGGACGGCACGCAGCAGATCAGCTGCTTCCGCGTGCCCTCGCCCGCGAGCGAACTCATCCGCGGCGCGGCCACGGGACCCGTCACGAAGCTCCTCGGCCGCTGGGCCGTGCCGCTCGAGATGCCGCCCGCCCCGGGCGAGATCGGCTGGGCGAGCTTCGCCTGCATCCTCCTCCGCGGCGCGATGGTGGACGAGATCGGCCTCATGGACGAGGGCTATTTCCTCTATTTCGAGGATACCGAATATTGCCTGCGCGCGCGCCGCGCGGGCTGGGCCATCGCCCATGTCCCCGAGGCCCGGGCCGTGCACCTGCGCGGCGGCTCCGCGCCGGTGAAATCGCTCGCGAGCGCGCGCAAGAAGCTTCCCCGCTACTATTACGCCTCGCGCACGCGGCTCCTTTACCAGGCGCACGGGAAGACCGGGCTCTGGGCGGCCAACCTCGCCTGGCATCTCGGGCGGACGATCACCTGGACGCGCGGCCTTCTCGGGCGGCCCGGCAATCCCGGCACGGAGGCCGAGATCGTCGACATCTGGACCGGCGCGCGCGATCCGCTCGGGCCGTGGCAGAAGGGATGAGCGCGGGACGCGCCGAGCCACTGCCCGACTTCGTGATCGTCGGCGCGATGAAATGCGGCACCAGCACGCTCGCCGCGCAGCTGGGCGCGCAGCCGGGCGTCTTCATGACCGAGCCGAAGGAGCCCAACTTCTTCTCCGACGAGTCCGTTTTCGCGAAAGGAATGCCCTGGTACCAGGCGCTTTTCGCCGCCGCCGCCCCGGGCGACCTGAAGGGCGAGGCGAGCACGCATTACACCAAGCGGCCCATCCATCCCCATGCCCTGCCGCGGCTGGTCGAGGCTCTGCCGGACGCGCGGCTGATCTACCTCATCCGCGATCCCGTGGCCCGCACCGTCTCCCACTACGTCCACGAATGGAGCCAGGGGGTGGTGACGGGCGATCTCGAGACCGCCTTCGCGGACCATCCCGAACTCGTCGAATACGGCCGCTACGGCGCCCAGATCGCGCCCTTCGTGGAGCGGTTCGGGGCGGAGCGCATCCATGTCGACACGCTCGAGGCGATGCAGGCGGACCCGCAGGCGCTCTTGTCGCGCGTGGGGCGCTTCCTCGGCCGCGAGGGGCTCGCGTGGGTCCATGATCTCGAACGGGTCAACGCCTCCGCCGAGCGGTTGCGCCGCGGCCGGTTCGACCGGGTGCTTCTCCACAGCGCGCCGGCCACGTGGCTGCGCCGGGCGCTGGTGCCGCAATCGCTGCGCGACCGGGTGAAGGCCTCCCGCCGGATGGCCGAGAAGCCGGTCCTCGCCCCCGAACGCCGCCGCGCGCTCGAAGCGGTCTTCGCGGAGGACCGCAAGACGCTCCACGCGCTTTTTCCCGAAAGGCCCGATCTCGATGCGGCCTATCCCTTCGTGGCACAATGAGCGCGGCGGACGACCCTATTGCGCCCGGTACGGCGGGCGACCCTGTCGCGCCCGGTCCCGCGGGTGACATCGCCGCGGTCGTGATCGGCCGCAACGAGGGGGCGCGACTCGAGACCTGCCTGAGATCGCTCGCCGGCGCGACGCGGCCGCCCGACCGCATCGTCTACGTCGATTCGGGCTCCACCGACGGATCGGTCGAAACCGCACGGGCCCTGGGCGCGGAGGTGGTCGAACTCGACGCGGGGGCGCCCTTCACCGCCGCGCGCGGCCGCAATGCCGGGGTCGTGCGTCTGCGGGAGGCGGGCGCGCCCGATCTCGTGCAATTCGTCGACGGCGATTGCGAGGTCGATCCGAACTGGATCGCCACGGCCGCGTCCTTCCTCGAGGATCGTCCGGAGGCCGCCGTGGCCTGCGGGCGCCGCCGTGAGCGCCATCCCGAAGCCTCCGCCTACAACCGGCTCTGCGACGTGGAATGGGACACGCCCATCGGCCGGACGCGGTCCTGCGGCGGCGACGCGCTCATGCGGATGGCGGCCTTCGATGCGGTGGGCGGCTTCGATCCGACCCTCATCGCGGGCGAGGAGCCCGAGCTTTGCGTGCGGCTGCGTGCGGAAGGCTGGGAGATCTGGCGCCTCGACGCGGAGATGACGCTCCACGACGCGGACATGACGCGGTTCGCGCAGTTCTGGCGCCGCGCGCGGCGTGGCGGGCACGCCTATGCCGAGGGCGCGGCGATGCACGGGGCCCCGCCCGAGCGTCACGGCGTCGCGGGAACGCGGCGCGCGCTCCTCTGGGGGCTGGCGCTGCCCCTGGCGATCCTCGTGGCCGTGCTTCTCGCCGGACCCTGGGGGCTCCTCCTCGCCCTCGTCTATCCCGCGCAGATCGCCCGGCTGGCGCTCCGCGCGGGCGGCGGGCGCGCAGCCTGGGAGCGCGCGGGGCTCCTGACCCTGGGCAAATTCGCGGAAGCGCGCGGCGTCGTCGATTACCGCCTCGCCCGCCTGCGCGGCCGCCGCCTGGGCCTCATCGAGTACAAGTGAGCCCGCGAAGGCAGGCGGATCAGGTGCCGCGCCGCGCGGTGAGCGGCGGTCGCGCGCCGTCGCCGAACCGGGTGTGGCGCAACCGGCGCCGGCCGTCGGGTGGCGCCGCCGCCTCGGTCTCGGGATCCTCCTGCCGGGCCCGCTCGAACTGCACAAAGCCCGCGAGCGCGCCTGCCATCATCCAGCCCAGCGGGGTCAGCGTGGAATTCGGCACCATGTAGAGGAAGTTCGCGGCCATGACGATCGCGAGCGCCGCCGTCTCGAAGGGGACGGGTTGGCCCTTGAGACGGCCCGGCAGCAGGATCACCGGCAGTGCGAGAAGCCCGAAGAAGGCGATGTAGCCGAACCAGCCCGAGGTTCCGAGGACGATGACCCAGATGCCGTCGGTGACCGAGACGTCGATGCCGTCCTCGTTGTAGACCCGGTTGCGGCCCCACTTGCCCCAGCCCGTGACCGGGCGTTCGAGCGCCCGCTCGAGCAGCTGGTCCTCGTTGTTGAGCCGGAACTGGAACGATTGCGCCCGGTCCTCGGAGATCGCCCGCGTGATGGCGGTGATCCGCTCCGTCGGCACGAGCCCGGATTGCCGGACCGCGGGGTAGAGCACGAAGAGGAGCGCGACGAGTGCCGCGAGACGGATCTGCCACCGCCCGCCCAGAAAGAGGATGACCGGGGCGAAGAGGAACGCGAGCCCGGTGGCGCCGAGATTGCGGCTGATCATCAGCACGCCCATCATCCACAGGCCCGAAAGAAGGATGCGCAGGGCCTTCGGATCGCGCTTCGCACGCAGGTGGCGGTAGAGCCCGCCGCTCGCGAGCACGACGGAGAGCAGGAAGAAGCCCACCCAGAGCCCGTGCTGCAGGAACACCATCGGGCGGTAGCTGCCGCCACGGACATGCTGCGCAAAGGAATGCTGGTAGAATCCGTAGACCCAGCGGTTGAGCTGCGGGCTCAGCCGCACCTCGACGAGCACCAGGAGGGAATAGGCGAGCCCGGCCGCGAGGAGCGCGCGGAGCAGGATCCGGTGCGCCTCGGGCGTGGCGAGATACCGGCGGGCCATGAAATAGGGAACGAGCAGTGCCAGGTTCTCGGCGATCACGTTGCCGATATCCCAGGGCCTGAGGCCCGACAGGACCCGTCCGCCGCCCACCCCGACGGGATCGGAATTGGCGAGCACGGTCAGGACCGGCGAGAGCAGCAGGCATCCCATCAGCACCCGGAAGAGCAGGGTGACACCCTGGCCGCGGGAAGCCTGCCCCGCCGCGGACGCCGCACCCCGTCCCGGCGGGGTCTTGTCGTAGATGAGCACCGCCAGGATCAGCGTACAGGCGGGAATCGACCACTTGTCGAAGGCGGGGATGCCGGGAAAGTTGAAGGAGACGGTCTCGGGCAGGAAGAGATAGGCGAGCAGGATCGACCAGACCAGCGCCTCGCGCAGGGGCAGCCGCGCGAAGAGCAGAAGGGCCACGACGGGCCAGGCAATCAGTGCGATACTCGTCACGAACCGTTTCGTCCCAGTATGATCGACCCAGTGTGATTGACGCGGTTTCCCGCCTGCCTGTAGAGGGGCTTGCGGAGCCGGTACGCGTCTTCTACCCGAACTCCGTTTACGGGAAAAGAAGAACGGCAGTGTAAAGCGCTTCCCGGTACCAGGATACGGGTTTTCTCGATGCAGTTTTCCTTCGCGAAAGGGCGGTCGCGCGCCCCCGGAGCGGTCATGGCTATGATGGATCCCCTCAGGCGGCGGCTTTCGGGCAACGGATTGTCGGCGCGGGCGCTGCGCGGAACGGGCGCGGCGCTGCTTTCCGCGTTCAGCGAGAACGGCCTGCGGCTCGTGTCCAATCTCGTCCTGACGCGGCTTCTGTTTCCGGAAGCCTTCGGGGTCATGGCGCTGATCCAGGTGATCCTGCTGGGCCTGACGCTGTTCTCCAATATCGGCCTGCAGGCCTCGGTGATGCAGAACCCGCGCGGCGACGATCCGGATTTCCTCAACACCGCCTGGACGCTGCAGGCGATCCGCGGCGTCCTGCTTTGGCTGACGGTCTGCCTCTTCGCCGTCCCGGCCGCCCATTTCTACGACGAGCCAATCCTCGCCTACGCCCTGCCGGTGGCGGGCTTCAGCCTGGTGATCAAGGGCGTCTTCCCGACCAAGCTCCTGACCGCGCAGCGCCATCTGATGCTCGGCCGCGTGGCCTTCCTGACGATCGTGGCGCAGGTCGTGAACCTCGTCGCGCTCTCGCTCCTCGCCTGGCTCACGGGCTCGGTCTGGGCGCTGGTCTTTGGGCTCCTGATCTCGCCCACCGTGTCGCTGGCGCTCTACACGCGCTACATGCCCGGCATGCGCAACCACTTCCGGCTGGAGCGCCAGAGCGTGTCGGAGATGGTGAATTTCGGCAAGTACCTGTTCTTCAGCACGATCGCGACCTACGTGCTCAACCAGAGCGACCGGGCGGTGCTCGGCGCCCATATCCCGACCGACCTGCTCGGCATCTACGCGATCGGCTACACGCTCGCGACGCTGCCCTGGATGCTCGCGCAGAAGGTCGCGGGCATGGTGGTCTTCCCGCTCTACCGGATGCGTCATCCCTCCGAGAGCGCCGAGAACCGGGCCCGCATCTTCCGTAGCCGCCGGCTCGTGGTGGCAAGCGCGCTCGGCCTCGTCGCCACGATGACGTTCCTCGGACCCTGGATCGTCTCGCTGCTCTACGACGACCGCTACATCCTCGCCGGTCCGATCGCGGTGCTGCTCGCGGCCTGCTACGTGCCGCCCATCGTGCTGATCGGGCTGATGAACGCGGCCCTCGCGCAGGGCAACAGCCTGGCGCTCCTGGTGGTCAACGTCGCCACCGCAATCTGCCAGATCACCATCCTGCTCCTGGGCGTGCAGGCCTTCGGCATTCCCGGCGCGGCCATCGCGATCGGCGCGGCACCGCTCCTGACCTATCCGATCACGGTCCATTACATGCGCCGACACGGCAATTGGGACGCGGTAGGCGACGCGGCGCTCTTCGCGGCGGGCTTCGCGATCTCCGCGACGGCCATCTGGCTCCACTGGGACGGCATCGCGCGCCTCTTCACGCAATAGGCGCGGGGGGCTCGTCGCGCGCGCTCGTTACATAAGTTCGCCTATCGGGACGGCCTCGGTCGCCGCGGCCTTCGGGCTTGCCCGGCATGCGCCGCTGCCCCATCATCTGCCGAAAACCTTTCCCGATGGACCTCATCGCGGCGTTTCCGAAGGGTCGCGGCTTACCTCAGGCGGGCAGACCGAGATGTTCGACGGCTTCGAGACTTTCCGCATACCGGACGAACGGCCCGAGCCGGAGCGGCCGCGCAGGACGGTGCTGACGAAGCGACAGGAACGGACCTTCCTGCTCGTCATAGGCGTCAACCTTCTTTTGCTGTTCGTCGCGCCGATCGGGGGGGCGACCCTCTTCGCGGCGATCCGCGCCGCCTTCTTCTGAAAGGCCACGCGAGACCCGCCGGGCGCCTTCGACACCGAACCGGAGCCATCTTGCGGTCGAGCCGGGCGATCGCTCGGCTCGATCGGCAGATCGGACAGGCCACGCGGCCCTGGATCGTGAAGAGATCGGGGGGATGCGGCCAGCCGCATCCAGGCGGCCTCGGTACGCTCGCCGGCCACGGGCACGGCGGTGCCGATCTCGCCGCTTTTCCAGCCGCCCGCCCGGGCGGCACGAAACCCGCCTTTCGCTCAATTATTGGGCAGTCCCGGATTTCATGGCGAATAACCAGCGCGGCGGCACCGCAGCGCTTTCCCGTCTGGCCGAGATCTTCCCACACAGGAAGCGCAGGAAGCTTAGGGTTCCGCTCCCGCCGCCGATGCCGCGCGGGAGGCCTGGTCCGAGAAGCGTCACCGGCGGGGCAAATTCCCCGGACGGCACACGGCGGGCCAAAATCCCGGGAGAGCACTGCACCCCCTCGACCCGCGCCCCCCGACCGTTCCGCCCGCGGGCCGCGCGCCCCGCAAGGCGGAACCACGACGGAGAGACGCCATGCCGACCCGAAGCCTCGCCGCCACAGCGCTCGCGCTGGCCACCGCCCTCGCCGCCCCCGCCATGGCGCAGGAGAAGACCGAGTTCCGCGTCGCCTGGTCGATCTACGTGGGCTGGATGCCCTGGGGCTATATCGAGGAGAGCGGCCTCATGGACAAATGGGGCGAGAAATACGGCATCGACGTCGAGATCGTGCAGATCAACGACTACGTCGAATCGATCAACCAGTACACCGCGGGCGGCTTCGACGGGGTCGCGGCCACCAACATGGACACGCTCTCGATCCCGGCGGGCAGCGGCATCGACACCACCGCGCTCATCGTGGGAGACTATTCCGACGGTAACGACGCGGTGATCGTGAAGGGCGACGCGACGCTGGAAGGTCTCGCGGGCAAGCCCGTGAACCTCGTGGAGCTGTCGGTCTCCCACTACCTCCTCGCCCGCGCGCTCGACAGCGTGGGGCTCGCCGAGCGGGACCTCGCGGGCGTGATCAACACCTCGGACGCCGACATGGTCGCGGCCTTCCAGACCCCCGAAGTGGAGGCGGTGGTGACTTGGAACCCGCTCGTCTCCACCATCCTCGAGGATCCGCAGGCGACATCGGTCTTCGACAGCGCCGCGATCCCGGGCGAGATCCTCGATCTCATGGTGGTCAACACCGACACGCTCGCGGCCAACCCGGATTTCGGCCGCGCGCTCGCCGGCGCCTGGTACGAGGCGATGGCGCTGATGGCGGCGGGCGACGCGGACGCGCTTACCGCGATGGCCGAGGCCTCGGGCACCGATCTCGCGGGCTACGAGGCGCAGCTCGCGGCAACGCGGATGTTCTACGACCCCGCGGAGGCGGTGGCGCTCGCCGAGAGCCCGGACCTGCCGCAGACGATGGAGAACGTGGCGCAGTTCCTCTTCGACAAGGGCATCCTCGGCGTCGGCGCGCCGTCCGCGGACTTCATCGGCATCGAATATCCGGGCGGCACGACCACCGGGGACGCCGGCAACGTGCAGTTCCGCTTCGATCCGACCTACATGCAGATGGCCGCCGACGGCGCGCTCTGACGGGCGATGCGCCTCGTCAACCGTCACCCCTCGCGCCGTGCCGCGATCGTGCTGGCCGCGCTGCCCTTCGCGGCGCTGGCCTTGGCCTATGTCGTGGGATCCGAGATCCGGCTCGCCGCGAACCCGCAGGACAAGCTCCTGCCCGCGCCCGGCACGATCTGGGAGACGGCGGTGCGGCTCTTCACCGTCCCCGATCCGCGTTCAGGCGAGCTCCTCGTCTGGCAGGACACCTGGGCGAGCCTGAGGCGGCTCGCCATCGGTGTGGGCCTCGCGGCAGCGATCTCGCTCGTCCTCGGGATGGCGATCGGGCTCCTGCCCTACCTGCGCCGGACCTTCGCGGGTTTCGTGGCGGTGATCTCCATGGTGCCGCCCCTGGCGCTCCTGCCGGTGCTCTTCATCGTCTTCGGGCTCGGGGAAGTGTCGAAGATCGTGCTCATCACCATCGGCATCGCCCCCTTCCTCACCCGCGACCTGAGCCAGAGGGTGCTCGCGATCCCGCGCGAGCAGATGGTGAAGGCCCAGACGCTCGGCGCCTCGTCCCTCGTCATCGCGCTCCGCGTGGCGCTGCCGCAGACCCTGCCGCACCTGATCGGCGGCGTGCGGCTGTCGCTCGGCGCGGCCTGGCTGTTCCTGATCGCGGCCGAGGCCGTGGCCTCCGACGTGGGGCTCGGCTACCGCATCTTCCTCGTGCGCCGCTATCTCGCGATGGACATCATCCTGACCTACGTGATCTGGATCACGGTGCTCGCCTTCGCGATCGACTGGACGCTGCGATGGGTGTCGCGCCGCGCCTTCCCGTGGATGGGGGCGTCGTTGTGAGCTTCGTGCGCGTCCGCGGCCTCTGGCAGAGCTATGGCGGCCGGCCGATCCTCGAGCGGATCGACCTCGATGTAGCAAAGGGCGAATTCGTCTCCATCGTCGGCGCCTCGGGCTGCGGCAAGTCCACCTTCCTGCGGCTTCTCCTCGCGGAAGAGATGCCCTCGCGCGGCACGATCCGGATCGAGGACGGCCCCGTGGCCCGCGAACCCGGGCGCGAGCGCGGCGTGGTGTTCCAGCGCTATTCGGTCTTCCCGCATCTCACCGTACGCGCGAACGTCGTGGCCGCCGAGAGCTTCGCCACCCGCCGGGGCTGGCTCTCGCGCGCAGGGCGGCAGGCGGCCCGCGACCGCGCCGATGCCCTGCTCGAGCGGATCGGTCTCGCCCACGTGGCGGACGCCTATCCCGCGACGCTCTCGGGCGGCATGCAGCAGCGCCTCGCCATCGGCCAGGCGCTGACCGCGCGGCCGCGGATCCTGCTTCTCGACGAGCCCTTCGGCGCGCTCGATCCCGGCACGCGCCTTTCCATGCACGATTTCGTCTCCGAGCTTCGGGCGGAGACGGGGATGACGATCTTCATGGTCACCCACGACCTCGCCGAAGGCTTCAAGCTCGGCGACCGGGTGCTCGTCTTCGACAAGCCGCGCTGGGATCCGCACGAACCCGAGGCCTTCGGGGCCACCATCACCTACGATTTCGATGCCCGCCACGGCGGCATCCCCTACCAGATCAAGGAGGACGACCATGCCGCGATCCATGCGTGAGCGGAGCCGCTCGCACCACCCGGCCGATGCCCGCATCCCCGAGCGCCGGGCCCACCACCCCGACCTCACGAAGCTCGGCGGCTGGCGCGCGATGCAGGACGAGGCCTCGATCGGCGGCAAGCGCTGGGACGAGGAGCGGCGATGGGCGCTGCGCATGGGCCTCCACGGCGCGGAGTCGATCGAGGACAAGTCGATCCCCACCTTCGCGCGGGGGGAGCTGCCGCATTACGCGGGCATCAACACCTTCCTGAAGGCGCCTTACGCCGAGGACGTGCTCGAGGTCGGTCATTACGACGCGACGGTCCTGGGGATCCCCTTCGACGGCGGTACCACCTACCGCGCGGGCACGCGGTTCGGGCCGCAGGGGGTGAGGAAGATCTCCGCCCTCTACACGCCCTACAATTACGAGATGGCGATCGACCTGCGCGAGCAGATGACGCTCTGCGACGCGGGCGACGTCTTCACCATCCCCGCCAATATCGAGAAGAGCTTCGACCAGATCTCGCGCGCCGTCAGCCACGTCGCGTCCTCGGGCTCGCTGCCCGTGATGATCGGCGGCGACCATTCGATCGGCTATCCGTGCGTGAAGGGGATCGCGGACTGCACCTCGAAGAAGATCGGGATCGTGCATTTCGACCGCCACGCCGATATCCAGGAGAAGGATCTCGACGAGCGGATGCACACGACGCCCTGGTTCCACGCCACCAACATGCCGAACGTGCCCGCGAAGAACCTCGTGCAGATCGGCATCGGCGGCTGGCAGGTGCCGCGCGACGCGGTCAAGGTCGCCCGCGAGCGCGAGACCAACATCATCACCATGTCCGACATGGAGAAGATGGGCATCGACAAGACCATCGAGATGGCGCTCGAGATCGCCTGGGACGGGGTCGACATGGTCTACATGTCCTTCGACATCGACAGCATCGATTGCGGCTTCGTGCCCGGCACCGGCTGGCCCGAGCCGGGCGGCTTTTTGCCGCGCGAGGCGCTGGCGCTCGCCGCGGGCGTGGCGGCCGAGGGCATCTGCGGGATGGAGCTCGTCGAGGTGGCGCCGCCCTACGACCAGTCGGAGATCACCGCGCTCATGGGCACGCGGGTCATCGTCGACGTGCTGGGCTCGCTCGTCTCCTCGGGCAAGCTCGGCGCGCACAAGCGCCATATCGACAAGCCGGTGACGCTGCCCCACGGCGAGTTCGAGGGAAAGAGGTGGTCGAATGCCACATGATCACGGCCCCCACGGGCATCATCACCACGACCATGCCCCGCATGGTCCGGGCCACAACCACGCCGAGCCCGACCACCTGCATTCCCATCTCCACGCGGCCGACGAGGCGGCGGACCTGCAGGTGCTGGCGGCGCAATTCGTCGACGGCTTCCTCCATGCCGCCGACAAGACCGCCTATCTCAAGCTCGCGGGCGTGCCCTTCGAGCGGCCGGGCAAGGGCGGCGCGAAGGCGCTGAAGCTCGTGGATGTCGAGCTCAGGACCGAGTGGCAGGTCGGCACCGCCGCACCCTCCTTCGGCTCGCGGGAGCTGAGCTACCTGCCGTTTCCGGGCCCGATGGTGCGGGAACGGACGAACATGGCGCTCGTCTACGTCTCGATGGACGAGAAGTCGCTCCTCGACATCCGCGACTTCCTCCAGGGGCGCAAGCGCGAGATCGAGCGGTGAGCCCGTCCCTCCCCACAGCCGATCCCTGGTACGGGGTGGCGCGCCTCGACGACCGGGTCACCCGGATCACCGAGCCGCACGTCCATCCGGTCTTCTCCGCGAACATGCATCTCGTGGAGGGGCGGGACGCGGATCTGCTGATCGACAGCGGCATGGGCGTGGCGCCCCTCCGGCCGGTGGTCGACGCCGCGCGCCGCGACCCGGGAAAGCCGCTCACGCTCCTGACGACGCATGCCCATGTCGACCACGTGGGCGCCGCGCACGAGTTCGACGCGCATCTCGCCCACCCGATGGAGCGGGAGGCGCTGGCCCGGCCGCCCACGCAGAGCCTCCAGGCCGGGGATATTCCCGAAAACCTGCGGACGATGCTCGTCCAGGCGGGCTATCCGCCGCTCGAGGGTCTCCTCGTGGCCGCGGTGCCCGCGCCGCGCTACGATCCGGACGCCTGGACGCTCCGCCCCGCGCCGCTGACAGGCGAGGTCGTGGAGGGCGACACGATCAACCTCGGCGACTGGCGTGCGGAGATCCTCCACCTGCCCGGCCACGCACCGGGCCAGGTCGGGCTCTGGCATGCGGAGACGGGCACGCTCTTCGGGGCGGACGCGGTCTATGACGGGCCGCTCGTCGCGCCCGAGGCCGACCGCGCAGTCTATGCCGCGACGCTGCGACGGCTCCGCGCGCTCCCGGTCCGGGTGGTCCATGGCGGGCACGACGACCCGTTCGGCCCCGAAAGGCTTTCGGAGATCTGCGACGGCTACCTCGCGCTCTGGGAGGGCTGAGGCGTCCATTCCTCCACCAGCTCGTGACCGAGGAAGGTGCAGCGGCGGGTGACGAGGGGCGCGCCCGACGCCGGGTCCCCCTCGAGAAGGACCCGGCCCTCGAGGAACGGATCGGTGGCCTGCTCCACCCGGCCGCCTTCCGCGCCGAAGTTTCCCATCGCGTAGAGCGCGCGGAACTGCGCGGCGAGCGCGACCTCGTCCGTCCGCCCACCCGCGACGAGCGCGGCGCGGAGCACGGAGGCGCGCGGCTGATCCGCCCGTCCGATCCCGAGGAGGAAGAGCGTCCCCGCCCAGGCGAGATGCAGCCGCCAATCGCCCGAGGCCCAGACCCCGTGGAAGGGCACGGGGCCGGGGAGGCCGCGCCAATCCTCCACGTAATCGGCGTGGATCCCGGTCTCGATCAACCGCCCCTCTGCGTCGAACGCGATCCGGCCCTCGTCGGGACCGACGGGAAAACCCTGCCAGTTGATCGCGCGGTGCCAGGTGCAGACGTCGCCCGCGACCGCGATCTCGCCCGCGAAGCCCTCGGCCGAGAGCAGATGGGCCAGATCGTCCCGCCCGAGGTCGCAGAGCGCCTCGCATCCCGCGATGTCGGGCCGGCCCGGGGGCAGACGGAGATCGACGAAGCCCCCCGGCGCCTGCATCCACAGAACCCGCGTGGACGTGTCGAGACACCCGCCCGCGACGATCCGCTCGCGGTCCCAGAGCCCGTCGAGCCGCGCCCGGAGGTTCACGCGGCGCGCTCTTCGCGCTCCTCGAGGATCGCCACGATCTCGTCGGTCGACCGGCAAGCCCCGGTCTGGAGGTATTCCATCGCCGCGAGCGAGGCCGCATGCGCCGCGTCGGAGGTGCCACCCACGGAATCGGTGATCACGCGGCAATGGTAATCGTGCTGGTGGGCGTCGGCGAAGGTGTAGTGCACGCAGACATCGGTCATGCCGCCCACGAGGATCAGCGTCTCGGCCCTGAGCCCCTTCAGGAGGATCTCCAGATCGGTGCCGAAGAAGCCCGAATAGCGGCGCTTGCGAACGAAGTAATCCTCCCCCTCGCGGTAGCCCGTCTCTTCCACGGCGATGGGCGTGCCGGGATCGCCCGCACGGCAATGCACGCCCTCCGCCCCGTCGAGCTCGCGGCCGTAATCGACCATGTCGCGGCGGTGGTGCTCCTGGAGGAAGACGAGGGGCAGCCCGGCCGCGCGGGCCGCGTCGATCACCCGCCGCGCGCGATGCATGTTCTCGACATAGGCGGGCATCATCGGGATGCCGTTCTCCTCCGCACCGAGGAAGGCGCCCTTCTGGATGTCGATGACGATGAGGACGGCACGGCCGACGATGGGAGGGTTCACGGGCATTTCTCTATCCTTTCCGGGGGGATCAGTCGTGTTCGGGCTCCGCGCCCATCAACCGCGGCAGGTCGCCCCAGCGCGCGACGAGCGCGAAGGCCGTGATGGAGACCGAGACGAAGAGGATCGCGGCCACCGCCATCGTCGGCGTGAAGCCGTTCCGGAGCGAGTTGAAGATCTGCAGCGTCACGGTCGTGAAGGCGGAGGCGGAGACGAAGAACATCACGATGAACTCGTTGAAGCTCAACACCATGACGAAGAAGAGGCCCGAGACCGTGTAGGGGATCGTCTGCGGCCAGACGATGGTCCGAAGCATGACGCTCTCCGTCGCCCCCATCGTCGCGGCCGCGTCGAGATGGGCGCGGTCGATCGATTGCAGGCCCACGGAGATGGTGACGAGCGGCAGCGCGAGAAACAGCGCGGCATGGCTGAGGATCCCCGCCCAGAGCGTGCCGAGCCCGGCCGTGAAGGCCCAGAGGAACCCCAGCCCCACGCCGAAGACGATGGGCGGCAGCGCGAAGGGCATGGCGCCCGCGGCCGCCAGCGCCTTCGAAAGCCCGCTCCCGCCCTGCCAGACGAGATAGGCGATGGGCCAGGCGAGTGCAGTGGCGAGCACCGCGCTCGAAACCGCGATCAGGCCCGAGTTCCAGAGCGCGTCGCGCCAGACCGGATCGCCGGCGAAGAATTCGGCGAACCGCGCAAGCGTCGGGTCCTCGGGCGGGAAGAGCATGGTCCGCCCGCCATTGAGCGCCGCGGCCATGACGACGAGGATCGGCAGCGCGAGGACGAGGGCGCAGAGCCCCATGAAGAGCGCGGCCGCGGGATGGAGCCGGCGCCTCACGCGCCCCGTCCCCCGAGCCGTTGCCCGAACCAGAGGCAGAGCGCGGCCACGGCGAGGAGCACCACCGATTGCGCCGCGCCGAAGGGGGCGTCGAGCGTGGCGCCGCGCACCGCGTCGTAGATCGAGACCGCGAGCGTCTGCTGCGAGGGCGCGGCGAAGACCGAGACGGTGACGTAGACGCCGAGGAGATAGACGAAGAGGAACATCACCGCCCCGAGAAGCGGCAGCCGCAGCACGGGCAGCACCACCGTCCGGATCACGGTGGCGGGCCGCGCCCCCATCGTGCGCGCGGCCTCGGTCAGGGCCGGATCGAGCCGCGAGAGCGGCGGATAGAGCAGGATCACCGCATAGGGCCAGACGAGATAGGTCATGGTAAGCACCGTGGCCGTGGCGGAGGTCTTGAACTTCAGGTCGCGCGGATTGGCCAGCCCCCAGCCCCTCAGCGTGTCGAACCAGCCCACCGCCTTCAGCCAGTCCGTGAGGCCCGTCTCGCGCGCCACCATGGGCAGGCCCGAGCGGTTCGACAGCAGGATGTCCCAGCCCATGACCACGAAGACCTCGGAGACCGAGACGCTCGAGAGCAGGAAGACGAGCCAGATCGTCTGCGCGCGGCGCCCCGTGCGGGTCAGGAACCAGGTGAAGGGAAAGGCCGTCGCCACCGCGAGCACCGCGCCCAGCGTGGCGTAGAGGACGGAGTACCAGAGCCGCTGGAGATAGAGGCCGGAGAATTCCTCGGGCCAGAGCGCGCCGACGAAGACACGGGCGTAATTGCCGGGATCGACCGACCAGATCCAGGCGGCGCCCTGCACCTTCTCGCCGAAGGAGATCGCGACGATCAGCGCGAAAGGCGCGAGGCAGAGGAAGGCGAGGAGAACCGCGAGGCCCACTTGCAGGAGCGTCCCGCCGCCGATCCGCGCGCCCGGGCCCGGGGCGCCGGCCCGGGGCGCAGGGAGGCTCTCGTCGCTCATGCCACCTCCCGGGGCCGGGATTGGGCGGGATAGACCTGCAGCGCGCCGGGCGGCAGGTGGAGCGCCACCTCGCGGCCCGCCGCGATCCCGTCCCCGCCCTGGAGCCCCGATCCCTGGGCCACGACGAAGGGGCCCAGGGGCGTCTCCACGTGGACGTCGCGCTCCGATCCGATGGCGCGCACGAAGACCACGCGGGCGGGCAGGCGGTTGCCCTCGGGCAGGTCCTGCCCGAGACGGATCCGCTCCGGCCGGCAGGCGGCGCGGACCGGGGAGCCCGGACGGAAGGCGGGCCCCGGTTCGAGCGCGAGCCGGTATCCGTCCGCCTCGAGCCCGCCCGGAACGGCCACCGCGTCGAAGAAGTTGTTGCGGCCGATGAAGCCCGCGACGAAGGCGTTGTCGGGCCGGTCGTAGATCTCCTGCGGCGCGCCCACCTGCTCGGCGCGACCCTCCGACATGACGACGATCCGGTCGGCCATGCTCATCGCCTCGCGCTGGTCGTGGGTGACGACGATCGTGGTGATGCCGAGCCGCTGCTGCAAAAGCCGCAGCTCCACCTGCATCTCCTCGCGGAGCTTCGCGTCGAGCGCCGACATCGGCTCGTCGAGCAGGAACACCTCCGGATCCTGAGCGAGCGCGCGGGCGATCGCCACGCGCTGCTTCTGCCCGCCCGAGAGCGCCGAGATCGACCGATCGCCCAGATGGCCGAGCCGCACGAGGTCGAGAAGCTCGTCCGCGCGGGCGTGCCGCGCCGCCCGGCCCGTGCCCGAGATCGCCAGAGAATAGGCGACGTTGTCGCGCACGTTCAGGTGCGGGAAGAGCGCGAAGCTCTGGAACACCATGCCGAAGCGGCGCAGATGCGCGGGCATGGCGGTGATGTCGCGCCCCCCGAGGAGGATGCGGCCGCGCGAGGGCGGTTCGAGCCCGGCGATGATCCGCAGGAGCGTGGTCTTGCCGCAGCCCGAGGGGCCGAGGAGCGCGGTAAGCTCGCCCTCGCGGAAGGCGAGATCGACCCGGCCCACGGCGCGCGTGGCACCGTAATCGCGTCCCACCCCCTCGAGCGCGAGCCCGGCCATGCCGCTCAGGCCCCGGCCAGCATCTTGTCCCAGGTCTCCTTGATGAAGGTGTCCTCGTCGAGATAGGCCTCGTAGGCGGGCCGGATCGCGGGGCTGCCCGAGACCGCGTCGAACTCCTCCTGCGTCAGGTCCGTGGCCTCGCGCGGGACGAGCGGCGCGGTGCCGATCATCCGCGACATCAGCGCCTGCGTCTCGGGCTGCGAGGAGAAGTCGATGAATTCCGCGGCCTCCGCGCCCTTCTCCGACAGCGGCGAGAGGCACCAGGAGCCGTAATCCTGCACGTTGCCCTCCTTGGGGAAGATCGAGCGGATCGGGAAGCCGTCGGCGGCCATGAGCTGCGCCACGTCGTGGTAGTACTGCCCGCCGATCACGTCGAGATTCTTCATCGCCTGCTCCATCTGGCTCTCGGCCGAGTACCAGAGCGCGACGTTGGGCTTGATCTCGCCCGCCTTCTCGACGACCGCGACGATGCCCTCGCGCGAGCCCATCGTCTCGGCGCCGTCGAAGAAGGTGGCCGCGACGATGTCGAGGAACATGCTGTTGTAGAGCCGCGAGAGACCGAGGCTCGCCTCGAACCGCTCGGTGTCCCAGAACTCCGCCCAGCTCTGGGGCACTTCCACCGCGTCGGGATTGACCACCATGGAGACGAACCACGACATCGCGCCCACGCCCAGCGTGTCGCCGCCGTCCGAGAAGACGAAATAGGGATCGAGATTGTCCGCCGCCGGGATCGCGGACATGTCGAGGGGCGCGAGGAGCCCGCCGATCCGCGAGGCCCGGATCATCGTGTCGCGCGCGAAGAGCGAGAGGTCGGCGGGCACCGATCCCGCCGCCTGCGCCTGCTGCAGCGTCACGAGCCAGTCCGCCGAATTGGGCTGGGTCACGCTGTCGACGGCGATGCCCGTGGCCTCGGTGAAGGCCGGGTAGACGTGCTCCATGAAGCTGTTCTCGAAATAGCCGCCATAGGAGCCGATCGCGAGCCGCCGCTCCTGCGCGAGGAGCGGCATCGGATAGAGGCTCGCGGCGGTGCCCGCCCCCGCGAGCCCCGCGGCCCCGCGCAGAAGCGTCCTGCGGCTCACCGTGCGGTTCGTGGGGATGCGGCTCCTCTGGGACATGGTTCTCTCCTGGATCTGGCTGGAGGACCGCCCTGCCGGACGGACCGTTCCGGGCCATCACCGCGCGCGCGGGGCGCTCCTGTCACCGGGCGCGGCGGAATCAATCCCGGCCGCGCGTGTCTTGCCGCGTTTTTGGACGTTCCGCCGCGTCGATGACCGTTTTCGTGGCCCTGCGGGTCTTTCGCGCGACGGGGCCCGGCCCGGCCATTGGTTCCGGCCGGGGAAGGTCCGACCCTCGCCGCTCCCGAGTCCAGAGGAGAGCCCCATGACCCTGTCACCCGCCCCGGACCAGAGAGCCGCGACGATCGAGGATGCGACGCTGCCGGTGGTCGATCTCTCGGGCCTCGCCACGGGCGACGCGGAGGCGCGCCGCGCCGTCGCGGGCGCGCTCGGGGAGGCCGCGCGCGGCTCGGGTTTCTTCTACATCACCGGCCACGGCATCGCGCAGGAGCTCATCGACGCGGTGATGGCGGCCTCGCGCGATTTCCATTCCCGCTCGCGCCGCGAGAAGATGCGCTACTGGTCGGGCTTCACGACCCATCACCGCGGCTACGTGCCCTTCGAGGAGAACGGCGCCGACTTTCCGAAGAGCATCAACTTCAACGAGGCCTGGGATCTCTCTTTCGACGCGCCGGCCGACCATCCCGACTTCCTCGCCGGCTGGCGCATGACGGGCCCGAACGTCTGGCCCGACATCCCCGGCTGGCGCGAGACGGTCACGGCCTATTACGACGCGGTCTTCGCGCTGGGGCTGCAGCTTCTCGACACGCTGGCGCTCGAGCTCGGCGTCGATCCCGCGACGCTCCGCCGCCACATCACCGCGCCCACCTCGCAGATGCGGCTCCTGCGCTACGTGCCGAACGAGATGCCGGCGACGAAGGAACTCGTGGGCATCGGCGCGCATTCCGACTTCGAATGCTTCACCATCCTCTTGCAGGGCGGTCCGGGGCTGCAGGTGATGAACGCCGAGGACACGTGGATCGACGCGCCGCCCATCCCGGGCGCCTTCGTCGTCAATATCGGCGACATCTTCGAGACCTGGTCGGGCGGGCGGTTCAAGTCCACCCAGCACCGGGTCGCCAATATCGGCCGCGAGCGCTTTTCGATCCCGCTCTTCTTCGGGCTCGACTACCACGCCGTCGTGGAGCCGCTCGAGAAGTTCCGCACGCCCGAGGCGCTCGAGAAATATCCGCCCATGAAGGCGGGAGAGCACCTGATGCGAATGTCGATCTCGGCCTTCCGCTACATGGCCGATGCCCGCGCGAAGGGCGAGCTCGTGCCCGATTACGAGGTGCCCGAAGACAATCCCTTCAAGCGCGAGGCGCGCGAGCCCGCCCGCTGAGGCCAGGGGGGGAAATTCCCCGTGCGCGCGGGATTGATCGAAGCCGCGGAGGGCCCATCTCCATCACGTCTGGTCCCGCTCGGGGCGCAGGCGGCATATCCCGGACGCCTCCACTTGGACACCATTCTCGCCGCCCCCGCCGGCCCGCCGCGGCATCTCTCGACGCTCCTGCGCACGCTCGCGCCCGGCGGTCCGGGCCGCGTGTCGCTGGGCGAGATCATCGCGGCGATGGGCCGGCGCGGCTTCGCGCCGCTCCTTCTCCTCCTCGCCGCGCCGAACCTCGTCCTCTACGTCCCCGGCGCCTCCACGATCACCGGCATCCCGCTCCTTCTCGTCGCGGCACAGCTCCTGGCCGGACGGGACATGGCGTGGCTGCCGGGGATGCTCGCGCGCCGCTCGATGGAGCGGGACGCGCTGCGCCGCGTGATCGAGGCGGCATTGCCCTGGATCGAACGGGTGGAGCGGCTGGCGCGGCCGCGGCTCTGGCCGCGCGGGGCGGGACGGGCGGCGGGGATCGCCTGCCTCGTGATGGCGATCGTGCTGATCCTGCCCCTGCCCTTCGTCAACGTCCTGCCGGCCGCGGCCATCCTGCTCATGGCCCTCGGGATGGGTGAGCGCGACGGGCTCTGGCTCGCCGCGGGACTCCTCGTGGGGCTCGTCTGCCTCGCCCTCGCCGCCGCCATCCTCGGCGGTGCGGCCCTGGCGCTCGCCCAAACCCTCGCATGAGCGCGGGATCAGGCGCGGAGATCGCGGGGCCCGGCCGGCCCGGCCGGCTGGCCGCGCTCGCCCTGGGCGCGGTTGGCGTGGTCTACGGCGATATCGGCACGAGCCCGCTCTACGCCTTCCGCGAGGCCTTGCGCCCGGCCGCTGCCGACGGGCTCGCGGAGGCCGAGGTGCTGGGCGTCGTCTCGCTCCTGCTCTGGGCGATCGTGCTCGTGGTAACGCTCAAATACGTCCTCGTCCTTCTGCGCGCGGACAATCGCGGCGAGGGGGGCGTACTCTCGCTCGTGGCGCTGGTCCAGCGCGCCCGGCCCGGCTCCACGCTCGTCCTCGGGCTCGCCATCGCGGGCGCCGCGCTCTTCTTCGGGGACGCGATCATCACCCCCGCGATCTCGGTCCTGTCGGCCATCGAGGGGCTGGAACTCGTCACGCCGGCCTTCGATCCGTATGTCCTGCCGCTCTCCGCGGCGATCCTCGTGGGGCTTTTCCTGGTGCAGCGCCGCGGCACCGGGCCGCTCGCGCGCTGGTTCGGGCCCGTGACCGCGCTTTGGTTCTCGGCCATGGCCGCGACGGGGCTGATGGGCATCGCCGCGGGGCCGGAGATCCTCGCGGCCCTCGACCCGCGCCGGGCCGCGGGGTTTCTCGCCCAGCACGGGATCGTGGGCTTCACGGTGCTGGGCGCCGTCTTCCTCGCGGTGACGGGGGCCGAGGCGCTCTACGCCGATCTCGGCCATTTCGGGCGCCGGCCGATCCAGATCGCCTGGTTCGCGCTGGTCTTCCCGGCGCTCGGGCTGAACTACCTGGGCCAGGGGGCGCTGGTCCTCGCCGATCCGGCCGCGCTCGCCAATCCGTTCTACCTCCTCGTGCCCGGCTGGGCGCTGCCGGGCTATGTCGTGCTCGCCACGATGGCTACGGTGATCGCGAGCCAGGCGGTCATCACCGGGGCGTTCTCGCTCACCCACCAGGCGATGCAGCTGGGCCTCTTGCCGCGGCTCACGGTGCGTCACACCTCGGAGACCGAGACCGGGCAGATCTTCCTGCCCTTCGTCAATCTCGCGCTGCTCGCGGGCGTGCTCCTCCTCGTAGCCGCCTTCGGCAGTTCCGAGCGCCTCGCCGCGGCCTACGGGATCGCGGTGAGCGGCACGATGGCGGTCACGACGATCCTCTTCTGGCGCCTGCTCGTCGATGTCCGGGGCTGGGCGCGCGGGACGGCGGCGCTCGCCGTCGCGCCGATCCTCGCCGTCGAGGCGGCCTTCCTGGCCGCGAACCTCCTGAAACTGCCCGATGGCGGCGCGGTGCCGCTCGTCCTGGCGACGATCCTCGGCCTCGTGATGTGGACCTGGTGGCGCGGGACGCGGCAGGTCTCGGACCAGGTGCGCCGGCAGGCGACCGCGCTCGCGTCCTTCCTGCCGACGCTCGATCAAAGCTCCGCCTTCCGCGCGCCGGGCCTTGCGGTGTTCCTGACGAGCGATGCGGCGGCGACGCCGCCCGCGCTCCTGCACAATCTCAAGCACAACCACGTGCTCCACGAACACATCGTGGTCGTCACCGTGGAGACCGCCAACCGGCCGCGGGTCGAGGATGCCGATCGGGTGGCGATCGAGCGGCTGCACCCGCGGCTCGACCGGGTCAGGATGCGCTTCGGCTACATGGAGAGCCCGAACGTCAACCGCGCGCTGGGGCTCTGCCGGCGCGCGGGGATCGAGGTCACGGGCCTGCGCACGACCTTCTTTCTCGGCCGCCGCAAGCTCATGGCCAACCGCGAGATCGGCATGCCGCTCTGGCAGGACCGGCTCTACATCCTGCTCTCGCGTCTCGCCGCCGATCCGAGCGACGTCTACCACCTGCCCCGCGACCGCGTGGTCGAACTCGGCTCCCGGATCGCGATCTGAAGAGGCTTCAGAACGGGAAGAAGACCGGGATCGCCACCACCGCGGCGAGCCCCACGATGACGTTCATCGGGATGCCGACCTTCAGGAAGTCGGTGAAGCGGTAATTCCCGGCCCCGTAGACGAGCGTGTTGGTCTGGTAGCCGATGGGCGTGGCGAAGCTCGCGGAGGCCGCGAACATGACGGCGACCACGAAGGGACGGGGATCGGCGCCGATCTGGTCCGCGAGCCCGATGACGATCGGCGTGAAGATCACCGCCACGGCGTTGTTCGTCACCGTCTCGGTCAGCACCGATCCCACCAGATAGACGACGAGGAGGGTGACGATCGGCGGCAGGCCCGCCATCCAGGGCGCGAGCGCGGTCACGACGAGCTCCACCGCGCCGGTCGCCTCGAGCCCCGCGCCCACGATGAGCATCGCGAAGATCAGCACCAGGATCGATCCGTCGATGGAGCTCCAGGCCTCGTCGTTGTCGATGCAGCGGAAGATCAGGATCGCCGCCACGCCCACGAGCGCGAGGAGCCCGATCGGCATCACGTCGAGCGCGGCCAGGGCGACGATGGCCGCGAGCGTGGCGAGCGCCACCGGCGCCTGCCTGCGCCGGAAGGCGCGCCCGCCGGGCAGGCTCAGCGCCACCACGTCGCCGGTATCGGCGAGCGCGCCGAAACTCTCGGGGGCGCCTTCGAGCAGGAGCTTGTCGCCGGCCCTGAGCCGCACCTCGGAGAGTTCGGAGCCCGCGACGTGGCGCGGGCGCGCGGCGCCGAGCACGCGGATCCCCGCGCGCCGGCCGAGCGCCAGGTCGGCGATGCGGCGCCCGGCATTGTTCCGCGACGGCGTGAGGATCGCCTCCACCACCTGGCGCTCCGCATCCGCGTCGAGCGCGATGGAGCGGCGCAGGCCCACGAGGAGGCCCGGCTCGTCGGCGAGCGTCAGGAGCTCCGAGGTGGTCGCGCGGATCACCAGGGTGTCGCCGCGCCGGATCTGGTGCGCGCCCGGATCGCCGCGGTCGATCTGCCCGCCGCGTCGGATGCCCGCCACCTTGATGCCGGGGCGCTGCAGCGCGGAGATGTCGGCGATGCGCTCGCCGATCCGGGGATAGTCGGCGCGTACCGTGATTTCGGAGAGGAATTCGGTCTCGGGGGTCTCGATCCGGTCGGACCCGCGATCGGGCAGCAGGAAGCGTCCGAGGACCAGCATCGCCGTGCCGCCCACGACGGCCACGACGATCCCCACCGGCGCGATCTCGAAGATCGAGAACGGCTCGAGCCCGCCTTGCCGCGCGATGCCATCGACGAGGATGTTGGTCGAGGTGCCGATGAGCGTGCAGGTCCCGCCCAGGATCGCGGCGTAGGAGAGCGGGATCAGGAGCCGCGTCGGCGCGAGATCGAGGCTCGCGGCCAGCCGGATCACCACCGGGATGAGCACCAGCACGACGGGGGTGTTGTTCATGAAGGCCGACGCCGCGATCGTGGCGAAGACGAAGACCGCGACGGCGAGCACCGGGCGGTCGCGGGCATGCGCGATCAGGAGGTTCGCCATGGCGTCGAGCACGCCCGTGCGCACGAGCGCGCCCGAGACCACGAACATCGCCGCGATGGTGATCGGTGCGGAATTGGAGAACACCGCCATCACGTCGTCCTGCGGCACGAGGCCCAGCACGACGAAGAGCGCGGCCGCCCCCGTGGCCGTGACCTCGGGCGGATAGCGCTCGAGCACGAAGGCCGCGAAGAGAAGCGCCAGGAGGGCGAGCGCGATGTAGGCGTCGTAGGCGGCGATCAGGCTCGTCATGGGCGCGTCGTCCTCGGGGGGTCCGGGTTCCGGGCCGGGACCTCCGACCGTGATCACGTATCGAACACCGGCCGGGGGTCCGGGTTCCGTGGCGTGCGCGACCGCCAGAGAATGCGCGTTCCGGTTGCATCTCGCAGTTCCAGGCGGCCGCCGCCCGGCCGCGGATCGGGCGGCAGGGCGAGCCGGGCCTGGTCGCCGTCGAGCGCGAGCGCGAAAGCCGCCACCCCGTCGAGCCAGACGCCGAGCATCGCGGGCCCCGCGGGGGCCGTGACATGGAGCGTGCCCGCCTCGATCCGCGCGGAAAGTCCCGGTGCGGGCGGAAGCAGGTCCGCCCGCGCATCCCCGCGGCCGATCGCGAGGCGGCTCCGCGGGCCCAGGGGGCCGGTCTCGGCCACGAACCAGCGGCAGGGTCCCGCGTACCCGCCCGCGATCCGCCGCGGCCAGACGAGGTCGGGCTGCGCGGCGGGGGAGACGATGTGGGGTCCGGCCGCGCAGAGGCGCGCAGGGCTCTCCGGTCCGGCCCCGGAACATTCGAGGCGGAGCTCCGCACGCCGCGGCCGCGCCGCGCCGGGAATGCGGGCGAAGCCCGGCTGCCACTGGGCGATCCGCGCCGGGATCCCCCCGGCCCCTCCGATCTCGATGGCGATGCGGGGCGGCCCTTCGGGCGGCCCCTCCCCGCAGGGCGCGAGATGGAGGACGAGCGCGCCGCCCGGCGCGTCGGCGGCGAGCAGGGCGGCGAGCTCGAGATCGCCCGTCCCGCCCGGGAGTGTGAGGGGCGGGCCGAGCGGCACGGAGAGCGGCCCCGGCGCGCGGATCTCGAGCCGGGCGAGGGGCGGGCCCGCCTCCCCGTCGGGGCCGGGAGGCTCCACCTCAAGCGCATGGGTCTCCCCCCGGTGGGGGGCGAGGTCGAAGAGGCGCGGCGCGGCGCGGATGTCGGGCGCCTTGTCGAGGGGCACGAGCGGGCGCCGACGGAGGCCTGCGCGCAGGCGCACGCCCTGCCGGTCGAGATCGGGGGCGCCGCGGACGAGCACCCGTCCGGAGCCCACGCGGATCTCGGCGATGGCGCCGCGGAGCGCGGGCGCCGCGAGTTCCGCCGTCTCCGCCGCCGCGCCGAGCGGCCAGCGGCCCGTGGCGTGGCGCCGCGCCCGCTTGCGGGTCCTCACGAGCGCCTGCGACCAGAGCCGCCAAGCCGTCTCGGCGGGGTCGAGCTGCGCGAGGAACCAGGCCATCTGCGCCTCGGCCGCATTCTCCGAATAGCCGCGCGCGGGCGGGTGGGACACGGTCAGGCCGGTGTCGCAGAGCACCGCATGACCGCGGCTCCGCGCGATGGCGAAGGCCGTCCAGTCGATTCCCCAGCCGAGATCGTTGCCCGCGTAATCGAGCGCGGCGAGCCGGTCCAGGACGGGCCGGGAGAGCGCCCAGACCACGCCGTCGGTCTGCGCCGCGTCGTGGAGCGCACCCGACCGCCGACCCAGAAGCGCCGTCTGCAGGCGGTAGGGGCTCACATGCACCTCCGGCGCCCAGACGCCCAGATCGGGACAGGCGGCATGGGCGGCGCGCAGACGATCCACGAGGCCCGGCCAGTCCGGGGAGCCCGCATCGGCCTGGACCTGCAGCATCAGCGCCTCGCCCCGGTGGCGACGCAGGCTCTCGGCGAACTTGCGCCCGTAATACCAGTCCTGCGGCACGCCCACCCAGTCGCCCGCCCCGGTCTCCGGCACGCCTTCGTGATTGGAGTAGATCACCGTCAGCCGCTCCACCGCGGGGCCGAGCGCGGCGGCGATGGCCTGCGCCTCCGCGCCGCGGCCGGCCCAGCTGATCACCACCGCATGGATCGGGACGAGGGACCCTTCCGCGACCGGCCGGGCCATGTCCACGGGCGCTCCGCGCATGCGCCGCAAGGCCCGGCGCAGCCTGTCAGCAAACATCGCACGCCGCCTGGCGGGAACGAGGGAAGGGGCGCGGGGAGGAGCGGGCCATGCCCTTCCGCCTAGCCGATAATCCGGGCGGGGGCGAGACGGGCAAGCAGCGGCGAGACGGGCACACCTTCACCACGATGGGCGGCGGGCCTTGTTATATCTCGCGAATATGCGAAACCCTGCGGGCCACGCGCGCAATGCTTCGAAGGACCTTATCCATGATCACACCCATCATCCTGTGCGGCGGATCGGGGACCCGGCTCTGGCCGCTCTCGCGCAAGAGCTACCCGAAGCAATTCTCCCGCCTGATCGGGGACACGACGCTCTTCCAGGCCTCCGCGGGACGCCTCGCGGGGCCGGGCACCGCGCCGCCCGTCATCGTCACAACCGACAGCTTCCGCTTCATCGTGACCGAACAACTCGCCGAGATCGGCGTGACCCCGGGCGCGGTGCTGATCGAGCCCGAGGGGCGCGACACCGCCGCGGCCGTGCTCGCGGGCGTGATGCACGTGGCCGAGACCGATCCGGAGGCCACGGTCTTGGTGGCGCCCTCCGATCACCTGATCCCCGAGACGGACGCCTTCGCCCGCGCCGTCGAGAGCGCCGCGCGCGCGGCCGCGGAGGGTCGGATCGTCACCTTCGGCATCGCGCCCGACCGGCCCGAGACGGGCTACGGCTATCTCGCGTTGGGCCAGCAGCCCGATCCCGCCGATCCGCAGGCCCCGCTGCCGCTTGAGGGTTTCGTCGAGAAGCCCGACGCGGAACGGGCCGAGGCCCTCGTCGCGGACGGCCGGCATCTGTGGAACTCGGGCATCTTCGTGTTCCGCGTCGACACCATCCTGGCGGCCTTCGCCGAGCATGCGCCGGCGCTTCCCGAAGCGGTGGGCGCGGCGCTCGCGGGGGCCAAGCGCGATCTGGGCTTCACCCGGCTCGCGGCCGAGCCCTGGGCCGCGATCGAGCCGATCTCGATCGACTACGCGGTGATGGAGAAGGCCTCGAACCTCGCCGTCGTGCCCTTCGCCGGGCGCTGGTCGGACTTGGGCGACTGGACGGCCGTCTGGCGCGAGACGCAGGCGGACGGCGTCGCGACCTCGGGGGCGGCCACCGCCATCGACTGCACCGACACGCTCCTGAGATCGGAGAACCCGCGCCAGACGCTGGTGGGGATCGGGCTCGACGACATCGTCGCGGTGGCGATGCCCGACGCGGTGCTCGTCGCCCACAAGAGCCGCTCGCAGGACGTCAAGAAGGCCGTCTCCACGCTGAAGACCAAGGGCTCGGTGCAGGCGGAGACCTTCCCCGTCGATTACCGCCCCTGGGGCTGGTTCGAGAGCCTCGTCACGGGCCCCCGCTTCCAGGTCAAGCGCATCCTCGTCCATCCGGGCGCGAGCCTCAGCCTGCAGAGCCACCATCACCGCTCCGAGCACTGGATCGTGGTGGAGGGCACGGCGCGGGTGACCGTCGACGACGAGGTGAAACTCGTGACCGAGAACCAGTCCGTCTACATCCCCTTGGGCGCCGTCCACCGGATGGAGAATCCGGGCAAGGTGCCGATGGTGCTCATCGAGGTGCAGACCGGGGCTTACGTGGGCGAGGACGACATCGTGCGCTACGAGGACGTCTATGCCCGTAGCTGACACTCCTTCGGAACGGCCCAAATTCGGCACGAGCGGACTCAGGGGCCTCGTCACCCAGCTCACCGACGAGCTGGTGGCCGCCCATGTGCGCGCCTTCGCGGGGGCCTGCGCGACCGGCGGGCGGCTTTTCGTCGGGCGCGACCTGCGCGCCTCCTCGCCGCATATCGCGGCAGTGGTCGCGGCGGCGGGGCGGACCGCGGGGCTGACGGTCACCGATCTGGGCGCGCTGCCCACCCCGGCGCTGGCGCTCGCCGCGGCCAAGGGGGAGGGCGGCGCTGTGATGGTCACGGGCAGCCACATCCCCGACGACCGCAACGGGCTCAAGTTCTACACGCTCCTGGGCGAGATCACCAAGGCCGACGAGGCCGCGATCGCCGCGGCGGTGGCCGCCGCCGCCCCTGCCCCGCCCGCCGATCCGAACGAGGACACGAAGGGCGTGCCCGGAGACGGTGCCGCACCCTACCGCGACCGTTACGTGACGGCGTTCGGAACGCAGGCGCTCGCGGGGATGACTATCGGCCTCTACGAGCATTCGACCGTGGCCCGCGACCTGCTCGCGGAGATCCTCGAGGGCCTGGGCGCGGGCGTGGTCCGGCTCGGCCGGTCGGAGACCTTCCTCCCCGTCGATACCGAGGCCGTGAGCGCGGAGATGCGCGAAGAGCTTCGCGCCTGGGCCGCGGCGCACGACCTCGACGCGATCGTCTCGGCGGATGGCGACGGCGACCGGCCGCTTCTCGCGGATGCGGACGGAGAGGTCGTGCCGGGCGACGTGCTGGGGCTCCTGGCCGCGCGGGCGATCGGCGCGGAGGTGGTGGTCACGCCCGTTTCCTCCTCCACCGCGATCGAGGCGTCGGGCGCCTTCGGGCAGGTGGTCCGCACGAGGATCGGCTCTCCTCATGTCATCGAGGGCATCGTGGCGGCGGGCCCCGAGGCGCGCGTCGCAGGGTTCGAGGCCAATGGCGGGTTCCTTCTCGGCTTTTCCGCGGACCTGCCCGGCGGCCCGCTGACGCCGCTCCTGACCCGCGACGCGGCGCTGCCGCTCCTCGCGGCGCTGGTGGCGGCGCGGGAGGCGGGCGTCGCCGCCACGGTGGCCGCCCTGCCCGCCCGGCACCGCGCCGCCGACCGGCTGACGGGGATCGACATGGGAGCCGCCGCAGCGCTCCTCGCGCGGCTCGACGAGGACGGGGTGGCGCGCGAGGAGTTCCTCGGCACGGCGGTCACGGAGATCGACCGCACCGACGGGCTCAGGATGACGCTCGGCGACGGACGCATCGTGCATCTGCGCCCCTCGGGCAACGCGCCGGAGCTGCGCTGCTACGGCGAGGCGGAGAGCATGGCGGCGGCCGAGGCGCTGGTCGAGGGCACGCTCGCCCGGGTTTCGGACCGCCTGTGACGCGGCGCGCCCTCGTCACCGGCTCCGCGGGCTTCATCGGCTTCCATCTCTGCCGGCACCTCCTGGGCCAGGGCTGGCAGGTGGCGGGCTTCGACGGGATGACCGATTACTACGACGTGGCGCTGAAGCGGCGGCGCCACCAGATCCTCCTGCAAAGCGAGGGGTTCACCGCGACCGAGGCGCTCCTCGAGGAGGATGGCGCGGTGGCGCGGGCGGCCGAGGCGGCGGAGCCCGACGTGATCGTGCATCTCGCGGCCCAGGCGGGCGTGCGCTACTCGCTCGAGAACCCCCGCGCCTATCTCGACGCCAACGTGATCGGCACGTTCAACGTGATGGAGGCGGCAAAGGACCACGCCGTCGACCACCTCCTGATGGCCTCGACCTCGTCCGTCTACGGCGCCAATACCGAGATGCCCTATGCCGAGGCGCATGCGGCCGACCATCCGCTGACCATCTACGCGGCCACCAAGAAGGCGGACGAGGCGATGGGCCATGCTTGGGCGCATCTGCACGACCTGCCCACCACGATGTTCCGGTTCTTCACCGTCTACGGGCCCTGGGGGCGGCCCGACATGGCGCTCTTCAAGTTCACCCGCGGCATCCTTGAGGGCACGCCCATCGACATCTACAATCACGGCGAGATGCGGCGCGACTTCACCTACGTGGACGATCTCGTGGAGGGCATCGTCCGGCTGATCGACGCCGTGCCTCCCCTGCCCTCCGCCCGCGCGGACTGGACGCCCGCCCCGGGCGACACGCTCAGCCCCGCGGCGCCCTGGCGGGTGGTCAATATCGGTAATTCCGAGAGCGTGCGGCTGCTCGATTTCGTGGAGGCGATCGAGGCGGAGATCGGGCGGCCCGCGATCCGCAACATGATGGAGATGCAGGCGGGCGACGTGCCCGCCACCTGGGCCGATGCGCGGCTTCTCCATGCGCTGACGGGCCACCGCTCCGAGACCGGGTTCCGAGAGGGGGTCGCGCGGTTCGTCGCCTGGTACCGCGACTACTACCGGATCTGAGCGGGACGCCCCCGCCTCCCGAAGATGTTTCGCGCGCGAAACATCTCCCCGGCTTCAGGCGGCACCCATCGGTCGGCGGCCGACGCTGACATAGGCCTCGAACCCGCCCCGCTCGGCATCGTGCGCGGAATAGACGTTCCGCAGGTCGGCCATCCGCTTCACCCGCATGGACCCGGCGAGGCGCCCGAGATCGAGCGCGCGGAACTCGTTCCACTCGGTCAGGATCACCACTAGGTCGGCGTCCTTCGCGGCCGCGTAGGCATCGTCCTCCCAGGTCACGCCTGGCAAGAGCGCCTCGCCCTCGTGGCGGCCTTGGGGATCGACGACGCGCACCTTCGCACCGCCGCCCACGAGGGCGGGGACGAGGGTGAGCGACGGCGCGTCACGCATGTCGTCAGTATTGGGTTTGAAGGTGACGCCGAGCACGGCCACGATCTTGCCGTTGAAGCTGTCGTCGCAGAGGTCGCGCAGCTTGCCGAGCATCCGCCGCTTGGCTTCCTCGTTGACCTCGATCACCGTCTCCGTGATCCGCATGGGCGAGGCGTGCTCCTGGCCGATGCGCGCGAGCGCTTTGGTGTCCTTCGGGAAGCACGACCCGCCATAGCCGGGGCCCGCATGCAGGAACTTGTTGCCGATGCGGTTGTCGAGCCCCATCCCGCGGGAGACCTGCTTGATGTCGGCGCCGACCTTCTCGCAGAGCGCGGCGATCTCGTTGATGAAGGTGATCTTGGTCGCGAGGAAGGCGTTGGCCGCGTACTTGATCATCTCCGCGCTCTCGAGGTCGGTCACCATGATCGGGAATTCGCGAAGGAAGAGGGGGCGGTAGATCTCCGACATGACCGCGCCCGCGCGCTCGGTCTCGACGCCCACGACGACGCGGTCGGGACGCATGAAATCGTCGATCGCCGCCCCCTCGCGCAGGAATTCGGGGTTCGAGGCGACGTCGAAGTCGAGCTCCGGATTGGCGGCCGCCACCACCTCGCGGACGCGGGCATTGGTGCCCACCGGCACGGTCGACTTGGTGACGATGACGACGTAGTCCTTCGCGGCCTTCGCCACCTCCTCGGCCGCGGCCATCACGTAGGTCAGGTCCGCATGCCCGTCGCCCCGCCGCGTGGGCGTGCCCACGGCGATGAAGACGGCCTGCGCGCCGTCGATCGCGCGCGCGAGATCGCGGGTGAAACTGAGCCGTCCGGCCTCGACGTTGCGCACCAGGATCTCGTCGAGCCCGGGCTCGTAGATCGGCACCTCGCCCCTCTCGAGCCGGTCGATCTTGGCCGGGTCCTTGTCGACGCAGATCACGTCATGGCCGAAATCGGAGAAACACACCCCCGAGACCAGGCCCACATATCCCGTTCCAATCACCGCAATCCGCATAATCCGTCACCCTTTTCGCCTCGATCGCGCCGGGCCGGGACCACGACGGTTCAACCGGCTTTTGGGAAAGCCGCGGACATGGCGCAAGGGGAAAGATCCCCGCCCGTCCCGGCCCCGGTAAAGGCCCTGTCCTCAGAGGAAGTCGGTTTGCAGGGCAAGCCCGGCGATATCGGTGAAATCCTCCACGACCAGCACGCCGGCCGCCCCGAAATCGAGCACGATGTCGCCCGAGACGATCCTCGCCACATCGAGAACCAATGCGGCCGCGTCATCGAAACTGTCCTCCCCGAGCCCGGGAGCGAGGTGCAGCCGGTCGTCTTCGGCCCGGCTGAAATCGACGATCCGGTCACGCCCGCCGCCCGCGAAGACGAAAACATCCGCCCCGGCGCCGCCGACGAGGACGTCGCGTCCGCCGCCGCCCGAAAGCAGGTCGTTCCCGCCGCCACCGAAGATCCGGTCGTTCCCGCCCTGCCCCAGGAGCCGGTCGTTCCCTGCCGCGCCGAAAAGGGTGTCCGCCCCGCCGCCGCCGTAGATCCTGTCGGCGTCGCCGCCGCCCCCGAGCGCGTCCCGCCCGGCCCCGCCGTAGAGCGTGTCGCGCCCCCCGTCGCCATAGAGGCTGTCGTCGCCCGCCGCCCCGAAGAGTACGTCGTTCCCGCCGCCGCCATAGATCATGTCGGCCTCGCCGCCGCCCCCGAGCGCGTCCCGTCCGGACCCGCCATAGAGCGTGTCGCGGCCCCCGTCGCCGTAGAGGCTATCGTCGCCCGCCGCCCCGAAGAGCAGGTCGTCGCCATCGCGACCGTAGACCAGGTCGTTCCCGCCGCCGCCGCCCTGCGTATCGTCGCCGCCGCCGCCATAGAGCACGTCGCCCCCGGCCCCGCCGTAGAGCGCATCGTCACCGGCCCCGCCGCCGATCGTGTCTTGGCCGCCGCCGCCGCGGGCCAGATCGTGCCCCCCCCGGCCCCAGATCGCGTCGTTCCCGCCATTGCCGAAGAGCGCGTTCCGGGCGCCATTGCCGAAGATCGTGTCGCTGCCCGATCCGGCGCGGACCGCCTCGAGGATCGTGTCCCGCGTGATCGCGAGATTGCCCTCGCCGCCATAGATGTCCGAGAAGGTGCCCGGGGCGAGGTCGATGCGGTCGCCCGCGGTGCTGTTCGACAGGTCGAGCACGTCGCGCCCGCCGGCGTCGAAGATGGTGAGCGCCACGGTATCGCCTTCGTAGAGGCGCGGACGGTCGGCGCCGCCCAGGGCCGCGAAGACCGCGCCGAGCGTGCCGTCCGACCCGACCCCCCAGACCGTCGCGCCCCGCGTGACGGTGCTGGCGCCGTAAAGATCCTGGATGGCGACGATGTCGGCCTGCATCGGCGTGATGAGCTCGGCGCGCGGGACGCCGACATTGGGGTTCTCCTCCTGGGAGAAGTAGGACATCACCGAGAGCTGCCAGCTGTCGTTGGCGAAGGTGGCGTCGCTGAATTCGGCGCCGATATCGTAATCGCCCTGGTGTCCGAGCCCCAGCGCGTGACCGATCTCGTGGAGATAGGTGGAGAAGGCGTAGCTGTCGATCGTGGTGCCGTACCGCTGCAGCCATTCCGCGCCCACATTCACATCGGCGGAGAAGGTCTCGCCGGTCACGGGGTTGTACTGGACCCCGCCCTCGCCGCCGGCCCTGTCGTTCGTGAAGGTGATGTCGGCCCCGCCCGCGACCTCGCGGAACGAGATGTCGGCGACCCGTTCCCAGGCCTCGAACGCCCAGCGGGCGAGTTGCGTCCCGCCTGCGCCGAGCCCCGTCAGATCGACGGTGACGACATTGCTGTTCGACGGGACGAAAGCGTGCCGGACGGCGCCCCGATCCTCCCAGTAGCCGTCGGTCTGATAGCGCGCGAGCGTGTCGAGATCGGCAAGAGGGATGGAGCGGGCGGCGGTGGCGATGGGCATGGAAAGGGTCCTACGTGGGTCGATCTGACAGATACGGGCTCCGGAGCCGGGATCCAGCCTCCGCCCGACATCGCGGCCCGGGAGGCCGGCTTGGGCCGCCCCGCGCGCCCCGACGGCGCGCGGGCAGAAAAGCCTGACTTTCTTAAGGCCCGATGAACGGATTGGGATCGGCGGATGCCGGGGCGTGCCGTCTCAGCGCGACGCACGGCCCTTCACCCAGCCCAGGAAGGCGCGCGAGGGCACCGCAAGCCGCGGCCGGCCCGTGGCATCCCACCAGGCGCGCCATTCCGCCTCGAGCGCATGGACGTCCGCGCCCGGCGCGAGGACCCGCGCGGCGGCGAGCGTCTCCGCGTCGAGCGCCGCCAGCGCCGCCACGGGCACCCGCGCGCGGCGCTGGCTCACCCGGACCACGTCGCCCGGATCCTCCGCGAGGAGATAATCGGGCAGGCCGTTCTGCGCGATCATCCGGCGCAGTGCGGCGCGAAACACCCTGAGCGGCGCGGCGGATCCCGATTTCAGGTGCAGCGTGGCCATCCCCACCCGCCATTCCGGCTGGCGTCCGCAATGCTTGCGCGCGAGCTCGTAGACCCGCCGCTCGAGCGGCTTTCTGAGATGGAAGTAATCGCGGCTGAGCGTCAGGACCGATTTCGACAGGACCGCCCGCCAGAGCCATTCCGACAGCGTCACCCGGACCGAGACCATGCGCCCGCCCTTCGCCCGGCGCACGATCTCCCAGGCGTCGATCAGGCCGAAGCCACGCGTCGTCTCGACCCCGCCGGTGGCGATGTTGGTCGTGATCCGCGTGCCCGCGAGCCGCTCGAACGCCTCGCGCAGCCGGGCATAGCCGTCGCCCGACGTGTCGCGGTTGGTCGCCACGAGCAGGTCGTGCGCGCGCAGATGCAGATGACGCGACACCGCCCGGCCCGCATTGATCGCGGCCATGAGCTGGCTCACGCAATAGATCAGAATGTCCTTGTCGTGGATGGTCGCCCGTCCCCGGACGGACGGCGTCACCGACACCTCCATGCCGTTATGGACGTAGTCGAGGATGCGCCGGTCGGGCCGCGTGGCGAGCGAGAAGATCGGGTGCTCCATGGATCCGAGATCGCCCTTGGGGCTCGCCCCGAAGACGTCGCAGAGGAAGAAATCCGCCCCGCCCCCGGTGATGTCGCCGCTTCCGGCCATGTCCCGCCTCCATCCGGCCGGCCTCGTTCCACGTGCCGACTATCGGGGTTTCAGTGACACCCTAGGCTTATCCACAGATCCGGTCCAGCCAGCCCGTCGGGGGATCGGAGTCGTACCGACGTGGGATCGGAATCGCACGAACGTGGGATCGGATTCACTTACCATGCGAAAACCCGGATAAAAGTCTTTCGGCGCGGTAGTTTCTGATCAAATCGGAAAGCCGTAACACTAGACTAACTATCTTTAACCAGCAAAAATTTTCGTTCCTTCCGGTTTTCCCGGTTCTCACCCGTGCCGGAAGAAACCCAAATCCAAGAAAAAGCTTAGAAATTCTCTGAATGTCAGTATTCCTGTTTCATGTTCTGCGATTCTCGCTACACTGAGAGAAACGACGAACATCGAGGATGTCATGGTCTCGGAAACATCCCTGCCCCCGTATCTGCGGCTCGATCCGGACATGGCCCTGGCAGGTCTCGGCGCGCCTGCCAGTACCGACGATTTCGCCCGTATCGCGGCGGCCTGTACCCAGGGCCGCGACGATCTGGCGAACCGCGGTCTCGAGGATGGCGCCGCGCGAAAGCTGCGTCTCTTCTCCACGTGGGAGATCACCCGTTATCTGATCCCCGTGGCGCAGGGACATTTCCGGCGGGTCCTGAAACAGAACCCCGACCTGCCGCAGGGACGATCGGAGACTGAAGGTGGGGCCAAGTGGTTCACCCTCGACGAAGTCTCCACGCTCCGCGCGCATTTCGCCGCGGAAGGATCGAAGGCGAAGGGTTACCTGCCCTACCGGCCCGAAGGACAACCCGCCAAGATCGCCGCCGTGGCCAATTTCAAGGGCGGCGTCGGCAAGACCTCGACGGCCGCGCATCTTGCCATGTCGGCCGCGCTCGACGGCTACCGCGTCCTGATGATCGACCTCGACAGCCAAGGGTCCATGACGTCGGTCTTCGGAGGGCGGGTGGAGGACGAGTGGCGGACCGTGTTCCCTCTTCTCGCGCGTCACTACGCGAACTACCTGCGGGCCGAGAACCAGCGTCGCCTCGATCGCGGCGACGCGCCGGTCCCGCTCGACGACACGCTGAACGAGGCGCTCGGCATCGTGTCCGCCGACGTGATTCAGAAGACCCACTGGCCGAACATCGACCTCATCGGCGCGCAGCTGAACCTCTACTGGGCGGAGTTCCAGATGCCGGTCTGGCGCATGCAGGGGCGCGGCTGGAAGCTCTGGGACGCGCTCACCGACATCCTCGGCGCCGACGGGGTGCTCGACCGCTACGACGTGGTCTTCATCGATACGCCGCCCGCGCTCGGATATCTCACGATCAACGGGCTCGCCGCGGCCGACATCCTCCTCGTCCCGCTGGGCGCGTCTTTCCTCGAATTCGATTCGACGGGACGTTTCTTCGACATGCTGCACACGACGTTCCGCTCCATCGAGGATGGCGAGAACCTCGCCGCCCGCGCACTTGGACGCGACGAGACGCATTTCCAGTGGGATGCGGTGCGCGCCGTCGTCACCCGCTACGACGGGGCGCAGCAGGCCGAGCTCGCCGCGCTGATGCAGGCCTATCTCGGCCAGACCCTGTCGCCGCACCGTCAGGGCATGACCGCGCTCATCGGTCAGGCGGGCGAGCAGGTGCGCGGCATCTACGAGGCCGATTACCGCGACTTCAACCGTGAGACCTATGCCCGTGGCCGGGAGACCTTCGATGCGACCTACGCGGCCTTCAAGCAGCTCCTGATCGGGGCCTGGCGGCGCGACGTGCTCGCGGAGGCGGAATGACGAACCCGCCTGCCCCCGGCGGCGATGTTTCGCGCGCGAAACATTCCTGTCATGCATTCGACCACGTGCGAAGAGGAGAGAGGCGATGGCCAAGCGCAGGCGATTGAGCCCGGCCCGGACGGATCCGGTGACCGATTCCGCGTCCGGGAAGGCGACGCCCTTCTCCGCCCCTCCGATCGCGGGCCTTGCCGGCGATGCCGCGCAGAACGCCGCCGCGGCGGAACTCGCCGAGACGCTGACGCGGGCCCGTCTCGAGGGCCGGATGGTGCTGGAGCTGCCGCTCGACCGGATCGACGCGGGCTATCTCGTGCGCGACCGGATCGCCGCCGATGAGGACGAGATGACCGCGCTGATGACGAGCCTCGCCGCGCGCGGCCAGCAGACCCCGATCGAAGTCACCGATCTCGGGGATGGGCAATACGGCCTGATCTCCGGCTGGCGGCGTCTCGAGGCGCTGCGGCGTCTGGGTCCCGAAGGCGGACCGGATCGTATCCTCGCGCTGCTGCGCACTCCGCAGGAAGCCGGAGAGGCTTATCTTGCCATGGTCGAGGAAAACGAGATCCGGGTGGGTCTCGGCCATTACGAACGGGCCCGGATCGTCTGGAAGGCCGTGGAGCAGGAAGCCTATCCCGACGTGAGGGCCGCCCTGCAAGCCCTCTTCCACGCCGCCTCGCGGTCGAAGCGATCGAAGATCGGCAGCTTCCTCACGCTCGTCGAACATCTCGACGGCGTGCTCGCTTTTCCCGAGACGCTGGGGGAGCGCCTGGGCCTTTCCCTCGCCAAGGCGCTGGAGGAGGATCCGTCGCTTGCGGATCGGATCCGCGCGCGGCTCACGGAGACACCCCCGAAGGACGGCGCGGCGGAGCAGGCCGTGATCGCGGAGATCCTGAAGTCGCAATCCGTGAAAGGATCCCGTCCATCCCGCCCGGCTGTTTCGCAACGATCCGAGCCGGGTTCGGCGCGGCGCCTGAAAGTCACGCTGCGCGACGGCGTCGAGTTCGTGGAGCACATGGACGGCAGCGTCACCCTGCAGGGCGACGCCGTCGATGCCGCCTTCCGCGCCGATCTCGTGCGCTGGATCAGCGAGACCTGGCAGCCCGATCCGGAGTGAGGATCACTCCTTCAGGAGGCCGAGCAGGTATTTCCCGTAGGGGTTCTTCGCGAATTTCTCGCCCCGCGCCCTGAGGGCGTCGCGGTCGATCCAGCCCCGGGCGAAGGCGATCTCTTCCGGGCAGCCCACCTGCTGGCCCTGCCGCTCGCTCAGCGTCCGCACGAAATTCCCGGCATCGAGGAGGGAGCCGTGCGTCCCCGTGTCGAGCCAGGCGAAGCCCCGGCCCATCTGCGCGACGTCGAGGGACCCGTCGGCGAGGTACATCTCGAGGAGCGTCACGATCTCGAGCTCGCCGCGCGCCGAGGGCGTGACCTTCCTCGCCCGTTCGGAGGCAGTCCCGTCGAGGAAGTAGAGCCCCGTCACCGCGTAATTCGACGGCGGCACCTCCGGCTTCTCGATGATGGCGCGTACCGTGCCGTCGCCATCGAAATCCACCACGCCGTAGCGTTCGGGATCGGCCACCCGGTAGCCGAAGACCGTTCCCCCTGTTTCCCGCGCGGACGCCCGTTCGAGGTGCTGCGGCAGGTCGTGGCCGAAGAAGATGTTGTCGCCCAGAACCATGGCCGAGGCTGCGCCGTCGAGGAAATCCTCGGCCAGCAGATAGGCCTGCGCGAGCCCGTCCGGGCTCGGCTGGACGATATAGGTGAAGGCGAGGCCCCATTGCGACCCGTCGCCCAGCGTGCGCTCGAACTGGTCGCGATCCTCGGGCGTGGTGATGAGGGCGATCTCGCGGATCCCCGTCAGCATCAGCACGCTGATCGGGTAGTAGATCATCGGCTTGTCGTAGATCGGCAGGAGCTGTTTCGACACCCCGATCGTGATCGGATAGAGCCGCGTGCCGGAGCCTCCGGCGAGGATGATGCCCTTGCGCTTCGTCATGACGTCAACTCCTTCACGATGCGGACGAGCGCGGCGCGCCAATCGGCCGGCGGGATCCCGAAATCGGCCGTGAGCCCCGTGCAGTCGAGCCGGGAATTCAGCGGCCGCGCGGCCGGGGTCGGATATTCCGCCGTGGGGATCCCGGTCACGGCCACGTCCCGTCCCGCGGCGCGGAATGTTTCGCGCGCGAAACAGGCCCAGCTCGCGGCGGGCTGGCCCGCGTAATGATAGGTCCCGCCCCCCTGCCCGTCCGCCATCGCCCGGGCCATGACGACGAGCGCGTTCGCGATGCCGTCGGCCGGCGTCGGTCCCCCGACCTGGTCGTCGACGATGGAGAACGCGTCGCGGGTCTCCGAAAGCCGCAGCATGGTCTTCACGAAATTGCCGCCATGGGCGGAGAAGACCCAGGATGTCCGCAGGATCGCGTGCCGTCCCCCGGCCTCGCGCACGGCACGCTCCCCGGCGAGCTTCGTCCGCCCGTAGGCGTTGAGCGGTGCGCAGGCCGCGTCGGGGGCGCGGGGCGCATCGCCCGTCCCGTCGAAGACGTAGTCGGTCGAGACCTGCAGGAACGGCACGTCCAGATCCGCGGCCGCGCGCGCCATCGCGCCGGGGGCGTCGGCATTGATGCGCAGGGCCAGCGCCTCCTCCTCCTCGGCGCGGTCGACGGCGGTATAGGCGGCGGCGTTGATCACCGCATCGGGCCGCGCGGCACGGATCGCCGCCGCGCAGGCCTCGGGATCGGCGAGGTCCGCCCGGTCGCGTCCGAGCGCCGTGACGCCGGGATGCTCCTGCAGATGCGTGGCCACTTGGCCCGTCCGGCCAAAGACGAGGAGCTTCATGCCGACTTCCCCGTGCCGAGCCGTTGTCCCACGCCCTGGCGGTCCTGCAGGGCCCGCCACCAGGGCTCGTTGTCGAGATACCAGGCGACCGTCCGCTCGAGCCCCTCGTCGAGCGTCACCGAGGGCCGCCAGCCCAGCTCCTCGCGGATCCGCGACGGATCGATGGCATAGCGCAGGTCGTGTCCGGGCCGGTCGGCGACGAAGGTGATCAGATCGGCATGGGGGCCGTCCGCGGGCCTGAGCCGGTCGAGGATGGCACAGATCCGCCGTACGAGATCGAGGTTCGTGGCCTCGTTCTCGCCGCCCACGTTGTAGCTGCGCCCCACCTCTCCCTTCGCCAGCACCGTCAGGAGCGCATCGGCATGATCCTCGACATAGAGCCAGTCGCGCACGTTCGCGCCTTCGCCGTAGACCGGGATCGGCTCGCCCGCGAGGGCGCGCAGGATCACGACGGGCACCAGCTTCTCGGGAAAGTGGAAGGGCCCGTAATTGTTCGAGCAATTGGTGAGCAGCACCGGCAGCCCGTAGGTCTCCCCCCAGGCGCGCACCAGGTGGTCGGACGCGGCCTTCGAAGCCGAATAGGGGGAGTTCGGCGCGTAGGGGCTCTCCTCGGTGAAGAACCCCGTCGGTCCGAGTGAGCCGAACACCTCGTCGGTGGAGACATGGTGGAAGCGGAACCCCTCGGGCCGCCCCTCGGCCTCCCAGTACGCGCGGGCCGCCTGCAGGAGGTTGTAGGTGCCCGTCACGTTGGTCTCGACGAAGGCGCCGGGCCCGTCGATGGAGCGGTCCACGTGGCTCTCGGCCGCGAGGTGCAGCACCGCGTCGGGACGATGCGCCGCGAAGATGGGCCCGAGCGCGTCCGCGTCGCGCAGGTCGGCCTCGACGAAGGCATAGCCGGGCGCGTCCGCCACGGAGGCCACGTTGTCGAGGCAGGCGGCATAGGTCAGCGCGTCGAGATTGACCACCTCGTGCCCGCGCGCGATGGCGAGCCGCACGACGGCCGAACCGATGAACCCGGCCCCTCCGGTGACGAGCAACTTCATGCCGTGCCCTCCGGGAAGGGGGTGCCGATCTGCGACAGAAGCGGCGCCGCCGCGTCCTTGTCGGACAGGATCGCCGCGTCGGGGGAGAGGCCCCAGTCGATGCCGATCTCCGGATCGTCCCAGGCCACCGCGCCGTCGCAATCGGGCGCATAGAAATCCGAGCACTTGTAGATGATCTCGGTGTCGTCCGCCCGCGTGGCGAAGCCGTGCAGGAACCCCGCCGGGATCAGGAGCTGGCGGCCGTTCTCCGCCGTGAGCTCGACGCCCACCCATTGCCCGTAGGTCGGACTTCCCGCGCGGATGTCGACGGCCACGTCGAGAAGCGCGCCGCGCCCGCAGCGCACGAGCTTGGCCTGGGCGTGCGGGGGACGCTGGTAATGCAGGCCCCTGACCGTGCCCGCCTGGGCGGAGAGGGAATGGTTGTCCTGCACGAAATCGAGATCGATCCCGGCCTCGGCCATCCGCTCCCGGTTCCAGGTCTCCGCGAAGAAGCCGCGTGCGTCGCCGAACCGGCGGGGGGTGAGGATGAGGACGCCGTCGAGCGCCGTTCGGTCGACCTGCATGGGGCCTCGCATGGGGATGTCGGATCGCCGCCACGCTTTATCGTGCTGTACCCGTCCTTGTGAACCGCTAATGCGGGATCAGGATGAACGGGCGGAGGTGCGGATGCAGGGCGGAACGGATTTCGCGGCTGCGGGCGGGGCAGGGCGCCTCGTCGCCGTGGTCGTCACCTACGATCGTCTGGGCCCCCTGAAGGTCACGCTCGCCCGCCTTCTCGAGGCGGAGGCGGCGCATCTTGCCGCCGTGGTGGTGATCGACAACGCGAGCGGCGACGGCACCGCCGACTGGCTCGACGGCCAGGACGATCCGCGCCTGTTCGTGCATCGCTGCGAAACCAATCTCGGGGGCGCGGGGGGCTTCGCGCGCGGCATGCGCCTCGCCGTGGAGGAATGCGACGCGGATGTCCTCGTGGTGATGGACGACGACGCGCGGCCCGTCCCCGGTGCGCTCGCGGCCTTCCACGCAGCCCCCCGCGCGCCCGACCGCGCCGTCGCCGCCGCGGTGCGCTATCCGGGCGGCGGCATCTGCGAGATGAACCGCCCCGGCCTCAACCCCTTCGCGCGGCCCTCGGTGTTCCTGGGCGCCCTGGCGGGTCTTTTCCGCGGCCGGGCGCGGGCGGCCTGGCACGTGCCGGACGCGGATTTCGAGGGTACCGCCCCGCGGGAGATCGACATGGGCTCCTTCGTCGGCCTCTTCGTGCCGCGGGAGGCGATCGCCCGCTGCGGCTATCCCGATCCGGGGCTCTTTCTCTACGGCGACGACGTGATCTACTCGCTCGGCCTCAGGCGCGCCGGGATCGCGATCGACTTCGACCCCGCGCTGCATTTCGAGCACGATTGCGAGACCTACGCGGCGGGGCAGGGGACGCGGACCCAGGGCCCGCTCTGGAAGCTCTACTACCTGCAGCGCAACCGCCTCATCATGTACCGCCGCGCCGCGGGTCCGCTCTTCTGGCTCTTCGGCCCCCTCCTCGCGCTCGCCTGGGGAGGCCGGGCGCGGGGGCCGGGCGCGCGCCGGGTCTGGGCGCGGGCGGCGCTCGACGGCCTCGCGCGGCGCACGGACCGCCCGCACGACGAGATCCTGCGCCTCGCCCGCGCGCCCTGAGCTCAGGCGTTCAGGATGGTGCGGTGGTAGCGGCCCATCAGGATCAGCCCCATGACGAGGCAGATGAGGGCGATCGCGGCCACATAGGCGAGCGAGACGTAATCGGCGGCATAGCTTGGATAGATCCCGCTGCGCATCTCTCCGGTGATGTGGATGAGCGGAACCCAGTAGAGGATCGCCTGCACGTTCGCGGGCATGTCCTCGTAGAGGAAGAACACCCCGGAGACGATGAAGAGCGGCCGCATCGCGATCGACCAGACGGTCTCCCAGACCGGAAAGAGGCCCATCAGCGCGCAGTTGAGCATTCCCACGCCGAGCCCGAGGATCATGGACATGCCGATCGCCGCGATGACCGGTCCCATATCGACCGTGACCCGCGTATCGGCGGCGGCGAGGATCGCGAAGAGCAGCACGTAGGTGACGAGGATCCCCGTCAGCGCGTTCAGCACGAACCGCGCCAGCACCGCGTCGAGCCAGGTGACGGCCGGATAGTAGAGCAGCGCGCGGGAGAAGCCGATCGAGCGCGCGATCTTGTTCGACAGGTCCTGGTAGAGCGTGAAGGGCAGGTAGCCCGAGGCGTAGAAGAGCAGGAAGCTGTTGCCGAGCGACGGGGTCCGCAGGAGAAGCGAGAAGCCGAAAGAGAGGATCAGGATGCCGCCCAGGGGCTCGAGCAGCGCCCAGGCATAGCCCCCCGGGGAGCGGCCGTAGCGGGTCGACATCTCGCGCAGGATCAGCGCCAGGATCGCGCGGAAGGCGGGCAGGGAGCGGTTGACCCGGCGCAGCCGGCCAGGCTGTGGGGTCCGGGTTTCGGGCATGGCGGGAGGCATGGGCGCGGGCGATCCCGGACTGGCAATTGCGCTCGCTAATATGATAGAGCGGGATCGAAAAGACAAACCGCTATCGGCGTGACGGACAGCCCATGAACAAGCCCCCCGACGGAGCCGCCGCGCGCGGGGCACCGGCCGCGTCCGGCCCGGACGGAACCGCCGCGCGCCGCGCCGCGCCGGCCAACAAGCCCGCCGGTGCGAAGAACCTGCAGGCCGTGCCGCCCGCCGCGCCCGCGTCTCCCGGCCCGGAGACGGAAGCGGCGGCACGTCCGATCGCGCGGCGCGCCGGCATGAAGTCGCGCCACTGGGGTCTCCTGGCGGGGTTCGTCGCCCTCGTCGCGCTCCCGCTTCTGGCCACGATCGTCTATCTCTGGGGGTTCGCGGAGGACCAGTACGCCTCGAGCGCGGGTTTCACCGTGCGCCAGGAAGAGGGCGGCGGCGCCTCCGAGCTTCTGGGCGGTCTGGCGCAGCTCGCAGGTACCGGCACCGGCTCGGACGGCGACATCCTCTACGAGTTCATCCAGAGCCAGGAGATGGTCCGCGAGGTCGATGCCGAGCTGGGGCTCCGGACGCATTACGCCGCGCCCTTCCCCGGCGATCCGGTCTTCGCGCTCTGGCCCGGCGCGACGATCGAGGATCTGCAGGATTACTGGCAGCGCATGGTGCGGATCTCCTTCGACCAGGCCTCGGGCCTCATCGAGGTGCAGGCGCTCGCCTTCACGCCCGACATGGCGCAGGACATCGCGGCGGCGATCGTGGCGCGCAGCCAGGACATGATCAACGATCTGAACCTGCAGGCCCGCGAGGACGCGATGCGCTACGCGCGCGAGGATCTCGACGAGGCGCTCGTCCGGCTCAAGACCGCGCGCGAGGCGCTGACCTCGTTCCGCACCCGTACCCAGATCGTCGATCCGGAGGCCGACATCCAGGGCCGCATGGGAGTGATGGCCAGCCTCCAGCAGCAGCTCGCCCAGGCGCTGATCGAGTACGACCTCTCCGCGCAGACCGCCAATCCGGGCGATCCGCGCCTCAGCCAGTCGCGCCAGCGCATCGAGGTGATCCGCAACCGCATCGCCGAGGAACGCCAGAGCTTCGCCTCCGACGATACCCAGATGGGCGGGGTCGGGGAGGATTACCCCTCGCTCATCGCCGAGTACGAGGGCCTGAGCGTCGACCGGGAATTCGCGGAGGAGACCTACCGCGCGGCGCTCGCGGCCGTCGATCTCGCCCGCGCCAAGGCGCAGCGGCAGAGCCGTTACCTCGCCACCTACATCGCGCCCACCGCGCCGGAGATGGCCGAATATCCGCGCCGCGTCATCCTGACGGCCCTCACCGCGCTGTTCCTGACGCTGGTCTGGTCGATCCTCGCCCTCGTCTACTACTCCATCCGCGACCGTGGGTGAGCGGCGTCCCGAAAAGGCTCCAGTGGAGCCTTTTAGCCGCGAACGGGCGATAGCCCCGGCCCGGAGGGAGCGGCGTCCCGAAAAGGGTGAGGCCCGCGAGGCCCGCCTCCGGTGGAGGCGGGCCGGGCCGAACGGGGAGTTTTCCAACTGCGAACGCGCGATGGCCCCGGCCGCGAAATCCGGGTTCCGGCGGGGACCGCGCGTCCGGCCCGCTGCGAAACCCGCCATCCGTGTCACGCCCTGAGCCCCGATGATCGTCTTCGAGCACCTGACGAAGAGCTTCAACCTGCGCGGCATCCGCAAGGTGGTGATCGACGATCTCGACATGGTGCTGCCCACCGGCGCCTCGCTGGCGCTCCTGGGGAGGAACGGCGCGGGCAAGTCGACGCTCCTGCAGATGATCGCGGGCACGCTCCGGCCCGATCACGGGCGGATCGTGTCGGACGGCTCGATCTCCTGGCCGGTGGGCTTCGGCGGCTCGTTCCACCGCGATCTGACCGGCGCGCAGAACGTGCGGTTCCTGGCGCGCGTCTACGGCGTCGACACCGAGGAGCTCGAGGATTTCGTCGCCGATTTCGCCGAGCTCGGGCGGCATTTCCACATGCCGGTCCGCTCCTATTCGAGCGGCATGCGCTCGCGGCTGACCTTCGGCACCTCGATGGGAATCCCCTTCGACACCTATCTCGTCGACGAGGTGACGGCGGTGGGCGACAAGGCGTTCCGCCGCAAGAGCCAGACGCTCTTTCGCGACCGGATGCGGCAATCCTCCGCGATCCTCGTCAGCCACAACACCGAGGATCTGCGGCAATTCTGCGATGCGGGGCTGGTGCTCGAGGCGGGCCGTCTGGAATATTTCTCCGATCTCGAGGCGGCGATCGCGCGCCACGAGGAGGTGATGGCCGCCCCCCGTCCAAGCCTCGCCTGAACGCCCGCCCCCGCCCCGCGAGCCCCCCGCCCGCCATCGCGCCTTGAACGCCGGGCGCATCTGCTTCATAGCGGCGACGCTCCGAGAGACAGCGATTGAGGCTGCGTCATGAGTTCGGCCCTTTCCATGCCCGATCCCGGGCGCAGATTCGTCATCATGGGCCTGCCGCGCAGCGGAACGACCTACCTGATGACGCTTCTGAACGCGCATCACGCGGTGTTCTGCTCGGGCGAGCAGTTCAATCCTCGTGCGATCGTGGGCATCGGCAAGAAGAACGACGACCGCAGTACGGTCTTCGACCGCGACAGCGACCCGGTCGCGTTCATGGACCGCTTCTTCGAGACCCAGGCGACGGATCGCGCGGCGCGGACGGGCTTCAAGTTCATGATCGGCCACAACGTCAGGGTGCTCGACGCGATCGCGGCGCGTCCGGATCTGACGCTCATCTACGTCCACCGCATCAACAAGCTCGCGCAGGTCTCCTCGCTCATCAAGGCCAGGAAGGCACGCAGATGGGCCCAGAGCCGGGCCGATAGGCATATCGAAGACAAGATCGTGGCCGGGCCACTGCAGATCAGCCAACTCTGGCACGAATTCGAGACCTACGATCGTCTGTTCAGCCCTTGGTTCGAGGCGCTGCCTCATCGCCGGATGGCGGTCGAGTATTGTGAGATGTTCGTACCGGACTTCAATGCACGGCTTTGCGACTTCCTCGGGATTGCGCCCGATCCGAAGATGAAGAGCCCGCTTCTCAAGCAAAGTGCCAATCGCCCCCTCGAGCGCTTCGAAAAGCCTGAGCCGATCCGCCGCTACTTCACCAGGATCGGCCGCGCGGACTGGCTGGACGCGGAGTTGTGAACGAGGTCCGATGGCTCGGATCATCAGACGCCCCGACGCCGCCCGGCTTCTCCTGAACGCCCCGCCCGCCATCGCGCCTTGAACGCCGAGGCCATCTGCTTCATGACGCAGGCGCCCTGCGCCCAAGTCCGAGACCCCGCCATCATGTTGAATCGCGCCGCCCGCAAGACGCTCTATATCCATATAGGGCATTTCAAGACCGGCACGACGGCGCTGCAGACCTTCTTCGACACCAACCGGGCCGTCCTGAAGCGTGCGGGCCTCGACTATTCAAGCCTTCATCTCAATTTCAGCAAGCACTCGCGGCTGGCCTTCTCGATCTACCGCAAGGCGGGCATCCGGACGCTGATGCATGGCTACGACATCCCCAAGGATCCGGCGGATCTCTGGGCTGGGCTCCGCGACTACGTCCGCGCCAGCTCCGCCTCGAAGGTGCTCGTCAGTTCGGAGGAATTCGCGCGCCTCGGCGGCTTTCCGGAGGCCGCGGCGATGCTGCCGGGGCTCGTGCGCGACTTCCGCGGCATCGACATCCGCATCGTCGTCTACCTGCGCTCGCCGGGATCGCATCTGCCGTCGTGGTACAACCAGCTCGTGAAGATGGGCCAGCCCGTTCCCGATTATACCAGCGCGATCCTCGAGACGATCGAGCCCGTGCATTACGATTACGGCCTGGCGCTCGCGCCCTGGATCGACACGTTCGGACCCGAGGCGGTGATCGTGCGCCCCTATTCCACGGCGACGCGCTCGGATCACGGGCTCGTCTTCGACATGCTCTCGACCCTGGGGGTGGAGATCGACCCCGCGGCCCTCGATCTGGGGCAGGGCGATCCCAATCCGCGTCTCGACCCGGCGAGCTTCGCGGTCGCGCAGATGGTGGCGGAGACCGGCCTGCCGGAGCGGATGAAGCGCAACATCCTCTCCCGCTCGCAGGCCTTCTACCGCGACCGGACGCTGCGCGACGCGCTCGCCCCCGACATGGAGCCCGTCCACCACCGGATCCGGCAGGGGCTCGGAACACTGGAGAAGCTGCCCCATAACGGGGTGGATTGCGCCGGCTACGCCCAGGATCTGCCGGGCCCCGACGACATCGCGGAGATCGATCCCGGAGAGCTCGTCCCGTTCCTCTTCTCGGAGCTCTTCCTCACCCGCCAGGCTCTCAACCAGGCGGTGGCGCGGATCACCGCGCTCGAGAAGGCCGCGGCGGATTCGAAGGCGTGAGGATCCTCTACTACAACTGGGTCGATTATCTCGACGACGAGGCGCGCGGCGGTGGCGTGTCGGTCTACCAGAAGAACGTGATGGCGGGCCTTGCCGGGCGCGAGGGGGTGGAGACGGGGTTCCTCGCCGCGGGCCTGACCTACGACCTGCCGCCCGGCCGCGCGCCGCGCTGGGAACGGATGCGTCATGGGCCCAAGGAAGACCGCGATCGCCGTTACGACCTCGTCAATTCCGGCACGCTCGCCCCCGCGCATCATTCCTTCGGCGACCCTTCGCAGATCTCCCATCCCGCGACGGAGGCCGCCTTCTGCGACATGGTGGCGGCGACCGGCCCCTGGGACGTGGTGCATTTCAACAATCTCGAAGGGGTGCCCGCGAACGTGATGGCCGCGCTCAAGGCGCGGTTTCCCGAAACCCGGATCGTCGTGGCGCTGCACAATTACTATCCGGTCTGCCCGCAGGTGAACCTCTGGCAGCGCGAGAGCCGTCATTGCGACGACTTCCTCGGCGGCGCGGCCTGCACCGGGTGCCTGCTGCACCAGCCCTCCGCCCGGCTCGTGCGCGCTGCCCACGGCGTCGCCTACCGCCTGAAGCGGGTAGGCGTCCGCCCCGGCACGCGGGCTTTCGACCTTCTCTTCACGAACGCCATGCGCGCGGGCCAGCGCGCCTCCCGCCTCGTGGGCGCGCTCCGCCGCCGCCTGCGCCGCGCGGCGCCCCCGCCGCGGATAGAGGGGCCGTCGGAGCGGGTCGAAGCGGTGCCTCGGGAGGCCGCGGCCGAGGGGCCGGGCAATGCCTTCGCGGCGCGACGGGCCGAGATGGTGGCGCTTCTCAATACCCATGCCGACCGGGTGCTCGGCGTCTCGGAGCGGGTCTCGCGGATCGCCGCGGATCACGGCGTCGACCCGGCCCGGATCCGCACCTCCTATATCGGTACGCGGGAGGCGGCGAAGTTCGCGGCGACCGCCCCCCGCGGGCCCCTGCCGCCCGAGGGGCGTCCGCTGCATCTCGCCTATCTGGGCTACATGCGGCGCGACAAGGGGTTCTTCTTCCTCCTCGACGCGCTCGACGCGATGGATGCGGACCTCGCGCGGCGGCTGCACCTGACCGTCGCCGCGCGCACCGGTCCCGCGGAGGCGATGGCCCGGATGCGGGCCACGGGGGCGCGGCTCGGCGGCCTCACGCATCACGACGGCTATACCCATGCCGGGCTCGACACGCTCCTCGCGGACGTGGATGCGGGCCTCGTCCCGGTCCTCTGGGAGGACAACCTGCCGCAGGTCGCGATCGAGATGCATGCCCGCCACATCCCGCTCCTGACGAGCGACCGCGGCGGCGCGCGGGAGCTCGCGAACTGTCCCGACATGGTGTTCCGCGCGGGCGATGCAGAGAGCTTCGCCGAACGGATCGCGGCGCTTCTCGAGGGCCGGATCGACATGGATGCCTATTGGGCCGGCGCGCGGGCGCCCACCTCCATGGAGGCCCATCTCGACCAGCTCCTGGAGATCTACGCGGGCCGCGACTAGCCCCGCCCCAGCCGCGCGCGGACGAAGGCGCTGTCGGTCCACCGGACCGAGAGGGCGGGGTCGTGGATCCGGTCGCGCCCCTCCGAGGCGAGGGCGAGATAGCGGCGGTATTCCTCCGCGTCGTTGAAGTGCTGGCGCCGCGCGACCTCCTCCTGCGCCTTGCGGCGGAAATCGGCATTGTACTTGAAATGCGCGAAGAGAAGCTCGCGCCGCGCGATCCGTGCGCCGGAGACGTAATGCAGCCCGTCCGAGAGCCGCATCCACGGCGCGGGCCGCAGGAGCGCGTATTTCTGCGCCACGAAGAGCGTCGGCCGCGATCCCGGAATGAGCCGGTGGCGCAGCGCGCTCGTCCAGGTCTCCCCGGTCGAGAACGGCCCGCGCAGCGGCGTGCATCTCAGGAACGGTCGCGCCTCGGTGAAGCCCGCCTCCGCGAAGGGATCCGCCTCGAACTGCGCCTCCGCGAGCGAGCCTTCGGGATACATGTCGAGCATGAAGACCCGCGCCGCGTCGGCTTTCGCGAAATCCGGCCCCGAGAGCAGATCCGCGAGCCCCTCGGCCTGCGGCCATTCCCAGACGAGAAGCTCGTCGGCATCGGCCACCAGCGTCCAGGCGCCGGGGCGAAGCCCCATCAGCGCGTTTTGCCAGGCCACGCCGTAATGCGACACCGCGTACGCGGTATCGACGGAGAAGGCGGCCACGTCGGGCTCTTCCGCGAGCCGCTCGAGCGTGCCGTCGTCGGAGCCGTTATCGGCCACCGCGAAGGCCGTGACGCCCATGCGGCGGTAATGGTCGAGGAAATGCGGCAGCATGAACGCCTCGTTCCTCATCACCGCCACGACCGCGACGGGGGCCTGCCGGAAGGCCGCGACGCGGCGGTCGGGGCTCACGAGCTCGAGCGCGCCGGAATTGCGGCCGAGCCGGATCTCCTCGTGGGCCGGCCAGAGCTTCTTCGGGGTGAGGGCGGGAGAGGAGAGCCGCGCCCGCGCCGCCGTCTGCGCCTCGGGGGCGTCGAGATGGACGAGCCGGACCGGCGCCGCGCGCGACGCGTCGAAGCCGTTCACCCAGGCGGGCACCGCGACCCCGCCGGGCCGCGCCCTGCGGCGCACGGTGACCCGGTGGCCCGTCGGATCGACGGCGATCCCCGAGAGCGACAAAAGATCGCCCACGAGCTTGTCCTCCATGAAGGAGGCGGCCGCGAGGCGCTGGCCCAGGGGGGTCGCGGCGGCCCGCGCCAGCGCCTCCATCGCGGTCCGCGAGAGCGCGTAGCCCGAGCCGCCATCGGCGTAGGAGGAGGGCTCCGGCGAGCGGTCGAGCTCGAACCGGCCCCGCTCGGTCCGCGACTTTCCGTTGTGCCAGGCCCGGTCGAGCTGCCCCGGCACGCGGGTGAGGGCCCGCCCGTGATAATCGGACCGCGCGTAATCCTGCGCGGCGAGGAACCCGTCCACGTCGAGGAAGCAATCGTCGTCGATCTTGATCATGTAGGCGTGGCCGGTATGGCGCCGGACCCACTCGACGGCGGCCAGGACCTTGAAGGGCAGCCCCTCGTAATCGTCGGGCGCGTCGAGATGGACCACGCGCCCCTCCCGCCGTCCGTCCCCGCCGCCCACCGCGACGATCCAGGGGACGCCCCAGGCCTCGAGCCCGTCCGCCCAGGCCGCCGCGAGCGGAGGGATCCGCGTCTCCAGATGCGCGCGGCAGGAGATCACGACGACCACCGTGTCGAGACGGCCCGCAGGCGCGGTGCCGGACGGCGCGGGCGGGGGCAGGGGGGTGTCCGCGAAGAGGGCGCGGGCGGCCCGCGCGGAAGCCGTGTCGCGCCGCGAAATCCCCCAGAGCGCCTGGACGACCGCCGGGGCCGCGACCGCCCCGTCCTCCTCCGCGCGCCAGCCCGCGAGCCGGTCGAGGAGCGCCCGGGCCACCGGCGTCTCCGCCGCGACATCGCCCAGGGCGCCCGCCGCGCGCAGGGCCAGCGCGATCCCCAGATGGTCCGCCTCCGCCCCCGCGATCCGGCCCATCGCGGCCCATTCCGGCTCTTCTCCGGTCCAGGCGGCGGGATCGGCCCGGGCGAGCCAGGTCACGAGCCGCGCCGTCAGCGCCGGCTCGTGCGGCTCCGGCACGTCCGGATAGAGCTCGGGCAGGGCGGCGGTGGCCCGCGCCGCGAGGCCGTCCTCCATCGCCTCCGCGCCGGGCATCGCCATGTGGCGCAGGAGGGCCGTGCCGGGCGTCCCGGGGCCGACCGGGCCGCCTGCAGGTCCGAGCAGGTCGCGCGCCGCCCAGGTCGCGGCGGGCGCGGGGGCGAGGGTGTCGAGCGCCCGGGCGAGGCGCGCGCGGATCTCCGGCGAGAGCGGCCCCGCCGCCGCCGCGTCCCGCGCCGCGTGCACCGCCTCGAAGGCGTCCCTTGCGGGAGCGAGGCCCGCGCGCATGTCCCGCGGCAGGTCCGCTTCGTCCACCGCGTCCCAGAAGGACGGCGAGAGCGCGTGGACCGAGAGCGCCACGTCGCGTGCGCGGGCGGCAAGCTCCGGCGCCATCCCCTCCGCGCCGAGAAGCGCCACCGTCGCGCGCACGAGGAGCCGGCAGGGCGTGCGCGCCCAGTAATCGCCCGCCCGCGCCGCGAGGAAATCGAGGAAGGCGGTGGCGAGCCCCATGCGGACCTCCTCCGGAAGGTCCTGGCGCCCGAGCGCGCGCGCGATCGTCCAGCCCAGGGGCGCGGTCGCGATCCATTCCCCGCTCTCGGGCACGAGCGAGGCCATCGCGGCGAGAAGGTCGTCGAACCGCTCCTGCTCCAGCAGGAAGGGCAGCATCGCGGCATTGCTCCAGAGATGCCAGCCGGGGACGAAATCCGCATGGCCCTCCGCCGCGGCGTGGGCCACGAGCCCGGGCAGGTCGGCGTCGTGGAGCGCGAAGACCTCGGAGAGGTTGAGAAAGAGCTTGCGCCGCGGCACCGCTTGCAGTGCGAGGTCGTCCACGAGGTCGAGGAGCGGAAGCTCCGGCGCGACCGCCTGCACCTCGGCGAGCCGGGTGAGGCAGGCATCGATGACGGGCTGGTCGGGGTCGGCGGGGGGCAGGAACGGATCGGGCCGGCCGTCCTTCGGGCCCTCCGCGGGACCGTCCGCGGCGAGATAGGTCTCGAGCCCATAGTGCCGCGCGAGCCGGGCGAGGCCATCGCGCGCGCGAGAGGATAGCCGGGGCGCGAGCCCGGCGAAGCGGACATGCTCGATCGCGAGCATCGCCGCTTCCGGATCGCCGGGCAGCGTCGGATCGGTGAGCATCGCTTGGATCCGGGCGGCGAGGTCCGCGCGGGTGAGGACCAGCGGCGCCGCGCCCGCGAGCCGCAGCGTGAGCGCCGCGCCCTCTTCCACGCCGCGCCAGACCCGGCCGGGCAGGGGGCCGCGGAGCCCGAGCCCGCCCGCCACGCGGCTCGCGAAGAGCGGCGGCGGGGTCCCGCCGTCCATCTCGATCGCGGGGATCTCCGGCCCCGGTACATGCGCCGAGAGCATCAGCCGCGCGTCGAGCGCGAGGGCGCCCCGCGCTCCGGGGGCGAGGTCGGCGGGGTTGATCTCGACCCCGGCGGGAGCGAAACCGCCCTGCAGGTCGAGCCAGGCGATCCGGTGGAGATCCGTGAAATCCCTCTCCGCGAGGTCGCCCGCGCCGAGCCGGGCCACGCGCACCCCGTCGATCCGGAGGTCGAGCCGCGGCGCGTCGAGCGCGATCTCCACCTCCGCCTCCGGGCCATCGAACGCCACCGGAAAGATCCGCTCCTCCCCCCAGTCGTCGCCGTGCCGATCGTTCAGCACGACCCGGCCCTGGTCGGGCTGGAGCGAGAGATGGAGCAGGATGCGGCGGCGCGTAGCGTCGAAGAGCGCGAGATTGGCGAAGCGCGCGTCGCGAAACCCCGCCCGGGCACGAAGCGTCGCGCGGGGCCCGAGCCGGGCGGCGCGAAGCGGCACGTGAAAGGGCACGATGGGCGGCACGGGCGCGGGCGCGGGCCCCGAAAGCGCGGCGATCCGCGCCCGGAACGCGGCCCGCCCGCCCCGGATCAGGCCGCGCGGATCCATGAGCGGCGCGAGGCGGGGGTCGAGATCGAAGGCGATCTCCGGATCCCAGCCCGCCGCGGGCGCGCCCACCCCTCCGAGCCGGCGCCACGCCACGGCCCAGGCCGCGCCGCGCAGAAAGCGTGCCTGCGCCTCGGGAGCGCGCGGTCGGTCGATCTCCGCGGCGAGCGCACGGGCGAAAAGCCGCCGCTCCCAGCCCCGGGGCAGGCGGTCGCGCGCAGGCCGGGGCAGCGCGCGGAGCATCGCGTCGTGGCTGCGGGCGAGGTCGCGCGCCGTCCCGCCCGGGCCGGCGGGGCGCGCGGGCGCCATTCCGGGCCAGGCCAGATAGGCCGCGCGCTCTGCGAGGAGACCCGCGCCCAGGATCGTGGCCCAGCCGCCGCGGGGGCCATGGCCGGGCGCGAGGCCGTGCTCCGCGAGGAAGGCACGGTCGAAGATCCGCGCCGGGAGTTCGGGGGCGAGGGCCAGCGCGTCCTCGGGGGCGAGGGCGAACGTCCCGGTCACGGGCGGGGCCGGGTCGCGTTCGGGCGGGGCGAGGAATCCCGAATGGATGCCCCCCTCCGGCAGCCGGAATTGCGACACGCCGAGCTGCGCGCCGGTTTGAAGCATCGTGTCGACCCAGGCCCCGAGCGCGCCGAGCACGGGGATGTCGCCGGGCGCGAGAAAGACGACGAACCGCCCCTGCGCCGCCGCGAGCGCCGCGCCCCGTCCGCCCGTCACGCGGCGCAGCGCCGGGGGATCGGCGGGGCCGGACCTCTCTGCGCCGGGCGGGACACAGAGAAGGATCTCGTGGCCGGGCAGGGACGGATCGGCCAGGGCGTCGAGCGTTGCCGCGAGCGGCGCCGGATCCGGCGGCGTCTCTCCGTCGTCGAGGATGACCGTGAGCGGCAGCTCGCCCGCCATCTCGAGCGCCCAGGACCGCGCGAGCCCCGGATCCCAGCCGGGTGCATAGGCGAGCCCGCGACCTGCGAGATACCGCCCCGCTTCGGCTGCGAAGCGGGTGCGCCGGGCTGGGTCGCGCAGCGCGCTCGAACGTTCGAAGACGAGGCGGGAGGCGATCCGCTCGAGCGCCTCCTCCCCGTGCGACTTGCCCCCCGCCGCGATCACGCCCGCGATGTCGTCGATGACGCCGAATTGCTGGGAGACGCGGTCGTCGTCGGCCGCGGTGATCTGTCCCGGCCGTCCGCGGGTCTGCAGGTAGAGCGTCTGCGGCAGGTGCAGGATATGGTCGGTGCGTGCCGCCGCGCGCCAGTAGAAGCCGTGATCCTCGAACCAGGTGCCCTCGGGAAAGCGCAAGTCCTCGACGAGCTCGCGACGGTAGAGCTTGTTCCAGGCCGACGGGAAGTGCCGCGCCACCTCCCGCCAATCGTCGAGCGCGTAGCGCCGCGCCGCGGGATGACGGGCGAGATCGGCCGCGCCGTGGATCGCCGAATGGGTGGAGCCGTGGCCCGGCACGCCGGGATCGGTGCCCACGAACCGGATCGCGCAGGCGACCCAGGAGGCGCCGTCCTCCTCGAGCGCGCGCGCCATCTGCGGGTACATGTCGGGCATCACCCGGTCGTCGCCGTCGACGAAGCCCAGGAGATCACCCGTGGCGAGCGCCATCCCGGCATTCCGCGCCGCCGAGAGCCCGCGATTGTCCTGCGAGATCAGGCGGAAGCGCGGATCGTCCCCGATCGCCTCCTCCGCGCGCGCGCGGCTGGCATCGGTGGAGCCGTCATCTATCACGATCACCTCGAGATCGACGCCCACCTGCGCGCGGAGGCTTGCGAGGCAGGCCCCCACATGGTCCTCGACGTCGAAGACCGGCACGACGACGGAGATCCGCGGGCGGCGGTCGGCGTCGTCCGGGGCGGTCGGCTCTTTCTCCTTCATGGGGGTGTTTTTCTTCACCGAAGGATCGGGGTAAAGGACAATCCGGTGCAAGCGAGGCTTTCCAAAGGACGTGCCATGGTTCCCCATCCGCACCTGAACGCGCCCGCGGGGGGGTATGTCTTCGTCGTGACCTACGGCCGGTCCGGCTCGACGGTCCTGCAGATGCTGCTGAACGCCATCCCGGGCTATTGCATCCGCGGCGAGAACGGCAACACGCTCTATCATCTCTTCCGCGCCTGGCACGTCCTCGAGACGACGGATTCGATCCGTCGCCTACGCCGGAACGGCAAGCGGACCGCCCCCCATCAGCCCTGGTACGGCATCGAGGACGCGGCCGCGGCGGATTACGCGCGCGACCTCGCGGACGCCTTCGTGCGCGACGTGCTGCGGCTGCCCCAGGGCACGCGGGTCGGCGGGTTCAAGGAGATCCGCTTCCACCAGGCCGGGGCCCATCTCGGGGCCTATCTCGACTTCATGGCGATGGCCTTTCCCGGCGCGCGCTTCGTGATCAACACCCGCAATCTCGCGTCGGTGGCCCGGTCGAGCTGGTGGGCCCGGCAGCCGCCCGACAAGGTGGCCGAGATGCTGCGCCCGGCCGAGCAGGCCTTCGCGGCCTTCGCACAGCGCCATCCCGCGCGGACGATCGCGCTCCGCTACGAGGATTACGCCGCGGCGCCGGAGGCGCTGGCGCCGCTCTATGCCTTCCTGGGCGAGCGGTTCGACGGCGAGGCGGTCGCCCGGCTCATGGAGCGCCGGCTCGATCATTCGACGGGCTGACACGCTGGCAAAGGGCGTGCGGCGGGGCTAGAACCGGCCGCGTGCCGCATCGTTCGAGGATCTTTCCATGCTCCTGAGCTTCGAGCGCCGCTTCCTCTTCGTGGCCAACACCAAGACCGCCTCGACCTCGATCGAGAGCGTGCTCAGGCCCCATGCCGAGATCGTCCGGGCGGGCAGCCCGGCCCTGAAGCACACGCCGCTCGCGCGCGCGCTCGACGAGCACCAGGAGGATTTCGCCCGGGCCGGGCGGAGCCCCGCGGATCTGCTGAAATTCGGGGTGATGCGCGATCCGGTGGACTGGATCCTCTCCTGGTACCGCTACCGCCGCGGCAACGACGTGGAAAGCCCGCTGCCGGCCGACATGGATTTTCCCGCCTTCTGGGCACGGGCCGACTGGAATATCCGCCGGGCCGATGGATCGCGCTACCTGCAGCGCGACCTCTTCTGCGCGCCCGACGGCCGGCTCCTCGCCGATCTGGTTATCCCCTTCGACCGGATCGAGCCCGTCTTCGGGGCGGTCCGCGCGGGCCTCGGCCTGCCCCCGGCTGAGGCGCTGCCGCGGGAGAACCGCTCTAGGCTCGGGGCGACCGATCCGCTGCCGCCCGCGCTTCTGGAGGAGATGCGCGCCTTCTATGCCGAGGATTACGCGCTCTGGGACCGGCTCGGGGAGATCAATGCACCCGCCCTTGCGCGGCTCGAGGCGGGCGCGTGGCGGCCCTCCGGCCTCCGCCGCGCCCTGTCGCCTTTCCTGGAGGGGGCGAAGCGGGCCTGGAGCAGGGGCCGCCCGGCGCGCCGCCCCTAGACCGCCCGTACGCCCGGCGCGGTGCGCCTCAGAGCGGAGGGTGCGGGAAGACCGGGGCGGGCGCGCCCGCTTCGAAGGCGGAGACGAGCGTTTCGGACGCATCCAGCGCCTCGCGGATCGTCACGTCCATGTCGAGATAGCGGTAGGTGCCGAGCCGGCCGAGGAAGGTCACGCCGCGCGTCCCTTCGGCGAGCGCCACGTAATCCGACAGCATCGACTTCTCCTCGACAAGGCGGATCGGGTAATAGGGCGTGTCGCCGGGTTCGCAGGCGCGCGAGGTCTCGCGGTAGCAGACCGTGCCCGCATGCACCTCCCACGGCGCGAAATGCTTGTGCTCGGTGATCCGGGTCTGGGGCACCTCCCGGTCGCCGTAATTCATCACCGCGCAGCCCTGCCAGTCTCCGCGCGCGGTGAACCGCTCGAAATCGAGCGTGCGGTAGCCGAGCCGTCCGAGGCGATGGTCGAAATAGGCGTCGAGCGGCCCGGTCCAGATCACGTGGTCGGCGCGGGCCGCGTGATCTTCGGTGAAGGGCGTCGCGAGATGCACGTCGATGCCCGGATGGTCGAGGATCGCCGCGACCATCGCGGTGTAGCCCGCTTCCGGCATCGCTTGGAACCGGTGGGCGAAGTAATCGTCGTCGTAGTTGAACCGCAGGGGCAGCCGTTTCAGGATCGCGGCCGGCAGGTCGCGCGGCGAGCAGCCCCATTGCTTCTCGGTATAGCCCTTGAAGAAGGCCTCGTAGAGCTCGGGCCCGACGAAGCGCAGCGCCTGCTCCTCGAAGCTCTGCGGATCGGCGATCGTGGTGTCGGCCTTCTCCTCGATGAAGGCGCGGGCCTCGTCGGGGCGCATGGTGCGGCCGAAGAACTGGTTGATCGTGTGCAGGTTCACGGGCAGCGAATAGACGGCGCCGCCGACAGTCGTCTTCACCCGGTTCTTGTAGGGGCGGAAGGCCGCGAAACGGGTGACGTAGTCCCAGACGCCCGGATCGTCGGTATGGAAGATGTGCGGCCCGTAGACATGGACCATCACGCCGGTCTCGGGATCGCGTTCGGTATGGCAATTGCCCGCGACGTGGTCTCTCGCCTCGATCACCGTGACCCGGTGGCCGGCCTCCGCGAGCGCGCGGCCCGTCACCGCGCCCGAGAGCCCCGCGCCTACGCAAAGGATGTCCATCCGCCCGTCTCCCGTCGCTTGCATCCGGGGCCGTCTAGAAGGTTTCGCGGAGATCTTGAAGGCTCAGGGCGCGATCGGCCGCGCGCGCCCGTCTTCGTCGAGCGCCACGAAGGTAAAGGTCGCCTCCGTCACCTTCTCCGTCTCGTGGCTGTCGCGCGACCGCCGCCAGGCGCCCACGCGGATCTGCATGGAACTGCGCCCCGTGCCCAGGAGCGTGGCGTGGAGCGAGACCTCGTCGCCCACCTTCACGGGGCGCAGGAACTTCATCCCCTCGACCGCGATCGTGGCCGCGCGGCCACGGGCGGTGAGCGCGGCGAGGTTGCCCGCGGCGAGATCCATCTGGCTCATCAGCCAGCCGCCGAAGATGTCGCCCGCAGGGTTGGTATCGGCGGGCATGGCGATGGTGCGGATCGCGGGCGCGCCCGCAGGCGGGGTGTCGGTCCTGCCCGTATCGTCCGTTCCGGGATCTTCCGTCATCATTGCCCGCGCTCCTTTTTCGTCCGGCCGGGAAGGCGCGGGATCAGGTGAATTCCGTGCCGTCCGCAACGGTCCCCTCCCGGCGCGGCCCTCATATCCGCGCCTCGAGGAACTTGAGCCCGTCGGCATCGAGCCAGGCCGCGCTCAGCACACCGGTCTCCCAGGCGCCGGTATCGACGCCGATCCGGCCGGGAGCGACCTGCGGCGCGTCATGCGCCACATGGCCGTGGACCACCCAGAGCCCGTCGCGCCGCCGCCGTCCGAAATCCGGATGCCCCCAGAGGAGCGCGTCCTCGGACTGGCTCGACATCGGCAGGCGTGGATCGGCGGCGGCATGGACGGCCGCGATCCCCTCGCCGATCCAGAATTGCGGCAGCCGCGCGAGCCAGGGCTGCAGCCCCTCGGGCAGGGCGCGGCGCAACGCATCGGCGGCCAGGACCGGATCCTCGATTCCGCCCTCCACGCCGAAGGAGGCGAGTGTCGCCCGCCCGCCCCGCTCGAGCCAGGCGGCATGGGCGTCGGGAGCGGTCAGGAAGTCGAGCAGCATTCGCTCGTGGTTGCCCATGAGGCAGATCACCCGCTCGGGATCGGCGGCGTGCAGGGCGCGCAGCTCGCGCAGCACCCCCGCGGAGGCCGGTCCGCGGTCGATCATGTCACCGAGAATCACCAATCGGGCACGTCCCGCCGCGGGCTCGGCCGCGATGCGCACGAGCATGGCCCTCAGAAGGTCGTGGCGTCCGTGGATGTCGCCCACGAGACAGACCGGCCGCTCCGGCCGCGGCGCCCGCGCCGCGGCGCGCCGGCCGCGGGCGAGGCGGCGGAGATGTCTCAGGATCATGCGGTCCGGGCCTCGCATCCTTTGAGGGACGGACCTGGATCTAGAGAGGTTTGTCGGGAGTGGAAACGCAAAAAGCCGTGGCGGGACGGCCTGTCGCCGTCAGTCGCGCCCTTCGGCGGCCACGAAGGCGGGACGGACCGGCACGGCGGGGCAGAGCATGAGGATGCCGGCCGTGCAGAGCAGGCCCGCCATGCCGCCGACCGGATAGGCCAGAAGGGAGGCGAGGATCCCCATATCGGCGAGGAAAGCGGTGATCATGCTGGCCAGACCGGTCAGGATTCCAACGAGGACGAGTACGAGAGCCATGATCCACCTCCGCTTCCACAAGGGGCTTGCGCCACCGTGATCGACCATAGGGATGGAACATGAACGAGGACTTAACCCGGTCCCGTGGCAGCGGTCTCCCGGTCATTCCTCCCGTATTTCCACATCCAGACGGCGGTCCCTGTCATCCCTACCAGATACCCGCCTGCATGGGTTTGCCATGCCAGGATGCCGTCCTGTATGACATACATCCCAAAGTTGAGCAACATGAGGATAGCGCTCACGAGAAGGATTCGGATCCACTGCCGGTCCTCGAAATGGCGCAGCACGACCAGCGCGCCCACGAGGCCGAAGAGCCCGCCCGAGGCGCCTACCATCGGATCGTGGGAGGTCGAGAGAAGGCCGAAGGCCGCAGCCCCGCCCAGCACCGAGATCGTCCAGACGAAGGCGAAGCCCCTTTGGCCCATGCGGGCAGTCACTTGCGGGGCGAGCCAGACGAGCACCACCATGTTGCCCAGGAGATGCGACGGCCCCGCATGGAGCAGCGAGTAGGTGAAGAACATCAGCACCCGCTGGCCGGGATAGTTCGGCTGCCAATCGCCGAGGATACCCGCCCAGAAGGCACCATAGCCGAGCGCGGTGAGCCGCCAGCGCGGCGACCCGATCCAGCCCTGATCCGACAACCACAAGACGAGTTCGATTGCGCTGCTGACCCCGATCAGGATCAGGAGCAGCACGCCGAGCCCCGTGCCGCCGACCGGGACGGGCCCCGTGGCGCGCGCGGGGTCCGCGACGGTGGGGCCGTCTGGATCAGGGCGCGATCGCGATGCGCCGCCGCGGAGAGGCTCAGACATTCTCTTTCTCACCGATGAACGGGGCACGTGCCGTCCGCCCGTCCGCGATCCGTTGCCCGGGATAGGGACCGGTCAGGGCCGGAACGTCACCTGCCGGCGCAGGTCGAACGAGATCCTGTTGTCGTGGGCGCGGTCCGCGAAGCCGTTATCCTCGATCCGGTGCGCGAGGCTCACGGAAAGGCTCCAATCCTCCGACAGGGTCCGGTTCAGTTCGATCGCGGCGCGGCCGAAGCTCTCGGTCTCGTCGTTATCGCCCGTCGCGTCGCTGCGCAGATAGGAGAGGTCGAGCCCCATGGAGGTGAGCGGGGTCAGCGGCCGGGAATAATCGAGCGAGAGGCCCGTGACCCGCCGCTCCTCGTCGTCGCTGCCCGAGCGCACTTCGCGGGTGAGGTCGAGCGAGAGCGCGCCCTGCCTCAGGTCGCGGGAGGCCGAGAGGCGGCCGGTCGGCAGTACGTCGCCGCCCTCGGTCCGGGTCGCGCCGATCTGCCCCGTGAGGGTCCAGAGCGGCAGGTCGAGGCTGCGCTCGAGTCCCAGCGTGAACCTCTCGCCATCCTCGGTGGAGACGGCCTCCGTCACGAGGCCGATCGAGCCCGCCTGCGTGGCCCGGTTCAGGTCGAGCGACAGGACGAACGTGTCGCGCCGACCCTCGTCGTCGTTGTCCTGTTCGTAGCTGCTGTAGTCGAGATCCAGTCGGGCCTGCGTGACCGGATTGAGATCGAAGCGCAGGCCGATCCCGGCCCGGTGACGGTTCTCGTCCTCGAGCCCGCCCGTCGACGAATCGTCGTAGCGCAGCCCGCTCAGCCCGGCCGACAGGATAATGCCGAAGGGCGCGGTGCGGCGCAGTTCGAGCGTGGTGTCGAGGCCGAAGCTCAGCCGCGTGCCGCGCTGCGTCGCCACGTCGAGATCGTCGAGCACGAGCGGATCGTCGAGATTGGGCACCCCGTCCCCGTCGGGATCGAGCAGGTCCACGATGTCGAGCGGCTCGATGAGGGCCACCTCCCGGCGGGACAGGAAGCCGTTGACGCCGAACCGCGCGTCGCGCGATTCCCGGTTGTAGCGGAGCCTCAGATCGGCGGAACTGAGCCCGTCGGAGACCGCGTCCTCGTCGGGTCCGTTCGAGGACCGCAGCTGGAAATCGCCCGAGAGCGCGAAGGATTGCCCGATATTGGCAAGCAGGAGCGCGAAATCGAAACCCGCCGTCGCGCTTGTCGTGGAGCCCTCGCTGTCGGAGTCGAGATTGAGGTTGTCGTTCGCCTGGACCCCCAGGGACGTGCCGATGTTCAGTTCCCGGCCGGCCTCCTGGGCTTGCGCGCCATGCACGAGGAGGCCCGCGCAGACCCCGCTCAGCGCCAGCGCGGCGAGGCCGGGGGGCCGGCGGCCGGCCCGAAGGCGGGGAAGTCGCGTCACGATTCGTCTCCTCGCGCCGGAATGCCGGTCCTCGATCTCGCGCGGATCACTCGAAGAGGCGGCGCGTCGGCACCAGGATCACGTCGCCATCCTGCATCGCGATCGATCCGTTGCCGCTGCGCCCCTGGGAAATCGCCTCGTAGTTCAGCGGATAGACCGTCTCGCGCCCGGTGGCGGGATCGCGGCGGCGCAACTGCACCCGCTTCGTGGCGGCGAAGTTCGAGAAGCCGCCCATCTGCGCGAAGGCCTGCAGGAGCGTCGTGCCGGGTTCGAGCTCCAGCCGGCCGGGGGTGGCCACCTCGCCCATCACGTAGACGGCGATCGTCGGCGGCACGACCTCCTGTGGCTCGTCCTCTGCGGCCAGCTGTTCGAGCGAGACGAACACCGTGGGCGGGTTGCTGAAATTGGGCGAGAGCTGGGAGATCAGGTCAGATTGCACCGATTCCACCGACCGTCCCGCCGCCCGGATCGTGCCGGCGAGCGGGAAAGAGACCAGCCCGTCGGGCCGGACCAGGATGTTGCGGTTGAGCGAGGGATCCTCGAGGACCTCGACGGAGAGCACGTCGCCGGGGCCGAGCGCGTAGCTGTTTTGTGCAGCGGCACCGCCCGGCAGTCCGGCAGCAGCAGCGCAGATGACGGCAAAGACGGCCAGAAGCCACCGGGTAAATGATATGCAACGCAACATCCGGTCCTCTCATCAAGATCAGGTCGTGCCGGCGGCGGGCACGGGATCGTGGTCCCGTTGATGCCACCCGGCCCGGCGCGGCGCAACATCCCCTGCACGGCCCCCCCTCCCGCGGCGGGCGGGGGACCGCTTGTGTGGCGTGGAAGCCTCGTTCGGGACGGGCGGTACCGGCGGCGCCCGGAACGGGCGGCCCGCATGGGGCCCGCGACGGGCGGAATGCGTGCCCCGCCCCGCCACGGGCGGGGCGCGCGCCTATTCGGAGGCCGGTGCGGCGGCGGGGTCCGGCGCCGCCTCCTGATCCGGAGCGGCAGGCGCGAGCCCGTCCAGCGTGTCGCGCGCGGTTTCCATCTGCGGCAGCGGCCGGTCGCCGGCGAGATCGAGCGCCTCGGTCAGCCGCTCTCGCGCCTCCGCCGGACGGTCGAGCTCGGCGTAGGTCATGCCGAGATGGTACTGCACCAGCGCATCCTCGGGCAGTCCGTTCGCCGCGGCCTCCAGATAGCCGAGCGCCTCCTCGGTATTGCCCTGCCGGTAGGCGATCCAGCCATAGGTGTCCTGGAAGGCGGGGATCTCCGTGCCGCGGAGCCGGCGGGCGACGGCCGCCGCCCGATCGAGCGTCGCTTCGTCCTCGGAATGGCTCGACAGGAGGCTCGCGAGGTTGTTGGCGATCACCACGTTCGACGTGTTCTCGGCATAGAGCGCCTCGTAGAGCGCGATGGCGCCGTCGATATTGCCCTCCCGCTCCAGTTCTCCGGCCTTCAGGATCTTCAGGTCGCGGGAGTCGGGCATCGCCTCCATCGCGGCGTCGAGCACCCGCGTGGCCTCGTCCCGGCGGTCGCCCGAGGACAGCAGGGTGTAGAGCTGGCGCACCGGCGCCAGGGCCTGCGGCTCGTCGGCGATCAGGTCGCGCAGGATGCGTTCGGTCCGCTCCGGATCACCTTCCATGGTGGCGAGGCCGGCATCGATCTGGCGCAGCGCCGGATCGTCGGGGGATTGCTCGAGGGCCGTGTCGAGATAGGCCCGGGCATCGCCGATACGCCCCGCCATCAACTGGGTGCGGACGACCGCGAGCACCGCCGCGGCGGCATCGTCCTGCTGGGCCGCGCGATCCTCGAGAAGGGCGAGACCGTCGTCGAACCGGCCCTGACGCAGCAGGATGCCCGTCTGGAGCGATTGCGCCGCGTCCGCGGCCCGCGGATCGTCCTCGATCAGTTCCAGATCGCGGATGATGCCGCGCACGAGGCCGAGCGAGTCGTCCTCGAGCGCGAGGCGGGCGGATTGCAGGAGGATGTCGATATTGCCGGGATTGGCCGCACGGGCCTCGGCCAGGACCGAGCGGGCGGACGCGGCGCGTCCCTCGCCCAGGAGATAGGCGGCGTAGCGCAGCGATTCCGCGGGGGCCGCGTTGGAGATGTCGACGGCCAGCGCCAGCCGTTCGCCCTGCAGCTCGGGGCTGCCGTCGCGCTCATGCGCATCGGCGAGCAGCAGGATCGTCTCGGTGTCGCGCGGGCTTTGGTCGAGCGCGCGGCGCAGGTCGATGATCGCCTGGCCCGGCTCGTCGCTGTCGATCAGCATCTGGCCGCGCAGCTTCAGCGCCGTCACGTTCGACGTGTCGGTCTCGAGGATCTCCTCGACGAGGGCGCGCGCGCCGGTCCGGTTGCCGGTCGCCACGAGCATCTGCGCCAGCGCGCCCTTCAGGCGCTGCGTCTGGGCGGTGTCGGCCGGGGCGTCGGCGATGATGCGCTGCATCTGCGCGATCGCCGCGTCCCGTTCGCCGTCCTGGAAATCGTAGCTCGCCTGCATCGAGCGATAGAGCGCCGCGTTCTCGGGATTGTCGGCATTGGCTTCGACCAGACGGTCGATCTCGGCCCGGGCCGCGTCGCGGTCGCGCGCCTCCTCGAGGAAGCGGATGACCGTGACATGACCCTCGACCGGGCCGGTATCGGCGCCCGCGAGGCCGCGCAGGAAATCCTCGGCCGCGTCGTAATCGTCCTGCTGGATGTACCACGAGATCAGCGACCGTTGGACAGTCTCGTCCTCGGGGAAGCGTTCGTACATCTCCCGCAGATGCGCGCCGATCGCATCGGTCTCTCCAAGCGTGCCCAGTACGCGCAGCTTCAGCGTGCTGTATTCGATATTGTCCGGTGCCGTGGCGATCGCGCGGTCGATGTCGGCGAGCGCGTCGGTGAAGCGCTCCGTGGCCAGCTCCTCGCTGATCACCACGCGGCGCGCGATCAGGTTGTCCGGGTCCTCCTCCAGGATCGCGCGGGCCGCCGTCTCGCCCTCGGTGCGGGCCGCCTGGTCCTCGTCGATCGCGGCCTGGCGGTAATCGAGCGCGGTGCGGATCGCGCGGGCCTCGAGCGGTTCGGAATCGAGCTCGATTGCGGCGCGACCGTGGCGCTCGGCCTCTTCCCAGTTCTGTTCGGCGATCGCGATCGTGGCGAGACGGCGGCGGACCTCCGCATCCTCGGGATATTGCTCGGCCAGACGCAGGTATTGTCCATAGCCGCCGCGGGTATCGCCATCCTCCATCAGGATCTCGGCCAGGCGCAGCCGGGCGTCGCGATGCGCGCCGTCGTAGCGGAAGACGTTGCGGAATTCGACGGCGGCCCGGTCGGCGTCGCCGGCCTCGAGGAGGGCCAGGCCGGAGCGATAGAACTCGTCGGCGCGTTCCTCGGAATTCTGGCAAGCCGACAGAAGCAGGGTCGCGCCGAGAAGTGCGGCGGTAAGGGGGCGAAGGATCATGGCTTGCTCACTACAGGAAAAGGTCTGCACGAGTTACGAAGCCGACGTGGAAAAAGCATGATCCTCTCGAAATTGTCATCGAGAGGATCGGCTGAAGTCGGTCGTCGAGCGGTCGCCCAGAGGCGAAACGGACCTTCTCGGTTCAGTATCCGGTGCCGCGCAGTACCACGCGGACGGTCGAGGTCAGGATCTGCAGATCCTTCGAGAAGGACAGGCTGGCATTGTATCCTGCGTCGTAGCCGGCGCGATCGACGAAATCGGTGTGGTTGCGATCGGAGATCTGCCACGGGCCGGTGATGCCGGGGCGCAGGTCGTAATAATCCTCTCCGGGATAGAGGTCCTTCTGGCAGACCATCATCGGGCGCGGTCCGACGAGGCTCATGTCGCCGGTCAGGACGTTCCAGAGCTGCGGCAGCTCGTCGAGCGAGCACTTGCGCAGGACGCGGCCGAGCGGCGTGATGCGCGGATCGTCGAGAAGCTTCTGCTTGGTGTTCCATTCCTCGCGCAGGGTGGGATCCTCGCTCAGATGCGTCTCGAGGCAGGCATCGGCATCGGTCACCATCGTGCGCAGCTTCCACATCCGGTAGACGCGGCCGGCGCGGCCGATCCGGTCCTGGAAGTAGAAGGGATTGCCGCCGTCGCGGGCGACGAGCAGGATGAGCACGCCCAGAATCGGCAGTACGATGGGCGCGGCGAGCAGGACCAAGGCGGAATCGAAGATCCGCTTGAGCCCTGCGCGGTAGGCGCCGCCCCCGGATCGGGAGCGGGGTTGGGCATCGTCGACCTTCTGGGGGGAGCTAGGCTCGACCGGCCCGTAGAAGGCAGCAAGATGAGTGTCCTGAGCGGTCATTCGGCTATCCAATCAGTAAGTCGCCACTCGGACAGGCATCCGGCATGGCGTGGAGGACGCACTGCGAGCACAAGCAGCACCTCCAGGTTACGGCGTCGAACGCTTCGGCGTCCGGCTATCTCTATCTGGGTATTGGAATAAAATTGTATCGTTCGCCAGTCCAGCGTCACTTTCGTGACATAGTCTGATCAACCTGAGGTAGATCCATGTAAGGCATTGAAAAGCGGAGAATTTATCGGTTCACCATCTCGGGTGCAGGCCGATAACGCGATTGGGATTGTTTCGCATTTGCGCGATATCGAGGCGGGTGGGTTGCGATTGCGGAAAAAGCGGCCTGATTTCCAACGCAAAAATGCCTGCCTTCATTCTACTCACGTTCACGATTCTCCGTAACTTGTCGTCTTGGTACCTTCCGGTTAACAAAGTCCCGTTAAATGGTGTGGTTCCGCCGCCGCCTCGAGGATACCCCCACAGGCCTCGGGACATCCTCCCGTCACGGAACGGAACGGAGACCATGAACAGCACGATCGACATCTATACGGACCATTTCCAGCTGACGGAACGGCCGTTCTCGCTGGTGCCCGATCCCGATTTCCTGTTCTGGGGGCCGGTCCATACGCGCGCCTACGCGATCCTCGAATACGGCATCGTCACCCGGGCGCCGATCACGCTCATCACTGGCGAGGTGGGGGCGGGCAAGACCACGCTCCTGCATCACCTCCTGCGCCAGATCGAGGACGACGTCACGATCGGCCTGATCGCCAACGCCCACGGCTCGCATGCCGACGCGTCCGATCGCGGCTCGCTGCTGCGCTGGGTGTTGCGCGCGCTCGACCAGCCGGTCTCCGCGTCGGACGCCTATGTCGATCTCTTCGACCGGTTCCAGGCCTATCTAATCGACGAATACGCGAACGGGCGGCGAGTGATCCTGATCTTCGACGAGGCGCAGAATCTCGTGCGCTCGACGCTCGAGGAGCTGCGCATGCTCACCAACATCAATTCCGGCAAGGACGAGCTCCTGCAGCTCGTCCTCGTGGGCCAGCCGGAACTGCGCGACACGATCCTGCAACCCGACCTGAAGCAGTTCGCGCAGCGTGTCTCCGCGAGCTTCCACCTCTCGGCCATGAGCGTCGACACGATCCGCGACTATATCGCCCATCGCCTGGCCGTCGCGGGCGGGCCGGCGGACGTCTTCAGCGACGAGGCCTGCCAGGAAATCCACGCCCAGACCGGCGGCGTGCCGCGGCTGGTCAATCAGATTTGTGATCTGGCCATGGTTTATGCGTTTACCAACAACGAATATCATGTGTCGTCCAAGACCGTCCGGCAAATTATTGCCGACGGCGTGTTCTTCGCCGGGGGGATGCGCAACGATCCCGTCCGCCTCGTCAATTCCGTCGCCTCGAAGGCCCAGTGATGCCCGATATCCGCTTCTATCTTTCCCTGTTCTTCCGGCGGCTGCATTATTTCCTGATTCTCGTCGCGCTCGGTGCGTCGGCGGGGATCACCCTCGCCGTCATCCTGCCGCCGCAATACGTGGCGCAGGCGCGTCTCGTGGTCGAATCCGAGCAAATCCCCGATGAGCTCGCGGCCTCGACCGTGCGGACCGCGGCGACCGAGCAGCTGCAGATCATCCAGCAGCGGATCCTGACCCGCGACATCCTGCTCGACATGGCCAACTCGCTCGGCGTCTACCGCGATGCCGCCCAGCAGCCCGGCGAGCAGTTGCAGCCCGACGAGATCGTCTCCGACATGCGTAACCGGATCAACATCCGCACCACCGGGGGCGGATCGCGGCGGGACGCGCCCGAGGCCACGCTCGTCACCGTGAGCTTCTCCGCCGACCGTGCAGACCTCGCCGCGCAGGTGACGAACCGGGTCGTGTCGCTGATCCTCGAGGAAAACGTCCGGGTGCGGACCGGCACGTCCGGCCAGACCCTCGAATTCTTCCAGCAGGAGGTCGCACGGCTCGACCAGGAACTCTCCGATCGCGGCGCGCGGATCATCGCCTTCCAGGAGGAGAACCGCGGCGCCCTGCCCGACAGCCTTGATTTCCGCCGCAGCCGGCTCGCCGCGGCGCAGGAGCGCCTCTTGCAGCTGCAGCGCGACGAGGCCGCCCTGAACGATCGCCGTGCGAGCCTCGTCGATCTCTACGAGCGGACCGGCCAGGTCGGGATGCAGGGGGGCACGCAGAGCTCCGAGCAGGCGCAGCTGAACCGGCTGCGCGAGCAATACACCACGTCGCTTGCGGTCATGTCGCCCGAGAACCCGCGCATCCGGGTGATGCGCGCGCAGATCGACGCGCTCGAGCGGACCGTGGCCGAGCAGGCCGCCGAGGCCGGCGGTACCGCGGGCCAGCGCAACGCGGACGGCTCGCCGCTCACCACCTACGAGATGCAGCTCGCCGATCTCGACAACCAGCTCGAGTTCCTCTCCGACCGTCGGGAGGAGATCGACGCGGAGATGGAAGCCTTGTCGACCTCGATCGACCAGACGCCGTCGAACTCCGTGACCCTGCAGACGCTCCAGCGCGACTACGACAATCTCCGCCTGCAATACGATCAGGCGATCGCCAACCGCGCCCGGGCCGAGACTGGCGACATGATCGAGGCGATGTCGAAGGGCCAGCGGATCTCGGTGATCGAACAGGCCGTGGCCCCCCGCGAGCCGAACTCCCCCAATCGTCCGAAGATCGCCGCGGCCGGTGTCGGCGGCGGGATCGCGGCCGGGCTCGGGCTGATCCTGCTCTTGGAATTCCTCAACACCTCGATCCGCCGGCCGGTCGACATCGTCAAGAAGCTCGACCTGATGCCTTTCGCGACCCTGTCCTTCATCCGGACCGAGCGCGAGATCCGGCGGCGCCGGGCGCTTATCACCGCCGCCTTCGCGCTCGTCCTCGCGGGATTGCCGATCGGCTTGTGGGCCGTCAATGCCTACGTGATGCCGCTCGACCTGCTGATGGACGAGGTAATGCAGAGATTGCCGATCGCCATCCGCCGGTCGGTGCTGCCGATTACGGCCTGAGCCGAAGAGGACACGTCCGCCCCATGGAAAAGATACAATCGGCCATCGCCAAGGCGCGCGCCTCCCGGGCGAACCGCGATCCCGGGGAAACACCCGGCCGGATGGCGGGCGGGACAGGTCGTACCGCCCGCACCGAGGCCCCGGCGCCCTCGCGCGTCGCGGCGGCCTGGGACGCGCTCCCGGATTTCGAGGCAGATCCGTCCCGACTCCGCGACAACCGCATCGTCACGGCGCTGCGCGGCCCGGCGGGCACCGAGTTCGACAAGCTCAGGACCCGGATGCTGCAGCAGATGCAGGCGAACGGCTGGCGGCGGGTGGCGATCACCTCGCCGGGCCCGTCGAGCGGCAAGTCGACGATTTCTCTGAACCTGGGCTATTCGCTGTCGCGCCAGGCCTCGCTCCGGACCATCATCTGCGAGATCGACCTGCGGCGCCCCGCGCTTGGGCGGATCCTCGGCCTGCCCGAGAAGAAGGACTTCTCGAAGGTGCTGGAGGGGAGCGCGCCCTTCGCCGATCACGCGGTGCGGCTTCGTCCGAACCTCGCCGTGGGCATCGCCAACGGGTTCGTCCAGCAATCGGCCGAGCTTCTGCAGGGGCCGGCGATCGGCCAGGCGCTCGATCAGATCCAGCAGGAATACGACCCGAGCGTGCTGCTCTTCGACATGCCGCCCTTCGAGGTCAGCGACGACGCCATCGCCTTTGCCGACAAGGTCGATTGCGTTCTCATCGTGGCCGCCGCCGAGACGACGAGCGTGGCGCAGATCGATCTTTGCGAACGGGAATTCGCCGGGCGGACGAACGTCCTCGGGGTGGTGCTGAACAAGTGCCGCTACGTGGGCGCGGACCAATCCTACGATTATCACGCCTGAGAGGCGCATCGCGGCCACGTGCCATCGGGGCGGCGTGCGATACGCCGATCGCAGGGAAGTGCGATGACGCAAAAGAAGAAGGGCAGCCCTCGGGCTGCCCTTCTCCGTTAGACGATCGGTCGTGATCGAGAGTTCTCGATCAGTCGGCCTTCTTGCGGCGGGCAGCGAAGCCACCGGCCAGAAGAGCCGTCAGCAGCAGGCCGCCAGCGGCGGGAACCGGAACCGGCGTGGGCGCGGCAACGGGGGTGAAGCTCGCCTGAACGCCGACATTGCTCGACGTGGTCGAGCCGTCTTCGACCCGGAAGAGGATCGAGAACGTGTCGCCCGACTGGAACGACATGCCGGAAAGGAAGGCGCCACCGAAGGTGACGCGGCCCGCGCCGGCATCGGTGTCGGTGTTCTCGGCTGCGTCGAGCATCACGCTGTCGCCATCGCCGGGGATCAGGCTCGCCATGATCTTCTCGATGTCGGTGCCGTTGTTGAAGCCAACGGCCGACAGGGCGAATTCACGGACGAACAGATCTTCGGAAACCTGGTAGTCGTACTGGAACGACGTACCGCTTCCGGCCGTGACGACACCGCCGACACTGAGGACTTCGTCGTTCGCGTTCACCGTCGTCACCGCGGAGGCCATGCCCGCGCTGAGCGAGAGGGCGACCGCCGTGGCTGCGATCTTAGTAAAATGCTTCATTGCGTACTCCTGACAAACACATCCACAGACATTGCGGCTGTCTTTGGTTAAATATGCCCCATCTGACAGACCGCGCGCAAGGTTCTGGACAGGGTAGGGAAAAATTTACATCGATTTAATTTCAATCATAGGGCGATATTCGGTGATTTCCAAGCAACAATTTCCGTTTCTTGGGCAGATTGGCAAAAGTACCCCGGGATCGGGAGGGGAACGGGGGGCTGCTCGGGATCGCCGCGCCGCAGCGACGATTCGACATGGTTACTTCAGGTGCTGTGCCTGAATGACGTTCAGACGCTGCCGCAGACCGGCATGTACCCGCGCCGCGCCGGCCCGGCGGGCGACCTTCTCGCCGAAATAGAGCGCGTAGCCGTAGCGGCGACCGTTGAACCGCCAGACCGACGCCCGGTGGTGGAAGGCGAGCCAGAGTGCTTCCGCCCGGCTCGGGGCGCGGGCGAGATCGGTGGGCGGATAGCCCCGCGCCCGCATCAGATTGGCGGCCTTGCCCTCGGCCAGGGCGACTTCCCGGGGCGTGCATTTCCGCCGCCATTGCGCGATCAGCGAGCGGTCGGGCGGCGCGTAGGTGGAGGTTTCCGAATATTCGAGCATCCACGGGTTCCATTCGACGCCGAAGAACGCGCAGACCGCGCCGAGCGAGCCTTCCGTGTCGGTGAAGAGATCCTCGTAACGCAGCGTCAGGACCTGGTCGGGCGCGAGTCGGCTGGCCACCGCCTCCCAGGCGGTCTCGGTTCCGATCCAGTGGCCGATGCCGTAATAGAGCGATCCGGCCCAGCCCATGCCGATGCAGGAGCGTGCCACGTCGCGGGGATCGCGCAGCATATGGATGATGCGGATGTCGGGCATGATCTCGACGAGCCGCTCCACCCCGCGATGCAGGTTCAGCGACAGGATCGCGCCCGGATGGCGCAGCCGGAACTGGTCGAGGAAATGAACGAGCAGATCGAGCCCGTCTCGGCCCTCGGGGATGGTCAGGTTCTTCGAAAGGAAGATCCGGTTCAGCCGCAGCGCCTTCAGGTCGTAGCGCCATCCGGTCGGATGGTCCGGCGCCGGATGGAGATGGTCGAAGAGGAAATCCACCTCTCCGGGATTGGCGATGCGCGGATGCGCGTCGAGCATGAGCCGGAACACCGTCGTACCGGAGCGCAGGGCACCGTAGACAATGATCAGGTCGTCCGAGGGCAATGTCGTCATCATCTCTCCGGGCTATGCCGGAGCGTTACAACCCCGGCACAAAACGCGGCAGGACCGCATGGGTTTCGAGGAACACATCCTGCAGCCGTGCTTCCGCGTCAACCTGACTTTCGCCACGTCCGATCGGCGTGATGAGGCGTACGAGCGCGCCATCGGTCCGCCCGATCGTGATTCCATCCCATAAGAGCCAGAGTTTTGCAGCAAAATCCCAGGCGACATGGCGTCCGTGCTGCTCGAACCAGTAATAGGCGAGCATCCGCGCTTCGCCCTTCTGGATGACTGCACGGTTGATGTTGTAGGGCTCGTCGAGGCCGATCTCGGGGGCGATGTCGACTCGCTCGAGCCAGGCGATCTCCCATCCCGATCCGGGCAGGCAGACCTCCGGCGAGTGCGTCCCGCCCTGGGTCTGGTCCTCGTACCAGGCCATGAAGAGGCCGACGGAGGGTGCCCCGGTCCCGGACATGAGCTCGATCGAGACGTAATCGTCGGCGCCGAGCGCGGCCTCGACATCGGCAGTGAGCGGCAGCTGTCCCGAGGAGGTCCAGTCGCCCATCTGCCGCGGGAAGAGCACGAAGGGATCGCGATCGACGTTCTGCGCGGCGACCTCGGGACGCGCCTCCCAGGCCAGGGCGCCGGCCCAGAGCAGCACCGCCGAGGAGATCAGCGCCACCGAGGGGCGCACGAAGCGCAGCCGCGCGGCCTGTACCGGCAGGCCCGACATGTCGACGTCGAGCGCCTCCGACAGTTTCGGCCGGTCGGAGCGGGTGAAGAGCAGGAGCCAGGCCAGGATGAAGAGCAGGATCACGCAGATCATGAAGATCACCCAGCCCTCGAAGAAATGGGTGAACCCCTCGAGATGGCCGATCCCCCAGACATTGGCGATCCAGCCCGCTACCGCGATCCGGACGGAGTTCATCACCACGGTGATCGGCACCGCGGCCAGGAGCAGCACCGCCTTGTGCCACATCGGCCCGCGATAGAGCACCGCGAAGATGTAGGAGAAGGACAGGATCGGGAAGAGATAGCGCAGCCCCGAGCAGGCCTCGGCCACGTGCAGCTTCAGCACGCCCAGATCGATGATGTTGCCCTCGAGATAGACCGGCACGTCGAGGAGCTGGAGAAGCCACACGCCGAATTCCGAGGAGATCATCTGCAGCGTCGTGGAGAGCTTGTAGTAGAGTACCGCGGGCAGCGGCAGCATGTAGACGAGATGCAGCACCGGCGGCCAGAAGTACTTGCCCGTCCGCCACCCGAACGAGATCAGGAGCATCGCGCCCGACCACAGGATGAGCGCGTAGGCCACCACGTCGTCGATGCCCGAGAGCTTGCCGAGCGCGCCGAAGACCAGCGCCACGACGAGCACCGCGACGCCCGGCCAGCGGTCGGGCACGGGTCCGTCATGGACCGGGAAATCCTTCAGCTGGCGCAGGAACAGGATCGCCGAGAGCACCGGGATCAGCGGCCCGTGGCTGTATTCGGGCAGCTGCCACGCCTCCAGAAGCGCCTCGAACCCCTCGCGGAAGAAGAGGAGCGCGCCGACGATGGAGATCGCCAGCCACAGAAGGCCGGGGCTCAGGAAGTCGGAGACCTGGATACGGGAACGGGAAGGGCTGAGGGAGGACATGGCGGCCTGTTGGATCGGAAATCGGTTCCGGCCCGGGCCGGAGCGAACGCTGCATTCTGCCGCCCCGGCGGGCGGCCATCGTGGTCAAGTCATCGCGCGGCGCGATCATAGAGGGGTTTCACCCCTGTGGACAGACCGCAATCCCGTCCCCGCCCGCGCGGCCATCAACATCCCGTCAGGATGCCGTGCGGAACGGCTCCGGGCACGGTTTGCAAGGGGCCGGGAGGGGCGAATCGGGACGGCGGGCCGGTCGGACGCCCCGATCATGACCGCCGTTTCGTGAACGGAGAGTTGCGACGAACGCGATTGTCGCGAAACCGGGGAGAGGAGGTCGCTCGTGACCGGTCTCTCACGGGTCGCGTCCCGCCTCGGTGTCCCCTGCCGTCTCACGACAGGTTGAGGCGCGACCGGCGGACAGGTGATTGATCGCCGCGCGCGGCTGTCGGATGGAGGAGCCGATGCGCTCCGCTTCCTCATTTCCCCAGAAGGAGACCCCCATGCACCGAGAGCCGATCCGACGCCATCCGGTCCGGCGGCAAGCGGGATGGCGCTGCGGTCTCGCGGCCCTCGCCGCCACCGCGATCCTCTGCGCCCCCGCCACGGCCGCGCCCGCCCTCGGACTCGACAACCCGACGCTCGCCTTCAACCTCTCGGGGGTCAAGGATTACCGGCCGGGGCTGCAGTTCCTCGACGTGATGCGGCTCGCCCGTCCCTGGACGGCCTATCCGTCGGGGCAGGGCGAGAACATGGACATGGGCGGCCTGCGCAAGGGCGGCCATCTCGACGAGAACGGCTGGCCCACCGGCTTTCCCGAAGGCTACGGCCGCATCTCCACGCTGTGGCAGTGGAAATCCGTGCCGATGGAGAAGGCGCGTCAGACGGGTACGTACCTGCTGCGCTACGAGGGGGAGGGAGAGATCGAGATGCGCGGGGTCCGCGTCATCGGCCGCGCGCCGGGGCGGATCGCCTTCGAGAACACCGGCGACAACATGTATCTCGACATCCTGTCGACCGATCCCTTCGGCACGGGCGAGCACATCCGCGACATCACCATCGTCAAGCGCGAATACCAGGACCTCCTCGACGTGGGCGCGGTGTTCAATCCCGACTGGCTGCGGCTGATCGAGGATGCGCGCCAGATCCGGTTCATGGACTGGAACGGGACCAACAATTCCAGCCTGCGAAGCTGGGAGGACCGCGTCCGTCCCGAGAACCCCTTCGGCGTCTCGCTCGAGTACATGGTCCAGCTCGCCAACGAGCTTGGCACCGATGCCTGGTTCACCATGCCGCACATGGCCGATGCCGACTACATCCGCCGCTTCGCGACCTATGTGCGCGACCATCTCGACCCGGCGCTGACCGTGCGGGTCGAGTATTCCAACGAGACCTGGAACTGGATGTTCGAGCAGGCGCAATGGCTGCTCAGGCAATCGCAGGAACATTGGGGCGAGGACGCGCATACCGATTACCAGGCCAAGAAGGCCGTGGAGGCGGCGCTGATCTGGAACGAGGTCTTCGCGGACGCGCCGGACCGGATCGTCCACGTGATAGGCACCCAAGCCACCCAGCCCGGCGTGACGGAGCGGCTCCTGCGCGCGAAGAAATGGCAGGCGAACGAGCCCGACGCCTTCGTGCCGCCCACGGAGGTCTTCGACGAGGTCGCCATCACCCATTATTTCGGCGGCTGGGCGCTCAGGGACGACGGCGCGGCCTGGAAGGAGCTCGCCCGCGCGGTCGAGGATCCCGACATCGACGCGACCGCCTATCTCGCCGAAAGCCTCGCCGATCCGGACTACCGCTTCTCGATCCCCGACCTGGCGGAGACCTGGCGCGAGCAGGCGCGCATCGCGCACGAGAACGGCCTCGGCCTCGTCGCCTACGAGGGCGGCCAGCACGAGCATCATGCCGGCACGGCCAAGGGCAAGGATGAGGCGACGCTCGACCGGGTGCGCGCCTTCGAGCTCGACTTCGCGCGCAGCGAGGCGATGGGCGATCTCTACGACCTGCTCTGGGAGACCTGGATGGAGATCGGCGACGGGCCCTTCATGCAGTTCGGCGACATGACGAAGCCGTCCAAGTTCGGCACCTGGGGGCTCTGGGAATCGCTCGACGGCACCACGCCCCGGGCCGAGCGGCTCATGGCGCTCAACCGCGAGACCGCGCCCTGGTGGGACGGTGCGGAGGCCGGGTCGCAATACCTGCAGGGCGTCACCCGGCTCGGCGGACCGGCGGACGAGGTGATGGAGGGCACTCCGCAGGAGGAT